>CAVZFP010000015.1:0-291474 GCA_963774565.1 uncultured Acidobacteriaceae bacterium | reverse complement strand
TGGTCCGACGACATGTTCATCTCTCGACTCTCCAAAGGGTTGCCTCGTTCACTTCCTTGATTGTCCGCACTTGACCGGCCGAATGTCAAGAAGTGCGAGGCGAACTCGCGAATCGGGTGCCATGCCCAGTCGAGCGCCAATCGAGTTGTTTGGCCACCGATCTCCGCGGCTCGGCTGGGCATGTTGGCGGGGCCGCGATTGCTCCACATGCCCAATCGAGCGATTGGAAATAGGGGCAAGGCGAGGATTCTTCGCGGATCGCTTGGGCATGGCACCCTGCTCTCCGGTTTGACCCGATGTCTGTGGCGACTGGAAATCAGTCCACTCTGGCGCCGTTCTTGCTCCTTGGCGCGCAGCATCCATAATGGGCACTTTGCTGATTTGCCCTTCGCCCTTCGTCGATCGCACACCGGAGAATCCTCGATGAGTCGGTCTTTCGTAAATCGCATCACTTGCGTCCGGCGGCACTTGTCCCTCGCGAGTGGCGTTAATCGCCTTCGCAATTTTTCCGCTGGCCGCCCGCGCCGCCGACGACGTCATTCCTCACGGTCAAGACAAGCCGCCAGGGGCAGCGCTTTCGCCCGCCGAGGCGATGAAGAAAATGACGTTGCCGCCGGGCTTTTCGGTCGAACTCGTCGCCGCCGAACCCGACATCGTTAACCCCGTGGCGATGACGATCGACGAACGCGGCCGGTTCTGGATCACCGAGAGCATCGAATATCCGCGGCAAGACGCCGGGCCCGGGCCGCGATCGGATCAAGGTGCTCGAATCGACCAAAGGGGACGGGCACTACGACAAGATCACCGTCTTCGCCGACGGGCTGAACATCCCCTCGGGCATCGCGGTCGGGCATGGCGGCGTCTGGGTCTGCAATTCGCCCGACATCTTGTTCATGCAAGACACGCACGGCACCGGCAAGGCCGACAAGCGCGAGGTGGTGGTCACCGGCTTCGGCCGCTTCGACACGCACGAGCTGCCGAATTCGCTCACCTGGGGTCCCGACGGCTATCTCTACGGACTTGAATGGCGTGTTCAACGAAGCCCTCGTCAAGCAGCACGGCAAGGAATTCCGCTTCACCTGTGCGATGTTTCGCATCAATCCGCGGACGCGCGATTTCGAGCTGTTCTGCGAGGGCACGAGCAATCCTTGGGGCATCGCCTGGGACCCCGAGGGGAGCGCGTTCATCAGCGCATGCGTCGTCGATCATCTCTGGCATCTCACGGAGACCGGCTACTACCAGCGGCAAGGCGGCCCGTATCCGCCGTTCACTTGGATCCTGCCGTCGATCGTGAAGCAGCATCATCAGAAGGCGGCCTATTGCGGGCTGCTCTATCTGGACACCGACGCTTTTCCGGAACAATATCGCGATAAGCTGTTGATGGGCAACATTCATGGCGGCTGCCTGAACGTCGATTCGCTCCGCCGCAACGGCTCGACCTACATCGGCGACACTGAACCGGATTTTCTCACGGCGAACGACGCCTGGTTCATGCCCGTCTCGCAGAAGATCGGCCCGGACGGCTGCCTGTATGTGCTCGATTGGTACGACCGATATCACTGTTATCAGGACGCCCAGCGCGATCCGGCGGGCATCGATCGCGCCAAGGGCCGGCTCTATCGCATCAGCTACAAGGGAACGCCGCATGCGGGCAAGATCGATCTCGGCAAAGAAACCGATGCGCAGCTCGTCGAGCGGCTGAAGAGCCCGAACATTTATTACCGCGAAACGGCCCAGCGGCTGCTGGCCGAGCGGAATAGCGCCGAAGCGCGGCCGCTGCTGGAAAAGCTCGTGCTCGATTCCAGCGCGCCGCATAAAGGGCGGATGCACGCGCTGTGGTCGTTGATTGGCGCGGGTCCGCTAGACGCGGAGTTTCATCTCAAATTGCTCAAGGATGCCGATCCGACGATTCGTGCTTGGGCCGTGCGAGCGCTGGGGAACCAGGCCAAGGTCGCGGGGAAGGTCGATCCGGCGATCGAGCGGCAGCTTGCTGCTCTGGGCGGCGATTCGTCGCCCGACGTGCAATTGCAGATCGCCATTGCCGCCGCGAAGATCAACCAGAGAATCCAGCGGGAAGACTGCTCGACGTGCTCGCGCGGGCCGGAAAAGATCCGCTGATCCCGGCCATCGTTTGGCAGAACCTAAGTCCGCTTTTAGAAGATCATGCCGACGAGATTCTCAAGAAGGTCGCGGAAAACGAAGAGCTGCGCGGCTCGCCGGCCTTTGCCGAATTCATGCCGCGACTGATCGAACGGGTGATGGGGCGAGCGAAGCCCGACATCGAGCCGATCGTGCGGTTCTTCGCGCTTGTTTCGAATGGAGACCATCCCGACGTGGGAGCGAGCCAGAAATGTCTGGCGATGCTGGCTCTCAAGATTCAGAATCGCGAGCTGACCGGCGCGAGGCTCGACGAGCTGAAAGTGAAGCTCGAGCCGCTCTTGGCGCAGGTCATCGCCGGCCCACGAAGAGCCCGCTCTTCATGGACGCCGCGCTCTTGGCCGCGACTTGGAAAGACCCAGTCGCGATCGAAGCGATTCGCAAGACGCTCGCCGCGACCGATCAGCCCGACGCGCGACGGCTGCAAGCGCTCGGGCGCTGTTGGCGGCCCGCGATCGCATCGGCCCTCGATTCGGTCGCCGCGATCTTGGCCGAGCCGAAACAAAACTCGCCCGGGCTGCGGGCGGCCATGCTTGGCGCGCTTGGCCGGGCGGAAGACGCCCGCGTCGGCGATATCGTGTTGAAAGGCTATCGGCAGCTCGAGCCGGAATTGCAGCCCAAGGCAATCGAGCTGCTCACGCAACGCCCGGAATGGGCCAAGCCGCTGTTGGAAGCGATCGGGCGGCAAGAGATTCCGTCCAGCGCATTGAATGTCAACCAAGTCCAGAAACTCTTAGCCAGCCGCGATAAGGATCTCGTCGCACTCGTGACCGCCAAATGGGGATCGATCCGAGCCGACCGCAATCCTCAGCGCGAGCAAGTCGTCGCCGAAGTGCGAAAACTGCTTCAGCAAAAGCGCGGCGACGCAAAACAAGGGGAACTTGTCTTCAAAAAGGTCTGCGCCCAATGCCACAAGATCTACGGCGAAGGGCAGGACGTCGGTCCCGACATTTCAGCCAACGGCCGGGCCTCGTTCGATCAATTGCTCTCAAACGTCTTGGACCCCAGCCTCGTGATCGGCGCCAGCTATCAAGCCCGGCTCGTAACCACTACCGACGGCCGCTCGTTGACCGGCTTGCTTGTCGAAGACAACCCACAGCGCGTCGTGCTCAAGGAGCAAGGGGGCAAGCTCGACACGATTTCCCGCGGCGAAGTCGATTCGATCACGGTGAGCAAGCTCTCGCTCATGCCCGAGGGCTTGGAAAAACAGCTCACGGAGAAAGAGCTGGTCGATCTGTTCGAGTTCCTCCTCTGGGACAAGCACCCGAGCGACCCGGCAGCGAAGCGGCTGCCCGGCGCCGAAGTAGCGTCGACTAATACCGGCCGGCGATGTGCCGCAGTCGGCCTGCTCAAAGTCGATGAGCGGCAATGAGTTGCTCGACAAGAGGCAATCGCTTCGATCGTGCTAGCTTGCCGTTTATGGGATGATCTAGGGAGAAGGCGAGCGATGGGGTATCGTCCGCCGCGAACAGCTTGGCGGGCATTTCTAAGCGAACGCGATTTGTTCGCCGCTAACGAAGTCGGGACGCAGGATCGCAAACCCATTTTTCTTTAGTTCGTTCGAGGAGAAGAACCATGAAACGGATTTCGATGTTCGCGATGGCGGGTGTTAACGGTGTAGCCCTTGTTTGCTGCGGGCTGTGGCGATGCTCATGGAGACCGCGAGGCGAAGCATGATGCTCAGCAGCTTACTCATGCAGCTACGGCCGACGTGAATCAGGCGGTTCACGACGTGGAACATGCGGCCCACGATTTGAATCGCGCCGCCGATGCGACGATCGTCAATGCGCAAAGCGACGTCCGGCAGGCGACGGCGTTTCAACTGGAGGACGTGCCGCATCATCCCGACCTGCAGCCGGTTCCGGTGATTGTGCGGCCGGCTACCGCTGCCGACTCCGAAACAGTTGGAGCAAGACGTCAAACACGACGCCGTGAATGCGGCCGGCACAGCTGCCCGAAGCGGAAGCCGAAAAGCTACTGAAAATTCGCTAGGCGGTTTGCAAAAGCTGCGAACGAAAACTCGATCGACGCCGGCAGCCCAAGAGCGGCCCTTTTTTTTGCACCGCAAGCGGGTAAGCACACAAGTCAGTCAAAAGGAACTGAACAGGGAGGAAACAGAGGACTTGAATTCAACTCCGTCCTCTCTGTTTCCTCTGTTTGCTCCTGTTCAACTTCCTTCGACGTCAAACCAGAGTGTCCTGGTTCTTCTGCATACCGCGGATCGTGGTCATATAAACATGGGCCTTGGGGTCGAGCAGCTTCTTGGCTCGCTCGATGTCGGCGAATGCTTCGGCGGGGCCACGAATCGCACAGTGGAGCAGTTGCTTCTTGTCTTGCGGCTCGGCTGCTTGGCAATAGAGAGCGTGATCGAAGTCGGCCTTGTCGTGAACCTTGCCGTCGTGGATGTGGACGGTGGGGAAGAACAGTTTCTTGGCGTTGGCGCGGGGAAAGTCGAACGCCATCGGATGTATCTTCTTCTCCCCTTCTTCAGCTTGAAGACGGCGAAGCCGGATTCCTTGTACTGCGGCAGCTTGTCCCATGCCGCCGTCCGGCAGACGGAATCGCTCGTCGAGCCGGGCGAAGTCCGCGACGCTCGGCACGAACGACGCCTCGAAGCTGCCGACCTCGACGACCTTGATGGCTTCGGTTTGGCATCGTCGTCTGTGGCCTCGGGCTGCGCAGTCGCCCCGTGGGGGAGGTGGCGGGGAAAGCCGTCGAGCATGTCCTTGAAGAAGTCCGGTACTTCTCCAGGTTGATGAACTTGACGGCCTCCTCGGCGTCCTCCGGCGTCGGGATCGGCAGGATCATCGCCAGGTCTTCCTTGGCCGACAGCGTCATCTATAGACGAGGAATTGCCGGCCGTCTTCCGAGGCCGGGCGAAGATGTTCGTGTTGGCGACGACATCGACCGGACGGGAGAAACAGCACATGATTCGACTCCTGATGGGAAGGATGGTTAGAGCATCCCCGGGATGCTCCGAGGATTATACTGCAGTTTCTCGGGACGATATTTAAATCACCGATTCGCGTGCAATTCACTCCGCCGCGATATGCGCCCCCTTCTCCGCCACCGAGCGGCGCATGAGCAGAACCAGAAACACCAGCAGGACGGCGCCAGGGCCGCGGAGACCCAGAAGACGTCGAAATAGGCCAGCGACGAGGCCTGCTGATCGCGCAGCGTCTTGCAGCGCTTGCAAGGTCATTTGCTGCGACAGCGGCGCGTCGCCGGTTTGTTGCAGGAAGAACGCCTGGCCTCGCTGGAGCAATCGGTTGACGGCCGGGTTCAGCGGGTCGAGCTTTTCGTTGAGCCGCAGCGTGTGAAACTGCTCGCGGCGTTCCTGAATGGTCTGGGCGACCGACGTCCCGACGCTGCCGCCTTCGTTGCGCAAGCAGCGCCAGCAATCCGACGGCCGCGCCGCGCAGCTCCCTGGGGATGTGCAGGAACGCCGCCACGTTCAGCGGGGCGAAGAGCATCGACAAGCCGGCGATCACCACCACCCGCGGCCAGACCACCTGCCAGGGGCTGATGTCCAGATTCATGCAGCGACATCCAGTAGTTCCCGACCGCCAGCGTGAGCAATCCCGCGGCCATCAGATAGCGCGCATCGACGCCCCGCGCCAGCAGCATGCCGACGACGAACAGCATCATGACCGCAAACAATCCCGGCCGGCGAAAGCACCAGTCCCGACGTCGTCGCGTCGTAGCCGAACAGCGATTGCAGCAGGCCGGGAAGCGTCGTCGTGTTGGCGTAGAGCACGCCGAACGCGCAGAAGATGATGATGCAGCAGGAGCGGAAATTCCGGTCCGCCAGCGTCCGAAAATTGATCAGCGGATTGGCGATCCGCAGCTCGCGATAGATCAGGCCCGGCAAGGCAGACGCACGAACAGGACCAGCAGCGTCTGCACGCGCAGAACGGATCGCCGAACCAATCCCATTCCTGCCCTTTGCTCAGCATGATTTCCCAGCAGACCATGGTCACGCTCAGCAGGCACAGGCCCGAGCGTATCGAATCGCTGGCGTTGCTTGCGCATCTTGGCCGCGCTCGGCCTTCAGATAATCCGGATCGGTCGACCACAGCGCTGCACATCACCAGGGCCAGCAGCCCGACGGGCACGTTGAGATAAAAGATCCAGCGCCAGCCATAGTTGTCGGTGATGTAGCCGCCCAGCGTCGGCCCGACGACCGGCGCGAGCAGCGCGGCGATGCCGAACAGCGTCATGGCCGCGCCCTGCTTTTCCGGCGGAAACGCATCGAGCAGAATGCCCTGGCTCGACGGCTGCAATCCGCCGCCGGCCAACCCTTGCAGCACGCGGAACGCGATCAGCGCGTTCGAGGCTCGTCGCCATGCCGCACAATGCCGACGCCAAGGTGAACACGGCGATCGACAGCAGAAAATAATTCCGCCGGCCCAGCCGCGTCGCCGAGCCAGCCGGAAATCGGCAGGATGATCGCGTTGGCCGCCAGATAGCTGGTGATGACCCATTCGCTGTCGGTGACCGGCGCCGACAAGCCGCCGGCGATGTAGCGCAGCGCGACGTTGGCGATCGTCGTGTCCAGCACCTCCATGAAGGTCGGGATCACCACCGCCGACGGCGACCAGCCAGGGACTGATCGCCGCCGCGCCAGCGGGACGGCCGATCGTCGCGGCCATGGCGGTCATGGCTGTCGTGCCTCCGGGCTGGCTTGGTCGGCGACCGTCGGTCGGCAGATACGGCTGCAGCACCTTGCCCGCGTCCGGGCCGGTCGGCGTCTTCGTTGCACGCGAACGTACGGCGTCACCGACAAGCCGATGAACAGCGGCGATCTTGTCCGGGATCGTAATCCATCAGGTCGATCCGCACCGGCAGCCGCTGCACGACCTTCACGAAGTTGCCCGTCGCATTCTCCGCGGGCAGCAGCGCCAGCGTCGAGCCGGTTCCCATCGTGAAGCCGGAGATGCGGCCCTTGAAGTGCTTGCCGGCTGCCGTACATGTCCACATCCAGATCGACCGGCTGGCCGATCCGCAGATCGGCGAGCTGCGTCTCCTTGAAATTGGCGTCGATCCAGATTTCCGTCAGCGATCGGACCGCCATCAGGCTTTGCCCGACGATCACGTTGTTGCCGGGATTCACGTTGCGCCGCGTGACGACGCCGTCGATTTCCGCACAGCACGTCGCAATAGCGCAAGATTCAACTTGGCCTGGTCGAGATTGCGCTGCGCCTGCGGCCAGCTTCGCCTCGGCCTGCTTGATGGCCGGCGCATCCTTCGAGGATTTTGGCGTAGATGCGATCGATGATTCCCTGCGGGATCGCGCTTGTAGAAATCGGCGATCTTCTCGTCGGGCTTGATGTTGAACGACGACGGAACGACTCCCAATGGCGCGGCGCTCTGCATCAACTGGCCGAGCGCCTCCCGCACGGTCGAAAAATTTTGATCGAGGTCCGGCGGCACTTCGGTCAGATCATCGCCGTGCTCGGGTTTCTCGGGCAAACCGAGGCTGACGCGAATCTGATAAACTTGTTGCAAGGCCAGCGTGACTTGCGCGTCCCCCACGCGATAGGCTTCCTTGTACTTGTCGAGATCCTCTTCACTGATGGCTCCCGGGTTCGTCTCGTGGATCTTTTGAGCGCCGTTTATAATCGGCCTCGGCTCGGGCCAGCTTGGCTTTGGCGGTTTCCAAAGCGGCGACATTAGCGCGGAGGATAGCAATCTGATTCTTCACATCCTCGATGGCGTGCTGCAGCTTGAAGCGATTCGCTCGGACTTGCCCGATCTCGGCGCGCACCTGATCCTCGGCTACGGTGACGTTGGCTTTGGCAACATCGCGGGCCGCTCGCTTCGCGTCGCGAATGACCTCATACGGCCGCTTGTCGAGTTGCACGATGATTTGCCCCTTGTGGACCTTGTAGTTATCGTCAACGCGCACATCGACGACCTGGCCGGACACGCGGGGCGCAACAAACGTGACGTGGCCATTCACGTAAGCGTCGTCCGTCGATACCGTGTTGATCGCTCGATATACGAACGGAATGCCAAACCACGCGGCCGCGGCAACCGCCACGAGGGAGATCGCGCCGATGATCCAGAGGCGGGTGTGGTCGGCATGGGGAACCGAGTGCGGCACCACTCGTGGCGGGGTTACCGCAGTTGCCGGGGCCGGCGAATCGCTGCGCATCGCGACCGGCGCCTCGCCAGGGTGCGGCGAGTCGGAAACCCATGGAACTTGCACGGCGTCGGAGCCTGATCTTCCCGTCTCGCCGGGTTTTGCATGCGGGACCGGTTCCATTGCAACCTCATGGTGGAAGCCATCATGATCGATTTACGCGGCCCGCCTGCGAGCCTCCGATTGCGAGGTTGTGCCTCGCCTTCGGCGCCGTTTGTTCGCATCCTGCAAATTGAAATTCCGCCGCCGATTCACTCCGGAAACAGCTTCGTCGACAGATACCGTTCGCCCAGGTCGGGCAGGACGACGACGATCAGCTTGCCGGCGTTCTCGGGCGCTTGGCCACTTGCACGCGCGGCCCAGGCCGGCGGCGCCGCAGCTGATGCCGCACATCAGGCCTTCGAGCTTGGCCAGTTGCGCGGGCCGTTTCCATCGCGTCCTCGTCCTGCACCAGCACCACGTCGTCGATGATGTCGACGTTCAGCATGTCGGGAATGAAGCCGGCGCCGATCCCCTGAATCGTGTGCCTGCCGGGCTTGAGCGGTCCTGGCCGGCGCGTGCGCTGCGTGATGACCGGGCTGTTGGTCGGCTCGACGGCGACGATCTTCACGCTCGGCTTGCGCTCCTTGAGCACTTCGCCCACGCCGGTGATCGTGCCGCCGGTGCCGACGCCGGACACGAAGATATCGACCTGGCCGTCGGTGTCGCGCCAGATTTCCTCGGCCGTCGTCTTGCGATGGATTTCGGGATTGGCCGGGTTCTTGAACTGCTGCGGCATGAAGTAGTTCTTGTTCGCGGCCACCAGCTCCTCGGCCTTGCGCATCGCGCCGGGCATTCCCTCGGCCGCCGGCGTGAGGATCAGCTCGGCGCCCAGCGCCTTGAGCATCCGCCGGCGTTCGAGGCTCATGCTCTCGGGCATGGTGACCATCAGCTTGTAGCCGCGGGCCGCGCAGACGAAGGCCAGGCCGATGCCCGTGTTGCCGCTGGTGGGCTCGATGATCACGGTGTCGTTCTTGATCTTGCCGTCGCGTTCGGCGGCGTCGATCATGGCCCGGCCGATGCGGTCCTTGACGCTCCACAGCGGATTGAAGTTTTCGAGCTTGCCGACGACCGTGGCCACGCACCCCTCGGCGACGCGCCGCAACTTGACCAGCGGCGTGTTGCCGATGCATTGGGTGATGTCGTCGTGAACTCCCGTGGGCGCGGTGGTGGTGGCCATGATGGTCCTCCGATGGGTTTAGGGCTTCTTAAGACGGACGAATTATACAACTGGCGACAAAAATCCGTCAACCACACGGGATGGCCGGGTCGCCCGTAGCTGAATTCGCGAGAATTCAGGAGCTCTGCTGCGTGGCCATTTCCTTGTGCCTCGGGTTCCGGCGAATTCCGCTACGGGCATGAGACTGTTGCACTATCCGAACTCCTCCGATTAGTGTTAGGAATTGGAGAACGCGGTGGCCGTTGTCTCACTACGGCAATTCGAATCCTCGGCGGATAATCCAGGTGCTACACGACGTCTATCAATTGTTTCTCGATTTCTGGCCGCACTTTTTTGCGGCGGCTCTGTTTCTGGCTGCGCTGTTCACGTCGGCCCACGCCGTGCTCCACAAGCGCGACACGCGGGCGACGATCGGCTGGGTCGGCCTGATTTGGCTGTCGCCGGTCGTTGGCGTGACGCTCTATTTCACTGTTCGGTGTCAATCGCATCAAACGCCGCGGCATGCTCTTGCGGAGCGGCCAAATGCGGGCCGAACCGCACGTCCCCTACGCACGTCTGCTCGCCGGAAACTGCTCGAGCAAACGCTCGGCGTGCAGAATCGGCACATGGAGACGCTCGTCGAGCTGGTCGGCAAGCTGACCGACCGGCCGCTGCTAGAGGGCAACACACATCGAGCCGCTCGACGGCGGCGACGCGGCCTATCCGGCGATGCTGCGCGGCTATCGACGGGGCCAAGCACTCGATCGCGCTTGATGACCTATATCTTCGACAACGATCGGTCGGCCAGATGTTCGTCGAGGCGCTGCACATCGCGGTCGAGCGCGGCGTCGAGGTTCGCGTGCTGATCGACGACATCGGCTCGCGATACACGTTCCCGTCGATCGATCGGCAGTGCTGGCCAAAGCGGGCGTGCGCGTCGCAGCGGTTCTTGCGCGTCGTTTGTGCCGGGCTATTTCGCCTATTCCAATCTCCGCAACCATCGCAAGATTCTCGTCGTCGATGGCCGGATCGGCTTCACCGGCGGGAATGAACATCCGCGAGGGGCGAGTTTCTCAACTGAAGCCGAAGCATCCGGTTCAGGATCTGCACTTTCGTCTGACCGGGCCGATCGTGCTCCATCTGCAGGAGGTGTTCGCCGAGGATTGGGCCTTTTCGACCAAGGAAATCCTCGCCGGCGATCTGTGGTATCCGCCGCTCGAGCCGGCCGGCGAGATGCTGGCCCGCGGAATTCGCTATGGACCGGATGAGGACTTGGGAGAAATCCAATTGGCGCTGACCGGGGCGCTCGGCTGCGCCCATTCGCGGGTGTCGATCGTCACGCCCTATTTCCTGCCGGACGACGCTCTGATCTTCGGCGCTGAACGTGGCGGCGATGCGGGGGTCGCAGGTCGATATTATCCTGCCGGAGAAGAACAATCTGATCACCGTGCAATGGGCCTCGACGGCCACGCTGTGGCAAGTGCTCGAGCAGGCTGCCGGGTCTGGCTCACGCCGCCGCCGTTCGATCATACGAAGCTGATGCTCGTCGATGGCATGTGGAGCCTGATCGGTTCGGGCAATTGGGACCCGCGGAGCCTGCGGCTGAATTTCGAGTTCAATGTCGAGACTGTACGACCGCGACCTGGCGGCGACGCTCGGCGCAATCGTCGATCGCAAGCTGGCCGCCGCGCGCGCAGATCACGCTGGCCGACGTCGATGGCCGCAGCCTGCCGATGACAGCTCCGCGACGGCGTTGCCCGGCTGCTGTCGCCGTATTTGTGAGCGACACCCGCAACGAATTTGCTCGATAACGAGCTGTACGGAACGGCCTCCGTGCCGTTCCGAGCGTCGTGCTGACGCTGCCATTGCCGGCGTCCGGAACGCCACACAGGGCGTTCCCTACAGGAATTCTTGCGAATTCAGCTACTGTTGGCGCTATCGGCTTTGCGGAAATTGAGTACCGGGGCGAGACCGCCGTCTTCGCGGCGGCGAACGATCGAAATGAGTTCGCCCGCGGTGTCGACAGCGGCGAACTGTTGCCCAACCGGGGCACTCGTCACATTCCTAGCGACCGACGGCACGCACAGGCCATTGATGACCAATTGAACTTCGGCGTCCGAGAATTGAACGACGGGCATGGAGGGAATGGCTCGCAGTGGCGAAACCAAATTCTGCCGTAGCGATTCCGCCGTCAGCATGCCCGGATTGCACGTTTCTTCAACGCGAAATGAACCGATCGCCGTCCGTTCGAGTTCCGACATCACTGCGGCTGTGCCGAGCGATTCTGCCAAGTCGCGGCCGATCGCGCGGACATACGTTCCCGAGCCGCAATCGATTTCGAGCGTCAACGTCGGATAATCATAGGCCAAGATTATCAGACGATGGATCGTCACCGGCCGCGGCTGGAGTTCGACCTCGCGACCTTTGCGGGCGAGCTGATACGCTCGTCGCCCGGCCACCTTGACCGCCGAAAAAGCCGGCGGGCGCTGATAGATTTCGCCGACGAACGTTGCAGCGGCTCGCTCGATTTCGCCGAGCGGGGAACCGGCGCGTTTTCGACAAACGTCACCGCCCGCTCGACATCGTCCGACTCGCTTCTCTGACCGAGGAGAAAACTCGCCCGATAGCTCTTCGGCATTTGCCGCACGTACTCCGCCAGCCGCGTCGCCGGACCAACGCAAGCGACCAGCACTCCCGACGCGAGCGGGTCGAGAGTGCCCGCATGTCCAATCTTCGCCGGGCGCACGAGTTGCTTGATTCGGCCGAGAATACCGGCCGACGAAACTCCGACAGGTTTGTTGAGATTCAAGAGACCAAACATGCGGCCCTATACGAGCGTCTGGGGGAGGGGTTTTAGACAGGGTTATACGCATTTAGCCGGCGTCAATTCCAGTCATCACTAAATCCTGTAAATTCCTGTTAATCCTGTCCAAAGACCCGCCTCTCAATTCGCCGGAGTATCAAATCCCGCGAATCTTGAAGTCGTACAGCTCCGCTATTTCGTCGGACGTCTTGTGTTCCAGACCGGTGAAGCGGCGAGTAGCAGGGCATCGACGTCGTCCACGCCCAGACCGGCCAGCAGGCGGAATTTGTGCTCCGAGCAGCGCGTCGAGATTGCCGCTGGGGTTGCGGGCGTGCCCTTCGGGATACATGACCAGGCCGCTGGACAGCCGGCCCAAGTGCGGCGTGTTCGATTTCGAGCGTCGTGGGAATGCCGTCGGGATATTTCTCGTCGTACTCGCGGCCGCCGTGGCGGAATTCGATCCGCTCCATGATCTGCCGCGTGAGCGGATCGACGCAGGCTCGCGTCGTCGTAATCGTCGGGCACGAGCATCAACTCCTGCCAGCCGGCGCGGCGCGTGTTCGAAGCGCCTTGCGCAGCAGCGTGGCGATGATGTAGACCATCGAATGATCGGCGCTTTGCCGCGTGCGCGGATCGCGCTTGGCCGGATCGCCGATGATGCCGAACGCCGGCTCGTAGATCGTGATTCGACGCGCCGATTTAGCTTTCGGCGTCGTCGAGAATCGCCGGATGCCTGGCCAGCAGATCCATCAGCCCTGGATCGCGCCGGCCGATTGATGCTCGTACAGCCCCAGCTTGAAGTGCATGCCCATCACGGCGAAATCGTCGCCGCGCGGTGGCCAGCGCCAGATCGAACGGGCTCGTGCCTTTGCGTGCCGGCTTTTCGAACAGGCAGAAGATCGCCTCGGGATTGCGAAAAATATCGGCCGGCCCGACGAAGCCGCGCATCGCCCGGCGCATGCTGAGCACGGCCACTTCGGCGCTGATGGCCGCCGAGGCCCCTTTGGAGTCGGAAAGCTGCTTGCCGGCCCGAATCGCGCGAAACGGAATGTAATGGGCCACGACCAGGCCGATGGCCGATTCGATCTGTTCGGCCGTGGCGCCCAGCAGCTGCGCCATAGACGGCGGCCGAGGCGATCGCGCCGTGGACGCACGTGATCGATCTTGTAGTTCTTCAGCGCGAACACTTCGGCCAGCCGGCCGCGGATTTCGTCCAGCAGGATCATCGCCCGCAGCGTCTGCCGGCCGTCGAGACCGCGCAGTTGCGCCGCGGCGACGGCGACGGGATAAAAATCGTTGTGGCCGAATTCGCCGCGCGTGTGGCCCGCGCGCCGGGTTGTAGCCGAAATTCGTGCCGTTGGCGTCCCATTCGCGCACGGCCGAGCAATTGGCCAGCACCGCCTTTTCGGGCATCACTGCCGACGTCGCGAGCCAAAGCAGGGGACGCCGCGCTGCCGGCCGCTGGCAGGCATATTCGAGCGCCTCGCGCCGCAGCACCGTCGGCGCATTGGTGCCGCAGGCCAGCGCCGAAACGCCGCAGGCGATGCTATCGAGATGGAATTGCTCGACCATTCGCAGCACGGATTCATCCGGCCCGGCGAACTTGCCGGCGAGAAAATCGATCGCATATTGGCCGATCCCGCGGGCCTGATTCTGGTCGCGCGGCAGGGTGACGAAATCGTTGGACAATCGAGCATCCTCAAGGTGAACGTTTCTCGGCACACCACGATTATCGAGATCGCCGGGATCGCAAGCAAGCGGCGGTAAATCGCGGCCGGTATCTGAATTGCGCCAGAATTCAGATTATTGTGTCCGCCGGAATTCTGGCGAATTCCGCTACGATCCCCGTTGACATGACGCGTTCGGCGCACGATCGGCCGCCTGATTCTGGAACCGATCCGTCCGGCGTGTTAAATTGCAAGTATGCAATTCGAGCAACTCGGGCCCTATCGCATCGGACGCCAACTCGGCCGCGGCGGCATGGGAACCGTCTATCGAGGGCACGAACGTCGACACCGGCCAGCCGGCCGCCATCAAGGTGCTTGTCGCCGCGGCTGGCGATCGAAGAAGGCTTTCGCGTGCGATTCGAAGCCGAAATCGAATCGCTCAAGAAGCTGAAGCATCCCAACATCGTCCGGCTCTATGGCTACGGCGAGCAGGACGGCATCTGTATTATGCCATGGAGTTGGTCGAGGGCACCAATCTCGAAGACGAGCTGCAAGCCGGGCGACGATTCAATTGGCGCGAGACGACGCAACTCGGCATCAAGCTGTGCCGAGCACTCAAACACGCCCACGACCACGGCGTGATCCATCGCGATCTCAAGCCGGCCAATCTGCTGCTCACCAGCGACGGCGACATCAAGCTGGCCGATTTCGGCATCGCCCGGCTGTTCGGCAACACGCGGCTCACCTCCGACGGCGGCGTGATCGGCACGGCCGAATACATGGCCCCCGAGCAGGCCGACGGCCGCCCCGTGACCGACCGATGCGATCAATATAGCCTGGGGGGCGTGCTGTACGCGATGCTGGCCGGCCGGCCGCCGTTTCGCGGCGGTTCGCTGCCCGAGTTGCTGCAATATCACCGCTATTCGGAGCCGCCGCGCGTGTCGCGGCTCGTCTCCCATGTGCCGGAAGAACTCGATCAGATCATCACGCGACTGTTGTCGAAAGACCCGCAAGCGCGGGCGACCAACGCGCTGGTCGTAGCCCGGCAACTCGCGGCGATGGAACACGCGCTGTCGGTGCCCCGACTCGCGCATCCGCCGACCGCGAGAGCGAAGACGAGCCGGCGGCGGATGTCGGCCTTCAGCCGCTTGATCCCCGAGCCGACCGAGCTGGGACGTCACATGGCCCCCCTGCCCCGGTCCAGCGACGCGGACGACGACGGCCTCTCGATCAACACGGCCCGCACTCTTTCCGATCCGCAATTCGATCCGGAGGCCACCGAACCGGGCCGGCCGATTGTGGAGCACGAATCGGGCCGGGACGCTGCGGGCAATCTCGGTCATTCGCTCCCCGATCCCCTGCCGCACGACTTCCGAAGCCCTGCCGCTCGGCGACAGTCCGCAAGCCGCCGTCGCAGCAAAAAAGGCCGGCAACGAGCCAACTTCGCGCGAAGCGCCCGCCGAAAGCGTGCTGGCTCGCGACAGAGCTGCGCACGGCAGCTCACGACAAGGTGGGATCGGTCAGCCGGTTCACGACCGTCGAGGAAGATGAACACCGGCGGGCGAAAGAGCGAGAGACGGAACGCGGACCTGCTTCGGCGCAGATCGCGTCGCTGGCCGCCAGTCTGGTGATGATATTGGGCTTGGGCTGGTATTTGATGCGGGCCCCATCGGCCGACGCCCTGTATCAGAAAATTGAAACGGTCGCGGCCGACGAAAAGCCCGAGCGGCTGTTGGATGCCGAAGACGACATCCATCGCTTTCTCAAGCGATTTCCCGACGATCCGCGCGCGCCGATTTGAAGAAATACCTCGACGAGATCGAGCTTTTGCATTTGGAGCGACGGATACAGCGAATGCCGCGGCAACTGGCCACGGGCAAATCGGTCGCGCCGATCAGCGCGATTATGTCGAGGCCATGAGTTTGGCCGGCACGTCACCCGATCGGGCCATTGCCAAACTTCAAGCCATACTCGAAGTCTACGGCCAATCCCCCAAGCCGCCGGAGGCGACGACTCAGTTTCTCGAACTCACGCGCCGCAAACTCAAGCAGTTGCAAGACTCAAAGCCAGCGCGACGCTCCCGATTACCTGAAGGCCATCGACGCCAGCCTTGCCGAGGCCGAGAAAATTCGCGCGACCGATCCGGCTACAGCGCGGGGGATTTGGGCGGGGATCGTCGAACTCTTTGCCGACAAGCCGTGGGCCGCCGAACGTGTTGCCCGCGCAAAGCGGCCCTCAGCGAAACCCGCGGCCTCGTCGATTCGGGGAATTGAAGCCAGCTTCGTCCCAAATTCACAATTCAATTTCAGTGAAACCCGCGTGGAGGCCGATCAATTATTCGACAGAGATTCCTCGCCGTCTAGGAAAGATGGGCTGAATCGGAGAGTGCGGAAGGCAAGGATGCCGAGCTAAGAGGACGCAGCAAGGAGGTGGCGGGTGCGTAAGGTATCACGTTTGCTCAGCTTTGCGGTGGCGTCAGCGGCTTTGGCCGCCGGCGGCTGCACGAGCACGACGACCGGCAGCGGCTCGTCGGCAGTGACCGCTTGGCATTGGCCGTGGAGCAAGCCGGCCGAGCCGGCTCCGGCGCTGGCCTCGACGACTGACCCGACCTCGCTCTCGTGCAAGACGCCGAAGCCCGGCCCCGATCTCTACGTGGCAACGGCCCGCATCTATGCGAAAAACGGCGACGTCAACGGCGCCGCCGATCAATATCATCGCGCCTTGCTGGCCGAGCCGGGCAATTTGGCGGCGCTGTTGGGCTCCGCGGAGTTGCAAGACAGCCAGCGCCAATTCGGCGAGGCCGACAAGTTCTATCAACAGGCGATGAAGCTGCATCCCAAAGAGGCCGCCGTCTATAACGACCGCGGACTGTCTTACGAGCACCGCGGCAAGCTGGACGACGCGGCCCGGATGATGGCCCGGGCGATCGAGTTGCAGCCCGACAAGCAACTCTATCGCAACAATATGGCCACGATTTTGGTGGAGATGCACCGCAACTCGGACGCGCTCGCGCGAGCTCAAAGTCGGCCTCGGCCCGGCGGGGTGCACATTACAATTTGGCGATCATGTTGCATCGCAAGGGGGATGACGCCGAGGCGCAATACCATTTCACTCAGGCGGCCCAGATCGATCCGTCGCTACTGGCGGCCCGCGAATGGGCGGAGCGGCTCTCGCGCACCGGGAGCCGGCGCCCGCAGGTGGCTGTGAGCGACCGAATGATGCCGAGCCAGCCGGCGATGCAGAATTATCCGCAGCCGCCGCGACCGGCGATTGTGGTGGCCGACGCGAACCGCGGGCAATTGGTGCAGCCGGATTATTACGGCAGCGGACGAGCGCCGGTGGAAATGACGGCCGGCGTGGCCCCGCAGCCGACCTGGTCCCCTTCGCAGCCGATCAACGTCGCGCAGCAGCAGCCGGCTAGCCCGGGCGTGCGGTATCCGCAGTATGCCCCGGCGGCGGCCGCGAGCGGCGAAATGGCGCCGTTCCCCCTTCACCCGACAACATGGGAAATTGGCCGTCCTCCAACGTCGCGTTGCGTCCGCTGCCGCCGCTGCAATGAAGCGCCGTCGCCTGCCGCGGGCCCGCTGTGCGGGCCGATCGAGCGCATCGAGCTGAGCTTTCATCGCGGCAAAGCGCTTGGTGGTCGCTTCGGTGCCGTCTAGTTTCGGATGGAACTGATAGACCGAGCCGAGCACCTTGGCGCCCGTCTTGGCCTTTTCCGCCGCAGCCATGCGATCGGTGGCTTGCATCCGCTTGGCCTGCGCGAGAAGGCAGGCTGCCGTGTTGTAGATGGCGTCGTAATAGCTTTGCTGCATCCCGAGCTGCTTGGCCTTCGCTGCTGGACTCATCGTCGGGATCTTGTCGAAGTTGGCGGACTGACGTTCGAGGCGGCGGCGAATTTCGGTCCAGTTGCCGATCGCATTGTCGAACTTCGTCGGGTCTTTGGCGGCCCAGTCCTGGTAAATCATGGCCCGTTCGACGAGCGGCTCCAGGGCGTCGGGGAAGGCCGTGCAAAGCTTGTTCGCTTCGTCGACCGCTTCCTGAAACTTGCCCCGCTTGCGCAGCACGCTGATCTGCTTGGCCCGCACCGCGTTGAGGAGCTTGGCGTTTTCCTTGTCCTTCATGAAGTCGGGATCGGTGTTGGCTTTGTTCAACACGCGACCGTATTGTTGTTCCGATTCGTTGGCCATATCGAGGTCGTTGAACAAGTTACCGATGTAGACCATCGTTTGCGGATTGAGTTGCTCGCGCGTCGCGAGCTTGGTCAACATTTCGCCCAACATCGTCTTGATCGAACTGAGGTTGTTGCGGATCTTCTCGGCCTCGGCAGGGGCCGTCGAATCGGGCAAGGTGTTGAGAGTGTTTTGAATGTTCTTCCGTTCGGCGTCCAAGCGGAGCACGAAGTTCACGAGCACCGCATTAATCTCGGGCTTGTCAGGGCCGATGTCGATCAGGATCGTGCCATCGGCCCCCGCCTTTTGGAAATCGTTGAGACCCAGATCGGCACGGACGGCCACCGTGAAGATGCCGAGCATCGTTTGATTGAGCTGATCCGGATTAGCCGTCTTGATCACTTTGACGAACGGCTCGACCACATCGCGGGCTTCTTTGAATTCCTTAGCGTCGAGGTGAATCTGGGCGAGCACGAGTTGGGTTTCCAGCAGACTGGCCGGATAGGCCTCGCCGGGTTTCAAATGTACGGCGGCGACGCTCTCGGTGAAATGCTCGACGGCTTTCAGCCGGTCTTCTTCCATTTGCTTGGCGTTGCGTTCGGCCTCGGGCTTTTTCTTCTCCTGCAAATACCGGCCGAAGCGGATCCGGCCGGCCATGTCGAGCGCTTCGGCGTATTTGTCCGAGTTCTTGTCGATCGCTTCATAGACATCGAGGGCTTCTTTGAACTTACCGTCCATAACGCTCACGCGGGCGATCGACATGCGGGCCTTATCGGCTTCGCCCGAACCCGGATAGGTGATCGAGGTATACTTGGCGGCGTCGTTCAAACGCTTCAAAGCATCTTCGCGATCGGCGGCGGCGTGCTTTGGCGGCTTCCTTATCCCCTTTGTCCTTGGCGGCCCGCTCTTCCTCGACGGCCAGTCGGTGAAGTTGAGCCGCGCAATCCAGGTGCGAAGCCCATCGCCTTTTGCCCGACGATGATAGCTGACAGCTTATTGCGTCAAAATCACCGGACCATCTTTCGTCACCGCCACGCAGTGTTCAAAGTGCGCGCTGCAACTGCCATCCGCGGTAACTGCGGTCCACTTATCGCCCAACACTCGCGTCTCGGGCTTGCCGTAGTTCACCATCGGCTCGATTGCGATGACCATTCCCTCGCGCAACTTGGCGCCATGCCCACGAGCCCCGTAGTTCGGAACCTGCGGCTCTTCATGCAGCCGCGTCCCAATGCCGTGTCCCACGAACTCGCGCACCACGCTGAATCCGGCAGCTTCTACATGCTCCTGCACAGCCGCGCCCACATCGCCAATCGAGTTCCCAATCCGCGCCTGCTCGATCCCGCGGTAGAGCGACGCCTCCGTCACTTCCAGCAACTTCTGCAACTCCGGCTTCAGCCCGTTTCCTACCGGAACCGTGATCGCCGCGTCGCCGTAGTAACCATCGAGCACCACTCCGCAGTCAATTGAAACGATGTCACCTTCCTGCAGCACCCGTTTTTCCGACGGGATGCCGTGCACAATTTCTTCATTCACCGACGTGCACAACACGCAGGGATAATCGTAATATCCCTTGAACGCCGGCTTGGCCCCGAGTTCCTTGATCTTTTTCTCGGCGGCACGCTCCAGATCCATGGTCGTAACACCGGGCGCCACCAGCGTTCTGACATAGTCGAGAACCTGGCGTACGATGCGGCCGCTATGCCGCATCTTCTCTATTTCCGCCGATGATTTACACACAATCGCCATTCCCTTAACGCGTGATGATCTTCCAATATCCGGTAAATCTGTTCGGTGACGGCGTCCACCGGCAGATCTCCGTTCACCGAGATCAATCTGCCCGTGCGCTGGTAATAGTCCGCTACCGGACGAGTCTGCTCCTGGTATGCCGTGAGTCTGGGCTGAATTACTTCCAACCGGTCGTCATTGCGGGTCACCAGCTTCGTCCCATTCACGTCGCAGACTTCATCCACGCGGGGCGGCTGGAAGTGGACGTTATAGATCCGTCCACAGGTGGGACAAGAACGGCGCCCAGTGATCCGGAGCAATAATTGATTATAGTCGACGTCCAGGCGGATCACAATTGGCCAGGCCCGGGTCGGACGCGAGTTGTCAAAGAGCTCATCGTCGAGCAGCGCGTCGAGCCACCCCGCCTGGGATGCAGTCCGGGGAAACCCATCTAGAACGTAACCGCGCCTGCAGTCCGGCTGCATCAGCCGTTCGCGGACCATGGTACAAACCAGGTCGTCGGAGACCAATTCTCCGCGCGCCATCACTGCCTTCGCAGCCAGCCCGAGTTCTGTCCCGTCGGCCACGTTTTCCCGCAGCAGGTCCCCCGTCGACACCTGGGGAATTCCGTAGCGCTCCATGATGCGCTTCGCCTGTGTGCCTTTTCCGGCACCCGGGGGCCCGAGCAGCACCACAGGTCCCACATCACGCGAGGTTTCCTGCACCATCGGCTTGACCAAAGCCTCCCGAGCTCAGTCTCCCCGGCGCCCCGCCGAGGTGCAGCAACCTAATCGTAGAGGCATTGCTGGCAGCGTCTCGGCCGCGCGGCACCCGCCGTCCAGAGCAAGACGCAGCAAGCTGCGTCTCTACCAGGTGCGACGGCCGCGAATGCGTCCGCTGCGCGGCGTAAATCCGTCGTAGTGGCGCATGATCAATTGCGCCTCAATCTGCTGGACCGTATCCATCGCAACGCCGACCACGATCAGCAGCGAGGTTCCACCAAAATAAAAGGTCACACCCAAACCATTCGTCACCCAGTTCGGAAGCACTTCAAAGAATCGTCCTACCGGTCCGTAAAGATGGTTGAGGTGAATCCCGGTGATCATCCACTCTGGAATAAACGAAATGATGATCAGATACAGCGCGCCCACCAGGGTAATGCGCGTGAGCACTTCATTGATGAAGTCCGCCGTGCGCTTCCCCGGACGAATGCCGGGAATAAATCCGCCATACTTGCGCATATTGTCGGCAACTTCGCTGGGATTGAAAACGATCGAAACGTAAAAATACGCAAAGAAAATAATGCCGACCGCGTAGAGCGCGGTATACAGCGGCTCGCCCCATCCCAGCCAGCGGAACAGATCGCCGAAATAGCGGTTGTTGCGCAGGCCGTAGCCGATGGTCTGCGGCAGAGTCAGAATCGAAGACGCGAAGATTACCGGCATCACGCCGCCGGCGTTGACGCGCAACGGCAGGTGCGTCGACTGCCCGCCCATCACCTTGCGTCCCACTACGCGCTTGGCGTATTGCACGGGAATTCGCCGTTCGCTTCGTTCCACGTAGACAATGAATCCCACCACCGCAATCATGAAGATAAGCAGGAACACCATCAACGGGAACGTCGCCGCTCCCCAGGCCGCGTTCTTGGCCTTCTCGATCAGATCGACCACGCCGCGCGGTAAGCCCACTACAATGCCGGCGAAAATCAGCAGCGACATTCCGTTGCCCACGCCGCGCTCGGTGATCTGCTCGCCCAGCCACATGATGAAGGCGCTGCCCGTGGTCAGGGTCAGCATCGTCATGAATCGGAACTTCCAGCCCGGATCAAGCGCGAAACCGCCCTTTTCCAGGCCGACTGCGATGCCGAACGATTGCACCGAGCTCAGGATGACGGTGATGTATCGCGTCCACTGCGTGATCTTCTTGCGCCCCAGTTCGCCTTCTTTCTGCAACTTGGCCAGCGGCTCATAGACCACGGTCAGCAACTGCAGAATGATCGACGCCGTGATGTACGGCATGATGCCCAGGGCGAAAATCGTCATGCGGCGCAACTGGCCGCCGGAGAACAGGTCGACAAATCCCAGCAACGATCCGCTCGTACCGCTCTGCGTGAAGAAACTTTCCAGCTTGGCTGTATCGATTCCCGGCGTCGGAAGGTGCCCGCCCAACCGGTACACGAACAGCATCGCCAGAGTAAACAGGATGCGCTTGCGCAGGTCCGGAATCCGGAAAATGTTAGCCAGTTTGTCGAACATTACTGCAAGACCTCAACCTTGCCGCCCGCCTTGGTGATCTTTTCCTGCGCCGATTTCGAAAACTTGTGCGCGTGCACCGTGATCGCGACCTTCAACTCGCCATCGCCCAGAATCTTTACCGGATGCTTGGTCTTGATGACCCCCGCCTTGCGCAGCACTTCGGGAGTGATGGGCTCGCCTGAAATTCTTCGCCCATCTCCACCAGCCGCTCCAGGCTCACGATGTTGAATTCCTTGCGGAAAATGTTGGTGAAGCCGCGCTTCGGCATGCGGCGATGCAGCGGCATCTGGCCGCCTTCAAACCCGCGAATCATGCGCGAACCGGTGCGCGAACGCTGCCCTTTGTGTCCACGGGTCGAAGTCTTGCCCATGCCGGAACCCATGCCGCGACCCACGCGCTTGCGCTTTTCCGTCGCCTTCTTCGGTGCTCGAATATTGGATAAATTCATAAGTAAGCTCTCAGCTCTCAGCCGTCAGCTTTCAGCCAGCAGCGGTTTGCGCTGAAGGCTGATAGCTTTATTCCACAAACTCGACCAGATGCGGCACCTTCGCCACCATCCCGCGGATGGCATTGTTGTCCGGACGCTCAATCACCTGGTTCAGCCGGGTAAATCCCAGGCCCTTGATCACCAGCTTCTGTTTCACCGGGGCACAAATGGCGGAGCGCACCCACTTCAGGTGAATCTTTCCGCTGCCCGAATTCGTTTTCTTTGCCGTCATTTCAAAAACCTCAGTGGTCAGTGGCCAGTGCGAAATGGCCAAACCATTTCAGATTCATTCTTCGTCGCGATTACTGAGCACTGGCCACTAGCCACTGGGTCACTGCCTCTACAGTTCCTGCGCCGTCTTGCCGCGCATGGTCGCGACGCCTTCTCGGGTCTTCAACTGCTTCAGCGCGTCGAAGGTCGCCTTGATCACGTTGTGCGGGTTCGTGGTGCCGATCGATTTCGTCAGCACGTTCTGCACGCCCGCCGAAGTCATGACCGCGCGCACCGCGCCGCCCGCAATCACGCCCGTGCCTTCCGGAGCCGGCTTCAGCAGCACCTTGCCCGAACCGTAACGTCCCAGCACGAGATGAGCAATGCTGGTCTGCGTCAGGTTCACCTTCATCAGATTCTTCTTGGCCGACTCGATCGCCTTGCGAATAGCCTGCGGAACTTCCTTGGCCTTGCCGGAACCGTAGCCCACCACTCCGGCCGAAGGATCGCCCACCACCACCAGCGCGGCGAACGAAAGATTCTTGCCGCCCTTGACCACCTTGGTCACGCGGTTGATGGCCACCACCTGGTCCTTCAACTGGAACGAACCCTGCATCGAGTTTCTTGATCACTGTTGGCATTCTTAAACCTAGCTTCTAGCTTCTAGCTCTTAGCTTCTAGCTCTAGCCGCTTGGCTGAGAGCTGACAGCTGAAGCTAGCTTGCTCTTAGAACTTCAATCCCGCTTCGCGCGCCGCGTCGGCCAAAGCCTTCACGCGCCCGTGATAAATGTAGCCGCCGCGGTCGAACACGACCTTGGTCACGCCCTTGGCCTTGGCGCGCTCGGCGATGGTCTTGCCGATCGCTTTCGCCGAGGCCACGTTGCCGCCGGTGCGCCGGTCTTCCTTCTTGCCCTCGGCCGTGCTGGCCGAAACCAGCGTCTTGCCGTGCAGATCGTCGATCACCTGCACGTAAATGTGATTCAGCGAACGGTACACGTTGAGCCGCGGACGCTCCGCCGTCCCCTGCATCTTCTTGCGAATGCGCTCGTGTACATGTCCGCGCTTCTCGTTCTTCGTAATTCTTTGTCAGCATGATTAAGCTCTCAGCTATCAGCCGTCAGCTATCAGCAAAAACCAGTCGCAGAACTTCAAACCGCTACGAAGTTGCTGAGAGCTGAAAGCTGACAGCCGAAAGCTATTTTGCTCCGGTCTTTCCAACCTTCTTCTTCAGACGCTCGCCCGCATAGCGCACGCCCTTGTTCTTGTACGGATCCGGCGGACGCAGCGAGCGCATTTCCGCCGCCACCTGTCCCACCTTCTGCCGGTCGATTCCCGTCAGCGCGATCTTGGTCTGCTTCGGATCCACCGTCGCATCCACGCCCGTCGGCAACGGATACTCGATCGGATGCGAGTAGCCCAGGTTGAACACGACCATCCCCTTGCCCTTCATCTCGGCGCGATAGCCGATGCCGACGATTTCCAGTTCGCGCGTCCAGCCCTTGGTCACGCCTTCGACCGCGTTGTTGACCAGCGCGCGCGCCAGCCCGTGCACCGCCGACTGCGAATCGTTCTCGCGGACCGCGACGATGATGCCCGTCCTTCTGCTCGACCGTGATGCCCGCCGGCAGCGCCGTATCCAGCTTGCCCTTCGGCCCCTGCACCGCGACCGTGTTGCCTTCGACTTTGACCGTGACCCCCTTGGGGATCGCGATCGGCTTTTTTCCAATTCGTGACATAAGCTTTCAGCTCTCAGCTTTCAGCTCTGGCTAGTCGTTCTCGGTCCCGCCATCGTCCGCTGCGTCATCCGAGAGTCTGACGGCTGATAGCTGACAGCTGTAGCTTTCTCTAGTAAATCTGGCACAGCAACTCGCCGCCCACGCCTTCTTTGCGGGCCTGACGGCCGGTCATCACGCCGCGCGGAGTGGTGAGGATGTTGATCCCCATGCCGCCCAGCACGCGCGGAATCTCGCTGCGGCGCACGTAGACGCGGCATCCCGGGCGCGACACACGCTCCACCTTCGAGATCGCCGCCTCGTTGTTGGCGCCGTACTTCAGGTAAATCCGGATGACCTTGTGGCCTTCTTCTTCCGTCGGCTTGAAATTGGAGATGTAGCCCTCTTCCTTCAGGATGCGGGCAATCTCCAGCTTCAACCGCGAAGCCGGAATATCCACCTTCTGGTGCCGGGCCTGGAGTGCGTTCCGCACTCGCGTCAGCATGTCTGCGACCGGATCGGTCAACCTCATCGTTTTGCTTCTCCTCTAGCCACCCGTTCGCTCCGCGTCCCGCGGAGAACCTGCGGCAGCTTGCTACATCCTGCGGTCGTTACGCTTCAGTTGTCATCCTCAGCGGCGTCTTTGCCGCGAAGGATCTCGACCGCCAACGACTCAGCGGCCAATCGCACTCTGGCGCTTCCTTACCACGACGACTTCGAAACCCCTGGAATCTCCCCGCGCAGCGCGAGCTGCCGGAAGCACAAGCGGCAGATGCCGAACTTGCGCAGAAAAGCGCGCGGACGTCCGCACAGCTTGCAGCGGTTGTGCTTGCGCGTGGAGAACTTGGGCTTCTTCGCGTCCTTAACTCGTTTTGCTGTAGTCGCCAACCTTCAGCTCCTTCACTCGTATCGCCGTTACCTGCAATCCGTCCTGCAGACTTCGGTGAAACCTTGAAACTTGAGACCTCTTACGCCCGGAACGGCATTCCCAGATGCTTCAACAGCGTGCGCGCCTGGTTGTCGTTCGCCGCCGTGGTCACAATCGTGACGTTCATGCCCTTCTGCTTGTCGACCTTCTCGTACGAGATCTCGGGAAAAATCAACTGGTCGTGCAGCCCGAGCGTGAAGTTGCCGCGCCCGTCGAACGACTTGGTCGAAACTCCGCGGAAGTCGCGCACGCGCGGCAGAACGATGTTCACCAGCCGGTCGAAAAACTCGTACATGCGATCGCCGCGCAAGCGTCACCATCGCGCCGATCGACTGTCCCTGGCGCACTTTGAACGCCGCGATCGACTTCTTCGCCCGCGTCACCACCGGCTTCTGTCCGGTGATCTGGCCCAGTTCGTTCACCGCCGGATCGAGCACCTTCGCGTTCTGCGTCGCTTCGCCCACGCCCATGTTGACGACGATCTTGTGCAGCCGCGGAACCGCCATCACATTCTTCAGTTCCAGCTCTTTCAGCAGCGCCGGAGCCACTTCCTTCTCGAACCTCGAGCGCAGCCGCGGACGCTCCTTCGCGCTGTGCCGCGCCTGATCCGGAGCCTTCTGCTCCTGCGCCGATTCCTTCTGTCCTTTTTTGTCTTTTGCCATTTCGTTCCTTCAACTTCCTCTCACGGTTTCGGAGTGGTTACCGGTTCGTGAGACTTTAGCTGCAACTCTGCATATCCGGTTCGCGAAGAACGCTCAGGATTTCGTCTCAGCTGCTGCATCGCCGCTTCAGCTCAAAGCCCAGCTGAGCTGACAGTTACTTATCCAGCGTCGTTCCGCACTTCTTGCAGACGCGCACCTTGCGGTCGCCGCGCACTTCGTGGCCGATGCGCACCGGGCCGCAGGTCGGGCACACCAGTTGCACGTTGGAGATCGCAATCCGGCTCTCCTGCTCGGCGATGCCGCCCTTGATGTTGCGCTGCGGATTCGGGCGCACGTGCTTTTTCACCATCATCACGTGCTCGACCAGCAACTTGGCGTCGTTCGGAAACACGCGCAGCACGCGCCCTTCCTTGCCCTTGTCGCGTCCGGTGATCACCTTCACGGTGTCGTTCCGCCGGAGATCCACTCGCTTGTTTTCAGTGCTTACAGTTCGCATAAATTCCATAAACCTGAACCTTCGAAACTGCCTAGATCACTTCCGGCGCCAGCGAAACAATCTTCAAAAACTTCTTCTCGCGCAATTCGCGCGCCACCGGACCGAACACGCGCGTCCCCACCGGCTCGCCCGCATCGTTGATCAGCACCGCGGCATTCTGATCGAAGCGGATGTAAGTTCCGTCGCGCCGCCGATGTTCCTTGCGCGTGCGCACGATGACCGCCTTCACGACTTTGCCCTTCTTCACCTGGCCCTCGGGCGCCGACTCTTTCACGGCCGCCGTGATTATGTCGCCCAGCCCGGCATTCAATCCGGTCGAGCCGCCCAGCGGCAGAATCATCTGCAGCTTGCGGGCGCCGGAATTGTCGGCGACCTCCAGCATCGATCTCATCATCACAGCCATGGCGTCAATCTCCCTCTTCTCATCGCGCATCCAGCCAGTCTCTACGGCTAGCGCCCGGAACTTCGACCGCCGCTTCCGGCACCAGCGCCGCCTTGCGCACAATGTCTTTCAGCTTCCAGCGCTTCAGCTTCGACAGCGGACGCGTCTCCTCGATCCGCACCACGTCGCCCACGTGCGCCTCGTTCTTCTCGTCGTGCGCGTAGAACTTCTTGTTGCGCGCCACCACGCGTCCGTAGAACGGATGCGCCTTCTTTCGCGTCACCTTCACCACGATCGTCTTCTGCATGCGGTTGGCGACCACTTCTCCCACCACTTCCTTGCGGCGGCCCTGCGCCTTCTCTGTTGCCTGGGTCGATGTCTTCGTTTCCGCCATTATCGTTTCTCCGTTGCGGCCGAGCGCTCGCGCTCGCCGAGGATCGTCTTGACGCGCGCAATGTCCTTGCGCAGCCCGCGAATCTTCTTCAGGCTCTCCGTCTGTCCCATGTTCAGCTGAAACTTCAGCTTGAACAGCTGGTCGGCGAGTTCGCGCTCCTGGTGTGCAGCTCGTCTTCCGTCAAGTTTCTGATTTTGTCTGCCTTCATAAATTGCTCTCAGCTCTCAGCTTTCAGCCAAATCCACTGTGCCGTCACTGACGGCTGAAGCTGACCGCTCTCTAGTGCCCGCGCCTTCGCGCTTCACCAGCGTCGTGCGCAGCGCCAGCTTGTGCGACGCCAACCGCATCGCCTCGCTCGCATCCTGCAGCGTCACGCCTTCCATCTCAAACAAAATCTTTCCCGGGCGCACCACCGCGACCCAGTGATCCGGCGCGCCCTTGCCCTTGCCCATACGGGTTTCGGCCGGCTTCTTGGTGACCGGCTTGTCGGGAAACACGCGAATCCAGATCTTTCCGCCGCGCTTCACGAAACGGGTCATGGCCACGCGGCTGGCTTCAATCTGCCGGTCGGTGATCCATCCGGGCTCCAGCACCTTCAGCCCGAAATCGCCGAACGCCAGCGTCGATCCGCGCCAGGCCTTGCCGGTCATGCGCCCGCGCTGCTGCTTGCGATACTTCACTTTCTTTGGCATCAACATAAGAATCAGCTCTTAGCATCCTAGCTCTTCTCTTAGCCAAAGACTCGCGCCGTCACTTCGTGCATTGCGACGATCTAGTACGCTTCTGACGGCTTCTCTAGAATCCGCCCGCCGCCGCCAGCCGCTTCACGCTTCTTCTGCGGCAGAATCTCGCCCTTGTACACCCAGCACTTCACGCCGATCACGCCGTACGTCGTGCGCGCTTCGGTGAAGCCGTAGTCGATGTCGGCGCGCAGCGTGTGCAGCGGCAACCGCCCCTGCAGATACCACTCCGACCGCGCGATTTCGTTGCCGTTCAGCCGTCCGCTCACGCGAACTTTGATTCCCTTGCATCCGAAGCGCAGCGCCGAATCCACCGCCTTGCGCATCGCGCGCCGGAAGCCCACGCGCTTTTCCAGTTGCAGCGCGATCGATTCCGAAACCAGTTGCGCATCGAGCTCGGGCTTGTGCACTTCCTGGATGTCGACAAAAATATCCTTGCCCGCGGTGCGCTTCTGCAGCTCGCCCTTGAGCTTGTCGATTTCCGCGCCCTTGCGCCCGATGATGATCCCCGGCCGCGCCGTCTTGATGATGATGCGCAGCTTGTTGCCCGGCCGCTCGATCTCGATGGCGCTGACGCCCGCCGACTTGAGCTTGTCCTTCAATTCGGCCTTCAGCTTGACGTCTTCGTGCAGCTGCTTGTCGTAATCCCGCTCGGCAAACCAGCGCGACTTCCACGGCTTGGTGAAGCCGAGGCGAAAACCATAAGGATGGACTTTTTGTCCCATTGCTTCTCCTAAATCAACCTCGTGCAGCGCGGGCGACTCTCGCCCGCGAACGCGAAACCTACTTCGCAGCCGCCTTCTTCTTCTTGCCATTCGGCCGTCTTCGCCGCCGGAGCCCGCCGCTTAGCCTTAGCCGGAGCCGCCGCCGCCTCCTGCTCACCCGCATGCCGTCGCAACCGCCTCGCCACTTCTTCCCGCGCTCCGCCAGCACCAACTCGATGTGCGAAATGCGCCGCTGGTAGCGGTAAGCGCGTCCCTGCGGCGCCGGGACGAATGCGCTTCATGCGCGGCCCGTCGTTGGCCATCGCACTCTTCACGTACAGGTTGTCGATCTCGACGTCGAGATTCCTTCTCGGCGCTGAGAAAATTCGCGTTGTCGAGCGCCGACTGCAGCAGCTTGCCCACGTGCGCCGCCACGCGCTTCTTGGTGAACGCCAGCGTGTTGCGCGCTTCTTCCACGCGCCGTCCCTTGATCAAATCCAGCACCAGCCGCGCCTTCTGCGGCGAGACTCGCAGGTAACGCATTTCCGCTCGAAATTCCATAGTCTTGTCTCTGCTCTTCGTCGTCTCAGCTAGCAGCTTAAAGCTAGTAGCTCGAAGCTGTTCTTCTACGCCTTCGGCGCCGCAGGCGCTGACGGTGCCGCCGGAGTAATCGCTCCCGGACCACCCGGAATCCCGGCCGGTTTGGCGGCCGTTTCCGTCGCCGCCCTCATGGAGTGTCCCTTGAACTTGCGCGTGAAACTGAACTCGCCCAGCTTGTGGCCCACCATGTTCTCGGTGACATACACCGGAATGAACTTCTTGCCGTTGTGCACCGCGATCGTGTGCCCCACCATCTCGGGCACCACCGTCGAACGCCGCGACCAGGTGCGCAGCACTTTCTTCTCGTTGCGCGCATTCATGCCCTCCACCCTCGCCTGAAGGTAGCCATCCACGAACGCGCCTTTCTTGGTTGAACGTGCCATAAATTCAGCTCTCAGCTTTCAGCCGTCAGCTTTCAGCTAACAGCTTCTTGTCACCTCATCTGTCATTCCGCAACCGTCGTTCCGAGCGAAGCGAGGAATCTGCTTCTTTCGCGACGCTACTTGCTGCGCCGGCTCACGATAAACTTATCCGTGCGCTTGTTGTTCCGCGTCTTGTATCCGCGCGTCGGCTGGCCCCACGGCGTCACCGGATGCCGTCCGCCCGAAGTCTTGCCTTCACCGCCGCCGTGCGGATGGTCGACCGGGTTCATCGAAACGCCGCGATTGTGCGGACGCTTTCCCAGCCACCGCGAGCGTCCCGCCTTGCCGATGGTGATGTTCTCGTGGTCGAGGTTGCCCACCTGCCCGATCGTCGCCATGCAGTCCTGCGAAATCTTGCGCGTCTCGCCCGAAGGCAACTTCACCAGCGCGTACTCTGCTTCCTTCGCCACCAACTGCGCCGCTCCGCCCGCCGACCGCACCATCTGCCCGCCCTTGCCCGGCTTCAGTTCCAGATTGTGGATCTGCGTGCCAGGCGGAATATTCCGCAGCGGCAGCGCATTGCCCACAAGAATGTCGGCCTCGGGACCGCTCACGACTTTCTGCCCCACCTTCAGCCCTTCCGGCTGAATGATGTAACGCTTCTCGCCGTCGGCATAGGCCAGCAGCGCAATGCGCGAAGAGCGGTTGGGATCGTACTCGATCGTCGTCACCGTCGCCGGAATCCCGGTCTTGTCGCGCTTGAAATCGATGATGCGCAGCTTGCGCTTGTGCCCGCCGCCGATGAACCGCATCGTGGTGTCGCCCGAGTTGCGCCGTCCGCCCGTGCGCGGCTTGGGCTCGACCAGCGGCTTGTGCGGATGCTTGGTCGTGATGTCGTCGTTGACGATCGTCGTGCGATAGCGCAGCGTCTGCGTCGTCGGTCGATATGTCTTGATTGGCATAATCGCTCTTCTCTAGAGACGTTGCTTCAGCTCTCAGCTTCAGCACCGTCGCCATTGACGTGCTAGCTGACGGCTACTAGCTGATAGCTGCTTTACAAATTCTGCGCGTACTCCGGCATCTTTTCGCCGGACCGCAACCGCACATACGCCTTCTTCCAATCCGGACGGTAGCCGGCAAACTTCCCGCGCCGCCGCTCTTTTCCCGGATACGTGGCCGTGCGCACCGAATGCACCTTCACTTTGAAAATCGACTGCACCGCTTCCTTGATTTCCGTCTTGGTCGCCTTGGGCGCCACCTGGAAGACCAGCGTGTTCTGGTTTTCCTTGATGGCCAGGCCCTTCTCGGTAATCACCGGACGGCGAATGATCTGGTATGCGGATTTCATCAGGCCACCTCCGCCGCTTTTTCATGCCGTGGCCGCCGCCGACGCTCGCTGATCGCCTTCTTCGCGCCTTCGTCCTCTTTTTCCTTCGGCTTGTGGTGCCGCTTCGATACCGAAGATCTTCAGCGAAACCTGCAGCTTCTCGATCGCCGGCTGCGAGAAAATCACGCGGTCATAGCGCAGCAGATGATACGGATGCACTTCGTTGCCGCGCACCAGCTCAAGCCCGTCGATATTGCGCGCGCTCAACTCCAGGTTGCGGTTCTCGTGCTTCGCCTCTTCGACGATCAAAACCGTCGAATCCACCTTCAGCGAGTCCAGCGCCTTGCGGAACTCCTTGGTCTTCGGTTCCTTCACGTCGAACGCATTCACCACGATCAGCTTGCCGTCGGCAAACTTCGCGGCCAGCGCCGAGCGCAACGCGCCCAGCAGTTTCTTGCGCGGAAACGTGTAGTCGTACGAACGCGGTTGCGGACCATGCACCGTCGCGCCATGCCGCCACAGTGGCGACCGGATCGATCCGATGCGGGCCCGGCCCGTGCCCTTCTGCTTCCACAGCTTCTTGCCGGAGCCGGAAACTTCCCAGCGTGCCTTGGTTTTGTGCGTTCCGGCGCGCTGCCCGGCGCGGTAATGCTTCACCGCTTCCCAGAGCAGATCTTCATTGACCGCGCCGAAAATCTCATCGGCGAGATCGAGCGTCCCAACCTTCTCGCCGCTCAAATTGTGAATGTCAATCGTTGCCATATGTCTCTCGTAGCGGCGGACGCACTCGTCCGCCTGCCCTCTCTGCTTATGCCTTCTTCGCCGCCCTCTTCGCAGCCTTCAACGGATCCACCGTCGCCGAACCGGCGAATCCACGGCGCTCTCGTGGCGGCTTCTTTGCCTTCGTAATCACGATGTATCCGCCCTGCGGTCCCGGGCACGCTGCCCTCGACCACCAGCAGATTCTCGTCTTTGTCCACGCCCAGCACGCGCAGGTTGCGCGCCGTCACCCGCTGGATTGCCCATGTGCCCCGACATGCGCATTCCTTTGAACACGCGCGACGGAAACGCCGACGATCCAATCGAACCCGGTGATCTGGAACATCGAACCGTGCGACTTCGGACCACCGCCAAAATGATGCCGCTTCACCACACCCTGAAATCCTTTTCCCTTGCTGACTCCCACGATGTCGACAAACTCTTCGCCATCGAAAATCTCGACCAGCACGCGGTCGCCAACTTTCACCGATCCATCGCCGTCAGCCGCGCCCTCGACTTCCAGCGGCACTTCGCGCATAAACTTCACCGGCGGAAGATTGTTCTTCGCCAGATGTCCCTGCGCCGGCTTGGACAGCCGCGACTCCTTCACGAACTCCACCAGGCCAATCTGAGCCGCCTCGTAGCCGTCCTTCGTCGCCGACTTGTGCTGCGTCACCACGCACGGACCAGCCTGCAGCACCGTGACCGGGCGAACGTCGCCCTTCGAGTCAAACAGTTGCGTCATGCCGACCTTCTTGCCCAGAATTCCCGTGACCTTCGTTGCCATTTCCTTCTCCGTGCCCAGCGTGGCTCGTCATTCACGGCTATTGGCTGGGGAGCTTCTCTGCTCGTGTGGGGACGGACGCATTCGCCCGTCCCGCGGGCGAAAGCCCGCGTGTGTCTATTTATGCTCTTTCCCGAACGCCTTGATCTCCACATCCACACCCGCCGGCAGATCCAGCTTCATCAGCGCGTCCACCGTCTGCTGCGTCGGCTCGAGAATGTCGAGCAGGCGCTTGTGCGTGCGGATCTCAAACTGCTCCCGCGATTTCTTGTCCACGTGCGGCGAACGCAGCACGCAGTACTTGTTCTTCATCGTGGGCAGCGGAATCGGCCCCGCAATCTGTGCGCCCGTGCGCCGCGCCGTTTCCACGATCTCGCCCGTCGACTGGTCCAGAATGCGATAGTCGTAAGCTTTCAACCGGATGCGAATTCTTTCTTTTCCAATCACTGTGTCATCTCTCTAACCCCTCCCGGCATCTCCGGAAGGAAAGAACTGGCGGCAAGCCGCAAGCCGCTTTGTTTATTGCTGAGCGCCGGGTCCTCGCCGGCTGTCGCGCGGGCGAAGCCGCCCGCGCACACTCTGACTACTGCACAATCTCCGCGATCGTTCCCGCGCCCACGGTGTGCCCGCCTTCGCGAATCGCGAAGCGCAAGCCCTTTTCCATGGCCACCGGCGTGATCAACTCAATCACCAGGCTCACGTTGTCTCCCGGCATCACCATCTCGGTGCCCGCCGGAAATTCCGCCACCCCCGTCACGTCCGTCGTTCGCAGATAAAACTGCGGACGATATCCCTTGAAGAACGGCGTGTGCCGCCCGCCTTCTTCCTTCGTCAGGATGTAGACCTCGGCCTTGAACTTGGTGTGCGGCGTGATCGATCCCGGCTTCGCCAGCACCATGCCGCGCTCCACGTCGTCCTTGCCAATGCCGCGCAAGCAGCAGCCCGGCGTTGTCGCCCGCCATGCCTTCGTCCAATTGCTTCTTGAACATTTCGACGCCCGTCACCACCGTCTTGCGGGTCTCGCGGAAGCCGACGATTTCCACTTCCTCGCCCACCTTCACCTTGCCGCGCTCGATCCGGCCCGTCACCACCGTGCCGCGTCCCTGAATCGAAAAAATATCTTCGATCGGCATCAGGAACGGCTTGTCCAACTCGCGCGCCGGCTGCGGCACGCTCTTGTCCACCGCCTCCATCAGCTCGTCAATCTGCTTCTCCCACTTCTCTTCCCCGTTCAGCGCGCCCAGCGCCGACAACCGGATCACCGGCACATCGTCGCCCGGAAACTTGTAGCTCTTCAGCAACTCGCGCACTTCCAGTTCGACCAGGTCGAGCAACTCAGGATCATCCACCGCATCGCACTTGTTCAGCGCCACCACGATGTACGGCACGCCGACCTGCCGCGCCAGCAGCACGTGCTCGCGCGTCTGCGGCATCGGACCATCCGTCGCCGCCACCACCAGAATCGCGCCATCCATCTGCGCCGCGCCCGTGATCATGTTCTTGATGTAGTCGGCGTGGCCCGGGCAATCCACGTGCGCGTAGTGCCGGTTCGCCGTCTCGTACTCCACGTGCGCCGTCGCAATCGTGATGCCGCGCGCCTTCTCTTCCGGCGCGTTGTCGATCGAATCAAACGACCGGAACACAATCTTCGGATTGTGCTTCTGCAACACCTTCGTGATCGCCGCCGTCAACGTGGTCTTGCCATGATCGATGTGACCAATCGTCCCTACGTTGCAGTGCGGCTTATTCCGATCAAATTTCTCTTTCGCCATTCCTCTATCTCCTCGGCCTCAGCTTACGCCGAAACCAAATCATCCCCGTCGGCTTCGTAATACGCGCCAACGAATTCCTGTTTCTCGACCAGCTCCTCGACAATCTCCCGATCGAACTGCGCGAAATCTTCCGAAAAGCGTTCGCGAAAAATTTCAAACCCGCGATGCCAACTCCAGAAATCCCGCACCCGGTACCGCCCACTCCCGCCTCGGACAACGACTCGCACCTCACTTCCGTCGCGATGTAGCCTTGGGCCTGCCGCAAAAACCGCGCCCAGACTCCCTCAGCCCGAAAAACATTTACAAACTCAACTCGCTTACCTTCTCTGACCCAGAACCTGCGGTCGACGACGAACCGCGGCGCTGGCAGTCACTTCGCCGTCCCCTGCACCTTGGCAATGATTTCCTCCGCCACCGATCGCGGAGCCTCCTCATAGCGCGCAAAGTGCATCGAGTATTCCGCGCGGCCCTGCGTCGACGAACGCATGTGGGTCGCGTAACCAAACATCTCCGCCAGCGGAACGATCGCCTTGATCACCTGCGATCCCGCGCGATGCTCCATGCCTTCAATGCGTCCGCGGCGCGAACTCAAATCGCCCATGATCACTCCGGCATAATCTTCCGGCGTCACCACTTCGACCGCCATTACCGGCTCCAGCAGCACCGGAGAAGCCTTGCGGGCCGCCTCTTTGAACGCCATCGACCCGGCAATCTTGAATGCCATTTCGTTCGAGTCGACATCGTGATAGCTGCCGTCGTACAGCGTCGCCTTTACATCGACCATCGGATAGCCGGCAAGCACTCCGCCTTCGAGCGCTTCCTGAATGCCCTGATCGATCGGCTTGATGAATTCCTTCGGCACCGACCCACCCACGATGTCATTGACGAACTCGTAACCGGTCCCGGGTGGTTGAGGATCGAGATAAATCTTCGCGTGACCGTACTGGCCGCGTCCGCCCGTCTGGCGAATGTACTTGCCTTCTGCCTCGGCATGCCTGCGAATGGTCTCGCGATACGCCACCTGCGGCTTGCCGACGTTGGCCTCGACCTTGTACTCGCGCATCATGCGGTCGACGATGATTTCCAGATGCAACTCGCCCATGCCGCTGATGATTGTCTGCCCGCTGTCGGGATCGGTGTGAACCTTAAAAGTAGGATCTTCCTGGGCGAGGCGGCCGAGCGCCATGCCCATCTTTTCCTGGTCCGCCTTGGTCTTGGGCTCGACGGCAACCGAAATCACCGGAACCGCAAACGTGATCGACTCCAGCGCAATCGGATGATCTTCGTCGCAAATCGTGTCGCCGGTGCCGACATTCTTCAAACCGACTGCGGCGCAAATGTCGCCTGCCAGAATCTCGCTGATCTCTTCGCGCTTGTTGGCGTGCATCTTCAGCAAACGCCCGATGCGCTCCGTCTTGGTAGTGCGAACGTTCCGCACCGAATCGCCAGTCTTGAGTTGGCCGGAGTACACGCGAATAAACGTCAACTGTCCGACGAACGGATCCGCCATGATCTTGAACGCCAGCGCCGAGAACGGTTCCTTGTCATCCGCCTTGCGAGTGATCGCCTGCCCGTTGTCGGGATTGATCCCATGCGTTTCCGGCACGTCCAGCGGCGAAGGCAGATAATCCACGACCGCATCCAGCAACGGCTGCACGCCTTTATTCTTGAACGCCGTTCCCACCACAACTGGAAACACTTTCAACGCGATGGTCGACTTGCGCAGCGACGCACGCAGCTCGTCCGCAGTAATTTCTTCGCCTTCCAGAAACTTGTGCAGGATTTCGTCGTCGTTCTCGGCAATGCTCTCGACCAACTGGGCGTGAAACGCTTCGGCTTTCTTCTTCAGTTCGGCGGGAATCTCTTCGGTGACGTATTCCGCGCCCATCGTGTCGTCCTGCCAGACGATCGACTTCATGTTGATCAGGTCGATGACGCCCTTGAACTTGTCTTCCTGGCCGATGGGAAATTGAATCGCGACGGGCTTGGCACTGAGGCGCTTGCGGATGGTATCGACGGCATGCTCGAAATCAGCACCCATCTTGTCAATCTTGTTGATAAAACAAATTCGCGGGACGCCGTACTTGTCGGCCTGCCGCCAGACTTTTTCCGACTGCGGCTGCACGCCGTGCACCGCGTCAAACACGGCGACCGCGCCGTCGAGCACGCGCAGCGACCGCTCGACTTCCGCCGTGAAATCGACGTGGCCGGGCGTATCAATAATATTGATGCGAATGTCGCGCCAGGTGCAGGTCGTTGCCGCGGACGTAATCGTAATGCCGCGCTCCTGCTCCTGCTCCATCCAGTCCATGGTGGCCGTGCCTTCGTGCACCTCTCCGATGCGGTGCGTCCGTCCCGTATAAAACAGGATGCGCTCCGTCGTAGTGGTCTTGCCGGCATCGATGTGGGCCATGATGCCGATGTTTCTGCAGCGTTCTAATGGGACTGTTCTGGGCACGACTCTAACTCTTTCTAAGCTCCGAAATCAGCTGTCAGCTCTCAGCTCTACCAAAATTCTTGTCATCCTGAGCGGCGTTCTTTGCCGCAAAGGACCTATCAACTTCTCACCACCGGTAATGCGCGAACGCCTTGTTCGCTTCCGCCATCCGGTGCACATCTTCCTTCTTCTTGATTGCGGCGCCTTTGCCACTGGCCGCATCCAGCAATTCGTTGGTCAACTTGTCGACCATTCCCTTTTCACCGCGGCCGCGGGCATAGCTGATCAGCCAACGAATCGCGAGCGACGTGCGGCGGTCGGCATTCACCTCGACCGGCACCTGATAGTTCGCGCCACCCACACGGCGGGTCTTGACCTCGAGCAGCGGCTTGGCGTTCTCCACGGCCTTCTTGAAGAGCTTCAACGCTTCGTCGCCACCCTTGGACTCCTGCACTTTCGCCAAGGCCTCATAGAATATGCCCTCGGCGGTCGAGCGCTTGCCTTGCCACATCATCGAGTTAATAAACTTCGTCACCAGATCCGACTGATAAACCGCATCGGCCGGGACGGTTCGCTTTGCGATATGTCCTTTACGAGGCATTCAGCTTCTAGCTCCTAGCTCATAGCTTCTAGCTTGAGCTTTACTGGCCACCAATCACAGACCACTGGCCACTGTTTCTTAACCCTTCTTCGGCCGCTTCGCTCCGTACTTCGAGCGCCCCTGCATGCGCCCGGCAACGCCGACGGCGTCCAGAGTTCCGCGAATCACGTGATAGCGCACGCCCGGCAGATCCTTCACGCGGCCCCCGCGAATCAGCACAATCGAGTGCTCCTGCAGGTTATGGCCGACGCCCGGAATGTAGGTTGTTACTTCAATTCCGTTCGTCAAGCGCACGCGCGCCACTTTGCGCAACGCCGAGTTCGGCTTCTTGGGCGTCTGCGTGTACACGCGGGTGCAAACTCCGCGCTTCTGCGGACATCCCTGCAACGCAGGGCTAGCCGTCTTGTAACGGGGCCGCTTGCGGCCCTGGGCCACCAACTGGTTGAACGTAGGCACTCTTCGCCACTCCTTAGCCGCACAGCTAGCCGCTATCCAGGCAGGCTGCGCACAGCTCAATTCCTGCTTCAATTCCTGGGTTAAGACGCGCATCCGTGGGCATGGCCAGCTCAACGCCGACCATTACTTCTCGCCGCGCACAAACGCCGGAGAGATTCTGGATTCCTGTTCAGACTTTCGCTGCCGACGGTGGCGCCCGGCCAAACTCCGGGGGCACTCCGTTTCGTCAGCCTTGCCCTGCATATCCTTCCACAATAGGGCGGAAGGCACCGCAGGAACGTTTCAGCGAGGAAAGTTTCCGAACCTAAACTTCATCCGGAAACGCATTTTTCGAAAGCTTCACCGCAAGTTTCGCGCCCACACCGCGGCAAAAAACTCACAGCACACAGCAAGCCTGGATGTACTCGCGGAACCAAACTACTATAGCAAGTGCACGCAAACATCGTCAACCCGTCTTTCTGCATCCCACGAGACGGATAGATTCGGAGCGGCCCAGCAAAGTGTCCTTCGCTTCGCCAGATTCGCGCTGCGCTTGCTGATTCCGCCTCCAGCCTCTACACTACAAGTTTTCCAATTCATTCGATGGCTCGTTCTGAGTGATTGCAGAGCGTACCGCCACAGCAATGTTTAACGAGGGGTGCATGGGTAGGTCGCGTTCGAACGTTTTGCGCTTGGCGGTTGCCGTTCTTTCTTTATGGAGCATAGGTGGCTGTGGGGGGCAGAAAGGCGGGCCCTCCGCTTTTTCCAGGAAAGGTGAATCTAACCCCCAACAGCAACCTCTCCGTGGAACTGGGAGCCACATTCGGCTTCAGCGCATCGGCGCAAGCTTCCACCGGCACAGCTCTCGCCACTGCCATCACCTTTCTTCAAGCGATACTTCGATTCTCAATGTCGCCGCTAACGGCTTCGCTTGTGCCGGGCATTGGGACGTCAATTTCACCACCTGCACGCCCGGCGGTACCGGCGTGGCCCAGGTCACCGCCTCAGCTCTCGGCGCTTCCAGTGCTCCGACCTGGGTGTTCGTGCATCCGCCGGTCGACAATATCATCGTCACCGGAGTGCTGCTCAACAATGTCCCCATCCAAGAGCCTTGCCTCTCTCAGAGTCAGTCCATGACGGTTGAGGCCCACGCGTTCAGCCAAGGAACTGACGTCACCTCTTCGGTCGGTCCTTTCACGTGGTCCGCCCAAAATCAATCCGTGGTCACCCTGACTCCACTGGTCAATACCGCCTACAACTTCGCCACAAATCAGGCCACGGCGACCGCGGCGACTCCCGGGATGACACAGATCTACGCATCGGCCAGCGGCGTTTCCAGTTCGTCGTTCCAGCAGCCGCAGTACAAGAATTCGCAGCAAGTCCTCTCTCCGGTCCTTGATTTCTTTGAGACTTGCCCCATCCAGACCATCACCCTCGAACTCGGCGCCACAGCAACTCAGCAAACCAGCCAAACCACCTTCTCCACCTCCAAAGGGACCGTCACAGAATGCTACGTCAGTCGTGACCGACATCATGGGCAACACTTCCCTGCCCAATACGAATAACGGAGTCGTGCTCACGAAAATCCCTTTGACCTGGAGTGGAAGCCAGCCCGGCGTGGTGACCCCCACGGGCACATGTTTACAATCCTGTACGCTATCGACTCCATCGCCTGGTTCGGGGTCCGTCACCGCGTCCTGCTCGCCGCCCAGTTGCAATATTGGATTTCCCTTTGTCCCGGAGTCGCTCTCCACCCCGGCTGCCTTGACTACTTGCACCAACTTCTTCAAAGCCCTGTTCCCCGCCGGTTTCAGCTGTCAGCAACTCATTCCTGCTCCCGTGTATGCCACCGTTCTCCAGCCAACAAATCCGCCTCCTGTGCCTCCTGTTGTCGGCAATGGCGCCATCTCAGGTTTGGTAACCGGTCTTCCCGCAGCAGCCTCCGTGCTTGGCGACCAGCACAGGGTGCGCCCCACAGACTCCCACCAATTGCACCACTTCGATTTATAGCCTTTCGACCGGTAATGCCACTCCGGGCCCTGAGAATCCCTTACCCTCTTCGCCAAATTCCCTGCTCTTCGATGCCGCCGGCGATAAGGCTTTTATGGGAAGCAACTTTGGAGCTCTGCTGATCAATCCGACGAGCTTCGGCACCAGCAGCAGCCCCTACACCGGCCTCAGCACGGTGACAGGAACCGTGTTGGCCACAGCCAACAATGGAAGCGCCGCTGTCTTCTCCGATACCATCCACTCACCGAATCAGGTTTATATTGTCAATAGTCTCGGCGCCGGTTCGCTGTCGGCCAGCGCCTTGAATATCTCTCAAGCGGTAACCGCCGCTTTCTCCCCCGATGGACTGAAGACACTCATCGCCGGAGACGGTGGTAGCTCTCTTTACATTTATTCCCCACTGCAAGCCTTGCAGGGACCAGGGTCCAACCCACAGCTAACTCTTTCCGGACCAGCGAACGCCATTGTCTTCTCCCCCAATGGCGCATTCGCATTTGTGGCCGAGTCCTCTACCAGCGCCACGTCCGCGAACCTCACGGCCTTTAACACCTGTAACAATCAGATTGCCACTGACGGCAGTTCGGTTCCCGTTCCGGCTACTGTCGCGTTGCCCGCAAACCCCTTGTTGGTGAAAGTTCTTCCCGGCCTACACCTCGAAGGCCACGACTCCTCCGGCATTCCCATTCCCGACGGGGTTCACGTCTTGGTGCTCGATGCCACCGGCTTCGATGTCTTAACCTCCAGCATCTCCCCGCCACCCGCCGGAGCCTTGTGTCCTCAAACCCTGACTTTCGTGAGCAACGACCCCAAGCACTTGGCGCAACGTCTCGAATTGGGTCAGGGCACACTTCAACCCGTGAACTTCTTCACCTCCGCTGACGACTCGCAACTCTACGTTGTCGCGGCCGGTCACGCCAGCATCCTCGTCTACGACTTCGGTGCCGGATCTGTTACAAGTGGCATTGAGCTTATCGGCAATGCCACGCCCGTCAGCGCGGACATCAGCGCGGATGCTGGAACCATTGTGATCGCAGGAAGTGATGGCCTGCTGCACGAAGTCAGTACCGGTCTCGGCGGCAGCGACCAAGTCCAACTCTCTTTCCCCAACTTGCCCAACTACCTGAATCCGTTCTGCACTGCCGGTCCCTGCACCTTGAACCTAGTGGCGGTCAGACCGTAAAGCGAGGACGTAGCTCCTGCATCCTGCCGGCTGTCGCGAGGGCACCTTGCCCTCGCACTCAACAGCGGCACCCCGCTTACCGTCCACTAAGAGAAGTTGTTCTGATTTGAGTGCGAAGACGACAATCGATCCGGAAAATTAACCGAGGTTTAAGATAAGAACCTAACGAGAGGATCTGAGAACTGAGAACTGTTACTGGCAACTACCCTGCAGCTCTTTCCCCACACTATCCAGCACCCCATTCACGAAGTGCACCGACTCCGGACTGGAAAACTTCCGCGCAATTTCCAGCGCCTCATTGATCACGACCGCCCGCGGCGTCTCCGGATAAGCCATCATCTCCGCCACCGCGGCCCGCAGCAGATTGCGATCCACCGCCGCCATGCGCTCCATCCGCCAATGCTCCGCGTGCCGCTCGATCAGCCCGTCAATCTCGCCGCCGCGATCGGTGGCCACCCGAAAAAGATCGTCAGCAAATCCCCGCACTTCCGCGCTTGCGGTTCCATGCTCCGCCCAAAACGTCCGCCGCACCTGCTCCGCATCCTGTTTCCCCATGTCCGATTGAAACAACATCTGCAGCGCCATTTCCCGGGATTTGCGGCGAGTACCCATAGCAGTGGCTGGTGATCAGTGCCTAGTGGTCAGTGTACTGGAGAGGACAGTACTTAGGTAGGACGGTTATTTGAGCCGTTTCGTCTTCTTTTTAGCTTTGTCATTCCGAGCGAAGCGAGGAATCTGCTTTTCGCTGACGGCTGACGGCTGAGAGCTGAGAGCTTCCGTTCAGTGACGCCATCTCCACCGCCGCCAGCGCCGCTTCAAACCCCTTGTTCCCCATCTTCAGCCCAGCCCGATCAATGGCCTGCTCCAGCGTATCGCAAGTCAGCACGCCAAACGCGTGCGGCACCCCAGTCTCCTGCGCGGACTGCCCAATCCCGCGCGTGACCTCATTCACGATCACGTCATAGTGCGCCGTGTCCCCACGCAGCAAACATCCCAGGCAAATGATCGCGTCGTATTTCCCAGTGAGTGCCAGTGCCCGCGCCGCCGATGGAATCTCAAACGCCCCCGGAACCCGCACGATCGCAATATCTTTCCTCGACGCCCCGGAACGCAAAAGCCCATCGCAAGCACTCTGCAAAAGCCGCTCGGTAATAAACGCATTGAACCGCGAACCCACGATGGCAAATCGTTTCCCGTGTGCGTCGAGTCTCCCCTCGACCGCGCGAAATCCAGGCTCAGCAGGATGCTCCGCTTTCAATTGATTTTTCTTCTCCGTGACTCCGCGCCTCCGTGGTGAAGCCGCTAATTCCCCTGTGTTCCTCTGTGCCCTCGGTGGTGAAAGCCCTTTGAATCACTTTCCCTTAAACGCAGCCACCCGCTTTTCGAGAAAAGCCGTAGTTCCCTCGGTCTTATCCTCGGTAGCGCAGCACACACCAAACAAAGTTGCCTCCAGATAGAGCCCCTCGGCCAACGTCATCTCCATCCCTTTATTGACCGCTTCCATGGCATACTGCACCGCCAGCGGAGCGTTCGCAATAATCTTCGCCGCAATCGCCTCCGCCCTCGGAATCAACTCGCCCGCCGCGGTCACTTCATTCACCAGCCCAATGCGATGTGCCTCCTGCGCTGTAATCCCCTCCCCCGCCAGCACCATCTGCATTGCCCGCCCCTTGCCCACCAGCCGCGACAGCCGCTGCGTCCCGCCATATCCCGGAATAATCCCCAGCTTCACCTCCGGTTGCCCCAGCTTCGCGTTCTCGCTAGCCAAACGCATGGTGCAAGCCATCGCAATCTCGCATCCTCCGCCCAGCGCAAATCCATTGATGCAAGCAATGACGGGCTTACCCAGATTCTCAATCAGATGGAGCACGTTCTGCCCACGATGCGTATATTCCTTCCCCGAAACCGCATCCTGCTTGGCCAGTTCGCTGATGTCCGCTCCGGCAATAAACGCCTTTTCCCCCGCGCCCGTAAAGATGACGACGCGGATTCCCTTGTCATTCTTAATGTCATGAAAGGCCGCCCGCAACTCCTCCATGGTCGCCATGTTGAGTGCATTCAGCACCTTCGGCCGGTTGACTGTGACATAAGCAATCGCGTTTTTCTTTTCCAGAAGAATATTTTCGAAGTTCATAAAAATCCTTCACCACGGAGTCACTGAGCCTCCGAGAAAAACAATCAATATTTCTCCGTACCTCAGTGTCTCCGTGGTGAATCGCCTTTCGATCCGTGAAGATCCGTGCAAATCCGTGGCAAAAGAAGTTAAAGCTTATTCGCCTTCGGCCTCTCCGGGTTCGAGTAATCATAAAATCCGCGCCCCGACTTCCGCCCATACCACCCCGCCATCACCATCCGCTTTAGCAGCGGAGGCGACGCAAACCGCCGCTCCTTGAACTCGTCATACATCACATGCGTAATGTAATAAGTCGTATCCAACCCCACAAAATCCAGCAACGTAAACGGCCCCATCGGATACCCGCATCCCAGCTTCATCGCATTATCAATATCCTCAATCGACCCCACGCCCTCTTCATACGCCCGAACTGCATCGAGCAAATAAGGCACCAGCAGCCGGTTCACAATGAATCCCGTCTTGTCCGACGTGCGTACCGGAACTTTGCCAAGCTTCTTCGAAAACTCGTGCGCCGTCTCGTAAACGTCATCCGCCGTGGCGATGGTCCGCACTACCTCGACCAACTTCATCAGCGGCACCGGATTAAAAAAGTGCAGCCCAATAAACCGCTCCGGCCGCTTCACCGAAGTCAATAGTTCAGTCACCGAAATCGAAGAAGTATTTGAAGCGAAGATCGCGTCCTTCTTCACGATCCCGTCAATCGACGAATACATCTTCTTCTTCTCTTCTACATTCTCGATGATGGCCTCAATCACAATGTCGCAATCCGCCAGGTCCGTTTTGTTGGTCGTGCCCCGAAGCCGCGCCCGCGCCGCATCTTTCTGTTGACCCGTGATTCCACCCTTCTCGACGGGCCGCTCGGCAAACTTCGCCAACGATTTCTCAATCCCCGCAAATCCCTTGTCGAGAAACTTCTGCTCAACCTCAAGCACAGTCACGTCGAACCCAGCCATAGCGCAAACCTGCGCAATGCCCGACCCCATCAACCCACAACCGAGAACTCCAACCTTCTTAATTTCCATAATCGCTTCCTTGAAAACAAAACAACTCTCTGTCATCTTGAGCGAGCGAAGGATTTATGCATTGCTACCGGCGCCAAGCACCTGCAGAAATCCTTCGCTGCGCTCAGGATGACAAGTTTTTTGTCAATGCGCGCATAAATCCAAACAACCTAAAAATTCAGCAGCGTCTCCACAATCATCGCAATCCCCTGCCCGCCACCGATGCACGCCGTCGCCAGCCCATACTTCTTCTTCCGCCGCCGCAACTCGTACAGCAGCGTGATCACCAACCGTGTCCCGGTCGCGCCCAGCGGATGCCCCAGCGCAATCGCACCGCCATTCACGTTCACCTTCTCGCGATCCAGTCCTAACTCCTTCTCCACCGCCAGGTACTGCGCCGCGAAGGCCTCATTCACTTCAATCAAATCCAGGTAATCCAGCGACAGCCCCGCCTTCTGCAGCGCCACCTTCGTCGCCGGCACCGGACCGCGCCCCATCACCTTCGGCTCTACCCCTGCAATTCCCCAACTCACAATCCGTCCCAGCGGCATCAGATTCCGCTTGCGCGCTTCCTCCATCGACATCAACACCACCGCCGCCGCTCCATCCACAATGCCACTGGCGTTCCCCGCCGTGACCGTTCCATTTTTCCCAAACGCCGGCCGCAACTTCCCCAACCCTTCCATCGTGGTCTGCGGACGCCGGTGATCATCCTCGGTCAGCGACTCCCCCGTGGCCTCGCCCTTATGATTCCGCAGCGGCACCGGCACCAGCTCTTCCTGAATTCTTCCCGCCTTATACGCGTCCTCCGCGCACTTCTGCGACCGCAGCGCAAACTCATCTTGCGCCTGCCGCGTAATGCCCTGCTCCTCGCCGTAAAGCTCCGCGGTATTCGCCATATACAGACCGCAATACGTATCGAGCAGCGCCACCATCAACGAATCTTCCAGCTTCCCGCCCGGCGCCAGCGTGAACCCGTCCCGCCCGCGAATCACGAACGGGGCCTGCGACATGGCCTCCATTCCACCGGCCACCACCACCTTCGCCTCGTCCAACTGAATCAACTGCGCGCCGTTCACAATCGATTGCATGCCCGACCCGCACAGTCGGTTCACGGTTAGCGCCGGAGTCTCGATCGGCAGTCCCGCCCGTAATCCCACATGCCGCGCGCCATACAGTGCATCGCCGGAAGTCTGCTGCGCGTTTCCAAACACCACGTGATCGACCTCTTTCGGATCGACCTGCGCCCGCTCCATCGCTCCCTTGGCAGCGATCGCGCCCAGTTCCTGCGCGGTAAAGTCCTTCAACTTGCCGCAATAGCGGCCAAAGGGCGTACGCGCCCCACTCACAATGGCAATGTCACCTGGCTTCAGCATGATTTTTCCTACAGATCGTGCCTCAGAGACGATCTAAATGAATAGGCAAACTGGTTAGTGTAGCAGTCGTGAAAGGCACTCTGCCACCAGGCACACACCAATTCACCAAGGAGACACCGAGGCAAGGAGAAAAGCGGAAGAAGAGATGGGATCTCTGATTAAGAAGAGAAGAGATTCGATGAGAGGAGATGACAAGAGATCAGATGCTATATTTCTGCCTCTCCGTGACTCCGTGGTGAAAGCCCCTACGCCACCGCTCGCGCCGCCAGCGCCGGACCCAGCGCCACGACCTTCCCCGGCCCCTGCACCATCGCCTGCGACAACGCATGCTCAGCCCGATTGATCACTTCCGTCACCACATCCACCGGATCATATTCCGTGCGGATCACCGCCTCCGCCACCCCTGCGGAAAACTGCGCGTTCGGTCCCTTGCCCGAATCATCCTTCGCCGGCAGCCGCACTTCCGCAATAATCTTCCGCAGCTTCTCCACCGCCAGCAACGCCTCTTTCTCCGCCGTCTCGCCGAGAATGATGGCGATTGTGGTCGTGTCGTAACGGAACGCCAGATCGTTCGACCGTATGTTGTCGGTGAACAACTGGCCCGCTCTTTCCATCATCGACTGCACTTCCGCCTCGCCATATTCCTTGATCATCGCGCCGCTCTTGCCGAACTGGAGCAACAACACCGAAAGCGCCGACGCATTTTGAATTGCCCGTTTGCTCTCCGCCAACAAAAGATCAATGTAGGAAGCCCGTTTCAACAGACCCGACTTCTCATCCGTCACCGAGAGATTCTTGACCAGCCTCCGTAATCCCGCATTATTCAGCGCAATCACCATTTGCTCGGCCAGCGTCTTGAGCACAACCATATCCGCCTGCGGCCACACTCGCGCCCGATTGTGCATGAGCACCAGCATGCCCACAATTTCTTCCCCATCGCTGAGCGGAATCGCCAACACCGACGCCGCTCCCATGTCGGTCACCACTTTCCGCGCGGACTGCAGGGCCTCCGATTTCTGCGCATTATCGAACGGCATCGGATCGTGCCCATTCACCGCCTGATGCAGGCACGCGGTCAGTTCGGCAATCGCTGCTGCCCCAGCCTTCTTGAATCCCTCGGCACAAAATTCTTCCAGGGCGGTCGGAAGCGATCCCGCCTTGCCCATGGCCGCGATGCATCGGCTCGCTTCCCAATGCGTTCCGATTTCCCTTACCGCGGTGCTCAGCACATTCGGAGCCGTGCCCTGGTGATACAACTTGCGCGAAATTTCCGCGACTCGCGTAAAGCTCCGTACATCGGTCATTGGCTCGGGCGCCGGTGTGGCGACGGGCATAGCCGCCGCGGCCGGAGGCAGCGGCGCAGCCCCCGCATATCGCGGTGTTACCCCCGCCGATAAATACAGCCTTTGCAGATCCTCGTTCCTTTCTTCCTCGCGGGGGAACAGTTCCTGAATTCTCTGCAGCCGCTCCACCGCCTTGTTACGCATCCCGTACTGCACCAGGATTTCCGCTTGCAGCATTAGATCCTGCAACGTGGAAGCCCCCAAGGTCGGCTCTTCTTCGTGCACTGGCACTTCCACCACGGTGGCGACGGTAGAAAATCTCGCCGCAATCGACCGGAAGCGCGCGTCCTCCACTTTCCCCTTGAGCATCTCCAGTCGCTTCATGTGGCCGGGCTCATAAGGATCAACGTCCGCCGCGCGATCCAGACACTCGGCCGATTTGGCATACTCGCCGCTACTGCAATAAACATCAAACAATTTCAGCAGCGTCTGGCAGTAATCGCTTTCCCGATTGGCGGCGTTGTAGAGTTCGCTTAAAAACTCCAGGATCTGTGGCGACGAGCGGTGCGACGCCGTCAGGTCCTCCATGATGGCAATGAACTGCCGCCGCTCCCCGCGCCGCCGCTGGAATTGTTCCAGCTTGCGCGCCAGCGCCACCGCGGCATCGTGCTGCTCCGCATCCAGCAAATTTCCGACCAGCGCAATCACCTGCTGCACCCGCGCCGGATTCGCCTCAAAAAGCTCCCACACCAGCGGCTCGGCGTCGGCGTAGCGCCCCGCTGCCACCAGCGCATCCGCGTACGTCTCGCGCAGCGCCGGAGTCACCTCGCCGGCCTTCATTTGCGGCTCAAGAATAAAGATCGCGGCGCCCGTCTGCCCCGCGCCAACAAGCTCTTCCCATAGGCCAGGGCGATGCCTTGATCCGAGGCGTCCTCCTGATACGCGCGCTCGTACCACTGCGCCGTGTCTCCGCCCTCCGTCGCCGTCAACTGCGCAATCCGCTGATAGGCTGCCGCGGCTCCTTTGCGATTTCCCAGCTCCGACGCCAGTTCCGCCACACGTAACAGATTGGCTTGCGTCGGCTCGATCGCTACGATGCGATCCAATATCTCTACCGCTTCCTTCTTCTTGCCGAGTTTTGTCAAATCCGCCAGCGCAGCGTCGTACGTGCCTGCGGCCAGCTTCTTGTTGGAACCTTCCAGCAGCTGCCCAAAGCGGAATTTCTGTTGCCAGGTTGGACTCCCATGCCGCGCCAGCTTCTTATAGGTCAGGCTGGCCCGAGTTGCGTCCGCCGCGCCCACCTGCCGCTCAAACAGCTCGCCCAGAAGCCGGACCGCGTCGGCGTTGCGATTCAACGAAAGGCAGAGATCCGCCGACAACTGCCGTACCACATCGTTGTCCGGATCGTCCCGCAGAACCAGCAGATATTCCTCCAGAGCGTCCGCGGTCTTGCCCTTTTGCAAGAGCTTTTCCGCGCGCTCCACGCGCTTCCCTAGCTCGGCTCGGTCCAGTCGTCTTGTGATCTCAGGCATGCGAAATCAGGCGGAGTAAACCCTGCTCCGATTCTAGGAGCGCCCTCTTCCAGCAGCAATGCGGTAACGGCCCGGCCCGATTACGAAGGTCACAACCAGACCCCCGCAGTCGACTGGGCGCCCTGCTTAAGTTCACCATCTCCCCACCCCGGGTTTGTTTACCAATAGTTAAGACGTACTGACCCTCCCCCCTAATGCAAAAAAGAATGCCGCCCATACCTCGAGCGGCAAGGGGTTGCGAATCGCTTCGAGTCTTTATGGAGCAGGTTTGCAACCTGGAAGGAGAGGCCCGGGAGAAAGCGACATCGTCGTTTCATCCGGGAAGCTGTATTCGCCCAGGTTCGCAGGTGAAGGCGACTCGAACGCAAACCACGGGAGCAGCGCCATATTCTGCGGGTGATATGTGAATCCCTTCCCCGGAATTGTAAAGATCGGGTTCAGGGAATCGAGGACTTCAACCACATCACCCACTTCGAGGTTATTCTGGCAATTCGCAAAACCAAGATAAGGATCGACACTCAACCACCACGGCGTCGCGTTGTTGACGAATGGATCGTTGAAAGTCTCAGCCATCTCATGGCTCCAGGGCGTCATGTCTGCGAGACCGAGGAGGAAAAGCCCAGGCGAGAGCCAATAGTTCAGAACGTAAAGCCGTGGAAGATTTCCATTCTGCGGGATTCCGGGCTCGTAATCATAGGTGTGGGTATCCAATGATGCAGCAATTGTTAATGTTGCCGCCGGAGAACAACACTGTGTTGTTGAAGAGGAAAGTGGAAATGTCTTTGGTCGTGATGTCCCCCGCCAGTTCAGCGGCGCCCACAGGAGTGCTGCCGTCGAATGGGTAGGTGCTCGGGAAAAGCAAATTACCGAAAGTGTCGACGTTCGATCGCGCCCAGGACGGGCTGCCCGGTTCCATTGACAAAGTAATACCAGGCATTCGTCCCGCTCGCCGTAAGAAACGGCACTTGGATGGTTCCCGCGGTGCGCAACCGCGGACGCAGGATCGTGTGCCAACCTTCCTCCTCCTCACCCTGGTTGCTGATACGATTCGCAAACGCATCCCCCATCATTTGGTCATTAAACTGACCCACTCCGTTGGTGTAGACAAACGGGGTAAACTCCGGAGATGCGAGCGCGGCGTCGGGGACATTGCCGTCGGGACCGAAGGTTAAGGCCACTTTGCCGTCCGGACCCAGCAATTCCACCGTCACCGGCAGGATGGAGCGCGCAGGATTGTGGTTCGGCCGGACTCCGGTCGATTCCCGACCATCGTGTACGGCCACACCGACTGCGGATTTCCGTTTCCGTCATAACCCGGATAAACGAATTGGTCGCTCCAGTTGGCAAGGCTGTCGATTCCCGGCGCCCCGCTGGAAGCGGCGTTCAACGCTCTCCCGGCGGCCTCGAATCTCTCCGCCTTTTGCGGGCCGTATTTTGAGCTGAGCGAATGGTCCGTCGTGGGCTTCATCTTGTGCGTAGAAAGGTGGCGGGTAATTTTCTGCTTTGAATCCCTTGTTGCGCTAAAGTCACTTGGGTCGCACCAGCCGCGATCAGAATGACCAAACCGACTAGACTGCACTTCTTTGTTAGCACGGACCCTCCTGTGTTTTGAGTCTGTGATTTTGGAACGCGGGATGGCCGTGTCATAGTCTGCGCAATTCTTGTTTGTGTCAATGTGAAGACTTTTCACTTAACAGCGAGAGTATTTCTTCCGTAGTTGTTGGCGATAAATCCCAGACAGCGTCATTTATGATTGCGCGCGCATGACGCTAGAGGACATTAGTCGTGGACCCTTCCACAGGCATCCGGAAATCACGGTGAATTATCGGCCAACCCTTCCATAACTACGCAGCAGTGAAGTAACGATTCAGACGTACTCGCGCTCGGACCGACGGATCGCACGATACCTCTCAAACACCTTTTTCTCGCTCTCCAGTCCAAGCGCGGAGCGGATCGAACTTCCCCGGAAGGTATGGGCCAACATCTTCCATCCCTCGAGGAGCACGAATCTCGGGTCATGCCTGAGCGCAGCCGGTATGTGGCGAACCTTCATCCAGCGCTCGGCCTTCCAGCGCATGAATTCCACTTCCTCGGCTGGCAAGTGCTCGGTGCGGACCACTGCCGTCGTGCCGTCGTATTCCTCCAACCGCTCATTCATGATCAGCCCTTGATCTCGGAAGTCTTTCGTCATGGGCGTGCGCGGGTACGGTGTGGGGTGTTGAATGTAAGGCCAGTCCACGTACTGGCGGGCAAATTCGAGGTTGGCTTCAATCGACTCGCGTGTGTCTCCGGGACTGCCAACGATCAATCCACCGACCACATACATCTGGTTGCGGTGCAGATAATCGATGGCTTTGAGAGTGGCGTTTCCAGTGTTCTTCCCGTTCGTGCGCTCGGTGTTCTTAGCGGACGCCCGCAGAAATTCCAGATCACCTTCCAGAATGTTCTCGATGCCGAGGAAGACGTAGCGGAATCCGGCTCGTCGCATCAGCGGGGCGAGGGTTTCGCCGTGGTTCGCGATAGCGGAAGTCATGGCCTGCACAAAGTAATCAAGCGTGTGCAGCCCGGCGGCGATGATGGCCTCGCACAACGCCTCGAACCGCCGCACGTTCAAAGTAATGTTGTCGTCGACCAGGAAAATGGTTCGAGCGCCGTGATCGCGGGCGTCGCGAATGTCCGCTAGACACGCGGTCGAAGGAGTAGGTGTGGAAGTTGCGCCCCCTCATCTCGATGATGGAACAGAAGCTGCAATCGTAGGTGCAGCCGCGAGAGGTTTCGATCACGTCCACCTGTCGGCCGAGCAACGTATATCCCTTGAGCACGCGCGCATCGCGGTTCGGCGGGCGAATTTCGCTGTCCTCGAGCCGGTGCGGCGACCGGTTCGGGATTGTGCACCCAGCTTTCGCCGTTGCGATAAGAGAGGCCGCAGATCCGGTCGACACCGGATCCCTGCTCGATGGCACGCAACAATTCGCGGAAAGTAACTTCCCCCTCGCTGCGCACCAGATAATCGACATCCATTTCCTCGTAAGCTTCGGGCGCAAGGCTCGGGTCGTACCCTCCCACCACGATCTTCACTCCCGGCCGGAGAGCGCGGACCAGTTCGATAATGCGAGCGGCGGTACGTCGCTGAAACGTCATGATGGAGAGTCCGACAACTTCCGGATCGAACTCGCGGACAAGCCGGATGACAGTCTCGCGAACCTGGCGATGAACCAGGATTAAATCAGCCACTGCCACGCGGTGGTGCGGATCAACGTTTCCCGCTAGTGAGGTCAGCGCACCATTGGGCATACGGATGCCTACCGGTGGCATGTGCTCGAAGGAATCCGGCATGGAAAGTAACAGGACGTTCATAAGACCATCCTTAATAGCTGCGAGCGATCCCGCAGGCCCGGGTCGGACCGAACAGAGCGAAGCGGGCGGGCGCAATTTTACTCCAGCTGGCGCCCGAAAAAGCTACTAGATCTCAAAAACAGGCGAAGATTCTTGAATAGGTGGATTCGTGAAACTTCTAAACCCGAATCGAAAAGCGTCTGCGCAGCGAATCGTTTCGGGTAGTATGGGATGGCAGAGCGTCATCGCTGCTTGCATTTCAAGTTATCATTCAACAAGACGGCACTGTATCGCGGGTTCGAGCCCGCGAAGCGTGACCAATCCTTTGGGGGCAGTATGGCCATCAAGTTTGTGCAAATACCCGACGGCAGTGACGATTCCAGACGCTTTCAGCTGATCGAGCGGTTGAAAGTATATTTCTTCGGCGCGATCGTGTTGTTTGCCTCGTTTGGAATGGGAGAAACGGTCTATCGACTTTTGTTTTCAGAATTTGACGGTGCGAAGGATCGCATTCCGATTGAAGCTCTGTTCGGGGTTGTTTTTGCCTGGCTGGCGACCAAGTTCGTCGGCGATGTTTACCGAAATCGACAGCAGAGACGCGCACGGCTGAACTTCATTTGGGCTCGCAATCATCAAATCCGCGGTGCCCTGGAGGGAATTGCTCCATTAGCGCATCCGGCGAAAAACCAGCAGTCGATCCGGGTCATCCGCGAAGAAGTGGATAGGATTGAGTGGGCGCTCAAGGAGATCTTGCCGCGCTGAGACCAGATCACCTCGCTGGCGTAATCGTGATATTACGAAACGCGACGTGTCCGACCTCACTCCCCTGCAAATAGATCGGGCCGGGTAACGCTTCGTGACTATCCAAGGCCCCGCCGGTGATGCCCGGAATTTCCTGCTTATCAATAATGGTCTGACCATTTTGTACAACGGTCACCATTCGTCCAACAACCATGATGTCGTAGGTCTGCCATTCTCCCGGCTTGCGTGGCTGTGCCGGCGCGGGGGCCAAGAAACCGTACACGCCTCCGGTTCGCATAGTCGGCCCTTCCGGCTCTGGATCGTCTTCGATTTGAAGTTCGTATCGGCCGCGCAGGTAGATGCCGCTATTCGATCCTGGCGCGCAATTGAATTCGACGTGCAACTTGAAATCTTCAAACTTGGCATCGCTGATAAGCTCAGGGCCATGTCCAGGACTCACGAGCGTTCCATTTTCTACCTTCCACGTGACGGCTGACGCCGGATCGCTCATCTTCCATCCGCTAAGGTCCCTGCCGTTGAACAACTGTATCGGCCTCCCCCAATGAGGATCGCTCGTTCTCTTCAAGGATGGCGCTCTTTCGCCCGTCCATTGCCACGGAGTGCCATCGGGGCCCGTCGTGGTCCCTGCCAGCGTCGTTCCCGACAGCTTGCCCTCAAAGACCATGTCGTCTTTTCGCTCTTCCTCCTCCTTGGGCGAAACGAATGTGATCCGGTCATTCGAGATCTCAATTTTCGGCAGCGGCCGCGCGTGTCCCCAACGGCTGACCATTCGAGCTCGCAGGTGCCCATCGTCTTGAGTTATCTCCAACCACGAGGGATATTCGCGAAGCGGAGTCTTCAGCGTCAAGTCCCAACGTCCCAGAAAAGCCTGAATCGATCCAGTTGTATCCTCGGAGTTCTTTTGTTCGGAATAGCCCCGCATAGAAAGCATCAGGACCAGCGTCGCTAGCGCGAGTACTCTCGGCTGGAGACGCCCATTGCTACGACCCGGTTTCACCTGATTTGGCATGCAGCATTCCCTCCAACAAGAAATTGTAATTTATCGCTTGTCTAGGGCGTATGGGTGGGACATAACATCGCCAAGCGCGAATTCGTCGAAACCTGGCTCACGCTCGGTCTACTCCCTCGGTTACCTTCGCCTCGAGCCAGAAGGCTGCTAGGCTTCCATGAGAACGACACATGGGCTGTTAGGGATGCCGCCGAATAGGAGCAGAATCAGGCGGGGGCGCCCCCTCGGTGGGAGATGACCTGCGAGAATCCTTCGCTCGACCGGAAACAGCCCACACTTCTAACCTAAGCGCGATGCGCCTGTCGTGACTCAAACCTGAACCGACAATTCCGCCCACGCCAGTTCTTCCGCCTTAGTTTGATTGAGCGTGAATCCTACGCCGGTCGCGCCGCCACCAGAGCCTCATATTGCTGCTGCGACTCGCTCGGCAGCAGCACCCACAGTGTGTACACGCCGATGGCGGTTCCCAACGGGATGTTGGTGAACAGCGAGATGAATGCCAGGATGAGTGCCAGGGTGCGCGCCCAAGATTCACGCTGTAGCAGCCCCCACCCGACGAGAAATCCGAATGCTGCCTTGGCCAATACAATAATTCCGAGAGTGCTAAACAGTGCAGTCAGGAAGCCGGCCGGCACGTCCGGTGGCACATCCTTCATCTCATGCAGATGAGGAAAGAAAGCATTGCCAAGAACCAGCAGGAACAAGCCAGCCAAAGTATTGAACGCCGAAAAAGCCAGCCACAGAATTGCGAGTAGGTGCAGGTGCCGCCGCACTTTGCCCGGCTGGGGCTGCGGCGCTATCGTACCGACAATCTGCTTGCCACACTTGCTGCAAAATGCTTGCCCTGGCTGCACCGCCGTGCCGCATCCATCGCAGAACATGAACTCCTCCCGCCCGGTATGCCAACCAACACTGCGCGTAGAAGACTAACAACAAATGATACGTAGAAAACGCGGAACAGTTCCGCTGCTCGCGCAATTAAATGCTTTCATCAACGCTTCTCTTGCGCGCGCTCTGCGGCAAAACGAAAAGGCCACCCGGCAACAGGGCGGCCTCTTCTTCAAGGGAGAATAGTTCCAACGGAGCTTGAAAATCCGTCAAAACTTTCTGCGACAAATCTTATGAGTCTAAAAACAGGGGTGTCAAGGGATTTTTGTGAAATAAATGTCTTTGTTTTCAATAATTTACATAACCAATTAATACTGCCGGCGAGTGTAGCAAATTGAGACAGATGTGTCCAAAGAACCGTGTAAACCGATCTATCTAAAGCTACTTAAAGGGGTCATGCCGGGTTTTCAGGCGCCTGCCGGCCGGTTTCGGTGGCGCTCCGGGAGGCACTTTTGACGACAGTCTCGGTGAGATGCAGGGAGATGAATTCCATCTGCTCGGGCCGGTCAAAAATCTTGTCTGGATACCAACGCTTCATCAAAATGCGAATTCCACCAAAAGCCACGCCAGCCACAATCGCAAGTCCTCCCACAATCGCACACAGGATTACGATGTTGAGAATGAGCATGTATAGATCGCGCGCTTGCGGATTATCAGTAGGTGTATTCCACGTAACGCTGGCTTCGTAATTCACCATCCGGAGCAGAGACTTCGCATCGCTGTCGGAAACGGGCCCAGTGGCAATCACAAGAATGGGCCCGGTGCGCTTATCGAAGAATGAACCCGCGTTTTCGATGCTCGAAACGCCACTCTGCGGCTGCGTCATCTGATGCGCGGCATCAATGCGGCGCAGATGCTCGGCCGCCAGTTGCGGCGTTGGATAAGAGATCAGCATCAACGTCGCTTCTCCGCTGGATGTGTCGTAGCGAGCCAGACTCACTTCGGAACTGGCATTGAAGTCCACGAGATCGGGGGAAACTGGCGGCGCCAGCGCGCCCAGAGCGGCCGGCCCCATCACATATTTCTGCGTGTTCGCAACATAGCCGCGCCGCGGCATGAACTCGATAAACGTTGGTAAGTTGGCGGCATTGCCGTTGGGACGCGGCAGCGCTCCGGCTAACTCGCGCAACTCCGCTCCTGACATCGCGGATTCTTTGCTGAACTGCGCGTCCACCAGCACATTCCCACGGTAGAAGAGCACTCGCTGTCCCAAAGATGCTCCCTGATCGCCGATCTGCTCTTTCGTCATCTCCGGCTGCAGATAAAACGTGTAGGCTCCGAAGGCGCCGGAAGCGTCCGCAAAACGTGCCGCCCGGACCTTCAACGTCCGACCATCGTCACGGGTGTAAGTGGACGAAGCCAGGTCCGTGAAGCGGTATTCCTTGAGAACCGCGGCGTTGGTAGGATCCGCCGCCGCAGCATCCGTGCTCTTCTCTATAGAGCTCTGCATCTCCCATCCGCCAAACTGTTGCGGAAGTAGCGCAGGTTCTTGCGTCGAGGAAGAAGAGTGGACTGACGTTTGAGCCGCCGGCGTATTCGCCGCAGAGGCGATGCCCAGCAAACAGCTAACTACAATGGCGATACCGACAGAACGGAAAAAACTCATGGATGGCCCCGCGGAGCAGACCTCTTCTCCTAATTAGACCACAGAGCTGCGAGAAAGGTTTCACAAGCTTAAGTTGGCGATTACAGCGATTAGCAGTGCTGTTGTACTCAAAGCGTAACGCTCGTATCAGTCGAAATGGCATAAGCAGCCCACGAATTCCTCGCCGCAAACCTTTATCCTGCAGCAACTTGCAGAGAACTATGTTACCTTCGTGCCTCCTCCCTGCACATCGGAGCCATTCCCACCTGGACAGCCCTGCGGCACACTAGCCTTGGGTGGCAGAATGTCGGGCGGTCTAGATGCGAAACAACGGCGGGGAGTGCGCACGAAGGCGGTTCTTCCCGTACGAGTGAGAGGCAAAGACAGCGCCGGCAAGGCTTTTGACGAGCTCGTGCACACCTTGGACGTCACGCGAGATGGCGTGCGGTTAGGCTCGGTACGTCACCAATTCAATTTGTTGGATGAAGTTATAGTTTTTTATCGCCAGCGCAGAATTCAGTTTCGTGTGGTCTGGACGAAGAAACTGGCGGGAACATGCGAGTTTCAAGTCGGGCTGCAGGCCTTGACTCAAGACGGCGAGGCTTGGGGACTGAATTTTGCCGATTATAAAACTCAGGCTTCTTCACAGTCGGAGGTCGCAAGGAGCGCAGGTGCATAACGGGGACCTGAATACGGGAGAGGGACAACTTATGAGCTATTCATTACGCAGTCTTTGGTCAGATGAAGAAGGTCAGGATATCGCGGAATACTCAGTGATGCTGGCAGTGGTTCTGGTAATTGTTGTGGGTACGGTGCGGTTGATCGGATCCAACGCGTCGAACGTCTTTTCGCAGGTGGGAAGCACGATTCAGTAAGCAGAGAACTCTTGCTCCAATCGCGCAGGCAGATTATTGCCCGGCGGCTTTGTCCAGCTTGCCGGCCACTCTTACTCCGCTCAATCCATCTACATACTTCGCAATTCCACGGTAGAGCGACTCAGCGATGCGCTGGCGGTACTCGCTGTTCTCCAGGCGATGCTCGTCGCTGGGATTGCTGACAAATGAAATTTCCGCCAGGATGGAAGGCATGTTGGCGCCGATCAGGACGATGAATGGCGCTTTCTTCACCCCGCGGTTGCGGATCGCCGGACTCTTCGCGGCCAAACCGCTGTGCAGAGACTCCTGCACATCCCCGGCAAATTCGCGCGACTCTTCGATCTTTTCCTTGAGCGCGATTTTCTTTACCAGATCCTGAAGCTCATAGATGGATTTTTCCGAAACCGCGTTTTCCCGCGCCGCCACTTCCAGCGCCTCCGGCGACGACGTGAAGTTCAGGTAATAGGTTTCCACTCCCCGAGCCTCAGAATCGTGACTCGAGTTGGCGTGTATCGAAATGAACAGGTCGGCGCGCTGCTGGTTCGCGATGGCGGTGCGAGTCTCCAGCGGAATAAACGTATCGTTCTTCCGCGTATAGACTACCTCTGCGCCCAGCCGCGTCTGCAGCAACTTGCCGAGGCGGTGGCCGACTTCGAGCACCAGATCTTTTTCTTGCAGGCCATTGGGACCGATAGTCCCGGTATCGTGACCGCCATGGCCGGGGTCGATCACGATCTTGCCGATCTTCAGGCCCAGGGCGCGGATCAGCGATCGGGCTCCATCAGCCGTGGGCTTCGCTTCGCGCATATCCAACTCGGGTGACCGGCTTTTGGCCAGACGCGAGGTAATCTTTCCTTTCGTATGACTGGCCGCCGCCGCAACATCGTCGTCATCGTCCGCATCGACCACGACTTTTTTGACGGCCGGAGTGGGGCTGCCAGCGGCATGCGTCAAGCGGGAAGAATCGCTAGAACTGGTTCCCGCCTTGGATGCAATTTTCGTTGCGTCGCCTACGTCTTCGCTGGTCACGGGAGCCTTCCCTGCCTCGGCGCGCAGCTCCTCTTTTACTTTGGCTTCCGCTGCTCTTAATGCTTCTTCTGCCGTCAATTCATCTTTGGTCGAGCCCTCCGCCTGCGATACCGTCTTCGACGGAGCCTCGACGTCCGCCATCGCGGCGCTGTCTTGCAGCAGCTTGGCGTGCATATTCTTACGGTTATTTTTTCCGTGAATATCGATGATCAAGCGGTAGGGATTGGGCAGCAGAAACGCTTCATAATCCGAAAGGTTGTCCACTTCGAGCACGACTCGCGTGCGCCCGGGTTCAAACTGCGCCACGCGGATCTTCTTCAGAAATCCGTCATCCACGTCGAAACTCTTGCCCACCAGCGTGGAAGCCAGCTTGGTGCCGCGCAGATCGAAAAAGATGCGGTCGGGATGGCCAATCCGCTGCGAACCGAACTTGATCTCATTCTCCAAATCAATGGCCACTCGGCTGTAATCCGGCGTCGACCAGTGCCGAATTCTGGTCACGCGCGCCGTGCGTGGAGAATGGGAGTCGGAAGATTCCGGTGCCGCTGTGCTGGACTTTAGATTGTCCTTAAGATCGGTCTTGGAATCATTACGAGAATCCGCGTCTTGCTCCGAAGAATCGTCGGTGCCCCGGTTCTTGGTGGCGGTTTCCTTCTCGACCTTCTTCTGCTTCGGCGTCTCGGCTTTTTTCTCGCGATCTGCTTCGCGGTTAAGCTCCCCTGCCTCGCGTTGCGCATCTTCTGCCAGGCGGTTCTGGGGATAGCGGTGCAGGAACTCTTCAAAGACGCTTCGGGCCTGCCCGGCATCGTGGAGGTCGTCTTTATAAATTTCACCGATAGTGAACAGGGCATCGCATCGATACTTGCTGCCCGGATACTCGCGCCGCAGGAACTTATATTGCGCAATGGCCTCAGTTAGAATCTTGTCATCGTCAAAGCGGCGGCCCATCTCGACCAGCGTCTCCGCCACCGCGACCACGCTGGGGTCTGCCTTGGTCGAAGTTGGCGCTCCGTAATAGACGTTGCGGTAGGCATCGAGGACCCGCTGGTAGTTGTGCCGCGTACGCTCGCCCGGAGGACGTCCGTTGAGCGCTTCCCGCATGCGCTCGGCGCTGGCAAAGCGCTCGCGAGCCCACGCTTCCCCGTGATGAGGCCGCGCATGGGCCGGCACTCCGGAGAGCACCAGCAACAACAGCGGCTTTCCCCAGCGCATGGCGCGCCGGCTCGTTGTCATGTTCACAGTCGTCGGTCCGTAACTGTCTTGATCCGCCGTTGCAGTTGAACTGCCTTGGTAACCTGAGAGACTTCTTAAACAGATGCCGTAATTCTAGTCTGTGTTGCTGATGTAAAGCACGCCCCGCGCATCTCGTTGAACCCGCACGGGATCATGTCCGGGACCCGACGGCGAAAGACCAATGCCGCCATAATAGAGGTTGGTGATTCGGCGTACGTAGTTCTGGGTTTCGGCAAACCTTGGGATGCCCGCGCTGCGCGCCACCGCCCCCGAACCCGCGTTATAAGCGGCCAGGGTCAGGTCCACGTTGCCGCCATAGTTTTCAAGCAGTTGCTTGAGATGACGTACCCCGGCATCCACGTTCTGCTCGGGGTCAAACGGATTCTTCAAGTTCAACGATCGCGCCGTCGACGGCATTAACTGCATCAGGCCCATCGCTCCCTTGCGCGATACCGCATTGGAGTTGAAGTTCGATTCCACCTTGACTACCGCGCGCACCAGGTTGGGATCCACATTGTGCCGGGCGGCTGCCATTACGATCGAGGAATCGATCTCCTCCTGCGAGGCCTGATGGCCGCGGGCGTTGGCGGCTACGATCTTCGCATTTGCCGACTGCACCGACTCGTGCCCGAAATACTGGCTGACCTCAGCCGCGGCGGAGCGCGCCGCCTGCATTGACGCCGTGCCTGCCGATGCCACCGGCTTCCACCGGCTCTCTTTGCTGCTCCAATACACCAGTGACGACCGCTTGGGCTGAAGACTCGGCGTGGGGCGCTTCTGTACCGGCACTTCGTCGTTCACATAAATCTTGCGACCGTGCTCGTCAGTGGTGGTGATCGCTTCGGACCGGCCATCACTTTCCGCTGCCCACCCACCAGGCGCTGTTAAAACAAAGGAGGTCGCGATTGCCGTACTGGCCGTCAAGATGAATGCGATTTTCAGGCGCGTTAGCATAATCCGGGATTTCCCTTTCACCGAACCTTCCTCGAGAGAGCATGCAAACAAACTTCGCCCTCCCTATGGCTACCCGGAACCTGACTGAGAATTCTGAACCAGAGTAGCAAGATTATAGGTGTGGCAGGAGAGTCGGGCAATCTATCCGAAGGGAGTAGAACCACCGGAGTAATACCGGCAACCGATTGAAAAATATATTCATTAGATCGCTCTCGGACGAGCGCCAAGCCAGCCGAAGGTAATCAGCGAAAGGGTTACCTCTGCCTCTCTTCTCGCGGATACCCGCATCGATCCTCCAGTCAAGAAGAATGGTCCCCCGAACTCGTCTCCCATAAAGGAATTCTGTCCGCTCTCGGACAGTAGTTTCCCAAATTCGGACGACTCTCCCCGCCTCCAGTCCCGGAAATCACTGGCAGGCCTTGTCGCAACAGTCACTTACCTACCCCGCATTTGGGCACTTGTATGCTCTCTACTTTTTCACCTCATCTCTCAGGAGCGCCACCGATGCCATTCCATGACCTCCGGATTGCCATTCGCCATCTGTGGAAGTCACCTGGCTTTACCGCGACGGCCGTGGTGATGCTCGCCCTCGGAATTGGCGCCACGACCGCCGTCTTCTCCGTGGTTGAGAGCGTCCTGCTGCGGCCGCTCCCATTTCCACATCCCGCCCAGCTGGTAACGTTGGGCGACATTCTGCAGGGCGCCGACATCGGAGGCAATGGCGAGTCAGGGGTCACTGCTCCCGACATTCAGGCCTACACCCACGATACCCACAGCTTCGAGAGCCTCGGCGGTTACACCCAAAATAGTTATGAATTTTCCGGTTTGGGCGAGCCGGCGCAAGTGAATGCCTCCCGGCTCTCGGGCGGAGTCCTTCCCGCGCTTGGCGTCGCACCTCTGATGGGGCGATTCTTTACCCAGCAGGAGGACGAGCAGCTAGTGCAGGTAACGGTGGTCAGTTACTCGCTCTGGCAAAACCGGCTGCACGGCGATCCGGGCGTGCTGGGAAAGAGGATCCTGCTCGATCGCAAACCGTATCTGGTAGTCGGCGTCATGCCGCGAAATTTTGAGTTTCCCCTGATGCCCGGCCACCTGAACAGCAGCGAGTTATGGATCCCGATGAGCTTCACCCAGCAGGAGCTGACCACCGGAGCAGCCGTCTGGAACTTCAACATGGTCGGTCGGCTCAAACCGGGAATTACCGCCGCGCAGGCAGAGGCCGACGCGGAGCGCGTGGCCCAGGAGACGATGCGCAATTATCCCGCGTTCATGGCGAGTCTACACATTCACGCGACGGTCCACTCGCTGCATGAAGAAACGGTTTCCGCGGCGCGGCAACTGGCGCACACGTTATTCTTGGCAATCTCCGTGGTGCTGTTGATCGCCTGCGCCAATCTGGCGGGATTACTGCTGGTCCGCGCCATCCAGCGCCGCCGCGAAATTGCGGTACGCATGGCGCTGGGAGCGAGCAGCGGGGCGCTGCTGCGGCAGGCGATTCTCGAGAGCCTGGTTCTGAGTGTTAGCGGTGGGCTGCTCGGTCTGGCTCTGGCCGCGATTGCCGTGCGCGTGGGCATAAGCCGCTTGCCCGACACACTGCCTCGCCTCGACGAAATCTCCCTCGACTGGCAAGTCGTTGGTTTCGCCATTGTCCTCGCAGTGCTGACCGGCCTGGTTTGCGGTCTGACTCCAGCTTTCGCGGCCCTGCGCACCAGTGTGAATGAAACGCTCAAGGAGGGCGGGCGCACAGGCACGCCCGGCAGCGCGCACGCCCGCCTGCGTTCCGCCTTGGTGATCGGCGAAATTGCCATTGCGCTGGTCCTGCTCGTTGCCTCCGGACTGCTTCTACGCAGTTTTGAAAAAATGCGTGCCGTAGCTCTCGGCTTCCGCCCCGACCATGTTCTGATCGCTTCCTATTCGCTGCCCCGGCAACAATATCCAACCCAGGCCGCGGTCAATCAATTCAACGACGAACTGCTTCGCCGTTTGCGGCAGCTTCCCGGCGTGAACTCGGCGGGGCTCACTTCGTTTTTGCCGGCTGCGGGCAGCCACAGCAACTCCACGTTCATCGCCGAAGGTTATGTCCCGCCCAAAGGCGCCAGCATGAACATGGCGACATGGGTGACGGTGCAGGGCGATTATCTGCAGGCGATGGGTATTCCATTGCTGGCGGGCCGCGGGTTCACGCCCGCCGACAACGAGAACTCGCGGCTGGTCGCGATCGTCAATCACAAGCTCGCCGAGCATTTCTGGCCCGGTGGAAACGCCATCGGCAAGCGTCTGCGCATCGGCATGCAGGAGACGCCGACGCCCTGGGTGACCATTGTTGGCGAAGTCGCCGACGTGAAAGAGTATTCGCCCGACCTGCCCGCGAAAGAGCAGTACTACGAGCCGGTCGAGCAGTTCGAAAAGTCCCTGGGCGCCCTGGCCTCGCCGACAGATTTGAATGGCAATGGACCTTTTATCTCTCTGCGTACGGCGATGGAACCCGCGCAGATGGAAAATGTCCTTCGCGCCACTGTGCGCTCGATGGATGCTCAGCTACCACTTACCCAGATGCAAAGCATGGAGCAGACGGTTTCCGACAGCGAAACCGAACGCCGCTTCAACACCGTGCTCATCTCCACGTTCGCGATCGCGGCCGTGTTGCTGGCCGTGCTTGGCATCTACAGCGTGATCGCGTTCTCCGCCGCGCTCCGCGAGCACGAGATGGCTATCCGCATGGCTCTGGGCTCGCAACGGGCGGGAATTCTTGGCCTGGTGTTTAGGTCCGCGGCCAAGCTGGCTCTGACCGGCTGTGCGTTGGGACTGTTGGGCGCAGCCGCCGCTTCGCGTTTGCTGCGAACGCTGGTGTTCGGCGTCAGCCCCTTTGACCCGCTGGTGCTCGCGCTCGCCGCGGTCTTGGTGTTGATGCTGGCCATGGTGGCCTCTTTGCTGCCCGCACGCCGTGCCGCTTCCATCGACCTCATGAAATCCTTGCGCGCGGACTAACGTGCGGAACTAATCTGGAACTAATGTGAAGACCATCTGAACGACACGGCGGTCTGGAGCTTCGACTTCACCCCTTCTCCAACGCCGCCGCAAACGCATCCAACGAGAGCGAGCGCAGCAGATTCCGCCGCATCCCGCGCTCCACTTCGGCCAGCCGATCAGAGGCGGCGGTAATCCACTCAAAGTCCGCATCTTCACTTAGTCGCTTCAACTCGGAAGCAATGTCGGTATTGCGAACCAGCTCCGGCGCCCCCCCCTCAATCGAAGCCAGATCGCGCAACAAAGAATAAAGGGTGCGAATCAACTGCTCCGTCTTCTCCCGCCCCTCCGCGCCCGGCCGGTAGGACTCGGTGACCTTGAACAGCTCGCTGTGCTCTCCGCCCCGCAGAGCCGACTTCAAAATTGCCATCGCATTGCCGCGAGCCGCCACATAACCCGCGAGATCGAAACTCCGCGCCCGACCCACACAGCCTTCGCACAACCGGGCAACCAGCGTCCGCTCCGCCGCCTTCCACTCCGGACGATGCTGAGCCAGATATTTCTCAATTTCCTCCGCCGGCAGCGCACCTAACTGAAACACCATCGATCGCGAACGAATCGTCGGCAACAATTCCCCGGCATTCTCCGTCAGCAAGAATATCGTTGCAAACTCCGGCGGCTCCTCCAGCACTTTGAGCAGCGAGTTCGCCGCTTCTTTCATAAACGCCGAGTCGGTGAAAATGTAAATCCGTTCCCTGCCCTCCGCCGGACGGTAATAAATGGTCTCAATCACCCGCCGCACTTGGTCCACCTTAATCATCATCTGAGGAGGATCTGGCGGGATCACCAGCACGTCGGGATGCGTCTGCACAAGGAGGCGCGTCTCTTTCTTGTCTGTCTCGCGCAGATTCTCCCGCGCTTCCACGGCCTCCGCAAAACGTGCATCCAGGTCCGCAGCCTGCGCAATGCGCCTGCAGTTGGCGCACTTCCCGCAAAAATCAGGCAGGCCATCGGTCGTGGTCGGCGAAAGGCAGTTCAACGCCTGCGCCAGCATTAACGCCAGCGTGTACTTCCCCGATCCCTGCCCGCCGGCAAGCACCACGGCATGCGGAAAACGATCGCGCGCCAGCATGTCGCGCAAGCGATGAACGGTCTCGGCATTGCCATGGAAATCAGAAAAAGGCATAGACAAGTTCACCACAGAGTCACAGAGAAAACCGCAAATCATTGTAAATCGAAGACCAAACTCTCTTGTTTTCGCTCATCTCTGTGTCTCTGTGACTCTGTGGTGAAAGTACTTCCCTACAATTTCAACTTCCGCCGCACGAGCCCCACAATGCGGTCATGCGTCTGTCCCGGCGTCCCGCGCGCATCCACCACCGCGACTCGCGCATGATCTCGCGCCGCGATTGCGAGATATCCCTCGTGCACCCGCATAAAGAACGCCCGCGTCTCCTGCTCGAACCGGTTTTCGTCAGGACTGCGGCTCGAACTTTTCGAGGTTCGCGTATTCCGCAGCCGCGCTCGATCCACGCTGGCCGCCGGGTCCGAATCGAGCAAAATCGTCAGATCCGGCTGCAGATTCCCACACAGCACGCGATGCAACTCCCGCACCGCGTGACTTCCTAACTTGCGCCCACTCCCCTGATAAGCCTCTGTCGAATCGGTAAAGCGGTCGCAGAGCACAATGCTGCCCTGCGCCAAGCCCGGCTCAATGACTTCGGCGATGTGTTGCGCCCGCGAAGCGAACATCAGAGCCATCTCCGCCAGCGGCGAAAGCCCCGCCGTTGCCGAGTCGAGCAGCACCTTACGAATTTTTTCTCCCGTCAGCGTCCCGCCGGGCTCGCGGGTTTCCACCACTTTATGCCCCGCCGCGCGCACCACCGCCGCAAGCTTCCGCAGTTGCGTGCTCTTGCCAGTTCCGTCGAGCCCTTCGAATGTAATGAATTTCCCGCGCCGCGACATCCTGCGAAATCATATCAGTCTGCTGTCGATGTTTAATTTGAAGTCTTTGACTTTCTTTGCGTTCTCCGCGGCAGTTCTCCGCGAATTCTCCGGTTAAAAGCTTTTGTTCGCAAGCAGCGCAAAGGGTTCGGAAAGTAAACTCAATCCAACAGAGATCCTTCTCCCCTTGACTCGCGTGGACTGCTATAGTCGTAAATTCTGCAGCATCGAATGCGCTTTATCACGATCATGGGAGCCCGGAAAAGAATGAGACTCTCCAGAACGTTGGGAGTAGTCTGTGTCGCCGTCTTATCAATTTCCGCTTGGTGCGCTACTCCGCTCACCGTCACGATCGCCGTCGACGCCACCAAGGCTCCCCGCAAAGTTTTCCATGCCTCGTTGAAAATTCCAGCCAGCCCCGGCGACCTCACCCTCTACTACCCGAAGTGGATTCCCGGCGAGCACGCCCCCGACGGCCCGGTGGTCGATCTTGCTGGCCTGAAGTTCAGCGCCGGCGGCAAGACCTTGAGATGGCGCCGCGACCTCCAAGACGGCTTCACCCTTCACGTTGATGTCCCCGCCGGCACGAACGAAATCTCCGCCGAACTCGACTTCCTTTCTCCCGCCACCTTCGAAGGAGGATTCTCTTCTGGCTCCTCAGCCACCGACAAACTGGCCATCATCAGTTGGAACCAGGTCTTGCTCTACCCCAAGGGCTGGAAGTCGGACGACATCAATTACTCCGCCAGCCTGAAGCTTCCCGAGGGCTGGAAGTTCGGCACCCCGCTTCCCATAGCCAGCCAGAGCGGGAACCAAATCAATTTCGCCACAGTTTCCCTCACCACCCTGGTCGACTCGCCAGTTATTACCGGAGAATTCCTGAAAGTTGTCCCACTCGCCGAGGACCCTCCCACCGAAATGGACATCGCCGCCGACAGCGCCGCCGCGCTCGACGCTCCCGGGGAAGTCTGGGACCACTACAAGAACCTCGTCGCGCAGGCGCAGAAACTTTTCGGTGCTCACCACTATCGCGACTACCATTTCCTCTACACCCTGAGCGATCACGTCGCGCACTTCGGCCTGGAGCACCACGAGTCCGACGACAGCCGCGTGGACGAGCGCGCCCTGGTCGATGACACCTCGCGCAAGCTGTCGGCCAGCCTGCTGCCCCACGAATATGTCCACTCCTGGAATGGAAAGTACCGCCGTCCCGCCGGCCTCGCTACGCCCGACTACCAGCAGCCCATGCAGGACGATTTGCTCTGGGTCTACGAAGGCCTGACCAACTACCTTGGTTTCGTGCTCACCGCCCGCAGCGGCCTGCTCACTGCCGAGCAAGATCGTGACGATTTGGCCTTGACTGGCGCCGCCCTCGATCACACTCCCGGCCGCCAATGGCGCAACCTGCAGGACACAGCCGACGCCGCCCCGCAACTGTATTTCGCTCCGCGCGCCTGGGAATCGTGGCGCCGCGATACTGATTTCTACTCTGAGGGCACGCTCGACTGGCTCTGGGCCGACGTCATCGTCCGCCAACAAAGCAAAGGATCGAAAACCCTCGACGATTTCTGTAAGCTCTTCCACGGCGCGCCCAGCAGCCCACCGATGGTGAAAACCTACACCTTCGACGACGTGGTCAACGCCCTCAATCAGGTCGCTCCTTACGACTGGCGCGGTTTCTGGACCGAACGCCTCACCAAACACGGTGCCCACGCTCCTCTGGGCGGCATCGAAGGCAGCGGATGGAAAGTCGTCTACGACGACACTCCCTCGGAAATGATGACAGGCTACGGAGGCGCGTACCACTTCGTGCCCGCCGCCTCCGCTTTCGGACTGGCATTGAACGAAGACGGGACCATCAGCGACACGACGGAAGGCGAGCCCGCCGCGAAAGCTGGCATCGGCCCCGGCATGAAGCTGGTTGCGGTCAACGGCCGCCGCTTTTCTCCCGAGATCCTGCGGGAGGCAGTCAAGGCTACGAAGAACGGCAACACCCCGCTGGAGTTGCTGATTGAAAATACCGACTACTACAAAACATACAAAATCGACTACCAGGGCGGCGAGAAATATCCGCACCTGGTACGCGATGATTCAAAGCCAGACTTGCTAACCGAAATCCTGAAAGCACAGTAAGAAGTAAAAGCTCGCGGCGGCGCCTTGGTAGCGCCGGCATCCTGCCGGCTGTCGCGAGGACACCTTGCCCTCGCACTTGCGAGCGGAACGACTGTAAGGAGATCGATGTCCTTGGTGAGAGAATCGATGACTATCCGAAACCGCGCAGCCACTCTCGCTCTTTTGTCATCTCTCTTCTGCAGATTGCCCCTCGCCCAAGCCCAAGCCTCGATCCTCGGCTTTACCCCCGCCTCCTCCGTTCGCGAAAACGAAATCGAATCCAAATTCAAATCCATCCCCACCCCCGGGGAAGAACGCCGCCAGCACCGCATCTTCACCTCCGAACCCCACGTCGCCGGATCGAAGCGCAATAACGAACTCGCCCACTATATCGCCGCCGAGTGGCGCAAGCAGGGACTCGAAGACGTCATCATCCGTCGCTACGACGTCTACGGCACCGAATCCCAAAAGTCGCCTCGCTGGAAATGATCGCGCCCACGCGCTATCAGGCGACCCTGCGCGAAGCCGCGATCAACGCCGATCCCGACTCGAAGAATCCGGCGATTAGCGGTGCCTGGAGCGGCATGTCGATCTCCGGAGATGTCACCGCTCCCGTCATCTACGCGCATAGCGGCAATCCGGAAGACTACGACCTGCTGCACAAGAACGGAATCACCGTCAAAGGCAAGATCGTGCTCGTTCGCTATTCCAATCCATACAGCTATCGCGGATTCAAAGCGCTCACCGCGCAGCGTGAAGGCGCAGCCGCAATTCTGATTTACAGCGATCCCGCCGAAGATGGCTACAAGAAAGGCAACGTTGGTCCCGACGGACCTTGGGGTCCGGAATATCACATCCAGCGCGGCGCCATCACTTACGACTTCATCGTTCCCGGCGACCCGCTCACCCCCGGATGGGCAGCGGTGCCGGGTGCGAAGCGCATTCCCATTGAGCAGGCTCAATTTCCGCTCCAAAAATTATGGCGCTCCCACTCTCCTGGCACGACGCCAAGTCGCTGCTCGAAAATCTGGATGGCCCACTCGGGCCCGACAACTGGCAAGGTGGACTGCCGATTCAATATCACCTCGGCGGCGAGCGCGTGAAAGTTCATCTGAAAATCGACATGGACAATGGCCCCCAGCCTTACTACGTCGTCGAAGGCCGCATCCGCGGCGCAGAATTGCCCGGCGAATGGGTTGTGCTGGGCAACCACCGCGATGCCTGGGTATTCGGCGGCGTCGACCCCTCGCAGCGGCACCGCTTCGATGATGGAGCTAACCCGCGCCCTCGGCCGGCTCGCGAGAGAAGGCATGCGCCCGCGACGCACGCTCGTGGTCTGCAGCTGGGACGGCGAAGAGGTCGGCACTCACCGGTTCCACCGAATGGGGCGAGCAGGTCGCCGACGAACTTCGCCGCAAAGCGGTCGCCTATATCAATGTGGACGAAGCCACGTCCGGCCCAAACTTCCACGGTCAGGCGGTCGCTTCCCTTTCGCCGATGCTAGTGGAAACCTGCCGCTCCTTGCGGGATCCATCCGGCAAGAGCCTCTACGAAGCCTGGAAGGAATCGACCGCCCGCGAACGGCGCGATTCGAAGATCGCGACCGACGTTAGCGACGCAAACCTCGCTGACACGCGCATCGGGGAAAGTCGATCGCAAACTGGCGTTCACGCTGAACCACGGCATGATGCAAGTCGAGCGCAACTGGCTGAATTCCGACGGCATCCCCGGCCGTCCCTGGTTCAAACACATCCTCTACGGCGCCCGTTTTACTTACGCCCACCTGGAACTGCCAGGCCTGACCGAAGCTGTCGAAAATCAAGACTGGCCAGTCGCGAAGCAGCAAGCCGAAATCCTGCAGCGCGCACTTCAGACGAATACCAAGACTCCTCAATCAACTCGCCGACACTCTAAACGCCTAGCCTTGTCATTCCTCGCATCCCTTCGAACCACTGTGCATTCCCATTCACGACCTGTGAAATCGTTTTCACAGTTTCGGTAATCATGAGCTCAGCATACGATCCCCCTGCTTTGCAAGCGAACCTTCAGGATTGGGACGCAGCCTCCACCCAAAGAAGCAGGGTCTTTCCAGTAATTCTCCCTGCCGGGCCATCTCCACTTGATGTTAAAAATTTTCATGCAGAGAAGAGGAATTGCATTATGAAAAACAACAGAAAGGGAATGTTTTGGCTCTCAGCGCTCTCCACTCTAACTCTGACGGCGATATGCAGCACTCGAGCAGTAGCCCAGCAAGCGCCCAAGGTCATCGGCAACGCCGTCGTAAACCAATCCATTCATTCCGACGTTTCGCGCCCTCTCTCCGAGCTTGCAATAGAAGCCCCGGCCTCGCAGGGCGTCCATCAAACGCACGCGCCCATGAAGACCAAGCTGCACCCGTCCAACGGCTCTCCCAATAGCCAAGCCGCCGATCCAACTTGTCCGACCCCTTCGAAGCTCAGGCTTACGGTGGCGCTGATGCTGGAGGCGGTCGACGATTGAAGGGCTTGCGCTGCGGTTTTTTATAGTTCTCCCAGCGGGCTTTTCTGCCCAAGTTCGCCTCGCACGGTCCCCCGAAACCTTTCCAGAAGTTAGCGCTAGCCGATCCATCAGTCGATCACCCAGCCACCGCTGATTCGTCTTGTCCCACTGGATAATGATGTCGCCATCACATCAGCGATAGCGGTGGCATGCAGCACTTTCTGGTCGCGCACAGCGTGCTCGACACCGCTGCCGTGGCCAGAGGTGGTAGCGGTTCCGGGCCCAGGGTCTAGGCGCCACTAAGTTGTCCCTCTATCAATTCGGGGCAGACCCCGGATGACGCCTATTACGGCTGGATGGGCTCGGTCGCCATGGACAAGAAGGGAGGCATTGCCTTGGGGTACAGCCGCTCCAGTGCGACCGACTACCCCTCGATTTACTACGCTGGCCAGACGGCGGGTGATCTTCCAGGCACCACGGAGGTCGAGGTTCTGATCAAACAGGGCATGGGCTCACAATATCATACGTACGATCGCTGGGCGACTACTCCAGCATGTCTCTGGATGGCAGCAACTCTTGCACGTTCTAGTACACGACCGAGTTCTACCCGGTCGACGGCTCGTTCGCCTTTGACACTTGGATCGCATCCTTGAAGTTCCCGAACTGCCACTGATCGGTACGGGTGGGTACCCCCACCCTGATCGCGCCGTTTGCGGCAGGGTGGGGATTTTGATCCCCCAAAATCGGCGTGCGCGAGTGTCAACCGTGGTGGCCTGCTATCGCTGCATCCTCACCCGCATAATCGAACTGTGCCAAGAACGCGTCGTCCGGCGGGTTTTCCCGCTCCCAGCGTATCGTCCGCTGGATTGCCTCGTCGATCGCGACCGGTTCCTTGTACCCCAGCTCGTGGCGGATGCGCGCCGAACTCGCGGTCCAATGCTGTGCCGCGTTGCCAGGCTTCATCAAGTGCGGCGGCGTTCGCTCCACCGGCAAAACCGCGAACTCCCCTTCCCACCGCATCGCGCTGGCAATTTTCCGCGACCATTCCAGTTCGCTAAACGATGGTTCCTCGCACACGTTATAGATGCGTCGCGCCGCGCGATCATCAGTTGCAGCCAGCGCAATGGCAGCGGCCACGTTCTCCACGTAGCCCCGCGGCGAGTGCCATGCGGCCTGCGTCTCGGCAAAAATGATGTGGCGTCGTCCGTCGGCAATGCGCTTTATCACCGGATAGAAGCGATGCAGCCGATCTCCTGGTCCGTACACCATCGGCAACCGGAGCACCGTGCCGGGAAGCTCAGGGTCGCTCATCACGATGCGCTCCGCCGGAATCTTGTCGTAATCGTCGGTCACCCACGGGAACGTCTTGCGCAAGACCTGCATTCCCTCCGGCGGATAAGGATGCAGAGTGCGCCGCAGTTCCGACTCTTCGGTAAGCGGCACCTCCTGCAGCGGACCGCTTTCCGTACCGTGCGAAACGCCGACCGCGCGGTACACGTCAATGCTGCTCAGCATGGCCACGCGTCGCGTCGCACCCCGGAAGATGTTCATCAACTCCTCCGCCTGCGGGCCCGAGCTGATGACCAGGTCGATCACGACATCGGGGGCAAAGCGCTTTATTTCCGCAGCACTGGCGCTAAGTTGATGACGGTCGCCCCGAATCTCGTCCACACCGGAGGGCGCGGCCGTTGTGCCGCGATGAAGCATCGCCAGCTCGTGCTCTTGCTGCTGTAGGGCGGCCACGACGAACCGCCCGATGAAGCCATTTCCGCCAATGAGAAGGATGCGCACAGGACAACGAATAATCCCCGGGAAACAGGAGCATCAAACTGTTGTGCAGCTACACCCACACTGAGACACTTCCGGAACGCAGACTGAGCCAATGCTTAATCCCCAGCCTCTTTCATCTCTTTTTCCATTACCCTCCGCAGCGCCGCATTGATCCGGGTTTGATAACGTCGTCCGTCCCTGCGGAACCACGCCAACACGTCGGCGTCCAGCCGCAGCGTGACCGGTTTCTTAATCGGCTTGTAGAACTCCATGACTTCCCGCATCGAAACCGCGCCGCGCTTCGATGGTTCAGCCGATGCCATCAGGCTCAAACTCTTCCGCTGCCCGCTTTTCCGGCGCGCTCTGGTAGACGACGATCCTGCGCGTTGCCGGACACCTTTACCGCGCCTCGTAACTCTTGGTTTATGTTTCATATACTCACTATACTTATATTATTGTACGTACACAATCGCATTAAAAATGTTCCTGCAGGAACATTGTCGAAATCTCTTCAGTGATCCCGCTCACTCGCTCATCCTGCTGCGGTTACTTCCAAATCGACGTCGTCATCGTCCATGAATGCAAAAACTTCCTGCGGCACTGGGTTTTGCCATACCGGCGCGAACGACTGGCGATGCAGCGGAGTCGGCCCCCACTCGCGCAGCGCGGCCAGGTGCTTGGGCGTGCTGTACCCCTTGTGCGAAGCGAGTCCGTAAGCCGGAAACACCGCGTCCCACTCGCACATGATGCGATCGCGTTCCACCTTCGCGAGAATGGAAGCCGCCGCGATCGAGGCCGAGAGCGCGTCCCCGTGAATGATGGGAAGCTGTGGCTGCTCGCAGTCGATGCGCAGCGCGTCGATGAGCAAGTGATCTGCGGCAGGCGCCAGCCGCATCACCGCTTCCCGCATGGCGGCTCGCGAGGCGTGATAGATATTGATCTGATCGATGCGTGCCGCGTCCACCGCCGCAATGGCCCATGCAATCGCGTGCTCGCGGATGCGCTCCGCCAGCACTTCGCGTCGCTCCGGCAGCAGCAGCTTGGAATCACGCAATCCGCGCACTCGGTAGGCAGGGTCAAGGATCACCGCCGCCGCCACCACGCAGCCAAACAGAGAGCCGCGCCCAACTTCATCGACGCCGGCCACCAGCCGCGCCCCGCTGGCCCAGGCCTTTTTTTCGTAACGCAGCGTGCACCGCAGCTTCTTCAGCAGTCGCAGCTTAGCCGCGGGCGATAATGTTCGCGTGGAAGATAATTTCATCACGACCACTTCATCACAGAAAACTTCATTCGCAAAAGACCAAGGGAGTTGCCACCATCTTCGTCCAGAGCAGAAATTCCTGCAAGCGAGTTTAAAAGAAAAAATCGCTCTGCGACCTTCGCGAATCCCTCGCGACCCTTGGTAAAACCTTTGACCGCAAAGTACGCCCAGACAGCGCGAAGGACGCGAAGAGCCGGCATCAGGCTTCCGGCTCTGATAGTCGTTTTGATTTCCGGAAGCCGGCAGCCGAACACCGGAAGGCGACCGCCGTTCTGACTCGCCAGTCCTCCAGAGACGCTAACAGTAACCACTACCGGGATTACGGACGTACATTGCCCGTTCGGACATGTACTGGTAACTTGGCCTCAGTCGAACTCGACCCGGGGGAAGTCTTGCAGAGCAAAACCAACCAGTCGCCTGAAGAAGGCCTGCTCACGGGAAAATTAATACATCTGGCGCTTCCGGTGCGCTGGAGTCCGATCGTTCAGGAGGGACGCGGTCCGGCGGAGATGGCCTGCACCTATGACATCCACCCGCACGGCGCCCGGTTGCTCGGCACGCGCGAGGTCAACATTGGGGACATGGTGATGGTAGAGCGCGGGCGCAACAAAGCGGTTTGCCAGGTGGTTTGGGCAGCGGACGCCGCTTCCGCCTTACGTGGTCAATTCACCGTGCAGTGTGTCGAGGGCAAGACTCCGTGGGATGAGGAGTTGCGCCAACTTGAGGAGCAGTACCAGCCCATCGATCTCGAAACCATGGAGCACCGTTTACTGCCTCGTGGCTTCGGTCAAGTTGCGGGCCAACCGGCGGCGGCGTCCGCGCTTTCACGTCGAAGGCCAGGCGCGGGTGATCGACGGTGTGCAGCGAGTCGAAGGCCAAGTGCAACAGATTTCGGAATTCGGGGCGCGCATCGCGGCCACGGAAATCTTGCGTCCCGGAACCGACTTCCGCCTGATGTTGAACATGTTTCGACGTCAGCGTGGCTGTCAAAGCGCAAGTGAAATATCTGGTCAACAACCTTGGCATGGGGGTAGAGTTCCAGGAAATTCGCCGCGGCGATCGTCCCTTGCTCAGCTATGTGTTGAGCAGGCTCCGAACTAGAAGAGTCAAGGAGTTTGCCGAGGTAGAGATGATCCGGGAGCCGTTAACCTCTGCCGCGGGATAGTTCCGCCTGCTAATCCGTACCGCCTTCGCGCGATCCTGTGCCGGGAAGCCGCAATCCGCCCCTGTTTTACAAGGCTTTTACGCCTTTCCACAGCGGCTTCGATTACAATACTCAACGGGTCTCCCGGTCGCAGCATGTCTTCCATCTGGAAAGGTGAATGCGGCTCTGGCCGCCGCGGTACTCTTCCTTCTCCTCAGCAGTTGCTCCGCCTATCTTCGCATTCAATCGCATGGACGCCAGCCAAGGCTGGGTCCGCCATACGCGGGATGTACAGAACGCGTTGGCCCAACTTTCCATGGCTACCGCGCGGGCCGGACGCCTGCGCTCCGAATACATAGATTCCGGCGACGCTTCGCTTTTGCAGCAGCAGGCTGAGGTGGTAAGCCAGATCAGAAACGCGGTCGCGATCATCCAGCGCCTGACCGCCGACAATGCCCAACAGCAGGCCAACTGCCGAAAGCTGGACGAACTGAAAGAACAACGGATTGATCTCCTGGGTCAGGCTATCGAACTCAAGAAAACTGGGAAGTCGACCGCGGCGGCCCAGGCGGCGATCAGCCGCCAAAGCCTGGCAACAGCCGAAAACACGGACCTGCTTTTGCAGCGCATGTATGACACCGAGGAACAGTTGCTGGCGGAGCGGCAGGCACGCGCCAGCCGCTTCACTTCGCTTACGGCAGCAATCCTGACCACAAGCCTGTTCCTCGCACTGGTGTTGTTTATCGTGCACCATCAACTGCTGATGGATCAGGTCGCGGCGCGCTCGCGAGCGGAACTTACACAGCGTGCGCTGAGCGCCAAGGTATTGACGCTGCAGGATGAGGAACGGAGGAAGTTCGCCCGCGAATTGCACGATTCCGTCGGCCAGCACCTGGCCGCCATGAAAATGGCGCTCTCGATGCTGCAGGTCAGGTTGCCCGGCGACACCACTTTGCAGGACTGCCTCAAGCTGCTGGACGACTCCCTCGCCGAAACGAGGACGATTTCGCACTTGTTGCATCCGCCCCTGCTGGATGAAGCAGGATTGAACTCCGCTTCCCGCTGGTTCGTGGAAGGATTCGGAAAACGCAGCGGCATTGATGTCCACCTCGACATTCGCGATGGAGCCGGCCGCTTGCCCGAAGCTACGGAGTTGGTATTGTTTCGGGTGCTGCAAGAAAGCTTGACGAACGTGCACCGGCACTCCGGGGCGAAGCGAGCCGATGTCAGTTTGCAGACCGCGGGCAACCATGTGATCTTGCGCGTAAGAGACTACGGCAACGGAATGCCGCCTTCGGTTTTGCAAAGCCTTCAGGAAGACGGATCGGGCGGCGGGGTTGGCTTAGCCGGTATGACAGAACGCATTCGCGAGATCGGCGGCCGGCTGGAAATCAATTCCAGCGCCATCGGGACCGAAATTGTGGCACGAGTGCCGGTTCGCGCTAGATCGGCCCCAAAAGTTTCTCCGCCCCATCTGCAAGAGGTGAAAGGATGAATCGGAATCGAAAGATGTTGTCGATGGTGATCTGCGCAGTGTTTCTGGTTGCGGCCAGCGCGTGCTCGAAGCAGAGTTCCGCGCCGCAGGTAATGGTTGAAATCCCGGCTGGGTTCACTGGCAACTTCCGGCTGGAGATGGGTGTCAAAGACGCGACCCCGCTGGAGAAGCGCGGCGACGCGTATGTGGTGCCCGTACCTAGCAACGGAAAGGTCATCACATCCACGCTGCTGACCGATTCCCAGCCAACCTTTCAGAATTCCAGCGAAGGCACGGTGTGGGGATATTCGCACTCCCTTTTTAAAACTGGGGACGGAATTCCGATTGGCGGAAAAATCGAATTCTTCGTTGGAACCAGAAAAGAGTACGAGGCAGAGCAGGGCAGGAAAAGTCACTCCCAAGGAGTTTCCGCGCCTGCTGACTTGATCGCATCCGGCATTTGACTAGAGCGCGGAGATCATGTGGGACCGGTCTCTGACTCGGTCCCACATAACTAAATAGTGCGCACCGGACGCGATGCGGAAGTCTACGCCTTTTCCACGTCGCGCAGGCGGGCGGCTTTGCCGCGCAGACCGCGCAGGTAGAACAGTCGAGCGCGGCGAACCTTCGACGAGCGCAAGAGTTCGACCCTGTCGATCACCTTGGAGTGAATGGGGAAGATGCGCTCGACCCCCTGACCGAAGCTGATCTTGCGAACGGTGAAACTGGCTTGCGGTCCGTTGTCGCGCTTGATGACCACGCCTTCGAAGGCCTGTACGCGTTCCTTGTCGCCTTCCTTGATCTTCACATGGACCCGCACGGTGTCTCCGGGATGGAATGCGGGGATGTCGGTGCGTTGCGATTTCGCCAGCAGTTTTTCGATGATTAAGTTTGACATGTCGTTGTTCCTTCGTTGTCTAATCTTAGTGGGTCTTAGGTCGTAGGTGTTAGGTCTGAGGCCAAAAACCTGAAACCTAACACCTAACGCCGCTAGCCGCGTCCACTCTTGATGCGGGCCAAAACCTTTGCGTCTTCGTCGCTGAGCGTCACACCCTCCAGCAAATCCGGGCGGTTGCGCAGCGTTTTTTCCAGAGCCCGTTGCCGGCGCCAGAGACGGATTGCCTGATGATCCCCGTTCAGCAGAACCTCCGGCACCGTCATTCCGCGAAAATCCGCGGGGCGCGTGTAGTGCGGATAATCCAGCAATCCGCCCGAGCCGCACGTCGAGTCCGCGGCGCCCGCCTCTGTCTGCAGGTGCGCGGTAAACGATTCCTGCCGCGTGGAAGCTTCGTTGCCTACTACACCCGGGAGTAACCGCGTCACCGCCTCGATGACTACCGCCGCGGCCAATTCTCCGCCGCTCAGCACGTAATCGCCGATCGAGATCTCACGGTCGGCCAGAAAGTCCGCCACTCGCTCGTCCACGCCTTCGTAGCGGCCGCAGACAAGAACGATGCGATCAAGCGCCGCCAGTTCCGAGGCGACCTGCTGCGTGAAGCGCTGGCCCTGTGCCGAAAGCAAAATTACGGACTGCTTCGCGCGCCCCGCCATGCGATCATCGCGGGATGCCAGTTGCAACGATTCCAAACATTCAAAGAGCGGTTCCGGCTTGAGCACCATGCCCTCGCCGCCGCCGAAAGGGCGGTCATCCACGGTGCGGTGCTTGTCATGCGTAAACTGCCGCAAGTCGTGGACTTCGATTTTCGCCAGGCCCATCCCGCAGGCCCGGCGGGTGATGCCATGATCCAATGGTCCGCTGAAGAAGCCGGGAAAAATCGTTAGAATATCGGCCTTCATCTCGAACCAGTAAAACCTTCAACCAGAGAGGGCGCTGAGGTTCACAGACGAAACCCTAGTGCCTTTTCTTTCTTTCGGACTGCTGTTCCTGTTTCTCTTCCGCGGTCACTGGGGCATTGATTTCCAGCATGCCGTCGGGGAGCTTCATGCGTACTTGCCGCCGCCCTACGTCAACCCCTTCCAGGTACGCGTCCGCGAATGGCACTTCAAACTTTTTGCCGGCTGCATCCTCAATAATAAGCAGCGGCGCTTCACCTGCGCCGAACTGTACATCCTCGATGCGGCCAATCTCGCGGACGTGATCGAGAACCACACAACCGATCAGATCACTCACGTAATTCCAACCGAGTTCCAGCTCCGCACGCTCCGCGCCTGGAACCTGCAATTCCGATCCGACCAGAAGCTCGGCGTCGGACATCGAATCTACGCTGCGAAATTTCAGGACCAGCAGACCCTTGTGCGGCCACAGATCTTCGATTTCCAGTTCGCGCCGCGAGTCCTGCGACTTCGGAAGCGCGAACAACTTCATACCTGCGGCAAAGCGTCCCGGAACATCGCTGTGTATTTCTGCAGCGACCTCGCCGTGCCGGCCTTGCGTCTTGACGACGCGGGCCAGGGTGATGAACTCGCCGTTTGATTCAGGACTCAAGGCCTTCGGCGAAGTGCGCGGCATGGGCCAAACGGTTGCAAACTTTCTTTCGACCCTTCGGGGCTTGCCACTCGAAGGTCGCTGTAACCCACGGCTTGCGCCGCGGGCTGCATTCTTTCGCCGCTTCGCGGCTACGGCAAGTCGCGTCGTCTTTGTCCACTCTACTCGCGGCGGCTTCGTCCGGCCTACTCGATGATTTCGAGTGTGTAGCGCTTGCGGGCTCGGTGGCCTGCGGCGCTCAACAAAGCCCGCAAAGCGCGAGCGGTGCGGCCCTGGCGTCCGATAACCTTGCCCACGTCGCTTTCGGCGACTTCCAGTTCGATGACGTCGTCGTCGAACTTCTCCACGAAAACTTCATCGGGAGTGTCGACCAGCGACTTCGCGATCAGTTCGACGAGCGCGCGCACATCTCCGGAGGTCTCAGTCATAATCTGCATTCTCCGTGGAAACGAAACGATTGAGAGATCGAGCCATGTCCCTCAGCGGCTCGAGCCGATAGCTGTATCGCCGCTTACGGCACGACTAAAGTCGTGCCCTTCACCAGGTTGAGCGTTACCGAGTTGCACATCTTGAAGGCGCCACTGAACAGTCAAACAGCTTAGGCGGCGGCTGGAGCCGGAGTCTTGGAGAACAGTTTGTTCACCCGGTCCGACATCTGGGCGCCCTTCGACACCCAATACTCCACGCGATCACGCTTCAGTTCGACGCTGGCGGGATTGGTGCGGGGATTATAGGTCCCGACCACTTCCACCGGACGACCGTTACGGGCGCGCGCCTTCTCAATCACCACAATGCGATAGTGCGGTTGTTTGCGCGCACCTCGGCGCGCCAGACGAATCATTAACACAGGTCTTATATCCTTGTTCCGGAAGAGTCCGGTGAGATCGAGGCAAACTCTTATTATGCCGGAGGTTAGGTGGAATGGCAAGCGGCGAAAGGCGGTTGTACAGAGGATGGTTGTCTTTCCCCGAAGAAAACCATGCCCGCGCACATAAATGAGCTGTCATCCTGAGCGGCGTCTTTTGCCGCGAAGAATCTATGCATCGCGCCGCAAACAACTGCATAGGTCCTTCGTTTCGCTCTGGATGACAGGTTTTTTCCGCGGCGTCTGATTTACGCTACGGCCCTCCTCCTTGGCTCTGATGCTTGGCCTTTTACTGATGGCTTTGCCAGGAAGTTTACCAACGCGCTGTTGACTTCGTCGGTATGGGTCCAAGCGACGTTGTGGGGGCCGTCTTTGATCACGACGAGTTCGGCTCCGTTGATCAGCTTGGCGGTGCGTTGCCCCGCAGCCGAAAACGGAACGATGCGGTCGGAGTCGCCGTGAATGACCAGCGTGGGGACATCGATTTTGGCCACGTCATTGCGGAAATCTTCACCCCACGTGGGCACACAGGCCAGGCTGGCTGTGGCAGAGGCGATAGCGGCGACATTCCAGCTTGCCTGGACCGCCTGCTCGCTGACGCGCTTTCCAAGATTGACATCGGTGTTGTAGAAATCTTTGAAGAACCCGGTGAAGAACGCGTAGCGATCGGTGGCCACCGCTTTCTCGATGCCCTCGAACACGCTGCCATCGACTCCCTCGGGATTGTCCGCGGTCTTCAGCAGGAAGGGCGGAACTCCTCCCATGATGACAGCCTTGCTCACGCCCTTCGAACCGAACTTGCCTATGTAGCGCGCTACTTCGCCGCCGCCCATGGAGAAGCCGACGAGGGCGAAATCGCGCAGCTTCAGATGCGTGACGAGTTTGTGGAGATCTTCGGCGAAGATGTCGTAGTTGTAACCGGTGGTCGGCTGGCTGGACTTTCCGAATCCGCGCCGGTCATAGGCGATGACCCGGTGTCCCGCTTCCAGAAGGGCGGGAACCTGTCTTTCCCAAGAGGCGCTGCTGAGGGGGTATCCGTGGATCAGGACCACGGGTTGGCCGGAGCCGTGGTCTTCGTAATAGAGATGGATGGAAGTTGAATTTTCTTTACCGACATCCACGTAGGACATGACGCTCCTCCTTGCGAATGATTTAGTTTTTCGCGATGTTGAGAGTTGGGTGCGGCTGTTGACGGTGTGCTGTAGCCATAGATTCTAGATCAAATGCTCAGGATTCAGGTCGAATTTGTATTTCTCTGCCAGAATGTGACGTAGGCGGCGGTTGTGGGAATCAGCGAACCGCGCTCCATTTTTCTTGGACGCTGATTCGCGGGAACTTTCCCACCCTCGCAAAGGCGAGGCTAGAGTGGAGCCCTTCGGCAGGGATATTGGCTGCAACGCTCTCCTGCTAGACTCAAACGTTTGGAGGTGGTACTTGCCAGCTGTTTATATTCTTTCGGCAGTCCGCACGCCGATTGGGAAGTTTGGCGGGACGCTGGCTTCGCTGACCGCGGCCGACATGGGAGTGGTGGCTGCGAAGGCTGCGATGGAGCGGGCGGGGGTCGACCCTGCGCAGGTGGAAGAAACCATCTTTGGTAATGCGCGGCAGGCGGGGGGAGGTCCGAATGTGGCGCGCCAGATTTCGGTGCGCAGCGGTGTGCCGCAGGTAGTTCCCGCCTACACGGTGAACAAGGCTTGTGCGTCGGGAATGAAGTCGATCGCGCTGGCTAGCCAGGCGATTCTGCTGGGCGATGCCAACTGCATTTTGGCGGGCGGGGCGGAGTCAATGTCGCGGGTTCCTTATTATCTGGATAAGGCGCGATGGGGATACCGGCTGGGCAATCAGGAACTGGTGGACGGAATGTATCGCGATGGATTTTTCTGTCCTCTGGCGGAGATGGTGATGGGCGAGACCGCCGAAGTGCTGGCGGAAAAGTACGAGATTACGCGCGAGGAGCAGGATGAGTATGCGCTGCTTTCGCAGACGCGGGCGGCGCGGGCAATTGCGGCGGGGCGGTTTGAGGCGGAGATAGTTCCTGTAACGATTGAGGGAAAGAAAGGGGCAAGCACGTTTGCCCGCGATGAGCATCCATTCCCCGACGCGAGCCTGGAAAAACTTGCAAAACTCGCGCCTGTGTTTTCAAAATCCAAAGAAACGCCGGGAACAATTACGGCGGGGAATTCTTCGGGAATAACCGACGGAGCGGCTGCGGTCGTGGTAGCCAGCGAACATTTTGTGAAACAGAACAGTTTGAAACCTCTGGCGCGAATCGTGGCGGTGAGCTCGGCGGGAGTGGATCCGCGAACCATGGGGATTGGGCCCGTACCCGCATTGCGGAAGCTGGAGGAGAAATATCATCTCAGAACGCACGAGTTCGGGCTGATTGAGTTGAACGAAGCCTTTGCAGCGCAGGTGCTGGCGTGCGACCGTACGTTAAATCTGAATCGCGACCGGCTCAATGTGAATGGCGGGGCGATTGCGATCGGACATCCCATTGGATGCACGGGGACACGCATCACGGTGACGCTGCTGCACGAGATGCTGAAACGCAATACCAAGCGGGGCGTGGCTACGCTGTGCGTGAGCGGGGGCATGGGGATGGCGCTGGCACTGGAAAGCGTAGTCTGAACGACAGAAAAGATCTTAAACCGCAGAGTTCGCGGAGGATTCGCGGAGAGCGCGGAGACGAACAACCCCACAATGAACAACCAGCCACAATTTCGCTTGGCGGTCGAGGCGGATACGGGCATTCTGCTGCGATTGATGCGGGAGTATTACCTCTACGACGGACATGGCTTTGACGAACCGAAGGCGCATGGGGCTCTGATGGCGCTGTTGCGCGATGCGAATCTGGGCCGGTCCTGGCTGATTCTGGATGACGGCGGGGCTGTGGGATACGTCGTGTTGTGCTTCGGGTACAGCCTGGAGTGGCTGGGGCGGGATGCGTTCGTCGACGAGTTTTACCTGCTGGAGGGATATCGCAGGCGCGGGTGGGGACGCAAAACGATGGAGTTTGTGGAAGAGGCGGCGCGGGCGGCGGGAGTGCGCACGCTTCATCTGGAAGTGGTGCCCGAAAACACGGCGGCATTGCAGGTGTACCAGAAGCTCGGGTTCGTGGAGCACGAAAGTACGTTCCTGTCGAAATGGATTGCGCAAGATCTTTCCAAGCCTTTGGGGCGGAACGGGCACTAAAGACAGGGTGACGTGCCTCCTTGCAGACTTTCGTGGGATCTTTAGCGTGCGAGAAAAATCTTAAACCGCGAAGATCGTAGAGGGGATGCGAAGGCCGCCGAGAAAGGTCGTAGCACCCCCGGTGCTACCTGTGTGCGTTGCGCCGGAAAAATCGGGCCACTATACTCAATGCAGCGGTCCTCTCAGTTTTTCGGGAGCAACGATGGTTTTGTCCGCAGTAATCGTGGACGATGAGCAACTCGCCCGCGACGAACTCGCTTATCTGCTGAAGAATGCCGACGACGTCAACGTCGTGGCGCAGGGCAAGAACGGACTGGAAGCTCTCAACCTGATCAAGGAACACAATCCTGATCTGGTTTTCCTGGATGTGCAGATGCCCGGTCTGGACGGCTTCGGAGTGATCAAGAAGCTGCTCGACAAGAAAATTCCCCTGCCCAAGATTATTTTCGCCACCGCGTTCGACCAATATGCGGTGAAGGCGTTCGAAGTAAATGCGGTCGATTACCTGCTGAAGCCTTTTGACAAGAAGCGGGTGGCGCAGGCGATCCAAAAAGCGCGGGCCAAGCAGGACGCGGATGTTCTGCCGGCGGAGAAGATTGAGACGCTGGTGCGAATGATTGAATCGCAGAAGCAGCCGGCATCCAAGATTCTGCTGAAAACTGTCGGGCGCATGTTTCTGGTGGATCAGAGAGACATCTGTTATGCGTGGATCGAAGATGGCGTGATTACGGTGGTGACCGGGGGGCCGGCGGGGATGGAAGGACAGTCCAACTGCCGCACGCTCGAGGAACTGCTGGACAGTTTAGACACGAATCTTTTTTGGCGGGCCCACCGCTCCTACCTGGTGAACATCAATCGCATTCGCGAAGTCGTTCCCTGGTTCAAAAGCTCCTACCAGTTGCGCATGGACGACAAGAAGCAGACCGAGATTCCGGTCAGCCGGGCTCAGACCAAACGACTGCGGGAACTGTTCGGACTTTGAGGTTCCCCGGGAATAAGAGCTGAGCTTGAGCGTCGGTTTCGCGCAAACCGTGCGTGAGTTTGCGATTTCTCCTTGACGCGCGTTGCCCGAGCTCTCCGCTCTTTCCACTACAGAGAACAGATCGTTAATCAAGCTACCCGAATACATTTCATCACCCCGCTCAAAAGTCGCGGAGCAAGCTCAGAATAGCTCTGGAGGACGGCTGAACAAAACCGTCCTCCGTTCCCTGAGGAGGAAGGTCAAAGTGCCAAAGCTTGCAGAGCCGAGCCGTCACGAATCACGAGCGTCGGTCCATCCAGACGAATCAACTGCTTCTTTTTCAGGGTGCTTAAAAGCCGGGTTACGGTTTCGCGCGACGAGGTCGTCGGCCAGGGCGGTCCGGACGACGACTTCCGCTTTGACCAGATCGTTGGCCACCAGGAGCAATCCTTCTCGAACGACTTCATTCAGCTTCACCGGTTGCAGTTGAGGGGACGAGCCTTGAGTAAGGAGCGAATTCTATCGATGACGGCGCGGGCGTGATTGGCATCGCGAATCAATGCGGTTACACCTTCGCGCGCTTCATCCAGATTCGGTGGCTGATGGGCCAACCAGTGCAGTACCGCGTTTCCGGCAGTCACAATCGCGGTGAGTGGTTGTTGGATCTCGTGCGAGATGGACACAGCCAGTTCGCCCATGGTCACGGTTCGAGTCACGCGCGCCAATTCGGCTTGCGACTCGAGCAAGACGCCCGCCAACTGGTAGACATTGTTCTGTGGGTCGCGATGGGAAAACCCTTGGCGCTGACCCAGCGGAAAGTTCCGTCGGGGCGCACGATACGGAATTCCTCGTCGAACCCTCCGGTCTTCGCCGCTTCATCTAACGCGCTCAAAACGTGTTCCCGATCGTCGGGATGAATGATTTCCCGGTAAGAAAGGGGGCCTCGACCAAGCTGGCCATCGTCCGTCCGGTGATCTGTTCAAACGCTGGATTTCCATAGATCGCCTGTTTGGTGAACCTGTCGACCATCCAGAAGATTTCCTGGATATTGTCGGCCAGTTGATGGAATTTCTCTTCGGGATCGCGAAGAACCTCCTGGGTCCGTTGGCGCTCGAGAATTTCGTTGTGTAGCTCCTCGTTGACGGCCGCAAGTTCTATGGTGCGCTCGAGGATGTGATGCTCCAATTCTTTCGCCTGTGCGGCCATTCGTCGGGACGCGAAATACCTGGGACAAGTCGGTGGACGTGGCGGAGAACTTGAAATAAGCACGGGCGATGCTGGCCACACCGGGCGGTGTGGAACGAGGGGCAAATTCAAGTTTCAAGCGTGGCGCGCTTGACGTACGCACAAACAAACTACTCCCCGCCGCTGCCTCCCCCTCAAAAGGCGGACGTACTGTTCACGAATAATGCGGGAATTGTATCCCCGGAACGAAGAGGGTCAATAGTTATTTGCGCTATGATCAGCTTTTATAACCGGATCGATGCGATCACGTTACGAAATCCGAACAGCCGTCCCGGCAATGCCGGGTGGAAATTCCGATATCATTGATTTATGGCACGAGGTTGGGAGAGCAAATCAGTGGAAGCGCAACAGGCCGAGGCGAGTGAAAAGTCGGCCAAGCCGCGTCCGCCGATGAGCCGAGAAGAAGCGGCGCGTTCGCGGGAAAAAGAAGGTCTTCGTCTCTCCCGCCAAACCGTGCTCCAGCAACTGGAAACGAGTACGAATCCTCGCCATCGCAAGCTGCTGCAAGACGCGCTGGCTGATCTGGATGAAAAGCTGGGCAACTGAGGAACCGGCGTCACCCCTGACGTCGGACCTTGGCCTTGAAGTGTAGGCGTCTGAGGTCTGAGGTCCAGAGCCTGTCACGTATAATGACTGTTTTATGACAGCCTACGTTTACGTCTCTCTAAAGAAAAGCGTTCTCGACCCTCAAGGCAAAACCATTCATGGCGCGCTCAAGAAAATGGGATACAAAGGCCTGGAACGCGTTCGCCAGGGGAAGTATTTTGAGCTGACGCTGGACGGGGGACTGTCGCGCGAAGAGGCGCAGGCCGAGGTCGAGCGAATCGCCCGCGAAGTGTTGACCAATCCTGTCATCGAAGAGTTTCGTTTCTCCCTGGACGAGTAGGACTAGACCGGGAATCCTTTGAGGTTCTTATGTGTGGCATTGTCGGCTATGTCGGAAAGAAAAGTGTAGTTCCCATCATTATCGAGGGACTGCGACGGCTGGAATATCGCGGGTATGATTCGGCCGGGATTGCGGTCGCCGGAAACGGTGACGGGTTGCAACTGCGGCGCGCCGAGGGCAAGCTGCGCAATCTGGAAGAGGTCATACGTCAAAGGCCGCTGCACGGCAGCTACGGTATTGGGCACACCCGCTGGGCCACGCACGGACGCCCTACCGAAGAGAACGCGCATCCTCACCGCGACTGCACCGGCAAGATCGTCGTGGTCCACAACGGGATCGTCGAAAACTATCTCAGCCTAAAGAAGAAGCTGACGGAAGAAGGCCACAAGTTCACCACCGAAACCGACACTGAAATCATTGCTCACCTGATCGAAAAATATTCCAGGAGTTCGGGAAACGGGAAGCGTCCAGCGCTGGAAGATGCCGTGCGGCAGGCGGTAAAACAGCTAAGTGGCGTTTTTGCGCTGGCCGTAATCTCGAGCGACGACCCCAACAAAATTGTCGCGGCGCGCAATGGACCGCCGGCCGTAATTGGGTTGGGGAATGATGAGTACTTCGTGGCGTCGGACGTGCCGGCCATTCTGTATCACACGCGAGACATTTTCTTTCTCGCAGACGGGGATATGGCGGTAGTGACCGCCGACGGCGTGCAGTTGACGGACTTCGACGGCAAACCCGTGGTGCGCCAGATACAGCACGTGATGTGGGACCCGATTTTGGCGGAGAAGGGCGGCTTCAAGCATTTCATGCTTAAGGAGATTTATGAGCAGCCGCGCGCCGTTCGCGATACGACGCTAGGCCGGGTCTCGCAAGAGACAGGCCGCATTTTCCTCGACCAGATGGAAATCACCGAGGCCGAGTTCCGGGCCGCGAACAAGATCAACATCATTGCATGCGGAACCAGTTGGCACGCCGGGCAGGCGGGGAAGTTCATGATCGAATCGCTGGCGCGGGTGCCGGTGGAAGTTGACTATGCCAGCGAGTGGCGCTATCGAAATCCCATCGTCGATCCAGAGACGATCACGCTGGTGATTTCGCAATCGGGCGAGACTGCAGACACGATTGCGGCTCAGCGCGAGGCCAAAGCCAGAGGATCGAAGACGCTGGCCATCTGCAATGTGGTGGGATCGATGATCACGCGCGAGGCGCAGGGCACGATTTACACGCATGCAGGGCCCGAGATCGGCGTAGCTTCGACGAAGGCTTTTACGGGACAGTTGACCGCTCTGTATATCTTCGCGATGTATCTGGCGCAGGTGCGAGGCAGCATGAGTGCCGAACAGGCGCGGGCGGCAATGCAGGAACTGACGCGCATTCCAGCCAAACTCGAGACCATCCTGACTCACGATGAGGCTTGCGACGATCTGGCCAAGCGATATCAAAAGGTCCACGATTTCTTGTTTTTAGGGCGAGGGATTCATTACCCGATTGCGCTGGAAGGGGCGCTGAAGCTGAAAGAGATTTCCTACATTCACGCGGAAGGATATCCCGCCGGCGAGATGAAGCATGGTCCCAACGCGCTGATCGACGAAAACCTTCCGGTTGTGGTGATCGCGACGCGAGACGTGAACAATCCGGGCTCGGTGCTGCGCTATGAAAAGACCATCTCCAATCTGAAAGAAGTGAAAGCGCGGTCCGGAGTCGTCATCGCGCTGGCCACCGAGGAGGATGAAGAGATCAAGGAAGCGGCGGATTATGTTCTCTACGTGCCGGCCGCGCCGGAGGAGTTGTCGCCGATTCTGGAAATCGTTCCGCTGCAGTTGCTGGCCTACCACATTGCGGTGCGGCGCGGCTGCGATGTGGACCAGCCGAGAAATCTGGCGAAGTCGGTAACGGTCGAATAGGCTAGAATCTGCTGATTCGACGTCGATGAGGCGGAAGTCGTTCCGTTTAAACAGCATTGGCTAGAGCGGGCGTCTCCGGCTCGGCGCGCGGCTTTGCAATGCAGATGAGTCGAGAATCATTTCGGCAAACCCTGGTCGTCATACAGCAAGTCGCCATGATCCCCAGACTTGTAAGGTTCTTTAAGATGGGCGGCGGCGCAATCTCTTCCAATTTCCATAATGCGCTCGACCAGGTCTTTTTTGGAGTTCCCGCGAAATACGCTCTAAGCGTTCTGGAATCGCCTCACTCACAGCCACAGTCATGCTTTCCCCCGGGGGCTGTGCCAGCTCGCGCGCCAGGTGGTGGGCCTCTTCGTCCTTAATGTTCAGCCCCATACCTTTCTACCTCCTGGTTTTACCGTTCTACCATAATCGACATCCGAAACCGGAAACTCCGACAATGCGATTAGGCAGTCTCCGTGAAGGTGTACTCATGCTGGCCGTCGCGGATCGTGAGCACGCGCTTGCCGGCACGCTCGCCCACCACGAATTCGAATCCGTCGGTACCCGGGTCGATCGTAATGAAGGATGTAGTTCCATCATCATTCTTTCTCGAGGCGACTCTGCTTTGCCACTCGCCGAGGTCGAAGGTTGTAACTCCGTTGTCGGCCAATACGGCAAGGTCCCCGAGTTCCTTGCTGGAATAACGCTTGGCCAAGCCAGAAACCAGTTCCGGCGCGGGCGGCACAACGAGACGTTCCCGGTCTTTGGCGAGCTGAGCTTTGTGAGTGGCGGCGCGTGAAGCAACCTCGGCGACTGCCTCCGGTTTGCCATCGAAGACGACCTCTAGCAGGCGACGTCCGAACGGACCCAGAACCATACCTCCGTTATCCGAATTTGTGAGCAGTACGGCGCCGATGCCGGAGTCTGGCAGAAAGTAAAGGTTGCTCTTGAAGCCTGACATGCTGCCGCCGTGGCTCACCATGGGAACTCCGTAGGTGTGGTCGACGACCAAACCCATGCCGTAACTTGCGTCTTCTCCTAGCGGAAATTTGCGGGCGCTCGGCGCATCAGCAAATTCTCCGACGAAACCAGTTGCCTGCCATTCGGCAGTTTGCCCAGCGCGAGTTCGTCTTGCACGTAGCGGATCAGGTCCGCGGCAGACGTCCATACGGCCCCTGCCGGACGCGCGGGAACGATCGAGTAATTGATGGCCATGCTAGCCACGGTGGGCTTGCCATCGATGTCGTCCCCGTGCGGAGTCGCATGGTTGCCGGCGAGGGCACGCGCATAGTCGAAGGTCGTCGACTTCATTCCCAGCGGATCGAAAATCCTTTCCTGCATTGCCTTGTCATAAGCCGCGCCGAGTTCGCGGTCCGGGATAAACGAGGTGCGCGCCAATGTATCCCGCGGCCGCAGCCATCAGATTGCTGTACTGAAAGACTTCGCCGAACTTGCTGGTGGGTTGCATGGTTCCGAGCAAAGCCAACTCGGATTCCGGCGTGGCATTCTTGAATTCGAATAACCATTCCAGATCCTGCCGCGGAACGCCGGTACAAGCGCAGATCAGATTCTTGACCAGAACCTTTTTCGTCGTATCGGCGTCGCCCAGTTTGAAGGCCGGATAGACCTCGATCACTGGCTGATCCCATTTCAACTTTTTCTCGTCGACCAACTCGGACAAGCAGCAGCGTCGTCATTCCTTTCGTGTTCGACGCGGCCATGAACACTGTATTTTCGTCCACCTTCTCGGACTTGCCGAGTTCGCGTACGCCGAATCCGCCCTGGTAGACGATTTTCCCGTGATCAATAAGCGCCATCGAGAGCGCCGGGAATCCCGAGTTGCTGCATGGAAGTTTCCACGAAGGCTTTGAGTTGATCGATGTGAGCAGTATCCAGCGGGTGCGGCTTACGGCCGGCGAAGGACTCGCGCTTGTAATCTTTCGGACGCAAGCTTTCGAAGACCAGTCCAATCGGAGCGGAGCGCTTCTCCACCGTCGGGTCGGTTCCGTCCAGAATGATTACGGTCCAGATGTTTCCGGCGCGCAGCGCGAGAGCCTGCACCGCCGCACGCTCGTTGGGCGAAGTCTCGTAGTCAAATGCCTGGCGCTCGTCCCATCCTTCGCGTGCGGGACGAGGCGTCACCAACTTGATTGGACGCTTCGATTCGGGCTTGTAAGCGGCCCAGGCAGCGGCGACCGCAGCTTTCGCGTCGGCGACTCGCGAGTCGACAATGGCGATGTGTGTGTCGGTCTCGGGCGGCGTCCAGGATGACTAACTCTTTCCGAGTTTCGATTGACCAACCAGCAGGAACTTTAAATCTGGCTCCGGCCGACGTTACACGTGGCGAGTCCGCCGTCATCCGTTCGACCGCGGGTTTTGTTTCGGTCGCTTGAGAGGAGGCGGCGACGCTTGACGCCGTGCATATATTCAGAGCCAGACAAACGAGCAAGACGGTTCGATAGGGAGCGGGCCGATTGGTAAACATAAAATTCACCCAGCTTTAGCGGTTAGGAATTTGCGGACCAACGATACACGCAGCGTGGCTCGCTTGTAAACGTGACACGGGGTTCCAATCATGACCTAGACCGAAGTCTTCATTTGGGGCGATGAAAGTGCACAAACTAACCTTCGTCCTCTACTCGATCCAGCGTTATTCGCAGGCGCCACAAGATAGCGGCAAACGCGGCAAGTGCGACGCCCCATACGACGAACGCCGTCTCGACCACCCACCGGGGCGCGGAGCCGACGCGGTGCAACAGGAATGGCAGAAAATTCCACGTAGTGATGTGGACGTAGTCCCATGGGTCTTCCGACATGGCTTCGGTGTTCAGGCCCCACGCGTCCATCTTGCCCAGAGCAAATGCAGCGATGTTCTTGAAGCGCAGCGCGATCACAAAGGTGGGATGGCCGAGCGTCTCCATCTGGTAAATCTCGAGTGGCAGCCAGAAGGCTAGGGATGCGATCTGGATGATGAGACTGGCGGCGATAAGCACTATGCTGGCGCGCCAGATCCACGGGCTTAGATTGGCACGATGGCGCAGCAGTAGGGGGATGGCCAGAAGCGCCACCATTTCTACCGCGGTCGAGACGTAGCGATCTCCCCAGGCGAAGTCGCCCGCCCAGTACGTGTAGCGCGCGTAGAAAAAGATATAGCCAAGCAGGAGCAAGACCGACGCCAGCGCGTAGGCGCGGACTTCCACAGACAGACACTTCCATAAGAAAGCAAGAAGAAATAGAGCGAGCATTACAAGAGGGTCGAACAGGAAGATCGATTTCTCGGGACTAAAGAGCGCGCCCAGAACGCCTTGATGAAGCGGCGTGCTCCAGGGAAAATTTGTAGGCAAGGTGGGATCCTGCAGGCGTGCTTCTCGCGCGAAGATTGGAAGATAGGTTTGAGTCAGCGATCCGAAGCGGCAGAAGCTGTAGAGGCGCTCTACCATCGCAAAGAAAACATAGACCGGGACTGCAATCTTGCAGTAAGCCAGCAGGCGTGACCACAAGGCTCGGCCGCGCACTTGCTCGAACCAGAGTACGGCCAGCAGGAAGATGCCACCTGCGATGAGATCGAGGCCGGTGGTCACACGAGTCAACAGGTTCAATCCCAGCGCGGCCGAACCGACAAAGAGCGCGCGAAGGCTCTCGGAGCGAAGCCACTCATACTGGAAGGAAAACCCAGTCAGAGTCAGCAGCATGATGTAATTGTTCTCCTGCATGTTTTGGGTGTAATGCAGGTGCGTCGTGCAGAAAAGTAGAGCGAGGACACCGGCCACGGCTTCGTTTACGCTAAAGCGCAACTGACGGAGCAGGCGAAACGCGATCAACGCCGTGAGCACGTTGACCAGGATATTCGTGCTGTAACTGACGACGATGCTGCGCACTGCAGGGTCATCTTCGTATCGGGAGAAAATGTGCCAGCGCGCGATCCATGTGCCCACCAGGTCCGCGGGCAGCATGAGCAGCGATTGTCCGATCCCATACCAACTGAAGATGCGGCCCCCGGTGCCGTGCAGCCCGAACTCGGGATACTCGTTGGGAAACACCTGCGGCTGCGAGGTCCAGAGCCAGTGCGTGGTCTGCAGACGGTGAAGCGTGTCGGCGGTTCCCAATTCGCCGGATTGCACCACGAAAGCGAGCAGGCCCGCGGTTAGACACAGCAGAAATACAGGATTTCTCAGCTTCAGCCCCAAGCGTGAAGTCATCGCTTTGGATGGTAACAAAAAGGACCTTGGACCTTAGACCTCAGCCCTCAGCCTTCAAATCTCAGACCGGGTAGCGTCGGCATCTTGAGGGCGTCTCGCCCTTGGCGCGGCGGGCGGGGACGCCCGCCGGACTGCCGCCGGACGGCGGCGCTACATTGCGTCCCGCGCCGAAAGAGCCGAGGTCTTAGATCCGCTGTCGCAGGTCTGGGATAGACTGTAGCGCGGGAAATTTTCATGCCTACGTGTACAAATTGCGGGACGGAATTACCGAACAACGTTCGCTTCTGTTCGTCCTGCGGACGGCCTGCTTCCAATACCGACGATGTGGCGACCCTCGACTTTGCTACGGCGAGTTCCCCATTGCCCCCGCGGCCACGGTCGGGGTCGGTCTCCTCTTCGCGGCCTTCCAGTTCTCCCGAATATTTGCTGAACGAAGGTCGATTTCTTCCGGGCCGTCTCGTAGCGAGTCGTTACCGCATCATCGCCCTGCTGGGAAAAGGCGGCATGGGCGAGGTCTATCGCGCGGATGATTTGACGCTCGGACAGGCAGTCGCTATGAAGTTCCTCCCCGACGAAGCCGTCGGCGACGAGGCATTGCTCGAACGTTTTCGTAATGAAGTGCGAATGGCACGGCGAGTTTCGCATCCCAATGTTTGCCGTGTGTATGACGTCGGGGAGGTCGACGGCCAGACGTTTTTCACCATGGAGTATGTCGATGGCGAAGACCTGGCTTCCCTGCTGCGGCGCATCGGCCGGCTCCCGCCCGACAAAGCGTTGGAAATTGCGCGACAGCTCTGCGCGGGACTGGCCGCCGCCCACACCAAAGGCGTTCTGCATCGCGACTTGAAGCCTGCCAACATCATGCTCGACGGACGAGGCCAGGTCGTGATCACGGACTTTGGTCTGGCAGGAGTGGCCGACAACATCCGAGGTGCGGAGGTGCGCAGCGGAACACCAGCCTACATGTCACCCGAACAACTGGCTGGAAAAGAAGTGACCATGCGCAGCGACATTTATGCGCTCGGGCTGGTGTTGTATGAAGGGTTCACGGGCAAGCGAGCGTTCGCGGAAGCGCCGGCCCTGGTACGCGCGCGAGGAGAACGCACGCCCAGCAGGCCCTCGTCGGTGGTGAAGGATCTCGATTTGATCGTGGAGAAGGTGATTCTTCGGTGCCTGGAGACCGATCCCGCGTCGCGTCCCCCCACGGCTCTGGCGGTGGCTGCGGCGTTGCCGGGTGGCGATCCGCTGGCCGCCGCGCTGGCTGCGGGAGAGACGCCGTCGCCACAACTGGTGGCGGCGTCTGGAGAGAAAGCGGGTCTGCGGCCACCCATGGCCCTCGCCTTTTTCGGCGCAGTGTTGGTAGCCTTGGCGCTGGTGACCTATATGGCGGCGCGCACCAGCGCGCTCGAACGAATGAAACTCGAACTTTCGCCGGAGGTGCTCACAGAAAAAGCGCATGAAATCGTCAACCAACTTGGCTATCCCGAGCGCCCTGTCGATAGCGCATTTGGACTCGACAACGACCGGGAATTCCAAAACTTTGTAGAGAAAAATGACAAGCCGCATCCGGACTGGAATGCCGTACTGGCCGCCCGACCTTCACTGCTCCGGAACTGGTACCGGCAGAGTCCCGACGATATGGGAGCAGATGGCTTTCAGGATCAACTTCTCAACCCCGGCATCGTTTCTCGCGACGACCCGCCCACCGTGCTTTCGGGAATGATCAACCTGGAACTCGATCCGCAAGGGCGGCTGACCTATTTCCAGGCGATTCCTCCGGAGAAAGAAAATTCGAGTGCGTCGGCGGCAGCATTGGACTGGAACCCGCTGTTCGTCGCGGCAGGCCTAGATCCGGCGCAGTTTCAAAAAGCACAGCCCGCATGGAACTCGCTGGCGGCATCCGACGCGCGCATGGCGTGGACTGGAACGTGGCCGGGCACCCAGCGGCCGCTCCGCGTCGAGGCCGCGGCGTGGCACGGCAAACCGGTCTTCTTTTCGCTGATCAGTGACTGGACCAAGCCGCAGCGCACGACCGGCCTGCCGGATTCCACAAGAAAAAAAGTACAGAAAATGTTCTTTCTGGCGCTTGCGCTCTCCTTGTTTTGTGGAGCTGTGTTCTTGGCACGACGGAATTACCGCATGGGGCGAGCCGACCGGCTGGGCGCGTTCCGCATCGGAGCGGTGATGTTCGCTCTCCAGATGCTGCTGTGGTTGTGCCGCGGCCACCTGTTAGCCAGCTTGGGGATGATTTTCTACCTGATTATTGCAATGAGTACCGGACTCTTCATTTCCGGGGTGACGTGGATGTTGTACTTGGCGCTGGAGCCGTGGGTGCGACGGCGCTGGCCGCACGCCATCATTTCCTGGAGCCGGTTGTTGTCGGGACAGTTCCGCGATGCCCTCGTAGGGCGCGACCTCTTGTTTGGGGTCATGCTGGGTGTGGTCTGGATTCTAATTTTTCGGACCGCCGTGATTTTCATGATGCGGATGGGAGCGGCGCCGGAACTCTTTCAGACCGAGTTCCTGATGGGTGGCCGAACCGCGCTGGGGGCATGGTTGGCCCAGATCTCCAGTTCCATTCTGGCCACCCTGGAATTCTTCTTCCTGCTGCTGGCCTTGAAGGTCGTGCTGCGGAAAGACTGGCTGGCCGCCATCGCATTTGTGGCTCTATTTGCCTTGCCGAAGGGATTGAGTTCCGATTACGTGTCGATTGATCTGCCGGTGCAAATTCTGGTCTATGCCATTGCGGTGCTCATCGTGTTCCGGTTTGGACTGGTACCGTTAGCCATCGCGATTTTCACCGTCGACATGCTTTCTGGGGTTCCGATTAGCTCTGACGTCTCCACGTGGTACATGACGACGTCTATGTTTGCACTGCTCAGCGTGGTGGCGCTGGCGGGATGGGGCTTCTATCACTCGCTGGGCGGCGAGCCTTTGTGGACTGCGGAAGCCGAGGAGTGATGGGTGTGCTCGCAACCCCACCCCCTGGAAGGCGGGTAAGTGCCACCGGAATGATAGTCGCAGACTGGGTCCTGATTGCCGTCGGAGTCTGGATTGTCGCCACTCGCTACCCATCCCCCGTACCAAGGCCCAAGGGACTGTTTATTCACCGAAAACTCCTCAACCAGCGCTAAGGTCTGTGTTCGTCAACAATCGGCTACAATCTCGGCTCTCTAGGAGTCGGCATCGGGCAGGATGAAAAGTGTCTGGAGAGCGGTGATCGAGGTAGGCTCTATCGTCTTCCTGTTCTACTCGAATCTCTTGATGGGAGAGTTTGAACACTCTGGCATGGGGCAGAAGAGGGGCGTAGCTTGGGCCATCGGAGATGTTTTCACCGCTGCCAATTTTTGAAATTGCCATGATCGCCGCGCTGATCGGCTATGGCCTTTTTGAATTTCTTCGAAAGAGATTTTCTAGGCAAACGTGGCTCTGATTCTCGGCTGCAAAAGAAACAGCAAGAGTGCACCCGCGATGACAATGCCCGCTCCACCGCGAAGCCAGTCGCCTCTGACGCAGTTAACCACATCCCCTAGAACCTGTGTCGCGATAATTACGACCGCCAATCTCCATCCCCAAAGGCGGCGTCGAAACCACCCGATTCCTGCCGTGGTGAGGGCGGCACCGAGCAGCAGAAAGAGAACCGCAACCGCCCGGCCCAGAGGCGCGAGCTGCTTGTAGGCAATCGGATTGAGAGCCCACACACGATCAAGAGCGGTGCCTCGCCAGAGCAGAGTAATTGCAGCAAGGCTCGCCATGACGGCACCAAAGAACAAGAAAATGCCTATCGCAGTGAATCCGGGCGCGACATCGAGGCCAGTGTGATCGTTGTCCCGCATCCGCTGCTGAATATCAGCCACCGCCGGCGCCCCTGAACGGATAGTTGGCGAAATATTCTATTTCACGCATTGCTATTCGCGGATCCAAACCGTGGGCGCAGTCATCAAAGCTTAGCAGGAGGGTGACGAAAGATGTTTCATGTGCGCCAAGAGAATCTGCCCTTTGTTGGTAGTTCGCATGAGTTTGTCGGAGCTGAGCAGGGCAACACCAGTGTTTCGGTGTTCCTATTCCATGGGAAGCCCGGTTCGGGGCCAGATCCGCACCGGCATCCTTATGACGAGATCCAGTTCATCCGTGAAGGCCGGGGAGTTTGGACAGTAGGCGGAAAAACCTTCGAGGGCAGCGCTGGAGACATCTTTGTCATCAAGGCTGGCGAGATCCACAGCTTCAAGGCGGTTGGTGATTCACGATTGGTACAAGTCGACGTTCATCTCAGTCCCCGCTTCATCCAAGAGAACCTATAGAGAGCGGGTTGCAATGTGGCTGGGCCCGCAGCCCCCGGCGCAATGCAAGCGCTCTTTGTCAGTTGCGAAAAATCGCCGTTACCGTCATTGCCCCGTGAAACGGACCCGCTCCCCCAGAAACCAAATAACCTCGGAAATGGGATAAATCCCTCGCATCCTCTTGCCCTTCTTCGACATCTAAACATTGACAACGATGCACTCAAGTCTTAGCATGGTGCTTGGCGCAGTCGTATAGACATTGATTACAAAGCACTTAATAGGTTCAGGAGGAACGTGCTATGGGAAAAATTATTGGGATTGACTTGGGAACTACCAATTCCTGCGTGGCGGTCATGGAGGGCGGGGAGCCCAAAGTGATCCCTAATGAAGAAGGAGGGCGAACCACACCCTCGGTGGTCGGCTTTACCAAGACGGGCGAGCGGTTGGTTGGACAGGTCGCAAAGCGGCAGGCCATCACCAACCCGGAGAACACGGTTTATTCGATCAAGCGCTTCATGGGGCGACGCTACAACGAAGTCACGGAAGAAATCAAGATGGTGCCCTACAAGGTCGTGCAGTCCGGTGACCATGTCGCCATTCTGGCGCAGGGCAAGGAGTACACGCCGCCGCAAGTCTCGGCGATGATCCTGCAAAAACTGAAGAAGGCCGCGGAAGACTATCTCGGCGAGAAAGTGACCGAGGCTGTAATCACCGTGCCTGCATACTTTAATGATGCGCAGCGGCAGGCGACCAAAGACGCTGGCCAGATCGCTGGCCTTGAAGTAAAACGCATCATCAACGAGCCCACGGCGGCGGCGCTGGCGTACGGACTCGACAAAGGGAAAGACGAAACCATCGCCGTGTACGACTTCGGCGGCGGCACCTTTGACATTTCGATTCTGGAAGTCGGCGAGGGCGTGATTGAAGTGAAGGCCACCAATGGTGACACCCACCTCGGCGGCGACAACCTTGACCAGCGCATTGTCGATTGGCTCATTGACGAGTTCAAGAAAAACGAAGGTCTGGACCTGCGCGGCAAGGGCAATGAAATGGCCTTGCAGCGGCTGCGCGACGCGGCGGAACGGGCCAAGATCGAGCTTTCGACCACGATGGAGACCGAAATCAATCTGCCGTTTATCACGGCGGATGCCAGCGGCCCCAAGCATCTCGTGCAGAAGCTAACCCGCGCGAAACTCGAGGGCATGGTCGAAGACATCATTCAGCGCTCGTCCGGTCCGTGCAAACAGTGCATGAAGGACGCAGGCGTGGAGGCCAGCAAGATCAACGAAGTCGTGCTGGTCGGCGGACAGACGCGCATGCCGCGCATTCAGCAACTGGTGAAGGACCTGTTTGGACGCGAAGGCCACAAGGGCGTGAATCCTGACGAAGTGGTCGCGATCGGTGCGGCGATTCAGGGTGGCGTTCTGGGCGGCGAGGTGAAAGATCTGCTGCTGCTCGACGTGACTCCGCTGTCGCTGGCGATTGAAACGCTGGGCGGCGTCGCGACGCCGATGATCCCGCGCAACACGACGATTCCGACCAAGAAGACGGAAACGTTCTCGACCGCAGCCGATAGCCAGACGTCGGTTGAGGTTCACGTGCTGCAGGGCGAGCGACCGCTGGCCTCACAGAACCGGACTCTGGGCAAGTTCCATCTGACCGGAATTCCACCCGCTCCGCGGGGCGTGCCACAGATTGAAGTGACGTTCGACATCGACGCCAACGGCATCCTCAACGTTACCGCGAAAGATATGGCCACGCAGAAGGACCAGAAGATTACGATTACGTCATCTTCCGGCTTGTCGAAGGAAGAGGTCGAGCGCATGGCCAAGGAAGCCGACGCGCACGCGGCGGAGGACAAGGCACAGCGCGATTTGATCGATGCCAAGAACCAGCTCGATAGCATGGTTTATAACATCGAAAAAATGCTGCGCGAACAGGGCGAGAAGATCTCCGGCTCGGAACGTGGAGATGTTGAAAACGCGGTGGCCGACGCCAAGAAAGCGTTGGAATCAAACGACAAGGCGACCATGGACAAGGCACGCGAGAAACTGACCCAGGCCTCGCACAAGCTGGCCGAACAGATGTACAAGGCCACCCAGCCCGGCGCAGGCGCGGGTCCAGCCCCGGGCACAACCGCCGGCGGCGACGCCAGCGGCAACGGTCAGGGCCAGAAGAAAGACGAAGGCGTGATCGACGCTGAGTACGTGGACGTAGAAGACAAGAAGTAACAACGAGAGAATTGGCCACGGACTCTCGCGGATGAACACGGATAAAGATATCCGTGAAAATCCGCGTGATCCGTGGCTGGCTTTTAGGGGGAGGATCGAAGTGGATTTTGAGATCAATGGGGAAACGTATTTTTTGAGCCTCGCGGAAGACGAGAGGCAGTGGCTCCTCTTTGTGGAGGGGGAACGCGGGACGCGACCCGTTTGCGTCTACGAAGACGCACCCGAATTCAAGAGCTTCGCGGTAGTGTTTGAAGACAAGAAAAAGCACGGGATTCCAAACTGAAGTCGGCGAATCCGATTTCTAATGGCGCGCCATGGCAACCACTGCAAAAAAAGACTATTACGAGATTCTCGGAGTAAAGAAATCGGCGTCGGCCGACGACATCCGCAAGGCTTTTCGCAAGCTGGCCCGCAAATATCATCCTGACGTCAATCCCGGGGACAAGTCTGCCGAGGAGAAGTTCAAGGCGCTTTCTGAGGCCAACGACATTCTCAGCGACCCCAAGAAGCGCAAAATTTACGATCAGGTTGGGTTCTACTCCGACAATATTGATCCGGCCACCGCGGAAGCATATGCAAGGGCGGGCAGTAGTGGGGGAGGCGCCGGGGGCGGATTTCGCGGCGGCTTCGGCGGCAGTGGCCCTCAGGACAACGGCCAGGGCGTTCCTTTCGACTTCGGCGGATTCGATTTCTCTGACTTGGTCGATAACGCGCAGCGCGGCCGCAAGAGCGGCGGCAGTGGCGGCTTCCGCGACATCTTCGGCTCGATTTTCGGGGGAGGACAGGGCGCGGGACGAGCCACGCAGGTCGGTCCCGAGCCGGGGAGCGATCTGGAATATCAGGTCAACGTTCCTTTCTGGACCGCGATCCGCGGCGGCGTGATGCGTTTGAATATCACCCGTCAAGACGTTTGCTCGAACTGTCACGGGCTAAGTTTCCTGGAGGCGCCAGGCAAATGTCCGGAGTGCAACGGGACGGGACACATCACCCAAACCGGCGGACGGATGAAGTTCAACGTGCAGTGTCCGCAATGCCACGGGACGGGCAAGAATCTGACGACATGTCCCACTTGCCATGGTGACGGCACGGTGTCGAAAACGGAGCCGCTCGAAGTGCGCATCAAGGCTGGCACGCGCGATGGGCAGCGGATTCGCATTCCGGGCAAGGGGAATGCCGGGGTCCACGGCGGCCCACCGGGCGATCTTTATGCGATCATCCGAACCGAAGAGCATCCGATCTTCCGGCGCGACGGAGACGACATCTATCTGACTGTCCCGGTAAGCGCGACCGAGGCGGCGCTGGGGGCCAAGATCGAAGTGCCCACGATTGACGGCCGGGCGTTGCTGAAGATTCCTCCGGGAACGCAATCCGGGCAGAAGCTGCGACTGCGGGAAAAGGGCGTTCCTTCGGCAACGAAGGAGGGCGCGCGCGGGGATGAGATCGTCGAGATCACCGTGACCGTGCCGATGCCGCGCGACGAGCGGACGAAAGAACTGCTCCGCGAACTGGCAAAACTGAACCCGGAAGATCCACGCGCCGAGTTGTGGACGAAAGTCTAAGAAAATCTCGCCCCATCCAACCCTTGTCATCCTGAGCAAAGCGAAGGACCTAGGCAATCTGCTTGCGCAAGCGTGACTGCCGCCAATTTGCATAGATCCTTCGGCCCGCAAAGAACGCGGGCCTCAGGATGACAAAGTTGTAGAGATGCTTCATTATCTTTGGTGTCGCGGTCGTCAGCCGGTTTGATGTAATTTGAACTTTACCGGCGACATTCCATGGGTCTGGATCACGGCTTCCCCGACGCGGGTCTCAGGACGACAAAGCCGTTATAGTGCCGGCATGAGCGGGAATCCATCTGAGTGGAGCCTCTCAACACAGCCCGTACGCGGGACGTTGCCGCGCGTTACCTCCGTACCTGACGGTTGCTTACTAAATTTCTTAGGAATCCTCAAAAAAATCTTGCATCTGTGGAAATTTCCCGTAATCTCAAACGTGCGAACTAACTTCGCCGAAATGCCCGGGAATCGCTCTTACCCGGGAGCCGCGAGAAGATTTCAAGGGAGACGCGGTGGTGAGAGTGAGTCGCTTGAGGAGGAAGCCATAGAAATTGGCAACTGCTAGCGCCCCGCGTCGACAACTCGGAAATCTCCAGCCTCTCGCCGCCGTACCCACCCGGAAAAGATTCGTTCGCCTCACGCTGTGGCCCCTGGTCGCCGCCACCTTCTTCATGGTTTCGGGCGGAACCTACGGCACGGAAGACATCGTGCACGGCGCCGGATACGGGCGCGCCATCCTGATTCTGCTCATCACGCCCCTGCTCTGGAGCCTGCCCACTGCCTTCATGATCGGCGAGCTTTCCAGCGCCCTACCCTACGAAGGCGGCTACTACGCATGGGTGCGCCGCGCCCTGGGCAACTTCTGGGGATTTCAGGAAGCCTGGCTCTCGCTAGTTGCGTCCATTTTCGACATGGCGATCTATCCCACGCTGTTCGTGGCCTACCTGACCCGGATGTTTCCGTGGTTTCAGCAAGGCAATCGCGGATGGTGGGTCGCACTTGCGGTGGTGATTGCGTGCGCACTGCTGAACATTGCCGGAGTGAAGGTAGTCTCGCTCACGTCGCTGTGGCTGTTCGTGGCTCTGTCCGCACCGTTCGCGGTGATCGTGGTGATGGCGCCTTTCAAGCTCGGAGCGCTGGTTAACGCCGTGACCAAGCCGACCACTTCCACAGTAGACATTCTGGGCGGCCTGCTCATCTGCATGTGGAATTACATGGGATGGGACAATGCCTCGACCATCGCGACGGAAGTGGAGCGTCCGCAGCGGACTTACCCGCGAGCGATGCTGGTCGCGGTCTGCATCGTGGCGGCGACCTACGTCCTGCCCTTTGCGGCAATGTGGTTGACCGGCTTAAAGGCTACGGCCTGGGAGACAGGATCGTGGGCGGACATCGCGACTTTGATTGGGGGTCCGCTGCTGCGCGTAGGCGTTGTGCTCGGGGGCATGATGAGCGCCTTTGGCATGTTCAATGCGCTGGTCATGAGCTATTCGCGTCTGCCTTTGGCGATGGCGCAGGATGGCATGCTTCCCGGCGTCTTCGGCAAGCTGCAGAAAAAATCGCGAGCTCCGTGGGTTGCGATCATCGCGCTGGCCATCGGATGGGGAATGTGCCTCGGCCTGGGTTTTGCCCGGCTAGTCACGCTCGACATCCTTTTATATGGCGCCAGTCTGCTGCTGGAATTCATGGCACTGGCCGTTCTGCGCTTTCGCGAACCGGAACTTGCCCGCCCCTTCCGCGTGCCGGGCGGCCTGTTTGGAGCCATCGCGATCGGTATTCCACCCATGCTGCTGCTAGGATTTTCGGTGGTCCGCAGCGAGCACGAACAGATCTGGAATATGAGTTCGTTCGCCTTCGGGATGATGCTGATCGCGGCGGGCTTCGTCGTTTACTTTATCAATCACGCGCTGAAACCGGCAGGATGGACGGCGCGACCGGAAGAAAAACCGCAACCGGCAGCCTGATTGCGATTCGCATAAGGCCAAAAAAGAGGACCGGAAAGATTCCGGTCCTTTTGCTTTTGTGGAGAAAGAGTGGCGAAGTATGTGGGGACAGCCGCCCTCGGCTGTCCGCCGGGCGAAGCCCCGCAGTGCTGAGCCGAGAAAAAGCATCGAGCTGCGCTCGACGGACAGCCGAGGCGGCTGTCCCCACACAAACTACGCCGCTGCTTGTGCTGTGTCGCGCAAGCTCTTTACTTTGTCATGCGCGGCTTGCACGCTTGCGGCCTGTCGCCGGACAATCTGGGCGACATTTTCCGGCAAGTCCTCAGTGACCGCCTTCCGGTAAGCATCCTTCGCGTGGTCTTCTCCGTTCTCCAGCCAATCGAGAACAGTCTTATCGCCGCCGCCTAAAGCAACCTTCGTGTCAATCCAGGTGCGATGGAGCGATCCAACGGTCGACCCGGAGACTTTCTTGTCGGGCTTGCCCAGACGAATCAACTCTGCTTCCAGTTCTCCGGCAAAGCGAGAGCGCTCCAGGCTCTGCTCGTTAAAAAAGCTTTTCAGGTCACTTCGCTTTATCTTCGAAGCAGCCTCCTGATAGCCTTTCTGTCCGTCTTTGCAGGTTTGAATGAGCTCTTCGAGCACGCTGACAGCGTTATTTTTGTCCATAATAGCCTCCTGAATTTTGGATGCACCTGGTCAGTTGGGGTTTGGCAGCATTCTGCCCTGCATTATGAAGAATTGCAGTCGTGCTCTAAAATCAAACAAGAGAGTGTGTTGAAAACTCTATGACCAAACGGAAATCGAAGGGGGCGTACATGATTTCCGCCGTAGCGGAGATGTATGGGATTCATCCCCAGACGCTGCGGCTCTACGAGCGTGAGGGTCTGCTCAAGCCTTCTCGCACTGAGGGCAACACGCGCCTCTATACCGACGAAGATTTGCAGCGCCTGGAATTTATCCTGTCGTTAGCTCGCGACTTGGGCGTCAACATCAGCGGCATGGCCATCATCCTGCAAATGCGCGAGCGCATGGAAGAGATGCAGCGCCAGATTCAGGAATTCGTGCAATATATCCAGCAGGAAGTGCTGACCCGCGCCAACGCCGCCGCCGATCCCGCAAAGGGGGCGATCGTCCCGGTGCGAAGGTCAATGGTGGCGCCGATCTTGCAAGCGACAAAAAAGCGGTAGGGCAAGCAGCCGGCGCTCAGCACTTGGTATTTCCTCGCGTATCATATGTAGTCCCCGCATTCGACTGGCGGAATGCTGAGAGCTGTGCCGTATGCTCCCTTTCAAGCTCGTCTACAGCGACGCGTACTACCTGCCCATCGGGGATCATGTCTTCCCTGCCGAAAAGTACCGACGCGTTCGTGACCGTTTGATCGCCGACCGCATCGCGGAGTCTAAGGACTTCCTCGAACCTGAACCCGCGACCGATCTCGATATTCTTCTCGTGCACACGCCCGATTACGTTCAGAAGCTGAAGACGGGCACACTCAGCCCGCGCGAAGAGATGGAAATGGAAGTTCCCTACTCGCGCGACTTGGTGGAGGCCTTCTGGCTGGCGGCGGGCGGATCGATTCTGGCGGCGCGACAAAGCTTGAAAGACCGCGTCTGCCTCAGCATTGGCGGCGGCTTTCACCACGCCTTTCCCGATCATGGCGAGGGATTCTGCATGATTCACGATGTGGCCGTGGCCATCCGGCGACTGCAGCGCGACGACAAAATTCGCACCGCAATGACTGTGGATTGCGATGTACACCAAGGCAACGGTACGGCCTCAATTTTCGCCGGGACGCGAACCGAGAGTGTGCCGCTGCCCTCGGTCTCAAGTTCACCGCTGAATCAGAAGTGGGCGGCAAAAACTCGGATGCGCGGCGCGCATGCCGGCGACGTCTTCACCATTTCGCTGCACCAGCACAATAACTATCCTTTGTATAAGCCGCCATCGTCGATTGACGTGGACCTGCCGGATGGCATTGGCGATGACGACTACTTGGCGTGGCTCGACAACGCGCTCAGCTCCGGCCTGCGCCAGTTCGAACCCGATCTACTGTGCTACGTCGCAGGCGCCGATCCCTACTGCGAAGATCAGCTGGGTGGACTCGGTTTAACGATTGAAGGATTGAAGAAGCGCGACGAACTCGTCTTCCGCGTCACGCACGCGCGCGGCATCCCGGTGATGGTTACCTACGCCGGCGGCTACGCGCGGAACCTGGAAGACACGGTGACCATTCACAGCAATACAGTGCTCGCGGCGAAGGAAGTTTTCGGGTGAGGTTGGTTTGTCGAAAGTATCGGTGACGCGACACAGACTTGCATTCAATTCAACTGACAGCGTTCCGCAGTCCCGGTGCCGAAGGCACGGCATGTGAGCTCCCGGCACGGAAGTGCCGGGAGCTCTGACAAAAAGGACTCGCGAGTCCCCCAGGGACCGCACTAACCGAACGCATTCTTGGAATCGAACGCGATCCCCGGTTTCAGTAACATCGTCTCAAACTCCCTTTCGTAGGAGCGCTTCTGATGATGCTCCGCCTGATGTTCGATGTAATCCTTCACCACTTCTCTATTTGAACTGCTCACGCTGAACGCTCCATATTCTTCCTGCCAGGCGAAATCTAGCCCATGCTGGTTAACCATCGCGAAGAATTAGCTTTCAACACCCGAACCGCCTTAGCAACGGACATATCGGGCGGCAGCACAGTCAACAAATGCGAATGATTCGAAATCCCGCCCGCGGCGAGTACAGGTATTCCGTGATTCCGACTGATGCCCGCAAAGTATTTCCGGAGCTTGGGCAGCAGCTCTTGAGGAATGAGATCGCGTCGGTCCTTAGTGAGTGCTGAAGACGTAATGGATCAGAATGTTGGGATATCGGTGAGCCATGGGCTCACTTATTCATAACTGGCTTCCATCCGTCTGTGCCGGATGTCACATCCGGGCAAGGTGACGTCCCTAAACGGGACTCGGATTTTGCATCTCGGCGCCCCCCGGCACTGCCGTGCTGGGCTTTCACATTCCGTACCTTCGGGCACTGCGGCTTTAGCGAGGATCGAACATCGGGTTGAGCCGCGCAGCGAGGCTGTCCGGGAATTGCTCCCCTGCTAAAATAGAGCTTCATTCTTATGTTCGAAAACTTACAGGAAAAACTACAACGCGCCTTTAAAACTCTTCGTGGGCAGGCCAAACTCACTGAGGAGAACATCGACGAAGCGCTGCGCGAAATCCGGCTGGCGCTGCTCGAGGCCGACGTCAACTTTAAGGTCGTCAAGCAACTCATCGACCAGATTCGAGCCAAGGCCGTCGGCCAGGAAGTATTGACCGCGCTCTCCCCGGGCGAGCAGGTCATCAAGATCGTGCGCGACGAACTCGTCGAACTTCTCGGCAAGGACACGGCGCGCATGAAGTTTGCTTCGCAGCCGCCCACGGTTGTGCTCATGGCCGGGCTGCAAGGTTCTGGTAAGACCACCACCTCGGGCAAGTTGGCAAACTGGTTCAAGACAGGCGGCCACCGTCCGCTCCTGGTTTCGGTGGACGTCTACCGTCCCGCGGCGCGCGAGCAGTTGAAAGTCGTGGCGCAGGCGGTCAAGAGTCACATCTATGAAGGCACGGTCGGCGAGGCTAACACCGCGACGGTCGAGCGCCTGGTGAAAGAAGCGCGGCGCGAAGCCGTGGTCACCGGCTGCGACGTGCTCATCGTCGATACCGCGGGCCGATTGCACATCGACGATCAACTCATGGACGAGATGCAGTCGCTGAAAAAGCTGCTGAATCCGTCGGAGATCCTGTTCGTGGCCGACGCTATGACCGGGCAAGACGCTGTGCGATCCGCCGAAGAGTTCCACAAAAAGCTTTCTCTGACCGGGGTGGTGCTTACCAAGATGGACGGCGACGCCCGCGGCGGTGCCGCACTCTCCATCCGTCAGGTGACGGGGCAGCCCATCAAGTTCATCGGCGTGGGCGAAAAGTACGATGCGCTGGAGCCTTTCCATCCCGACCGCATCGTCTCGCGCATTCTCGGCATGGGCGACATTCTGTCGCTGATCGAGCGCGCTGAATCACAGATCGACAAGAAAAAAGCGCAGGAAATGGCCACCCGCGCCCTGACCGGCGACGGCTTTTCGCTGGAGGATTTTCGCGACCAGTTGCGCCAAGTCAAAAAGATGGGATCGATGAAGAGCCTGATGGGCATGCTGCCCTCGATCGGACCGTTCTCCGGCCTGCAGAAGGCCGCCGACAACGTAGACGAGGGCCAGATCAACCGCGTCGAGGCGATTATCAATTCGATGACCATGCACGAACGCAACCATCACGAGGTCATCAACGGCAGCCGTCGCAAACGCATCGCCCGCGGATCCGGCACAACCGTACAGGAAGTGAACAACCTTCTTCGCCAGTACGCGCAGATGAAGAAGATGTTCAAGCAAATGGGCAAGCCCAGCTTCGCGCGGCGGCTGGCGGGAATGAAGTTGCCGGGAATGTAGGCGACCTCAGACCTCAGACCTTAGCAACCGCGGCGAGTCTCCGATCCAACAACTTTAGGCCTGATTTCATGAAATGGCGCTCCCTCGAAGAATCGGCTCCTACTACCGACATCCGGTCGCTGCGCGAGATCTTTGCCGAGCGGAGACAACTGATCGCCAAGTACGTTCCGCCAGAGACGCAGGCCATTCATGCCCAAGCCGTCGCAGAACTCAAGCGACTGCATCTCGCGGCAAACATCCTGCCTGTTGGAGCGAAAGCCCCCGCATTCGACCTTCAAGACCACGACGGCAAGGTGGTTTCGTCTTCAGATTTGCTGGCAAAGGGAAAGCTCGTACTCTGTTTCATCCGCGGACGCTGGTGCCCGTTCTGCGTCGGTCAGGTGGAAGCGATGAACCTCGTCCTACCCCAGATCGAGCACGCCGAAGCGGCACTGTTCGCCATTTCACCGCAAACCGTGAAGCAGTCGTTCTTCATGCACGACCAGCACAAGCTGCGCTTTCCGCTGCTCTCCGATGCCGGCAACAAAGTCGCACGACAGTTTGGTCTGCCGTACCGCGTGTCCGAGCCGCAAAAAGCAGTCTACCGGCGCGCCTTCGTCAACCTGCCCTTCACCCATGGCGATGACAGTTGGGAGTTGCCAATTCCCGCGACCTACATTCTTGATCGTGACGGCACGGTTGTATACGCGTCGGCGAATGAAGACTACACGGAACGTCCGGAACCGAGCGAGATCGTGGGAATGCTTCAGGCTAGTGCCTGATTTCAGGTCTAGTCCCACCCTCCCGCATCATGTCATTCGTACATCTTGTCATCCTGAGCAAAGCGAAGGACCTATGCAATTTGATCGCAATGAGATGTTGCCGAGAGGGTACATGGGTTCTTCGCTTCGCTCAGAATGACAATTCATAAGGGAGACTCGCACTCCTAATGATGAAACTCTTTCCCGCGGTACACTGAATACTCATGCACTACATCTATGGAATCAATTCCGTCACCGAGGCGCTGAAGGCGCGCGGACGGGCTTTCGAGTGGATCGGCATGGCCAAGGAGCGCCACGACATCCGACTGCAGCGTTTGATTGAAGATTGCCGCCGGTTGAGCGTGCCCGTACGTTTTATGGAACGCACGGAACTCGATCGAATGGCGGGCAACGCGGCGCATCAAGGCGTAGTGGCCGTCACCTCAGCCAAGCAGTATAACGATCTGGATGATGTTATCGCCGCGAAGCGCGCCGAATACTCGCTCGTGGTCGTGCTCGATGGGGTGGAGGATCCCCACAATCTGGGCGCCATCCTGCGCACCGCCGATGCCGCCGGAGCCAACGGCATCGTGATTCCCGAACGCCGTTCGGCGAGCGTGACGGGCACGGTCACCAAGGTGTCGGCGGGAGCAAGTGAGCACATGCCCATCGCCAAGGTGACGAATATCGCCCGCACGATCGAAGAGTTGAAAGAACACAACGTATGGACCGTGGGGCTCGACGAACGCGCTAAACAAACTTACGACGCCCTGGACTACAACATGGACTGCGCGCTGGTTCTGGGCGGAGAAGGCAAGGGTCTACACGATCTGGTCAAACGGAAGTGCGACTTCCTGGTTTCGATTCCGATGCTGGGCAAAGTGCCGTCGCTGAATGTTTCTGTGGCTGCGGGTGTAGTCCTGTTTGAAATCGTGCGGCAGCGGCGCGCTGGAAAAGAGTCCTCCAGCGCGAAATGAAGTTCTTGCAAATGAAGTCTGTTTATAAGAGGCTGGCTTTTCTCTGCGTGATCTGCGCCTCCGCGGTGAATTGTTTTTCTCTCGATCGCGAGGTGTTTACCTTCACCAGTTACGATCTGAACGTCCAGGTAGATCCAGAACAACACCGGCTCGGAGTCCGTGGCAAAATCATCCTGCGGAACGACTCGCAGACCCCGCAGAAGATCGCCGTGCTGCAAATCTCGTCGTCGCTCGACTGGCGGTCGATTAAGGCAGGCGACAAGTCATTGCAATTCCTCTCGCAGCCCTACACTTCTGACATCGACCATACGGGCGCTCTTTCGGAAGCCATCATTTCTCTTCCGCAGTCGGTTGCTCCCCAAGGGACGATCGAACTGGAGATTGCTTACGAAGGCGTGATCCTGTCCGATGTGACCCGACTGACTCGCATCGGCACGCCGGAAGAATCGGCCATCAGTACCGACTGGGACCGGATCGGTCCAGGTTTCACGGCCGTGCGCGGAGTCGGGTACGTAGCGTGGTATCCGATTGCGACCGACGTCGCGAATCTCTCGGAAGGCAACAGCTTGTTTGAAGTCCTCGGCCGATGGAAAAACCGTGAAGCCGGCTCACAAATGAATGTCAGGCTGGAGTATCCCACTGCGGCCAGCGATGCCACGCCATCTGTGCTGTGCAGTGGGAAGGAGATTCAGGGCGCGACTGGCGGTGATGGCCCTAAGTTTCCTCGGGCACAATGTTCTTATCAGGGCCATTCCGTGCCGTCATTCGCCATCGCGAACTACGGCGTTGTAACTCGACCTTCCGTTGTGGTCTACAACCTGTCTACGCACGCGATTGCGGCCGAGTCCTATGCCGACGCGGCCGAAAAAGTCTTTCCCTTGATCACTGACTGGTTTGGGACGCCTCGGGAAAAAGCTCGAACTGTCGACCTCGCTGATTCCAAAGCCGCGCCCTTCGAGAGCGGTACGATGTTGCTGACACCGCTCGCGGACAGCCCCTCCAAGCTCGCCGGCCTGGCCGCAGCGCATCAACTCACCCACGCTGCCTTTTTCTCATTCCGTCCGTGGATTGAAGAAGGCCTCGCCCACTTCGCCCAGGCCCTTTATCTCGAGCACGAAAAGGGGCGTCAGGCCGCGCTCGATTACATGGATCTGCACCGATCCGCACTCAGCGAAATCGAATCGGCTACTGCCGCTCAAAAGTCCGATGATGACGCGAGCCGCTCTGTGGTGAATACGACCAGCGAGGAACTTTATCGCAGCAAAGCAATGTGCGTCTGGTGGATGTTGCGCGACATGGTAGGCGAGCCGGCGCTCAAGAAGGCGATCGCGGCCTACCGTCCCGAGCAAGACAGAGAGCCTTCGTACATGCCGCGGCTGATCTCCGCACAGACGCAGCGCGATCTGGAGTGGTTCTTCGATGATTGGGTGTACCGCGATCGCGGGCTGCCTGACTTCAAAGTGGAGTCAGCCTTCTCGCGGAAGACCATGACCGGCTCGTTCATGCTGACTATCACTCTCGATAATCTGGGCACGGCCGGAGCCGAGGTTCCCATCTTGGTGAAATTTGCGAGCGGCGAGATAATGAAGCGACTCGAGGTTCGCGCCAAGAACAAAGCCGTCATTCGGGTCGAGCTTCCCGCGGCTCCGCAGGAAATCGTGGTCAACGACGGCAGCGTCCCCGAAAGCGACAGGACGAATAACACATTCAAGATGGAGCAGGAACCCAAATGAAATTACCGCGGAGGCACAGAGGTACGGAGAAGAAAAGGGACGGCACAAACATTCACGACACTCGTCACTGATCTCCCTTGTCGGTTTTTCTTACTCCGTGCCTCTGTGCCTCCGTGGTAAGGTTTGTTCCGGGAGGAATATCTGGCCTACATTCAGTTCCTAGGCGCCGCGGGCACGGTCACTGGCTCGAAGCATCTGATCAACACAGGAGACCCTTCGGGGAAGAACGGCATTCAGGTTCTCATCGATTGCGGGATCTTCCAAGGTCCCAAAGAGTGGCGCGAGCGTAATTGGCGTGACACACCGGTTCCGGCCAAGCAAATCGACGCGATCATCCTGACGCATGCCCACCTCGACCATTGCGGATGGATTCCGCGCCTGGTGAAAGCAGGCTTCCGCGGACCGATTCACGCAACTCCGCCCACCATTGATCTGTGCGGCATTATCCTTCCCGACTCCGGCCACCTGCAGGAAGAAGACGCCCGCTTTTACAACAAGACGAGGAAATCCAAGCACGACCCTGCCCTGCCGCTTTACACGTTCGAGGAGGCGCAAACCTCGCTGCAGTATTTCAAACCGGTGCTTGTAGGCTCGGAGGTTCGAGTCTCGTCAGATCTTTCCTTCCGTTTCGTTCGCGCCGCGCACATTCTTGGGTCCTGCATGGCCGAAGTCTCCCTTAACACGAACGGTCAGACGCGGCGGTTGCTATTCACCGGCGACATTGGCCGCGTGCGCGATCAGAAGGTCGCGCCGGGAAAGGTAGTGCACTCCGGCCCCGCGGAGGGCGAGACAGCCGACCTCGTAGTGATGGAATCAACATACGGCAACCGGATGCATCCTAAAGAAGACCCGCTGCCAGAACTGGCGACACTGGTAACGGCAACCTCCCAGCGCGGCGGCAGCGTTGTCGTCCCGGCATTTGCGATTGAGCGTACCCAGAAATTTGTTTTCATTCTTAAGCATCTGATGGAGTCGGGGCAGATTCCCCGATTGCCCGTATTTTGCGACAGTCCCATGGCCATCAAGGCGGTCGAGATTTTTTTGAAGCATAGCGAAGAGTACAGCGACGAGACTCGCGACATGATTCGCAAGTATGGCTCCCCTCTGCAATGGTCGGGCTTCACGTTTGCGTCGACTCCAGGAGAATCGAAGAAGATTAACGAGGTAAAAATGCCTGCGGTCATCATTTCGTCCAGCGGAATGGTGACGGGCGGGCGGATCCTGCACCATCTCACGCAGCGCCTGCCCGATCCTAAAAACTTGATACTCTTCATCGGCTTTCAAGCACCGGGAACGCGCGGATTCGCGATCAAAAGCAAGTCTGCCGAAGTGAAGATCTTCGGTGAATTCATTCCGATTCGCGCGCAGATCGCGGCACTCGAGCAATTCAGCGATCATGCCGATCCGCCGGAGTTGCTGGAGTGGCTGCGCGCCTTCCGCAACCAGCCGGCAATAACGTACTTGGTTCACGGTGAACCTGACGCCTCGGGCCAGTTACGCGATCTGATGGAGAAGGAGTTGGGATGGAACGTTGAGGTCGCGCGGTATTTGGAGAAAGTGGACCTGAAGTAGAGCGATGTTCCCGCGTCTGCAAGCAGGTGCATGGGTCCTTCGCTGCGCTCAGGATGACAAAATGCGACGACGCCTTAAGCGGAGGTGAAGCGTGCCAGCGCCTCCAACTTCTCAGTCGCTGCGCCGGAATCGATCGACTGAGCGGCGAGCGGGATCGCGTCTGCAATGCGATCGGCCCTGCCGGCGGCCACCAGCGCAGCGGCTGCGTTGAGAAGAACCACGTCTGTCCGCGGTGACTTCTCGCCAGCCAAAACAGCGCGGATGATCACGGCATTTTCCGTGGCGTCGCCGCCAGCGATCTCCTGCAGCGTTGCGCGCGCCATACCGAACTCTTCCGGTTCCACTTCGTAGGATCGCACCGATCCTTCGCGGGCCTCCGCCACGCGCGTCGTACCGGTGATCGTAATCTCATCGAGGCCATCGAGCCCGTGCACGACCAGCGCCCGGTGCAGGCCCAGCATGCTCAACGCTTCGGCCAGTTTCTCCACGAGATCGAGGGAATACACTCCCACGACCTGCCCGGAAGCGCGCGCCGGATTTGTCAGTGGACCGAGCAGATTGAACATGGTGCGCATGCGCAACTCGCGGCGCACCGTCTGTACTTGCTTCATAGCGGGATGTAGATTCGGAGCATATAGGAAACAGATTCCAACATCGCGCAGGCACTGAGCCGCACGCTCCGGCGACAGTTGGATGTTTACACCGAGAGCTTCCACTACATCGGCTGACCCGCACTTCGAGCTGATGCTGCGATTGCCGTGCTTGGCCACGCGCACGCCAGCTCCTGCTGTCACCAGCGCCGTAGCCGTGGAAATATTGAAGGTGCCGCTGGCATCGCCGCCGGTACCGCTGGTGTCGACCAGAGATTCTTCGGCGAGTGCATCGCGTCCCGTGCCGCTAACAGCAAGCGCCTCGGCACCCCGAATCGGCAAGGGCGCCGCTGCAGCGCGGATCGCCTCCGCGAAGCCGACGATCTCTTCTACCGTTTCACCTTTCATTCTAAGAGCGATGAGTACGGCGGAAATTTGCGCATCGGTGCATTTGCCGGCCAGCACTTCCGCCATCACTTCTCGGGCCTCGGCGCGACCGAGCGATTGGCTGTGGTTGGCGAGGCGGTGAAGGGCGTCGAGGATCATATTGTCAGGCCGAATTGTACGGCATGATAATGCCTCGGCGCGATCTCGACCCGTGGCTACCTGGCCACCACCGGCCTTTCTAATCGCTCTGCGAAATATTCGCGCCAGTTGTCCGGCAGGGCTGCCGTGTGAATGGCTTTGCGAAGAAGTTCCTGATTGTATTTGTCCCGGACAAAAAGCCGGTTCATTTCGGAGATCGTAATCCCGTCCTGATTTCGCTTGAGCAACTGAAAGTCATCCTCTGCTGCAACGGACCCTTCCTGCTCGACGGAAAAGTAAAAGCCGCTGCAACCGCTGAGAAGAAAGCGTTCCAGCATGTCATCGCGCTGAAACTTCGCAGCCAATTTGTAACACGGAGTTCGTGGCTGGCGCACCATCACGATCGATGAACCAATCTGAAAACGATCCCCAACATGAAGTTCGTCTTCCCCCAGGCCTGAGGTTGTGAAGTTTTCACCAAACATACCCCACGGCAGATCTACGCCCGGCAACGCTTCCCGCCAAAAAGAATAATGCTCAGAAGGATAGCCATAGACGGCCTTGTGAGGACCGCCGTGGACGCTCAGGTCAGCCTGCCGGTCGCCGTCCAGATTCTTAGTGCGCAACTGCATCGGACCCGACACCGGCTGTTTGAAGATTCCCGTGTTGATGGACTTTCCCTTGTAAAACACCAGCCGCGGACGCGCGACGTTCAACGACACAAGCTTCACGCTGGGACCCCCTGACAGTGCAATTCAAGTGACATCAAGAGTTTTAAATCTGCAATCTAACGCCTTCAGCCGTTTGTTGGATGTACGGACCTCTCCGAAGGTCGCAACTCCTGCCCGGAACCCCGCCTTTTTCGGGATATCTCCTCCCATTTTCCAACGTCGAGACGGTCGAGACGCTCAACGTTTGCCCTTATTCCCCGCCCTTCTATAGAATGAAAAGTTTGCTGCCCGCTGTGCGTCGCCGCAAGCAGGATCCTTCCGATTCTTAACTGACGAGCCGTCATTATGAAAATCCATGAATATCAGGCAAAGGCAATTCTCAAGAAGTACGGTGTAAGTGTGCCTCGGGGGGCGATGGCCGCGTCGCAAGATGAGGCCGAGGCTGTAGCGAGAGAATTATTTAATTCAGGCGCAAGCGGCGTGGTGGTCAAGGCGCAGATTCACGCCGGTGGCCGCGGCAAGGGCGGTGGCGTGAAAATCGCCAAGTCGGTAAACGAAGCCGGGGACCTCGCCTCCAAGATGCTTGGCATGAAGCTGGTGACGCATCAGACCGGACCCGAGGGCCGCATCGTGCGCCGCCTGCTCATTGAAGAGACCCTCCCCATCGAGAAGGAACTGTATCTGGGTATTCTGGTCGATCGCGCCGAGGGCAAACCGGTGTTCATGGCGTCGGCCGCGGGCGGGATGGAGATCGAGCAAGTCGCTGCCGAAAATCCGGACGCGATTTTGAAGCAGCACATCGATCCGGGAATGGGTCTGGAAGCCTTCCAAGCCAGGAAGATTGCCTTCAAACTAGGCCTGAAGGCGCAGCAGATTAATCCCGCGGTGCAGTTCCTGTCGAGTCTCTACAAGGCTTTTCTCGATACGGATTCGTCCCTTCTGGAAATCAATCCGTTTATTACTACCACCGATGGCCGCCTTTTCGCGCTCGATGCGAAGATCAACTTCGACGATAACGCGTTATTCCGCCACTCTGATCTGCGCGAGTTGCGCGACATTACCGAGGAAGATCCTCTGGAAGTGGAAGCCTCGAAGTACAGTCTGAACTACATCAAGCTCGACGGCAGTGTCGGCTGCATGGTGAACGGTGCGGGCTTGGCCATGGCGACCATGGACATCATCAAGTACGCCGGGGGCATGCCTGCCAATTTCCTCGACGTGGGCGGCGGTGCCAGCTCCGAGCAAGTCGCACATGCCTTCGAAATCCTACTCAGCGACAAGAATGTGAAGGCGGTGCTGATCAACATTTTTGGCGGAATCTTGCGCGTGGACACGCTGGCCACCGGCGTGGTCGAAGCCGCCCGCAAGACCAACATCAAGCTGCCAATTGTGTTGCGACTGGAAGGAACCAACGTCGACGAGGGCAAGAAAATCCTAATGAACTCCGGATTCAACTTCGTCGTCACCGACACCATGAAGGATGCGGCCGATAAAGTGGTAGCAGCAGCCCGAGGCACGGCTGGCGTAACGGAGTGGCGCTAGCAAACGGAAGAAGCAGCGAGGAGTTTATTTATGGCAATCTTGGTTAATAAAAATACGCGCGTGCTGGTGCAAGGACTCACCGGCCGCGAGGGCACGTTTCACGCGAAAGCCAGCGCCGCATACGGCACGCAAATCGTGGGCGGCGTGACTCCGGGCAAGGGCGGCACGACGCATGAGGGCTGGCCGATTTTCAACACGGTTCGCGAGGCCGCAGACAAAACCGGCGCCAATGCCACCGTCATTTTCGTGCCTCCGCCTTTTGCCGCCGACGCCATCATGGAAGCGGCCGATGCGGAAATCGATCTTATCGTCTGCATTAGCGAGGGCATTCCAACTCTCGACATGGTGAAGGCATGGGAATTTTTGCAGGACCGACGGTCCCGTCTGATCGGGCCGAACTGTCCTGGAATCATTTCTCCAGGCAAATGCAAGATCGGAATCATGCCGGCCTCGATTCACAAAGAAGGGTCGATTGGCATCGTCTCGCGGTCGGGCACATTGACTTATGAAGCAGTGCATCAACTCACCCAGCGCGGCATTGGACAGTCGACCGCCATCGGCATTGGCGGCGATCCTATCATCGGCACGAATTTCATCGACGCGCTCGATTTATTCAATCGCGATCCGGAGACGGAAGCCGTAATCATGATCGGCGAGATTGGCGGCAATGCGGAAGAAACCGCTGCGGAATTTGTGAAGACTCACATGAAGAAACCGGTGGTCGGTTTCATTGCCGGACAAACCGCGCCCCCCGGACGACGCATGGGACACGCAGGAGCAATCATCTCCGGCGGCAAAGGCACGGCCGCGGAGAAAATGAAAGCGCTCGAAGCGGCGGGAATTCGCGTGGCTAAGTCTCCGGCCGCTATCGGCGAGACGCTCGCGGCAGCGCTGGGAGTACACGTCTGAAACCATCCGCCATTACTGTCCGCGCCGAACGACTTATCCCTGACACCTACGACCTAAGACCCGATATCTGAAGACCAAGGATCAAGACCGAACCTATGAAGACTCTGCAACGCACTTTCACCATCATCAAGCCCGACGCCGTCCGCAAAAATGCGGTCGGAGACATCATCGAGCAATTCGAGAAGAATGGCTTTCGCATTCTCGCCATGAAGATGCTGGAAATCTCCAAGCATCAGGCCGAGCAGTTCTACGCCGTGCATGCCGCTCGGCCATTCTTCAACACGCTCACCGACTTCATGTCCAGCGGAGCGATCGTCGTGCTGGCGCTCGAAAAAGAAAATGCCATCGCGGACCTTCGCAAGTTGATGGGCGCCACTAACCCAGCTCAGGCGGAGGAAGGCACCATCCGCAAGAAGTGGGCGACCAACATCGAGCACAACGCCATTCACGGTTCGGACGCCGAAGATACTGCTCGGTTCGAGCTGAGCTTTTTCTTTGCCGGATACGAACTAGCAAAGTAGAGCCGCCATCTCGGCGGCTGTCGCGAGGGCATCTTGCCGTCGCATTCGCCGAGGAGACACTCCAGGGATTAAAAGTTTCCTTTATGCCAATCGTCCAAATCACAATGCTGCAAGGCCGCACCGCCGATCAGAAACGCAAAATCGCGAAGCGCATTACGGACGCTCTTGTCGAAGAAGCCGGGGCACGCCGGGAAGCGATCATCGTGGCCTTCCAGGAGGTCTCGAAGGAAAGCTATGCTTCGGGTGGCGAACTCACGATCGACAAGGGGAAGTAGTTTTCCGCCTGCCAGCTTTTCGATTGTGCGGAGGCTGGAACAAAACGCGGGCGAGGGTGCCCGCGCCACGCCCGCTACCCCAACGGCTCGTACAGATGGCCTTCCACACGGTCGGCACATTTGGGGAGATCTTTTCGGGCGTGCTGCAGGAAGTGCGGCGCTGCGCGATGCGCCTCCAGCGCGGCATCATCCTTATACTGCTCATAGATGAAGAAGCGGCGCGGTTCCGTCTTGTGCCGATGCACCTGGTACATGGCACATCCCGGCTCTTTGCGGGACTGTTCGGTCAACTTTTCAAAAAGCGCGGCCACTTCTGCCTCGTGCCCCACTTTCGCCATCCAGGTCACTGCCAATACCACCATCGTTTCGCTCCTCCCCGCTAACTGGTCAATCGGGGTAGCAATTCTAGGCTTTTTTCGCGGCCGTCTTCAACTCTGAAACGAAATCATCCACCAGAATCGTGTGGCTGCGGTCGGGACCCGTGGAGATCATCCCCACTTTCGCTCCTGCTTCCTTTTCTACGAATGCCAGGTATTCCCGCGCCGCTTTGGGCAACTCGGATTTCTCCGTGATGCCTTGTGTCGAAGTCCGCCAGCCCGGCAGCTTTTTATAAATGCACTCGATCTTGTCGTAGCCACTCGCCTGCGCAGGCACCTCGGCGGTATTTTTTCCGTCGATCTTGTAACCGACGCACACCGGAATCTCCGCCAATTCATCGAGCACATCCAGCTTGGTTACGACCAGCCACGAAGTGCCGTTGATCATTCCCGAGTAGCGCAACAGAGGCAGGTCGAGCCATCCAGTGCGCCGCGGACGGCCCGTCACCGCGCCATATTCGTTCCCTCGTTTGCGCAGGTTGTCGCCCGCTTCGCTTTTGTCTTCGCTGGGAAATGGGCCCTCGCCCACGCGGGTGCAGTAGGCCTTGGTGATCGCAATAACCGAGTTGATGGCATTGGGCGCAATGCCCGTACCAATCACTGCTCCCCCCGAAGTCGCGCTCGAGGATGTTACAAAAGGATAAGTTCCGTGGTCGATGTCGAGCATCGTCCCCTGCGCACCCTCAAACAGAATCGATTCGCCGTTGGTGAGCGCCTGATTCAGCAAAACAGCCGTGTCGCAGACGAAGGGCGCGATCTTCTCCGCTGCCTGCGCGTATTCCGTATACATTTTGTCGGCATCGAGCGGTTCGGTGTTAAACAATGCGTGCGCAATCATGTTCTTCTCGCGCACCGCATTCTCGATGTGTTTCTTGAGCAGCTGCAGATCCAGTAGATCTGCGACTCGCAGACCACGACGGCCCATCTTGTCTTCGTAAGCCGGACCGATGCCGCGCGAGGTAGTCCCAATCTTCACTCGGCCCGGAGCATTTTCCGCCGCCAGTTCGATCATGCGATGGTAGGGCAGGATGACGTGAGCGCGGTTCGAAACAAAAAGATGCCCGTCGATCTTCACTCCGGCGTCGCGCAAGGCACCTGCCTCCTTCAAAAATGCCAGGGGATCCAGCACTACGCCATTGCCGATCACGCTGCGGCAACCGGTGCGCAGCACGCCACACGGAACCAACTGCAGAATAAATTTTTTGCCGTTGATGATGACGGTATGGCCGGCATTATGTCCGCCGGCATAGCGAGCCACGACCGAGAAGTTCTCCGACAACACGTCGACGATCTTCCCCTTGCCCTCATCGCCCCACTGGGCGCCTACGATCACCGCAGTCTTGCCTTTTTTCAATGCCAGCTCCGTGAGGAAAGATTTCAAGCAGGCAGATGTCTGCACTGCACCCGGGGTCGCACACTCTTTGCCCGCAGGAATAACGTCACAAAAAATTACTGGGATCAGGGCGGAGAAGACGTGTACAAATTATCTTATCGTGTCCTCACCGCGAATAGCAACGCGCGGCACTAAAACTGACTAAGACTGTAGGAGTGATTCTGAGCGTTGCCGTCGTTCAGGCGAAGCGAAGGATCTCACGCATAGACCTGTAACGCCTCTCTTAAGCTAAAATGACTCAAATACTGTTTCGTCCACAACCTGATGCCGAAGTTCGAAAAGCACATTTTCGTCTGCGGAAACCAACGTCCGTCGGGCCATCCGCGCGGATGCTGTGACCCTCTGGCGGAAGCCAGATTGCAAAGACTTTTCAAGCAAAAGCTATCCGAACGCGGACTGAAGGGGAAAGTGCGCGCCAATCAATCAGGCTGCCTCGATCAGTGCGAACACGGTCCCAACGTCGTGGTCTACCCAGACGCAGTTTGGTATGGACACGTCACCGAGGCTGACGTCGAAGAAATTATTGAGTCCCACATTCTCGGCGGCAAACCGGTCGAGCGCCTTCGCCTGGCAGATTCCTGCCTGAACACGCCGAGCTGCGAACACCGCAACCAAAAAGGCTCAACCTGTACACGAGGGATCTCGGTGCCTCGAGGACCAATCAGTGATTGAAGAACTCAATCAGCAATTGGTTAACCTTTTCCGCCTCCTCATGCTGCACCCAGTGGGTCGCATCCGGAAAGAACGTAAGCTCTGCCGAGTCACAGTACCGCAGACTCTCCTGTGCCATCGCGGAAAGGAGAAATCGGTCCTGTTGGCCCCATAAAATCCGGGTTGGCGTGCGCACCTGCGGATCATCGATGCTTGGGCGATAGCGCACGAGGGCGCGATACCAATTGATGGTCGCGCTGAGCGCTCCGGGCTGCGACCATGCAGTTCTATACACGTCGAGATCTTCGACAGTAAATGCGCCAGGACGGCTGGTCCGCAGCAGCGAGTGCGCGCCCAAGCAGAAGTGAAATGCAGACAATGCAGTCTCGGGCAGCCATGGCAGTTGGAAGAAGAGGATGTACCAGCTGCGCAACCACTGCCGGGGATTTGTTCGCAGCGTGTGCATCATCACTGCCGGGTGAGGCACGTTGATGATAGCCAGCTTGTGCAGTCGCTGCGGATATTGCAGAGCCATGGCCCACGCGACGGCGGCTCCCCAGTCATGACCTGCCAGATAGAAACGCTCGCAACCAAGCTGGTCGGCTACGCTGACAACATCGCGAGTCAGCAGCGGGGCGACGTAATCGTTGACCGCCACTGGCTTGCTGCTCAGGTTGTAGCCACGCTGGTCGAGAGCGATGACTCGGAAGCCCGCGGCCGCTAACGGTCCAATTTGCTTGCGCCAGCCATACCAGAACTCGGGAAATCCGTGCAGTAGGACGACGACCGGCCCGAGTTTGGGTCCAGCCGCTACCGCGTGCAGCCGGATACCATCGTTCTCGAAGAAAAGTTCTTCGTACTCGAAATTCATGACGGGCCAATTCATATTGTTCGGGAATGAAGGAGTAGCGACGTACCTGCTTGCTCACAGGGCTAGGTCTACACTGGGCACCAATTGGGCCGTAACTGGGTCAATGAGTTTCATGGTAGGCGCGGCAGGAATCGAACCTGCAACCGCCGGATTAGAAATCCGATGCTCTATCCGTTTGAGCTACGCGCCCTTAAAACCTTAGTGAACGAACATCCTCTGGGTTGATCAGGCATCACCGTAACGCCGTCGAGGAGCAATATCCTTAAAGTTATCATATGGTTTTTGGCTGATGTTTCACATCGCTCATCTGAGCCTATTTCGCGTCATATCCTCTAGCCGAACAGACGATTTAGCGCATAGCCAACACCCGCCAGAAAAGCACGCCCCGCACGAGCAAGAGCGACGACGCTCCAAGGTTGCACTGTTGCTGGTAGACGTCATCAACGATCTGGACTTCCTGCAAAATGAAGAACTGCTGCGGAAGTTGCCTCAACTCGCAAAGCTTATCGCTAAGCTCAAGCAGCGCTGCCAGAAAGCTGGGATTCCGATCATCTAAATCAACGACAATCATGGAAATGGCGGTCGCAATTTCAGGACGTGCTCAAGTAGTGGCTGCACCACAATCCGGGCAGACAGATGGTCCTAACACGATACTCGTCATTCCAATGTCGATTGGCGTTATGGGGCGCACCGTTAGTCCCCGAAGATGTTCTTGTTCAGGAACGCGTTGCGGAACTTCCCGCGCGGGTCGTACTTTCTGCACAGCCCAAGAAACTCTGGCATCCTCTTGTAAGCATTCTTCAAGGCTGCCGGAGGCATGGTAAACAGCTTTCCCCAATGCGGCCGGGGATGAAACGGGGCAAGTTCTTTCTCAATCATCGGCAACAGTTTGCTTACAGCAGGCCAGTCCTGCTTCCACGTGAAGTGAATGGTAACACTGGGCTGTTCATAGCACGGACTCATCCACAGTTGATCTGCTGCGATCGCCCGAATTTCGGTAATCAGTAAGCTCGGACTCACCTGGTCACGCAGTCGCTCTACCGCAAGAATCGCTTCAACAGCATGCTGTCGCGGAACGAAGTACTCCGACTGCAGTTCTTTGCCGGCGCTCGGCGTAAAGCCCATACGAAAGTGGGGCAGGCGCTCGTACCAAGGGCCAGGCACGCCCATCTGCTCGGTACAATTCTCCGCCGAGAGTTCTGCAATTGGGTGCAGGTTGCGAGTCGCGCGCTTCGCCCCAAAAAAATCGGGAGTAGCGTCAAATGCCGCTCCGGGCTCGACTCGGCTCTTGATCCAAACTTCGTTGATGCGCTGTTTCTGCCAATCCGTAAACAGGCTCACACTGTACGCGCTGGACTCAATCGCATCAAAATGATCCTTCAACGCGCTGAGCGGCAAGTTCTCGTAAACATACTGGCGCATCGTGTAGGTAGGCTGAATCTGAAGTGTGACCGCCGTGATCACACCTAACGCTCCCAATCCGACGACTGCCCCCCGAAACGTTTCCCCATCGCGTTCGCGCGTCAGCTTCAGCACGTCGCCAGATGCCGTTACCATTTCCAGTCCCGATACGGCCGTCGAGAGATTCCCGTTCTTCTCGCCCGAGCCATGTGTAGCCGTAGTGCACGCCCCGGCCACCGATATATGTGGCAACGACGCGAGGTTGTGCAGCGCAAAACCCTTGCTCTCAAGATAAGGGCACAACTGGCCATACGTAATTCCCGCAGCCACCGTCACCATAAGGGCTGCCGGATCAATCGCAATCACCTCGTTCATCGCCTTCAGGGACAGGAAGCCGTCCTGGCTGTCCGCAATATTGTTGAAGCAATGACGCGTGCCTAACACCTTCAGCCTGTTTTCGTTCTTCACATAGTCGCGCACTTGTTGCAGCGACGTGGCAGTGTACAAGCGGTCGGTGCTGTACTCGAGATTACCCGCCCAGTTCTTAAGTCTTTCCCCTCCCGCCAACGCCAACAAACGCATTACTCCCGGCGCCGCAACGAGGGCAGCAAGCAGCTTGATAAACATTCTCTTAGTCATCTTAGTCAGAGTTCTTCGTCGGTCTCGAAGACGGCTCCATGGTATACCGGTTGGCCGCGGAGCAACAATGTGAGACGACTTTCGTCGGAGCTCCCCAGGCCCTCCGGAAGGAAATCCCGACTTGAATCATCCAAAACGTATCGGCAAAGCCCGAATACACGGACGGATTTGTGAATCCTGCGCCGGAACGGTTGAGCCTTATACTTACCCGACACGTACGCCGCGCTTGAGGGCGATGACTTGCAGAAGAAAAAGAGTTTGAGAGACAGGGACCAAGGAGCGTCGTTCGTCCTCGCAGTAGCTGTTGCAACATCCCCCATACCGCTCAAAATTCCCTTGGAAGGGCGAAGAGATGGCGCAAGCTTGTGCTAAGACCTGATAACGTCAGTTGAGCGACGCCGGAACAGGAAACGCCGCATAGGTTCGAGCAGTTTGCAGTGAAAATCGCGAGCGTTCTTCCAGGACGGAAGTGATCGTCTTCCCGCAAGCGCCAGACGAAAGATCGCTGTCAGAAGAGGTGAAGCTCCCGATTTTTCAGCAGTACAATTCAAGAGTGTTCCCCCTTGAGTAAACCTCAACACTCGTTCTTAAAGGAGGTCTGCCATGAGACTCCTTGTCGCATGTTTACTGGCCCTCATTGCTGCATCCAATCCGTCGTCCTCGGCCCAAGATCAGCCAGAATACAAAGCAAGAAACATGCCCGCTGCGGCTCTCATATTCCCGGCGTTACAGACACACATGCCGACCAAGCATGGTGACGTACCACCTCTGCACCCTGTTGAAGGAATGCCCTCGAACGCGCAGACGAAAATCAAAGTGGATCCAGCTCAGCTACAGCGCGAAGCCCACGAGCTTCTGGATCTTTCGCAATCATTGCAGGCTGATATTGAGTCCGTGAACCAGGGCCTGCACCCCAAAGACACGATCGAGAAGCTAAAACGCATCCAGAAGCTCGCAAAGCATTTGCGGGGAGAGATTGAGCCGTGAGTGCAATTGGCGAAATATCGCCTCTCTTGCCAGAAACCTGAGAGTCGGTTAGCGTGAAATCCCCTTAACACTCATCGGGCCGGGTTGTTGCGCCGGCCTACGCCATTCGGGGCGTACAGGATTTGCGGTATTTCAAGCCATAGACCCTCCCTGATCTAATTTGTGCGGTACACAATAATTGCGAGGCGGAAAATACCTTCCTTGGGAGGCTTCGTATGCTCGCATTCAACAGGCTTCGTATTGATCCCGGCAATGGTTCTCCAGCAGTGGACTACCGAATCGAAAATGGCTTTGTGGAGAGTCGTACTCTGCAGACGGATGCCACAAAAAGAAGCACCCTCGCAATCGAAAAGCAGTGGCAACGGTTGACGCCCGAGCAACTAACCTCCCGTCTAATGGCCGATACGGTGCTGTTACGCTGGCTACGTCACAGGATGGGCGTTTATCGGCTGATCCGAGCGTGCAATCAAGACTCTTCATCCCCCAACAATCCAGCCCTGGAAAGCTGCAATCGAGCCGCAGCGTGAAAACCGCTATCTGGGGTAGCATCGCCGTTACGCTTAGAACCCCTGAATGAGCGAAATGGCTTCATCAACAATCCGATAAAATCACTTAGGCTGTGGGTTGTGCGACGATATGAAACGACTGCTTATCGCATTGATTGTGTCTTCCCTGGTTGGGGCAACTGCCTGACGGAGGCTGGCTGGAATAAGGCCTCGCGACTCTTCGTCAAACATGACACTTTCCCTGCGAACCGCTCAGTGCGAATTGTTTCCAACAATTAGGGAGTAGACCACTTCTCGGTGAGCGGTGATACCGCCGAAGTTGACATGGGATACACGGATGCCGGGACAGTCGATGCCTCTCTGAAGTATTCGCCACCGCGGAAAACCGGTTCCTACAAGACCGCGATGGAGTTTCACCTTGTGTTTGCTCCCACCGATGTTCAGGTCAGACGGGAAAGAAATTACGGGCAAAGACGAAAGAACAGGGCCTATGGAATGGCAAATACAGGAGCTTGCCGGCCTGCCATGGGCAACCGTGAATACCGCCGTCCGGTATGTACTCGAAAAGCGTGAGAGGGCCATTGACCCAGCGGTTAGAAAGAACGCCGACGAGACATTAGGTAGCCTATTGAAGCTGCACTAATTGTTGTTACATTGCGCTCATCGACCGAGTTTTGAGTGGAACGGCCCGGTTTCGCAAGTTGACGCGCCAAAACGTGCCTAAATTGGCGTGGTGAAACGGGAAACCGGTCGCAGCTCTCAGCGCCGCCCGACTACCACGATCATAAAGCTCCCCGGCTTGGCCGCCGGACGACCGGTGGCTCCCGGCTTCTGTTCCTCAAATTCGAACGTAGGCAAATACGCTTTATGAGTTGCAGGGTCAACGTCCATGGTTTTGGCGCCAACCGCGGTGGTCACAGTCTGCACGATCTCGAACTTGCCGGACGCATTTTCTCCCACAACGTTCATCTTGCCATCGCGGCAGCTCGCGAATGCCTGTTGACCGTCGAACTTCGTGGCATCCACGCCGGCCCCTATCGGAAGATCGGCGATCACCTTGCCGTCGTCGGTGCTCATCACAATCATCTTCTGCGGCTTGCGGCATCCCACGAAGAGCCTGTGCTTCGCGATATCGATCGACAATCCCACCGGCGACCCGCCAGGAGCGACCGGCCAGTGCGCCAGCACCTTCCTCGCTTTCAGGTCGACGACCGCGATCTGGTCCTTGTCCTCCAAATTGACATAGACCTTGCCGGCTCCATCGGAGGCAAGAAACTCAGGCTTCCCGCCCAGATCAATCGGCGCATCGATTGATCCCGTCTTCGGATCAACGTCGGCCTTGATCGTCACCAGAACTCCTTCGTCGCCGCAAGATACCAGCACGAGCCCGGTGGCCTTGTCGTAAATGATGCCGTCAGAATCGGGCGGCGCCTTGAGCGTTCCCAGGACCGCATTTGTCTTAAGGTCGAAGATAACGACCGAGCCTTCGCCGTCGGTGATGAATCCCCGCCCGGCCTCCGGCGCCAGAGCAACTCCATGGTTGTGCTTCTGCCCGGGGATGTCGGCGATCGTCTTCCCCGAATCGGCGTCGATGACCATCGTGTGCGTGCTCCGCGGAACGTAGAGCAGGTGATTCTGGGCGTCCAGGGTGATGTAGTCCATGCCGCCGTCGCCGCCAACGCGAAATGTGTTTTCGACCGCCCAGGTACCCTGCGCGGCAGCGCGGAAGCAAAGCGTGAACGATACGAACCCGATCAGAAAGCCAGCAAATACATTTCGACTCCTCATGAGATCCTCCAGTAGTGCGCCGGACGCCAATACAGCTCCCGGACACATGCGTGATGACAGTTGACAGAACTTTCCTGACCGAGCGTTATTCCTAGTGATCCAAAGGTCTCCCGTCCGGGCCGACCTGAACCTCTGACCTTTTTCAATTGGTAAGGCCTTCGGCGTCATACGCCACAAGCTTACCCTTCTTGCTTAGCTTCTCGACTTCTGCGAGATTGCCGCTTCCCGCTTTGGCCTGCAGACCGTCGCGCACCGCAGGGGCAAGCGATTCAATGAGAACCTGCTCTTCAACCTCGACCACCGTACCGTTCTCATCCACCAGGATGTCTTTGCTATGTCCGTCAACCATCACCTAGGCTTCGCAAAAGGTTTGCCCGTTCTCCTTTTCCTCGGAGAAGCCCGTATCTTGGCCCCCTTGGTTTGCTCAGCCACGGTCTTCTCTACGGCGGGCGGCAAGTCTGATCGTGAAATCTTCTTCTCCTGCTCTTGTGCAAATACAAGAATGGGGAAAAACAAGGCGGCAGCTGCAACTGGGATAGCGCGTGAAATCTTCATGGCGTAACACCTCCCGCTCGACTTACGTTTAGACCTTGAATATGAAAGAAACCTGAAGGCGAGGTTTCGTAGCTGTTCCCCGATTTCCAGCCCATGCTGCTTCAGGTACTCCGGGAGTTCGTCGACGGTCATCCCGTCTACCCGCGGGCTCCCTTTATTGGCCTTGACTCGCTGTAATGCCTGCTTGCAGTTCTCCAGCCCGCAGACTTCTTCCATCAGTCGTTCGGTTCCGGCCAGGCTTTCGGTCCTGTGCTTCGCCCTGAGCGTTTCGGTCCCTTGCTCGGCGGCCTTCGGAGCATCACTCCTACTTTCCACCGACAAGGCCAGCACCCCTTGTTCGGGCCGGTTTTTCTGCCGCTGTCCGCTCATGAGTCGCGCCGCTTACTTGCCTTTTCCTTTATTCCCCTTGCGGGGTACCGTTCGGGCCTTCGGATCATCGTTCCCGGCTCAGCCTATCTTGTTTGCTCCGCCTTTCGGCATTGGAGTGCCTCAGTATCCTCGCCGACTGCATGACCTACTTTGCCCTCTGCTGACTTCTGCGGCCCGGTCAGGATGAATCGCTTCATCCTCAGTCACGATTCCGTGACATGCCGCAGATCTCCCGAGGTAAGTTCGACCGCCTTCGATGCGCAACCGTCGGATTTACCACCAGTGGACTTGATGGATATGGGCTTCGCAATCATTGGCTCGCTCGCCCGCCACCGTAGGCCTCCTATCCGCTTCTTGTTCATCGGCTCGCGTCTTTGCTCCACGCTTCTTTCAGGCCCCGCCTCGCGGCGAGTGTTATTTCACCCTTGCGCTTCGCTATGACTTCACCTCCATCAGGTTGTCAAAGGGACTTTCACCCTCAAGCTGTCGTACATGCTCGGCACACAGAAAAAAGGCGCCGGAAGGGTTCCGGCGCCATTGAGTTACATACAACTCGCGAGATGCGTTCAAGCGAGAAGATCGTTTCTTGAGCCAAAAGCTGAGAAGCTTCTATTTGCTCTCCGCCACCGACGGGCTCGTCCCAAAGTCCCGCCGATTATTCGCGGCCGTCCGCGCCGCCTTGGCATTGACTTGGTTCGCAACCGCGGCCCCATAGCGCTCTAACATCACCGGCGCCATGGTGTTTTCGGCTTCCTTCACAAAAATCATCTTGTTCTCCGAAGCCATGTCGATGCGAACGAAATCCCCCAGCTTCACCTGCCCGGTCGCGACCAGGTTCGCCAGCGGGAACACCAGGTTGCGCTCGATGGCCCGCTTCAAGTGTCGCGCCCCGTACCGCGGATCGGTGCCTTCCTTCAGCAAATACTCCTTCACCGCCGCCGTGCAGTTGAATACGAACTGGTTCGTCCCCGCCGCCATCAGCACGCGCTGCTGCACCATCCCCAGTTCGATGTCCAGAATCTGCGCCAGGTGCTCGTCGCGCAGCGTCTTGAACACCACCGTCTTATCGATCCGGTTCATGAACTCCGGGGTAAACTTCCGCCGCGCCGCTTCCACCGCCGTCCGCTGAATCTTGTCATCGAACGACTGATCGACCTCAACTGCCTTCGGGGCAAATCCAAACCCACCGTCCACCAGCGACGTCATCTCCCCCGCACCCAAGTTCGAGGTCATAATGATGATGCACTGCGACAGATCCACCCGCCGGTTGTCGCCCAGTGTCAGCGTCGCCTTATCCAGAATCCCCAGCAACAGCTGCCACAGCGAATCCGAGGCCTTCTCGATTTCGTCAAACAGCAGAATCGAGAGCTTCAGCTTCTCCGTATACCACTGGTTCAACGCCTCCTGCGTAAGCAGGGGATGCGTCTCCCTATGCCCCAGGTATCCCGGAGGCGAACCAATCAGCTTGGCAATCTCATGGGAATGCTGAAACTCTGCGCAGTCAATCTTGATGCAGGCCCGGGCGTCGCCGAACAGCGCCTCAGCCATCGCCTCGACCACTCGCGTCTTCCCCGATCCCGTCGGCCCCAGAAACAGCAGGTTCCCCACCGGACGCCCCGGCGCGTTCAACCCCGCCAAGAACATCTGATAGATTTCAACCACCTTCTCGACCGCCTGTTGCTGCCCCACGATGCGGCGGCGCAGGGCGGCATCAAACTCTCCGGCATCGTTGCTGCGACGGTTCGGATCGAGCACTGTTGCGAGGTTCGTTCTCATAAAGTCGTTGCCGGAATTCCCGGACTTTTTCCCTTTCAAGGCCGTTTTCTTCGGCTCTTCTATGTTTATTGCCGACTCTACTCGGCTTGTTACCCTACCTCTGCCCCATTTCCCGGAAAACTTAATTCTGTTTCGCCGCGCACGCCTCCGGTTGCCAAGGGAATAAGCAAACGGTTGGCCATGCCTAACGTCGCCTCTTCTATATCAGGAACTCCTGCATCTGCCAAGCTTTAGCGTCAACCTATTCAAAATCATTAAGACGAAACCCCCACCCGCTCCCACTCGATGAGAAATACTTTGCACCATCGCGGAAGGAAACCTGCAACTCATGTGGGCAACAGTCCAATCCCCGTGGCCACGGCTCGACTCATGTGGCGACGACCGCCTTCGGACGTCCCGCGCAGGCTAAGCCGAGCGGCCCAAGGCACAGTCTTTGACGCGAGTTTCTGACTCGCGGAACAGTCATCCGTCGTACTCCACACGTAACTAGCGACCCGCACCACCCGCCGCTACTATCGCTTCCAGGTAGGTTTTTCGCGGAGGATCGCTTGCGCCTTTCGTCCATTCGCATCATCACTGGGATTTCCTGTCTCTTCTTCGCTGCCGCCGGATGGCGCGCCGCCTCGCACTCGTCCTCCAACCTCACCGCGGAAGCCCAAACGGCCAAGCCCGAGTCGACCGCTGCTGCATCGGGAGCAAAACTGCATCCCGTCAGTGCATCTGTCCCCACTACCGCCAAGCTCGCGCCCCCAGTCGCCGCCCCCGGCACCGAAATATATACCGCGAAGCGCGGCGAAGCCATTCCCACCATCGCCCGCCGTTATCTCGGCCGTACGTCGTACCTGACTTCCTCTGAACTAGCCGACGCCATTCGCCACGCTAACGGCGATCGCACCGCCAACATCCTCAAGGCGAACGAGAACATCGTTATCCCCGGATTCCTCTCCGCCCCCGTCACCGAGAAGACGATTCCCGTCGCCAAAGACTTTGAAGTCCGCGCCATCTACCTGACCGGCATCATGGCTGGCAGCGAACACGGCCTGCGCATCATCCGCCACTGGCGCGAAGTCGGCGGCAACGCCGTAGTCTTCGACATCAAGGACTCCGACGGCAGCGTCACCATCCCCTTCGAGCACCCGCTGCTCGGCCAGCACAACGTCTACATCCATGACATTCCCAAGCTCGTCCGCTTCCTACACCAGCAGAACATGCACGCCATCGCCCGCATCGCTATCTTCCGCGACGAGCGACTGGTCAAGGAGCATCCCGAACTCGCCGTCCAGTCCCGCAAGAATCATGAAGCATGGCGTGAAAACGGCAAGCTGGTCTGGACCGACCCCAGCCAGCCCAAGGTTCAGGACTACAACATCGCCTTGGCCAAGCACGTAGCCCAGCTCGGCGCCGATGAAGTCCAGTTCGACTACGTCCGCTTCCCCGCCGAAGGCGACCAGAAAGACGCCGCCTTCGTCTACCAGAATGGCCAGGAGCCAGCGCTAGCCGCCCAGCAAGATGAAAGTGGAAATGACTCATGTGGCGACGGCCGCCTCGGCCGTCCGGCCGAAGCGAAGCAAGGCGGAACGACCACGACAGCGATGTCGGCGCCTGCCGCGAAAGCGACGTCGGGCCCAGCCGCGAAGCGGCGCAAGAGTGCAGCCCACGGCGCAAGCCGTGGGACAGACGGCCAAAACCAACCAGCCCCGGAGCGGCGTAAGACCGGCTGTAAAGTAGCCGCAAAGCCCCGCGGCCCGCAGCGCTCCGACGTCATCACCGCCTTCCTGAAAAAGGCCTACGACGAACTCCATCCCACCGGCGTCCTGTTCTCTCTCGACGTCTTTGGCGTGATGGCCTGGCAACGCCAGGTCGACCTCTCCCACACCGGACAGGACATCGTCGGTATGGCTCACTACTGCGACGTGCTCAGCCCCATGATCTATCCCTCGCACTTCTTCGGCATGGACAACATCGCGCACCCGGGCGACGAGCCCGCCCACTTCATCGGCGAGTCCATGGACCGCTTCGAACTCATCACCAAAGGCAGCGGAGTCGTGATACGCCCCTGGCTGCAAGCCTTCCACTGGCGCACCAAGACCTACTCGCCCGAATACATCAAGGTGCAAGTCGAGACCGCGAAGGACAAAGGCGGGATCGGATTCTTGTTCTGGAACGCGGCCAACGACTACAGCAAGCCCTACACCGCCATGCCGGAAATGAAGTCCGCCAATCTCAAAGACAGCTCGAAGGGCCCCAAATACTTCCGTGGCGACGAACTCCCCGCCACCACCACCCAAGCCGCTCTAGCCGCGGCCAAATAATTGCTCGTGTAGGGACGGACGCATTTGTCCATCCCGGCAGCCCGATCCACCAGCCACAAATAACGCGAGCTTTAGCCGCTGAGGGAAGCCTTTACTTCCACACATCCGTGATCGGCGACACCAGCGCGCTGCTTCCCAAATGCCCCACCCCGTACATATCCTCAATCGTGCGCAGCACCCGATAATGCGTCACCTTCTCGCCATACTTTCCCGGCTTGACCATCGCTCCCACGAAGATCGTCGCAATGTGGTTGAGGGTCGTCCCCTGATCCTCGTCGAAGGTCACAATCAGCAGGCTGTTGTTATTCCGCGCCCAATTCGCATATGCCAGCAGATGCTGCTGCAGCCAGCTATCCCCCTGCTGGACCGTCCCATTGTGCATATCGTCGTCCAGATTCGGGATGACAAACGACACCTTGGGCAAGTTCGAGAACGTGGTCGGAAAGCTACTAAACGGCTTATTGTTGGAACCTGGATCTTTGGAGAAGTCCGTCCACGGCGCATGCTTGCGCGCATAAAGTCCCGACGTACAAACTTCCGACCCAATCGCCGGCAGCCCCTCGGAATATCCGGCGAACGTCTTCCCTGCCGCAATCAACTCGCTTTCCAGCGATGGCGTCGAAAACGTATGCGGACACGAATCGTCGGTCACGCCCTGATTCCCACCCGAGAACAATTCCAGATAATTCGGCTGGCTGGGATGCGCAGTCGCATACGAAGCCGTGAACAACGCTCCCTCCGACGCCAGGGTGTTGATGTAAGGAGCCTGTGGCGACCCGATAATCTGCGAGTACCCGTGATTCTCCTCGATGACAATCACCACATGCGCCGGAGTCGGAACCCCGGACACAAAACTCGGCTCGATGGCCGCGTCCTGCCCCACGAGGCCGAATGCCAGCCCCAAAATCACGAACACTACGCTCGAAACCTGCTTCACAAACAAGTGCATTAGAAAACTCCTGATTAGAGGGATGTAGACGAAGCAACACCTGTAGACGAAGCAACGAACGTAGACGAAACGGCCGGCTGATCCTTGCACTACCCACGTAGCGACAGCCGCCTCGGCTGTCCCTGGACGGCCGTTCCAAGCCCGCAGCCTTGGATGCTATCGAGCCGAAACCAGTACCTCCGAAAAGGATACACCGCCCAAACCCGATAGGGGAGGCCGAGAATAACCCAGGAGTTCCAGTCCCTGAGTAGGCCGGAAAGACTGGAGCCCCGCCCCGTACGTAGGTGGCCCGTTGGGGCCATTCCAGCGCGTCCAGACAACAACGTAGGCTAATTGTGAGCAGAACTCCAGGGGGAGCACTGTTCGGACGAGAGCGCCTCCCATTCAGGGCCAGAGGCGCTTTCGTTCTTTCAAAATAGTTCCGTTGCGATGAGAAACATACGCAACTCTAAAGGATTAGGAATGAACAACAACTTCACGAAGGTTTCTTGTCCCAAGTGTGGAGCGCGGGAAGGATTGCTCTGCAGGACTGCGACCGGGCACGCGGTGGGATCGGCCTATCCGCATATCGACCGCGTCCGCGCGTTCGCTGCGAAGCAGCGAGCGTTTTCACTGGTAAACAGGCCACAAGATTTACGCCAGCAATCCCGGCGCTCGGCGGTGGAACTGATCGGCAGAGCCGCGGTTCGCAGTTTGTGATTAGCGACTGATCAGAAGCGGCCAACCGCAATCCTATACGCGAGACCGATCAGGCAGATGGCGATCAGGATATACGGCCAATAGCGCGCGATCCATTTCATGGCGGTCACACGTCAATCGTAGCGCTACCAGTTTGCCTCCGCTTGCATATTTCAGAACTACCTGTTCGACGCTCACCGAGGCCTTTGACTGGTGGAACTACCAGTGTTTCCCCCGTAGGCGCCAGCCGCCTTTTTGAACTGCGACCTTTTCCTTTTCTGGCTGGAATCCGGGGCGGGCTGGGGGTTTGCGTTGCCTCGCATCGATTTGGGGCGTCGCAGGATTGGCGGTTGCCAGGTAGGCTGCCTGCTGACAGACGAACTCGGCGCGGATTTCTTGGCGCCTCGGCTTGGTTGCGGGCGGCTGCTTCCATCTCGACGTCGGGAACGGTAGGTAGTCGGGGACTTCTTTCCCCAGGTCGCGGGCGTTGAGGCCGAAGTGGACGCGGGACGCGGGCGGACCCTTGACGCTGCGGAGCATAACGGACGAATGCGTCCGGCCCTACATGAGTCCAATGGCAAAAACCGGACAGCCGAGGCGGCTGTCGCTACATCGTCCTCGGATATAATTATCGGGTAACGAAGTAGACCTCAAGGAGTTCGCATGGCAATCCAGAAGACCGACAAGATCTGGCACAATGGCAAGCTCATCAACTGGGACGACGCGACCATTCACGTGATGTCGCACGTAATCCACTACGGCTCTTCGGTCTTCGAAGGCATTCGCTGCTACGAACTGCCCACCGGGCCCGCGATCTTCCGTGCCGACGAACACATGCAGCGGCTGCTCAATTCCGCCAAGGTCTATCGCATCGACCTCGACTTCACCCGCGAGCAGTTGGTCAAAGGCATGGTCGAGACCATCGCCCACAATGGCTCCTGGCCCTGCTACATCCGCCCGATCGTCCTACGGGGATATGGCGAAGCCGGCGTGAATCCGTTCAACTCGCCGACCGAGGTTTACATCATCAATTATCCGTGGGGAAAGTATCTCAGCGGGGAGAGCGAAGGCTGCGACGTGTGCGTCTCGTCGTGGACGCGGCTGGCGCCCAACACGCTGCCCGCCATGGCCAAGGCCGGCGCCAACTACATGAACTCGCAGCTCATCAAGATGGAAGCCATCGTCAACGGCTACGCGGAAGGCATCGCGCTCGACGTCAGCGGCTTCGTGAGCGAGGGCTCGGGCGAGAACCTGTTCCTGGTGCAAAACGACAAGCTGATTACCGCTCCGCTGGGCAACTCCGTGTTGCCGGGGATCACACGCGACTCGGTGCTGCAGATTGCGCGCGATTTGAGCATTCCAATCGTTGAGCAGATGATTCCGCGCGAGATGCTCTACATCGCCGATGAAGCGTTCTTCACCGGCACTGCCGCGGAGGTCACCGCGATCCGGTCCGTCGACAAGATCAAGGTCGGCAAAGGGACGATCGGCCCCATCACCAAGGCGTTGCAGAAAGAGTTCTACGCAATCGTACGCGGCGAGAACAGCGACCGCCATGGGTGGTTTACGCCCGTCCCAGTGGGAAGCAAGGTCCGCAGCAAGCAGCCGGTCGGCGTATAATTCAGGCTCGTTGGAATTCAACATCGTCTAAGCAAGAGGGGCGCCCAAAGCGCCCCTTCGGTCCCTTTAGCCCGGAAGAAACAAAACAACGCATAAGGAGGAAACATGTCCCAAGGTCTGACCCCGGAATTTGTCCTCGGCTATCGCGCCATGATGCTCGATGGCATCACGCGCGAAGCAGAGATTACCAAGAAAGTCATTGCGGCCGTGCCCGACGCGGTTTCGAACTACAAGCCCGACCCGAACGCCCGCACAGCCAAGGAACTGGCGTGGCACATTGCGAAAAGTGATATTCAGTTTTTGGATGGCATTGCCGACCTGAAGTTCAATATGGAAACGCCCGAGGATAAACCCGAGACGTCGGCCGAAGTGGTCGCCTGGTACGACCAGCACGTGCAGCGCGGCGTGGCGCGGATTGCGGCGATGACAGCGGAGCAACTGCTGACGCCGATCGAGTTCTTTGGCGTGTTCAATCTGCCGGCCGTGCTGTATCTCGGCTTCCTCAACAATCACAGCATCCATCATCGCGGCGAGCTGGCAACGTATCTGCGGCCGATGGGGTCGAAGGTGCCGTCGATCTATGGCGGCAGCTACGACGAGCCCTTTCAACCACCCGTACCAGAGGCGGTCGAGAGCGCCGCTTAGCTTTCGTCAGTCGCGAAATTTGAGAAGCCGCCCAGCACGGGCGGCTTTCTTATTGCCGTAGCGGATCGGAACGATCGCAATTGAAAACCTCTGTCTGATTGTTCTCTGATCTTGATCACGCAATGGCTCGCGACATAGTTCAGGGAGGTCGCATGTACACACTCGCGCAGGATCTTCGATTTGCATTTCGGCAATGGAAGCTGAAATTCGCCGGATTCGCGACGACCTATGGGGAATACTTCCGCGCAATGAGTATCCCCCTGCTCGAAGGCAGAACGTTCACCGCGGACGATCGCGCTAATGCGCCGCTGGTCGTGATCGTCAACCAGTCGATGGCCAATCATTGCTGGCCTGGTGAGCGCGCGGTCGGCAAGCATATGCATATCGGCAACCCCTCAAAACAAATGCCATGGGCGACGGTGGTGGGCATCGTCGCCGATACCAAGCTCGGCTCGCGTGATGAGCCCAGCGACGATCAGTGGTACAGCCCGGCGGAGCAGCCCGCCTTTCTCTATGGAACGGAATCCTCAGGAAAGCTCACCGACCCCGTCGGCAGATACATCACCCTGCGTTCGGCGATTCCTCCCGAGGCGATGGTTCACATCCTGCGCTCGACGGTCGCTGAAATTGATGCGCTGCTGGCGTTGCAGCAAGTGCAGCCGATGGATGATGTGATCTCGGACGTGGAGGCACCGAGGCGCTTTAGTACCGACCTCATCACTGGCTTTGCCCTGGGCGCACTGCTACTGGCCGTTACCGGAATCTATGCGGTGGTGGCATTCTCAGTCTCGCTGCGAAGGCAGGAGATTGCAGTTCGCATGGCACTGGGAGCGCAGCGCACGGGCATCGCCCGGCTCGTGCTCCTTTCGAGCACAAGACTTGCGCTCCTCGGATGCGGAATCGGAGTGCTCGGTTCGCTCGCGGTGTCGCGCCTTGTGAGCGCCTTCCTTTTCGAGGTCAGCGCGACGGATCCGTTCATCTATGCGGCGTGCGTTTTGATCATGATGCTGATGGCGCTGTTCGCCTCGGCCCTTCCTGCAACCGTGCCGCTTCGGCGCAGCCAATGGATACGCTGCGCTCGACTTAGAACTCATTCGATGAGCTCCAGCCTTAAGAGGATGGTTAGTTCTGGCGGCGATGTGTGCCCCCAAAAATCGGGGATACCCGCCGGCTGGCGGTCGTTCTCTACATCAACTCCTCTATGAAAGCGCGCGTTACGTCCCTGGGCATCCGCATGTCAGCATGTACGAGGGGGCCTGCATCCAGCACCGGCTCTGCTCCGTGAAGAGTGGGCACATCGGTGCGTTCGAAGAACTTACCGATTGGAATCTCCTCATCCCAAAGCAGAGACTTGCCCATCGCGGCCATCCAATCCGTGGAATCGTACCCGGTGTCGTCCTCGAGTTTCTTCACGCGAGGACGGAACCATTGGTAGGTGTTGTCGTGATTGTAGGTGACGCAGGGGCTGAAGACATCCAAGAACGAGAAGCCCTTGTGCTGGATGCCTTGCTTGATCAGTTCAGTCAAGTGTTTCTGTTCCGCGCTGAAGCCGCGGGCCGACGAATGTGGCTCCGGCGGCGAGAGCCAACGAAATTGGATTCACCGGCGCTTCGATGTTGCCGAAGGGCATGCTTTTCGTTTTCATGCCAACGCGGCTGGTGGGCGATGTCTGGCCGGTGGTGAGGCCGTAAATCTGGTTGTCCATCACGATGTAGAGCAGGTCAACGTTGCGGCGCATGCTGTGCACGAAGTGATTGCCGCCAATTCCAAAGCCGTCACCGTCGCCGCCAGTTACCAGTACGGTCAGATCGTGGTTCGCAAGCTTCACTCCAGTCGCTACCGCCAGAGCCCGGCCGTGCAGGGTGTGCATCCCGTAGGTATTGATGAAGCCGGGGAAGTTTGACGAACAGCCGATACCGCTAATGGTGACCACGTTGTGGTTCGGTATCTGCAACTCGACCAGGGCCTTCTGGACCGCGGCGAGCACGCCAAAATCGCCGCATCCGGGACACCAGTCGGGATCGACTTTGCCTTTCAAGTCGGCCATTGACACGTGGTTGGTAGCCTGCTAGAGCCGTCGCCATTTTCTGTTCTCCTTAGACCAGGATTTCATGTGCGGGTACAGACAGCTTGGTCTTGCCACCCAGCTGTTCCTTTACTGCTTCGACGATGTGGTGGGGCATGAACGGTTCCCCATCGTACTTTCGGATATACCCGTCGGGCACGAAGCTGGTTTCGCTGCGCAGGTATCGGGCGAACTGGCCGCTGTAGTTGTTCTCCACGATGATCGTGTGCCGAGCATTTTTGAGGATGTCAAGAATCGCATCGCCGTGTAGCGGCACGAGCCAGCGGATCTGGAGCTGATTGGCGGAAATGCCTTGCTCGGTGAGGATTTCGCAGGCCTCCTCGATCACGCCTTTGGTGGAGCCCCAGCCGATCAGCGTGACGTCCGCATCACGCGGACCCCACAGCACAGGCGGAGGCACCGCGGCTTCAATACCAGCAACCTTCCGCATGCGCTTTTCCATCATGGCGCGGCGCTTTGTTGGGTTCGTGAATTCGTCACTGATCAAGACGCCGTCTTCATCGTGCTCGTCACTGGCAGCAGTGTGGGTATGGCCAGGGACGCCGGGAACGGCCCGCGGGGAGACGCCGCTTTCGGTGATCTTGTAGCGTTTGTAAGTGCCGTCACCATTCGTAGCCGGGTACCGAAGAAGCATTGGTGATCAGTTCACCGCGATCGATAACGGGGACAAAGTCCAAGTCCTTCGGATCGACGCTGAGCCTGCCTTCCGACAGCAATAGATCGCACAGCACGATGCCCGGGCACTGGAAGCGGTCGGCGATATTGAACATCTCAGGGATGATCTTGAAGCAATCTCCAATATCGAGCGGAGCAGCCAGCGCTCTGGGATAATCGCCGAACGCAGCACCCAACATTTGCCAGAGATCGCCTTGCTCGGTCTTGGTGGGAACGCCTGTGGATGGACCAGCCCGCTGGCAGTCGATTACGACCACGGGAGTTTCCATCATGGCGGAGAGGCCGAGCCCCTCGCTCATCAAGGCAAAGCCGCCGCCGGAGGTAGCGCACATGGACCGGACGCCGGCATGGGCCGCGCCGATTGCCATATTCACCACGCCAATCTCGTCTTCCACTTGCCGGACCATAATGCCGGCTTTGCGAGCGTGGGCCGCCATCCAATGGAGAACTCCAGTCGAGGGGCTCATGGGATAGGCGCAATAGAATTTCACTCCTGCGGCCGCGCCTCCCATGGCCATGGCGGTGTTGCCGCTTAGCACGGCATAGCGGTTCGCGGTCATGGGAAGAGGCCAAGCGAAAGGTTTGAAATTCGCAGTCGCATAGTCATAGCCGGCGCGTGCGATGCCGATGTTTTCCGACACCACGCCTTCGCCTTTTTTCTTGAACTGCTCGGTCAGAACCTGCTCCAGCGCCTGGAAACCGATGCCCATCATGCTGAGACCCGCGCCAACTGCGAGCGTGTTCTGGGCCACCTTATTCCGGGTGATGTCCGCCAGTTTGGAGACGGGTAGCGGGCAGAGCGCTACACCCTGGGCGGCGATGCCCGGCTTGATGGTGTCAGAGTTGTAGAGGCATGCAGCGCCGTCGGTAAGCAGTCCAAGGTGGCGATCCATCGCGTCCTGGTTCAGCGGAATCAGCAAATCGATGCGGTCGCCCATATTGGTGACCTTTTCCGGGCCGGTGCGGATCGTAAGAAAAGTGTGACCACCACGGATGATCGACTGGTAGGCGTTGTACGCATTCAGATGCAATCCGCGGCGACTGAAAATCTTCGCGAAGATGTCGCCCGGTGTGGCGACGCCCTGACCGGCGGCGCCTCCGATACCGATGGCAAAGGTCTGCTTCATAGGAATCTCCTAACGGGGATAGGCTCCCGTGATGTAGCCTTCCAACTCCTGTATGGTTTGCGCTTGACCGGAGATAATCCACTTCACCAAGTCGCCAATTGAGACCACTCCAACCACGGCGTCATCCTGCACGACCGGTAGATGTCGAAAATGGCGTTTGGTCATAATGGCCATGCATTCGTCCACGGTGTGCTGGGGACTCACGAACACCACTGGGCTGGTCATGATCTGGCGGGCTAGCGTTTCTTTTGAAGAATGGCCCATGAGGATTACCTTGCGAGCGTAGTCGCGCTCCGACAGGATGCCGACCAGTTTATGGTTGGAAATGACTAGCAAAGCGCCAATCCCGTGCTTCGCCATCTGCTCAATCGCTTCATAGACCGACTGGTCGGGCGCTATCGAGACGACTCCATTCTTGTCTTTGCTTTTCAGCACTGACTCAATCGAGTCGGAAAGTTTCATCGGACCTCCTTGCAATGCAGTTCCTTTTACGGATCGGAACACCAGGCTGCCATTGGCGTTGCGGACCGGGAGTGTGTGTCTTACCCTTCGCTAGCTCTCGGGTAAGGATCGCCTTTGAACCGGGGAGTCCCGCCGTCAGACAACGAGTAGAAGCAAAGCGATGGGAAGATGTTTTGAGGGCTTTGCGTGGCGGGATCGAGATTTCCCGACCGAGTAGCACGGCTCCTCCTCGCTGCTCAGGCAACCCCCAATGCGGAGGGCGAGGTGCCGCTCAATTCCGCGCCACAGCCCGAGAAACGCCTGCATCGGGTTCTCGGTTGCCTGACACTCTTAGCGAACAATAAGGCCGTTTACTCAGTCGCTTTCTAGAAAGACAGGGGAATCGTACACCCGCGGGGCCATCTCACGCCAGAGCAACCAACTGAACGTTCGCCGGAAGTGCAGATCATACCCGGTTGTTCGGGAACGGACACCAGGTTTCGCTTTTGGACAGGCGGCAGGGGTTTGAATCGCAGGCAATTTCGTAACCCAATACTTTTCAATGCGGGTTACGTCAAACAAATTGGCATCGAGCGTGTAAGAATTGCCGACAACATGGGAGATCGCGGGGCAACTGCGGCAGTTTGCCGAGGGTAAGCCTAGGGCAGTCGAGTTTCGCTCGACAGGCAGCCGAGGCCTCCCTACATGGTTTCGACTCGGACAGCCGAGGCAGCTGTCGCTACGTGATGGTTACGATTCTTGCTGATCGAGGTGGAGCGTGCGAACTCTGATGGGGAATTTTCGCTACAGCTTGCGGATGCTGCGCAAGAATCCGGGGTTGACGGTCGCCGTCATCGCCACACTGATGCTTGGCATCGGGGCGACAACCGCCATCTACACGGTGGTCTATGCCGTGTTGCTCGCGCCGTTGCCTTATCCCGAGCCTAACCAACTGACGATGGTTTGGTCGAAAGTTCATGGCCACAACAATGGGATTTCGGCCGGGGACTTTCTCGACTGGAAGGAACAGAACAAGTCTTTCCAGCAACTGGCTGCCTGGACCGGCGGCAGTTTTAATGTTTCCGCCAAGGAGCAGCCTGAGGAACTCGGTGGCATGCGTTGCACCCCGGGTTGGTTCAGTATGCAGGGGCTACCGTTCCTGATGGGACGTGACTTCCGTCCCGAGGAAGGAATGCCCGGCAGCGACCACGCGGTCATCTTGACCCACAAATTGTGGAACCGCTTAGGTGCGAATCGAACCATTATTGGCCAACCTCTGCGCCTCAACGGCGAACCCTATACGGTCGTGGGAGTGTTGGCGCCGGGAATTGGGGACCGTTTTGATTTTGAATTGTCGGCTCCTTTGGCGTTCCGGCCGGAACAGATCAATCACGATTACCACTGGCTGCTGGCCATGGGACGGCTGAAACGAGGGGTCACGCTGCAACAGGCGCGGGCGGACATGGATGCAGTCACCGCGCACATTGCAGCGGCTTATCCCAATTCCAACACGGGTTGGGGCGCTTCGGTGGAACCGCTGCAGAATGACTTTCTTCCTCCTGAGCGCATTCATAACCTGTGGCTTTTGCTGGGTGCGGTGGGATTTGTGCTGATGATTGCATGTGTGAACATTGCGAACCTGCTGTTGGCCAAAGGGGCGGCCCGGCTGAGAGAAATTGCGATTCGCAGTTCGGTGGGAGCAAATCGCAGACAAATTTTCACCCAGTTTCTAACGGAGAGCGTGGTCCTTGCCTTAATTGGCGGAGGGCTTGGAATCGCACTCGGCGTGGGATTGCTGCGCGCAGTTCTGAGCATCGTACCTGAGGGAATCTTGCCCTCGGAAGCGAATTTCCAGCTGGACATTCATGTTCTTGTAGTGGCGCTGGCGGCGACGACATTGGCGGGACTGCTGTTTGGCTGCGCGCCTGCCTGGTACGCCTCGCGGGTTGATCCGGGAGAATCGCTGAAAGAGGGCGGACGCACAGGGACGGGGACAGGGAGTCACAAACTGCGACGAGGGCTGATCACCGGTGAGTTCGCGCTGGCTTTATCCCTATTGGCTGGGGCGGGGCTCGCCATTCACAGTTTTTGGAATCTCACTCGCGTCGATCTGGGGGTGCGTACCGACCATATCCTTGTCTTCGGGCTCGATCAGCCGGAGGGACGTTTCAAGAGTCCAGACGAAATGAATGCTTATAACCAGCAGATGTTGACTGTGCTGCGTGCGGTGCCGGGAGTTTCCGATGTCGCGACCGTGACCGGTATGCCACTCCGCGGAACAAGCGATGGCATGCCGTTTACCTTGGTGGGCGGGCCGACGTTTGCGGATCCGTCGCAGCGGCCGGGTGCCGGCTTCCAATCGGTTTCGCCCGACTACTTTAAAACTTTTGGCATAGAGGTGGTCAAGGGGCGCGCTTTTACCGATCAGGACACGAGCTCGAGTGTGCGGGTCGCGATGGTGAACCAGGAGTTTGCCGGTCGTTACCTTAAGGGCGTGGATCCACTGCAGCAGCGCTTGTCGATCGAGGAGATCATTCCTGGGTTGCCGAAGCTGGGCCCGGCGGTCGAGTGGCAGATCGTCGGAATCTTTCACAACGTAAGGTACGGCGATTTTCGCGATCCTTTTCCGGAGGTTGATGTTCCGTTTGCGCAGTCGTTGTCACCGAATGTCCACATTGGCGTTCGCACTGCGCAGGATCCGGCAGCGCTGAGCAAGACCGTTGCTGCGGCCGTGCATTCCGTCGATCCGCAGATTGCTTTGGCGCGCCTGCAAACCCTCGATCAGGTGAAGGATGAGTCGCTGGGCGAGGATCGATACACGATGGTTTTGTTTGCCTGCTTTGCCGCGGTTGCTTTGCTGTTGGCGGCGGTTGGCATCTACGGGCTGATGGCGTTTGCGGTTGCGCAGCGAACCAACGAGATCGGGTTGCGGCTGGCCCTAGGCGCGAGCCGACTGCATGTCGTGTGGCTCATCCTGAAGGAGGCGTCGCTGCTGGCCGCTGTCGGACTTGCGATTGGGCTGGCGGGATCGGCGCTGGTGGGGCGGACCATGCGTACTACTTTGTATGGGATTGGGGCTATGGATTTCTCTGTAATCGTCTCCGTGGGCGTGATTCTGTTTATCACGGCGTTGTTTGCTTCGTACTTGCCGGCGCGGAGGGCAGCGAGGATCGACCCGATGGCGGCGTTGCGAAATGAGTAGCGAGTGTTGAAAATCTTTAACCACTAAGGGCACAAAGGTTCACCAAGGAATCTAGCTCATGGTTTACTCGTGAACCTTTTTGTTCTTAGCGGTTCCCCTGTTGGTTATTCCAGCAATCGTCGGAGCCCTTGAAAATTGTGGACGACGTGGTCGGCCCCTTTGCTGCGAAGAAGGTCCTCTGGAAAAGAAGTGGTGATGGCGACGACGCGGCATCCTGCGGCCTTCCCGGCGATGACTCCGGCGAAAGAATCCTCAACGATAACGCAGTCGTTCGGATCGGACTGGAGGCCTCTTAGGGCGGTCTGAAAAATTTCCGGGTCTGGCTTGGGGCGTGAGAAGCCGGACGCATCCACAATGAAATCGAAGGTGTCGGTAAGGCCTAGCAGACGCAGAGCCGCTTGCCGGTTTCGGCGGGTGGCGGATGTGGCCAGGGCAATTCGAAATTTCGTCTTGGCCCAATTCACGAACTCCGGCGCGCCATCGATCGGCAGTGCCAAATGCTCCACAGCCTCAAATTCCTGATGCTTGAGGCGAAGTAATTCCTGGGCATCGACGGTCAACTGAGAGATGGAAGGGACGACTTCGTTCATAAACGTCGCGTCAGGTCTTCCTTTGTTTTGTTCGTAAACGGATTCGGGCAAAGTGATTCCGAAACGTGCAAAGGCGCGCTCTTTCGCGAGTTTGTGGGCGGGCTCGGAGTCGATGAGAACTCCATCCATATCAAAGATCAGGGCAGTAATGGGCATGACCGTCTGCGTTCGCTCAAGTCTCAACTTTACCTGGAATTGGTGAGCGTGTAGATGCTAATGCGCAATCGGCTCGTGACTTTCCATCTTGAAGCAGGACGATGCTCGCGACGACGGCCGGCAAACTTTAGGCGCTGTCCCCTCGCGGGTTTGAGGTCGTTACCTAGGTCATCTTGGGGAAGGTGACGATTCGAGCGATCATGCTAGAGAGGGTAAGGCAAGAAGTTCCCAGGGGAAAAGTCCGCATGAATATTGATGATCTGCTTCGGATTGCGACGGAACGGCGAGCCAGCGACTTGCATTTGAAGGTGGGGAACTATCCACACTTGCGCATTGACGGCGAACTGGTGCCGTTGACGGACCAACCGCGGATCAGCGCCGAGGACATGCTGAACATGGCGTTCAGCATGATGTCGGCGCGGCAGAAGCAAAAGTTCAAAGAGACCACGGAAATCGATATGGCGTACGGCGTGGCCGGACTGGGCCGCTTCCGTGTGAACATTTTTCAGCAGCGCGGCAACGTGGGGCTAGTGCTGCGCGTCATTCCAACCAAGATTCGCGCCCTTGACGAACTGTTTCTGCCGAAAGTGGTGGAGCAAATCTGCGACATGCCGCGCGGGTTGGTGCTGGTAACCGGCGTTACGGGTTCCGGTAAGTCGACGACGCTGGCGGCGATGGTCGATCGTGTGAACTCGTCGCGTGCGGAACACATCATCACGATTGAGGACCCGATCGAATTTCTGCACCGCGACAAGAAGGGATACGTCAACCAGCGGGAAATTGGCGTGGACACGCCTGGGTTCGGCGCGGCGTTGCGCGCTTCTCTGCGTCAGGATCCGGACGTGATTCTGGTGGGCGAAATGCGAGACCTGGAAACGATTTCTACCGCACTGCACGCGGCCGAAACCGGCCACATGGTTTTCTCGACGCTGCACACGCTGGACGCAGTGGAAACTATTAACCGAGTGATTTCCATCTTTCCGCCGCCCGAGCAGAAACAGATTCGAATGCAACTTGCGGCGGTGCTGCGCGCCATCGTGAGCCAGCGACTGGTGCGGCGCTGCGACTCCGAAGGCCGGGTGCCCGCGGTGGAAGTCATGATCAATACCGCTTACATTCGCGAGTGCGTGCTGGTGCCCGAGAAAACACGGTCCATTCGCGACGCGATCGCGGCGGGCACGTCGCAGTATGGTATGCAGACGTTTGACCAGTCGCTGTGGGATTTGTTCCAGGCAGGTCTGGTGAATTACGAAACTGCTCTGGAGAATGCTTCCAACGCCGATGACTTCAAGCTGCGCATGCAGGGCATTGCGTCGACGGCGGATATTTCGCGGCAGTCGATGCAGTCTGCGGGGTTTGGAGGACGGTAAGGCGCCGGGTCTTAGGTCGTAGGTTTTGGGATTTGCTTTTTTCATTGAGTTGCCTCCTTGAATGGGCGCGCGCAAGCGCGCCTTTTTTCTTTGTCCAATCTTCCGAACGGATTTGCGCTATCGTTACATCGTATGGCGTTTCCGCGACCCAAACGAAGAACCTACTCCGAAGATGAATTGTACGAATACGCCGTGGGGGCGCTGGCACGGCGAATGCGGACTGTCGCCGAACTGAAACGGCTGATGCGGGCGCACATCGAAGAAGCGGAATCGGAATACGGGCAGACTCTGGTCGAGGTGGTGATCCGGCGGCTAAAGGACCAGGGATATTTGAACGACTCGCAATACGCTGCGTCTTACTCGTCACTGCGGCGTGACAATCAAAAACTGGGGCGGATGCGCGTGATTACAGAGTTGAAGACGCGGGGCGTGCACGGATCGGTCATCGAGAAGGCGGTGCAGGCCGCGTACGAAGGCGTGAGCGACGAGAAGCAGGCGCGCGAATTTCTTCGCAAGAAGCGTCTGGAAAAACCGAAAGATCAGAAGCAGACGGCGCGCATCTTTCGGCAACTGGCGCGAGCTGGGTTCGGAATGAAAACCATTTTCACGATTCTGAAGAAGTGGGATGTGGATGAGGACACTCTGACCGCTCTGGAGAGCGAGGTCCCCTGAGTGCGACGTGAAAACAGCAACTGCACACCTGCCTGCGGATTTTTTTTGGCATCCCCATCGCCCATTCGATCATCTTCGATCATCTTCTTGCGTTGTGTCCTACTATGCTGCATACTCGCAGGGCATCCCAGTTCACAAATCAAGGAGGGACGTTTATGAAGTCCATTCTGAAGGCCATTCTGGCCGCGATGTTACTCAGTGTGCTGCCACTCACTCTGGCGCAAGATGTTTCGTCGGACGTAAGCAAGGGCGCAAAAGATACCGGCAAAGCGACCGATAAAGCGGCGAAGTCGACTGGCCATGCCACGAAAGTCGCGGCGAAGGACACGGCTTCGGGCACGGAAAAAGCTGCCGACAAGACCGGTCACGCGACGAAGGTTGCCGCGAAGGACACCGCGGAAGGTACCGAAAAGGCAGCTGACAAAACCGGTCATGCCACCAAGATCGGGGCCAAAGACACCGCGAAGGGTACGGAAAAAGGTGTCGACAAAACCGGCCACGCTACCAAAGTCGCAGCCAAAAACACGGCCAAGGGCACGGAAAAGGGTGTCAAGGGCGTAGGACACGGCGTCAAGAAAGGCACCGAGAAAACCGTCGACGCAGTCAAGTAAATCAGGCCGTCAATCAACCACAGAGGGCACAGAGGTGCACAGGCGAATTCGAATCTCTGGCCTGTGCTCCCTTATGCCCTTGGGTTCAGACCGTATTTCCTCCGCATCCTGCCGCGTCTGCCTGGTTCATTTAGAATTAGTTTTTACTCTTTCATGCTGACCGGCTCTGAAATTCGGCGCAAATTTCTGGACTTCTTTGTGCAGAAGGGGCACAGAGAGGTGCATTCGTCGTCGCTTGTCCCGGCGAACGACCCTACGCTGCTGTTTACCAACGCGGGGATGAATCAGTTCAAGGACGTCTTTCTTGGACTGGATAAGCGCGATTACTCGCGGGCGACAACGACGCAGAAGTGCGTGCGGGCTGGGGGAAAGCATAACGATCTGGAGAACGTTGGATTCACCAATCGGCATCACACGTTTTTTGAGATGCTGGGCAACTTTTCGTTTGGCAACTACTTCAAGAAGGACGCTATCGCCTACGCGTGGGAACTGATTACTTCGCCGGAGTGGTTTGGGATTGCGAAGGACAAGCTGTACGTGACCATCTTCAAGGGCGAGGCGGGCGTGGCTCGCGATGCTGAAGCGTATGACTTGTGGGTGGCGCAAGGCGTGCCCAAGAACCGCATCTTCGAGATGGGGTTGAAAGAAAACTTTTGGCAGATGGGCGACACCGGGCCCTGCGGGCCGTGCAGCGAGATTCACTACGATATGGGTCCTGCGGCGTCGGATCAAGGACATACGGATTGCAAGTTTGGGTGCGAGTGCGGTCGGTATGTGGAGATTTGGAATCTGGTGTTCATGCAGTTTGACAGGGATGCCAGCGGAAAGCTGACGCCGCTGCCCAGGCCGTCGATTGATACGGGGATGGGGCTGGAGCGGGTGACGGCTGTGCTGCAAGGCGTGATTTCAAATTACGAGACGGATTTGTTCACGGCGCTGATCAAGCGGGCGGCAGAGTTGACGTTGGGTGCAGTCGGGAGCGCCGCGGAGCTTCGCTCCGCCAGACAGCCGGGGGCGGCTGTCTCCACACAAGCAGAAACGATTCCCAGCCATAAGTCGGCAGCTTCGCTGAGAGTTATCGCGGATCACTCGCGGGCGGCGACGTTTTTGATTTCTGACGGCGTGACTCCTTCCAATGAAGGGCGCGGGTATGTGCTGCGGAAGATTATTCGTCGAGCGATCACGCATGGACGGCTGCTGGGACAGACGAAGCCGTTCCTGCACGAGATGGTCTATGCCGTGCGCGACCTGATGCAGGATGCATATCCGGAACTGAACGAGACGGCGGATCGCGTGTCGAAGGCAGTGCTGGTGGAGGAGACACGTTTTGCACACACGATGGATGTGGGGCTGGAGAAACTCGAGACTCTGCTAAAAGGTTCGGTAGGAGAATTTGCGGGAGAAGATGCTTTCAAGCTCTACGACACGTTTGGCATGCCTCTCGATTTCATGCAGGACGCGGCCCGGGATCAGGGGATCGCGTTTGACCGCACCGGATTCGATCGGGCGATGGAGGAGCAGAAGACGCGGGCACGGGCATCGTGGAAAGGCGCCGCCAAGCAGACCGCGAATGCGGCGTATCAGCAGCTGCCGAAGTCAGAGTTCGAAGGCTATCGTCAGACACGGACTGACGGCTGCGAAGTGCTGGCCATCCTTCACAATGGGCTGGGAGTGCACGAGCTAAAAGCTGGCGAATCCGGCGAGGTCATTCTGCACCGCACGCCGTTTTATGCCGAGGCTGGCGGGCAGGTCGGAGATCGCGGCTGGCTTTATTCGGACGATCACAACACCGTTGTCGCCGAGGTGACGGGATGCTATTACCCAATTCAGGGCGTACGGGCGCATCAGGTGGTTGCCAAACAACCGATTCGCGTGGGGGACAAATTGGACGCGGTGGTTAATGCGGACATCCGTCAGGCGACCATGCGTAACCACACAGCGACTCACTTGCTGCATGCGGGGCTGCGGGAAGTTTTGGGCAAGCACGTCAAGCAGGCGGGGTCGCTGGTGGCATCCGATCATCTGCGCTTTGATTTTTCGCATTTCACGGCCGTCGAAGATGAAGAGTTGCAGGACATTGAAGATCTCATCAACAAAGAATTGCTGCGCAACCAGAAGGTCGAAACCATTGTTGACGTGCCCATCGACGTGGCCGTGAATGAATATCACGCGATGGCGCTGTTTGGGGAAAAGTATGGCGACAAGGTGCGCGTGGTAAGGATCGGTGACTTCTCAACGGAACTTTGCGGCGGCACACACACAGCCGCTACGGGGGAGATCGGGCTGATCAAGATTCTGAAGGAAGGTAGCGTGTCTTCCGGGGTGCGGAGAGTGGAGGCAATCACGGGCGAGGGATCACTCCAACATTTTAGAAAAGATCATCAACTCGAAAACGTTGTGTGGGCATTCGTTTCACCCACGCCCTCGCTTCGCTCAGGGCAGGCTCTTGTGCAAAAGGCGCGCAAGGATGGTGCACCCACCGCGGAGGAGAGTACATTCTCACCGGCAGAGGCGCTGAAAGCGGAACTGGAAAAGAAAGACGCGGAGATCAGGCGGCTGACGCGGGAACTGGACCAAGTACGGATGAAGTCAGCATCGTCGAGTACAGCCAACATCGGCGACCGGGTGAAAGAAGTGAAGGGTGTGAAAGTTCTCGCGCATCGGGTGGACAATCTGGAGCGGGCGCAGTTGCGTACGCTGGTGGATCAGTTGCGCGACAAAATCGGGTCTGGGGTGGTGATTCTCGGGTCGGCGTCGAATGGCGATGTGGCCCTGATCGTGGGAGTGACCAAAGATCTGACTGGCCGCGTGCAGGCGGGGAAAGTCATCGGTCCGGTGGCGCAGAAAGTTGGAGGCAGAGGTGGAGGACGTCCTGACCTGGCGGAGGCCGGGGGAAAAGATGCTACTGCTCTCGATGCCGCTCTGGACGGGGCTTATAGCGTGGTGGAGGGATTGCTCGCGTGAGTTCCGGAGAACCGCTCGACGACCGACTGCATTTTGTGAAGCACAAGGGACACACGATTTTGGTCGCTGATGTCAGCCACTGCAGCGCCAAAGAAGCGCTTTTGCTGATGGAGATGGTTCGTATAACGGTTGCCAGGCAGGAGCCTGGATCGGTGCTCATTCTGGCAGACTTCGCGGGAGCCAAGATCGACAAGCAGGTGGCGACGCGGTTGAAAGAGGTTCTCGTGCTCGATCGACCCTACGTGAAACGAGCTGCCTGGATCGGCACGGAAAGCTTGCCGCACATTTTCTACGAACACTTCAAGAGTTTTTCCCAGCGGGAGTTACCCACTTTCAAGACGCGGGAAGAGGCGATGGACTGGCTAGTGGCGGAATAACGGTCGCCCCACGGCTTGCGCCGTGGCCTGCATTCCCTCGCCGCTCCGCGGCTGCCGTGCTTTCCTTTGCGGCTTGCGGCCGCGCGGGCGAGTCAGCCTTGTCCACACGACCTTCAGCTTCTCCACTTCAAGGTAACTGGACCGGTCATGGGATGCTTCATCTCGCTGCCCGTGCGCTTGGTTTCGAGGTGCGCGGCTTTGAGTTGGAAGTACCACTTCGCGGGACGATCGGCGTCGTCAATCAGCATCAGGTGTGGGTTGTGTTTCAAGCCCTCTGCCTGTAGTTCCATGGTGCGCCGGTCTTGCTCGACGAATTTCGCAAAGACGAACTTCAGCAAACTGGGGACGAAGGGTATCCAGCGAAACAGATTCCATGCGGCGACCACATCGATGCGGCAATGATTGAGGCTGATCGGCGTGACCGTGGTCAGGCTGGAGAACCAGTATTTTCCAGCACGAATGGTCTCGGTGCGAATGTTGGGCAGAACAAAATCGATGGTAGTGGTGATGGAGTCGGCGGCGGCATAGAGACGCAGTAGTTTGTAGGGCGCGGAGTTGGAACTTGGGGTGTGCGCGCTCATGCGAAAGCCATTGGGGATGGGTTCGAAATTCTTTTGCTTCTCGTGAATGCTGCGCTGGGAGCGCCACCACCATGCCTGGTGGACAAAGGGGCCGTGGGCGGGATCCATGAGGCCGATAATGCCGTGGTCGATGCTGACGGGCATTTCGGCCTGCAGGTAGGCAAGCTTGTACCTGCTGCTGAATTTCTCGATTTGCGGAGCCGCTTCGGGAGCTTCGACTCGCGGGGCGAATCCTGCGCCGGGCGGTGCCGGGTCCGGAATGAAAACCCAGATAAAACTATCTTGTTCTTCACAGGCATAACTGCCGGCATAGATGCGATCGATTTTAAGTGTCTGATCCGCAGTGAGCGAAGGGATCAGTTGGCACTGGCCATCGTGGACATCGAACTGCCAGCCGTGGTAGCCGCACTCAAGATTCTCTCCGTCGAATCCGCCGCAGTTCAGCGGCATACCGCGATGAGGGCAGGAGTCGCGCAGGGCGAATGGTTGCCCCAGGCGGTCGCGACCGATCACGAGCGGGATTTCCAGCAGCGTCGCCTTGTATAGCTGATTGCGATGAACGCGATCGGCGGGCAGGGCGCGATACCAGAAACCCGTGAGCATGAGAGAGTCGAGTGCCTGGCGTTGCGGGAGGTCGAGTTCGGGCATGGAGATGATTGGTGATTGCTGATTTCTGATGGTTGATTGAAAAACATATGCTAGCATCCGCAGAACTTAGCCGCCGAACGAAAACTGCAACCGCAGAGGACACGGAGTTCCACGGGGGAAAAACAGAGGGCGTCAGATAGCGACATGGAATTCATTGGTCACTTTCGCAGGTTGACTGCGGTGCAGCGAAATACGTTTATCGCCTGCTTCTTGGGGTGGGCGTTGGACGCGTTTGATTTTTTTATTCTAGTTTTCTGCGTCAGCGCGCTGGCAACGCAATTTCAGACAAAGGTCTCGGCAATCACGGAAGCGATCTTTTTGACACTGGCCTTAAGGCCCGTGGGCGCGATTCTGTTCGGGCTGATAGCTGACCGCTTTGGGCGGCGTCCTACGTTGATGGTAAACATCATCGCGTATTCGCTGTTTGAAATGGCCTCGGCTTTTGCGCCGAATCTTAGAATATTTCTCATCACGCGGGCTCTTTTTGGAATCGCGATGGGCGGCGAATGGGGCGTGGGTGCAGCGTTGGCGTTCGAAACATTGCCCGCGGAAGGGCGCGGATTCTTTTCGGGGCTGTTACAGGAAGGCTATGTGGTGGGGTATTTGACTGCGGCTTTGGTCTACGGCACGCTGTTCTCCGTCATCGGGTGGCGCGGCATGTTCCTTATCGGCGCACTGCCGGCGGTCCTGGTCATCTACGTGCTCACCAAGGTCGAGGAATCGCCGGCCTGGCTGCAAGGGCAAGTGTCGCGAAAGGCAGAGAGTCACCTGGGAAAAGATGTTTTGTCGCATGCCGGAATTTTTCTTTTTCTGGTCGTGCTGATGTTCGCGTTCAATTCCTTCAGCCACGGAACGCAGGATCTCTACCCAACCTTCCTGCAGAGAAATCTGGGGTTCACGCCGAAAACGATAAGCTTTATCGCCATCGTTTACAACATTGGAGCGCTGCTGGGGGGAATCTTTTTCGGGACGTGGTCGGAACGAATCGGGCGGCGGCCCGCTATTGTCATCGCGGCGCTGCTGACCCTCCCTGTCATTCCGCTGTGGGCCTACTCGCGCACAGTACCGATGCTTGCTTTAGGTGGATTTCTGATGCAATTCATGGTGCAAGGGGCTTGGGGAGTAATTCCGGCGCACCTGAACGAGCTTTCGCCGCCCGCGGTCCGAGGCACATTGCCGGGGTTCGCCTACCAGATTGGCAACTTCTTTTCTTCCCGCAATTCGGTGATTCAGGCGAGGCTGGCCGAAAGCCGTTACGGTGGCAACTTTGCGCCAGTACTGGCCTGGACGGTGCTTCTGGTGGCCAGCCTGGTGGCGATTGTCACTTGGGGCGGAAGAGAACGGCGCGGGGCGGACTTGTCGAATACACAATAGGGGGAAAGAATCGATATTCTAGGGTGTGTGCACAATTTGGCACACCAGGAGAGCTAGCACGAAGGAAGCATTGTCATAGGCAGCTTCCTGTGTTACGGTAGGTAAAATTTCACGCCTGCAATAATACATTCCGACGGTCCCAAGGTGTGGTGGTTTGCGTGAATGAACGTGCCAGAGGTCTGCCACAATGAAAGAAATTATGGATCCCGCCCCAGCCGGAATCTCTGAGAAGGAAAACTTCGCCAATCGCAAGCTGATTCGGCCAACTCTGCCTCGGGTAGAGAACCACAATAACCACAACTCCGCTTCAACACAGGCGCCGGAAAGGCGCGAGCGAGTCGAGCGGCATGACCGGGGAGAACGTATGGACCGGGGGAGCGATCGGGGCGAGCGCATGATGGGGTCGGGCGGCGCAGGAAAGAAGGCCGCCCCTCCCGAGCAGACCAACGCCGAGAATTTTTATTATCAGAAGCAGATGCAGTCACGGACCCCGATGGTGATCGTTCTGCGCGACGGTGAAGAAATACACGGCATTATCGAATGGTACGATCGGAATTGCATCAAGGTGAACCGTGAAAACGGTGAGCCGAATCTGATGATCTACAAGCCGGCGATCAAGTACATGTTTAAAGAAGGGGAGAACCAGCGGTAACCTCCCCTGCCTTCGGCCGGTCATACAGATCCACCCTACAGGTTGCGAAGAAGAATGTCTCGGTCGCATGCCCTCTCCCGTAGACAGTTCCTGCAGTCGGCGACGCTGGCATCGGCCACGGGTCTTATTCCAGGATTCCGCAGTTCAGCCCTCACGTCTGGTTTATTCGCATCCGACGTAGTCACTTCTGGTCCACTTGACGAATTCCGCTACGACGATGTCACCCTCCATAGCGTCCTGCACGAGCAGCAACTGCAGCAGACGCAGGCCGTGCTCCTGGAACTGAGCGACGACGCCCTGCTCAAACCGTTTCGGCTGATGATTGGACAGCCGGCACCGGGAGAGGATCTGGGCGGCTGGTACCGATACGATCCTGATTACGACTGGCATACGTTTGATGCGGGCTTCGCACCGTCGGCCACATTTGGACAGTGGATATCGGCACTGGCGCGGGCCTATGCGATCACCGGATCGACCGCCGCGCGGGACAAGGTCGTGCGCTTGAACCGGCTGTACGCGCAGATGATCGACGGCCAGTTTTACGAGAACAATCGCTTCCCTGCTTACTGCTACGACAAACTGGTGTGCGGGCTGATTGATTCGCACAGGTATGTGGGGGATCCTGACGCCCTTTCAATTCTTGAGAAAACGACCGATACGGCGCTGCCACATTTGCCGGGTAAGGCGATTGAGCACGGCCAGAGCTGGCGTCCGGGGAAAGACGAATCGTGGACGTGGGATGAGTCGTACACCATGCCCGAGAATCTTTTTCTCGCTTACCAGCGCGGGGCGGGAGAACGGTATCGCGCGCTGGGAGTTCAGTATTTGAACGAACCCTTTTTCGATCGGCTGGCGGCTGGACAAAATGATCTGGCGGGGCGGCACGCTTACAGCCATGTGAATTGTCTTTGCTCAGCGATGCAGGCGTACCTGACGCTGGGAAGCGAGAAACATCTGCGGGCGGCGAAGAATGGCTTCGACATGCTGGCGGCGCAGAGTTTCGTTACGGGCGGATGGGGGCCCGACGAGATTTTGCGTGCCACCGGAAGCGCTGATGTTTACGACAGCCTTACCAAGACGCACAGCGGCTTTGAAACGCCCTGCGGTTCCTATGCGCACTTTAAGCTGACGCGCTACCTGCTGCGGGTAACGCGCGATTCGCGCTATGGGGATAGCATGGAGCGCGTGATGTACAACACCATTCTAGGCGCGAAACCGCTGGAAGCGGACGGGCGGACGTTTTATTACTCCGACTATAACTTCAAGGGCAGCAAAGTTTATTCGCCGCATCGTTGGCCTTGCTGCTCGGGGACGATGCCGCAGGTGGCGGCGGATTACCGGATCAACTCATACTTCCGGGATGCGGGCGGGGTGTATGTGAATCTTTACATTCCGTCGACGCTGCGATGGACGCAGGGCCGGGCGCAGATTCTGCTGACGCAGAAGAGCGAATATCCGTACGAATCACATGTGCAGTTTGAAGTGACGACGTCGAAGCATTCCGAGTTCGCAGTCCATTTGCGGATTCCGGTGTGGGCTGAGGGAGCCTCGGTGTCGGTTAACGGGAAACGCGAGGCGGCATCAGTTGGGAGTTTCGCCCAGGTACGCCGGAAATGGAAGACTGGCGACCGCATCGAGCTGGAGCTCCCGATGAAGGCGCGGCTGGAGGCGGTTGACCCGCAGCATGCGGACACGGTGGCTTTGGTCGTGGGGCCGCTGGTGATGTTCGCCATCACGGATACGGATCCTAAGATCACACGGGCGCAATTACTGGCGGCGAAGAAGAGTGGGCCGCAAAGCTGGCAAGTCGAGGCGGCGAACGGTTCGCTAAAGATGTTGCCGTTTACGGAAATTGGGAAGGAACCGTATTCGACGTATCTGCGAATGGGCTAGGTTATCCTTCCCGAACGAAACTGTACCTTGTCATCTGGGTTCCCGTCGCGATCCGGTTTGTTGTCGCGATTATCTGAAGCTTCGCCGAAAGAGTACCGGCCCTGGCAGGACTCGATTCCTTCCCCCTCGGCTACCCGGCACTTCCGTGCCGGGCTTTCACATGCCGCCGTTTCGCGGCTGAATTTTGGCGGAGTCAGTGTGCCGCTCTCCCTGACGATCATAAAGCTGCGAGTATGCTCCCTACAGTTTCGGCAAAACGATTCCCTTCTGCGACTGGTATTTGCCTTTGCGGTCGGCGTAGCTGATTTCGCAGATTTCGTCGGACTCGAAGAAGAGGATTTGGCACAGGCCTTCGTTGGCGTAGATGCGGGCTGGGAGTGGCGTCGTGTTGGAGATTTCGAGGGTGACGAAGCCTTCCCACTCGGGCTCGAATGGTGTTACGTTGACGATGATGCCGCAACGCGCGTACGTGCTCTTGCCCACGCAGATGGTCAACACGGTGCGGGGAATCTTGAAATACTCGACGGAGCGCGCCAGGGCAAAAGAGTTGGGCGGCACGATGCAGATGTCGGTCTGCACGGTGACAAACGAGCGCTCGTCAAAGTGTTTGGGGTCGACGATGGACGAGTTGACGTTGGTGAAAATTTTGAACTCGTCGGCCACGCGCAGGTCGTAGCCATACGACGACAAGCCGTAGGAAATCACGCCCTCGCGCACCTGCTTCTCGGAGAACGGGTTGATCATGTCGTGTTCCTGGGACATCTTGCGGATCCAGCGGTCACTCTTCAGCATGAAACTCCTTCAGGAAATTTGTAATTGGGTAATTGAGTAATTGAAAGGCTTTCGGGGCCGGTGCAGCCTCCGCTGTATAAGAAATTGCAAAATTGCCCGATGACACAATCACTCAATCTTTGTCGGCTGGGTGCTTGCCAGTTTACGGGATAGATGCTCCCGTTGACAATCTTACTTATCTCCCTTAGCATCAATCACTTGAAGCATCATCTTGACCCTGCACCCGGGAGCCGCTTGTGATTAAGCTCGACATCATCAACGAAGTGGTGGCCAAGACCGGCATCACTAAGACCAAGGCCGAGCTGGCCGTGGAAACCGTCTTCGAGAGCATGAAGAAGGCGCTGGCCGGCGGCAATCGCATTGAACTGCGGGGATTTGGGGTGTTCAACGTGCGTCCGCGCAAGACGGGTATCGGACGCAACCCTCGCACGGGCGCCGAAGTGTCGATTCCGCCAGGCAGAGCCGTGCGTTTCAAGCCGGGTAAAGAGTTGCAGTCGATCGACTGAGACATCCGCCACAAGGCCAGCCAAACCCTTTCGAGCACGATTGTGGCGGACCCGCATTTTCTCTGCTCGTAGTAGCATCAAAGCAGAGGGTTCACGATTTGGGATCCCCGCCGAAGAATCATGTCGGAACTTAATTCCCCGATTCCCACTTCCACGCTGGAGTACTACCGCCCCTTGCCGCGCCCGATGGGACGGCCGCGGCGCGAGCGGTATTGGCTGCATGGGGTACTGCTGCTGGCTACGTGCTTTACTACTCTGGTGGTCGGGGCGCGGATGGAGTTTAACTTTCTACATAATTTGCCGCCATTCGCCGCCGGCGATGAATGGCTTCCGTTCTTCCCGCTGACATGGGTGGTCGCACATCCATCGCGACTATTGCTTGGCGTTCCGTTTTCAGCGACCCTGCTCTTCATTTTGCTAGCACATGAGATGGGGCACTACCTGTTTTGCCGCTACTACGGAGTGCGTGCAACACTTCCCTTCTTTATTCCGGCGCCGACGTTGATTGGGACCTTGGGAGCGGTGATCCGCATTAAGGGACCGATCCGTACGCGGGCCGCATTGTTCGACATCGGCATTGCAGGACCGATCGCGGGATTCGTCGTAGCCATCGCCACGCTGGATATCGCGATGATGTTTTCAAAGCCGCTGGCAGCCGGCATGGGTCCGTCAGATCTGCAGTTGGGATTTCCGGCGATCTTCCACGTCATACACAGCCTGCTGCGAATGGTTGCTCCCAACCATCCCATTGCCGGTTTGCCGTTGAACCGAATCTATCTGCACCCGACGGCAGTAGCGGCCTGGGTGGGCATGTTTGCGACCGCACTAAATCTACTACCCAGCAGCCAGTTGGATGGCGGACACATTGTGTACGCCCTGGCGCCGCGAGTGCATCGTGTCGTTTCGTGGATCACCGTTATCTTTCTGGCCTACCTGGGCCACCGGTACGTGGGGTGGCGAGTATGGGCGGGTTTGCTCGTCGTCATGAATGTATTGACCTACCGCCAACGGCAGGCCCCTGAATATCCCACGCTTCCTGCTAGCCGGTGGGCTCTGGCGTTGCTGGGAGTGCTTATGCTCGTGCTGACCTTCACGATCTCGCCGTTCCAGATGAGCTGGCGATAATCAGGCGCGAGCGATGCGAACTGCGGCTGCGGAGCTTCGTTCCGCTGGACAGCCGGGGGCGGCTGTCCCCAATGGACTTCAAGCCAAGAGCTCTTCTTCACATCAACCAGAGTGCGTCGACGTCGACGATCACCTGGGTGCGCGGAATTTTCTTTTGCGCGGCGTAGGACAGCATGGCGCGCAGGGTTGTGTTGAGCTTTTCGCGGCTCGGGGATTTGAGCACGAAGTGGTACCGATAATCACGCTTCAAGCGCATGATAGGCGCCGGGGCCGGGCCGAGCACGCGCACGCCCTCGTGACGAGTCGCTTCGAACCAGTTTCCTAAAGTGCCCGACCATTGCAGCGCGTCGTCGAGTTGGCCGCTGCGCACGAGCACGTTGGCCAGCGCGGAATAGGGCGGGTAGTGCATCCAACTGCGAAACTGAAGCTCTTTCTCGTAGAAGCCGATGAAGTCGTGGCGGGCTGCGTACTGAACGGCGTAGTGGTCCTTGAAATAAGTTTGCAGCACAACTCTGCCGGGAGTTTGGCCGCGGCCTGCGCGACCGGCGACCTGGGTCAGCAGTTGAAACGTGCGCTCGGCGGCGCGGAAGTCGGGGAGGCCGAGGGCGACATCGGCTCCGACCACACCAACCAGCGTCACCCCGTGAATGTCGTGACCTTTAGCGATCATTTGCGTACCGACCAGCAAATCAAGTTCACCTTCGTTCAGCGCGTTCAAGGCTCGCTCGAAATCCTCGTGACTGCGGACTGTGTCGCGATCGAGGCGGGCGATGCGGCCCTCCGGAAACATGCCGTGGAGCAACTCTTCGAGTTTTTCGGAACCCGCGCCGAGGAAATATACGTAATCACTGCCGCAGTGGGCGCAGGCTTTCGGAACAGGCGCGGTGTAGCCGCAATAGTGACAGACCATTTTGTGCTCGCGCTTGTGATGCGTGAGGGCGATGGCGCAGTTCTGGCATTCGAGTTTCTTGCCACAGGTGCGGCAGAGGACGACGGGCGAATATCCGCGGCGGTTAAGCAGCACCATGACCTGCTCCTTACGGTCGAGGCGTTCCTTGATCTCGGCGGCCAACTTTCGTGAGATGACCTGCTCGTGGCCGGTTTCCTGAAACTCCTGGCGCATGTCGATGATTTCGACTTCGGGTAGCGGCCGCTCTTCCACGCGATCGGGCAACTCGACCAGCGCGTATTTATTTTTCTTCGCATTGAAATAGGACTCCAGCGACGGCGTTGCGGACCCCAACACTGCCACCGCGTTTGCCATCTTGGCACGCATGACAGCAATGTCGCGGGCGTGATAGCGCGGTGTTTCTTCCTGCTTATAAGAGGAGTCGTGCTCCTCGTCGACGATAATCAGCGCCAGATCAGACACTGGCGCAAACACTGCCGAACGCGTGCCGACAACCATGCGCGCGTCGCCGCGTTTGATGCGGTGCCACTGCTCGGCGCGTTCTCGATCGGAGAGAGCTGAGTGCAGGATAGCAACCTCATCGCCGAAGATCTGGTGCAGGTCGGCCGCGACAGCGGGGGTCAGGCCGATTTCAGGGACTAGCAGGATTGCCGAACGTCTGGCTTCAAGCACCGCGCGCATTCCTGCTAAATAGACCGCAGTCTTGCCGGATCCGGTAACCCCGTGTATCAACATGCCCGAGAAGGTGCGCGACGCGACGCCGTCCTTGATCTCCTTCAATGCGGATTGCTGGGCCAGATTCAGGTCGAAGTCGAACAGGGCTGGCCGCGGCTTGGAGCGTGAGACGGTGAACTCCGCGGGCTCCTCCAGAATTTCAACCAGTTCGCGCCGGACCAGCGTGGCAAGCGTGGTTCGCGGTACATCCAGCGATTGCAGTGTGGTCACCGGAACTCTTCCCCCGGAAGCTGCCAGTGTATCGACCAGCACTCGTTGATTATCGTTCAATTTGGCGTCGGCAGACTTCAGGACTGCGACCTTTAGCGTGCGGGTTGCGTCTTGAGGGGCGGATACATCTTCGCGCGCGAGCCATTTCTTGCGAACCATGCCGCCGAGAACCGCTTTGGAGACGCGCGTGGCGGAGCGCAGCGCCTCTTCGCGTACGAGGGTGGCTCCTTCCGGCGTGTCGTTTTCAGAAATGCATCCCGCCAGATAATCGAGAACACGGAACTCGGCAGCTTGTTCTTCTGGAGTGCGCTTCGATCGGGCTGACGATCCGGACATGCCTGCGAGATGCAGCCCCATCTGGCCGTGATCGGTGAGACGATAGCCGATGGAGCGTTTGAACTCGGCGTTCAGCGGGAGCATGGTGCGGAATACTTCGCCGAGGGGGGCGAGATAGTAGTCGGCAATCCAGCGGCCGAGTTCAAGCAACTGCCCATCGAGCACAGGGGCTGCGTCGAGGACGGCCAGAACAGCCTTGGTGGTGACGGAAGGTTTGCGGTCGTGCAGTTCGACGACGATGCCTATCATGCGCTGCTGGCGAAATGGAACGAGTACGCGCCCGCCGATCACTGGCGTGGTGTTCGAGGGAACGCGGTAGGTGAAGAGCATCTCCAGCGGCACTGGAACGGCGACGTCACAGAATTCGGGCATCGGATTCAGAGGATAGCAGTGACAGTGGAGGAAAGGTGAATCGCGAGCATTATTCCGTTCTTCGTTGGGCGGTCTTGGGTCTCATCGCAAACCGGTCGAACTTCGCTCGACCGGACAGCCGAAGGTGGCTGTCCCCACAATGAACAAATTCGCGGGGATCGTTCCGGTTATTCCGCGGGCTTCTTAGGAGGCTCCAGGCCCAGATATTTCATGACCATCTGCAAATCTTTCCAGGCTTCGCCTTTTTGGCGTGGATCGCGTAGAAGAAACGCAGGATGGTAGGTGACAGCGAGTTTCGTTCCCTGCCAGGAAGGATCGCTGCTACGAGCGCCCGAGGGGGTGAAATCGTAAAAGCGGCCGCGAAGCTCCGACATCGGTGCATTCATCGCAAGGAGATTCTTGGCTGCGACCGCGCCGAGAGCGACCACGACCTTGGGCTTGATGACTGCGATTTGCCGCATGAGAAATGGTGAACAGGTTTCGCACTCGTCGCGTTCGGGCGTGCGATTGCCGGGCGGACGGCATTTCACAATATTCGCGATGTAGACATCTTCGCGGCGGATGCCCATCGCTTTGATCATGTTGTTGAGCAATTGCCCGGCGCGGCCCACGAAGGGTTCTCCCTGCGTGTCCTCGTCGGCGCCGGGACCTTCGCCCACGAACATTAATTCGGCCCGCGGATTGCCTACTCCAAAGACAATCTGCTTGCGGCCCTGCTGGTGCAGCTTGCAGCGTGTGCAATCGCCCAAGTCTTCGCGAATCAGTTTAAGCGCGCCTACGGGATCGGTAAAGGCCTGCTCGGGATTCGGAGTCAGCCCGCGGAGAGTATTTTCATCGGCAACTTTGGCAACGACGACGGATTTTCTTGCGGCCATTTCCTCTCGCAATTCCTGGGATGATGATGACAGATCGACGATTTCGGTCTCCGAGGTCGCGGTGGCGGACCCGGAGATTTTCGACTCGCGCCGGTAGAAATCATAGATGCCCATCTCGTGGCAGTAGCGAACACGTTCGGCGAGCGCTCGACGTAGATCCGGGTCAAGAGTGTGGGGCATCGGTTTCTAGATTGTAATGCAGTGGCAGGCGAATAGGCTCCTGGCGAAGAGCAGCAGATTCCTCGTCGCTCCGCTCCTCGGAATGACAAGGACGCGGTCAGGCTTTCACGGGCGATTTGCGGTGCTGGCGCAGGCGCACCACCTGGTCGAGGACGCGCTGGGCTACTTCCCACTTCGTGGTTGCGGGAACTTCGACAATCTCGTCACGGGTGATGATGGTTACTGCATTACGGTCCGAATCAAAACCTACGCCTTCCCGTGAAACATCGTTGACCACGATAGCATCGAGATTCTTCGATACCAGCTTTTGGCGGGCGTTTTCCAGAACGTTTTCAGTTTCGGCGGCGAAACCGACAACAATCTGAGTACTCTTGTGGAGAGAGAGTTCTTTCAGGATATCGGGAGTGGCTTCGAGCTCCAGGGTCATCGGACCCTTACGCTTGATTTTCTGTCCGGCCTCAGCTTTCGGGCGATAGTCCGAGACGGCGGCGGTCTTGATCACTACGCTCGCCTGAGGAAAGAGTTTGAGCACCGCGTCCCGCATTTCGTCTGTCGACTCGACACGAGTCATTTCCGCGGCTCCAGGCGCAGTACGCGACGTTGGGCCGCTGACCAGAAGGACGCGAGCGCCGCGCCGCAACCCGGCCTCGGCAAGAGCGTAGCCCATGCGACCGCTGGAACGGTTGGTGAGATAGCGTACGGGATCGATCTTTTCGCGGGTCGGGCCGGCTGTGATCAGGACAGTCTCACTACTCAAGTCCTGGGACGCGCCGAGCGCCTCCATCACCGCGGCAACGATAGATTCGTTTTCCGCGAGCCGCCCCGCACCGGTCATTCCACATGCCAGGTAGCCTGCCTCCGGATCCACAATTTTGACGCCGCGCTGCCGCAAGATCTGCAGATTCGCCTGCGTGGCCGGATGGTTCCACATGTTGACGTTCATGGCGGGAGCCACGACTACCGGCGCTGTAGTCGCGAGATAAAGCGTGGTCAGAAAGTCGCTGCCGATTCCCTGCGCGAAGTGAGCCAGCACGTCCGCCGTCGCAGGCGCAACCACGAGCGCGTCGATGGATTGTGCGACCGCGATGTGCTCAATCGCGGAATCGATGTTGGGTTGCATGCTCTTCACCCGACGCGAACATGCCGGTAATGACTTTTTCTCCGGAGAGCGCGGCAAAGGTGAGGGGGCGCACGAACTCCTGGGCGGCACGCGTCATCACAACTTGCACGCGAATGCCACGATCCTGCAGCAAGCGGACAATTTCTGCTGCCTTGTAGGCCGCGATTCCGCCGGTGACGCCGAGAGCGATTTTCATGGAATTTTGATTGTTGATCTTTGATGGTTGATTCAAAACCGCAGGCGCCGAACAGCAATCACAATCCACCATCAGTAGATCAACAATTGCCCTCAGTCCTGGCCCAGCGCCTTGTCGAGAGCTTCTCCCGCTTGCTCAGCGGCGGTGCGCGTTTCGGGAATCTCCCACTTCACCTTGCCGGCACGAATTTCATCTTGCGCAATGCGGCAGGGCTTGCGGGAATTTGTGTCGACCACCGGCGGCGCACCGGACTGAAGCTGCCGTGCCCGCCGTGCTGCCACCAAAATGTATCGGTAATTGCTGTCAAAGCCTTCGATCAACTTCATTGGGACTCTCCATTCAACCAGGTTCGAGGTCTAATCATTGCCGAACGTCGAACTTCACAAACACGGCCAACTTTCTGGCTCGTCCCGCTCGATGCTATCTGCGGCTTTCGACGCCCGGTCCGGCGTCACTAAAATGATACCGCGAAATCTACGGACGTGCCGAAGGCGGCATCCCCCCGAAGGAATCGAGGATCGGCCCTAGCCGGTCCCGGACGTTCGCCAGCCGATGACGGTCCGCCAGTTCCACAATTCTCTTCTCTCCCTCGGAAAGGGGGGATCGGGACCGCCGCAAGCGTTCCGAGAGAACAATCGCCTGCAGGCTCTCGATCGATTCCGCGAGTTTGTCGTTGATCAAAATATAGTCATACTTATTGTAGTTCTTAATCTCACGACCGGCCGTTGCCAACCGGCGACCGATCACTGCTTCGGCGTCCTCGCTGCGCTTGCGCAGGCGCCACTCCAGGGTTTTGCGGTCCGGAGGCAGCACGAAGATGCTGACTGCATCTGTCAACTTTTGCTTAATTTGCTCGGCGCCTTGCACATCAATGTCGAGCAGAAGGTCGTGGCCTTTTTGCCCGGCCTCCTGCAGAAACCGGCGTGCAGTGCCGTAGCAATTTCCGTCAAAGGTGGCGTGCTCCAGAAATTCCCCGGCCCGAACCATTTGCTCAAATCCTTCGCGGGAAACGAAGTGGTACTGCTTTCCATTTTGCTCGCGGCCCCGGGGGGCACGGGTAGTGTAAGAAATGGAAAAATCGAGATTCGGAACCAGCTTCAACAGCTCATTGACCAGGGTCGACTTCCCCGAGCCGGATGGCGCCGAGATGATGTAGATCAACGGCCTGTCGGTTGGGCTCATTCCAGGTTTTGTACCTGCTCGCGCGATTTTTCGATCTCTGCCTTCATGGCCAGACCTGCTTCCGTGATTTTCAGCGCCTCGCCCGCAAGTCCCGATGTTTTCGAAAGCAGCGTGTTGGCTTCCCGGTTCATTTCCTGAAGAAGGAAGTCGAGCTTCTTCCCGATCTCGCCACCGGTTTCGAGCAATCCTAGAAAATGCTGCACGTGATTTTCCAAGCGCACGATTTCTTCCTGAATGTCGCTGCGGTCGACCAGCAGCGCAGCTTCTTGCAGGACGCGTTCCTTGTCCACAGTCGCCCCCAGTAACTCCTGAAGCCGGGATTGGAGCCGTTCGCTGTAGTTCTGCAGCACAGCCCGGCGATGTTGCTGCACGCTCTTTCCTGCTTCGACCAGGTGGGCCATCCTATCGCGCAGTTCGCGGGCGATGCCGCGACCTTCTTCCTCGCGCATCTGATTCAGACGATCCAGAGCCTCTCCCACCTTCGCCATGACGGCGGCTTCAATCTCGCCATCGGCACTGTCGTTGGCGGAGTCGAGTGCGCCCGGAATGCGGAGAACGGCATTAAGGTCGGGCTCCGCTGCCAGAGAAAACTCGGCGGCCGCGGCGCGAAAGGCGGCAATGTAACCGCCCACAATCTCGCGATTGAGCGAGAATGTCTCGTCGCCGGTGCGCTCCAGGCTCAGAGAGACTTCGACGTGGCCGCGACCCATCTTCTCCTTCAACAGGCGGCGGAGTTGCATCTCCAGAGAGTCGGTCCCGGAGGGAAGGCGGAAATGCAGATCCAAAAAACGATGATTGACCGACTTCAGCGACAGCGCAAAAGCGAGCCTGCCATTGGAGTGGACCGGTGCGGCGGGGACGGCCGCACTGCCGCCATTCTGAGGCTGAATTTCACCTCTTACTTGCGCAAAACCTGTCATCGAGCGTATGGACATAGGGTCGTATTCTCAAGTTTCCGCTACTACTTTGGGAGAATCCGCGTTGGCGAATTGCAATTCGTAGAGACGCCGGTACGTGCCTAACTTCTTCATCAACTCTTCGTGGCGGCCAATGTCGGCAATCGTGCCGTTTTCAATCACCACGATGCGATCGGCACGGCGCACCGTCGAAAGCCGGTGCGCGATGACAAAGACGGTGCGGCCACTCATTAGATTATGCAACGCGGATTGCACCAGAGCTTCGGACTCGCTATCAAGGGCTGAAGTGGCCTCATCGAGAATCAGGACGGGAGCGTTCTTCAGCAGTGCCCGCGCGATCGCCAACCGCTGGCGCTCGCCTCCGGAAAGCCGCACGCCGCGCTCTCCAATGACAGTATCGTACCCTGCCGGGAGGGCCACGATGAAATCGTGCGCCAGTGCGGCACGGGCCGCAGCCTCGACTTCCTTCTGCGGAACTTGGGGCTGGCCGTAAGCAATGTTGTTGCGTACCGTATCGTTGAACAGAACCGTCTCCTGCGTGACAATGCCCACCTGCGCCCGCAACGAGGCGAGGGTCACGTCGCGGACGTCATTTCCATCGATGAGCAAGCGTCCACCGGTCACGTCGAAGAAGCGGGGAATGAGGTGGACAAGCGTGCTTTTGCCCGCTCCGCTAGAGCCGACGACAGCCAGGACCTCACCGCGCCGGACTTCCAGATTGATGTCGTGCAGAACATTGTGGACCTCTTCCCCTCCATGGGCGTAGGCGAAGCTGACCTGTTCGAAGCGAACGTTCTCTGAAAATCGGGCCAGAGTCTTGGCATGCGGCTTCTCGGGCACATCGTCTTCGAGGTCCATGAACTTGAAGATTTCTGAGGAGGCGCCCAGGGCCTGCTGGAAGTTGTTATAAAAAAGCGCGAATTTGCGCACGGGATTGTAGAGGCTGAAGACGGCGGTAATAAAGGCGACAAAAACACCGGGCGTCATCTGATTATGCGCAATGCGGTCGCGGCCAATGAGGATGAGAAGAGCAATGCCGACAACGCCGAGCATATCCATCAGCGGAGAACTTATCGCGGTCGCCGCCACCGAGCGGAGATTGGCGCGGAAGAGGCGCCGAGCCGCCTTCCGGAACCTAGAGATTTCCCAATCTTCGGTGTTGAAAGCCTTCACGATGCGATTGCCCGTGATGGTCTCATGCAGAATGTTCTGAATTTCCGCCAGCTTGTCCTGGCCATGTCGCGTCGTGCTGCGGACGCGGTATCCGATTTTGCGCGACGAGTAGATAATCACCGGTACAAACAAGAGCAGAACCCACGCCAGGTTTCCGCCCAGGATCACGACCACGATCGCCACGGAAACAAACGTGAAGAACTGTTGCAGGAGTTCCGAAAGCACGGTCGACATGGCGTACTGCACCCGCTCGATGTCGTTAATGATCGTAGAGAGTAAAGTCCCGGTGGTGTGTTTGGAAAAAAATGCAGCTGAGCGCCGCAGCAGGGCGGTGTAAAGATCGTCGCGCAGATCGGTGATCATGCCGAAGCCAGCGTGATTCACCAGATAGGTTCCGGAGTAGTCGCAGATTCCTTTGAGGATGGTGGACGCAACCAGCGCGAAAGCTACGATGGTCCAGGCATTTGTGAAATGCGACGGCACGAACTGTTGCAGGTAGACCGGGTGATGCGTGCCGGGGATCACGAAAAGTTGAATGTTTTGCGACCCAGTCGCGGGATTTAGCACCCGATCAAACACCGGACGAACCAGCAGATACTTGAAGGCGTCGAGCCCACCGACCGCGGCCATGAGCAGAACCGACGACAGGATCTGCCACCAGTAAGGAACCGCGTAGCGGATCAGCCGCGTCAGTTGCCGCATGGGCCTCCCGCGTGGTTCAGGCCGCAAACGCTTGCTGCCTGTCGAATGGGCATCAGATGCAAGGCCCTATTCTACTTGAGTCGCAGTCTGGAGGAATGACGTTTCAGTTTCCCAGAACCTACGAAAGGAACTGAGTTCGCGACGGTTCAGACGGCCTGTTCCTGGTCATTTCGGGATGTCGCGGTGCACGATTTTCACGCGATATCCCGCGTGCCGTAGATGCTTGCCGACTTCCTCGGCGATCATGACCGAACGGTGCTGTCCGCCGGTGCAACCGAATGCGATGGTCAAATAGCTTTTGCCCTCATGGATGTAGTGCGGCAGCAAGTAAACGAGGAGATCGGAGATGCGTGAGATGAATTCGCTGGTCTGCGGGAATGAGCGAATGTACTTGGCGAGGCGCGGATCGCGTCCCGTCAACGGGCGAAACTCGGGCACGAAGTGCGGATTGGGCAGGAATCGTACATCAAAGACCAGGTCGGCGTCCTCGGGAACTCCTTGACGGAATCCGAAGCTCACGCAGGACACCAGAATACTTTTCTCCGAAGACTGTTCCTGAAAACGCTCGGTGATGTGAGCGCGAAGCTCATGAACGTTGAACTTCGAAGTATCGATGACGAAATCGGCGACCGCCCGAATGGCACTCAGGTGACGGCGTTCCTCTTTCAGCGCGGATTTTACGGGAGAGTCGGTGCCCAAGGGATGCGGCCGGCGCGTCTCGCTGAAACGGCGCATTAACACCGAGTCAGACGCTTCCAGGAAAACTACCTTGGTTGGAATCAAACGCCCGACCGACTTCAGGATCTTCGGAAGATCTTCCAGCTTCGAGCCTTCACGCACGTCGACGACCAGCGCGGTGCGGCGGATCTCGCTCGACTGGACGGCCAAGTCGGCAAACTGCGGGATGAGCTGAACCGGGCAGGTTGTCGACGCAGTAGTAGCCCAGATCTTCGAAGGCCTTCAACACCGAGGCCTTCCCCGAACCGCTCATGCCGGTGATGATGACCAGTTCCGGAGAGTGTTGTCGGGCGCGGGAAACCCCTTTGGCTCCGCTTTTCGATTTCTTTAGTTTCTCGCCAGGGGAGCTGCGGGGCTTCATCCACTGGATAGTAGCATCCAGGAGCGATCCTCGCCTTCGGTTCAGGATTACCCACGAAGATACCGCGGTTTCTGGCTCGCAGTTTTTCTGGCAGGAATCGGAAATCCCAATTGTGTCCGCAGTCCACCGACAGGTAAGCTATGGCGACATGAAAAAGTTCGAAGAACTTACGGAACGCGAAGTACTGGCCCTGGCCATTGCCCTGGAAGAAGAAGACGAGCGGGTGTACTCCGACTTTGCTGAAGGCCTGCGGCAGGACTATCCCGCCACGGCCTCGATGTTTGACGGCATGCGGGAAGAAGAGTCGGGACATCGGCGGCGGTTGCTCGAACTCTTCCAGAGAAAATTCGGCGAGCATATTCCGCTGATCCGACGGCAGGACGTGCGCGGCTTTGTAGATCGGCCGGCGTTGTGGCTGGTGCGACCTCTGCGCATTGAAGCGGTGCGCAAGGAGGCGTCGACGATGGAGGTGGAGACGCGACGCTTCTACGAGAAGGCTGCCGCCCGCACGCAGGACGCGAGCATCCGGCAGCTGCTGGATGATCTGGCCCGGGAAGAGCGCGAACACGAAGAACGGGCCCAGGAACTTGACAAGCAGAAACTACCCGCCAATGTGAAGGCGGACGAAGAGGTCGCACAGCGGCGTTTGTTCGTCCTGCAAATTGTGCAGCCAGGGCTGGCGGGATTGATGGATGGATCGGTCTCGACGCTGGCGCCGGTATTCGCGGCTGCGTTTGCCACACAGAAAAGCACGGACGCGTTTGTGGTGGGGCTCGCGGCTTCGGCCGGCGCAGGCATCAGCATGGGGTTTGCGGAGGCTCTTTCGGATGATGGCAGCCTTACGGGTCGCGGACATCCCTGGGTGCGCGGCCTGATTTGTGGGGCGATGACAGCCTTGGGTGGCATCGGACACACGCTGCCGTTTCTGCTGCGCGACTTCCGGATGGCACTTTGGGCAGCCGGAGTTGTGGTACTGGCGGAACTGGGATTGATCACTTGGGTGCGCAAGCGCTACATGGACACACCTTGGATTTCAGCGGCCCTACAGGTCGGGCTCGGCGGGGTTTTGGTTTTCATCACCGGCATGCTAATCGGAAAATTCGGAGCTTCGTAAACGATCCTCGTCGCGGGAGACGTAGCAACGCTACGTCTCTACGGTTGCGTGTCCAGCGGGTGCGTGCTCTTTTCGTAGAACTCCTTCTGTAGTTTGAGGCTAACGTCGTCGCCTTTCACGGCTCGGATCGCCTTCACCACTGAATCAATCCACCACTTCATTTGGAATTCGCCAAGTTCTTTGGTCGCGACGGAGCCATCGCCGGAATAGTGGTTTGGGAAACGGGTGTACCACCAAATTCCAGTGTAGACATCCTCGGGAATCTTTTGGCGTGCTTGATCTGCGCCGGATTCGCTTGCCGCGCGATCCTGGTGAACGAGGTCCGGGTGGGAGATCATCATATTGGAGGTTTCGCTTTCGCCGGCATGCATGTCGATCTTGGTCTTCTTTGCAGGACCTCCTTGTTGCGGCGTGTGTTCGTCGAACACATAGACGACATAGTCGTGCGGCTTGTCGAGTTGGGTCTGCGCGAAGTAGGGGAGCAGACTGCTGTTGCCGCCGTGACCGTTGACGATCAGAACCTTCTTGCAGCCATTACGGGCCATCTCGTCGATTGTTTCCTGCAGCAGGGCAATTTGCAGGTTACGGCTGTAAGCCATGGTTCCGGGCTCGTGCCGCGCTTCGGCGATTTGGCCGAAATAATATTCGGGGAAAACGACAGCGTACTCTTGCTCGGCGGCGTGCAGCGCGGCGTAACGGACGTCGAGTAGATCAGTGCCGAGGGGCAGGTGCGGACCATGTTTCTCAAGGATTCCGAACGGGAGGAGGCAGGTTCCCTGCGAACGCTGAATGCCTTCGCGAAAGTCGGAGGCGGTGAGTTCTTCCCATTGGACAGAGAGTTTGGCCGAGGAAGCGGCTTGTGCGTTTAGGAATTGCGGTAACCCGAGGATGACGACTAGAGAAGACAATGAGAGCACAAAAGAAGTCTTGCTGAAGATGCGAGTCATATGGAGAAATCTCCCTCGGCGGCGAATTCTAGCACGCGAATTGCCGATTAAAACGTATCAATAGGTTTAAGAAAAGGCAGGCGTGGGCGCCCGCCCTACACGATAACTACTTCAGGAAAATTTCTTGCAGGAGTTCCGAGCTGATGATTTCTCGAATCTCAGCGCGTTTTTCGCCGAGCTGCTGCGCGGCCTGTTTGCCGCCCAGGATCTTGTCGCGGGCTGCCTCGCCCTTCGCGGCCAAGCCGTCCATGGCGGCATGATTTTTGTATTGGATCGCTACGCAGATGTCCCAATCTTCGGGACTGTTCTTGGTTTCTTTCAGAAAGACTTTGTAGTCCGTGATCACTCCCTGACGCTTCTCTTCTTCGATCAAAGGCTTCGTCGACTGCCGCAGGCTGGCTAGATAGGCATCCAGTTGCGTGGGTTTGACACGAATCAGTTGGACGCGCCAGATGGGGCCTTCGGTGTAGTGTTCCTGCGCGAGCAAGGCGGGCGTGACTAGCAACAGGAATGCGGCGAGCCCATAGAGCTTCTTCATAGTGATCTCCTGGATTTTATTGGATTGAAACGGCGAGAGGATCATACGCTGATCTCAACGAATTCGGCGAAAAAGAATTCATGCTCTCAGCACGGCACCGGAACAGATCCCGCAGATTGCTCAAGGCTTCGCTATGGTGACTTTGAAATATGCGAGATTCATGTTCCCTTCTGTAAGAATGTGAACGGTGAGAACGATTCTTCCCGCAGGAAGTCGAATTCGCACAAGGCCTGGCATGATGTTCCAATGATGGCACTCTCGCCAGGCAATGGGATCGGAGGCATTGAACGTCGAGGCGATTGCCAGGGGCCCCGTTGCATCCGTTCCATTCGCATCCATCGAAATCGTTCCGCCGCGGTTTGAAGTGTACCGCAGATCGAAGCTATACACGGCAGGAAGAGCAACCTGTACCGTCAGGTTGAACCATTCCCCGGGCTCGGCCCATCCGACATAGAGCTGGTTTTCTGGAGGCTGCGCCAGGTCATACGAACTATTGTCGATCTGGTCGTGAAACTTGGTGTAGGAGATGTCGACGCCTTCGTCCATGCGGAACTGATTCAAGTAGTTCCGTCCGCCGGATTGAGGCCTCCACTGCAGTTGTTCTTGGCATCGACGTCATGATAAGCGACTCCTTCTCCGCCACGATCATAGTAGGAGCATTCAACTCTTCCTGGGATCTTCTGCGCCCCGCCGTGGTAGCGGCTGTCCTGATAGGGAGTTCCCTTGTAATTTCTCAGATAACTCTTCGACGCGATCAGACGCCAGTTATTGCGAAGACAGCGAGTGGGGCTGGCAAGCGCAAACACAAATCTGCTTAACCTTTCCGACGCACCAAGCTTCTCCGACAAGAGCATCCGATTCTCTTCTACGGGGCCTCGATCAGTTCCATTTTTCCGTCGCGGGTGCGGTGTAGGATCATGACTTTGCCTTTGGGATCGCGGAAGACGAAGACGTCGCGGTCGCGGAAGTGAGCTTCTTTGATGGCCTCTTCGAGCGTCATGGGACGCATGGCTACGGCGTCTTCGGAGCGGACCAGGTGGACCTCGGTGGTTTTAGCAACGGCTGGGTAGCTGGTGCACCATGACCGGAACCGCCGTTTTTTCCGACAGACCGATTACGGGCTGCACATCTGTCTCATCGCTGGTCGTCGAATGGCCATTCCACTTTTTGACTTCCTCGCTTTTGCGGGCCGAGCGCTTCTTGGATTGCCAGCGCGTTTTATATTTGACCGCCTGCTTCTCGAGGTGGTCGAGAGCTTCGTTGACGGCGATGGACATGTCCTTGGCTTGAGCCAGGCCGACTAACGGGCCATTGCGCGGGCTGATCGTGATTTCAGCTTTGTGGCGATGCTTCTCGACGGCGAGGATCACCTTGGTTTCGAAACGGTCGCCTAGAATTTTGCAGATTTTTGTGAGGCCGGTTTCTACTTCTTTGCGGATGATGGGGGTAACAACGTAATGTCTGCCAGTGTATTCCACGTTCATGAGCGCCCCTCCTAAGAATTCGAATCGATGAGCTAAATCGGGCACTACATTCGGAAAACAAATCAGAAGTTAGAAGTAAGATTGCAGGACTGAAAATCTCAGCTTTCCACCTGTCGTGGTGCTGCCATTCTGCACATCACCTTTGTACTTCATCATTCTGACTTTTAACTTCTGCATTATTTCTTTACCCGGCGCTGGTGCGTGCTGGGGATGCGCATGTCTTCGCGGTATTTGGCTACCGTGCGGCGGGTCACCTGAATGCCCTGCGATTGCAGGATGCGGGTGATTTGCTCGTCGGTCAACGGACGGCTGGGATCTTCTTCTTCGATCAGCTTTTTTACGCGGCGTTTGAGGATGAGCAGCGACGTGCCGCCGCCCTCGGGGCCCTGGACACTCTCGCTGAAGAAGTATCGCAGCTCGAATACGCCTTGTGGTGTATGAGCGTATTTGTTGGCCACGGCGCGGCTTACCGTGGAAGGATGCACGCCGATTTCTTCGGCCACCTCCTTGATCATCATGGGTTTCAGTTGATCGATGCCTCGTTCGAGGAAATCCTGCTGGCGGGCAACGATGCAATAACAAACTTTGGTGATGGTCTGCTTGCGCTGCTCGATGTTCTTGATGAGCTGGATGGCGCTCTTGTAGCGCTCTTTGACGTAATCGCGGGTGCTTTTCTCATTGGTGCCATCGCGAGCGACCAGTTTTTTGTAGGCGGGATTGAGACGAAGCTGCGGCAAGTCTTCGTCGTTCATGATGACCAGCCACTCGTCCCCGTGCTTAACAAAAGCAACGTCAGGTTCGATGAGGCGTGCCTGGACTTTGTTGTAGCGCAGGCCGGGACGAGGATCGAGTGTGCGGATGTAGTCCAGCGCCGCCTGCACTGCTTCGATGGGACGGCCAATGGCCTTGGCAATCTCTTTGTGCTGTTTGTTCTGGAGTCCGCGCAGATGTTGGTCGACGACGGCCATGGCATCTTTTAGAACCTGCTCTGTGCCGTTGCCGTTCTTGTGTAGGGCGAGTTGCGCCTGGTGGTAACGGAGCTGGTAAAGCAGGCACCCGCGCAGATCGCGGCAGGCTACACCCGGAGGGTCCAGTTGATGCACGATTTCCAACGCTTCCTGCAAATCGGCAGGAGTGAATGTTGGCTTGTAAACAGGGGGTGCCGGTCGAACAGGTTCCGGCGCGGGAGCAACTGCCGCGGCGGAATCTCCGGAGCGGGAAGAGAAAGAGGCCTCGGAATGCGGCTCGGCGGGCGTGATCGCGCTGTCGGAGTCTGAAAGGCCGGCCTGCTCCGTGCCGTCCAGGTCAGCATCATTCTCAAGATCATTCTGAGCATCGGCTGAGCCAAGGCCGACAGAGGAAGTGTCTTCAGCCTCAGCGCCGGACTCTCCAACTTCGGCCAAGCCCAAGGCTTGCGCCTCGCTCACGATATTCTTTGCGGTCGCCGCGTCGGCTTCCGGGGGCGCCGGGGGCGCAACCCCCAGCAACTCGTCGTCGCTGGCGATCAGGTATCCGTCTTCATTCAAGTTGCCGATGATCAGGTCAGCGGCTTCGCGGACTTCGCGGCGCAGGCTGAGTGCGCCCAGTTGCCAGGCAAGGTGGTCAGTGAGATTCGTCGGCTTAGAAAGAAAATTCTCAAACGACGGCCGCTCGATGTCCTCCATCTCGCTGTGGGTGCGGTAGCCAGGGTCAAGATAATCCTGGAAGAAGGAACCGAAATCGATCTCTTCGAATGGATCCTTCTTCTCGACGGCGGTGATGGGATTTTCTTCGTTGGTGGCGGCAGCGGCGCGCTCGCGGTCTTCCTCTTTTTTGCCAACTTCGTCGAGCAGCGGGACTGAATCTTCGAGTTCTTCGAGAACCGGGTTCTCGACCATCTCAGCGTTGATCATGTCCTTGAGCTCAAGCTTGTTGAGCGCCAGGACGGAGACCATCTGCACCAGGCCCGGGGTAAGGATCTGGCGCTGCGAGAGCTTTACGCTGAGTTTGTGCTGTAAGAGAACCATGTTTCAAAGTTTCAAAGTTTCAGGGTTTCAAAGTTTTGATACTTATTCGAGCTTGTCGAGTCGATCATCATGGCTATCAAGCCGAGGTTCGTGCATCTCGACAACCCGCCGCCGCGTCCTCTGCACGCCTGATTCTGACCTCATCCGTCACAATGGCGGAGTCGCATAACGCGACAAGAGCAACCGAAAACCATGTCACGACGTCACACCAGCGAGAAACTCTCGCCTAAATACACGCGGCGCACTTCCGGATCGCTGGCCAACTGGCCGGGTTGGCCGTGACGGAAAATTCTGCCGTCATCGATGATGTAGGCTCGGTCAGTTACCGAAAGCGTTTCCCGGACGTTGTGATCCGTGATCAATACTCCGATGCCGCTCGCCCGCAGGCTGCTGATAATTTTCTGCAGGTCGAGCACAGCTATCGGATCGATCCCGGAAAATGGTTCGTCCAGCAAAATAAACGTGGGATTGATGCACAAGCAGCGGGCAATCTCCACGCGCCGGCGCTCCCCACCAGACAGGGCGTATCCGCGATTCTGACGGATGTGCTCCAGCCCTAACTCGTCAATAAACTTTTCCATCTTCTCGCGGCGCTCGTGCCACGACATGGGCTGCGCCTCTAAGACCGCGAGGATGTTCTCTTCTACCGTTAGTTTGCGAAAGACCGAAGCTTCTTGAGGGAGATAACTGATGCCATACTGACGGGCCCGTAAATACATGGGAACGTCGGTGATGTCCTGACCGTCATACAATACGCAGCCAGTATCGGGAGGAATAAGGCCAACGATAGCGTAAAAAGTGGTGGTCTTGCCGGCGCCGTTCGGGCCTAATAAACCAACCACCTCGCCCTGCTCGACCCTCAGGCTGACACCATTCACAACGCGGCGGCCACGGTACGATTTGCCAATATCTTCAGTGGCCAAAATACGCATTTATCGTGCCACTCGCGTTTGAGTCACCACAGGACTGCTTGCTCCGCCTTCTACGAGCACCGTATCATCGCGCCTAAAGAAAGTCAACGAAACCCCGGTAATCTTGCCTCGTTCGGCATCAAAAATGCTGGGCGGTCCGCCAGTGAGGACGAACTTGTCGTCCGCAGCCGAGTAAACGAGCTTTTGGCCCTCCGCTCGGCGCTGGGGTTGCTGAAGGATGACGTCGTCCTGGGCGACCATGCGGTCGAGTTGGCCGGAACCCGCAAATGACTGATTAGTCGAGGTTTGACTGCGGGGGAAGAGATAGGCATCGACGGTCTTGGCCGAGGCGGTGAAGTCGACACCTTTGGTAACAACTCCACCTTCGTAGTGGACTCTGCGGTCGGAATCGGCGTACGTAAGCTTCGCAGCGGTGATGGAGATCGGGCTCGATTCGGGTCGTAAAGTGGGTTTCTTGGCTGCTTTTATCGCGGTTTTTTCCGGCGGGCTCGTCTCTGGCCCAGCCTTTTCAGTTTGGACCAAAATCGTTTGTACAGGGTGGACTGGCGTGCCTTGGGCGGTGACGAATCGTCGTTCACGCTCGAACTGGATGGTGGGCGCTTCGATAATGTTGGCGTCTTGCCATAGGCGCGCGTTCCCGGTGTAAAGAGCAGTCCCGGGATTGTTGCGGGCGACCATGCTATGAGCGGTGACATGAATCGGCGAAGAAGAGGCCAGCAGTGCGCCGTTGGGTTGCTCTTTCAGTTCGCTGTACGTGCTTTTGACATCGTCCTGGGCCAGAGCGTCGCCGGTCGCTCGGTTGATGCGGATAGTGTTGGCAGTCGTCGCCATGCCTCCAGTGGCCACGCGAGGATTGCCTGAGAGCACGAGGATCTGGTCGGAGGGCGTGTAGCGCGCGGAGTTTGCCCAGGCTTGCGTCCGCTTCTCAGCTTCCTGGTTGTCAGTGTAGGCCACGTTCCCCTGTTGTGTGACGGCTTCCATGCCGCCCTCGGGGAGGAGGGCGGCGTCCACTGAGTCGCTGGTGCTGACGCGGTCGGGCTCGCCCGGGGTCGAGTTGACAATGCGGGCGTCGGGCGCGCCGTGGACGCTAGTGAGGTGGTTTCGGCCTTCGGAGGAAGCGAATTGCGCTTCGAACTTGCCCGCGGTCACCACCGTGCGCTGCGTGGTGGGACCTTGCGTTGCCGCCGAACTCGCTTCCTTGGCCTGAGCAATCGTAATTTTTGCGGCTCCCCGCGTGACAGCATGCCGCAGAATGTGCCCTTGCGCCACCGTGAAGTCGATGATCGGGGCGGTGAGTTCGAAATCCTGCGGGCCGCTGGCCATGTCGTTTGCCGCAGGCTTGTTTCCGGCGACAGCTTTCTGCCTCAAGCGCACTCCATCGAGGGCATGCACTTTTTGAAGCTCATTTTGGCCAGCGAAGTCGAGGACCAGGCGGCCGGCTTCAGCCTCCATCGGCTGAGATCCGGTTTGCTCGATGTGAACGTTGCCGGTCATGGTCGCCGTGCGCAGCAAGTCCTGCTTTCCTTCCAGAAGGAACTCCGCTTGGTCGGCGCGGCTGCGCATTTCAGATTGAACGGCAGGCGCACCTGCGGACCTGCGATTCGCGGCTGACGCCGATCGCTTCGGGTCATGCATTCGCGCCTGGGTAGTGACGTTCCCCGAAGCCAATACCCTCTCGACCTGATTTTCCGGACCCAGATAAAAGACGGCCTGATCCGACAGCGCCGTTCCATCTTGTCTGCTGAGACGAGGATGGTCGAGCGTAATCTCCCGTGGATCGTTGGTGATGATGCCGTGGTCGGCCTCGATGACGGCCGCATAGCGACCATTGACCACTACATGAATTTGCGAAGACAAGGTCAAGGTGTTGCTCTTACCGGCGTATTTCACGCCCATGGCCCACCCGGTGGCTTGCGGAGTTCGAAATTCAACTCGCTCTGCAGTCATGGCGTTTCCGCTGTCTTTGTTGAATACGAGATCGCGCGTCTTCAGGTGGATCGGATCCTTGAGTTCTTTGGGCGTGGTTTGATCGGGACTGCCGAGTCCGGCGGGGTTGGCTACCAGATCGATCTGCACGGCGCCCTTGGCGGTGACGTCGCTGGTTTTCTGGTCGTAAGCAAAATCCTCGCCGTAGATCTGGTCGAAGCGCGAGGAATCGCGGCCATAGAGCACGATACTGACGTTGTGCAACTCGGCGTTGCCGTTCAGCTTGAACTCTTTGACGTCACTGGCCTGGATGGTAAATAGGGTGCGCTTGCCGTCGGACTTGGAAAACTGAAAACCGCTCGCCGTTCGCTTGATGTTGTATCCGATCTTACCGGGAATCTGCTTTAACACGTTCGTGGCCCGCGAACGAGCGTAGAAGTACATTCCGGCCACGACCAGCGTGAGCAGAACGGCGGTCAAAGCCAGCAGGCGGCGCAGACGGTAGACTGGGAGCGACATCTGATTTCAGTGTAATCGAAGTGGAGTCGGGGCGGAGGCCTTGCAGGTCTTGAGATTTTGTCTAGGGTTGCGGCCCTCGGCGGCTTGCTTCTGACATCTGCGATCCAAAGACTTTAACCGCGGAGAACGCTTAACCGAAGTTCGTCACGACACTGCCGGATTCTGCGATTTTTGATGACACAAGCGAGATAAGCCTTGTCTTTGCAATCGCGGGTTCAGAAAAAGCGATGTAGTGCAGACCTACCCTCTTGAAGCCAACAGCATGTGATGACAAACTCGCTGCAAGATGTTTTTGCGGCCGCATCAGCGCAACAAGGACGGTAAGGATCACACCTACTGGTCCTTGGTCGAGACGGTGCGAACCGTTGACGGACCTCGCCAGAAAACGCTGTGCTACTTGGGGGAGCTGAACGGATCGGCGCAGGCCCGGTGGCTGAAAAGCGTGGAGGTGTTCAACGAGCAAGGCGAGGTCGAGCAGCTAAAACTGTTTCCTTCGCATGTCGAGGTTCCGGACGATGATCCGCAAGTGGCTCGCGTCTTGGTGAATCGAGTCCGCCTAGAAAGAACTCGGCAGTTCGGCGGTTGTTTTCTAGGCTGGGAGTTGTGGAAGCGTCTTGGACTGGATCAGTTCTTTGCCCAGGCGGTGGACGAGGAAGCAGCCGAAGTACCATGGTCGCGGGTGGCCGCCGTGCTGGCGATCAACCGGCTGTGCGCACCAGGCAGCGAGTTGGCGATCGAGGAGCGCTGGTACCCTTCGACGGCGCTGGATGATCTGCTGGAAATCGAAGACGGCAAGATCAACGACACGCGTCTGTATCGCTGTCTGGACCGGATCCTGCCGCACAAGGGGAAGCTGGAACAGCATCTCAAGCAGCGCTATGGGGAGTTATTCGGAGCCGAGTTCGATGTGCTGTTGTACGACCTGACCAGCACCTACGTGGAAGGAGGGGCGGAGAAGAACGAGATGATGGGCCGGGATATTCGCGCGATCATCGGCCCGATTGCGAACAGATGGTGATCGCGCTGATCGTCAACCGAGAGGGATTTCCGTTCCGCTATGAGACGTTCGATGGCAACCGCGCCGATGTGTCGACCATGGAAAGCATTCTGCGCATGGTGGAACGTAAGTACGGCAAGGCACGGCGCATCTGGGTGATGGATCGTGGGATCGTGAGTGAGGAGAATCTGGCGGCGATTCGCAAACGGGGTGGACAGTATCTGGTAGGTACGCCCCGCCGGCAGATGAAGCGGTTTGAAGCCGAGTTACTGCAGGACAACTGGACCCAGGTGCGACCGGATGTGGAGGTTAAGCAGATCGCGATCCCTCAGGGAGAAGAGACGTATATCTTGTGCCGCACAGCGGGCCGCAAGGAGAAAGAAAAGGCGATCCGCAAGCGGTTCTCCCTAGGCATGGGAAGGGCTCTGGAAGCGCTGGAGAAAAGCATTGCCAGTGGCCGCTTGAAGGATCGCTACAAGATGGAGCGCAGACTGGGACGGATTCAGGCGCGGCACCCGCAAGTCAACGATCTGTTCGAAGTCACTCTGCGAGAGACGCCGGCCGGTGTGCGTCTGCGGTGGGAAATGAAAAAAGATCGGGAGGCCTGGCGGGACTTGCGGGAAGGCGCCTACATGCTGCGTACCAATCTACAGGCGGACTCAGCGGAGCAGATGTGGTCCATGTACATGCAACTGACGGAAGCCGAGGCCTCGTTTCGCGCGCTCAAGAGCGAGCTTTCCATTCGGCCGTTGTTCCATCAGAAGGAGCCGCGGGTGAAGGCCCACGTCCTGGTGGCCTTTCTCGGTTATGCCTTGTGGGTGACGCTGAAGCATCTGCTCCAGCGTCGACCGGCGATCGTCCCTCAGCCCTCGGCCAGCGGAGTGGACAACGCTCAACCGTTATCGCCGATGAAAGCACTGGCTCTGCTATCCACGTTGCAGAGCGCCGACATCGTGCTGCCCACGACGGATGGACGCGAGATCCGCCTGCGCCGGATTACCGAACCGACGGCCCAACAGAAATCCCTACTGCACCAGCTCGGCCTCACCCTGCCGGAACGGCTGAAATCACTTTCAAAATGTAGTGCAGACTTCGCGACAGCCTGAACTGATTTTGAAAGACTTAGGTGGTTTCACGACCAGTTCGTGACGAACTTCGGCTAAGGATTCGCGGAGTACGCGGAGAGACCCTTTGCGCGAGACCGCTAACGCTCGTACACCCAACCAAGGCTCATCTACACTTGATCTAGATGACGACTGCCGATAAGCCTCCGTTGCTGGACTTTCATAACCTGCGCGTGATGCTGGGCCAGAAGATCGCGCTCGACGACTTCAGCCTTCGCATTGGAGCGGAGGAACACGTTGCCATTCTCGGTCCCAATGGCTGCGGCAAGTCGACGCTGATCAAGACCATTGCGCGCGAGTGTTATCCCATGGCACGGCCGGGCTCGTCGATGTCGATCCTGGGACAAGAGAACTGGGACGTGTTCGCGCTGCGGGCGCGCCTGGGAATCGTGTCGAATGACCTGATGCGCTCGTGCACCGGAGACGCCTGCGGGCGGGACGTGGTGCTGTCCGGTTTTTTCAGCAGCATCAGCATTTTCTCAAATCACACGGTAAATGCCAGACAGCGCGAGTTGGCCGACGCGGCGCTTGCCGAATTGAAGATTGAGCATCTGGCCGAGCGTCCGGTTTGTGAGATGTCGTCGGGAGAGGCTCGCCGCGTGTTGATCGCCCGTGCATTGGTGCACAAACCGGGCGCGTTGCTGTTCGATGAGCCCTGTAACTCTTTGGACCTGTCGGCCCAACTGAGCTTACGGCAAAGCATGCGTGCGCTGGCAAATTCTGGAACGGCCATTATCCTTGTGACGCATGAACTGGCCGACATTGTTCCGGAGATTCAACGCGTCGTCCTAATGAGCCGCGGAAAGGTGGTTGCCGACGGACCTAAAGAGGATATCTTGCGGGTGGAGCGGCTGGCAGCGTTGTTTGGAGTCGACGTAGAGCTGGCGCGACGCGATGGGCACTACCATTTGTGGTGAGCGAGTCATCTCTCTTTCGAACCGACTTCCATCAAACGTTTGGTCATCAGGACGAGTCCGAGAATCTGCGTCCACTCTGAGACGATGTTGCCGACAACTTGGCCCCACTTGCTCTCTGAGTCCATGGACCAGAATGCTATGACCCATCCGATGCCGGTAATTACAAGGAATATCGTGAGAGAGTGCTCGCGCAGCTCTTCCAGAACCCCCGATGGCATCATTCCCTTCGGCTGTTTGCTCTCGGCCGAACCCTTTTCGTAGAGAAACTTCGTCATCACGATGGTAACGAAGACTCCTGTCCAATCGGCAATCGCATTCCCGAAGAATGAGCCGAGGTGGGTGGAAGGGTTGGACCAGTGGTAGAGCACGATCAACAGGAGTACGGCTCCGAGGGCTGCGAGACTGAGGGAATGCTTGCGAAGGAATGGCTGCGACTTCGGGCTCTGTTTCATTGAGCTACTCTACCTGATTCGCGGGAAGCGAAGTGGGCGTCGCTTCATTGCTCGCGCGCGCATCGTAGCTCTTTGCACGAGACCGTACTCGAGAGTTATGCTGAGCGTGTTTTCCGACTTGGATCAGGTCGGCCAGGAAATCAAACGTGAGATAAGCCATGAGGAGTTCGACAAGCAATATAGCGTTGGCGTTTACACTCGGGGTGTTGCCATTCGGTACGGCCGTTCCCCTGCCTACGGCCGCGCAGACGCAGACAGGCTCGGCAAAGACGCCCAGCATCAAGTCGTATGAAATCGACGTGCCTGGCGCAAAAGAATGGGTGGACACCAACATCGACGTGCGCGGAGGAGCCAAGCTGCGCTTCACGGCGAGCGGGGAGATTACCTACCCGGCAGACCAGTCCTACAGCGGAAAAACTCGAACCGCGGGAACGTTTGGACCGGATGGACTCGCGCGCGGATTTGCCGACTTGATTCACCAGTACGCAGTTCGCGATGCCGGGCATGGGGCCCTGATCGCTCGCATCGGTTCTGACGCCTACGCGCAGGCGTTCCTGGTGGGCGCCAGCAAGGAATATTCTGTGCCGGTAGCAGGCAGGCTCTTCCTGGGGATCAATCAGAGCGTGAGCGAGGCTTCGACTGCGCAGGGTAGTTTCCGCGCGAAGATCGAGGTGCTGGACGAAGGCTTGAGTAGTGCCAGTAACGCCGGAGGTCCGGTTGAAGCGCGTGTGTCGGGCATCACCCCGGACCTGCTGAGCAAAATCCCGCGCCGCATATCCGACCCCGCCGGCAAACCCGGCGATATGGTAAACGTGCTGATTGTGGGAACGCAGGACCAGATGCTTCAAGTGTTTACGACGGCCGGGTGGGTGAAGGTCGACGCCAAAGTGGAGAACACCGCGCTGAATGCGGTCATCGACTCGCTGGAAAAGAAAGACTATCTGACGATGCCGATGAGCACACTGTTTCTTTTCGGCCGGGCGCAGGACTATGGGTTCGCGCACGCCGAACCCGTGCGGGTTGCGATGTCGCGAAACCACTTGCGAGTCTGGAAATCACGGTACGAGGTCGACGGGAGGCCGCTATGGTGCGTGGCCGCTACGCACGATATCGGATTCGAACGCGATCAGCGCAACAACGGCGTGACGCACAAGATCGATCCCGCAATCGACGGCGAACGCGAGTATGTGAACGGAACACTTTCCGGAACGGGGCTCGTGGCCCAGCGAGATCATGTTACGCCGGCCGATCCGCTGACTACGGCCAAGACAGCGACTGGAGGCGAGTTTCACTCCGACGGACGCATTCTCGTCCTCGTGATCAGCAACACGACGAGCAAAACCAACTAGGGGCGATTTATTGTACGGATTTGCCACGCGCTCGTTGACGGAAGCTGATAGGAGTTCAACCCTCGGCTTTCAACCGTTCGGCTAATCGTTTCGGTGCGATCAGGGCATAGCTGCCCAACAGAAGTTCCTTTACCTCGTCCCAATCGATCTTGCCCACGTCCAACCGCAGTGCAGCCCAGCCTTTTCGAGGCGAGGTAGTCGGGGAGATAAAATCTGGTGGGCTGAGCTTTGGCCAGCATCTCGTTGTCACCGGGCAATACCTTGCAGGTCACCGCCACGATCCCATCGCCGTGATGATTATCGAGGAAGTACGCAAACGTCTTTTTCCCGACGAGGAACTGCGCGTGCGACCCGTAGATTTTGCTCGTGGCCTCGGGGAGCGAGAGCGCGATCCCAGTCAGGCGGGCGAGACGCGAATCTTCCGAAGGCTTTGCCATGCGAGCCATCCACGATTCTCATAACACCGGTCCGCCTACTTCCTTCGCAGTCACTCAGCGTACGGGCGCCTGAAAATCACGCAGTGAGAGTTCTAATCCGCCATATTCGGGATGATCGTTGTTCCCGATGGTGAAGGCAATATCGACGGAGTCACCAGCGAGAAGCGGTGCCTGTTGCAGTCGCTCGGCCATGTGCCAGCCCAGGGCGTCGAAGGTGATCTTAGTTCTCAGTTCACGATTCTCAGTTCTCAGATGGTCGGTACTGGCATAACCCGCGGTGGCGGCAGCAGCTTTTTCTTCGCGCCGGATGGCGGCGCCTTCGGGGTGGCAACGCGGAGTTACCAGAACGGCAACGGCGGAGAGTTCCTCCGATTCAGTCCGGCGAGACGCTGCGAACAACGTCTCGTCGAACGGAGCCACTTCGTTTCGAACCGCGGCCGGCCTCAGTTTCAGCTTGACGTGTTTCTCTTTCAGAATGCGGGGCGGCGCGGTTAACTGAACGGCCCGGGCGGCAAAAATGGGTTCGGGATTTCCCATGCCGTAGGGCTCGAGCAACTGAAGAGACTGAAACAACTCCGGAGTGACGTCGGCCAGATCCAGTTCCGCATCCAGGTCGAGAATCGGATCGAAATCGGAAAGGGTAAGACGGGCTCGGGCAAAGGCATCCAACTTCGCGCGTAGGTCGGCGACATTGGCCGAAGGCATGGCGAATCCACAGGCATGGGAATGGCCGCCATAGCGCGAGAAGAGAGCGCTGCAGGACTCGATCGCTTCAAGCAGGTGGAAGGCACGAATCGAGCGGCCCGAGCCGAACGCTTCCTCACCGTTGCGTGAAATCACCAGCGTCGGACGGTTGTAGCGCTCCACGATGCGCATCGCGGTGATGCCGATGACGCCGCGGTGCCAGCCTTCTCCGTCGACGACGATGCAGTAGGCATCGCAAAGCGTGGGATCGCTGGTAAAGCGCTCTTCCACCGCGCGCAGGATTCTCCGCTCTTCCTCCTGCCGGTCGGAGTTGAGATGATCAAGCTTGGCAGCCAGTTCCCGGGCGCGAACCGGGTCTTTCACGCTAAAAAGTTCAATTACGTCGCGAGCCACGTCCATGCGCCCTGCGGCGTTGATTCGGGGCGCGATACGAAAACCAACTTCGCCCGATGTCGGAGGACGTTTGGTAGAAATCTGAGAGACTTCGAGCAGCGCCTTGAGCCCTGGATTTACCGCGCGGCGTAGCGCGTCCAAGCCCAGGGAAGCGAACACGCGATTCTCGCCGGTGAGTGGGACGGCATCGGCAATGGTCGCAATCGCCACGACCTTCATGAACGACATCAGCAGTTTGTTGTGAAGGCTGGCATCCAGACGCCGTTGCATCAATCCCTGAGCCAGTTTGAAAGCGACGCCCGCGCCACAGATCTGCTTGCAGGGGTACTCGCATCCACTTTGATTGGGGTTGAGGACTGCCAGCGCGCGCGGCACGCCATCAGGTCCGGGCAGATGATGGTCGGTTACGATGAGGTCGACTCCGAGGCGTTGCGCGGTTTCCGCGGGACCGAAGGCGCGCATGCCCATGTCCACGCTGATGATGAGGCGAATGCCCGACGCGGCGGCGCGCTCGATGACATCGTCGCGCATGTCGTAGCCTTCACGAATGCGGTGCGGCACGTGGAAGTCGGCCCAGCCTCCGCAGAGTTCGATCGCTGTCTTCAGAATGATGACCGCCATGGTGCCATCCACGTCATAGTCGCCGTAAATGAGGATCGGCTCTTTTCGGTCAATGGCGGCGTCGATGCGATCGACGGCTGCGGGGAGGCCGGTCATGCGTTCGGGAGCGTGGAGATGAGAGAGCGTCGGTGACAGAAAGACCCTGGCCGATTCTGAATCGGTGATGCCGCGGCGCACGAGCAGCGGCGCGAGGATAGGTGCTGCGCGGGCGACGCGGCGAAGCGAGGGATCAGCGCGCAATCCTGCGATCAGAGGTGCAACCAGGTTGTGATCAGTCGCTTTATGAATCCACTGCATACGAAGAGGCTGTCATCCTGAGCGCGTTTTCTGCGAAGGATGACAGTATGGAGCAGTTTACTACTAGAGGAAGATTAATTTTCTTCGTCCTGGTCGGGTTCGTCCATGGTGAGGCCGCCGAACTCGTCGGATACTTCGAGCAGATGCTGGTAGCGCTCGTACCACTCGGTGCTGACCTCGCAGAGAAACATCGATCCCTGGTAGGCCCAGCCCAGCTGGAGGAATCCCACGCGGCCGACATGGGCACGAAGCCAGCGGGCGTCTTCCACGTCTTCCCCGTCGGTGAATTCCGAGTTCGTCAAGCGCTGCACCATGTCATCCAATTCGGTGCGCTCGAGCGTCCAGGAGTGCATAGTCAGGAAGGGAGCGCCCGAAGCCTTGGCCAGTTCCACAAAATCTTTCCAGCCATCAGGATTGCCGCCCATCTCCCACATGACGCATTGCACTTCGTCGAAATCCACGTAGCCGTGGAAGCGGCGCATGCCGTGGCCTTCGATGAAGGCCACCATGTCGTCTTTTACCGTGGTGAGATCGTCTGGAATGGGAGACATATAGGGAAAAGCTCGCAACCCTCATTGTATGCCGTTCGCAACTTCGGTGCCAGCGCGAAGCCGCGATCCCTGGGCGGGCGTGGGAGCGGTCATTAACGCGGCAAACATGCTATAGAACCTATCGGTATCGAGATCGAACTGGACTTCAACCAGCGGTGCAGCGGGCCTGGGTTTGGCTGTAGCGTCCCATGTGAGGGTGTTGCCGTAACCCGCGCCGTGGTCCAAGTCGACGGCCAGGTAGCGAGTTTCGCGCTTGATAATCAGAGAGGGATCGATCCATGCGGCCGCGGCGAGTTCGTCCCACATGATGTCGGCGCCTGGGCTGAGCAAGGCGAAACGGGCAATGTAGTGTGCCAGTGGGGTTCCGCCGGCTTCGATCTGTTTCACCAACGCGGCGTTCATGTGGGTCTTGACCGAAATGTCGACGGGAGTGCAGACGATCTTTTTCCACGGCGCACGCAGTACAATTTCCGCCGCCTCCGGATCGAACCAGAAGTTGAACTCGTGTCGGGGATTGTTCAGGAATTCTGGATTGTCGGTTTGCGGCCTTAGGCTTCCACCCATGAAAACAAGCTCTTGCGCCAGTTGCGGAAACTGCGGGTCGAGGGAGATGGCCAGTGCGAGGTTGGTCATCGGTCCGCCCTCGTAGATCGTCACTTCGTGCGGATATTTATGCACCATCCGAATCAGGAAATGTGCCGCGTCTTCGTCGGCCGGCTTGGTAGTGGGCTGACCTTCCGGCAGCGGCGGCGCCACGGAGGCCTCATGCCACCAGCGGTCATCCCATGCACCAGCAAAGGCCACCTTGCCATAGCGCTGCTGCCAGAGCTGCGATTCCTCGCGGCTACGAATCAGGGGGAAGACGGCGCCCGGCACGACAGGGATATCGGGTCGTCCAATAATTTCCAGCAGCCGCAGCGTGTGGGCCACCTCCTCGTCGCGCCATTGATTTCCACTCACCACCGTGATCCCTAAAACTTCGACTTGCGGAGACTGGATCATTACCAGAAGCGTCTGCATATTGCTACCGCCGGGTCCGGAACAATCTTCGTTGACGATGACTTTGCGGCGAGGCTGGGCGGAACAGAACGCAGAAAGAAGCAAAATGAAAAGCGGAACGCTTTGTGATTTCATTTGGCGCGTTATACGGGGCACATTATCTTCTGCTAGTTTGGCGAATTCTTATTCAAGCGATCGGCCTCTCGCTCCTCGGCGGCGGCTTGGGCAGAGTGAGCTGTAAGGGAGTAGATCTCGGCCATACGCCGGTGCGGATCTGGTTGCTCGGGACGTAGCTTCGCCGCCTCCTGGAGATAAGTCAAGGAATGAGAATAGTCCCCCGCTTCCTCACTCTTTCGTGCAAGCTGCAGCGCCGTCAAATAGAGCATATTCGCCGTTCCTGAGTCCTGCGGATTCAGTTCGTAGGCATGGTGGAGGGCCTGATAGGCGGAGGTGTCGGCTCCGAGCTTCGCCAGAACCGCCCCGTATAAAGTGTTCAGTTGAAACAAGTCAGGCCATCGCTTCAGTGCGGCTTCAAGAGGTGCGCGCGCATTTGCGAACTGATTCAACTGGTAGTACGTGAGAGCAAGATTGTACTGCATCTGCGGCGACTGGGGAGCCAATTCTGCGGCCCCCCGAAAGCACTTGAGCGCCGCCTCGAGGTCACCATGCTGGCCATAGATCGTGCCCAGGCTGGTCAGTTTTTCCGCGTTATTGGGATCATACAGTTGCTCGCACGCGGCGCTTGCTTCCGCCCCCTGATGTTGTTCCAGCTTTTCCGCGCACTCTTGTTTCAATCGAACGTCGTTGTCCTCACGCCGGCGGAGTTCCGTAGAGTGTGCCAGAGCCTGTTTTGCCTCCTCGTCACGCCCCTGTTCGCGATACACCTTGGCCAGTTGGAATTCGACCCGAGCATCCCGCGGAAGTAACTGTGCAGCGGCCTTGAGCCACTTTTCCGCATCGCTCAAATCATGCTGTTTGAGGAAGGCGACACCAAGGTAAAAAGCGGTATCCGGAAAAGGCGGCTTCGCGGCGGCTTTGCGCAGGTTTTGAGTCGCTCCCTTCAAGTCGCCATCTTCGAGATCCAATCTGCCGAGGTAATAGACAATGTTGGGATGTTCTCCCAGTTCACGATGTAGAGACACGAATTCGCGGCGCGCTTCTGCGGATTGATGAAGTTCGAAAAGGGCAACAGCGAGAGGGAAGCGAGCACGCTCGACGAGGGTCGAATCGATCGCCAGCGCAGCCCGGAACTCATCCGCGGCCAACTCGTACCGCTCGTTTTTCAGGGCATCGTAGCCTCTGCCTAAATGCGCCTCAACGGTGGCTGGCTTCGCTGGAGGCACTTCTTGAGCGGCGGTTCGGCACAGCGTGGCGAAGACCGTAAGCGATACGGGCAGCAACAAGGCCCGCCAACCGATGACCTGAGCAAGGGAAGGCATGGATCAGGCAGTGATTATATAACTGCGTCGGGCAGCGCCGGTCACGGAAGGTGAGCCACGCACTCGTTTGTTACAGAGCTTGCCCCAGCAACGCGATTATGTCTGCTGGGGCATAGAACTTAGAAGGTTAGTTTGAGGGCAAACTGAATGACGCGCGGATTGCCCACCGTTGAGTTGATCACACCAAACTGTGAACTGGGTTGTGACCCAGACGCAGATGATTCGGCAATGTCCGAGCCGGGCGACCCAAATTGTGCATGGTTAAAGAGATTAAAGAACTCGGCGCGAAAATCCAGCCCGACCCTTTCGGTCAGAACGAACCGCTTGATGAGGGAAAAATCGGTATTTACGAAATCTGGCCCGGAGAGCGGACTTCGATTTGCCGTTCCCAATTTCGCCCGCTGCGGCGGGAGTAAAGCAACCGGTATTGAAAAATTCGCTCAAGCTCTGGTGAAAGCCACTTTTGGCGTTGCACGTCTGATCCGGACGGTTTACCGGAACGAAGTTATATTCGAAATTTACGCTGGACTCATTGACGCTATTGGTCACGAACACTGGGAAGCCGGAAATTGCCCGCTCGATCAGTGTAACCTGCCAGTTTCCGAAGGCGGCGTTGACCGGCCCGCTCCAACTACTCCCATACGCCTTGCCTTTACCAAAAGGCAGATCGTAAATTACGCTCGCCGTAAACTGGTTTCCGACGTTCATCTGCGACAACGCCCAGTCTGCGCGCGCGGTCCCCGGCAAAGGCCAATAGGTAGCGCCAACGGGACTTCCAAGACCGTCGGGTAATCCGTTGTCGAAAGTATGCGACCACGTATAGCCGATCAGTGCATACAGACCATGTCGCGCGCTTTTGGTTTCGGCCTTGAGCTGAAGGGAATCATAGTGCGTGGTGCCCCGACTGCTTACGTTGGAAACGTAGAAGAACGAGTAAGGCGGGGCGAATGCTGCGCCTCCGGGACCACAACCAAATGTGTATCCGGAGACCACGCCACAGGCCGAAGGCGAGCCCACATTCTGATTCAACCCTTGTAGCAGAAAGTGAGTGCCACGGGAACCTGCGTATCCGGCGGTAAAGACAGTGTTCCCAGGGAGTTGCTGCTCGATGTTGAGGTTGTACTGCTGGATCATGCCCTGTTTGAAGTTCAGGTCCTGCGACTGCACGGTGCCGGCGAAGTTGCTGACCGGTTGAGGCGTAGTCACTAGAGGAAAGCCAGCGGATATGGCACAAGGATTAAAGTTAGGATTGGAATTCGGATTGGACGGGAATGCAGGAACCCCGCAGAAACCCGGAGCGAAATTGAACTGCCCCGACTCAAAGAAGAAAGGCGGGTTCTCCCACAATCCTTGTCCACCCTGGTTCCACGATGAATCATGGTAAATGCCGTACCCAGCCCTTAGGGCCGTGTTTTGTCTTCCGAGCACTTTCCACGCCAGCCCGATTCGTGGCTCCACAGCTTTCTTATCGAAGGGAATGCCGGCTCGAGAATCAGAGTTCACGCCCGGAATGAGCTGGAGACAATCGGGTGATGGCGTACATGGCTTACCGTAAAAGTTGAAATTCGCCTGCCGGTTCTGGACCTCGGTTTCGGGCGTGACCAAAGCCCAGGCGAAGCCAAGATTTAGTGTGAGATTTGAAGACACTCGCCAGTCGTCCTCAACATATGGCCGATACATTTTCCATCGACGCCCTGTTGTGGCCCCTTTGAACGTCTGATCATGAAATCCGGATGCATACAAACCCATCGTCAGGTCAGCCATCGCGTCACCTGTCTGATTGATGACGCTGAAAGTTCCGTCCTGGAAGGCATTGGTGAGCACGTTTAATTGGTTCGCGCGAATTCCCACGCCAACGTGGATGTCGTGTTTGCCACGAATCATGTCGAACGAGTCCGCGACAGAGAACACATTTGTCCCGCCTGTGAAAGGCGCAAACCCTCGGTCGCCAATCGCCCAGTACCCTTGGTTCAAGGTAATGTCGGTCAGACCGCAACTAAGACAAGTACCGGGAGCCTGGGGGACGCCCTGACCGCCGCAGGCGGGATCAAGATTCGCATTGGGAATGCCGGGGCCAACTTTCGAAGCCTCGCATGTGCCGCTCGCGAAGGAATGAATCAAGTTAAAGATTCGGTTGTAACCGAATGTAAACTGGTTGATGTTGCGGTCGGAGAATATGTGGGTCTCCGAAATGGCCACGTTTCGCGCGTGATTATTGATGTTCTGAGTGCTTCCAAAACCAGTCTGCTCCGCAAAAGATGGGGAACCACCGGGTACGAACGATACCGCCTGATCGTAGCTGAAGCGCGCAAACACCGAATCCTTATTCGAAAAACTGTGATCCAAGCGGATATCAAAGGACTTCTCGTCAAGCCTGCGAACCGGCACGTTGGTGTAGTTGTAACCTCCTGCAACGTTGCTGGTAGTGGCGGTTGGATAAAGATTAACAAGCACCTTGCCCACCGGGTCCATCAGTTGCGATGGAATCACACTGCAATCCGTTCCAGTCGGTTGGACTCCGGTAACCGAATCCGGTGTCAGGGGAGTCACGCCATCCGCTGCACACTGAAAAGGCTGGCCAGAATAAGGGTTGTTTAAGGGAATGGTTCGCGGATTTCCGAATTGGTCGTTGTTGAAATTACCCAGCTGCATTTGAGCCGTCGGAACCAGGCCGGTGAAGGGAACTCCGTGCCGCTGATTCTTGCCCTGGTAGTCAATAAAGAAGAACGTCTTGTCCTTCTTGATTGCTCCCCCCAGTGAACCACCATATTGATTCAGGTTGAATTGCTCTCTGGTGGCTGCGAAATAGCTGCGCGCGTCGAGCTTCGTATTGCGGAAGAATTCAAAGAGGCTTCCGTGCCACTGATTCGAGCCCGACTTGGTCGTAACCAGGACGGTTGGCCCGGCACGCGTGCCCCACTCTGCGGAATAGTTGTAGGTGAGAACTTTGAATTCCTGAATCGCGTCGATGGAAGGGATAGTTCCCAGACCGCCGGCCGTCAGTTCATTGTTATCGACATTGTCAAGCAGCCAGTCCGTACTCTGGGGACGTGACCCTCCCACCGAGAGCGAATAAGAACCGCGTGCCGCCACTTCGCTGTCTGCACCCTGCGTGAAAAAGCTGTTCGGGTTGGTTTCCTGTGTCGTGCCCGGGGTCAGCGTCGCTAACTGTACAAAATTGCGGCCATTGAGCGGAAGTTCGGCCACCTGTTGCTCCGTAATGACCTGCCCGAGAGTTGGATTGCTCGTCTCCACTGCAACTTCGCTTGCGTTCACTTCGACATTTGTGGTCACGGCAGCGGGCACAAGCTTGAAATCCAGTTCACGATGTTCATCGATCTGCAGGCGGGCATCCTTCACTTCACCAGTTCTGAAGCCCGGAGCTTCCACCCGCACTGTATAGTTGCCGACGCCGAGCAAGGGAACAAGGAAGTGTCCGGTATCGTCAGTCTTCGCTTCGCGAGACGTGTTCGTGGCTTGGGCAGTGACAGTGACCTGGGCGCCGGCCACGACTGCACCGGAATTGTCTGAAACAGTTCCCGAAAAACTTCCGGTAGCTTGACCATGCAAAAGCGGGCTGAAAAGACATACCAGCGCACAGCAACATACGGCTAACCGCGCCTTCTTGCTCGACATTTCAGAACCCCTTTCGGTGGTGATACCGCGCAAAGAAAAAGACCTTCCCATTGCAAGTGATGCTGGGGACGCGCCGGGATTGCAGACAGCGCTTATAAATTGGCCCTTGCCGTTAAGTCAAGAATTTTCGTAGAGGAAAACGATGGAGCCGCGCTGATTTCTTGGCATTACCGCATTCAGAAAACCGCTGCGGGATGTTCTATGTGTGGCCTCTGCGGCTGTTTGGGAAGGTCGAGAAAAGCGGAGATGATGAGGGCGTCAACGCGACCTCAGGGATTTCGAGCCCATTCGGCATCAAAGCGTGCGCGGTCATAAAACGATTTCTGCGTTCCCACGCCGGTTGTAGACAAGGCGGCGTAAAGATTCGCGCGGCGAACGGCTTCCTTTTCGGGCACGTCCTCGGCTAGAAATACGGCAAAGCTTCCGATGAAAGCGTCGCCAGCGCCGGTGCTGTCAACGCTGTTGACGGCGAAAGGCAGCACGTGTTCGCTTCCCTCGCGACTAGCTAGAAGAGATCCATTCGCCCCCAAGGTGATGATCACGCGCCGAATACCATGGGCCACCAGATCTTTCGCACACTTTCTCGCATCGTCGACATTTCTCACTGGGTGCTCGGAGATGGCCTCAGCTTCACTCTCATTGGGAACGAAGTAGTCCAGATCCTTCAGGTCTGTCAGGTCGACCGGCTGGGCGGGCGCGGGATTGAGGATACAGCGAATTCCCTGCTTTCGCGCAAATTGTATTGTGTAATAAACCGTCTCCAGCGGAGTCTCGAACTGCAGCACGATGCAGTCGGCGGCCTTTAAGATCTCAGCTGCAGCGTCGATGTCGGCGGGCTTGAGCGCGTCGTTCGCGCCCTTCACCACCAGAATACGGTTCTGACCGTTGGGCTCCACGAAGATGGGCGCGACCCCACTCGACAATCCCTCGACTTGCTTTACATGGGTTGTGTCAATTCCCTGCTTGCGAAAGTTTTCGATGGTTGCGGGACCGAAGAGATCGCCGCCCACGCGCGCGACCATAAAAACATCCGCGCCACAAAGACGCGCCGCCACCGCCTGGTTCGCGCCCTTGCCTCCGAAACCAAGATCAAATCTCTGCCCGAAGATCGTTTCCCCCGGTTTCGGGAATCGATCCGTGAATGTCGTCAGGTCAATGTTGGCGCTGCCAACCACCGCGATTCGAGGGCGCTTTGCCATAGCCGTTGCCACTGTCTCCGTAACTTTGCGGAAGGCCGAGTCTATTCAGCACAGACAGATTGTGTCAACGGCGGGCGTGCGAGAGGTGCTGCGGCGGGCGGATTTGTTGGAATGAAGCGCCGGCAGTTTCTGCTATAGTTTCGGTCCTCGATAGTTGTTCTGGGATCGTTAGTTCCAGGAGGACCCATGCCTCGCAATGTCCGCTGCGCCCTGATTCAAGCCAGCAACGCGCTCTCGACCGAAAAGCCTCTGGCGCAGATCCGAAAGGCGATGATCGACAAGCATCTGAAGATGATCCAGCAAGCCGCGCGCAAGAAAGCGCAGATTCTTTGTCTGCAGGAACTCTTCTACGGTCCGTATTTTTGCGCGGAGCAAAACGCGCGCTGGTACGAAATGACGGAACGCGTGCCCGAGGGCCCGACCACGCGCCTCATGCAGAAAGTAGCCGCCAAGCACCGCATGGTAATCGTGGTTCCAGTCTATGAAGAGCAGATGCCGGGGGTCTATTTCAACACTGCGGCTGTGATTGACGCCGATGGGCGATATCTAGGCAAGTATCGCAAGCATCACATCCCACACTGCCATCCCGGATTCTGGGAGAAGTTTTACTTCACACCGGGCGATCTTGGTTATCCCGTTTTTGAAACCAAGTACGGACGCGTCGGTGTCTACATCTGTTACGACCGGCATTTTCCCGAGGGCGCGCGCATTCTCGGATTGAACGGCGCGGAAATTGTGTTTAATCCTTCCGCCACAGTCGCGGGACTCTCGGAGTATTTGTGGGAACTTGAACAACCTGCTCATGCGGTGGCCAACGGTTATTTCGTGGGAGCGATCAATCGCGTGGGCACCGAGAAGCCCTGGAGCATCGGCGAATTCTACGGGAAAAGTTATTTCTGCAATCCGCGGGGCAAGATCATTGCGCAAGCCAGCCGGGATAAAGACGAAGTCGTGGTCGCGGATCTCAACCTCGACATGATTGCTGAAGTCCGCAAAGTTTGGCAGTTCTTCCGCGATCGCAGACCGGAAACCTATGGCCCACTGACAACGCAGAGCGGAGCGTCTGCCGCCGCGGCCGATTGACTTTCAAACCCACGGGCCGATGACGACCACCCCTCAACTCCGCTCCCGCATCGAATTGAGCCCTCTGTACAACGAGGACCTCGCACCGGCCAGCCCCGAACGCCGCCACTGGGGCACATATAACTTCGCCGCTCTGTGGATTTCGATGTCGGTCAACATTCTCACCTACATGTTGGCCGCAAGTCTGATTCAGGGCGGAATGAACTGGAAGCAAGCGGTCACGACCATTTTTATTGGCAACGTGATCGTGCTGGCCCCCATGCTGCTGAATTCGCATCCGGGCGCAAAGTACGGAATTCCGTTTCCAGTTCTGGCTCGCGCATCGTTCGGAGTGCTGGGCGCAAACATCGCTGCCGTGCTGCGCGCTCTGGTCGCTTGCGGATGGTTTGGCATTCAGACCTGGATTGGCGGCGAAACCATCAGCACCTTGCTGGCAACGCTATTTCCCAGCTGGAAGAATTTTCCCTATGGGCCAGCGGTTTGCTTTTTTCTGTTCTGGCTGATCAACCTTGCGGTTGTGCTGAAAGGAATCGAGTACATCCGCATCCTGCAAGGCATTAGCGCGCCGATTTTGCTGGGCGTAGGATTGCTTCTGTTGGTGTGGGCGTACCGTGCGGCGGGTGGCTTCGGTCCCATGTTCTCGGTGCCTTCGCGGTTCACTACTTTTCCTGATTTTTTAAAGTTCTTGATTCCCGCGCTGAATGGGACCGTCGGTTTCTGGGCCACGGTTTCATTGAACATTCCTGACTTCACGCGGTTCGCGCGCAATCAACGGGAACAGGTGATTGGTCAGGCCTTGGCCTTGCCGACGACGATGACGCTGTACGCCTTTGTCGGAATCGTCGTAACCTCCGCCACTGTGGTGATCTACGGAACGGCAATTTGGGATCCCGTTCAACTGCTCAGTCGCTTTCACTCGCCCGTGGCAGTAGTGATCTCGCTGATCGCCATTCTGCTGGCCACACTCAACGTCAACATCGGCGCCAATGTGGTTTCGCCGGCAAATGATTTTTCCAACTTGTGGCCGCGTCGCATCAGTTTCCGCACGGGTGGCATTATTACCTGCTTCATGGGGATCGCGCTCATGCCGTGGAAGCTGCTCTCCAACTACCGGACATTTATTCTCGGTTGGCTTGGCGGTTATGCGGCGTTTCTCGGACCGGTGGCAGGAATCATGATCTGCGACTACTTCGTCATCCGGCGCAGGGTGTTGCAGGTGGATGATCTGTATCTTCGGGGCGGGCTCTATGAATATTCGCGGGGATTTAACTGGCGCGCGGTGATTGCGCTGGCGTTGGGAGCGGGCACGGCACTCGCGGGACTTGCCGTTCCCTCCGTGCGGGCTTTGTACGATTATTCTTGGTTCGTTGGCTTCGCAGTTTCCTTCGCGGCTTATTACGTACTGATGAAGTTCCAACATCAGGCTTCGCTCGCCCAGCCGGAACCCGTTTAACGTCGCGGCTTCGTCTTCTTTTTCGCTTTCAGGAACTCAGGCAGCACATCCTGCTGGTAAACGTCGAGCGTCTGTTCTTCGTCCCCGCACATCAGATAGATGTTGAACTGGGTCACACCAACGCCCGCGAGTTCGCGCAATTTCTTGCGGTGAGCCTCGGCGGGCCCAATCAGGCAAAATCGGTCCACCACTTCATCTGAAACAAAGTCTGCGTTATCGCTTTCCACTTCGCAATGATGCTGATAATCATAGTGGCCGCGATCCTGCACAAACGAAGTCAACGCTGGGGGGAGATCTTCCGGCTTGTATTGCCGGATGAGATCCATCACGTGGTTTGAGACCAAGGCAGGAAACCAGCGCACTCGTTCGCGAGCGACGCTCAAGTCGTTTGAAACCCAGACGGGAGCGGCGGCCATCACCTCGATCCGGCTCGGATCGCGCCCGGCCGCGCGAGCGCCCTCTTTCACAAAACCCATGCACCAGGCAATTAAAGCTGGATCGGCAAATTGCAGAATGATTCCGTCGGCCACTCGACCCGCCATGTGCAGCACCTTGGGGCCATATCCTGCAATCCAAACCCGTGGAGCATCTCTCGCCCACGTGAGACGCGTGGGTTGACCGTCGTGCAGCACTTCCTTGCCAGAAGTCAGGTCGCGGAACTCAGCGACAGCCGCCTCCAACTGCGACCAGCTTACAGGCTTCTTGCCCATCACACGCCGGGAACTGTCGCCGCGGCCGATGCCGAGTTCCATGCGTCCACCGGAAATCAGGTTGAGGGTTGCGAACAAGCTGGCAGTTACGGTGAGATCGCGAGTCGCGGGGTTCGTGACGCACGTTCCCAGTCGCATGCGCTTTGTATTCGTTGCCATCAATGTCAGCAGCGGATATGGTTCCTTCCACAAGACATGCGAATCAAAAATCCAGCCGTATTCAAATCCGGCGCCCTCGGCTTGCCGCGTCAGGCCTACGATGCGTTCGATCGAGATGTCTGGTTTCAGCGCAATGCCGAATTGCATGGCCCCTTCCCTTTCGTGGAAAGACTATGAGGACTGATTGTGACCAACTGATGGGAACAAGTAAAGTGCGGCAGTGTAGCATAGAATTCTTTCTCGCATCCCGGGCATGAACACGCGTTCGGACGGAGGACTCGATGGGTTTCGACACGATCATCAGAAATGGATCGGTAGTCACAGCAACGGATACCTACGCAGCAGACGTTGCCATTGCGAACGGAAAAATCACCGCCATCGGGACCGATCTGCCAGGACAGAACGCCACCAAGATTCTGGACGCGTCGGGCAAACTGATTCTGCCTGGCGGCATTGATGTTCATACTCATCTCGATATGCCCTTCGGCGGAACGACCAGTGCGGACGATTTTGAGACCGGGACACGGGCTGCCGCGTTCGGCGGCACAACTACGCTGATCGACTTTGCGATTCAATACAAGGGCCAGGCACTGCGCCAAGCTTTCGACACTTGGATGAGCAAGGCTTCGAGCAAGGCCACCTGCGATTACGCTTTTCACTGCATCGTGACCGATGTGTCTGGCGGGCAACTCTCCGAGATGAACGATCTGGTACACGAGGGCGTGACCAGTTTCAAGCTCTTCATGGCCTATCCCGGCGTTTTCATGCTCGACGATGGCAGCATCTTCAAAGCTTTGCAGACCACTTCGAAAAACGGTGGACTGGTCTGCATGCACGCCGAAAACGGAAGCGCGATTGATGTTATCGTGCAGCAGGCTCTGGCTGAGGGTAAACGAGCACCGAAGTATCACGCTCTCACTCGGCCTACGACTGCCGAGGCCGAGGCGGTGGGGCGCGCCATAGCGCTGGCGGAGATGGCGGGCGCCCCAATTTACATCGTGCACTTGAGTTGCAATGAGGCGCTCGAAAAAGTTCGCGAGGCCCGCGATCGCGGGCTTCCGGTTTATGCCGAAACCTGTCCGCAATACTTGTACCTCTCGCTCGACAACATGGATGCCCCCGATTTTGAAGGAGCGAAGTACGTTTTCACTCCTCCGCTGCGGGAGAAGTGGCATCAGGAAAAACTTTGGAGCGGCCTCAAGCAGGATCACCTGCAAGTTGTCTCTACCGACCATTGTCCCTTTTGTTTCAAGGAACAAAAAGAATTGGGCCGCGACGATTTCACCAAGATTCCCAACGGCGGCCCAGGCATCGAACACCGCATGAGCCTGATCTACTCGGGCGGTGTGGCCGGCGGACGTTTCAGCGCCAACCGCTTTGTAGAACTGGTGTCGACTACTCCGGCGAAGCTGTTTGGCCTGTACCCGCGCAAAGGGACGATCGCTGTTGGCAGCGATGCGGACTTGGTGATTTTCGATCCCAAACGCAAACACACGATCAGCGCCAAGACTCACCACATGCGCGTCGACTACTCGATGTTCGAAGGCATTCAAGTCACTGGGATGCCCGACGTGGTCCTGTCGCGAGGGCGGGTAGTTGTGGACGGAGAAAAGTTCACGGGACGTGCTGGCCAGGGAGAATTTCTGCGACGCGCGACTTATAAGCAACTGAATGGCTAGTCCCTCCCTATCGCAGAGTGGCGTAAAGCGCTTCTTTCCAGCGCTTGTTATCGATGCTCCAACAGATTTTGGCCTTCCGTCCTCCGAGCGCAGTCGCCCATATCGCTCGGTTGCGCTCGTCCTGTGCCACGTTCAGGCGATCTACCACCGTCATCCCGCGCGTTAACTCGCTCTGTGTTTCCACGTCGACGTAGTGTTCCCTCCACTCAGTTCCAATGCTCGGATCCAACGCTACGCACATAGCAACCGGATCGGGCAGCGCGATTCCGTCCTCACCGGTTTGTATCTTGTAAGCGGCGCGTGCGCGACTGTTGCACTCGATTGAGAAGTGAGCAACTTTGGTGTTGAGTCCTTGGATGTGCACGATTTCAGTTTCACGCAGCACGGCGTCTCCGCGGCTGAGTTGCCATCCGATGAGTTCTATGGGAAGGCCGCTGCGCATCACAATGCGCCCGGCCTCCGGATCGACCCATATGTTGTACTCTGCAGCCGGCGTCACGTTGCCTTCGCAGCACGGCGCTCCGCCCATCACGACGCAACGACTGACTTTCGCCGCAACGTCAGGTCTCTTCGAAAGCGCCAGGGCGATGTTCGTTAGCGGACCGAGCGTAACGAGAACAAGACCGGGATTCGCTTCGATCTTGCCGATAATGGCGTCGACCGCGTGCGTTCCCTCCGCAGACTGCCGCGGTGCGGGATAGTTGTGATCTCCAAGCCCGTCATGTCCGTGAAACCAAGTCGCATCTTCATACGTACGCAGCAGTGGCTTCTCCGCGCCTGAATAGATCGGAACCCTCGCGCCGCAAAGTTCGACCGTGTACAGGGCGTTGCGTGTTGCCTGCTGCACGTCCACATTGCCCGCTACGACTGTGATCGCCGCCACCCGCACATCCGGAGCGCGCAAAGCCATGATGAGCGCGACGGCATCATCCGAAGCTGTATCGGTGTCGATGAGAAAGGTGCGAGTCACGGGCGGTAGCATAGCAGACCGTCTAGATCTCTCGCGGTCCCTGACTTGTGACTGGCGGAGAAGAAGTGTAGAGTTCACACTTTCCTAGAAGGAGAGCGAATGTTCACGCCGCCGAGTCTGACGATTGCGCTGTTGATGATGATTATCAGTGCTATCTGCTGGGGTTCCTGGGCCAACACTTACAAGGGCGTCAAGAATTATCGGTTTGAGCTTTTTTATTGGGATTACGCGATTGGCATTTTCTTGATTTCCTTGATTCTCGCTTTCACTATGGGAAGCAGTGGCCACGACTCCAACAGTTTCGTAAATAACGTTCAGTCCGCGGACGCATCAAACATCATTTCGACTCTTGTGGGAGGAGCGATTTTCAATTTGGCGAACCTGTTACTTGTGGCGGCGATTGACATGGCGGGCCTTGCTGTCGCTTTCCCAGTTTCAATCGGCATCGCGCTCGTCGTCGGAGTTGTGTTGAGCTACTCGCTTCAACCCAAGGGCGACGCGCTATTCCTGGCGGCTGGCGTGGCCTGCGCGTTCATAGCGGTTGTGCTGGACGGCAAAGCGTATGGCAACCTTGCGAGCGCGGGTCGATCAGTCTCGAAGAAGAGCATTGTGACATGCATCGTTTCTGGAGTGTTGATGGGACTGTGGAATCCATTTACCGCCTACGGTGCGACACGGGGGAATGCTCTCACGCCCTACAGTTCCGCCGTGTTTCTCACGCTAGGAGCGCTGCTGTCATGTTTTGTCTGGAACATTTATTTCATGAAGAAGCCCCTCGTGGGCGAGCCGGTAAGTTTCGGTGGCTTTTTCAGCGGACCGCCGTTGGGCCATCTGCTTGGACTTGCCGGCGGAGTGATCTGGGGCATCGGTACTGTATTTAACGTCGTTGCGGGAAAATCGACTAGCTTTGCGATTTCCTATGCGATCGGCCAATCGGCGCCCATGGTCGCGGCGCTGTGGGGAGTGTTGGCGTGGAAGGAGTTTGCGGGCTCAGGCACCCGTGCCAAGCTTTATCTAGCCCTCATGTTTGTGTTCTATGGGCTGGCAATCCTGTTGGTAGCCCGCGCGAACGGGTAATCGCGAACCGGGAACTTATTTCCCCTTGATGCGGCTGATGAATAGCTGCAGAAATCGTTCGGCATCGGACGCCAGACAGACTCGCGCGTTCGGTTTCAAATCGATCGCGCCCTCGATCTCGTAGTGGTCTCCGTGCAGCACATTATTCTCGTTCGATCCCATGCGATTCGCGACGGTTTCCCCGCGCGTGAATTCGCCCTTCGTTTCGACATCCACATGCATCTCTTTGAGCGTCACTACCGAGGGATCGATCACAGCCCCGACCGCTAGCGGATCATACATTGCGGCTCCTTGGTAACCGCTTTTCTCGGAACGCGTGAGATAAAAATCCGCCAGTTTTGCGATGAAGTCACTTTGCGGTCCATGAAGGGACTGCAATTCTCCCAAGTATTTGCGCGTGATTAACGTGCGCTCCCCCACATCGGAGCCGACCGTCGTTACCATCCAGCCGGCATTAAACACAATGGCCGCCGCCTCCGGATCGTTGTAGATATTGGCCTCGGCCGCTCCGTTCACATTACCTCCGGTGATCGAGCCGCCCATTATTACGATGTCTTTCACTAGCGGCACGATGGACGGATCTTTCGAGACCGCCAGCGCAATGTTGGTCAGCGGCCCCACGGGTATGAGAGTAACCTCGTGCGGATATTTATGGACCAGTTCGATGATCAGGTCCGGGCCGAATCGCGGGTCAGCTGTGCACTTCGATGTCGGCAACTCGACTCCAGCCAATCCGTTCTTGCCATGCCAGAACTGGGCTGTAATCAACTTCTGATTGAGAGGGTGATGCGCACCGCCCGCCACCGTGATGTCGCATCGTCCCGCAAGCGACACCAACTTCAGCGCGTTCTCCAAACCCTGCCGCCCCTCGACGTTTCCCGGCACGACCGTAAGCGCTTCGACTCTTAGTTCGGGAGAATTCAAGGCCAGCAAGATGGCCATCGCGTCATCGACGCCAGGGTCGGTATCGATGATCACCCGGCGCGGCGACTCGGCGACCGCAGTGGTAAGGAGGAAGAAGAAAAGAAATGGAATCAGGCCGCACGCAGCGGAGAATCGTTTCACAAATATCCCTCTTGAAAAATGATTTTGTAAATGAAGTTTAAAGCAGCATGCCGGCAATTGAAGCCGACATCAGGTTGGCCATAGTCCCGGCCAGCATGGCGCGCACGCCCAGTCGAGCCAGTTCGCCTCTCTTGTTTGGAGCCAGAGCACCGATACCGCCGATCTGGATTCCGATCGAACTGAGATTGGCAAAGCCGCACAGCGCAAAGGTGGCAATCGTAACCGAGCGTGGATCCAGCGCGGCCTTCTGCGCTCCAAGCACGGAAAATGCGACGAGTTCATTCAACACCATTCGTGTGCCGAGCAGATTGCCGACCACCTGGCAGTCGTGCCTGGGGATGCCGATCACCCAAGCTACGGGCGCGAAAATGAATCCAAAGATTTGCTCCAGGCTTTGTGGAAACCAGCCTATGTGATTGTGGATGCCGCCGAAAATTCCGTTGACCAGGGCAATAAGGGCGAGAAACGAAATCAACATGGCAGCGATGTTGAGCGCCAGGTGCAAGCCATCGGTTGTTCCGCGAGAAATCGCGCCGAGCAGATTTTCTTCCTTCTCCGTTTTCTCTTCCTCGGCGCTCATGACGACTCGTCCGGCGGTTCGTGGCTCCTCCGTTTCCGGCACAAGCATCTTGGCCATGAGCAGCGTACCAGGCGCGGTCATGATGACGGCGCTTAGCAGATGTTTCGGGTCAATACCAAACGAAATATAGGCGGCCATGATTCCGCCGGAAACGTGCGCCATGCCACTGGTCATCACGGTCATCAGCTCCGAACGAGTCAAGTCGGGCAGAAATGGGCGAATGGTCAGTGGCGCTTCCGTCTGTCCCATGAAAATGCTGGCAGCCACGTTCAGAGATTCGGCGCCGCTCGCTCCCATCACGCGGGTCATGACCCAGGCAAAAATCTTAATGATGATTTGCATGATCCCGAAGTGATAGAGCACAGCGAAAAAAGCTGCGATGAAGATAACGGTGGGCAACACTCCGAATGCGAAGTATCCGAGTTGCGATCCGGGCTTGGCCAGGTCGCCAAAGACGAAGTGCGATCCGGCGTAGGCATAACTCAACAGCTTTGTGACGCCGTCTCCCGCTTTCTGAAATACAATCCGGCCCGCGTCAATTCTCAACACGAAAATGGCGAACACGAATTGCAGACCCAGGCCCCATGCCACTGTTTTCAGACGAATGGCGCGACGATTCGTGGAAAAGATGTAGGCGAACCCGAGCATCGTGAGCAGGCCAAGAATTCCCGTGAATCGTCCCATTCAGTGTTTCTCCCCGGACTTGCCGATAACTCTATGGATGAGCGGCCTTCTAGACGACGGGGCTTCATCCGATACAAGGCAACTTGCCTCAATCAATTGACGGGCCCTCGGCGCGTGCGCCTCCGAATTGTAATAAATTGTTGCAAGCGGCTCGCCTGCGGCAACTCGATCTCCAACTTTCTTGTGCAGGACAATTCCGACGGCAGGATCTACTGAGTCTTCTTTACGCTCGCGCCCACCACCGAGAATGACACAAGCGGTCCCAATTTGATCACACTGCATAGCAGCGAGATATCCAGCCTCTGCACTGGAAACCTGCAGAGTGTGCCTCGCCTGAGGCAATCGCTTAGTGTCGTCGATGACGCGAGCATCTCCGCCCTGCAGTTCCACCATCTGCCGAAATTTTTCCAAGGCTCCACCGGATGAAATCAGTTCCGCACTCAACTGTTTGCCCGTCGCAACCGTTTTTGCTGCTCCGCCGAGATGCAACATCCACGCCGCCAATTCCAGGCAGAGTTCTCGCAAATCTTCGGGCCCGCCGCCACGCAGGACTTCGACGACCTCGATCACTTCCAAGGCGTTGCCGATCTTGTTTCCCAAGGGCTGATCCATATCCGTGATGAGCGCGACCACTTTTTTGCCCATTCGCTCTCCGGTTTCAACCATTAATTCGGCGAGGAAGGCCGCATCCTTTTCGGTCTTCATGAAGGCGCCAGATCCGGTCTTCACGTCGAGCACCAGCGCATCGATCCCTTCCGCCAGCTTCTTGCTCATGATGGACGCGCAAATCAAGTACGGACTCTCTACCGTTCCGGTGACATCGCGCAGTGCATAGAGTTTGCGATCTGCCGGAGCAATCTCCGCGGTCTGCCCAATCATGGCGCAGCCACAGGTTTCGAGCACGCGACGGAACTCTGCTACCGAAAGATTCACGTTGAATCCGGGAATGGCCTCCAGTTTGTCGAGCGTTCCGCCCGTGTGTCCCAAGCCGCGGCCGCTGATCATCGGAACCGCCACTCCAGCGGCGGCAGCCAGCGGAGCCAACACCAGAGAAGTCTTGTCGCCGACGCCGCCGGTAGAGTGCTTGTCGACTTTTTTTGCGGACAACGCGGAAAGATCGAGCACGTCGCCTGAGTGCAGCATCGCGTCGGTGAGCGCGGCCGTCTCGGGGCGGGTCATACCCTTCAGCACCACCGCCATCAGCCATGCCGACACCTGATAATCGGGGATATCCCCTTGAGTGTAGGCATTCACGAGGCCCTCGATCTCGGCTTGCGACAGCTCAACGCCATCGCGCTTTTTGCGGATCACATCAATCGCGCGAAATGTTTGCGGCGGAGAGGTCTTCGGGCTCACTGGAGGCGGAATCCTTCTGGAAGAAGTTCGGTGATGTGCGCCTGCTTTGGGCCGGTCGCGCCCTGAAAAAAGATGGTCGCGTCAGGACCGAACTCGTAAATCACCTGGCGGCATGCCCCGCAAGGCGAGCACGCGACACCGTGATCATTGGCGACGGCTACAGCCTGAATCTCAATCTTCGGGCCCAGTTGCGCGACGGCGGAGAAAATAGCGGTTCGCTCTGCGCAGTTCGTCATTCCATAGGAAGCGTTCTCCACATTGCAGCCGGAAAAGATTTTCCCGTTGGTCAGCAGGATCGCCGCGCCTACGTGGAACTTCGAATAGGGAGCGTGCGCGTTCTTCATCACTTTGACGGCCGCTTGCTCCAGCTTTTTACGCACGTCCGCGGAGACTGTCTTCTTGGGCATAGAGGAAATTAAAGGCGACGGGAAATGCAGCCGAATTAGCTCGCTGCAAATCGCCGAATCGTGCGTCATTGTAAACCCTCGCTGATCATTCCGATCTTTTTCTTCCGTCTGACGCGAGATGAAACACCGTCTGCGACAATCGAATTCGCGTTGTAAGTTTCGGGCCTGCCGTACAATTGCAACTCGGGGATTCGCGCCGTGTTTAGGCCTCACGGGCTCGCACTCTCAGAGAAACGATACAAGGCAGAGTTGCAATGTCGGTCGATCACAGCTATCCGAACCTCGCGCGCACGTCCGAGACAGGAGTTACGCCTGCAGACCTGCATGCCTCCAACGCAATCGCCACACTCGCCGGACGCGAACTTCTTCCGAACTCCGGCATTCCTCTCGATCTGAATTGGCTGCAAGAAGTTCGAGTCAATACGAGCGCCGTGGAACGCCGCGTCCAATCGCAAGTGGCGCGCCGCACGGTAAAAAAGGAATGGCAAGCCGCGTGGCTTTTGCGTGCGATCTCCTGCATGGATTTGACCACGCTCTCGGGCGACGATACCGATGAGCGAGTGCGGCGGTTGTGCGCAAAGGCGCGTCAGCCCCTTCAGCACGAGCTCGTACAGAAACTCGGGATCGAGAAACTCGGCGTCAAGGTGGGCGCGGTGTGCGTCTACCACACCTTCATCGAGACCGCGCTGCATGCCCTGGAGGGAAGCGGGGTTCACGTCGCGGCAGTCTCCACCGGATTTCCCGCAGGACTATCGCCGCTGGCCGAGCGCGTCGCGGAAATTCGCCGATCGGTGGAAGCGGGCGCGCATGAGATCGATGTGGTGATCACGCGCGGCCATGTTTTCGGCGGACGCTGGCAGGCGCTCTACGATGAAGTGGCGGCGTTCAAGCAGGCCTGTGGTGCGGCGCATATGAAGGTCATTCTGGGCACGGGCGATCTGCTGACGTTGCGCAACGTAGCCCGCGCCAGCTTCGTCGCCATGATGGCGGGCGCAGACTTTATCAAGACTTCGACGGGCAAGGAACCTACGAACGCCACGCTTCCGGTGAGCCTGGTCATGGTTCGCGCCATCCGCGAATATGCACAGCAAACGGGAATGGCGGTTGGCTTCAAACCGGCTGGCGGGATCCGGACCGCCAAGCAGTCCCTCGACTGGCTGGCCATGATAAAAGAAGAACTCGGCGCGTCGTGGATGCGTGCAGAACTGTTCCGCTTTGGCGCGAGTGGTTTACTGGGAGACATTGAGCGACAGTTGGAGCACTATGCAACCGGACGCTACTCCGCCGAATATCGTCATCCCATTGCATAGCAGCAAAAAGCAGTGGCGAAAGGTCGCCAAACGAAAATACGAGAGCCAAGCCCAATGAGCATCGCTGAAAAATTTCTCACCATGGAGTACGGCCCCGCTCCGGAAGATCCCAAAGAGGCGACTGCATGGTTGGAGCGCCACGGGCGGCGATTTGGACTCTTCATCGGCGGAGCATGGCAACCGCCGGCGTCCGGAGAATATTTCGACACACTCGATCCCTCGAACGGCGAGAAACTGGCCATTGTCGCTCAAGGCGGCGCTGCGGACATCGATGCTGCCGTTCGTGCTGCGCGTGCCGCTTCTACAGAATGGCAGGCCCTCACTCCCCACACCCGCGCGCGCTATCTCTACGCTCTCGCACGGCTGGTGCAAAAACATTCGCGGCTGCTCGCGGTTCTCGAAACCATGGACAATGGCAAGCCCATCCGGGAGAGCCGCGACATCGATATTCCGCTGGTGGCTCGGCATTTCTACTACCACGCCGGTTGGGCGCAGTTATTCGAGCACGAGTTTCCGGAGTACGAACCTTGCGGAGTAGTAGGTCAAATCATTCCCTGGAATTTTCCGCTGCTCATGTTGGCGTGGAAAATCGCACCGGCGCTGGCGACGGGAAACACCGTGGTGTTGAAGCCCGCAGAATTTACTCCACTGACAGCGCTGGCGTTCGCTGAACTATGTCAGGAAGCCGATTTGCCTGCCGGAGTCGTGAACATCGTCACTGGAGACGGCTCGACCGGCGAGGCGCTGGTGAAGCATCCCGGCGTCGATAAGATTGCGTTCACGGGATCAACCGAGGTGGGACGCGCGATTCGAAGCGCGACCGCCGCGAGCCACAAACGCCTCTCTCTCGAACTCGGAGGAAAGTCTCCGTTCATCATCTTCGAAGATGCCGACCTTGACAGCGCGGTTGAAGGACTCGTCGATGGAATCTGGTTCAACCAGGGACAAGTATGCTGTGCGGGTTCGCGACTGCTGATGCAGGAGAGTATTGCGGAGACGCTGATGTCCAAGATTCGCGACCGTATGAGCAGCCTGCGCATCGGACCGCCGCTCGACAAGGCAATAGACATCGGCGCGATTGTCGCGCGCGTGCAACTGGACCGCATCCAGAGGATGGTGGCACAGGGCATTGCAGAGGGAGCGACCTGCTGGCAACCGCAAGTTGTGCTGCCCTCGCGAGGGTTCTATTTTCCGCCGACGCTTCTGAGTAACGTGCATCCGACGTCGATCGTCGCTCAGCAGGAAATTTTCGGCCCCGTTCTTGCGGCGATGACTTTCCGCACTCCGAAGGAAGCCGTTGAGTTGGCCAATAACACAGTCTATGGGTTGGCGTCGAGCGTTTGGAGCGAGAACATCAACGTAGCGCTGCATGTGGCTGCACAACTCAAGGCCGGCGTCGTATGGGTGAATTCCACAAATTTGTTTGACGCCTCCACCGGTTTTGGCGGTTACCGGGAGAGCGGATACGGCCGCGAAGGCGGTAGAGAAGGCTTGCTCGAATACGTGGAGCCGATGTGGTTCAAGCACGCAGCGAGACTGCCAGCCGCGAACGCTCCTGCCGCTTCACTAGTGGAAGAGAAGCCCGATGCCAGCACTCCAACCATCGACCGCACCGTCAAACTTTATATCGGCGGCAAGCAGGCGCGCCCCGATTCTGGCTACAGCATGGAAGTACGCTCGCCCGACGGCCGCCTGCTGGGCGAAGCTCCTTTAGGCAATCGAAAAGACATTCGCAACGCTGTCGAAGCCGCTCGCAACGCGGAGGCGTGGGCAAAGGCTACGGCGCATAACCGGGCCCAGGTTCTGTATTACTGCGCGGAGAATCTCGCGCAGCGGCAGGACGAAATCACCCATCGACTCGCGGCCACCGTCGGCGAGAAGGAGGCCGGGGCAGAAGTCGAACTTGGCATCGAGCGTATCTTTTCCTATGCCGCGTGGGCTGACAAGTTCGACGGTGCCGTGCACAATCCGCCATTCCGCAATATTGCAATCGCGATGAACGAGCCGATTGGGACCGTTGGAGTAATTTGTCCCAAAGAAGCGCCGCTGCTGGGCTTCCTATCCCTCGTGATGCCGCTGCTCGCCGCGGGCAACAGAGTGATTGCCGTTCCGTCGGAAGGTTACCCTCTTATCGCCGGTGATCTCTACCAGCTCTTCGACACCAGCGACGTGCCTGGCGGCGCGATTAATATCGTGACCGGCTATGCCTCGCAGCTTCTGAAAACACTCGCCGAACACGATGACGTCGATGGCCTCTGGTGTTACGGAGACGAAGCCACGGTAGCGGCGGCGAAAGCGATGTCGACCGGAAACTTGAAGCAGGTCTGGACGAATGAGGGCCGTGCCATCGATTGGTTCAATTCCAAGCAGGCGGAAGGCCGCTGGTTCCTGGAGCACGCCACCCAGGTGAAAAATATCTGGGTTCCCTACGGCGAATAGTCGTTTGGCACCGAATTCCCAGTTGCATTTGTTCTGAGCCGGCGCTAGCATACCCCGGTCCGCTTCGCCGCATCATTCTCACTGGCACGCATCTCTTTGACCAAGGAGGACATATGGGCATCGCAGTTTCCCCCCAAATTCATCCGCAAGTCGCGGAGTTCATCGACCAACCACGAAAAATGTTAGTGAACGGCAGGTGGGTGAATGCCGCGTCGGGCAAGACTTTCCCTACTTACAACCCCGCCACCGGGGAAGTTCTGGCTCAGGTTGCGGAAGGCGATCGCGAGGACATCAATCAAGCCGTGAAGGCGGCGCGCAACGCGTTTGACAACGGACCCTGGCGCCGGATGACCGCCTCCGAGCGCGGCCGCCTGATCTGGAAACTTGCCGACCTGCTCGAGCAGCATACCGAGGAGTTCGGCTACATCGAGAGTCTCGACAACGGCAAACCTCTCAATATCGCGAAGGCCGCCGACGTCCCGCTGGCGGTCGACCTCTTCCGCTACATGGCAGGATGGGCGACGAAGATCGAAGGCAATACCATCCCACTCTCGGTTCCGTACACTCCCGGCGCAAAATATCTCGCGTATACGCTGCGCGAGCCCGTGGGGGTCGTCGGCCAAATCATTCCATGGAACTTCCCGTTGCTCATGGCTGCGTGGAAACTCGGTCCGGCACTCGCTACCGGCTGCACAGTCGTGTTGAAGCCAGCCGAGCAAACCCCGCTTTCCGCGCTGCGTCTCGGCGAACTAATCATGGAAGCTGGATTCCCCGAGGGCGTGGTCAACATTGTTCCGGGTTATGGCGAGACGGCGGGAGCCGCGCTGGCCGCTCATACCGACGTTGACAAGGTCGCCTTCACGGGATCGACTGAAGTCGGCAAGCTGATTGTTCACGCGGCCACCGGCAACCTCAAGAAAGTATCTTTGGAGTTGGGTGGAAAATCTCCCAACGTGGTGTTCAAAGACGCCGATCTCGAGACTGCTATCCCCGGCTCCGCCAGCGCCATCTTCTTCAACCACGGCCAATGCTGCTGCGCGGGTTCACGGTTGTACGTCGAAAAGTCGATTTACGATCAGGTCGTCGAGGGAGTCGCGGAGCAGGCCAGGAAAATCAAAGTCGGCTCCGGTCTTGAACCCGATACGCAGATGGGCCCCCTGGTTTCCGAAGAGCAAATGAATCGCGTTTGCGGATACCTGGATTCAGGTTTCTCCGAAGGCGCTAAGGCTGTCGTCGGCGGGCATAGAGCTGGCAACCGTGGGTACTTCGTAGAACCCACGGTACTCGTGAATACGCAGGAAAACATGAAAGTCGTGCAGGAGGAAATCTTCGGTCCGGTGGTCGCGGCGATGCCGTTTACCGACCCGGAGGAAATCGTTCCCCGCGCCAACGATAGCGAATACGGACTGGCTGCCGCGGTCTGGACTCGCGACATCGGCAAGGCACATCGCATGGCGGAACAGCTTCGTGCCGGGACCGTCTGGATCAATTGCTACAACATCTTCGACGCGGCAATGCCGTTCGGAGGCTACAAACAATCCGGGTGGGGCCGCGAGATGGGACACGACGTTCTCAATCTCTACACCCAAACCAAGGCAGTCTGCACCAGGATCGCCTAGCAGTTTACGTTTCCAAAACAGAAGGACGGTGGGTCAATCCCGCCGTCCTTTTTTCGCTACCCAAGTTTCTTCGGACGTCCTTCTATTTTTCCATCAACAGAACCTTCTCGGCGTCATCGACTTCCGTTAGCTTCACCTCGATCACTTCGTTCGCAGTGGTCTGCACATTGCGGCCAACGAAGGTCGCTTCGACCGGAATTTCTCGATGGCCCCGGTCGATGAGCACACAAAGTTGCACCCGCCGCGGCCTGCCGTGTGAAAAAAGCGCATCGAGCGCAGCCCGGGTTGTGCGTCCCGTAAAGAGCACGTCATCGACCAAAACAATGTTCTTGTCCTCGATCTCAAATCCAATCTCTTTCTCCTGCACCACGGGCTTGGGTCCGAGCGTCGAGAGGTCGTCGCGGTAAAAGGTGATATCCAAAGTTCCCACGGGCACTTTCGCGTTTTCAATGCGCGTGATGATCTTGCCCAGTCGCTCGGCGATCGGAACTCCGCGACGGCGGATTCCGACCAGCCCCAGTCCATCGACTCCGTCATTCTTTTCCACGATTTCGTAAGCGAGTCGTACCAGCGTGCGCTCAATTTCAGATGCGGACATGAGTTGTGCCTTCTGGCGAAGACCCGTCTTGCGTGAAGTATTTTTTGCAGTCATTCGAAGGTATGCCTCGGTGGCCGTGAAGCCGGCTACCCAATGTAGTCAACGCGCTCTTACAGGTCAAGGTCCGGAGTCGCAGGCTCAGAGGGAACTGCTTTATCGAGCAGAACTTAAAGGTTGGATTCCTCGATTGCTTCCGGAACGTCACGAAGCCTTTCTGCAGAAGTCCCTGGGCTGGGACTCTCGGTTCTTATCGTACGTGCAAGCGGAGGGTTACCCTCACGCACAGACTCCAGATTTATCGCTTCAGGGGTTTGGTTCGCCGCATCCGTCGCCACAATCCCCGCGCCCTGGTTTCTGCCAAGAGCCTTGGCTCGGTAGAGGGCGACATCGGCAAGCGCAATAGACTCCTCTGCACAAATCGCCTCAAAGGCGCCGCGGCTCCAAGGATACGCCGCCCACCCCACCGAGCAGGTCTTCTTCACTCGGATTCCCTGGCCGAGGTCAAACGGTTCGGCCGCAATTACTTCCAGAATGCGGCTACAGAACGCCGGAATTCCCGATGGGTCCGCCGAACGGCTCATGATCAGAAATTCTTCTCCGCCCCACCGCACCAGGACGTCGGACTTGCGAACCACCGTGGAGAGCCTTTGCGCCACCAGTTGCAGCAGCGTGTCGCCCGCGGGATGACCGTGCCGGTCGTTTACTTCCTTGAAAAAGTCCATGTCGACCATGAGGAAAACCAGATCACGATGATCCATCTTCTTGACGACGCTTTCCCGCGCACGCTGGTAATTTCGCAGCACTTGCCCGGCTTCCGCCGTGAGGATCTCTTCGAGATAGCGCCGGTTCCAGACTCCGGTCAGCACATCGGTGAAGGAGATTTCCTGCAGTTCCAAATTTTTTCGCTGCAATTCCAGACTATGCCACCGCAGCGAGTGTTCCTTATTTTCCAGTTCGTCCTTCAGCCGGCACATTTCATCTAAGTTGTGCCGTGATGATCGCAGCAGGCTGAGCAACTCCTGATCCAGTAAATGTTGCCTGAAAAATGCTAATGCGCCCATCAGGAGCATAACCCCCACCGTGAGCAGCATCCGATAAGTGCGGACGCTCTGCGGCGCATCTCCGCCAAATTGCGCCCACGCCATCATTAACGGAGTGATGAATACAGCTGACATTGCGAGACGCGCTTTCCAGATTTCGTGCCCGCGACCTGGGACTTCTTCGATCGAATTCTGGGTCATCGTCTCGCGCGGCAGGAAGCCAATCCGCACAAACCAGACCATTCCGGCCACCAGCGGGACGTCGAACAAGCTACCCGTGTAATAAAGATGCAGATCAATTGCTTCACTGGCCATCAGCGAGGCGACACAATACAGCAAAGTTGCGACGAACAAATGGAAGTAGAGGCTGCGCCACGCTCCGCGACTCCGTCGCCACACTACCATCAAGCCTGCCGCCAGCACGAGTTCTTCGCCAACATAGAGCAAATCGAAACTCCTACCGTACACGACTTCAATGGGGTACACGTACTGCCAGGGAATCACGACAAAGAAATACAGGAAAAGCCACCACGTGAACAGAAGTGCGAAATCGAGGGTTCCGACTCGGAGCGTGCGATCATCCTGTTGAACATGAGGTTGGACTGCTACTGCTGCCATCATGGGAACAATGTGCAGAAATAGAATCACATCTCCCACAAATGGATTCGGCGCCTCATGCCTCAAGTAGACTTCCAGATAAGTCCACATGAGTTGGGAAGCCAGCCACATTGCCAAACCTAGACCCATAAGTGCCCAGAAGAGCCGGGCCTTGGGGGAAGCCGTCTTCACATTGGAAAGAACCGCAATAGTTGCGCAGAGCAGGATGATATTTTGCAGGATGTCGCCAAAAGCTGTGAGAGCAAATCCGCGAGGCGCCAGGAACGATAACAAGACGTGAACGCATACCACGGCGCACACGATGGCCGTCCACCTTCTCGCGTGCTGGAGTGGAGATTTGCCCACTTTCCAAATTGTAAGGTTGCTGAAACCTGGCTAAGTATTACCGAGGTAACAAGAAGGCAGGCGGAAGTGAGCACTACTTACTTACGAAAGTGCTGCAGAAAAGCGCTGCACGAAACTGTAAACGTCCTGATATGAGTTGTATAACGGCACCGCAGCGACGCGAAGCGTATCCGGTTCCCGCCAATCGCCGATCACTCCGGCCGAGGCTAGCCGATCACACAACTCCCGGCCACTGCCTGGTAAACGAATGGAGAGCTGGGCGCCTCTTCGCTCGTCCTCACGCGGCGTGATGATGGAAAACTTCGGTGATGCTTGTTCGCCGAGCAACGCTTCCATGTAGCCCGTGAGTGACACGCTCTTGGCACGCAACCGTTCCACTCCTGCCTCGGAGAAAATTTTCAGCGATGCGCGCAAGGCGGCCAGTGCCAGTATCGGAGGATTGCTCAGCTGCCAGCCTTCCGCTCCCACCATCGGATGAAAGTCGGGTCCCATCTGGAACCGCGTCATCTCATCGTGTCCCCACCATCCTGCGAAGCGCGGCAATTTCCATGCCGTCGCATGTCGGTCGTGGACGAAACATCCACCCACGCACCCCGGACCTCCGTTCAAATATTTATAGTTACACCAGACGGCAAAATCCGGGCCCCAGTCGTGCAGCCGCAGGGGTATGTTTCCGGCGGCGTGGGCCAGATCAAATCCGACGACGCATCCCTTTCCCTGCCCTGCTTTCGTGATTCCGGCCATGTCGAACGCTTGTCCCGTGACGTAGTTAATTCCCCCAATTAGGATCAGCGCAATCGAGTCGCCTTCGCGTTCAATCAGCGACTCGATATCTTCATCACGCAGGTAAGATTCCCCTTCGCGAGGCGTGAGTTCAAGCAGGGACAAGGCTGGATCAAACCCATGGAAGCGGATTTGTGACTTCACCGCATACTGATCGGAGGGAAAAGCTCCCCGCTCGACGAGAATCTTATGCCGGCCGCTCGTAGGTCGATAGAACGACGCCATCATCAGGTGCAAGTTCACCGTCAGCGAGTTCATCACCACAACTTCCGCCGGGTGGGCACCGACTAATGTCGCTGTCTGTTGCGTGAGCAGCCGGTGATAGGGTATCCACGGGTTGCGTGCATGAAAATGCCCTTCCACTCCGAGCTGCGCCCAATCGCGGAGTTCCTGCTCCAGATAGGATCTTGCAGTGTTCGGCTGCAGCCCGAGCGAGTGCCCGCACAGATAAATGCAGTCCTCCCCGTTCTTTGTTTTCGGAATAAGGAAGCGATTGCGGAAATGTGCCAGGGAATCGCGGGCGTCCATGGCGGCGGCTGAATCTGCGCCGGTCTGAAAGCGAGAAGCCTTCACGAAACCAGCTCCAGAGGCTTTAATTCGCTGCGGATTAGCATGTCGGCTTTGCTCCAGTCGAGATCTTCGATGCGATTGATCGGATCGCAGAGTTCCGTCAGCATCCGGTCCTGCAGCTGTCCGCGCTTCAAAGCGGTGGCATACGGAATGCGATGAAATGTCACCATGGAATACTTCGGAACAAAGAGCTGTGGATATTTTGCCTCAAGGGCCAGCTCAACTTTCTTACGAAATAGAAACCTCGGGTCGGCCACCCGATCTCGCATCTCGACGAAGTTCTCAACCGCCAGGTCGGCGATCGCATCGGTATTCACTTTTCGCATCTCTTCGAACTCTCTGAAGATGCGTTCCCAATCCGCTCCCCACCGGTCTACCAATTCCAACAGGCAGGTGCAGTCTTCAAATCCACAATTAATTCCCTGCCCAAAGAAAGGAACAATCGCGTGCGCCGCATCCCCTAACAGCAAAACCCGTCCCCCCACATACCACGGCGCGCATTTAATGGTCACCATCGCGCCCGTGGGATTCGCGACGAAATTGTCAGCCAGGTCCGGCATAAGGGATACGGCATCGGGAAACCACGACTGAAAGAACTCAACCGCTGCATAGGGCGTGGTCAACTGCGCGAAACTGATTGGTCCTTCAAACGGCAAAAAGAGAATGCAAGCAAAAGTCCCGTCAAGATTGGGCAGCGCGATCAGCATGTAATTGCCGCGTGGCCAGATGTGAAGCGCGTTCGTTTCCAGAACATGCCTTCCATTCGGACCGGCCGCAATCGTGAGTTCCTTGTAGCCGTAGTCTAAATATTGCTGCGAAAGATTGAATCGGCTGAGCTTCAGCATCTCTCCGCGAATTGCCGACGCCGAACCGTCACAACCGATCACCACACCCGATTCTAGCGCTCGCTCCCTTCCAGAGCGCTCGTCGCGCAATTGAAGCGCCCCGGTCCTCAGATCGATACCCGTGCAACGTTGTTGAAAATGGATCTCTACACCCCGCTGTGCCGCCGCATTCATCAGCGCCACATTCAATTCGGCACGGGAGATAGAGTGAATGACTTCCGCATCATCCTTGCCATATGGCTGAAAAGTGAGTTCTGATTTGACCGAATGCATCATCCTGCCCTTCATCGGAATGATGATCTTTCGCATCTCGTCCCATAGCCCGGCTTGGGTTAGCGCGTGAATGCCGCGTGTCGACAGCGCTAAATTGATAGACCGGCCTGCGCTGATTCGTACGCGCCGCATATCGGGCCGTCTTTCGTAGATCTCAACCAGGAAACCACGTTTAACAAGGCCAAGGGCGAGGAGTGGTCCGTTGAGCCCGGCGCCAATCAGCGAGACGGTCTCGGCTTTACCAGTCATGACCAAGTTTGGACGAACTCAGACCGCGCGGGCACCGCTACTCCGACAGCAGCGTTCGCGCCTCCCACAATTCGGGGAAGAACTTTTTGTCCAGCGTATGTCTTAAATACGACGACCCGGCAGTTCCGCCGGTTCCCATGCGAGCGCCAATCACCCGTTCCACCAGTTGAATGTGGCGCAGCCTCCAGCTGACTACCAGTTCGTCAAACTCGGTGAGCCGTTCGCATACATCAATCCAGTCGCGATTGCTGTGTTCATCCCGGTAGAGCGAGAGAATCGCCTGAGCCCGAGCATCAAATCGCTCGCGCTCGCTCGCGCCGTCTGCGAAGTGTGACTTGCCCATCGCACACAGCGCATCAAAGAAAACATCGCGCAGCGAAGGCTCACGCAGCCTGCGTTCCAGAAGAGCATGAGCTTCGGGCGTTGGCCGGTGATAGGCCAACATTTTCTCGTCCTTCAGGCCGCACAGGAACTCCAGTTCGCGAAACTGTTCCGATTGAAATCCACTGGCCGGCTCCAGCTTGCCGCGAAAGGCCAGAAAGTGTGTCGGCAGCATCGTTTCGAGAATCGTAAACTGCTCCACCAGCACTCGCGTGATTTCCGTGCAACGCCGTAGCAGTCGCGCCGCTTCATACACTTCGTCGCGCGACGTGGGATTCGCTCCCGCCGCCCGCAGGTTCGCAACCACCGCATCCAGATCGTGCAGCAATTCCCTGAACCACAACTCGTAAGTCTGATGCACGATGATGAACAGCAACTCGTCGTGATGTTGCGGGGAAGACTGTGGATGCTGCAACTTGAGGAGTTCGGGAACCTTAAGATACGAACTATAAGTAAGCTGCTCGCCCTGCGCCACGATCGGCGCGCGCTCCGACGCCGTTGCTTTTTCGGCGGTCGCAGCGGCGTTCTCTCTTCTCCTGCCAAGAAATAAACCTGCATTCTCGCCCAGCAGCAACGCTTTCGCAGGCTCCGGCAAATTACTCGACCGGATCAACGACCCCACGCGATGTTCGCCCAGCGGGAAGGGATAATCCGAGCCCAACATCACGTGCTCGGCTCCCATGGTTTCCACCAGAAACCGCAACGCACGCTCGTCAAAGACCGCTGAATCCACAGAGAAGCGATTCACGTATTGGCTGGGCGGCAACTCACAAACACCGTGCGCCAAAGGATGCTGCTGCCAGGCGTTCTCCAGCCGCCCAAGCAGAAACGCAAAACTTCCTCCGCCGTGTGCGAAGCAGATTCGGAGTTTCGCCGGCAGCTTGTCGAACGCACCGCCGAGAATCATTGCGACAATGCCAAGCTGCGTTTCTGCGGGCATGCCCACAGTCCACGCCATCATGTACTTTGGCATGCGCTGCGGTGCCAGCATGTCCCAGGGATGAACCAGCACCGCTGCGCCTTCGTCAGCGCAGTGATGCAGGAACGTCACGACGCCCGGATCGTCCAGATTCTTCTCGCCAACGTGATTGCCGATTTGCACTCCCAGATGCCCCGCATGCATGCAACGGCTCAGTTCCTTGCAAGACGCGTCAATATCCTGCAGAGGGACTTGGCACAATGCCTTCAGCCTGCCCTTCCCCTGCGCGCACAGATCCAATGCCGCATCATTGAACAAGCGCGCGCAGTCCAGCGCATGCTCCACCGGACGCTCGTATGCGAACAGCACTGGCGTGGCCGAAAGGACTTGCGTCTCGACGCCGTCCCGGTCCATTGCGCGGAGTCGCACCTCCGGGTCCCAGCACGCGGAATGAATCTGGCGAAAGAATCGGTCCCCCACCATGATCTCGGCCTTCCCCGCTTCGGTGTGCTTGATCCACGGCCAATTGGCAGTGCCGTAGCGCGCCGCCAGATCAGGCCAGGTGCGGGGAAAAAAATGATTATGGATGTCGATGACGAGCATTTTTACTGTTTGCCGGGATGAACTACGCCGCAGGGTTTGCACTTGCGCAGATTCTCATTGCTGTAGAACTGCTCAAACAAAGGCGGTAAGTCGCGGACAATGCTCTTCAGCTTTACTTCCGCGCGATGCAGCAACTGATGACAATTCTGGCAATACCATTCGAATCCATCGAGAACACCATCAGGGCGTGGCATTTCCACTACGACGCCGATAGTGTCCGCCTGGCGCTGAGGGGAATGCCGCATGTGCTTCGGCAGTAGAAAGATCTCGCCCTCTTTGATCGGTATTTCGATGGGTGGCTTGCCGGCAGTTTCCATGATGCGAAGAGAAATGTTGCCCTTCAACTGGTAAAAGAACTCTTCGGTGGGATCGTCGTGATAGTCGCGCCGCTGGTTGGGACCTCCGACCACGGTCACCATCATTTCGCCGTCCTCCCACACCTGCGCATTTCCCACCGGCGGTTTGAACTTTTCTTTGTTCGCATCGATCCAACCCTGAAAGTTGAACGCCTTGAGGTTCTTGATGGACGGCATAGGGACTCCTATTTCTCCGGCGTGTAAGCCAGCGCGCGGATTTCGATCAGCAGGTGCGGATGCGGCAATTGGTGAACAGCCACGGTGGTTCGTGCCGGCCCATGGTTGCCGAAGTATTTGCCATACACCTCGTTATATCCCGCGAAATCGTTCATGTTCACTAAATAAGTCGTCACTTCCACGACGTCGTCGAGGTGCGCGCCCACACTTTCGAGAATGTCGCGTACGTTTTCTAGCACGGCCTCCGTCTGCGCTCGGATGTCGAGATTCGTGGTTCCAAACTCGTCGACCTTCGCGCCTGCAATCGTATTATCGGCGCGCCGCGCGCTCGTTCCGGATACGAAGAGGAAATCACCTGCGCGTTTGACGTGAGGGTACTTGCCACGCGGCTTAGCCTTTCCCTCAATAACTTTGCTTTCGGCTCTACCCATGTTTGCCGTACGCTTGCCCCTTCATAGGCGAATACAAATATTGTTCAGCTCCGAATAGAAATTCAGGGAATGCTGGCCACCTTCGCGTCCGATCCCTGACAGTCCCATCCCGCCAAATGGCGTTCGCAAATCCCGCAAGAACCAACAGTTGACCCACGTAATGCCCACATTCATCTGCCGCGCCACGCGGTGGCCACGCTTCAAGTTCATCGTCCAAATCGAAGCAGCCAAGCCGTACTTGGTATCGTTGGCCATACTGACCGCCTCTTCTTCCGTATCGAAAGGAGCGACATGGCATACCGGACCGAAGATTTCTTCTTTCACGCAGCGCGCCGATTCCGGCAACCCAGTATAAATCGTCGGTTGCACGTAGAAGCCCTTGTCGAGCGCGTTGCCGAACTCGGGAATGCCGCCTCCCGTCACGGACGTCGCCCCTTCCTCGCGCGCCAGTCGGTAGTAGGAAAGTACTTTCTCGCGATGCTGCGCCGAGATGAGCGGCCCAAGGTCTGTGGCCTTTTCCAATGGAGATCCCAAGCGAAGTCTCTCGGCCTTGCGCCTCAGGGCGTCGACGAATCGGTCATAAATCGCGCATTCGACGTAAACCCGCTCCGCGCAGAGACACACCTGTCCAGTATTGAGAAATACAGCCTCGCTAATCTCGTTCACCGCTTCTTCGAAGTCACAGTCGGCGAATACGATCGCGGCATTCTTGCCGCCGAGTTCAAAAGAGACCGGTTTTACCGATGCCGCAACCGTCTTCATGATTGCGGCCCCAGTTTGCGACTCGCCAGTAAAGGTCACTGCGTTCACATCGTTGTGCTGGGTGAGAAACTCACCCGCCGAGTTTGGTCCGAAACCGTGGACTACGTTGTATACCCCGGCAGGGATTCCGGCGGCCTTCATCACCTCCGCGAGCAGCGTTGCCGTTGCCGGAGTTTCCTCGGAAGGTTTCACAACAACTGTATTGCCGCACGCCAGCGCCGGAGCGACTTTCCACGTAAGCAATAAGAGGGGCAGATTCCAAGGAGTGATGATGGCTACGACGCCGAGCGGCTTGCGCACAGCGTAGTTCAGTGCGTTCTTGCCGTCCGGAGTTTCTGTCTGAAAGGATTCCAGGCCTGCCGTCTTAATCACATCAGCGAACACGCGGAAATTTGCCGCGGCGCGCGGAACGTCGAGCCTTGAAGCGAGCGCGACCGGCTTGCCCGTGTCCGCAACCTCGGCCGCGACGAAGCAGTCGAACCGCGCTTCGATGGCATCGGCCACTTTATGCAAGCGGGCCGCGCGTTCGCCGATCGCCAATCGACCCCACTCACCGCGCAAAGCCTTGCGGGCCGCCCTCACCGCATCATCGACGAGAGCCTGATCTGCCTCAGTGACTTGCGCGATCACGCTGCCGTCGGCCGGGTTCACGTCGGCAAACTCCCGCCTCCCGCTCACGAACCGCCCATCGATGTAATTCAGGATGGATTTCAATTGGCACGAACCCCGCCGCATCCTAACAGCCTCACATCCGACGAAGCAACGGCGGGGCAGAAGGGTCAGTTTCTGCGCTCCTCCAAATATCGCGTCAGCGCATCTTGCCAGGTGGGCATAGAAATTCCATATTCTTGCAGGCTCCTCGGGGACAGAACGGAATACGGCGGACGCGGCGCGGGACGCGCCATTTGTTGACTGCTTACCGGACGCACTTCGGTAGCAAGTCCAGCACCTTTCACGATCTCGCGAGCAAATTCAAACCACGAACAATCCCCGGTGTTCGTAATGTGCACAATTCCACTGGCAGACTTGCGACATAACTCGATGATCGTCCTTGCCAGGTCCACGGAGTGCGTCGGGCATCCACGCTGGTCAGTCACCACGTCCAAAGCCGGCCGGGTCGCTGCCAGTTTCAGAATCGTGTCCGGGAAGCATTTCCCGCCCGTGCCAAACAGCCACGAAGTACGCGCGATGCAGCACTCGGGCAGCACTTCCAGCAACCGGGTCTCCGCCTCCGCCTTGGACCGCCCATAAACGCTCTGCGGATTGCGCGCATCTTCCGCTTCATACGGCGAGGATTTTTTTCCGTCGAACACGTAGTCGGAACTGAGGAACAACAACTTCGCCCCAGTCTGCTTGGCCGCCTTCGCGACATTTACGGCCCCATCGCGATTCACCGCGAAGGCAAGATCGGGATGGCTCTCGCACTCGTCTACATTGGTGTAAGCCGCTGCCAGCACAATCCGCCCCGGACGCGCCTTCGCCACTACTTCGCACACCTTGTCCGTATCGCGAATATCAACGTCGGGAGACCCGAGGCCGACAACCTCGTCCCGACTCCATTCGCTCATGAGCGCCTTGCCCAAAAGACCTGTGGCGCCAAGAATCATCACTCTCATTTCAGTAATTTCTTGCAGCTAGTCGAAAGTTTCGGCATCGCGAAGAGGAAGGCCGCCCTGGTCTTTCATGGAAACAATCGGTTCCTCCTCCACTTCCCAGTCAATCTTCAGAGTTGGATCATTCCACGCCAAAGTCCGTTCGTGCTCCGGCGCATAGTAGTCGGTCGCCTTGTAGAGCACCTGTGCTTTCTCAGAAATCACGCGGAATCCGTGCGCGAAGCCCACGGGTATCCACAGCATGCGTTTGTTCTCACCCGACAGCCGCACCGCCTGCCACCCGCCAAATGTTGGAGAACTCCGGCGCACGTCCACTGCGACATCGAGAATCTCGCCTTCCACCGCACGCACCAGTTTCCCCTGCGCATGCTTGATTTGATAGTGCAGGCCGCGCAGCACATTTCGTCGCGAACTGGAGTGATTGTCCTGAACGAAGCGCTCGTCAATGCCCAACTCCGCGAAGGCCTTCTGGTTATAACTCTCCAGGAAGAACCCTCTCTCGTCGCTAAACACGCGTGGGTCTAAAATAACAACGCCCGGAAGAGAAGTTGAAATTTTCTTGATCGTATCCATCGCTGGTAAGTTACTGCGACACGGGCCCTCGCCTCAGAACACCCTTTCCCGCAACAGTTGCAGCAAGTACGCTCCGTAGCTGCTGTTTTTCATTGTGCTTCCGATCTTCTCCACGTCTGCCGCGGTTATGTAGCCAGAGCGATAAGCGATCTCCTCGGGACACGCGACCATCAACCCCTGCCGTTTTTCAATGGCTTGAATGTAGAGGGCCGCATCCATCAGCGATTCATGCGTGCCCGTGTCCAGCCATGCCATGCCACGCCCCATGACCACGACTTCGAGGTCCCCATTTTTCAAGTAGACACGGTTGACGTCGGTAATCTCGAGTTCGCCGCGCGCGCTCGGCTTCAGCGATTTCGCAATCCCCACGACTTGCTTATCGTAGAAATAGAGTCCGGTGACGGCATATCGCGACTTTGGCTCCTTTGGCTTTTCTTCGATGCTGAGCGCTCGCCCCTTGCTATCGAATTCCACCACCCCGTAGCGCTCCGGATCATTCACCGGATACGCGAAAACCCTGGCTCCATTAACCTTACTCGCCGCCTCTCGCAGATCCTTCACCAGGTCATGCCCATAAAAAATATTGTCCCCCAGAACCAGGGCGCAGGAACTTCCATGCAGGAACTCTTCTCCCAACAAAAATGCCTGCGCAATTCCTTCTGGTTTGCGTTGCACCAGATATTGCAGGCGAAGCCCGTACTGGCTCCCATCCCCCAGCAAAGCTTGAAACTTGGGGACATCCTCGGGAGTCGAGATCACCAGAATATCGCGGATGCCCGCCAGCATGAGCGTGCACAGCGGGTAATAAATCATGGGTTTGTTGTAGACGGGAAGCAGACTCTTTCCCATGGCCTGCGTCACCGGATACAGGCGCGTGCCCGAGCCACCCGCCAGAATGATCCCTTTGTGTCGCGTGCTTTTTGTCATGATTGGATCGATCTTCCGCTCGTCGAGTGTAAGCAACTAGCTGGAATAGTGCGTGGCCATCCACTGCCGGTAGCTTCCGCTGGTCACAGCGCGTACCCACTCCTCATTTTCAAGATACCAGCGGACCGTCTTGCGGATACCGCTTTCGAATGTCGCCTTCGGTTTCCATCCCAACTCGCGGTCGATCTTACGAGCGTCCATGGCATAGCGGCGGTCGTGCCCTGGCCGGTCCTTCACAAATGTGATCAGAGAGCGCCTGGACCCTCCCGAGCGCGGCGCCATCTCATCCACCAGGTCGCAGACGGTTTCGACGATTTCGATGTTGGGCTTCTCGTTCCAGCCGCCGATGTTGTAAGCGTCTCCGGGTTTCCCACCCCGCAGCACGGTTGCGATCGCGACACAGTGATCTTCCACGAATAACCAGTCACGAACGTTCTTCCCATCTCCATAGACCGGCAGTGGTTTTCCGTCGCGCGCGTTCAGAATCATTAACGGAATCAGCTTTTCCGGAAACTGGAATGGTCCATAGTTGTTCGAGCAGTTGGTGGTGAGCGTCGGCAATCCGTAAGTATGGTGATACGCGCGCACCAGGTGATCGGACGCGGCTTTCGACGCGGCGTATGGACTATTCGGAGCGTACGGGGTGGTTTCGCTAAACGGGGGATCGTCCGGCCCTAGCGAGCCATACACTTCGTCGGTCGACACGTGCAGAAATCGAAAGCGATTCCGCTCTTCATCCTGCAGCGCACTCCAATACGCCCGCGTCTCTTCCAGCAAGGCGAAAGTTCCGTCCACATTCGTACGAATGAAATCCTCGGGACCGCGGATGGAGCGGTCCACATGGCTTTCCGCCGCGAAATGCACAATCGCCCCTGGCGTATGCTTCTCGAGCAATTGTCGGACAAGATCGCGATCGCCAATATCAGCATGAATGAATTCATAGCGGCGATGGAGTGCAATGCCGTCCAGATTGTGCAGATTCCCTGCGTACGTCAGTTTGTCCAGATTCCGGATCAACACTGATTCATCCTGCATCTGCTGCAGGATGAAGTTGGAGCCGATGAAACCCGCGCCCCCTGTAACAAGAATGGTATTTTGCATGCGAAATGTCGCTCGCTTTCACGGCGATTGCGCGCAATCGTACCGCTTTAGGGCAAGCAGTTGATTGTAATAAAAAAGGACGGGGTTCGCCGTCCTCTGCTCAGATATTGCGCGCGATCATAACGTGGATCAAATACAGTCCTCGAAAAAAGGCCGGCTACCCGGCCTTTCTTTCCCGTCCCGCACTCCCGCCAGCCACAATCCTCGCATTGGTTTTCTTCGGCCCCACACTCTCCACAACGTCCCCTTCCATCAATCGGAAGTATGTCTTTTCAATATCCCCGGCAATCTGCGGCCACTGATACCGCTCCTCGATCCGCCTCTTTGCCGTGCGGCCTGCCGCCTGCCGCACCGCAGGATTCGCAATCAAGAAGCGCAGCCGGTCCACCAGATCCAGCGCGCTCACGCGCTGAAACGTAAATCCGGCTCCGTCGACGACTTCACGGTTTTCCGGAACGTCGCTGGTCAACACGCACCAGCCGGCTCCCATGGCATCGAGCAGCGGTAACGATAGCCCTTCCAATCGACTGCAGAACAAAAATCATGCCATTGGTGAGGAGTTCGTCCAAGGTCTTGCCAGACACCCAGTCCAGCATCCGAATGCGTTCACTGGCGTGAGTGTGCACCTCGCGTCTGTACTCGTCGCAGTAACTGGATGCCCCCGCCATTACGAACTTCACCTCGGTCTCGATCTGCTCGAACGCCTCGACGAGCAGATGGCAGCTCTTTCCCGGCGAAAATCTTCTCAGGAACAGAACGTATCGGCCGGGCTGGAGTCCCCATTCCAGGATCCTCCTCGGCTGGCTTCGTTCTCGCAGTACTCCGCCGTTGGGAACATAGAACGCCTCAATCGCGTGCATACGGCGATGGTGGGCTTTTGCAGAGTCTGAGAAACCACCATCGTTCCGTTGGGAAGAGAACCCGAGGTTCGTTCTCCAAGCCGAAGCACCGCCGACGCAAACCGCTCCCATTTTTTTTCGTTGCCAGTCCAGGCCTTGCACGGTGACGGCAGTCTTTTTTCCGAATAATCGCGGAAGAGACGAAAACAGCGCCGACCCCAGCGAGTGGTAGTACACAATGTCATACCGCTGCGTCGGGAAGTGGATTGTGCTGAGCAATGTGTGAATCACGGTTTCCAGATGCTTCGATCGGATCGTTGGTAGCCGCACCAGCCGCATGCCGTTGTATTCTGCCAGCGCCGCCGTGAAGTAATCTCGACAATACATCGCGACTTCATGTCCCATCTCCGCCCAGCCGTTTCCCTACCTCTTCGTAGTAAGTCTCAATCCCGCTGTATTTTGAGAGCACGCCCCGCCCGCCAATAAACGCTACCCGCAACTTCCGGAGCTGCCCAGGGCAATCGGATTCGGATTGGATGACGCTGCTGTTGGCAGTGCGAACTGCCAACGCTTGTTATCGGTCGCTACGGCAATTCCATGGTTCCGGGTCTTGCTGCGCGCAACCAAATTTTCATACAGGCTCACCAGCCTCTGATAGTTTTCTTCGGGCCGGTGGCGCTTCCTTAACATCTCCCAGCCCGCGCGGCCCATTTTCTCCGCCAGTTCCGGCGATGACCCTAGCCTCTGAATCGCCGTTGCGAGTTGATTCACGTCGCCCGTGCGATACAGCAGTCCAGTCTCCCCCGAGTGGACAAACCCCCGCCTGGAGCCCACATCCGAGGCCACCACCGCGCGCGCCGCCGCGTACGATTCAAGGATCGTCTTCCACTACACTCCCTCCACTGGCTGAGTTCCTCGATTTGACATATAGCTCGGATTCCGATATAACGGTTTGCGACTTATGAAGAACGACGCCTCCAGCTTTCTTCCCTTGTCTCCCGCGACGCTGCACATCCTGCTCTCTCTCGCGGCCGAGGATCTGCACGGTTACGGCATCATGCAGGAAGTAGCCAGGCAGTCGGAAGGGAAATACAAACTCGGCCCCGGCACTCTTTACGACAATCTGCAAAAGCTCATTGACCGTAAGTTCGTGCAGGAACTTGGCCGGCGCCCGGGTGATGACGACCCCCGCCGCCGCTATTATCGCCTCACCTCGGTTGGACGCGGTGTGCTCGCCGCCGAAACCAACCGCCTCGCCGGCGTCGTTCGCGATGCGCGCTTGCGACTGCAAATCCCCAAGCCCCGGAGGACCTAATGCTTCGGTCTTTGTACCGCTACGTCTTACGTCTACATCCGTCGGCCTTCCGCAAACGATTCGCCGAGGAGATGCTTTCTATATTCGACCACAGCGTGGGAAAGCTGAACGCCTTCAGGCTGCTGATGGATGGTCTGCTGTCGCTGGCTCGGCAATGGGTGTTGCGTCCCGAATTCTGGCGCGAATTTTCTCCGACGCAGCCGCCCACTTCAGATGGCATTCCATCTTTTTCGACCCTCGATCCTTTCCGCCCTCGTGCCGGCGCAGTGATCCATGGCCTTGTCCTGTCCAGCGCTGTCTTTTGCGTAATTTGTTTCGCCATAAAGTACAGCTGGATCCACGTTCTGCATGTGCGCATTCCGGAAGTTCAATTCGAAAACCCACGATCGATCCAAGCTGATCCGGGCAGCGTTGCAAGGGATCCTGCAGAGAGAGACTCTGTCCCGCCGCACTCAGAAGCTACGACGCCCGCTATCCCAGCGGCCATCAAGGCGTCAACTGCTCGCCCACAATTGCAGGAGAGTTCGGGCGCACAGCCAAAGCTCAGGTTCGACCAGGAACCCGCCAAGCCTGGCGATTTCCAAGCAAGTCCTCTCACTCCGGTGGCTCGCTCCAGCGGTACACAATCCCGGCTTCCTACCAGCGCAACAAATGTTGAGCCGGTCGAGGACGTGACGTTCGCTGCCGCGGAGCGGCGACGCGTGATCGATGGGGCGATCGCGAATCTGACCAAGTACTACATCGATCGGGACGTTGCGCAGAAGATGGCGGAGGCGCTGTTAGCGCACGCAACGAATGGCGATGACGACACGGTGACAGATGGTGAAGCATTTGCCGATCTGCTGACCAGGCAAATGAGGGATGTGAGCCATGACGCATACGTGACGCTGGTCTTTACCACAGACACAACAACGCCGGAGAACCCGCCCGCACCCACCCCGGCAGATCTTACGCGCTACCGGAAGGAAATGGAGGGAACCAACTGCACGTTCGAAAGCGTTAAGCTCTTGCCGCACAATATCGGCTATCTGAAATTCAACGAGTTCCCTGATGCTTCTGTCTGCCGGACAAGGGTCGCGGCTGCAATGGCTTCTTTAAACCACGCGGATGCGATCATCTTTGATTTGCGAGACAACCGGGGCGGCTATGCGAACATGGTCGCCCTCATCGCGACCTACCTCTTCGATCATCCCGCGCACCTGAGCGACTTCTACAATCGCGGCGACAATTCTACGGAACAAAGTTGGACGCTGCCGGCTGTTCCCGGAAATCGACTGGCGGACAAACCTGCTTTTGTGCTGACGTCCCCCACGACTTTCTCTGCAGCAGAGGGGTTCAGCTACGACCTGAAGATGCTGAAACGTGCCACGCTTGTCGGTGAGACGACGTCGGGCCGTGGTCATATGGGGATGGGGCATCGCATTGATGATCACTTCACGATCCGTGTTCCTGGCATAAGAGTCGTCAATCCCATCTCAAAGACCAACTGGGAGGGCAGGGGTGTGGAGCCAGATGTGAAGGTGAAGGCCGCGGATGCGCTGGAAACCGCAGAAAAGATGGCGGAGCGCAAACTACGGAAAAAGTAGGCAGTGGATCAGTTTGACGTTGGAAGAGAAAGATCATTGACCACAAATCACACGAAGTGTCACGAAGGGATTGATTTGTATTTGCTTCCTTCGTGTGACTTCGTGTCCTTCGTGGTAGTGGCCGTCAATTGGCCACTACCAAAAAGTAGCACCGCTCGGTGTTACGGGTCCGATCGGCTCATTTGAAAACGAAGCAGCCGCCCTGTATAACTTGGGACGGACCTCCTTGCCCGACGCCGTCTCCAACCCGGCTCCCGCGCCCAAACCGCGCCGCTGGAGCAATATGGCCGCTGGTCTGCTGGTGCTCGCGCTCGCATTAGTAGTAATCTACACGACTCGTTCCGCTTTCTTCAGTCCGCTCGCTCTCGTCGTCGTCGCTGCCATCGGATTTGCCGCGCTACTGTTGCAACTCCGTCTCCGCAAGGATCAGAGCAACCCGGTCCGCGCCCCCCTCTGGCTCAACGTACTCGGCCTCGTCTTCGCCATCGTCGCCGTCTTCGCTGATGTCCTTCACCTCAGCGCCGCCCTCCTGCTGATCGCCGCGCTGGGAGCCGTGGTTTGCTTCGCCATCAGCAGCGTCACCGTGCTGCACGCCCTGCGCAAGAAGAGGATGTGAATCCGGCTCCCCGCTCCCGGCTTCCGACCGCCGGCTTTCGGCCCCCGGCCTTCGCGCGCCGCTCTTTCAGCAGCCGTCTGCTGCCCCTCCGAACGGACGCCTCAAGGTGATGTGGCTTCAAAATCGTAAGGTCTCCAAATTGATAAGTACCGGAGGGCGAAAGCCGGAAGCCGTTATCGCTTGAACTCCACCGCGACCGTCGTCTCCACCACTGCCGGCTCTCCGTTCACGCGATAGGGCTCAAATTTCCACCAGCGCAAAGCATCCATGGCCGCCCGCGCCAGCACCTCTGGACCATTCAGCGCGTGCATCTTCACCACCGATCCATCCCGACCCACCACCACGTCCAGAGCAATGATGCCTTGCAGATTAGCCTTGCGCGCCTCCGCCGGGTACGTCGGCTCTACTCGATGGACCAGCAACTTCTCCATCACTTCAGCTGAAACCTGTGCCTGTGGCTTTTCCGCGGCGGCCGTCGCAGCGTTCCTCAACCCGGATTCCAACTCTTCCCATCCTTGATTCCAACGCCACCAAAACACGCCGACAACGAACGCGAGGAAGACAAGAAAGATCATCCAACCAATTCCGAATCGCTTCTTCCTCGGCTGCGGCGCTCCTCTGCTCAAGCTTTGCCCTTTCCCTCCGCCAGTACCGGTACCTTTTGTGGCCAATGCAATCATCGGATGCGCGCTGACCTCCGTTTCCGCTTTCGCCTGTTTGGCCCAATTCCGGATGGCGTCGCGCTGGTCAGCTGACAGTCCTACAAACTGGAGCCCAATGCGGAGTTTGTCCTGATACCGCACAATCGCCCGTATTCGAAGGGGAGACGTCATCGACGACAGTTGCACCTCGATCGCGACTGTCTCTCCCACAACCAGTTCCTGCGCCAGCATGGCTGCGATCCCTCGCTCGCACACATTCAACGAGCGCCCCGGCACCCTGTCTGGAATCCCCGATCGCAGCACCGTCACATCCAGAACCGCCTGCATGGGAAACCGCGGCACTTGCCTCCGAGATGGCCCAATCCACCCGCTCGCCTGTGCCTCAGTTCCCATGCGGCTCCCCGTCGTCTGCCACGGTTGTCATTCCGAGTTTCACGTTCTTAGACTGTGATTCCGAGTTCCAGCTCGTCATTCCGAGCGAAGTGGGTCCGGGTCTCAGACCCGGACAGGCCGAGCGCAACTCGGCTGCCTCCCTACCGCCGCAGCTCCGCAATCTCGCTGCCCCTGGCAAGCAACGCCACACTCGCCATCCCAATAAACAATCCATGCTCAACCACCCCCGGCATGTCGCTCAATTGACGCGCCAACCCATCCGCATCTGGAATCGTCCCGAAGCGGCAATCCAGAATGTGATTATTTTCGTCGGTCACATAGGGCTTGCCGTCCACGCGTCTCCTCAGCTGCACGTCTGCCCCTAGCGCTCCAATGCGCTTCGCGACGAGCGCCTGCGCAAATCGAATCACCTCCACCGGAAGCGGAAAATTCCCCAGCACAGGTACTTGCTTCGAAGCATCCGCGACAATGATTAATTGCCTGGTCGCCGACGCCACAACCTTTTCCCGCAGCAATGCTCCGCCACCACCTTTAATTAGACGCAGTTCCGGATCGACCTCATCGGCTCCATCCACCGTGACTGCGATCTCCTGGCATTCATCCAGCGTAGTCAGCGGAATCCCCAAACTCAGCGCCAGTTCCTGGGATCGCAGCGACGTCGGAATCCCGCGAACTCGCAACCCACGTTTCACTTGCTCGGCCAACAACTTGATAAAGTAAGCCGCCGTCGATCCCGTCCCCAGGCCCACCACCTGCCCGTCCTTCACAAATTGCAAACTAGCCCGTGCCGCCGCCTCTTTTTCCTGATCGTTCGCCATAGTCTCCGTGTTTCTGCGTGTGGGTCGAGCGACGCTCGGCGGCTTATCCCAGAAGTTTCTCTGTGTAAATCAAATATGCCGCCAACACCAACCCAAACAGCACTGTTAAGACCGTGATCAGATCCACCACAAAGCCCGCTGGCTCAAACGTCCCTGCATCCAACTGCGCCCGCGTCTTGCGATACCGCACCAATCCCGCCACCACCAACGTCACGCCCGCAACAATCGTGAAGGACCCCATCCACACCAGAAATCCCCGCTGTTCGTACCGGATGCCCCTGCAGGGCCGTTAGCTGCCGCATGGCGATCGAGAATCGCCCAATCGCAAATCCAAAGACTACGATCGCCGCTCCGGTTCGCACCCACGCCAGAAACGTCCGCTCATTCGCGAGATGATCCCGCGCCCGATTGGAATTGGCATTCTCCGCCACACGTCCTCCGATGCCGCCAGCATTATTCCACAGCCTTCGCGATTACGGCTCCCGCGCCCGCAAGATTCTTAATCAGTTCGTCCGGCACGCCGTGCCGCTCCCTTAAATATTCGGTATCGTTGTAGGTCACCGACACTTTTCCTTCCGCGTCCTCCGCCACCAGCGTCTTCAGCGGCAGATCAATGGCCAGGCTGGGAACGGCCACCATCAGCGGAGTTCCGGCCTTCGGGCTGCCAAAAATTAGCACCTTCGTGGGCCTCATCTTCAACCCGACTTTGTCCGCCTCGCCACTGTGATCCACCAGAGCGAACACCTGCAATCCCTTTGCGACAAAAGCTCCCTGCAGCCGTTTTATGGTTTCGTCCACTGAATAACGACTCGCAACCTGAACCAATCCATTCTGGTTCGCCATATCCTTTCACCTCCACCGCGACGTCCGGACGACGGACCCCAAGATTGTATGGAAATGGGGAAAGCACTCCAAGGGCACCAGGTGGAGGCGATCCTGACCCAGATAAAAGACGCAAATGCCCGGCGGCAGTAATCGAGTAAACTTCCATCACCATCCGTTTGGAGGTTAGGATTCCTTGCGTAACAATCTCATTCTCGGGGGCGGCTTTGCGCTGACATTTCTGCTCTTGACCTGGCTGAGGGGTCGAAAGACGCGCCGCGGGTTGGCGCTCAAGTCTCTCTAGCGACGGCTCGTTCTCTACGAGTTGGCTTTGTGGCCGGTGAGGTCTAGCTCATGGTTCTTTTCGCCGATTTGAAATGGCTCGAATTTTTCTGTTTGTCGCGATTGCGTCCTGGGAAGTGCTGCTGGCGCGGGCGCGTGGTATTGCGATCATCGACGGCGCGGTGATTCGTACCTCGTACAGAAATGAGCCTGGCAGTGTTGCTATGGCGTCGCGCGCGTTTCCATTGACTGATCTGGAGTAAATAATGCGACCTCTGTTTACCGCCATCTTTGCAGTCTGGCTTGCTTTTCCCCAGACCAACACTACTGGGAACCTGGCGCCTCTCCTCAAAGATGTCTCCTCTGCTTACGCGAAGCTGGAATCACAGACCATCCGCCCCGCGGAAGGTTATTTCAAGTACGACTATCTGATTCCCGCAGGCTTCTACAAACAGATGTGGGACTGGGATGGTTTCTTCATCGGTTCGCACTTGGCGCATCAGAGTCGCGATCAGGCGAAGTATCTGAAATGGTGGGTTCTGAATTTCGCGGATGCAGTTACGACAATCAATAAAGATGGCTGGGTGCCGGGGGTCCTTCGCGCTGACAAGCTGCCGGTACCCCAGCCGAGTCCAATACTCGGCTGGTTCACCGTGAAGCCGTTTCTGGCGCAGGGCGCGGTGATCGCTTCAGAGAGACTCGGAGACTACAAGGGGGTAGCGCCAGCTTGGGAGAACCTGCGCCTCATCGTCGCCTATCGCGAGAAAACACAATATGACCCAAAGTGGGAGCTGTTCTTCTGGGAGACCGCGATGCAGTCCGGGGAGGACAACAACGTCGCTCTCACCAATGATCCGAAAGATCGCAACGCCATCCTCGCTGTCGAGGATGTGCACCTTCCAGCTTCGCGAGTACAAGGCGATGGCCCGGCTCGCTGAGAGGCTGGGCAACAGGGCGGAAGCCGGCGAATACCAGCAGAAAGCCGACAAGCTGCGCGCCGCGATGCTGAGGCACCTGTGGTTCCCCCAGGATGCGATGTTCTTCAATGTTCGGCGCGATACTGGCAAACCCGTTCAGCGCATCAGCGGTTCGAATTTCGTTGCTCTCGTGGAAGGCATCCTGCCGCCGGCAGACGCACGCACCCTGATCCGCCGCTACTTGTGGAACACCGAGTACATGCTCGCGCCATACGGGATTCGCAGCCTCTCAAAGAAGGACCCTGCCTACAACAATGTCAGCATGATCGATCCGTACTCGAACTGGCAGGGACCCGTAAGGATTAACACTAATTACCTCTGCTTCCTTGCCCTCAAACGCTACGCTTCGACGACGAAGCGGCGCAACTGGCCGGCATTCTGGGACGCCTGGTGCTCGCCGATATTCAAGAGTGGGGATCGATGCACGAGTGCTACCATGCAGAAAATGGAGAAGGGCTGGCACCCACCGCGGAGCAATCAAAGAATCACACTTTCCCCGGTTTTGTTGGCTGGAATCTGCTCGTCCAAGACATGTTGCAGTGCGAGGTCAAAGGCGATTGTTTTCGTCTCGACTGGCCCATGTGAAGCTATTCTCCCGGCGCACATCGCAGTCTTCCTCATTGTTCTCCCTCGAGAACGGAGTCGCAACGATTGTGCCAACAATTGCGAACTCTGTCCCGGTTCCGTCTCGCCTTCGCGATAGACTAGCCCGGGAGAAGAACGAAACATGCAAAATGTATGGAGATCCACGATCGCAACATGCGCGCTAGCTGTTGCCCTGGCGTCCGGCAGCATTCTCGCAGCCCAAGATGCCTCCGCCCAGGCCGACTACCAGCCCACTCCACAGAACCTGCAGGCCCGCCGCGAATTCCAGGACATGAAGTTCGGCATGTTCATCCACTGGGGCGTTTACAGCGTTCTGGGCGACGGCGAATGGGTCTTGCACGACCGCAAGTTAAAGGTCGCCGAATACAATCGCCTGCCGACGTTTTTCGATCCCGAAAAATTTGATGCGCAGACATGGGTCGCCCTCGCCAAGGCGGCCGGCATGAAGTACATCACCATCACCTCCCGCCATCACGACGGCTTCGCAATGTTCGACTCGAAAGTCTCCGACTGGAACATCGTGCAGCGGACGACCTACAAGAAAGACCCGCTGAAAATGCTGGCCGACGAGTGCCACCGCCAGGGCATTAAGCTCTTCTTCTACTATTCGCAACTGGACTGGCACAATCCCGACTACTATCCGCGGGGCGCAACGAACTGGGACAATGGCCGTCCTGACCACGGCGACTGGAATGCCTACCTCGACACCTACATGGATGGCCAGCTGCGCGAGTTACTGACGAACTACGGCGCGATCAGCGGCATCTGGTTCGACGGCATGTGGGACAAGCCCGACGCCGACTGGCATCTTCCTAAGACCTACGCGCTCATCCATCAACTGCAACCAGCCGCGCTCATTATTCCCAACCATCATCAAACCCCGAAGCCTGGCGAGGACGTGCAAACCTTTGAGCGAGATCTCCCCGGTCAAAACATCGCTGGCTTCAATACCAACTATGTCAGCACCCAGCTTCCGCTCGAAAGTTCCGACACGCTCAACGGTTCCTGGGGCTTCAACATCGGAGACAGCAACTACAAGAGTACGGCCGAACTGGAACGACGCCTGGTGCGCGCGGCCGGAAACAATTCCAATCTACTGCTAAACATTGGGCCATATCCGAACGGCGAGATCGATCCGCAATTTGTCACCCGTCTCCGCGCAGTCGGCGAGTGGCTTTCAAAATACGGAGATTCGATTTACGGCACTCGCGGAGGACCGATCGCACCCGGGGATTGGGGAGTCACCACTCAGAAGGAAAACAGGATTTATGTTCACGTGCTGAACTGGAGCGCCCCGCTGCTGGCGCTCCCACCGATTCCGGCGAAAGTGACTTCGGCACATTCGCTGCTTGATAAAGCAGCGGCAGAATTCACGCAGAATGCAAACGGACTGATCCTGAAACTTACACCAGCAAAGTCCGACGAAACCGACCGTGTGATTGTGCTGAACCTGGCGAAGTGAGGAACCGAAAAACGCCGGCAAGGGCTAGTGATTATTCTTGGCAGTTTTAATTTGCTCGATCACGGTTAATCGAATGACCGCTGCGGCAGCGCTATAACGCACGATAGGCATCCCATCCAACGCCTGTGGTTGAAAAAAATGCCTTTGGCCACGAACTACGACTGGCAAATCTTTTCCAATGCAAAGCGGCTGCGGATCACGAGCGTGGCACCTTTCATTTGCATCAGCTGCTTCTTCTTGAATTCGGAAAACAGCCGGCTGACCGTCTCGCGCGTGGTCCCAATGATCTCCGCAACTTCCTCATGGGTCAGCGTGAGCTTGACCTGCGCCGAACCGTCGTCTTGCGCGGTCTTGCTCGACCAGGAAAGCAACAGTTTCGCAAACTTTTCGGACGGCGAAACCGAGAGCCCGAGCGTGCGGATCTCCTCATAAGCGGTGTAGTAGTTGCGGCTCAACTGCTGCGCCACGCGCACAGCCACTTCGGGGAAGTCCTTCAGCATATGCAGCAAGGAATCGCGCGGAATGAAATTTGCCTGACCCGGCTCCATCATCTCGGCGGTCACTTCGTAGGGCCGGTTCGACACCGCCGCATTCAGCCCGAGAACGTCTCCCGAGTCGGAGATCTTGGTAATGATCGTCTTGCCTTCGCGCGAAGAAGTAGACAGCTTCGCCTTCCCTACGCAGAGCACAAACACGCCGCGCGGTTGCTGCCCTTCAATAAAAAGCATTGCGCCCTTGGGATAGACGGCCGTGGACTTCACGTCATTCAGCCGTTGTGCCGCTTGTAGAGAAAGATTGCAGAATAAATGTTCTCCCCTCACCGGACAGGTAAGGCAGTTATCAAGGATATTCAGACCATAAGGTGCCCGCATACGAACCTCCTCGGGAAGGAGCAGCCGGGATTTCTCGGCGTTTCGCTCCGCCCACGACTGGGTAATGGCACGCCGCGAACCAAATCCTCCCGCCTTCCTTTGGAGTGTCTTGGATTGTCGTATCTACCAGAGAATCAACAAGTTACTGGACTCTCTGAGAACTCAAGCCGAAGTCGGCTCGCTGCCCGATCCATTCCTTTGGGTTATTTCCCTCACACCGGTGCGTGATCTGGATCACTCGTCCCTGTGACTTTGATAACCGGCTGATGCCCAAGACATGCCTTGCTTGCCCCTCAGTCCGCGGTGTCTTCAAGAACTGCTGGCTCCCGGCTGAGCTGGCAACCGAAGATCAGCAACTGCCCACAAGCCTCCCCACAAACCGAGGGCAATCAGCAGGCTTGACCATTCGTTAGGATTATGCGGCGCCCCCGGGATGCCGTAGAGTCCGAGGACTCTGGGAAGATGAAGCGTGAGGACCCAAATTCCGAGCATGAGGCCAGTACCGGCCGCGCCCCAGCGGTGCAGCAGATTGAGTCCGATACTCACGCCACCGGCGATGAATACGACGCCGAAGAGCGCTACCCACAATACATGCCATGGAATCCAATTCGGGATCAGTGTGGCGATGAAGCCGAGAGCGAGGAAGTGGTCGACCCCAAACACAACGAGAGTCAGTCCGAGCACCAAGCGACTTCCGCGGACGAGCAGATCCGGTGTCGGCCGACCTGCTAAGATCCAGGCGAGACTCGCCAGAGCGAGCGGCTCAAATGCCGTCGTCCGCAACGAGATGCTGCCGATATTGGCAGCATTCTTCGGAACGTCGAGCACGAATGCGCACAAGAAGAGAAGACCGCTCAGCGCCATCGCAGCGGTTCGCAGTGTTCGCCCGGAGAGAAGGCCCGCGCCGCACATCACCCAGATTGCACCAAATAAGTAGGCCAACCAAGGAATTGCAGGGAGCCAGGGTAGAACTGGAATGACTTTGTACCCAGGGCCAAGGGAGTGCGTGGCCGCGTGCGCACATACCACTGTCTCAATGCCCAAACCGATGATGGCAAGCGCGAACAGGACGCGGCCCAGATTAAAAAGTGCAGCGCCCACCCCTTCGAATCGTACTCGCTGCGTCGAAATTGCGTGGTGCATGTTCGGTTCCTTGAGACGTGGTCGCATCGCCCCTATGCAGGGCGAAGTCTCCAGCGATGCCAGCTAAACCTTCACCCACCGCCGCGCTCGAGCGCTCTTGGCGATCGCCTCGCACAGTACGAGTTCATCATGCCCCGTCTGAAACGTTGGGAATGTTGGTGTCGAAGCTCCACCCTTCTCGATATGGGCATAGAAATCCTTGAACAGTTGCAGGAACGTATCCGGGTACCCTTCGATGTGTCCCCCGGGATAGGCGGCGTAGCCTCTCGCAGCCGGCATCATCAGCGAGGGATCTTTCAAGAGCTCCTGGTTGGGCTGGTTGCGATGGCCGATCCAGAGTTGGTTGGGAGATTCAGATTTCCACGCCAGCGATCCCTCTGATCCATCGATCTCGAACGATAAAGATGCTTTGCGTCCCGCGCTGATCTGCGAAACCGTCATCACACCGCGCAAGTTCAGCTCAAAACGCAGCAGCACGGAAGCGTAATCATCGGTTGAGATTTTGACCGCGTCGCTGGCAGCGGCATTCGTAGCCTGAAACGTTTCGACGCGGCCTCTGGGACGCTGCCGAACCGGAATCATGGTCGCAAGATCGCCGCAGACTTCAACAATTTTGCGTCCCGTAAGCCACATCGCAAGGTCGAGCCAGTGAGTCCCAATGTCGGAGACTGCACGCAGCTCGCCTCCCTGTTCGGTCTCGAGCCGCCAGTTCCAATCTGTCGGATAGAAAAGCCAGTCTTGAAGAAAATTTCCATGCACCAGCCGCGGTTCGCCAATCGCCCCGCTGGCCACACGCGCGCGAGCCTCTTGACAGAGAGGATAGTAGCGGAGGTTATAGCAGACTCCGTCGGCGCGCTTAAATTCGCGGGCAAGGTCGACCAATGCCGCACTCTCCCGCGTGGTCATCGCCACCGGCTTCTCGCACATCACGTGCTTCCCGGCGCGCAGCAGAGTCGAAGCCTGCTCAAAATGAAGATGGTTCGGCGTACAAATGTGAACAACGTGAACCCCAGGATCGACCGCCAGTTCCTCGAGCGAGCGATAGGCGCGTCCAAGTTTCAGCGCCGATCGCGAAGCCTCCGACCGTTCCGGCGAACTCCCCAGAACGCCGACCACCGGAACCGCCAACCGCCGAAGAGCATCAATGTGGGCCCGTCCCACAAATCCCGCGCCGATGATTGCAGCTTGCAGTTGTGACAAGCGATGTCCCCTCCGAGCCCCTCAATCAAATTCAGAACCCCGCGTCGGAATCAGCGCCACCTCAGCGTACTCCGCGCTCTCTCGGCGACCTCAGCGGTTATATTTGAAACGAGACACAAACCTAGGGTCCCACCGTCACCTGCAGTGCCGACGGTGTCTGCAAGCGCTCCCGGTAAATCAGCTTCTTGGGCGCCACTTCCCCCACCGCATCCACATGGACCACGTACCGTCCGGGAGGCAGCGTTTCTCCAAGGGGCAACTCCTTCGCGATGGTGCCGCGCAGCAGCATGAAATGCTGATATCCGATGGCCGTCGCCCGGCCGTTCTCCGCAACCGCCAGCACGATGTAGGTCAAATCCATGTCGTTAGGGGTCGTGTTCGAAACTTCTACGCTGCCCTCAATCCTGTTCCCGTTCACCCGCGCCGGCGCCTTCCAAAGCAGGGTCAAGGCCGAGGTCACGCGAAGCACAAATTCCTTCTGCACCACCTGTTGAGGCCGGCCGTCGGTCACCGACACTGTAAACCGAAACTCCCCAGTGTGCTCTGCCTGCCCATGCAGCAAACCGTTATCTTCCAATTTTATCCCCGGTGGTAAGGCTCCCTTCTCTAACCTCCAATGCAGCGCCGATATCCCGCCTTGCGCTCGAAATCGCAGTTCATAGGTTGCCTGCGGAAAAGTAGGGGGAAGCTCTGAGTCGTTCTCGATGACCAACCCGGTATCGCTTTGTAAACCCTGGTTGGCGCCCTGCGTCTCGGCCTGATCGTCGTTCGCGGCTAATCCCAGTTGACACGAAGCCATCCCTGCCGCGCATGCCAACACAATGACCAAATCCACAACCCGCCGCATTTTATGCCCCTTCCTCCCATGAAGAAATCAGGCTAAGAAAACGTCTTGTCATCCTGAGCGCGTTTTTCCGCGCGAAGGACCTCTGCAATTTCCTAGCCCTCTACTCTCCCACATTTTCTTGTCCCTGTATTAAGAATGCTCTGTCGTCGGTTTCTTGCCTGCCTTATGTCGGCCGACACGGAAGTCACATTGACTTAAATTTGATTTTTCTGAAAAACTCTATCAGGGAGTTCACTTCCCGCACTTTTATCCATGGAACTGCTGCTGAATCTCGCGTGGCTGCTATTGGCGCTACCCGCCGTCTGGTTGTGGCGCGGCTCCAAAACTGCCACCGGCGGCCGCAGGTTCACCGCTCCGCAGTGCGTACTCGCGATAGGCTGCGTGCTGGTCATCCTCTTCCCCGTGGTTTCCGCTACCGACGACCTCCGCGCCATGCGGAATGAGATGGAGGAGTCGCCGGCCAATAAGCGTACCACCCGCGTTGCGAGCCAAGATAAAGTTTCGGCGTCCAAGTGGCAAAGCCCGCCTGCCTTAGTCACGCCTGCAATTTTTGTGATTGTCAGCGACCAAGTCTGGCAGCCATGGCTTGAGTCCCGATTATTATTGCCGACATCGCCCGCGATGAAGCGGGCAGCGCGAGGCCCTCCCTCTTCCCTCGCACGATAGGTCGTCGAATCGCCAGGTGTTCATAAAAAAAAAGGCGAAGTCTTTATCAATACTTTACAAAATTGTTAGGCGGCAAACGAGATAGTAGTCTGGCGGCGCAAATCGCCGGCTGACACTCTCTCCGGGGCTGAATCCCTTTCCCGGTCCGCCAAACGAATTCTCGACGGAGTTCCTGATGCGCGCGACATTACTGATAGCTGTAGGGGGCTTCCTGGCGCTCACCGCGGCCGGTCTGTGTGCTCAGACCCCAGCCCAGGCGGCGCTTCCAGCGACCGCTCAGGTCTGGAATTGGGACAGCGTCAAAGATCGTTTCGAGCTGAACAATACGACCCTTCAAGCCAGCCGCCTAAATATCGACGAACTCAAGGCGCAAGAGATCACCGCTCACCTTCGCCCGAATCCCGACTTCACGCTCTCGGCCGACGGCACCCAGATCGCCCCCAGCCACGGGGTGTGGACGCCGTTTGCCGGCACCTTCGTCTCGCCCGCCGTCAGCTACCTCTTCGAGCGCCGCAACAAACGCAATCTGCGCTTCGAGGCCGCCAAGCAAGGCACCGCAATTGGCGTCGCCCAACAGTCCGACTCGGAACGCACTCTGCTTTTTAATCTGCGCAACGCTTTTATCGGAGTCCTCCAGGCCAAGGCTGTGCTTCGCCTCGCGCAGGATAATTTGGACTCCTACGACAAGATCCTGAAAGTCAGCCGCGACCGCTTCCAGACGGGCGACATCGCCCGCATCGATCTCGACCGACTGGAATTGCAGCGACTGCAGTACGAGTCGGACCTGCAAACCGCGCTGGTCAGTCTGCGGACGAACAAGATCAATCTGCTCGCCCTGCTCGATGATCGCAGGCCCGTCGACAGCTTCGACGTCGACGGACGATACGATTTCAGCGACGACCTGCTTTCCCTCGACGACTATCGGAAGGATGCATTGGACGCCCGTCCCGACCTTCGCGCCGCCCTGCTTTCGTTGCAACAGGCCGAAACCAACTATCAACTGGCCGAAGCCGATGGATCCACGGATCCGACGATCGGGGTTTGGTTCACGCACAACGGATCGTTCAACAACCCTGATGCTCTGAACACAATCGGGGCCAGCGTGAGCATTCCTTTGCGCATCTTCGACCGCAATCAGGGCGAGAAGCTGCGCACGAAAATCGATATCAACCGCAATGAGAAGTTGCGCCAAGGCGTGGAGACTCAGGTCTACAGCGACGTGGATTCCGCCTACGCCACGCTGAACGGAGACATTAATCTGCTGAAACCCTACAAGAACCAATATTTGGAAGAGGCGGTGCGGGTGCGCGACACAGTTTTGTTTTCCTACCAGCACGGGGGGGCGGCCTTGCTCGACTTCCTGAATGCCCAGAGCCAATACCGCGCCGTCGAATTGAGTTATGTGAATTTAGTCGGGTCCTACCTGACGGCCGCAGCGCAACTGAATCAGGCGGTAGGGCGCGAGGTAATCCAATGAGAAAGCCTTTGTTCCAGACTCGACGAGGCGCCGAGCACCGAGGATCCTCACGCGGGGTTCTGCTCGCACTTCTGCTGGCCGCCCTTTGCGCTGGCATGGCCTGCTCGAAAGATACTCCCGCGGCAGCCAGCAAGCCGCCGGTCACGGTCGATCCCGACGTCTTCGACACCGATCATCCCGAGTTATTCAAAACCGTCAAGGCCGGGACGCGCCTTCTTCCCACGTTGGTCACCGCCAACGGAGTCGTCTCCCCCGATGTCAATCGCACCATCCATGTAACTTCTTTAGGCGCAGGCCGCGTTGTCGATCTGCGAGTGAAGCTGGGCGACAACGTAAAAAAGGGGCAGACGCTGCTGGTCATTTCGAGTCCTGACCTTTCCTCCGCGTTGTCCGATTACCAGAAAGCAAAAGCAGACGAGGTGCTGTCGCACAAGGCTCTCGATCGCGCCCAGACCCTCTACGACCGCGGCGCCATCGCAGCCAAAGATCTCGAAACGGCGCAGGACACTGAGGACAAAGCCAAAGTAGATTTGCTAACCGCCGAGCACCACGTTCGGATTCTCGGCGGGGATCCCGAACACGCCAGCCCGCTAATCGATTTAAAGGCGCCCGTCTCCGGAACGATCGTCGAGCAAAACATTGCCGGATTCGAAGGCATTAAGAGCCTGGACAACACTCCCAACCTGTTCACCATCGCCGACCTTGGTCAGGTCTGGGTCGTGTGCGACGTGTTCGAAAACGATCTGGGCGAAGTTCGTCTGGGTGACGCCGCCGAGATCCGCCTGAATGCCTTCCAGGATCGCGTGTTCAAAGGCAAGGTCGCCGACATCTCGCGCCTGCTCGATCCCAACACGCGTTCGGCGAAAGTGCGCATCGTGCTTGGCAATGGTGACGGTTCGCTCCGTCCCGGCATGTACGCCGTCGCCACCTTCCGCTCGCGCAAGCTGACCGAACGCGTCGTCGTGCCCTCGACCGCGATCATGCGCTTGCACGACAAAGACTGGGTCTTCCGCAAAGAAGGCGACAAGCACTTTCGCAAAATCGTTGTGCAGGCCGACGGCCTCGCTCCCGACGGCATGCAGGAGATCCGCGACGGCGTGAAGCCCGGCGACGAACTGGTCACCAACGCCCTGGAGTTCTCCACCGAGGTGGCGGAAAAAAGATGATCCGCGCCCTGATTGATTTTGCGTTGCGCAACCGCCTGATGATTCTGGGCGCTGCGCTCGTCCTCTTCGCCTGGGGCATCTTTTCGTTCCACGCCTTGCCCATCGAGGCTTATCCCGACGTGGCCGACACCTACGCACAAGTCATCACCCAATGGCCAGGACATGCAGCCGAGGAAGTCGAGCAGCAAATTACCGTCCCGCTGGAAGTAGAACTCAACGGGGTTGCCCACCTCACGCACCTTCGCTCTGTCTCTCTGATGGGCTTGTCAGTCATCACCATCATCTACGACGATGACATCACTACATTCAACGCGCGCCAGGAAGTGCTCGATCGCTTGCAACTCGTGACGCTGCCCGGCGGCGTGAATCCCGCCATCGGCCCGGATTACAGTCCGACCGGACAGATCATGTTCTACACACTCACCAGTTCCAATCCGAAATATGACGTGATGGAACTGAAGGCCCTGAATGACTGGGTTGTGGTCAACCAGTTGAAGTCGGTCCCCAACATCGTAGACGTGAATCCTTTTGGCGGGCCGACGCGCGAGTATCAAGTTCAACTGGACCCCGGAAAGTTGGTGTCCTACGGCTTGTCGCTGGCGCAGGTGGAGAACGCATTGTTGGCCAACAACATCAACGCCGGCGGAGGATTCATCGAACGCGGCGAACAAGCCCTCAACGTCCGCGCCGTCGGCCTGATGCAGTCCACTGACGACATCGCGGCCACTGTCGTCAAAGTGCAGAACGGAACTCCAGTGCGAGTTCGCGATCTCGGCAACGTGGTTCAGGCCCCTAAGGTCCGCCTCGGACAGCTTGGAAAAACGATCCACCAAGAAGATGGAACCATCCTCAACAACGCTGACGTGGTCGAAGGAATCGTCCTCCTGCGCAAGGGCGCGGTGGCCGAGACCACCCTCGATGCGCTCCACCAGAAAATTGATGAACTGAACGGGAAAAACGGCAAGGCGGGGCTGCTGCCGCTCGGCGTGAAACTCGTCCCTCACCTCGATCGCAGTGAACTGATGCACCACACCACGCATACAGTTCTACGGAATTTAACCGACGGCGTTCTCCTGGTGACGCTGATCCTGTTCCTGTTTCTCGGCAACGTGCGCAGCGCGCTGATCGTCGCCGTAACCATTCCCTTTTCTCTGCTCTTCGCCGCGATCCTCCTCGACCTGCGCCAGATTCCTGCCAACCTGCTATCGCTGGGGGCGCTCGATTTCGGCATGGTCGTCGACGGGTCGGTGGTGATGGTGGAAAACATCCTTCGTCACACGTCTTTCGGTAACACCAAGAAATCGTTCATGGAGACCATTGCCATTGCGGCGCACGAAGTACAGCGCCCGGTCTTCTTCGCCCGAGTGATCATTATTGTTTCCTACCTGCCCATTTTCACCTTGCAACGTGTCGAAGGCCGGCTGTTCAGCCCCATGGCATGGACGGTCGCCTTCGCCCTGCTGGGCGCTCTCGTATTTGCCCTGCTCATCGCGCCCGTTCTCTGCAGCATGTTGTTCAGCTCGGAGATTAAGGAATGGCGGAACCCGGTTCTGGACTGGCTCAATCGCAGCTATTCGCGCTCCCTCGACTGGTGTTTCGATCACATGAAATTCACGTTGTCCATGGGGCTGCTCGGCCTCGTGGTAATGCTGTTCATTGCGTTCAGCGGAATCATCGGGTCGGAGTTTCTTCCTCATCTCGACGAAGGCGCGATCTGGGTGCGCGGAACCCTCGCGCCCAGTACCGGCCCTTCGGCGAGCATCGACATGTCAAAAAAGGCCAGGCTGCTACTGGCCAATTTTCCCGAGGTGAAACAGGTCATCAGCCAGGTCGGGCGGCCCGACGACGGCAGCGACGCCAGCGGTTTCTATAACACGGAATTCTTTGTCGACCTGCGGCCGCGCGAGGAATGGCGCAGCGACTTCCACGGCAAGAAAGATGAGTTGATCGCCGCCATGGACAGGGAACTCCAGCAGTTCCCCGGCGTCGACTGGAACTTCTCGCAGCCCATCTCCGACAACGTGGAAGAAGCCGTCAGCGGCGTGAAAGGTGAACTCGCCGTGAAGTTGTTCGGTCGCGACCTGAAGACCCTCGAAGCGAAAGCGGACGAAATGCAAGGCGTGATGAACAACATTCCCGGCGTGGCCGACCTGGGCACGTTTCAGGTCCGCGGCCAGCCCAATGTCAACCTCAACGTAGATCGCGCCGCCGCCGACCGCTTCGGCATCAACGTCAGCGATATTCAGGACGCCGTCGAAACCGCAGTAGGCGGCAAGGCCGTCAGCCAGATTCTCATTGGCGAACAGCGATTCGACATGACCGTCCGCTATCAGCCTCAGTTTCGCCAGACTGTGGAGGACATCGGCAACATCCGCATCCTTGCCCCTTCCGGAGAACGTGTCTCACTCGCGCAGCTTTGCAAAATTACGCTTGATGACGGCGCCTCCACCATTTATCGCGAGGGCAACTCCCGCTATATCGCCATCAAATACAGCGTGCGCGGACGCGATCTCGGCAGCACCGTGCGGCAGGCCATCGACGAGGTTGGACAGAAGGTCAAATTGCCCGAAGGCTATCACCTGGACTGGACTGGTGAATACGAGAGCCAGCAGCGCGCCAACCGCCGTCTCGCGATCATTGTGCCCGTCACCTTGCTTCTCATGTCGTTCATCTTGTATTCCGCTTTCGGCTCCTGGAAATGGGTCGGCCTGATTCTAGCCGTGGTCGCACTTTCTCCTCTAGGCGGCTTTCTCAGCTTGCTCGTGACCGGAACCCATTTCAGCGTCTCATCGGGACTCGGCTTCCTGGCCCTCATCGGAGTGTCCGTCGAGATCGGCGTCATCATGATCGAGTACATCAACCAACTACGCACCCGCGGGATGCCAGTGCGCGATGCGGCCAAAGAGGGCGCCGCCCTCCGCCTACGCCCCATCATGATGACGATGCTGGTGGCAACGCTTGGCCTGCTACCTGCCGCTATGTCACACGACATTGGATCAGATTCCCAGCGCCCATTCGCGATCGTCATCGTGGGCGGCCTGATCGTAGAACTCGTGGTCAGCGTGATTCTGTGGCCTACTCTCTACGTATTCTGGGCGCGCCCCGGGGACCGCCTCCCGCCATCTGAACAGAGCTTTATGTCCGAAGGCGAGCACGTCGACTAGGTGTTGGGTGTTAGCCACAGCAGCCATCGGCCACGGTTTGCACGGATCTATCCGGATGGATCCTGGCTAATAAAAATGGAAGGAGGGGTGAACTAGGAGCTAATAGCTCCAAAAAATAAGAGTTCCGAGGTGGTGTAAGGTCCATTCGTCTCGGCCAGTAGCTCGCGTTTGACCCTTGCTCGACCTGCTCTCGCTGCTTCCCTTGCGGGCCGCTGCGCGCGATCTTTGCTTGGGCTCCGGGCTCACCGCCAACCGGATAAACCTACCTTACGCCTCGGAACTCTATCTCGCCTTCAACATTTCTTCTCAGTTCTCCTCGACCAGCGCTTTGCTATAGACCCTCGCTCACCCTCCTTCCCAATCTTGCGATCGGGAAAGTGACTCCGCTTGAGCCCCGGACGCCGCACCAACCGGCAAAACTTAAGAAGCTGTCAAAGAACGATCTTGTTGTACTCCTTCTATTTTTTCCGTCAATGAAAAATACGTGTTTATAAGTACATGTCTTTTCAATCGAGTGCACGTCGTTCACAGGCCGGTGACCGGAAATAGTGCAACCGCTCCAACCTTTCTCGCCGGGAACCCGTGTCGGACACGGCTTTCCGCGCGATTCGTGACGCGAAATCAATCGATCGGTCTCGCGCCTACATGGTTACTCCCCTGTGAATATCCCGCACTTGCCGCACCTGGCAAGAGGTTCAAGATTGTGTTCGGAAAACCCTCCTGGGGCAATGAGTATCACGACGATATTCCGCCAACTGACAAAGACCACTTGCGTTTGCCGAGGGCGGTGGTCCCCAGGTGCACTGCAACCCACTGCCCTCTAGGTTCTCCTGGATGAAGCGAGGACTGAGGTGAACGTCGGGTGGTACCAGTGGTGAATCACCGACCGCCTTGAAGCTGTGAATCTCGCCAGCCTTGGATGACAAAGATGTCTCCAGGGCTGCCCTCGAAGGTCTTGCCGCTTACTGTCCACACCCCCCGGCGCCTTCACGGATGAACTGGATCTCGTCATAAGGATGCCGGTGCGGATCTGGCCCCGAACCGGGCTTCCCAGGGAATAGGAACACCGAAACACTGGTGTTGCCCTGCTCAGCTCCGACAAACTCATGCGAACTACCAACAAAACGCAGGTTCTCTTGGCGCACGTGATACATCTTTTGTCGCTCTCCTGCCAGGATTTGATGACTGTGTCCACGGTTTGGCTCCACGAATGCAATGAGTGAAACGGCCACACTTCGCCAACGCGTTTGGCATTGCTCCGTAGGAGAGATGGAGTGATAATTCTCTCGCCATCAGGCGAAGGTTGGCATGATGTTTGCCGTGACTAAGACGCTCGTCCGGATTCTCGGCACCAGTCTCGCCCTCTGCGTCAGTGCCCGCGCACAATGCGGGGTCGAGACCGTCATAATTAAGGGACACGTTGTCGAAAATGCGAACGCTCATTCTAAGGTTCGTGTGCAGCTTGTCTTCCCGAGGGAGAAGCCGGGGGAATCGGGAGAAGTGACCGTGGAGGACGGAGCTTTCCAGATTCCGATCGAGTTCGTGACAATGCAGAGTTCTATTTTCACCAACCTGCCAAAGAGATGCGGACGGAAGCCCAAGACCGTGGTCATTACACTGTTGGAAAACGATCAGGAGTCCGACCAAGTTTTTCTGGATTTCGCCAAGAACTTCAAGATGGCGGATGCGAGTGCTTACACTTTACGGTCCGAAGTGGTGCTGAAAGCTCCTCGTTAACTGCTTCTCGCATCAGATGCGCTGCACTCATCTGTCAACGAGTGCTGGCACAACGCCTACTGCCCGAGGCTAATCAAACACCCAGGGGCGAATTCCCTTGGCATCTCGTGTTTCGAGAGTTGGCTCAACGGGAGGGTTGTTCGCGGGGCTTGCGACTCGCCACCGTCATCTTGCCTATGACGTGGGTTAAAACGCGATTCCGAGGTTTCCCTCTTTAGCAAGTCGCCAAGGCAGGCTACGCCCCGGTGGCTTTCTTCTTTCCCACACTCGTCGCGTTCTTTCCGCCAGCGCCCTTCTTGTTCCTCCCCACAACATCCGCGATGGTCGTATTCTCGAGAATCTTTGCAGCCGCATCCCGCACTGCCAGAAATACCTCATACAGCGCCCGATGATCTCCGCCCTTCGCGATCAGTCCCCGCAACTGCTCGGCATCTCCCATTGGTGCCAGCGGTCCATCCACCAGGCGGATAATATCGCTCAAGGGAAGCTCCGACGGAGCACGTCTCAGTTGGTAGCCGCCTCTGGCCCCGCGCACGCTGTCGACAATGCGCGCATTCTTCAACTCCAGCAGAATCAGTTCCAGGAACTTCTCCGGCAAATCGCTGTCTGCCGCGATCTCCCGAATTTTGATCGCGCCCTGTTCGTGCCGGCGGGCCAACGTCATCATCGCCTGCAGCGCGTACAGTCCTTTTTGCGAGATCTTCAAGTACCTACCCTCCCGTCCCGCAATGATTGTGCCCGATTTCCAGCCCCTTGCCTACAGCAACTTTGTCTCCAGGGACGTGCACGCTTTCTCCGCAGTGTCACGTGCGCACGCAGCTCGAAAGCCGCTTACTTATACCGCTTCACGTGGGAACGGCACGGCTTCAATTTGGGAGCGCGACTTCGACTGGGACGGCACAGCTTCGATTGGGAAGGGCACAGCTTTAGCCGTGCCGCTCGGAGTCCCAAATGATGTGGGCATTAGCCCCTGAGGGAACTCGCGGATTTCTCATTCTGAGGGGTTTCTGGGCAGAACAGTAGTACGTAGGAAATCAGATGGTGGCCACATCCAACAAACTGTGGCTTCCGGCGCGGACAGGGGACAGGCAGCGCGCATATGCTTCATACATCCCTTCGAAGATGCGATCCCAAGACGTGGCCAGAGCTTGCTGCCGTGCCGCCTGGCGCATGGCCGAGAGCAACTCGGGTTGAGACATCAAATCCGCGGTATACGCCACGAACTCACCGAAGTCCCGCGCGATGTACCCACTGCTCCCGTGGCGCACGGTATATTGCGGTCCACCGCAATTCGTCACGACCGCAGACACGCCTGAAGCAAACGCCTCGAGCACCACCAGACCAAACGTGTCGGTCTCCGACGGAAAAGCCAGCACGTCGAAATTTGCAAACGTCCGCGATAGTTCCGCCCCCGTCAGCACGCCGGTGAACTCTGCCTGCCGCATGTTGCGCCGCAGCCATTCCCCTTCCGCACCTTCACCCACTACGACGAAATGAAAATCCCGATGCCCCATGCCGAGCAGAGCCTGCTCCAAACGCGCCAGCGCCCGCACATTTTTTTCCGCCGTCAGACGTCCCACGTAGCCGATACGGAATGGCCCACCCTGCCGGTCACGCAATTCCGGGCAGAAAGCCTCGGTGTCAACGGCGTGCGACATCAAGTAACAAGGCTTGCCGGTAGCCGCCTCCAGCACTCGGACCATCTCCGGGTTCGGCGCAAACAAAAGTCGTGGAATTTTGTAGAACCGCGCCGAAGCGCGAAAACTCAGTTGTTCCGCGACGTCCGAAAGTTTCCCGCCGATTGCCTCCGGCAAAAACGACACCGCAGCCGCCATACGCCTGCGCGCAAACTGGTGCAGATTGGTTTGCCACGATGCGGCCAGCGGGATTCCCATCTTGTACGCCACGTACGCACCCAGCGTGCCCACATCGCTCGGGCCCGTGATCTGCACGACATCCGGACGAAAGTCGCGCAACCGCGATTCCAGTTTTCGATAGTGTCGCAGGAACAGCAGGTCGTAGTCGTGGGCCCGGTCGAGCGGAAACTTCATCGGGCTGCGCGGCAGTTGTATACGAGTGACTGTCCCGGCCGTTGTGAGCTCGTCTCGCAGACCAGCGTGCACCATGAAGAACGGAATCTGATGGCGCCGTGCGAATGCCTCAAACTCCCGGCTGGTTTTCGCCACCCCGTCCACCTCATGGTAGACGCAAGGAAAAAACGCGACTCGTGTACTCTCCTTCTTCACGAAAGCGCCTCGGACGAAACCGCCTCCGTCGATACCACCTCAGCCGCGATAAGCTCCGCCGCGAGTGGCATTTCCGAAACGATCGCCGGTTTGAAAATGCGCGCTACTGCCCGTTGCACCGCTGCATTCTCCAGCAACCGGACACAGGACAAGATATGTTCCACGTATGCCGGAGGGGCCTTCCAAAGCGTGGAGATCGGTCGATCCGGTCCGCCGTTCTCCCCCGGATGGAAGATTCGATCGTCCCATCGCCGCGATCCCTCCGGGTATTCCGGATAATTGCGGATCACGTCCAGCAGCGTCCGCGTCGTGCGGATGCTGACCGGCTCGTTATATTGCGGCATCAGCAGCACATGGCTGCGCTGCTCCTGCCGGATCTCGCTCACAAATTCGCAAAAAGTTTCCGCATTCGTCAAATTCAGAGCGCCGCTCGCCGAGCACCCATGCCGGTCTCCGCCGGAGACGAGAGGGCGCTGCCACCGCTTCGCCAGTTTCTTGACGCGATTGTTTTCTTTCCTACTGCGCGTCGCATTGATTTCGAAGGCGTGCAAGAACTGCACCGCGCACGCCAAGAATCGATCGAGATCATCCCTGCCCCGTTTCACCCCTACGCAGGACTGTGTCCAGAGCGGATGGTTGAACACCACCAGCACATCCGGGAAACCATCGAGCATAGCCAGCAGTTCGCATAGCCGCTGATCGCTCGGGTTTTGGGTATACCCGGCGAGATCGCGCATGATAGTTTGCGCTTGCCCGGCCGGCAGATTGTGCACCCCAAGATGAAAGATGGTGCCTCCGAAGGGTACGCTCCATTCCAGCGATATCGGAGTATGTGCCGAGTCCGACATGGTTCGCAGCAATACGGGCGCCTCTATATTGTCGTGGTCCGTCAGCGAGACCAGGGCCTTTAGTCCGAGAGCATTCTCGATCTGACCCTTCTCAGTCGCGTACGCCAGCTTGGGTGTCAGCGGCGGAGTCCAATAAGCCCGCGAAAAATCTACAGGGATTCGCGACTTCCGGCATTGCTTTTCCAGAGCCTCATGTAGCATCGGACCCTTTCGGGCCAGTTGCGGAATGAGCTGAAGACTTTCTTTGGATCGGTTCGTGTGGCCGTGAAGTGAAACCGCAGCCTCGCGGCCAAGGTCCGGTCGACGCCAGAAGCAAGAGAATTTTGTTTCGGCCATTCGCAATTGTTTTATGTTATGGGGTTCCCAATCTTAGCTTAGGACGGTTTGATTAGCGATCTTTCTTCGCCGTCGTTGTCCCAAATGAGTTAGATGCGCGGATGCATCGTATTTAAGGTATACCGTCAACAAAATCCTCAACGATGAGACCGGCCAACCCTGCATTACGCGCGTAACGCTTACTGACCGTTGTACTGTGCTATACTGCTCTAGACGCTTTTTCCACGGTTTGCTCGTGACGCGGTGGTCCCTCGTTGGATCAGATTCATCTCCGCCTTTCCTGCCCGCCGTTTAGTTCCAGCGTTAAATCAAAAATGAATGTGAGCGGCATGGAAGCTTCACGTGTGTCCTGGTGTATCCAGACGAGTGTATAGACGTGTATAGATCGACTGCGCCCCTCCAGAAAGAACAATCTAGAATGACCACATTTACCGAACTGCCCTTGTCTGCTGCCTTGCAGCAGAAGCTCGCGGCAGCTCAATTCATCACCTTAACGCCGATCCAGGAGCGCGCGATCCCGCCCGCTCTTGAGGGAAGAGATGTAATCGGCACTGCCCAGACCGGCACTGGCAAGACTCTGGCATTTCTGATCCCGCTGATCGAAATGCTCCGCCGCGAGCCTGCGGCCCAGACCGGCGCGCTGGTGCTATTGCCTACGCGCGAACTGGCCATGCAGGTCCACGAACAATACGAAAACCTGCGCACCAAGACCATGCCCAGAGCCGCGCTCGTGATTGGCGGCGTATCTGAAAAAGCTCAAATCCAAGGCCTTCGCGCCGGCTCCTCCTTGATCATCGCTACTCCCGGACGCCTGCAGGATCTCACTGATCGCAGGTTTGCCGATCTGCGTCATATCAAAATGCTGGTCCTCGACGAAGCCGATCGCATGCTCGATATGGGCTTCCTCCCCGCCATCCGCCGCATCCTGGCGATATTGCCCAAGTCACGTCAGACTCTGTGTTTTTCAGCGACTCTCGAGCAGTCCGTCGCCGGACTCGTGCACGAATACATGCGCGACCCCGTGCGGGTTGCTCTGGGTTCCGTCCTGAAACCGGCCGAAAGCGTTGAACTGCAGGCCTATGAAGTCCGTCCTGGCGAAAAGCTCGATGTTCTCCGTCAGCTTCTCTATGCGGAAAAGGGACAGACCCTCATCTTCACCCGCACCAAGCGCGGGGCCCAGCGCCTAGCTCAAGAACTGGCTCGCGACGGCTTTAGCGCCACCATGATTCACGGTGATCGCTCGCAGTCGCAGCGCAACGGCGCCCTCAGCGGATTTCAGGAAGGCCGCTTTCAAGTGCTGGTCGCCACCGACATCGCTTCTCGCGGCTTACACTGCGACGACGTCGCCCACGTCATCAACTACGATCTGCCCAAGATGGCGGAAGACTTCATCCACCGTGTGGGCCGAACCGGTCGTGCCGGCCTGACCGGTCGCGCTACCACCTTGGCCTCCGGAGTCGAGGTCGTGGAACTTCGCAACATCGAGCGCACTCTGAAGTTGCGTATCGAACGCATGCAGATGGATCCCTCGGGCGCTGCGGTGCCCAGGCGTTTCGTGCAAAACACGCTAGCTTCGCGCACTCTGACAGCCTTGCCCGGCGAGGTTTTTGTCTAAGGTAAAGGGAAAGTGGGTGCCCCACTTCTCGCGTTCTTCGTGAGAAGTGGGGCTTTTCCCAGTAGGTTGCTAGCGGTCGACTTTGCCGCCGGGTAGAAAGACTTCTGGTAAACCGGGTTCGTCCTCGGAACCGATGCGGAACAATGCTGCCTGTGCTTCGGCGTGCTCACGCAGTTCCTGCATCTCGTCGACGACCACGCCTTCGGGCTTATCCTGCTTGCGCTGCACCCGGCGCTCTGCCTTGTCGCGCTGTTTTTGTTGGCGCGTCTGCTCTTTCTGGCGTTTAGTAAAAGTTGATCTTCCTCGTGGCATTCACAATTCCTCCTTAGTTTTTTTGCTAGCGGTGCCGTCCCGCTTCATTCCGCGTCCGGCTGCTTCCAGGAAACAAGAAAACTACCAGCGCGGTTCGCGCGGCTGCCGGGCATGGCCTTGATAATCATCCCGTCCGCGGCCACCTCCGCCTCCACCGCCAAAGCGCTTTCCACCGCCACCGCCGCCTTTGGGACGGTCGGTTTTCGGTTGCGCCTCGTTGATCTTCAAGGCGCGCCCGCCCAGTTCGGTTCCGTTCAGTGCCGCGATCGCTTTATCGGCTTCGGCAGGGTTGGTCATCTCCACAAAGCCGAAACCTCGGGCGCGCCCCGTCTCCCGATCGGTCACGATGCTGACTTTTTCCACCGCACCATGAGCCTCGAAAACCGTTCGTAATTCCGACTCGGTTGTGCTGTGGGGCAAATTTCCTACGTAAAGGTTCTTCATTGCTGTTCCTCTCTCAGTACTTCTTCTGAAACTCTGGATTCTGGCACGTTCACGCCGCCTGGGCACTCCGAAAGCAGCCCCCAAACACTTTACGTGTTCAAGCCCCTACTTGCTTCTTCTCGGAACTCTTTCCCGCTGGTTTGCCTTGCGATGCCGCATTCTTAAACAATTCGCGGTTTCGGATGCGACGCGCCAGCTTCTGTTTTCGTACTCGATTGAACCTCGATTTGTCGCCATTGACTCCAGACATAGTCGGCTCCTGTCATGCGGCCAGGTTGTGAACGGTTGTCGGGCTGGAGCCATTCCTCGTGGGACTGCGGGTGAACGTGATCGAAACTCAGTTCATCAGGATGTGCGTTTCGGAAATGACCAGCCACGCGGTGTCCGAGCACAAATCTGACTGTTTCAGGGACACCCGTTGATACAGGTACAGAAAAAATGCCCTCCCGATCTCTCAATCGCGAAGGCGCAAATGGGACGTGGTCTTCGAGGTTAAGTATCTCAAGTATACCCTGTTTGTCCTCATCCTGCCCGGCTCGGGAAAGGCAACGCTGGACTGTGCTTGCCAAGTGTTTTCGGTTCAGAAAAATACCCATGGGGGGACAGCCGCCCTCGGCTGTCCGTCGAGCGCAGCTCGACACTCCTGCCAGAGCCGTGAACTTAGGCAACGCCCGGCAACGCCCCCAACGCCCCCCAACGCCCCAGTGATTCCGTAAGGTGGAGGTAAGGTCCGAGGCCAGTCCGAATATTGGCAGGGGTTGTAGCTGTGCTTGCAGATTGACGTCATTCTTGCGAATCTCCGAAGGTACTTGCTTTTCTGCTTTTATGACACTATTATGCATGTCATTATGAAACCATCCGGCGAACCTGACCTGGAATTGCGCGGCAAACTCGTCCGCAGCCTTGGTTTGTTCCGCGAAATGCTGCCCGGCTCTTTTGTCGAACGCCAACGGGCCTGTGGCCAGCCCACCTGTCATTGCGCCGACGGCAAACGCCTACACGTGCAATATCAAATCTCCCTATTGGTGGACGGCCAGCCGAAGACCCTCAACGTTCCGGCGCAGTGGGTGGACAGGGTGCGCGAAAAGATCGAGATGCGCCGCCGCTTTGAGGCTGCCGCCGCGACCATCTGCACCGTGAACCTGAAACGGTTTCTTAAGGAAAAGCTCAGGGAAAAAGAAGATCGGAAATTTGAGCCGGCACCGGCATCGCTTCGAGGCCTATCTCGACAAGGTGTTTGGCTTCTCGGATTTGGTGAGCGCTCTGCCCGAGGGACGGCAGTTTCCCCAGCACTCTTGGAAAAAGGTGTTTGACGCCGTCTTCTTGGGGGCGGCGATGCAGATTCCCAGCCTGCTGCAGATCGAGGCCGAGTGTCACCGTGGGGCGCTGGCCCAGCGCATCGGACCGATCAGCGACGACACCCTGGGCTATTCGCTCGAAAGACAATCTCCCGAAGCTGTGTTCGCGCTCAGCTGTGAAATTGCCCGCCGCCTGAAACGCAACGGAGTTCTACGTTCCGATTGGTCCCGAGGGTTGGTGGTGGGGGCGGTCGATGGCATTGAAATCTGCAGTTCGTTTGCCCGCTGTTGCGATGCCTGTATGGAGCGCGAGGTGCAACACAAGGTGAACGGCGAGATGCAAACCGATATTCAGTATTATCACCGCATCGTCGTCGTGGTCTTGGTGAGCACAGAGTTCCCCATTCCCCTGGGTGTCCGCTTTCAGAAGAACGGCGAAGGCGAGGTGGCCTGCGCCCTGGCTCTGTTGCAAGACCTGGTCGGGCAGTTGGGCCGCCGCTTCCTGGATGTGTTGGTGGGGGACGCTCTGTATCTGCAAGCCCCCTTCGTTCAAGAAGTGGAACGTCTGGGTCTGGTTTGGGCCTTCACTTTGAAAGAGAACCAGCCCGACTTATTGCGCGAGGCGGAGCGTCTCACCCAGGAATCTCCCACCGGCGTTCAGGTGGAACCGGACCGGGAGATTCGATACTGGCACTTGCCGGACCTCGATTGGCCGGTCGCCGATCGCCGGGTGCAGGTGGTCAAAACCGTTCGCCTCGAACACCTGCAACGGGTCAGGATCAGCGAAAAAGACGGTCTTCGCAGCAAAGCCAAGATCCCGGTGGCGCAACCCAGCACCAACTTCTATGCCACCAATCTCGAACTGGGCTCGATCTCGCCCCTGTTCATCCATCAGCTCAGTCGCAGCCGTTGGCGAATCGATACCGAAGTCTTTCAGACCATCACCACCGATTGTCATCTCAAACACCCCGCGGTCCACCAAACCACCGCCCTGGTGGTGCTGACCATGATCCGGTTTCTGGCCTATACCCTGTCCCTGGTCTTCTACCACCGCCAAGTCCGCAGCCATGCCCGCCGAAAATGCGACACCTTTCATGTGCTGGCCAAGCGCCTCGCCTACTGGTTCCTCGCGGTTTCGCCCAACACCAGTTGAATCGAGCCGCCCTGCCTGGCCTTGGTCGTGTCCGGAAATCTTTCCGGGTGTCCGTCCTGACACCCTGACGCTGTATTCCTTCCGACTCTAAAAATCAAGCGCATTCTCCACCCCCGAGCATTCCAACTCGCTCCAGCGTCCTTGCCTGCCACAACCGGAGTCAAATCAGCGGCGTACTCGATGGGAAGATGGCACCTTACGGAATCGCTGCCCAACGCCCCTCCGTGCTTGCTAATTCCACATTCCTCGCGTACCATAAAGCTGTACGTTGTCCGAATCGGACGTGAGCAGTTCTTGCCTCAACAGCTAGTAACCTCTCGCAGTACCTCCGCTTCCATCCAGCGTAAATTGATCAAACAAAGGAACACCTAACACCATGGCAGAACAAGGAACAGTAAAGTGGTTCAACGACGCCAAAGGCTACGGCTTTATCAGCCGCCAGTCTGGCGAAGACGTTTTTGTGCATTTCTCTGCGATTCAAGCAGGCGGCTTCCGCAGCCTGCAAGAGGGCCAGACCGTGCAGTTCGACGTGACCAAGGGCCCCAAGGGCTGGCAAGCTGAGAACGTCCAGCCGCTGTAGACCATCCCCTTATTGCAAAAAGGCGATCTCGAACCGGAGATCGCCTTTTTCACGTTTCTGCTAGCGAGAATTTCTGATTGTTGATTGCTTGATTGTTGATTGAAAACCTGAGCAATCCAGGTCGTGTGGACGCTGACGGTCCTCAAGCATCAATCGCCATGGTTTAATCAATGGTGCCATCGAAGGGACTCGAACCCCCACACCGTTGCCGGTACATGGACCTGAACCATGCGCGTCTGCCAATTCCGCCACGATGGCTAGTGGACTTGCATTGCAGCGACGGCCGCACGGCCGCCGAATCAGGAAGACCTACACCTTTATTCTACCGCCGCCGAGCCCTGTGTCAACGGGACCCGCTCGCCGGTAAAAGCCAATTTGTCCGCGACCTTCTCCGCGTCCTCCGCGAACTCTTTGCTTACTCTGCGGTTTAAGGTTTTTTACCGTCAAGCGGCACTCCCTTCTCAAACTGCGACCACCGCCGGAACCTTCCTACCCCAGCTTCGCATTCATCGTGATCTTCGCGTTCAGCACCTTCGACACCGGACATCCCTTCTCCGCCGCCTCCGCGTACTTCTGGAACGTCGTCGCATCCGCGCCCGGAACTTTTCCCACCACATCAATATGGCTTGCCGTAATCGCCCACCCCGAATCCAGCTTGTCGAGTGAAAGCGTGACTGTGGTCGAAATGCTTTCCGGAGTCAGGTTCGCCCCACCCAGCTGCGCCGACAGCGCCATCGAAAAACATCCCGCATGCGCCGCCGCAATCAATTCCTCGGGATTCGTACCTGGAGCATTCTCAAACCGCGTTGTAAACGAATACGGAGTATCTTTCAGCACCCCACTGGGCGCCGTAATCGTCCCTTTCCCATCCTTCAACCCGCCCTTCCAAACCGCACTAGCCTTGCGTTGCATGCTTTTCTCCTCGTTTATGATTTCTGTGAAAACTCGCCCTTCATTGTAGACGGAACGAAGCAAAGCTGTCAGGCACCAGCCGGTTTCGGAAAAGTAAAACGAATCGTGAGCGAAGAGTGTACTTGGTGTGACTAAAAGCTGACAGCCGATAGCTAATAGCTTTTTCAGTAAAAATCCGAGCAGCTCAAATAAAATCCGCACTGCGGGCACTTCAACTTGCACCGGCTCTCTCGCAATTGCATCGAGCAGTTAGGACAGTACCGCCCGGGATCAGCCTTTGCTCCCGACCGGATTGCGCCTTGAGCCGCCGCGAAGAAAGTAGCGCCGGCGTCCCGCCGGCTGTCGGGCGGGCGTCCTCGCCTGCCGCCTTGATTTATATCCATCGGCCGACCCTTAAAAATGTAACCTGCCGTGCCCCGTCACGCCGCGCGATCGCTCGCCACTTCTTGTGTGCAGCTCCAGCAATCGGCGATGATCAGCCACACTCCCAGCCTCCGCCACACTTTCACATACTTCCCGCGCTCTGGCATCGTCGTTCCATCCAACCTCCGCGTCACCGCGGAGAATTGTCCGATCTCCATTGCCATGTCGGCGGAATGTTCCACCCGTGTAGTTACCAAGCGGAGTCCAGTGTATTCTGCCTCGCCTAGCAGTCTCAACAATCGCTCCACAGGCTTTTGGCCGTACACCGATTCATGATGTGGAATGATCAGGACGCCATCGCTGGCGAACATGCTCGCCGCCTGATCATAATTTCCGGTATTAAAAGCCGTCACGAAATCCTGCGTGAGATCGCGGATTTGGGATTGCATGTCACGGAACGGCCGAGAGTCCGACAGAGAACTCGCGTAGGGACGTTGCATCTACTACCTCCCGGGGAAGGCACGGCGAACTCACCAGCCCTGCTGGGCAGCCGGGAGCCGCCGAACCCGGTTATTCTAGCGCAACCCGACGTTGTGGAAGAAGAAAACTTTAGTTGTTCGGATATTGAAAAAGCAGATGGAATGGATTGGCCCTGCGACTATCTCTCAAACGGAACCGTGCGGCTAGGTCGCCGTGCCGCAACGCAGTCCCCGCTCTCCGCGTTGGCGGCGGACGGTTCCACCTTCGACTCCGGGTGATCGCGTTCCGCAATCTGCCTCTTGACGCGATCCATGAGAACCACGAGTTTCTTCGATTCATGATCTCTTTCGGCCTGCTTACACATTTTCTGAAAATCTTGCGGAGCGTAGCTAACACGATTGGTCATGGGGAAATGATCCTTGTATAAAGAGACCCTAGCCTATCCCATCGCTCGAGACTTGCCAAGCCCACGCGGAAACAGCCGGAAGTGTTAGGATGACTTCCCGATTGCCGGGGGTTTACTCTTCTTTTAACAGCAAATCTTTACCGCGGGCTACGGGATTCAAGGTAGTGAGAGAAAGTCGTAATCGTGATATTCAGAATGTGGGTTGTTTCGTCCCTAAAACTGGATTTCGTTTTCTATGGCTGTGCGCGCTCGTCGCCTCGATGATCGCATTCGCGAACTTTGTGCTGAAGCTGTTGCCGCGAAAAGCTCTCACAAAGCGAGGCCGATCCTCGTCGAACTACAATCCGCCATCCGCCAATACACTCACCGGCTCAGGGCCCGTGCCGCGGTTCTTCTCGCACCTAGCGTTGAATTCCCGGTGGATCGGCGCAAGACCTCGCACGACCGCAGGCAACGCTACACTGCCTAGCCCTACCGCCTGAACTCAACTCTCCCAGCGCTCTGTCGCACCATTGTCACCAGAGGTACATGACCTTCGTGACCGTTGAGCCGCCGCCTGATTTCCGCGAAAATCACTGCAAGGCCGATTCCGCCTTGCTGGAGAGCGCTGTGTCTTACCGTCATAGTCTAAGCCTATGTATTTTTCTTGCAGCCGGCATTTCACTGGCGACTGCGCGCGATCTCGCGCTCGTCTCGAATAAGGGCAACTCCGTTTCCGCCATCACCCTGCCGGACCTCGTGAAGTTCTCCAAGGGCCAGACCAATCGTTGGCCGGATGGCAAGTCGGTCACTCTCATCATGCGCTCCCCCTCCACCCGGAAATGAAGTTGTTTCTGGAAAAGGTCTACGAACTCCCCGAGTCCCAGGTGGAGGAAATCATTGCCTCGGCAAACCACGGACGCATGGGTCATCCTGCCGTGATGATCGTCGACTCCGATGACGACCTGGTCAACAAGGTCGCATCGATTCCCGGCGCCATCGGCGTTGTCGATGTCTACGCCATCAATAGCAGCGTCGCAGTCGTGAAGCTGGCCGGCAAACTGCCGCTCGAGCCAGGATATCTGCTGCATGGCAATTAGTGCGTTGCACCGCGGCTGACACAATGCCGCATCGACCATGAGTACAGACAAGAAGGCTCAAACCGCCGCCGCTTCCGCCGACACAGGATTTGGCACGCGTGCGCCCGGCAATGCCCCTGCCGCCAAGGTCGCCTATACCCGCCGTTTTCCTCGCTTCACCATCGACATGCGCTTGCAGGTCAAGATGTTTCAAGCCGGAGAATTCCGTACCTGCTGGGGGCGATCCACCGAAATGGGCCAGGACGGCATCGGCGCCACCCTCACCGGAAGCCTCGAACCCGGCGAGATCGTCACCCTCGACATTCCCCTGCCCCTCTCGCCCTATCCCATCAAAGTCCGCGCGATCGTACGCTACCGCCAGGGCCTGCGCTACGGATTTGAATTCCTCACGCTCAACGACAGTCAGCGCGACACCATCCAGCGCGTCTGTCAGTACCTGGCCACCAAAGGCTAATCAACTACTTGTCATCACAAGCTTCAATACTTGTCACCGCAATCCAAATAATTGTCATCCCGGGCGCTGTCGAGGAACCTTGTGTTTCGGCCTGTTGCGACACTTATGCCGCTCCCTTACTGCGAATCCGATAAATCAAATATCCCACGATCCCCAAATTAACTACGAGCACGGCCACCTTCACCGCACTCGGATGGCGGTAAATCTCATAAACCTCGACCGGAACGAGGCTGCTCGTGATGATCACGGTGAGCCACTCCCCCCAACGCTTTTCCAGCCATAAGCCTGCCCCCTCGGCCAGAAACAGCGCGGCATACAATAAGCTTCCCAGTCCCAGTTTCTTAATCTGTTCGGGACGCAGATGCCCCGCCTTCTCCAGCGCCGCATCCACAAATCGATTCCCGGGATCGAGCCGCAACGCTTCTGCCCAGTGTTCGAGCACCAAGCCTAAGTCTTTGTGGAGCACCCTGAACGCTCCCACAGAAAGCGCAATCAACGTCGCAGCTTTAAGAAACTTGAAGGCCGCAATCACCCGTAAAAGCCTGTCATGGGACTTTTTCATGAAGCTCGATAAGATGCGGGAGCCCAGAACTTGGCCGTTGCCCACTACAAATTATCAGCATTCCCGGAATAAACCGAGCGGGACAGACGCGCCGAAGTTGGCCCACGAGATCTACGCGCATCATCTCGGATCAGAATTCAAAAATCCGTGTGAATCCGTGTGAATCCGTGGCCGATCTCACTCGCTCCAAGATTCTCTAAGGTTAGTTACGGAGGAATGCGGACAGAACACTGCTTTAGGCCACGGCAAACGTCGCGCGCCCGATACTTTCGCCAAGAACCGGACGAACTTCTTCCTGCCTGGCGATCGCGTGAGCCCTCAGAAATGCCGCCCGGCGGGCTGTCTCCAGAAGTTTCAACCTGGTTTGAGAATTGGGCGTATTCTGGGCATTCATATAGTCGGCTGCGTGTAGGAAATCAGCGGCAAGCTGCAGGGCTTGCTGGACAGTCAGATGAAGCATTGGAGAGTCCTCGGAACGTATATTTATATTTTACAGCAGCCTTTTGAATTTTCCCATACCGCAATCCTCGTAAAACCAACGGAAAACCCTGCTGCTGCCCCAACCGTGCCGCGCGAAATCATAGCCCAAATCAGTGTCCGCCTCTCGTATCGAACGTAAAATAACCCTTACCGGCATGCGCGCCCTCTTCCTAACGCTCGCCCTCGTCTCCGCTGCCGCGGCTCAATCAACCCCAGCCATTACCGTGACCGACGAAAACGGAGTCGCCATTCCCTCCGCCCGCATCTCCCTCCAATCGCCGCCGCTCCCCGCGGTCCGCTGCCTAACCGACTTCGCCGGCCGCTGCCAGTTCCCCGGCCTCCCCACCCTGGAATATCAACTTCGCGTGGAAAAGCAAGGCTTCTACGAACTGCTCGAGCCCAACGTCCAAATCTCGCCAGCCTCCGCAATCGAAGTATCCATCTCGCACCAGCAGGAAGTCCGCGAAATCGTCGATGTCCACGAGTCTCCTCCCGCCATCGATCCCGCACAAATCGCCTCGCAAGAAACCATCAGCGGCCTCGACGTCATCAACATCGTCTATCCCGGCACCCACGACTATCGCAACGTCCTCAACTTCATTCCCGGCGTTGTGCAGGATCAATACGGACAGCCGCACATCGCCGGAGCTCAGACTTACCAAACTCTCACCCTGCTCGACGGTTTCAATGTCACGCAACCCGCCAACGGACAACTCCTGGTCCGCGTCAGCACCGACGCGTTCCGCAACATTCAGGTCGAGCCCTCGCGCGAGCCCGCCGAATATGGCAAAGGCTCCGGCGGCCTGCTGAGCCTCAACACCGGCATAGGCGACGACCACTTCCGTTTTGCCGCCACCGACTTCATTCCCTCCGTGCAAAACAAGCACGGATGGCGATTCGACCAGTTCCTCCCGCGCTTCACCTTTTCTGGCCCCATCGAAAAGGGAAAAACCTGGTTCTACAACGCCTTCGACGGCGAATACGACAACCTCATCTACACCGCGCTCCCGGTGGGAGCCGACAACGACTTCATCTGGCGCCTCGGAAATCTCACTAAAATTCAGACTAATATCACTAGCCGCAATATCTTCACGGCCAGCTTCCTGGCGAACTACCTTCACGACCAGTATGCCTTCCTCTCCCCGCAAAGCCCGCAACTCTCGAATCCCAGAAATGTTGAGACTGCTTACGTGGCCAGCGCCAAGGATCAACACTATTTCGTCGGAGGCCAACTACTCGAAACCGGGCTAGCCTTCGACGAATACAGCTCGGAACTCAATCCCTATGGCTCTCTTCCCTACTTCCTCAATCCCATCACGGCCGGAGGCAGCTACTACCTCGACGACGACACTCACGCCCACCGCTGGCAAGTCATCTCCAATTTGTTTCTTCCGCCCCGCCAGTGGCACGGCCGCCACGACTTCAAAGTCGGCGTCGATCTCGACCGCGTTTCCTATGACGCGCGCTTCCTCCGCCAACCAATCTCATTCCTGAGCGGAATCAACACGCTCACTGCACCCGACCTCTGCTTCAGCTCGACGCAGAACTCAAAATTCCCCTGCACCCGCTACTCCAGCTTTGGTCCCGCCCCGCTCCACGAGCAATTCAATGCCGAAGTCAGCGCCTATGCCGAAGATCGCTGGCTCCTCACCGATCGCCTTCTGATCGCTCCCGGCATCCGCCTTGACTGGGACGAAATCGTTCGCCACGCCGTCCTCTCTCCGCGCCTCGCCGCAACCTACGTCCTCGACAGTTCCGGTAACACCAAACTCTCCGCCGGAATCGGCCTCGTCTACGACGCCACTCCCATCTACCTGATCGCCCGTCCTTACGCGGGCACGCGCGAAGACATCTTCTACTCCATCCCCGTCCCCACCTGCACCGCCACCTGCGTGATCACCACCGGCCCCGTCCCCACCACCTTCACCGTGAACCGCAAAACACTCCAGGTTCCTCGTTTTCTCAACTGGAGCCTCGCCCTCGAAAAGAAACTCCCCGCCGCCATCTATCTGAAAGTGGAGTTCCTCGACCGACGCGGTACCGACGGATTCGTCTACAACACTCTCAACAACCGCCCCGATGGAAATTACTTCCTCCAGAACACACGTGAAGATCATTACCACGCCCTGCAAATCTCCCTCCGCCACAACTTCCGCGAGACCTACATGCTCATGGGCTCCTACACGCGCTCCAGCGCCCACAGCAATCAAGCTCTCGATTTCAACGTTGACAACCCCATCCTCAGTCCCCAACAACCTGGTCCTTCTCCCTGGGACACTCCCAACCGCTTCCTCTCGTGGGGATACTTTCCGTTGTTCAAGCTTCCCATCATCCATCAACTCGAAGTCGCCTACTCCCTCGAAGCCCGCACCGGATTCCCTTTCAATCTCCTCACCGACCAGCAACAACTCGTTGGCAAACCCGGCGCCCAGCGTTTTCCGGACTATATCGCCCTCAACCTCCAACTCGAAAAGCGCTTTCATCTCTTCGGCTACTATCTGGCCCTCCGCGGCGGTTTCGACAACATCACTGGCCGCTGCAATCCGTTCGTAGTGGACAACGTCCTCGACGCTTCGCATCCTCAACCCACCTTCACCGCCTGCGAAGGCCGCGCCTTCACCTCCCGCATCCGCCTCCTCGGCCGCAAATAGCGCAAATAAAAAGTTAAAGAGACTGCAAATAGCATTGTCATCCTGAGCGAGACGCTTTTTGTCTCGCGAAGGACCTATGCAATCCGCTGCACCCCGCGATACGTAGCCCGGCGATATAATTATGTACAAACACTTGCATCGAAACGCCGCTTCCCGTCATCTCAAAAGCTTGGAGGATCAATCATGGCTCACGAACTACCAGCACTCCCCTATGCATATGACGCCCTTGAACCGACCATCGATAAGCAGACGATGACCCTGCATCACGACATGCATCATGGCGCCTATGTGAAAAATTTGAACGCCGCCATCGAGAAGCACCCCGACCTGGCAAGCAAATCCGCTGAGGATCTCCTTCGCAACCTCAACGCCGTTCCCGAAGACATCCGCGCCGCCGTCCGCAATAACGGCGGAGGTCACGTCAACCACACCATGTTCTGGAAGATTATGAAGCCCAAAGGTGGAGGCGATCCGAACGGCCCCATCGCCGACGTCATCAAGAAAACCTTCGGCAACTTCAAAGACTTTCAAACTAAGTTCAACGACGCCGGCGTCAAACAATTCGGCAGCGGATGGGTCTGGTTGGCAGGAAAGTCCGGCGGCGAAGTGCAAATCATCACCACGCCGAATCAGGACAACCCCATCTCGCAAGGCCTGTTCCCGATATTCGGCAACGACGTCTGGGAGCACGCCTACTACCTGAAATACAACAACCGGCGTCCCGAATATCTCGCCGCGTGGTGGAACGTCGTCAACTGGGACGAGATCAATAACCGCTGTAACGCCTTCAAGTCGGGCAAAGCCGTGCACGAACCCGAACTAGCCCACCGCTAGAAACACGTAGCCCCGGACGCATTCGTCCGGGGCTTTTCTCTTATCGTTTTTCTCTTTTTACCGTACGATCTAAGCCGCCGACCGCGCGTACTGCTCCGGCTGCTGATCGAACTTCTTCTTGCATTGATCCGAGCAGAAGTTATACTTCTTCCCGCCATACTGCGTCTGGTATTGAGAATTATTCTCGTCAACATTCATTCCGCAAACCGGGTCTTTGGTCATAAGTTTCACCCTCTCTTATGAATTTTGCTTCCTTGCTCTAATTCTTCTCCGTTCCGACCAGATTATCGCTCGGGTAATTCCCGTAGCCGCCTTCCGCCGGGTGCCCCACCCTTGTCGCGTTCTATGCCACAGGGTGGGGGTTTGACTTCATCCTGTTTCCGTTGCAGCTCAGAGTAGCGCCGTTCCAACCGGTAGCGCCGGCGTCCCGCCGGCTGTCGCGAGGGCATCTTGCCCTCGTTCCCGCGTAGGCCCCCTACGCAGCATCTTATTCCCTTCTTGTTTTCTACCGCAAAGGTTTCGCGCTCTCCTGGAACGAACTAGTTCCAACCTCCGTACAATCCAGCAGACCATGCCGCTATCCCGCCGCTCTCGCCTAGTCCTCTTCGCTCTCGCCCTGTACATTACTTTTTGCATCGTCGGAGGTATCTATCTGGCTGACGGCACACTCCACCCCGCCCGCCGCCCGCTGACAGAAGACGAAACTGCCGAGGCCCGCCAGTCCGCCCGCACTCTGGACGCCGAACTCAACGACGTTTCCATCACTACGCCAGATCAAATCATCCTTCGCGCTTGGGAAATTCATCCCCGCCAGGGAAACGGAGATGCAGTCCTCCTTCTCCACGGCCTCGGTGACAACCGCATCGGCATGAGCGGATACGCGCAGCTCCTTCTCGCCCGCGGATTCACCGTGCTTCTTCCCGACGCCCGCGCTCACGGTATCAGCGGCGGCTATCTCGCCACCTACGGACTCCTCGAACGCACCGACATTCACCAGTGGTTCGACTTCCTCAACGCGCAAAACCATCCCCGCTGCATCTTCGGTTTCGCCGAATCCATGGGAGCCGCGCAACTCCTCGAGTCGCTCGACACCCGCCCACACTTCTGCGCCATAGCCGCCGAGTCTCCCTTCGCCACTTTTCGGGAAATCGCCTATGACCGCATGGGACAGCCGTTCCATCTGGGCCCGTGGGTTGGACGCACAATCCTTCGTCCGCTAGTCGATGTCGCGTTCCTCCGTGCCCGATGGAAATACCACCTCGACATGCAACAAATTTCGCCGGAAGATTCCGTCGCCGCAACGGCGATTCCAGTGCTTCTAATTCACGGCCAGATCGACAGCAACATCCCCGTCCGTCACTCTCGCCTGATTCACGCGCGCAATCCCAACGCCCAACTCTGGGAAGTCCCTTTCGCCGACCACTGCGGCGCCATCCGCACCGCCCCGCAAGAATTCGAGCACCGCCTCCTAGCCTGGTTCGTGCAGCAGTAATCTCCGTGTCCTCTGTGCCCTCTGTGGTTAAGGCCTTTCTTTTAGCGACCAATTGGCACTCAACAATCGCCTTCTCCGTGCCTCCGTGGTGAAATGGCCTACGGCCTCCGATAAACCACCCCACCCTTCATCACAAAATCCACCTTCTCCATCACCGAGACATCGCTCAGCGGATCCCCCGGCACCGCGACAATATCCGCCAACTTTCCCGCCTCAACCGTGCCCAACCAATCCCTCATCCCCAGCAACTCCGAAGCCGTCGCGGTAGCCGCACGGACCGCCTGCGCCGGAGTCATCCCAAACTTCACCATCGACGAAAACTCCTTCGCCGGATTGATCTTCCAATCAAACCCGCCCGCATCCATCCCAACCGCAATCTTCACGCCCGCCTTCATCGCTCGCCGAAACGTCTCTTCATGAATCTGAATCATCTTCACCCACACTGGAGCCCCTTCCGCCGCCCGCCCCTGCGCTACATACTCCCCCACAAAAATTGTCGGCACATAAAAAATCCCCCGCGCCGCCATCGCCTTCAAATCTTCCTCCGCGATGTAATTCCCATGCTCGATCGTATCTACACCCGCTTCCACCGAGTTGTGCACTCCATTCAGCGCCATCGCATGCGACGCCACTTTGTGCCGCTCGCGATGCGTTTCGTCCACAATCGCCCGCCACTCCTCCAGCGTGAATGTCGGAATATCGTCGAGCACTCCGTCCTCGCGAACTCGATAAGTCCGGTCGCTATCCACCTTGATCCAATCCGCCCCCATGGCTGATCTGTTCCCGTACCGCCGCCCGCGCGTCATCTGCGCCATCCACGAGTTGCACGCCGTGCGGCACCATCACATTCGGCGCGTATCCCTGCAGCGGATAAGCTCCCGTCACATCCAGCGCCCGCGTAGCCACCTTCATCCGCGGCCCTGGAATGACCCCGCCATTGATCGCCTTCTTCACGTCGGCGTCCGCATAGCCCGCGCCCTCAGTCTCCACGTCGCGAATCGACGTGAACCCGTACTCCAGCGCCCGCCTCGCATTCACCGTCGCCAGAATTGTGCGATACTCCGGCGACCGCTTCAACAACTGCTCGTCATAATCCGCCGCCGTAATGTCCCCCTGCAGCAAAATATGCGTATGCGTGTCGATCAATCCGGGAAGACACGTCTCGCGCGACAGATCAATCACGTCCGCTCCCGCAGGCACGCTGTTCGTAACGTCATTGATCTTCTCTCCCTCGATCACGACAAAAACATCTTTGCGCAAGGAATCCCCGCGCCCATCGAACAAACTCCCGCATCGCAGCGCGGTATTTTTTCCCCGGAACAGTCTGTCCCCAGACACAAGAAGCACCCAACAGAAGAAGAAAAAATGCAGTAGCGCTCCACGAATTCTTGCCAATCAACGAAGCCTCCCTGGAGTGAAACCGAAGACCCAAGACCCACCACCGCAGACCTGCCAGCAAGAACTGGCCATTAACCACTGGCAACAGCCCACTGCCTTTCTGCATTTCCTGTGCAAGCCCTGTGGACATTCCGGCTGCCCACTCTACCAGATTTTCCCCGCGAAACTTCGTCTACACAAAAACGACCGCCATCTACCGCTAGTACGACGCGTCCCTGAGCTGTTGTTTTATCCGTATTGATCCGCGAAAATCCGTGGCTACTGTTTTCCTCAATTGCACCAAAAATACTGAATTGACCGGCGCTCCTTTCGCCCGTACAGTCGCTTTCGCTCTCATAAAAATTTCTAGAGTGATTTCGGCGCGAACTCATTCAACAATTCTCAAGCAGCATCACAATTTCTCAGGACGGCCACATGAAAGCAGAGCAATGGAAGACATACCGCACCCGCTTCCTCGTCAACGCCAAGCAACTCAGTTCCACTCTCAGTTTCATCGATCACCTCGGCCGTCCGCACCGCGGCCGCAAAGGTGATTACCTCGTCGAATCTTCCGACGGCGTCCTCAGCATCGCTCCTCGCCGCATCTTCGAGGACATCTACGTCGCGATGTCCCACGCGCACCATCCTGGCAGCGAATCCTCCCAAACCATGCTCGACGGACCAACGATCGGCGTTCCAAAGTTCAGCCAAGCATCCCTCAACCGCGTGAAGTTCGAGCCTCTCGAGATTGAAGAGCTAAAACTCCCGAAGACAACCGGCCGCCAACCGCTCGATGACCAGCCCGCCACCCTCCGGAACGCCGAAGCTGCAGCCGTCCAACGAAAATTGCCGCAACCCTGCCGCGACCGGCGGGGTTCGGTCGAGCATATGCGCCTGATGTGAAATACAACAGAACGCTCACGACCGATTCATCTTTCCGCGGCAACCCCAGCCCCTGCCGTCAGATACGGTTCCAAAAAAGGGAATCTTTGTCGACGCACAATAAATCGTGACCGCTCCCGGATTTCCATAATGTGGAAAACCGAGACCGAACCCGGCACCAAGCCCGTCATTGCTAGGGATACAACCTGTAGTGTTTCCCTCTTGACAGGCACAATCTGCGGGAGTAACTTTGCAATCCCAAGCAGGAAAATTCCGCCTCACGGGAATGGGACGGAATTTCAGCAATATGCATAGTCAGCAAGCCATGCGGTCCGGCGTCCGGCCAGAGGTGACTCGGCACACCCTCCGCAGGCAAAAGGCTCAGGCGCCTCGGCTCTCAGATCCGTTGGCCCGGCGCCCGAAACCTTAAACGCAACGAGGTAAATTCTTCAGGCATTCCGGAAGCCGAATCCCGGAGCCGGAAGACGACAAACGCGGTGGCCGCTCCCCGACCCCTCCCCCGGAGCGCGCCAACCGAAAGTGCATCACGCAATCATGTGCAATCTGCCCGTCCAGCAGACAAGAGGGATTTCTTTCCTCTGGCGGGCGGCAGTTCCCAGGAGCCCGCAATGGAAGGTTTAACTCGCCTCGTTTCAGAATCGCTAACTCGTCACGGATTCGATCGTCCCCTGGACTATCGCCGCCTTCACTGGTCGCGTTGGTTCCGCTGCGAGTCTCCTCACAGCCTCCTGTTCGTTCCCAGCAAACCCGGCGTCTTCGCGGTAGCCGAAGAGATCATGGACTTAGACCATGCCCACGTAGCCAGCAATGCACAGGTAGCAAGCAATGGACAGGTGGGGACAGCCGCCTCGGCTGTCCTGCGAAGCGGAGCGAGCGGCGCAATTTCGGAACCCGAAAGCTGGAAGCCGGTAGCCCAGTCCCGCCGTATGCTGGCCGTCACCCAATTCTTCGAAGACGACGACATGGCCTTCGTCCTCGATCGTATGCTCTCGCGAGAAAATCCCATGCGCTCCCGCCTGATCTCAGGCTGCTACTTCGTCCGCTTCGTAGTCATCGAGGACCAGGCCCAGCGCCGTACCATTTGCACCGCCCTTAACCAGTGGATGGTCTCCGCCGCCGAGAAAGCCACCGGCATCGGCTCCCACTTCGCCACTTCCCTGGAACTGACTCCCGCAACCGAATATGTCGCCCCGGCCAATGAAGCCCAGGCAACTCTCTTCAGCAATGAAAATGAAAATGTGTCGAGCAATGAAAGTGTGGCGCGGGCGCTCGCGCCCGCTGACGTCGTCTCCCCACTGACAGCCCCGCAGCTAGACCCCGGAGCCGCCACCACCATTCACCGTTCCTCCCCCTTCCCCTCCGGCTTCTGATCGGAAGGTTTTGGGAAGGGCACGACTTCAGTCGTGCCGCAAGCGAGCGATATGAAGTGCGGCTTTAGCCGCTGAGGTAAGCCCCGAAGGGGCGCAAGACCCGATCTTTGAAACACCTCCGATTCCCGCCCCCTGGCCGGACGCCCTGAATCGGCTGCAACACGCATAGAATCTAATCAATGGAGAGCCCAATGCCCGAACTCAAGACCGCAACCGAATCGACGATCCCCGCTGTCCAGACCCCCAAGAAGAAGCCCTCCGGCCTCTCCTTCCGCCGCTTCTTCACGAAGCCCGGCGTCTCCCCCTACAACGAGGTCGAATGGGACCTCCGCCTGGCCCAGATCACCGACGCCCAGGGTAACGTGATCTTCGAGCAGAAAGACGTCGAAGTCCCCAAAGACTGGTCCATGACCGCCACCAACATCGTGGCCAGCAAATATCTGCACGGCAAAATCGGCACTCCCGAGCGCGAAACCGGAGTCCGCCAGCTCGTCGCTCGCGTCGCCGAAACCATCCGCGATTGGGGAATGGCGCAGGGCTACTTCCGCACTCCCGAAGACGGCGCCACCTTCCACGACGAACTTGTCCACGTTCTCGTCCGCCAGTACGCCGCCTTCAATTCGCCCGTCTGGTTTAACGTGGGATGCGACCGCATCGAGCCCAACTCCGACGGCCGCAACTGGCACTGGAACCCGCAAACTCAGCAAGTCGAATTCGGCATCACCGGATATTCCAAGCCTCAGTGCTCCGCCTGCTTCATCAACTCGGTCAAAGATTCGCTCGACTCCATCCTCACTCTGGCCAAGACCGAAGGTATGCTTTTCAAGTGGGGTAGCGGCACGGGCACGAATCTCTCCCCGTTGCGCGGATCCACCGAAACGCTCTCCGGTGGCGGCACCGCGAGCGGCCCGCTCAGCTTCATGAAAGGATTCGACGCCTTCGCTGGCGTGATCAAGTCCGGCGGCAAGACCCGCCGCGCTGCCAAGATGGTCATCCTCAACGTCGACCATCCCGACATCATCGAATTCATCGAGTGCAAGCAGAAAGAGGAAGCCAAGGCCCACGCCCTTGTATCCATGGGATACGACGGCTCCCATCCCGACTCCGACGCCTACTCCTCGATCTTTTTCCAGAACGCCAACAACAGCGTCCGCGTTACCGACGACTTCATGTATGCCGTGGTTCGCGACGTCGACTTCTCCACCCAAACTGTCACCGACGGCTCGGTGGTTAAGACCTACAAAGCCAAAGAACTGCTGCGCAAGATTTCCGAAGCCACCTGGCACTGCGGCGATCCCGGCATGCAATACGACACCACGGTCAACCGCTGGCACACCTCGAAGAATACGGCACGTATTAACGCCAGCAATCCTTGCAGCGAATACATGTTCCTCGACGACTCGGCCTGCAATCTGGCCAGCCTGAACCTCCTGAAGTTCGCTCCGAACGGGACGTTCGAGGTCGATGCATATCGCCATGCAGTCGATATCCTCATCACCGCCCAGGAAATTCTGGTCGATAACGCCGGATATCCCACCGAGCAAATCATGCGCAACTCGCATGACTACCGTCCGCTGGGCTTAGGCTATGCAAATCTCGGAGCGTTGCTGATGGCCGCCGGCCTTCCCTACGACTCTGACGCCGGACGCGACTACGCCGCCTGCGTAACCGCAATCATGTGCGGCGAAGCCTACCTGCAGTCGAGCCGCATCGCTGAACAATGCGCGCCATTAGTTCCCGCGACCGAAGCCGCAAAAAAGAATTTATCCGAAACAAATCTAGGAGCAACCGTAACTCACGTAGCTGTCCAGCCAAACGAAGCGAGCGCCCCAGGCACGAGTCCAACCATGCCCGGAGGAGCCGCCCCCGGCTGGTACATCAACCGCGAACCCTTCCTGGACGTAATCCGCATGCACAGAGCGTCGGTAAATGGAATCAACAAGTCCAACGTCCCAACCACCATCTACGAAGCCAGCAAACAATGCTGGGACGAAGCCCTAGCCCACGGCGAAAAACACGGCTACAGAAATTCCCAAGTAACCGTCCTAGCCCCCACCGGCACCATCGGCTTCATGATGGACTGCGATACCACAGGAATCGAGCCGGATTTGGCGCTGATTAAGTACAAGAAACTGGTTGGCGGGGGCATGATCAAGATCGTCAACAACACTGTGCCTACGGCTTTGTTCAAGCTGGGGTACACGCACGATCAGGCCGACGCCATCGTCAGCTACATCGACGCCACTGGCACCATCGAAGGGGCTCCGCATATCAAGGACGAGCATCTCGCCGTCTTCGATTGCTCCTTCAAGCCGGCCAAGGGCACGCGCTCCATCGCTTACATGGGGCACCTGCGGATGATGGCGGCGGCGCAGCCATTTATCTCGGGTGCTATATCGAAGACGGTCAATCTTCCCGAGAACGCTTCGGTTGAAGACATCATGGAAGCTTACCTTCAGGCCTGGAAGCTGGGGCTGAAGGCGGTCGCCGTCTATCGCGACGGCTGCAAGAAGTCGCAGCCGCTGTCGGCGGCAGGGACAAAAACGGCGGAGCCCGCCGGCGGGGGCGCCCGCGCCGCACAGGCTGTGGTCGACGAAGAGGACATGAACGCTCCTCCCCGCGCCGTCCGCCACCGCCTGCAGGAAGAGCGCGCCTCGATCACGCACAAGTTCAAGATCGGAGACCATGAAGGCTACATCACCGTCGGCCTCTATCCCAATGGGGAGCCCGGCGAACTCTTCATCACCATGGCGAAAGAAGGGTCGACGGTCAGCGGCCTGATGGACAGTTTCGCCCTGACCGCATCGATTGCGCTGCAGCACGGAGTGCCCTTGCGCCTGCTCTGCGAGAAATTCGCCCACACCCGCTTCGAACCCAGCGGCTGGAGCGGCAATCCCGACATCGGCTACGCCAAGTCGATCATGGACTATATCTTCCGCTGGCTCCAATTGCGTTTCCTGACCGGCCAGCAGCAAATGCTGTTCGACAACTTGAGGCCGAAGCGGTCAGCTGGCAGCTCTCAGCCCGCAGATGTTGAGGAAGCGCCGTCCAGTAGTCCGGAAGCCGGAAGCCGAAAGCCGAAAGCCGGTTCCGTCCACGCCGCCGACGCCCTCTCCAGCCTGGTCGACCTGGGCGACGCCCCCAGTTGCAGCTTCTGCGGCAGCATCATGACCAGAAACGGCAGCTGCTACCGCTGCATGAGCTGCGGCAGCACCAGCGGCTGCAGCTAAAAAATTGTACGTAGGGGCGGACCCCCATGTGTGGATCGGGAGTATGTAGAGGTGGAAGGGGAATTTCGTGAGTTCGATCCTCCGGGCTTCGTGGATTGAGATCGAGAGCGACGCAGTAGAAAGGCGTCATCCAGAGCGTAGCCGTGTTTCAGGCGGAGAGAGGACCTGCCCTGAGCGCAGTCGAAGGGATCTCGCGCGTACTCCCTACGAACCCGACGCGCTCCACGCAAGCTCCCTCCCGCGGCTGAACTGCGTCGCGGTTCGGGATGACGCCCTTTAAACAACTCCAAAACACCTCGTCATTCGTTATTCTGATCTGCCACAAAGAACTCACTGATTTGCGTCGAGCACAAAGCAATTCCTCCCCCTTCGCTTCGCTCAGGGTCGGAATGACAACGGTTGGCGAGAGTTCGCTTTGGGTCGCAGTGACAACACGGTCGGAATCACAACACTTAGGGAGAACTGCATGCGAGGACTGCTGACATGAGAGGGCTAAAAGACAAGCGCGTCCTGATCACTGGAGGCGCGAGCGGGATTGGCGCGGCTACCGCGGCGCGCTTTCTGGAAGAGGGATCGCCGGTGTGCGTGCTGGATCGCGACGCCAAGGCTTGCGAGCACATCAAGCACGAGTTGCCGCAACTGGGCGAGTCGATCATCGCCGACGTCACCGACCTGATGCAGGTGGAAGCAGCGTTTGCCGAGGCGATCCGGCTGATGGATGGCGTCGACGTGCTCATCAACAACGCGGGCATCAGCATCCGGCACAAGTTTCTCGACATCACTCCGGAAGAGTGGGAGCGCGTCATCGCGGTGAATTTGACTGGAATGTTTTACGTGGCGCAGACTGCGGCGCGGCACATGTGGGAGCGCGGCAGTGGCGTGATTCTGCAAACCGCGTCGACCAATGGCGTGATGGGATATCCGTATTACGCCGACTACAACGCGACCAAAGCAGGAGTGATTGAGCTGACGCGGTCGATGGCGCTGGAACTGGCGCCGAAGGTGCGCGTGTGCGCCGTGGCTCCGGGATACGTGCTGACGCCGATGCAGCGCGCGGAATATTCCTCGGCGATGCTGGAGGAAGTGAATCAGAAGATTCCGCTGCGCCGTCACGCCACGCCGGAGGAGATTGCGGGGCTGTTTGCGTATCTGGCGTCGGAGGATGCGGCGTTTGCTACGGGTCATGTGTACACGATGGATGGAGGAGAGACTGCGGGTGGGCTGGCGAGTCGGTAAGCGGCCCCAGCGGCTGAAGCCGATACGTCTTCGGCGGCTTCGAGTCACGACTGGAAGTCGTGACTTCCCGGTTGCACTGCGTTGGGCGGGACGTCGTGGCTTCCCGGAGCATTGCTCAGGTCCTTCGGAGCGCAAAGGCGCGCGCCTCAGGATGACAAGGCTTAACTTGGATGACAAGGTCAACGTCTTCGACTGAGTGGATTCCGGGCAGAGAGGACTCCAAACTATGCGTCTCAAGGATAAGGTCGCTCTCATTACGGGCGGAACTTCAGGGATTGGCGAGGCTACGGCGCTGCTGTTCGCCACCGAAGGCGCCGAGGTGGCGATTACAGGACGCAATGAACAATGCGGCGCGGCGGTCGTCGAGCGGCTCGAGCAGCACGGAAGCCACGCGATCTTCGTCCGCGCCGACGTGAGTATCGCGAGCGATTGCAGGCGCGCGGTCGACGAGACGCTGCACGCCTTCGGCAGGCTCGACATTCTGTTTAACAATGCGGGAGTCTTCTATGCGCAGACGGCACTGGAATGTTCCGAACGCGAATGGGACGAGCAGATTGATATCAATCTGAAAGGGACGTTCCTGATGTCGAAGTTCGCGCTGCCCACGATGATCGCGCAACGCAGGGGAATCATTATCAATAACAGTTCAGGATGGGGCATCGTGGGCGGCGATCACGCGGTGGCATATTGCGCGTCCAAAGGAGGCGTCGTGCTGATGACCAAGGCTATGGCCATCGATCACGGGAGGCAGGGCATTCGGGTGAATTGCATTTGTCCGGGCGACGTGGAGACTCCGATGCTTCCGGCCGACGCGAAGCTGCGCGGGTTGAAGTGGGAAGACTACATTGCGGGATGCGCGAACCGTCCGCTGGGACGAGTGGGCACAGCGGAGGAGATTGCCAAGGCTGTGCTGTTCCTGGCGTCGGAGGACTCGTCGTTCATGACCGGCGCCGCGCTTGTGATCGATGGCGGAGGGACCGCGGACTAACTTGCGGAACGGCGAATCCAAAGCGATCGTATTTCTCGGCGGAGGGCGGATTACCAGCGCGCTGGTGGCGGGATTGCGGCTGGCTGGAGATGAGCGGGAAATTGTTGTCTACGATCGCAACCCGGAGAAGATGCGGGCGCTGCGACGGGAGTTCCACGTCGAAGTTGCTCGTGATCTGAAGTCATCAGTGCAGCGGGCGGAGATGTTGATCGTGGCCGTGCGTCCGGCGTCGGTGAAAGCGATGCTGGGCGAAGTGGTGGCTTGCGGCGCGGCACCGACGTTGTGTGTGAGTCTGGCAGCGGGTGTTCCGCTGCGGAATTTGCGGGCGTGGCTTGGAGCGGGGGCGCGTTGGGCGTGGGCGATGCCCAGCCCAGTATGCAGAATCGGACGAGGGTTGACGCCGGTGTGCTTTGACGGCAGCGTTCGCAAGAGCGAGCGGGTTCGGGTGCGCCGGTTGTTTGGGCGCGTGGGAGCGGTGATCGATCTTCCGGAGAGTCAGTTCGACGCGATCACCGCCGCCCACTCGCCTACGCACGGTTATCATGCGCTTGCGACTTTGGCCAAGGTGGCGCAGCATGCGGGGCTCGATCGCAAGGCGGCGTTGCTCGCCGCGGCTCATGCCCTGTGCGACGGTATTGGATATTGGCGTGAGAGCGGAGAGAGCCTCGATGATCTGTTGCGGGAAGCAGCTACGCCGGGCGGAATTGCGGCGGCGACTATGTCGGGGATGGATACGGCTGGTTATGCGCGAGTGGTGGAGAAAGGCATTCGGGCGGGAGTCAAGCAGGCGAGGCTGAATGGGAAGCTGTGAATCGGACAGCCGAGGCGGCTGTCGCTGCGTGAGTGGATTCTATTTCTACGTTACCTTGGTCACCATCCGACTGCGGGGGGGTTCTGTCACAATATTGAGGGGCAACGCCCTGCCGGATTGTTGAACGCATTGCCGGCGAGATTCATCTGCTATGGAAATTCTGACACCTAAGGCGACTCGGCGCAGCACGCGGATTCGCGTGGAGATTCCGGTCAGCGTCACCAGTCTTGACCGGACGCGACCCTTTGCCGATAAGTGCACGGTGCTGCTTGTGAGCGCGCTAGGATGCGGGTTTCGGAGTTCCCGGGCGCTGCAGATGGAGACTCCGATCATGATCAGCGATCTGCCCGGTGGAGGGAGCGTAACCGCACGGGTGGCAAACTGCTTACCGCTGGGGAACGACGGCAACAGTTTTCTGATTGGAGCGGCGCTCTATACCCATGGGAATGTTTGGAAGATCGCGAATCCTCCGGAAGATTGGGACGTGGCGCAGACTGCGCCGGCTCCAGGCCCGGCTAGAGCCGACGCAGACAACTCTCCGAAACTGACCGTGAACAAGAAAGTCTGGCCTTACAATCTTTTCTCCGAAGGCGTCGAAGCGCATCCCCGGCGCAAATAAGCATCCCGCCGTAGACAGCTACATCCTTATTTTTCAATGTCGAAATAAATCTTGGTCGTGGTCCGGTATCGAACTATTTTCTTGCCGTCCAATTCCATTTCCAGTTCCGCCACTCGCGCCCATTTCATGCCTCGAACCGTCTTTGCGGCTTCTGCCACTGCATTTTCGGCGGCCTTGGCAAAGCTTTCTTTCGATGTTCCTACTACATCAATCACCTTCTGCGCCATTGCGGTTCTCCTTTGGATTTTGATTTCATTCTGGATTGTACCGCTGGTCCGTGCGCGGCTGCGGCTCTGAAGGATGCGGCGTACTATGGGGCATGCGCCGCATGAATCGATTCTTCGACCGTGATCGCTCGTCAGCCGCCAGCACCCTCCTTCGTGAAGAACCCGATGAGGATGAAGAGGATGATGAGGAAGAGGATGATGGCGATAAGGATGACGATGGAGACGAGGGCTACTCGGAGTGAGCGAGCCTCATCCCCCTTGCCGCACCCACTTGTTACGCGCTTTCCGCCGTTCCATGCCGTCTGATTACCCGGTCGAAGACCTGGCTCAGTTTCATTCTGGAAGCGGTCATGGTGGCCTTCGACAACCTCACAGTTCCTTCGCGAACAATGGAGCCCAGCAGCTTCGCAGCTTTCAGAGTGGCGGCGCGGCGCAGACCTGCCTTCTCAACCCGCACCGTACAGCGACAATATTCCTTGGTGATCATCCCGACGCGGAGGGTCAGGAAGGCATTTGCGGAACCAGACAGGACAGAGCTGGCGAGAAGATGCATGCCGGGAATCGCGGCAACCGTGGAGCCGAAGATCGTGCCAACCAGAACGTCGACGTCGATGTCCTCGATGCCAGCTGCGATAAAAGCGGTCGAAGCAACATTGGCGTAGAGCTGCACAAAGTCCCGAAGTGACGGCCTTTGGTAGTACACGTGGGCGATCTGCCAAATGAGCCGGGTTTGGGCGGCAAACACCACCAGAACATCTAATCGGCCGCTTTGCAAGACGGCAGTGCTCAGGAATACTGCGGACGCGGTCGAGGTGACTACATCGTCGGCGTGCTTATCGAGTGTCCGCAGAGCTGCTTCGATGTCCGTCGTGGAATTCAGGGGAAGGCCACGAAGCCGAGGATGCCGGGAGAGGCGTTTCTTGAAATCGAGAAGAAATCGATCAAACTCCACGCCTTCGGCCGCTTCGGGCGGAAGTATACGCTTGGGCAAGCGGAACCAAAGGACGAAAGGCATCGCTAGCAGTATGCAGTACGTGAAGATGAGGCCCCACAGCACTGCGGTGCCGAACGCGGCATTTATAGTTCGCGCCGACTGCACGATCTGCATCGTCTGGTTGAAGAGGAAGACGGTGAATACAACCAGAACGAAGGCGGCGACGACCAGGAGAATCGTTTTTAATGTTTTGGGCATGACACACTCCGTCTTTAGTATCCACGATGTCAGTGGGCAAGTGTTGCGCGGAATGTTGCTTGTGTCTTTGAGCTGCTGGAAAGAATTACTGCCTGACAGCAGCTTTCGTAACTTCGTCAACTCCCACCCCGCTGCCATACTTTGGGATATGGCCGAACAGGTCAATTCGACGGCGCGTCTTGTGTCAGCCAATGAAAATAAAACAGTAGATCGTCCGTTTCGCGTGAAGTTGCGCGGTTCGGTGCTGGCGTTGGTGCGGTTGCCGAACCGGCGGTCGGTGCGGGCGGCATTTCATCAGCTTTCCACCTCGGGCGGAGTCATTCATATGGAAAAGCCGTTGGACGAAAAGCTGGAAGTCGAATTGATCTTCCATCTTCGCGAAAGCACAATTCGCAGCAAGGCGCAGATGCTGTTTCCCATGTGGGCCACGCAAGGATGGATGCAGCCCTTCCGCTTCGTGGACCTCTCCGAAGACAACCGTAAGATTCTGGACACGAATCTGAAGTCTTTTATAGGCGAAGCAGCGAAAGAAGCTGCGGCCGGCGCCTGAACGTCGTTACCCTTTTTTTCCCCGAACCGAACCCCATTTCACAAGCGACTTCTTCACAAGCGCCTTCCGATCAGCGCGAACAATCGCGACGTTACTCTGGTTACATGGGTTAACGAAATTTAAGGACTATCATTCGGAAATAGGGGCCCTTCATGAAACGACTCACCTTTGTGGTTTCGCTCACTAATAACGATAACGATTATCAGCAGGAACAGGCAGCGGCGGCGGACAAGGCGGCGCGGCGTTTTGGGGTGGACGTGAAGATCATTCACGCCGGCAATGATGCTCTGACGCAAAGCCAGCAGTTGCTGCATTACGTTCAGGATTCGGATGTAGCACGTCCGGATGCGATCATGTTCGAGCCCGCGGGTGGCACGGCCTTTCCGCAGGTGGCGCGCGCGGCGGTGGCGGCGGGAATTGGATGGGTCGTGCTGAATCACGAGGTGGACTACGTGGTTCAACTGCGTCGTACTTTCAAAGTACCGGTATTTGCCATCAGTTCCGATCATGAAGCAGTGGGCAGAATTCAGGGGCAGCAGTTTGCGGCGATACTGCCGAATGGTGGATCGATGCTGTACATAGAAGGGCCGGCGAACAGTTCTGCCGCGAAGGAGCGAACCGCCGGGATGATGAAAACCAAGCCGGCGAACATCCAGGTGAAAACGATGCGGGCGAACTGGACGGAAGTGAGTGCATACAAAACCGTGAGCTCGTGGTTGCGTTTGCGGACGTCTCAGGAAAGCCGCATGGACCTGGTCGGAGCGCAGGACGACAGCATGGCGATGGGAGCGAGAAAAGCGTTTAGCGAAATTGCCGAAAGCGAGCGGGCACGGTGGATGAAGATTCCGATCACGGGCTGCGATGGGATGCCCAAGACGGGCCAGGTGTGGGTGCGTAACGGGACGCTGGCGGCGACGATTTTTATTCGTCCGAATACGGACCTGGCGATTGAGATGCTGGTCGAGGCGTTTAAGAGTGGGGCTGCGCTGCCGGAGAATCGAGTGACGGAACCGGAGTCGGTACCGACGCTGCAGGAATTGGCTCGATCGGGGAAGATGCAGAGAGGCGCGAGCGTTTAGTCAGAGCAGACTGAGTTTGCCTCGAGGCGTGTAGCAGGGATCTTCTTTCGCCCCTTTCGGGGCTGCTTCCAATTCACGAGGTTCCCACGGCTTGCGCCGTAGGCTGCATGCTTACGCCGCTTCGCGGCTGCCGAGCTTCGCTCGGCCCGGACGGCCGGGGGCGGCCGTCCCCACATGGGCTTCAGCTTCGCCCTGGCGGAACAGCCGAGGCGGCTGCCGCTACATGGGCATCAGCTTTGGCTCGCGGGACGGACGAATGCGTCTGTCCCTTCGTTCCCTTCTAGCCTTCCATCGTGCTGACATCTCCGGCGTCGACTCCGGCTTCTTTGGCTTTCAGGAAGCGGCAGAGGATTTTGCCGGAGCGTGTCTTCAGAGCTCAGGCGAACTCGGCGTCGCGATTGGAGCTAGTTCGCGGCGCACGTGCTCGATCAACGCTGCCGCCAGCGCGTCTGAGGGAACGTGGTCAGAGCGGACTTGGACGAAGGCCTTGATGCACTCGCTTTTTAGAGGATCGGGAACGCCGATGGCAGCCGCTTCGGCGACAGCGAGATGCGAGACGAGCGCGCGCGACTTCCGCGGTTCGGATGCGGTGTCCGGCGACATTCAGTACGTCGGCGGAGCGGCCGAGGACTGCGATGTATCCGTCTTTGTCTTTCATGGCGACGTCGCCAGTGACATAGCAGCCGGGGAAAAATTGCCAGTCTCGCTCATATCTAGCAGAGTCGCCAGACGGTGCGCAGCATGCATGGAAAGGGACGCTTCCACGAAACGTCCGCCAACTCCGGGAGGAACTGAGTTGCCATCTTCATCCAGCACGTCGGCCGCGGCGCCAGGTACGGCGACGCCCACTTTACCGGGACGCATCGCCATAGAGGGCGGCGCGCCACCTAATTCTGTTTGCCACCAGTTGTCGATCTCGTAGCCCCATTTGCCAAGTACGAAGGTGTGCCGGCACGGCAGTGGCACGATATCCGTTCCGAATTCGGGTCCATCTTCACGTTCTAAAGAAAGCATAAGGAGGGCTGCAGCGTGTGCGCGATGGCATACGCTGCACGGCCGGGCGGGGATAGATTGACTCCCAAAACAGTGGAAACGGGAGTAAGCTGTCCCCCGTCAGTGGTCGGCCCTTCCGAGCCAACAGCCAGATTTCGGCAAGTTCGACAAGACACTCACGAGGAGAGCTATGGCAAACGCCGCTAGAGAAATAGAAATCGTTCAACCCGAGCAATATCAGGCGTCCCAGTCGACCTGGGACAAGATCGCGGAGAGCAAGGAGTTTCAGGATTTGATGGCGACGAAGAAGATGTTCATCGTGCCGGCCTTCATATTCTTTGTCGTCTACTACTTTGCCTTGCCCGTGCTGGTCGGGTACGCGCCTCAGTTCATGTCCACGAAAGTGATCGGGGAGGTGAATCTCGCCTACCTATTTGCGCTGTCGCAGTTTTTTGTGGCGTGGATCATTGCAGGGTTATACGTCAAAGCGGCCAACAACTTTGATCGGCTGGCAAAAGACATTCTCGACAAGGCCGAGGATGCAAAGGGAGGCAAGTAAGCCATGTCGAATATTCCACTGATTATGTTTCTGGTGTTCATCGCGATCACCCTGGGCATTACTTACTGGGCTTCGAAGCGTTCGGCGGGAGCGAGCGCGTACTTTGCGGCGAGTCGTCAGATCAAAGGCTGGCAGAACGGGATAGCCGTGGCCGGCGATTATATGAGCGCGGCATCGTTCCTGGGGATTGCGGGCATTATCGCGTTTCAGGGATATGACGGTTTTCTGTTTTCGGTGGGTTGGCTGGTCGCATATCTCACGGTTTTGCTGGTGATCGCAGAGCCACTGCGCAATGCGGGCAAGTACACCATGGCGGATGTGCTGGCGTATCGGCTGAAGCCGCGCCCGGTGCGGGCGATGGCGTCGCTGAGTACGCTGACGGTGAGCACGTTTTACATGATCGCGCAGATGGTGGGCGCGGGCGCTCTGGTGAAATTACTGCTGGGCGGAGATGTCACTTACAACAAAGCGGTGATTGGTGTCGGAATCCTGATGATCGTGTATGTGGTGTTCGGCGGCATGCTGGCGACCACCTGGGTGCAGATCATCAAGGCGATCCTGCTGATGGCGGGGACGTTCCTGCTGAGCATTTTGGTGATGGCGCACTTCCACTTCAGCTTCGGAGAATTTTTTGGAGCGATCGCGCACGTGACGTATCACGATCCGAAGGGGGCGACGGTCGTCAAGGACTTTCTGCAGCCGGGGCTTCGGTATAAGCCTCCGTACGGGCCGCTGGATTTGATTTCGCTGGGGCTGGCGTTGATCTTTGGCACGGCCGGATTGCCGCACATTCTGGTCCGATTCTACACTGTGCCCGACGCGAAGACAGCGCGTCATAGCGTGGTGTGGGCGATGGTGCTGATCGGCAGCTTCTACATTATGACGACATTTCTCGGATTCGGAGCGGCGACGATTGTGGGGCCGGACTTCATCCGAACACACGGTGGCACAAACATGAGCGCGCCGCTGCTGGCCAATGCTCTGGCGGGATCGATTTTCTTTGCGTTCATCTCGGCCATTGCGTTCGCGACAATTCTGGCCGTGGTGGCGGGACTCACTATCAGCGCGACAACTTCTTTTTCGCACGACTTCTGGACCAACGTGATCCACAACGGAGTGGAGCGGAAGGCGGGCGAAGAAGTGATGGTGGCGCGCATCTCGGCGTTCGTAGTGGGCGCGGTGGCGATCGGGATTGCGATTGTGCTGGGGCCGACTGCGAACGTGGCGTTCCTGGTAGCGCTGGCGTTTGCGGTGGCGGCATCGGCGAATCTGCCGGTGATTGTGCTGTCGATCTTCTGGCGACGGTTCAATACCCTGGGTGCGGTTTCGGGACTGATGGTGGGACTACTGGCCTCAATTGGGCTGATCCTGATCGGGCCGAGTCTGATGGGGATCGATCCACCCACCGTGACTGGAGCGGCGCGGCACTTGATCCAGGCCAAACCTTTGTTCCCGCTGGAGAATCCCGGCATTCTGAGCATTCCGTTGGGATTCATTGGCGCTCTTCTGGGCACGCTCGTCAGTAAAGAACTATCGACACAGGATAAGTTCAACGAGTTGCTGGTTCGGTCGAACACGGGACTGGGGGCGGAGAGAGCGACGGCACATTAAAACTCGGCTTCCAGCTTCTGGCTTTCGCCTTACGCCTTCGGACCTCAGACCTTGGACTTCGGACACTCGGTCCCCTTTGGGATTGGACTGAGATCTAGGATCCGAGGTCTGACGCCGATTCGGTTGATTAAGCTGCATTGAGTCTCGACTGCTTACAGGGAGAAGATCTTGGGACGTCCGTATGTTCGGCTGATGGGATTCCTTTTACTGGGCACCGGCAGCATCCCATTTCTTACGTACCTGGCGACTCGGTTATTGGGGGGCGAAGGCCTTCGATCGCATTACACGACTTTGTTGCTCATTGCCGTCGCGCTCATCCTACCCCTTGCCTTGCGACCCTTTCTCAGACGGCTTGAACCGCTCATCGATGATGGCGCTCGTGACCAGGCCGAGTTTCTAAATTCCATTCCAGACAGATATGTGGGCATTGCCATCTTTATCTCGGCGGCCCTGAGCCTTTTTCTCGAACTCTCCGTCATCCGCTGGCAGGCGACTGTTTTCGAGTTGTTTGCCCTTTACAAAAATTTCTCACTACTGGCTTGCTTCGCCGGACTGGGTTTGGGATATGCGCTGGGAAGCCGTAAGCTCATTCCTCTTTTTCTGGCGGTTCCACTGCTGTGCTGGCAGTTCGTTCTGATGCTGAGCCTCCGCTACGGTCTGTCGGAAAGCGATCGTGCAAGCCTCAAAATGCTCCCGTTTCCCGAGCAACTGAATATGGGTCTGCCAATCGTCAACACGCTGTTCCATAGTGTTCAGACATACTTGCTTCTGGCTCTTGTGTTCCTGCTGACTGCCCTCGCATTTCTTCCAATCGGTCAACTGTGCGGCTGTCTGCTGGAACGGCGCGAGAAACTTTCAGCCTACGGATTGAATCTCGCTGGAAGCGTAGTCGGTGTGGTACTCATGTTCTTGCTCAGCGCCTTCTGGACTCCTCCCGTCGTCTGGTTCCTGCCGGCTTTCGCACTCCTGCTGGTATTTCACGTCTGGAGCCCGCGCCCGCTTGTATTTGGGGCAGTCTCGATGGTCTTCGCATCGGCGGTTCTCGCCTGGCCTGCGGATCCGGGTTGGCAAAGAATTTACTCTCCTTACCAATTGCTGGAAGTAGGACAAGATTCGCAAGGCCTAATGTTGATTTCGGCAGCCGGGCACTACTATCAACGAGTCCATGACCTGGCGCGTTCCAATCGCAACGTCGACTCAGATCCGCGACTGAACAGCATCCGCAACTACTATGAATTACCGTATTGGCTGTACGGACGTGCTCCGGGATACGTGGCAATCGTGGGCGCAGGCACGGGCAACGACGTCGCGGCCAGTTTGCGCAACGGAGCGCAAAAGATCGACGCGATTGAGATTGATCCCGCGATTCTTATGGAGGGAAAGTTAGGACATCCCGAGCACCCCTATTCCGATTCACGAGTGCGCGCGGTCGTAAGTGATGCTCGTACGTTCCTCCGCACTACGAACGAGCATTACGACATGGTGGTCTACGGCTTGCTGGATTCACACACCTTGCTGAGCCACGCGTCGAGCGTCCGATTGGATTCCTTCGTCTATACGGTCGAGGGCTTGGGCGAGGCGCGCAAACGCCTGAATCCCGACGGGATCCTCTCTCTTTCTTTCTCGATAATGAACCCACAGCTTGGACGCAAGATTTACTTGATGCTGCAGAATGCTTTCGATGGGCGTGCTCCGGTCTGCGTAGGTGGAGGCTACGACGGCGCGGTCATATTTCTTGAAGCCAACGACCGGCGATTGCTGCTTCCACGAGAACTTCTGCAAAAGTCAGGATTCGAAGACGTGAGCTCCACGTTTGCCGATCCGATGCTGTCCGCCGACATGTCCACTGACGATTGGCCTTTTTTTTACATGCCGCGCCGAGTGTATCCTTTCTCCTATCTTGTGATGGCGGGGCTGGTCATGGCTCTATCGCTGCTGATTTTCTCCCGGTTCCTGGATGGACGGCCGCAATTTGGAACCGCGCCATTTTTCTTCCTGGGCGCGGGGTTCATGCTGATCGAAACCAAGGCGATTACTGAACTGGGCCTGGTATTTGGAAATTCCTGGCGCGTGATCGGAATCGTCATCATTGCCATTCTGGCAATGGCGTTTCTCGCCAACTTGACTGTTCAGTGCCACAGCATCGAACGTTCTTCAATTACCTACCTACTCTTGCTGTTCAGCTTGGCAATCGGTTGGTGGATTGCGCACAGCGGACGCTTGCCTTCCGGTTGGTTTGGCCGGATTGGTCTAGCCATTGTGCTGACCAGCCCCATGCTTTTCTCGGGCATCCTGTTTTCCACTTTGTTACGTTCTCGCGGAGCTATTTCCGGAATGATGGCTGCCAATCTGCTCGGCGCAATGTGCGGAGGGCTGTTCGAATACAGCTCCATGTATTTCGGATTTCGTTTTCTTTACATTCTTGCAGCGGGTTTGTACGCCGCGGCTCTCTTGTCCGAATTAATGACATTCAAGCCCAAAGTCGAAGCGGTGCGCACCGCCGGAGCGAAATGAGCCAGGGCTGCGATTGCGACGCGGTGGGCGAATGCTTGTTCTGCGGCCGGACTCGGTAAGAGGGAAGAGGTGAACCCAGAACAGAGATGGTTACGCGCGTAGACGGTTTATACTGGCTTGCAGGTGCATGATCTACGGCGATCAGCAATCCGCAATCTCGTGAATGCTGGAGTTGCAGAACGCGTCGCGAGAATCACCGGCCGCAAGACACGCGAAGGTATTCGACCGGTATCCCATGTTGAGCGCTGAGGACGTATCGAACGCGAAGGGCAAACTGGAATCTGCGTCTTCGCAAACGCTGCAAAACGTGACTGCAGAGGACCGTAAGTCATAGATGGGCCCATAGCTCAACGGTTAGAGCAGCAGACTCATAATCTGTTGGTTCCAGGTTCGAATCCTGGTGGGCCCACCAACAAAATCAACCACTTCCGGCGGAATTTCCGTTTCACTCACACCCTCAAGTTGCGCGGGCGTTGCATTTTGTTGCGGCTTTGTTTTGACATCCAACCGGTCCACCCACGCGATGTCCGCTCCTGGAATGAGATGCCCATAAGTATCCACCGTAACCTGGATGGAACTGTGGCCCATTTGATCCTTTACGTATGCCAGCGAGGCGCCGTCCCGGATGAGCAGGCTGCCGAAGGTGTGCCGCAGATCGTGGAAGCGGAATCGGCGCAGCCCGGCGCGGTCAAGGCAGGGCAGGAATTGATAGTTGGTCAGGTTGCTCTGGTCGAGGACCGTACCCGCCTTCGAAGGGAATACGAGATCCTCCGCAATACTCGTCTTACCCTTCATGAACGCCTCTAGCATTCGCTTATCCCGCAGTTCTAGTAAAACGCGACGCAACTCTCGTGACATATCAACTCTTCGCGATTTCTTGCTCTTGGGCGTCGTGAACCTCCCGTATACATAGTTGTGCTGCACAAGGATGTAGCGGTTGGGATCATTGTCACTTGTGCCAAATTGGATATCGCCCCATCTAACCGCAAGGAGCTCTCCCTTTCGGAGCCCCGCACGAAGCGCCATCAAAAATAGCGGGTGAAATTCAGGGTAGAACTCTTTGGCGGCCTCAAGAAAAATCTGCGCCTCCTCGCGAGTCATTGCCTGAGCCTCGTGCGCTGCCTTCTGACTCTCAAGAAACCGTCCTAGCCTCAGGCCCGGATTGCTGGCTAAGATTCCATCCTCGACCGCGGCGCTCAGAACGACGCGAAGAGTTGCAATTGCCAGTCGAATGGTATTCTTCGCCAAACCTTTCTCGGTGAGGTCTGACATGAAGGCTTTGATCTCATCCCGGGTTATGGTGGTAATCTTTTTCTGCCCGAACCGAGGAATGACGTAACGTTTTTGGTAGTCACGATAAAAATCTACGGTCGATGGCTTGCACCGCAGGGCATCCGTCTTCAACCACTTCTCCGCGTAGGTTGCAAAGGTCGGCTCTTCCGGAGAGTCTGATAAGAAGCCGAGATCTCCGAGTGCAAGTTTGGCCTCGAGCTGTCGCCGTACCTGCTCCGCTAGTTCGCGGCTGGAACCGACACACTTAGCCTTCCGGCGTCCGTGGTAGTTCACGAACACGTACCACTTGCCCCCGCGTTTACGAATCTTTACGCCCATCAGTTCGTTCCCGTCACTCCGGCTACGAGTTCATCCACAATACAGCCTATGTCAATGGTTTTGAGACTGTGATTTTCCAACCAGTGATCGAAAGTGCTCCTGCGCACAAGAATCTTTGTGCCTACTCGCGCTGCGGGCAAAGGGTTACTCGCCCGGTGAATCCACTGCCGAAGCGTGCGTTCCGACACGCAGGCATACCGCTGAAGAGCCTTGAGGTCGAGCCATTCGGGTTGTGGATGTTCCGAAATCATCTGTTTCTCGAACACTCTTTTTGCCCGCTGACAGCCGCGTAGATTCAACGACCTACACGCCCCCACTCGTGCCGGTTATTGGAACACGCCTCTTCGGTGTCTTCCCGGGTCAGCTTATGGCCGCGACGGTTCGGAGCCCGACCAATGCCGTTTTCGGCTGGTCAACTCCAATGCGGACTGGCAATCTCGACCAACTTGCCTCATTCCTGGTGCTGCGTCCAATGATTTTTGAGCCGACACCTGGTCTATCCGCGTCCAATGTCTGCTCCCACAATTAGCGTTGCTACCAGTTGCCTCACATTTTGCCCCGATTGAGACGCTAATTCTATTTAGATCGAAAAAGAACTTCGGTCAAACGACCTCAGCAGCAAAACCGTCAGCTCCATATCGACTCTGGGCATTGCTGGCGAGTAACCTAGCCTGGCGCCAAGCTTTACCTTCCTCCCCCAGCGACTCGGGCTGGTGCTGAGTCAGTCCGGTGGATATCGGTCGAACAATCAAGAATTGATAGGTCGCTGAGATCTGTCATGAGTGGCGCAGATGAGTAGTCAAACCGCTGAATCAAAATGATTTGTGGCATGCGATGCCACCTGGTTCCTCCAGAATTTGAGGAACTGCACGGGCCACCAGCAAGTGATGTCACCACCCAAAATGCTCTCCGTTGAAAATTTCTATGCTCCCAGGCTCCGTGCCAGTCGGCGGTTTTTCTTTGAGATGTCGACTGCTAATCACGACGCTCTTGCTTGCACGGACATGGCTCAGCTTGGACTCAAGGTCAGCGGGCCAGTTGAGATCTGAATGCCCTGACTCAGCAGGATCTGACAGAGTTCATGCGCATTGGCAGAGGATCACGTGAGCACAACAAAACTCTTAGAGAAAAATCAATCCCGGGATCGAACAAAATATAGTCGGAGAGATCGGGAGGAACAAAACGAGGCGACGAGCAACTTGACCCGTTCGAGGGATCGATAGCAGGCTACGCACGTGAGAATTGCGGCTCCCAGAATCGACAGGTTCGAGTTTGGGTAGCGCATAAGTCGGCTATGCGGTGACGATCGAACCCATTCCGTCGAAACCAACCAAGCCTTATTCATGCGCCCACGGACCTCGGCAGACCTTTTCGGGTCGCAGACTGGCTCGTAACCATCCACCGGCGTCTCGGTGGCATCGGGCCCATAACCTTAGCCCACACGGGCCGGTACGAGCGTCCAACTCAGATCGTGTTGTCGGATCCCAAGGGAATACGAACCCCGCCGGACCCTCCCAAGATCAATCTCGACGCGGAGGATCACACTATGGATCTCCAGTTGGGCGATGCCGGCGGCCCGCACGACCTCGTCTCCGGCGTCATTTAATAACGCGACGTCGTAGTTTCCTTCCCTGCTCCCGATGGGCAAATCCAATACCAGATGTTTCACACTCCGAGGGATTACCAATGGTGGCAAGGCAGGCTCCGTTTCAATGCCCCGAACTGGAGAACGGTCGCGGAGATCTAGCATGGCGGTGTCGACCATGGGAAGCGAGGTTCGAGTTCTGATCCACAACCATCCGGCCACCGCGAAAAACAAAATCGCAGCAACCGCCACCCAGGCCTCGACGCGTCGACGCTGGCGCACCCATCGCCGGCGAAACTCCCTGAATTCTTGATAGCAGGGACTGCATGACCCTAGGTGTTCGAGCCAGGGCTCGGCTTCGGTGAGAGACACCTTTTTTTGCGCTATGCCTTGGAGTAGGGCATTCCCCGGACACCCGATTCTTTCGGGATTGGGGAAATCCATGGCCAAGCCTTGCCGGAGAATACCAAGCAATTGCTTGTGCGACACCTTGGGATGGCTTTCGCTGTTCAAAGAGAGTTCGCTCGCTACCAGTTCAATCTAAAAACGTCCCGGTGAAACGGAAACTGTGGCACGCCTCACCTGTTGTTCCTCGACATCTATCTACCTCATTTATCTACCTCCGGACAGGCGCTCCCGCAGAACCGACATGCGCCGGCGAAAACGGAGCATGACGTGGAGACCGGGAACTCCCAGAACGTGTCCAATCTCGTTCCAGGAGTAACCGCATAGGTCGCGCGCTGCCCAGATTTTGCGGCTCCACGCGTCCATCCGCTGAAAAATCTCCTGGGCGTGAAGCTCACCTTCAATGTCAAACTCTCGTTCCGCCTGACTTGTGCCGACAAGCTCTTCTAGCTCCTGGTGGGACGACACCAAGTGTATGGTTTCCTGGCGGTACTGCTCTTTCTTGAGGGCACGTTTAAAACGATGGTTAAAGGTTCCGAGAAGATATCCCTCCAGATCCCGAATCTTGCCATGCCTACCATTCGTCCGCTCGAACGTCTTGGAAACAGACTGCAGAACGGCCTCCCAGACTTCAGTGGCCAGGATTCCGTCGTCATCGATTCGGTTGTGTGATTGTTCCTGTTGGACGCGGGCCAAGACCTTTGGCCACGCCGATCGAGCCGCGTTCAACAGTTCACTTTCAGTGGCCAGGTCGGAGCGAGGCTCAACCCTTGAAAGCACCCATTCCGGACCCGGTTCGGCGGCTGGCACGGCGAATACCTCACATCTACGGCGGTTCCGTGGCACGGACCACACGATTAACGGCAGCGTGCCATTGCATCGGAAAAGATGTCAAGAGCCGGCAAGACATTTATCAAAAAAAATATTTTCGATAGATTTGACGCTCTCGAGGTTCCCTTAATAAGTAGAGGCCCTTGATTCTGAGGCTGACGTTTGCGCTCGAATCTGTAGGTGCCGAAATACCTGAATGACATCCGCGGCCGGCGAGGACTGGCCTGAAGAAAGGCATTCTCCTCGCTCGAGGACCTGAGTCGGCCAACGGTCCACGAATATGGGGGTCTGTCCAGCCGTTGGCCACTCGCTGAACGCAACTCTCCTGCCCGGAAACGTGGGCAGATTACGACCGCGAGTGCGTTGTCTTCGTCTCGACTCTATTAGGTAGCTCGACCCAATTACCGGTACCACTTTGACTGCAGCGATCACCCCAGTTTGGAGCGCGAACGTAACTGTCAAAGCCGACCCGATCTCGAGTGAGATCTGCTCATGGAAGATGGCATCGATCGCAAGCGAAAAAAGGAAAGCCAACCCTTCCGCTGGTTGGAGCCGATAGACCATATCTTGGTCGTTGGGATGAAACATGGTCCCAACGGTAGACACGAGGCAGTCAAGAGGGTACGACAACTCGCTCCAGAACTTCTGCCAGCTCAAGTCTGGGGTCGGATACGGTACCTGCGCGACCGTGAGCGCGACAACCGTCCAAGACCCGTCGAGTGGAGCGTCAACGTCGTTGAGATTCTTCGCGATGGCTATCGAAGTGGAGGACGAAAAAAGACGGAGGCAATCAAGACCCTCAGAGCGCTTTATCCGGAACTTGCCGAGCACGTCGTGTCCAAGTTCGCCCGAAGTCAAGGTTGGTTAGAACAAAGACGGGTAAGCAACAGAAACGACGCACGGCGAGCTTGGACGAGAGAAGAGGAACAGGAGCTGTTTATGCGTGCTGGCTACGAGCCCGTCAAAGCCATTGCCCAAAAGCTCCGACGCTCGGAACACTCGGTTCGCTTCCGGCTTAAGAGCCTGGCGATAAGCGCACGTGTTGCGGATGGATGGTCGTTGCGACGGCTCCAGCGAACGTTGCATCTGAGCTACAGGAGGCTGCAGCATTTAATCGGCAACGGTTTCCTGAGAGTGCGCGATCCAAGAGTGTCGGCCCTCTCGCTGGCGGACTTCTGTGAGAGACACAGAATCACACTGCAACCCGGACTAGAGGAGTCGAATTCCGCAGGCCTGTCGGAAGGGCACTCATGGGGACGGGTTGCAAAGCTCTTAGGCGTCACTCTCGTGCAGGTAGGAAAATGCATCGCGGACGGAGAGCTGAAGGTCGTGGACCCTTCCGTGAGCGATCGAGCTTTCGAGGCATTCTGTCGGCAACACAGCTCGGAATTGAATTTGGAACTTATGGACCCAGACGTCGCCAAGTGGCTCGTTGCGGAGTATGGTCTGGAAGCGGTGACAGGGCGGCCAGCGTCCCCGGTAGCGCCTTCGCAAAAACAGGCACTTGTTGTTAGACCGTGCCCAAAGTGCAAACGTAGGATTCGAGGGAATGTTTATTTTGGGCATGTCCGCGTGTGTCATGGATCAAGATCGCAGAGCGATCGCGGACGGTTAGACCCCGATCAGCCAGCAGGTTAATGCACTGCCTTAAGGCCGTCGCAGAGCGGGCAGCTTGACGAAGACAACCTTTGGCTGCACAAGTTCCGTGCTACGTTTGCTACACGGTGCTTATGGGCTGGCGTCGATCTCCGCACCGTGCAGCAGTGGCTCGGACATTCAGATATGGAATCGACGATGCGCTATCTAAAGCCGTCGAGAAGTCAGCAAACGAGGGAACAGGTGAATGAGGTTTTTTCGTAACGCGCGTCAACGAGGGCAATAGCGATTAACGTCAACTACACTCAGGGCCTCAGACTTGGGCCACGGGTTAGTATTGCCACAGCCAGAAGAAGAAGATGCTTAAAAGGTACCACCATAGGGTCCCGAACACACCGAACCAAAACAGGAAGGGCCAACGTTGAGGTCAACTGGCAAGAACATTTCACTCAAAACCCGAAGCCGGGGGATTTTGAGTGTTTAACCGGCCAATCCATGGAAACCAATCAATAAAAAGATGAGAATCGGGTTATTCTTCCTCGGTTGAGGTTTTGCGGGAAGGGAGGAAGAAGGCTCTCCTGCGGGCGCTTATCCTGGCAAGGTTCCGCGCCGTGAGAGAGCCTCCAAGCAATACGATTCACTTTATCCCACTTTCTGGGAACGAATGCAAGCCAGACTTTGACTGGGCGGCGGCTGGTGGCGAACTGATTATTCGCTTCTGTCCCAAGTGTTTGAGCGATACGATCATTGGCCATGGTCGACGGCGCAAACAAGCTCATGACGAGAGTCACGACTGGATTGGTATTCGTCGCGGCCTCTGCACGCGATGCGAAGCAACTTTCACGTTCCTTCCTGTTTTCTCCCTGCCCTACACCCATTACAGTCTGATCGCACGCAGTCAGGCGTTGCAACGATACTTTCTGGACCATGGTTCTTGGGAAAGTGCGGTGCCGGACCTCAAAGATCCGGATCGAGTCCCTGACCCTTCCACTCTGCGCCGCTGGTTCCATAGCTTGGATTCCTCGCGACCATTTTCCTTTCTGCGACCTGCCTTGGAAGTCTTGGGGCAATGGCTGACCCGCAGCGAGCCGGTCGAGTGCGGTTCCTTGCGCTTGTCCTGGCGGACCCTGTTTCCGTTTCTGCAAGTCTTCTGGCCGCTCCGCCTCTGAGAGCAACGAGATTTTATTACCGACCCACCATCCTTGCCTGGGAACTGGAGCCCCGAGTTTGTAGTTTGGGCTGGGGAGAAGGATGGCCGCCATGGGCGAGGATTTGGAACAGCTCAAACAACGCATTCCACTGCTCACGTACTTGCAACGGCACCACTGGAGCGGGCGCCCCGCCGCGGTTCGCTCCGAGTTCGTCGGACTCTGTCCCTTGCATGAGGACACTCGCCCCAGCTTCTACGTCAACCCGCGCAAGAACTTGTTCTATTGCCACGGGTGCGGGCAGGGAGGCGACCTCATTCGCTTCGTTCAGCTTTCTCAGCAGCTCTCCTTTCGACAGAGCCTCGCCTACTTGCAAGAGCAACTGGCGCCCAGCCCGCAACTCCTCGAGCACACCGCCGCCTTTTATCAACTCGAACTGCATCGTTATCCGGAAGGCATTCAGTATCTGGCCCAGCGTGGGGTGCACGATGCCGCTCTGATTGAAGAACTCGGCATTGGCTACGCGCGCGGTGGCAACCTGCGCCCGCATCTCCAGCAACTGGGTTATTCCTTAGAACGGCTGCTGGAACTGGGATTGATCCACCCCCAAGGCCAAGATGCCTTTTGCCGCCGCGTCATTTTCCCCTGCCGCCAGCAGGATCGCATCGTCAACCTCTATGGCCGCAGCATGGGAGACGCATTTCCCCATCGATTGTTGCCCCGTTCGAAAGGCAACTTATTCGCCTGGGAATCGGTTCGTCAGTTTCGCAACGTCATTCTGGTGGAAGGACTGTTCGATCTCGCGGTGTTGTGGCAAGCAGGATTCCGCAACACCACCTGCGCTATCGGCACCCATTTGACCCCGACGCAATTGGCCCAACTCGGTGAGAACCCTGACCGCTGTGTCTACATCGCTTTCGATCAGGACGAAAACCAGGCGGGCCAAAGAGCCGCGGATGCTCTCCTCCAGGTGCTCGATCAAGCCGGCTTGAAGATACGTCTGGTCGGCTTGCCCGCGGGCCACGATCCTAATAGTTACTTCCTGGCGGGCGCCAGCGCTGAGGACTTTGCCCACCTTCTCGAGGAGGCCCCCTCGTTATGAGTGTTCGTGTAGTCGTGCAAAACTCCTTGCCCGCCAGTGCTTCTCCGTATCGTCTGCTGGACGACTGCGGTCGCGAAGTCACTTGGGTCAATCAGTTTCTCGATGCCCAGAAACTCCGCCAACTCTCACTGCGCTCCTTACGCGTCTATGCCTATGACCTGCTCCATCTGGCACGCTGGTTCCAAAATACGCGACACTCCCTGAGGCGACTCAACCAATCCCTTCTGCTCGACTATGTCCGTTACCAACTCGAGCAACAGCCTTTACCCACTCCGCAAACCATCAACCACCGCTTGTGCGTGGTGCGCTGCCTCTATCGCTTCCATTACGGACAAGAGATTCCCGGCCAACCGCACTTTCAGCGCAGGTATACCACGCGCTCCCCTCTCGGCTATGGCCGTCGGCATCCCAAGATCACTACCCATCTGCGACTCCGGCAGCCGCGCCGTCTGATCGTGCCCCTGTCCGCCGAGCAGGTGGCTGGTTTCTGGAAAGGCTTTCGCACCTTCCGCGATCTCGCCGTCATTGCTCTGATGTTGCTCGACGGCCTACGCTCCTGCGAAGTGCTCCAACTCCAACTGGAAGATCTCTCGCTCCCCCAAGCCCAACTTCGCGTCCTCGGCAAGGGTGGTAAGCGGCGTGTCCTGCCCCTGCCCGCAGAAACCCTTCAGGTCCTACAGAACTATCTCCACTTAGAGAGACCTTTGACCAACTCGCCCGCTCTGTTTGTTTCTCTCAAAGGCCGCCATCGCGGACGCGCCATGACCGCCGCCGGATTGCGCTCTCTGTTTCGCCATCACCGACTCCGCAGCAGAGTCCCGCAAGCCAACCCCCACCGGTTTCGGCATACCTTTGGAACCGAGATGGTGCGCGCCGGCATGTCCTTGCCCGCTTTGATGCATTTAATGGGACACGCCGACATTCAGACCACCATGCTCTACGTGCAACTTGCCCCAGAAGATGTTTGGCGCGAGTATGCCCGCGCCGTTGCCCAGCGCCTCCCTTTGTCCACCCCGGAGAAAACCTCGTGAAGCGATCCCAGCCCACCCTCGACCAGCTCTTCGAAGCCCCCATCCAGAACTTGGCCACTACCCTCCGGCCGCCAACCGTGAAACAATATCGCGCCTGCGTCCGTAGCTTTCTCACTTATCTCCACGCTAGATATCCCCACCTGCGCAAACTTTCCCAACTGCGCCGCGATCCTCATCTGCTCGGCTGGTTCCGCTTTCTCTGCCAGCACGACCCTCCGCTGTGCAATCTCGTTCGCGAGGCGCGCCTCGTCCAACTCCGCCGTATCTTGCGGGACTTAGCCGACCAGGGGCATCCTCTACCCCCCGACCTTATTCGTCGCGAGGATTTCCCCCCGCGCGACCAATATCTGCCCCGACCACTACCTATTGAGGAGGATCAACGCCTGCAGCAGCAGCTCCGTCTCACCGACACCCTGGAGAGCAACGCTCTCCGCCTCATGCGGGCCACCGGAATCCGTATCGGCGAATGCATCGCTCTCCCCATCGATTGCCTACAGTCGGTCAATGAAAAGCAAGTGGCGCTGCATGTGCCTCTGGGTAAGCTCCATTCGGAACGCTTGGTGCCGGTCGATGAGGAGACGCGCCGCATTGTGGCGCGTTTGCTTCAGTTACGCGCCCTCCCGCCAGCCATTGGGCGGCGGAGGCGAGTTCCGACTCCGTCCGGAATCCCAAGCTTTCTTACTCTCGCGCTACCGCCCTAAATACTGGGCCAAGATTCTCTGCGACAGCTTGGCCGAAACCGCCCGGGCTGCGGGGTGCACCGGCCGGGTAACTCCGCACAGGTTGCGCCACTCCTTCGCCACAGAGATGGTGCGTCTCGGCGTCAGCTTACCGGCGCTCATGCAAATGCTGGGGCACAAAGACATCCGCATGACCATGCGCTATGTCGAAGTCGTTCAACTCGACCTACAACGTGAATTTCACCGCGCCCGTCAAAACCCTGTCGTACTCCACTCCATTCCCCAACTCCCTCTGCCATCCTCCACAACTCCTGCGCGCGTCGATCTCGCTACTGTTCGCCAAGCTATCGCCGCTACCCGACATCTCCTCCACTTATTCCAGCCTCAACTGGAGGCTAAGGGCCAACGTAAACTTCGCCGACTCACACAGCGGCTCCTTAACATCGACCACGAACTCGATCGCCTCTCCCCAAAATGAGTGCACATTGGCCGGTTAATGAGTGTAATCGAGATAGTTACGAAACCAGAAGCGTCTCCTCGGGATCCCCCAAGTTCCCCTAGCTCCAGATTCGCCTGCTTTTGGGCTCAGTGCGGAACAAATCGAAAATCGCGAAATGATTGCCGACTGATTCGAAGGAACCCCTTGAAACACCAGAGATTGATGCCTATGGGGCGGCCGTTTGCGGAATGTTTGATGGTCCGCGGTAATAGGTTTCGGTCTTGATGACATCGGCAACAGATCCCATTGGATGAACGCCATTCATTAGCGTGAACATGATGCGATCAGTATCTCCACTCGATCCTTGCCGAGTAAGGCTTCCACCGCTGACTTGGAAGTTGTCTTCCCAGCTGGAAACGCCGTTCGGCTTGCGGTTTCCCGTGGATGGATAAACTGTAAAGTCGGCATCACAGCCGTGACACGTCTTGTTCCACTGGGAAAATTCAATATCAATTTCGTTCTCTGCGTCGGCGCCAATGTGGCGAGTGGGCCCATACATGAAAAGTCCGAGCACCGTTGTCTGATCCATGTTGTAGACGTCACCCTGGATAACCCACTGGTACGTCCCAAATCCCATATTGTCGGTCGTAAACAACTCCGCGGCAGTCCATTTTCCCTCGCGCTTGGCGATCTGGGGATGTAGATATCCGTCCGGGTTGAAATCTACATTGGCCGGATTCTCCGGGAGCGACGCCTGCCATACCACCGCTGGTGACTTTCCAGCTATGTCCAGCCCATCTGATCGTCTGGGCCTGGACGCACTGAGACGCAGTCATCAGAATGCTGCAGATCGTCATTCGAGTGAATAGTGTGTTCGCCAACATTCTTTGTTCCTCCATTTCGCCCGTGCGGCGATTTCAACGCCACAGGCGATAGCGCGCAGTGACTCCAATGGGATCCCGGTAGGGATACCACTTGCGTGGTACCCCCCGGGCGGACCCGGACGGGCGCTGCTTAGCGCATCCGGTTCTTATCGCGGATGACTGGCGGCAAAGCGATCCGCGGGATAAGGATGGAGCACTCGCGGTTGAGGGAGCCATCAGTAAGCCAGAGCGAGCATACGTGTCCAGGAGAGCCGGTGTTTCTGGCTTCGGCGGCGAAGTGTGTGCCACCAATACCCAGTTAGCCGACGCCGGAATACGCTGAGACTGTCGAGGTTCCCCGGTACCGCGTAGTAGTTGAAGTGACCCTGCACAATCGACTTGAGCCATTGGCCGGTTTGGCGTACGGGATCGTGCATCCGCTTGTGGAGCTGCTGCTTAATGTCCCGCAGCTTCGCCCCCATGCGTTTGCGGATCGTCTTACGCCTCACAGCAAATCGCCCTAACCTATTCTTCCCGCTGATGTGCTTGA
>CAVZFP010000014.1:0-64080 GCA_963774565.1 uncultured Acidobacteriaceae bacterium | reverse complement strand
GCGGCCACCCGCGCTCTTTCACGGTCTCGCGCAGCAGGTCCAGCATCGTGACGAACTGCGAAAACACCAGCACCTTGTGGCCCTCTTCCATGAGCGGTTCGAGCAAATCTCGAGCGCTGACATTTCGCGCTTTCGGCCTCGCGAAGTTGCGTCCACGAGCGCGGGGTGACAGCAAATCTGGCGCAACCGCAGCAGCGACATGAGGACGTTGAATGGCTCCGGTTGAGTTGCTCTGTCGATTTTGACGCCGAGGATGAGTTGGCGGGCGCGCTTCAGTTCGGCGTGGTAGAGCGTTTTTTGCTCGCCTTCCATTTCGCAGAGCAAATCCTCCTCGACGCGGTCGGGCAGATCCTTGGCGACCTGCGCCTTGGTGCGGCGCAACAGAAATGGCCGCACGCGCGCGGACAGGCGGTGGCGGGCCAGGGGATCGTCCTTGCTGTCGTAGCGGCGGAGAAAATGCGGCGCGGTTGCCGAGCACGCCGGGCATGGCAAAGCCGACGATGCTCCACAGATCCAGCAGGCGGTTTTCCATGGGCGTGCCGGTGAGGGCAAGGCGATGTTCGGCCTTGAGCGCACGGGCGGCCTGCGCGGTTTGGAATCGGGATTCTTGATGTATTGCGCTTCATCCAGAATTGCGGCCTGCCAGGGCGCACCTGCGATCTCGGGCGAAAGTGAGCGCAGTTGCGTGTAGTTGATGACCGACGAGGTCGGCGGTTTCGCGCGCGGCGGGAAGCTCGCGCTGGGTTCGCCGCGCCACAGGCGGACGCGCAAGCCGGGATAAAACGTTCGGCTTCGGCGTGCCCAGTTGTCCATGACGGATTTAGGGCAGACGACGAGGATGGCTGGGTGTTGGGGGTTGAGCGTTGAGGGTTGTTTCGCGCAGCCAGGCCAGCCAGGCGAGGGCCTGCAGGTTTTGCCCAGGCCCATGTCGTCGGCCAGCACGCCGCCGAAACGGTTGGACGCGAGGTAGGCCAGGAAATGGAAACCTTCGGTCTGATAAGGCCGCATTTCGGCGCGAATGGCCGCGGGCAGCGGCGGCGAGACGCGGTTTTCATTCACTGGCGCGGCGCTGGATTGTTTCTACGCGCTCCGGGCGAGAAATTTTTTCGCAGCATCATCGGCGAGCTGCAGGGCGTGAAAGCGCTGCGGTTCGGCGGAGAAATCGCGAGCGTTGAGGCCGAGCCGGGCGAGTTGTTCGTCCTCGTCCGGCGTAGACTGAATTGCAGCCGCCGCCAGCCTTTTTTTTCGAGGCGGACGTAACCGCCGCGGGCGTTGAGCAGCAGCTTCATTTCCTCCGGCGTGAGCGTGGTGTCGCTGACCTTGAGCGCGACTTTCAGATCGAACCAGTCAATGCCCGCTTCGTCGACATCGAGCGAGATGTTACCGCTGACCGGCGCGTCGCGCAGCGTGGCCAGTTCCGGGTCCAACAGCACTTCAATTTCCGGCGGGAGCGATTCGAGCCACGCGACGAACCGTTCCGGCGTTTTCTTCGTGAGCCGCAACGTCCATTCGCCGGGGTAATTACTCCACTTCAATTCCAGCGATTCGATCGCTGGCGGAAAATATTGTTGCGCGGCGCGATCGTGGACGACGATGACGCCCTTGGCCGATTCGGAATTTTCCCCAGCGTTGTCTTTCCGATTCCACCTCCCAGCCCGCCGGGCGTATCGTTCCGATTTCATTCCGGGTGCTTTGGCGGCGACGCGCAGGACGATGTCCTCGGTTGGGCTGGCGGGATAAATCGGTTTCAACGCGCACGAAATCGTGACCCTGACGGGCACGGTGCGGATGCGTTCGGACAGATGTTCCGGCAACGCAATGCCGGCGACGTGGAGAAACTCCAGACCGGCGGCGGTTTCGAGCGCGGGCGCGGGAATGTTCTTGCGCAATTCGGCGTCGAGTGCGGCGGGCGGGCCGACGAACAAACCGCCTTCGGTCAAATACAGAGTCGGCCGGCCGTCGAGCGCACAGAGAATTTTTGGCGGCGACGAACCGTCGGCGGTGCCGAGCGCGAGTTCATAATCGCCATCGATGTTTTCGGGTGCACGTAGATTCAAGCGCAGGGGCTGGGCGACGCGCCGCAGCGGCTGGCCGTCCGAGGTCACGACGCGGTCGGGCGCGAGCGGCATTCGCAGCAAGCAGTTCAACCCGGGGCGGGCGGTCGCGTTGTCGTATTGGAAAAACCACCAGCTTTCGGAACGCCACGGTCGATAAGCAGCGCTCCACAGCGGCAGCGAATTGGGGGCGATGGCCAGCGTGCCTTTCTCGAATTGCTCGGCGATATTTCCGGCCTGCACTCGTTCGAGTTCGGTAAACCCAGCGTTCGCCTCACTGCGCCATTGCAATCGCGCCTCTTCCGCGCCGACGGTCAGGCGCAATTCAGCGCGCCCGTTCCGGAAACGCGCGCGCGGTTGTCGAATTGGCGGAACCGATTGTTCCATTGGTCGATTTCCTTGTCGCGCTCCCATTGCTTCATCGCGGGTTCGATCAACTGAAAATCCGTGATGCCGGCGATGAATTGCGGATACTTCCAATTGCGCCGGCGCAATTCCCACGCGACGTAAAGCCAGAAATAAAGGTCGTCGGGGGGAAACTCGCGCCAGAGATCGACTGCAGTCCAGTAGCCGTCAGAGGCGCGGCCGGCCATCAAGCCCAAGTCGTTTTCCGTAAACATGCGGACGCGAACATCGGCAAAACACCTTTGCACCTGGCAAACGAACCTGGCTTCGTCGTCCTGCAGTTCGCGCCCGATATTTTTGACGAGTTTTTCGTGCAACGGCGAGCGTGGCAATTGGGCGACGCGCGGCGGCTGCGGATCGCGCGGCGGTCGGTTTGCGGTTCCTCTAATTTTCTGCCAGCGCCGTTTTTGGGCTTCGGCAATCTTTTTCCGTGCCCAAGCTGACAATCTGTGGTTGGCCATCGCCCCCTTTTCCAATTCCAGCATCCAACTCGACTCATTGTGCCATCTCCCGACACTCCTGTCACGGCGTATCAAAGTCGGGCAGAGTTCAAATTCTAGATGAGGACCCGAAGTTGCCTACGCCGCCGCCCAGGACATTGTTGACACACCGGTCTGTGTTCTGTTTCTCAAGAAGAGCGGCATAAAGCCGGTGCCGATTGTAATCCTCGGTGCCGGATTGGGGCAATCACACTCCTGTTAATATCGTCCGATCTTGGGCCCCGGTCAGCCCTGTATCAGTCGCACTCAGGATGTGGCAAATCGCCTGTGAGTTCGCTTCCTCTAATTTTTGGCATGACAACCATCCGGCGACATCCTCCTTCTGACCACCGCCTTTCATGACTCTGTCTTCGGTACTGCCGGCAGCGGTGCGCCGGCCAGCTCTTTCTTGACGAGGCCGGACAGGAAATCCGCAAAGGGAACAATATCCTCGCCGACACTCGCTTTTTTCGAGAGCCTCCATGTAAATCTTGCGGTCCCTGACAGGTATGACGGTCCATGGATACCCGCCCGATGCGCTTCGGGACACTAGAAACCCACCGAGAAGCAGAAGATGAGTACGCAAACTAGGCAGCTAAGTGCTTGAAATTGACGAATCTGGCGGAGAGGGAGGGATTCCCCGCCGCCACTCGAACAAAGGCTAAACCATTGATCCTCAGTATCGACCCTAAATTCTCCCAGTTTGACTGGCCACGATTTGCGGATCTTTAGCAGCCGTCCACGTAGCCGTTGTACCCCTCAGAGGCGGAGAAGTAAACCACATTTGTGTGTGGCCGCCCAACGATATAGCCACCCAGTAAGAAGCAGAACAGTTTCCTCCAACGCGATTCCCGGCACACCGGACAGGGGAGGGTTTTGAAATCGCGCTTTTCGCCAGCTAGCTCAGCGAACCACAGAACATGTGATGACGTGATGATCGCGAAGGATACAAAGCCGATGAGAAGCGCCAGCCCGAAGGCTTCGACAAGATCATCACCGTCATCATGACGGATGGAGAAGAAAACTCTTCCCGCGAATGGACGCTGCATGCCATCCGTGAACTGATCAAAAGCAAGGAAGCCGCCGGCAACTGGACCTTCGTCTTTCTGGGAGCGACCCTGGACGCTTTCGAGCAAAGGCGCCAACCTCGGCGTGCCATTGGCGAACGCTGTTCGTTACGATCCCGCGAACTACCGGGGTGTTTATGCCTCTTTGTCCAGAAGCACGAATCTGTTCTCAAGGAGGCGGGAAACGGTGGCGGGTGACTTTTTCAAGGGAGAGGCCGAAGGCATAGAGAAGGAAAACGACCCCGGCATCCTCCACGCGGCCGCTGCCCGCGACGGTGTGAGAAGGAAGAAGGGGCACTGAACATGTGGGTGTGCCTACCGAAAACTCCATCCGAGCTGAAAACGCAGAGGTTCGGAGCATTCATAAGGTCCTTGTGCGATCACGATGAGCTCTCTTTTCGTCGCCCTTTTCGCTTTGTCGCCTCCAGTTTTCGAACCCGTGCCGCCCGGCAGGCGGAGATCCTCGCGCTTCGTCACCAACTCGCGGTTTTCCAAAAGAACGCACCGCGGCGCTTGCGCTTCCACCGCTCCGACCGGTTCTTGTGGGTCTTGCTCTCGCGATGGTGCCCGGTTGGTGGCGTAGTCTGCACATCGTCTGATCGCGTGGCACCTCCTGGCGTAGAACTACGTCTTGCTTCCGGTGCCATCGCGGTACAACTCGCAGAAGCGACTCTAGCGATATCCCTCCGGCTGGCTCTGGCGATACTCCTCCCAGAGCACATTCGCGCCGTCAGTCAAGATGGAGGGCCCCCTTACCACTCGAAGTAGCCCTGGATTTTCAAGGGGGCAAATCCGTCATATGCTGCATGGTTTAAGTTTATTTTAGACCGCCGAATTCGGGCGAATCTGAATGTAGAACGGCCTATCCTTCCGTACCTGTGGCTGCTTTCCCCTGGTTGAGGCTGTCTTCCACTTTGCGCAGGAGTTCCGAAGGGAGGAAGGGCTTTTCCAGGATGTTTGCGCCGTGCTTGATCCATTCGCGCAATTCCGGAAACTGGTCACCAAAGCCCGTTATAAACAAGAACTTCGTCTCGGGACGAGCCCCGCGAATTCGTTCTGAGAGCTCAAGTCCGTTCGGTCCTGGCATGACAATATCACTCACTACAAGGTCTATCGTGCCGGCGTGTTGCTGGCACAAGCGGAGTCCCTCTGCGCCATCGGCGGCAGGAAGGACGGAAAACCCAGCCCGTTCGAGCGTCCGTTGCAGAAGGTTTCTAAGGTTGTCGTCGTCTTCGGCCAACAGGATACTGGCAGAAGGGTGCCGACTTGGCGCGAGGTGAAGTCTCTGTTGCGGTGGTCGAACCTCGCTTGCCCGGCGTATTTCCAACTCATGCACAATGCGTCGAGCAAGAATCTGGAAGGAATCCATTTGTTCGGTAGTCAGGAGGTGTGGCACTCGGTCCATCACGGCTAACGTGCCCACAGCGTGGCCGTTCGCGATTACCGGCATCCCCGCGTAAAATCGAATCCCGAGCAGCGTAGTCTGAACGTTGCTCGCAAACCTTTCGTCAGAGATCGGATCATGGACGATCAGGACATCGGATTGCGAGATTGCATATGCACAGAACGAGCCATCTCGCGGAATCTCCTCCAACTCAAGGCCGACTCTCGCCTTAAACCATACCCTTTTCTCGTCGATGAAAGCGATGACGACGATGGGAGTATCGTAGATAAGGCGGGCCAGATGAGCAATGTCGTCGAACTCTTGCTCGCAGGATGTCCCCAGAATCCGAAAGCTACGAAGACTTTCGAGACGGGAGTTTTCGTTTTGTGGCAAGGGCGACTGCACACTACCGCCTCACATCAAAAACGTCAGAAGCGGTGCCCCCTCAGGCCGCCTGAGACCGATTGCGAATTCTAGCAGCGCACTCCACAAGAACTAACTATTCGAGGTGGGCCGCTCGACACCAGTGCCGATATTCGCCGCTGCTCTGTCATTCGAACTTCCGCCTTGAAGTTCCTCGTGATGTTCCCACATAGTGACTGGATCATCATGACCCAGTTGATTAGCTTACTATTAGCAATACCGCAGATCGCTGTCAAGATCGACCTTCAAAATGATATAGGAAGATTCTTCGGCAAGGTGTTGTGGTTTTCATCAGTGTCCTGAAGGGGACACTGTGAAACGTGGTTCGATGCGAGAAGCGAGGACCGTCGGTTACGAGAGGTTATGCCGCAGCAAAGACTTGCGTTTGATCCCGTTTATCTCTCGGATCTGACAGTCGGTCAGTATCGCAATCTACTCGATCTGGCACAGCTGATAGTCAGCCACCCGACAATAGATGCTCTTTTCCCCAGTTTGGCACTCGGCCTGCGGTCTTCCTTGAATTTTGACTTTGTCACATTGGGTCTTTACGACTCACGTACGGAGAACATCCGTCTGGATACTTGGAAGGCGGGCCACGTGCAGAAAAGATGTGAATCCATTCCCATTTTCACTTGTGCAAGCGGATGGGCCTGGAAGAATCAACGATCCGTACTTGTCGAGAATTTGGACGCCGAACCCAAGTTGCCCGTTTTCCTAGAGTCGCTTCGCCAACTTGGCGTTCGTACTTACTATGTCTTTCCCTTGACAACAAGTCGTCACAAGCTGGGAGCAATAGGCTATGGCAGTTTGCATGCCATTCCCAAGACGAATGCGATGCTTGAGTTGTTGCGCCGTACGGCTGCAATGATCGCTCAATTCCTGGACACCACACTTTCATCTGATGGGCTTATAGCGCAGACAGATTGCGTCCAAGCTACCCCGGTCGTAACGCCGGGGCGCGAACACGCACTCCAGGATCTCGATCTGGGCGATCAGGAGGGAAAGGGCGAAGCTTTCCCCGAAATCGTGGGGAATAGTGCTCCTCTCCAAGAACTGCTAAGGCAGATGAGGACGGTGGCTGCCACGGACGCGACTGTGCTGCTGCTAGGAGAGACAGGGACCGGCAAGGAGTTAGTTGCACGTGCTATTCATCGGCTCAGCCCCCGGGCCGACAGCAACTTTGTCAACGTCAACTGTACCGCAATTCCGACAGAGTTGTTGGAAAGCGAGTTATTCGGACACGAAAAGGGGGCATTCACCGGGGCGATCGATAGGCACGTCGGTCGATTGGAACTAGCTGACAGAGGAACTCTGCTTTTGGATGAGGTGGGAGATCTTCCGAGTGTAATTCAGCCCAAATTGTTACGGGTGCTGCAAGACAAGGAATTCGAAAGGCTCGGCAGCAACCGGACTCTAAAGGTCGACGTTCGGCTGATCGCTGCCACAAATCAGGATTTGCATCGGAGTATCGCCGAAGGTCGTTTCCGTGAGGACCTATTCTATAGACTCAATGTCTTCCCAATTTACATTCCCTCTCTACGGGAGAGAAAAAGTGACATTCCTGCCCTTGTGCGGTACTTCGTGGCCAGATATGCAAGTGCAGCGAAGAAGTCGATTGCGACTATCCCTAGGGAAGCAATGGATGCACTTCGGAATTGGAGCTGGCCAGGGAACATCCGAGAATTGCAAAACCTGATTCAGAGATGCGTGATTTTGACGAACTCGCCAGTCTTGACGGTTCCACTTGGGGAACTGAGAAGTGACGCGAAGCCGTCTTCTGGCAGGATGTCCCCAGAGGTCGAGCGCGAGCTCATCCTTCAAGCTCTGAAAGAGGCGGGCGGAGTAATAGGTGGCGCATCGGGTGCAGCCAATAGACTGGGAATGAAACGCACGACCCTCTACTCGAAAATGAAAAAGCTGAACATTAGTCCCGTTGAGTTCCAGGACTAGTTGCCACGTGCGTACGAACGTCGGACACGACATCTTCTCAGTATTCGTAGACATATGGTGGCACATCCATCGAAAAAAGGCACAGACGTGTCGAACTGTCGAGTCCGTCAAACGCGGTCGACAGTCATCCGACGCCACTCGGCGGGCCAATTATGCAGACTAGACCCGTATTTTCTATAACTTATAAGTTGACATTCAGCGGAAGACCACTTGCAGGGAGCCCTATGCAAAAGAGCGGGGCAGCCACGCCGGGGAAGACCTCGTTCGCCAAGCGATACTCCGATGCCGACGGATCGGCTCGACGCCATTGTCACTTATGCTCCGTTTCGCTCATCGGTCAGAGTGAACTCCCTCCGCGACCGGCGTGGTTTGTCCTGCGCCTCAAAGAATCCGAAGTCTATGGGCCTGCAGCGGCAACTGTGTTTCCCGGAGGACCATGATCGCCACGTGCGCTAACCCAGCCTGCAACGAACCCTTCCGCTATTTTCGCAGTGGAAAGATCTTCATGCTTGAGGCAAACGATCTGGACCCCAGATCGAGTACCGATCCTTCAAAACGTAGAATCGAGTACTTTTGGTTGTGTGGGGCATGCGCCACGGCCATGCACTTGATGCGAACGACGAACGGGGCGGTCGCTCTCTGCCAATCTCCGCGGACCGCTGATCCCCTTGGGGCTCTAGCTAAGAATCGCCTTTGCCCGTGAATTGACGAGCCATGGCTTAAAGCACCGAAGGTTTAGTGGGATCTCAACTTAGGTGAGGCCGGATGTGTCGACTCGTCTGTCTCTCGACAGTGTTGACACTCGCCACTGAGATCCCCAGGTCGTGTTTTCTATGACTTAACGATTACTCAGAGGTGGAAAGGTACGTGCAATGCGCAAGGTGCAACAAAGTCAAAGTTGAGGTGTGGCAACGGCCCGACTCGTGGCATTCTTTAATGCGAACTCGTCGCAATCATTTTAGCTGATCCGGGCGACACCCTCCCCTCGCGTTCAAGAAACATGAGCCCAGGTGGGCCAAATCAGGTTGTCAAAAGCGAACATTGTCGGTTCGGCTCCCAGAGCCGATTCGTGGTGTCCCTGATAGCTTCCCTTTGCCAGAGCTCGGAGGTCATATAAGAACGCGGTTGAAAGACGGACACAATGCCGCATGAGTGGGAAGAGCGCGAGGATGAGGTCGCGGCAGGAGTGATTTGCCCAATGCCGGACTGCGGTGCATTAACGGTCGCCTATAGGCCACCAGACCGCACGGGACGCGACAATGCCGAACCCTGGGAGTTCACTTGCCCGCGCTGCGAGATCGACTTTACCGTCGCTGAAGATGAGCTACTTTTTCAGTCTGTGCCCAAGGAATGGCTGTTAGCGAGAGTTCACGCTGCATAGCCGGGCACGGCAAGCGAAGCGTCGACCTAGACCGGTCAACTATTACCTACAAAGGAGTGACATCACAGTGCAGCGCACACCCACAACGCCGACAACCCACCAAACAACGAAATATACCGGTGAGCTTCAAGAACAAATCCGTCGTCGCGCCTACGAACTGTACGAGCAACGCGGGAGAGACGATGGACACGAAACAGACGATTGGCTGCGAGCAGAGTCGGAGGTGACACAACAAAAGGCGAGGATAGTCGCCGCGTAGAACCAGCATTCGCGCAGGGCTCTTCCAGCAGAAAATGCCCGCCGTATTGATGGTCGGCACGCATGATGAGGATGATCCCAGACATCATTCGAATGAACGCCCCCGCGACCGGCGTGGTTTTGTCCTGCGCCTCGAAGAATCCGAATTCTGTGGACCTACAGTGGTAACTGTGTTTCCGGGAGGACGTTTCTTGTCCGCTCGCGAACGGGCACTGGAGCGATGCGCCATGGTGAACATCTTAATCATTGATGACGACGAAGATGTGTTGATTCGCCTGGAGCGCGCGCTGGAAGCAGAAGGTTACAGAACAACCACAGCTGGAGCGGGCGAGAAGCACTCTCCATTGCGCAGAAATCCCAATTCGACATATTGCTGGTAGATGAGCACCTGAATGATATGGAATCCACGATCCTGGTCGATAGACTCAGGGAACTGCTACCGGAGGCATCTCTGGTCCTGACGCATACACGAACGGAATCCGGCGTATCGTTCTCGCATCTGAAGAACAGAGTTGTTTGTAAATGGACGACGACGGGGTCAAGATGAGAATCCGTAAGCTCGCAGCGTAAGCTTTTGCGGACTCCGTGGCGGAGATTACAGTGGGCAGCAGCCGAGTGGTTCAGTACAACATCCGCGACATCACCCAGCGCAGACACGCTGACAAGGCGCTGCAGGCTTCTGAAACCCGCTACCGGCGACTCTTTGAAACGGCCAAAGACGGAATATTGCTTCTCGATTTTGAAACGGGCCAGATCACCGACGTGAACCCATTCTTGATCGAGATGTTGGGTTATACGCACAGCGAATTCGTGGGGAAGAAACTCTGGGAAATCGGCCTCTTCAAGGATACTGCAGCCTCCCAGTCCGCCTTTAGCGACCTGCAAGCGAAAGGGGTCGTCCGCTACGAGGATTTGCCACTTGAAACTAAAGACGGACGGCAGATCGAGGTAGAATTTGTCAGCAACGTTTATACCGTCGATGGAACGCAGGCGGTTCAGTGCAACATCCGCGACATCACCCAGCGCAGGCACGCCGACAGGGCGCTGCAGACTTCCGAAACTCGCTACCGGCGACTCTTTGAAACAGCCAAAGACGGAATATTGCTTCTCGATTCTGAAACGGGCCAGATCACCGACGTGAACCCATTCCTGATCGAGATGTTGGGTTATACGCACAGTGAATTCGTGGGGAAGAAACTCTGGGAAATCGGCCCCTTCAAGGATATTGCAGCCTCCCAGTCCGCCTTTAGCGACCTGCAAGCGAAAGGGATCGTCCGCTACGAGGATTTGCCACTTGAAACTAAAGACGGACGGCGGATCGAGGTAGAGTTTGTCAGCAACGTCTATCCCGTCGATGGAACGCAGGTGGTTCAGTGCAACATCCGCGACATCACACAGCGTAGGCACGCCGAGAAGGCGCTGCGCAGATCGGAAGAGCAATTACAACAGGCAAGCAAACTGGAAGCCGTCGGTCGCCTGGCTGGTGGCGTGGCCCACGACTTCAACAACCTATTGGGTGTAATTTTGGGAAGTTCGGAGCTCTTGCTAGAAGATCTTCGTGCGAACGACCCACGAAGAAGATATATCGAGGCTATCACCACCGCATCCAAGCGGGCCGTAAGTTTGACAAAACAACTCCTCAGCTTTAGTCGCAAGCAGGTATCTTCGCCACTAGTGTTTGATCTCAATTCGATAGTGAGTGAAACCGGCCGCATGCTCCCTCGAGTGATTGGAGAACACATCGAGATTGGTATTGTTCTCTCGGTGGAGGAGGCCCCGGTACTGGCGGATCCTACCCAAGTCCTTCAAGTTTTGATAAACCTGGCGGCGAACGCTCGTGACGCCATGCCGGAAGGAGGCAAGCTGACCATCGAGGTCGCTAATTGTGAAATGAAACAGGGCGACGAACCAGCTGACGTTGCTCCAGGTCACTACGTTTCGCTAACTGTGAGTGACACGGGGACGGGGATGTCGCCAGAGATCCGGCGCCGTGCTTTCGATCCGTTTTTCACAACCAAAGACATAGGAAAAGGGACAGGCCTAGGGTTGTCCACAGTCCATGGAATCGTGGAAGAGAGCGGTGGAGACATTTTGGTAAACAGCAAACTGGGCGAGGGTACGACGTTCAGGATTTATCTGCCAAGGGCGAAGGAAGGAACCATAGAGCGGGCGGCCGCGGCGAGAGTCCCCCACGAATCTCTGCAGGGCTCGGAAACCATCCTTCTGGTGGAGGACCAGATCGAACTACGTGGTGTCATTCGTGAGTTTTTGCAAAAGTTGGGATATAAGGTGCTGGATGCAGGTTTTCCGGAACAGGCCATTCAGATCGCGCAGCAATTCAAGGGGAAATTTGACTTGCTGTTAACGGACGTGGTGATGCCAGGAATGAGCGGTCGAGAGTTAGCAAAGCAACTGCGACCGTCTTACGACATGCGGGTTCTGTACATGTCCGGTTTTGCTGACCGGACTCTTGAGCAGGACGTTCTCGATGCGAAGGAAGCTTTCCTGGCGAAGCCGTTCCCTCTCCGAGAGCTAGCGACGAAAATTCGAGAACTCTTCCGCGAAGCGAAATCAGCATCTCAAACGGAAAAAAGGCAGAATCGTGCATCGTGACGACGTTTTGAGACGCACCGATGTCATCACGAGGGATTTCGTGAACGAATCGAAAAGGTGCTGAACGCTCACGGTTACAAAACGAGCATCGCCGATGACTGAGAAATTTCGGTCCGGATCTTTTACGGAGAACTTTCAAAACAACCCAGATCGTAGTCTCACGCACCGCATACGTTAAGTCGTATTCTCCAGAGTACGTTGGATCGGGAGCCGCGGTGGGATCCCTGTCGCCGATTTCTCTTAAACGCAGGTTCAGCATTTGTCGTTTCTTGACGGGAACTTGAGACTGGACTTTCTCTTTGGGCCTCCTAGCAGACCATGTTGGAGAGCTTAGTTCGACTTACCACTTGGGAGGGTGACGCAATGACCACGCTCTTGAAGCAGGTGCGACAGGTTCCATCCGGGATCATTCTTCCTCTGGACGAAGTGAGGCATCGGGTGGTAATAGATGCCATCGACAAGTGTGGCGGGAACTACCTGCTCGCGGCGAAGATGTTGGGCATCGGGAAGACAACCATCTATCGGTGGGTCCGTATCTACGCCCACGAGCCTCCCAAGGATCAGGCAGCAGCATTACAGGCCGCTACACCGGGCGGAGATGGGAATGGGTCAAAGGCCCCGGCGCGTGACCTATTGCAACCAGAGAACCAGAGCGTTCGACCCACCCCGCCCGGTCGGAGGCGGAGCGCATGAACAATGACAGGTTCACCGTCGAGGAAAGCTCGGCTCTGCTCCACGCGATTTACCCGAAATACCCGGACTTACGCGGGATGAAACCTGTGCCGGAGGTCGGAGCATTCCTGCAGGGCTTGCGCACGCGAGATTCGTCTCACAGTGAGACGAGCGCCCGGGAGCCTTTACGTCGCACCGGCTGAAGCCTCTTCGCGGGTGCGGTTGACCTTTCTGAAATTTTCCGTCACATCTTCGAATTTTCCGTTGCCCAGATTGCGATAGAGAATGTTGCGATAGACGCCGGCCACGAACAAATCCGTATGCCCGTCATTGTTGTAATCAGCGGCGGCGGCGCCCCTGAGGTAGCCTGTATCCGCGACACCAGCTTCTGGTGACGTCCGCAAATTTCAGTGTGTTTTCGGCAAGCATGCGTGACGACCGCTAACTCGCCCTGTTACTTTCGTTGAGCCGCCGAAGAGCGGCCGAGGGCGAATCGCATGAGCGCAGCAGTCATTCCTGAGCCAATCGCGCAGTTACAACTCCAACTGAATGAGATTCGTAGCACCCGACCACGAGGAAAGAGACTTCCGGCTTCAGTGTGGCAAGCCGCAGTTGAACTGGCCCGGGAACACGGCGTGTATTCCGTCGCGCGTCATCTGCGGCTGGACTATTCAGGGCTGAAGAAACGGCTCGGCGGAGTTTCCCATCGCCGACGAAAAGCACGCAAGCCAACTTTCGTCGAACTGATCGCACCACCTTCAGCGATGCTGGGAGAGTGTCTGATCGAGTTCGAATCGTTGCACGGAAGCAAGGTGCGCATTCAGTGGAAAGCTGCCACATCGCCCGATTGGATGAGCCTGCTGCGGGCTTGGCGGGAAACCGAGAGATGATTCAGATCACGCCGCAGATGCGCGTGCTGGTAGCGATCGAGCGAGTCGACGGACGAAAAGGGATTGATTCTCTAGTGCGACTGTGCCAGGAGAAACTGGCAGAGGATCCTTTTTCCGGCTGTGTGTTCGTGTTTCGGAGCCGCAGCGGGACGACGATCCGGCTACTCAGCTATGACGGCCAAGGATACTGGTTGGCGCAAAAACGTCTTTCGCGAGGAAAATTCGTGTGGTGGCCGGAAGGATCCGGAGCAGCCAAGTCCCTGGAAGCCTATGAGGCGCAGTTGCTGATGGCGGCGGGCGATGTGTCGCGCATACGAGCGGCGCCGATGTGGCGGCGAGTGAGCGTGCTGAAGTAATCAACCCTCACGACGAAAAAAACACCGCGTTACCCCTTGCGTTCCAAGAAAAACCAGTTCATACTGCTGATCGATGATGGTTGAGTTCAGATATCGGGGCCGGAAGATCAGCCAGAAAGACATCCTTTATATACGCGCACTGATCGAGCAGCACCCGCAGGAAAGCCGCCGCACGCTATCGACCAAACTCTGTGAAGCCTGGCAGTGGCGCCAGGCCAATGGTGCGTTGCGGGACATGGTGTGTCGCGGCTTGATGCTCATGCTGGACCGTGCCGGCCAGATCGAGTTGCCGCCGGTGAGTTATGTGCGGCATAACCCGCTGGCCAACCGAGCCAAACCAGAGCCGGTGCGGATTGATGCGACGCCCATTCAGGACGGGCTGCACCACCTCCAACCACTAGAGTTCGAACTGGTTCGTCGCACCGGGAAAGAGCCGTTGTGGAACAGTTTGCTGCAGGAACATCATTATCTCGGCTACCAGCAGCCGGCGGGAGAACACCTGAAGTACCTGGTGTGGGCGCAAGGGCGGCCGGTTGCCTGCCTGGCATGGTGCTCGGCCCCGCGTCATCTGGGCAGTCGCGACCGCTACATTGGCTGGAGCGCCGAAGAGCGCGGTCGCAACCTCCGCTTCCTGGCTTACAACACGCGATTTTTAATCAGCAACATTCTGCTATACCTCCTAAAAACTGAAAACATTGTTTGTTGCTCTTCCGTGGTAGGCTTCTGCGGGCGGGGGCTTCCATTTTTGATTTTGGTGATGATTTTTCGTACTTCCTCCGAATCTAGCGCCTCCACTGAAATTTCCCAAGGTGCATATTCCACAACTTGTGCGGCCGGAAGTTTTTTCTCCTTGATCATGTTTCGCACGCTTGCTTCACACACTTGAAGATATTGCGCGGCTTCCTTCAAGGACACATGGGTGCGTGGGCGCTGGGGATCGAAGTTAGGCAACTGCTGGTGGTGCCGCAAAGAATAAACCCGATTCTTATCCCACGTGTTGCCGATTCCTGTGTGCATGCCTAGCCGGTTTAGAGTGGCGGCGATCTGTTCGTCGCTAAACCGGCCTGCCATTCGTCGCACTACTTCCACCGCTTCCATGCTTGTACACCGCCCGTGTTGGCCGGTCTCTCTCTTCTTCAAACGCAGCTCAGAGTGACGCCCGCCCGCCCAGTGAATCAACAGGACGATTTCTCGACGGCTCTCATCTATGTCGGCAACAACTTCCTCGATCAGAATGCGGATGATCCGTTGCTTTAACCGCATGTCGGTCGACGGCGAGTTCCAAATAGCGGGCAGATCCTGTGCCAAGCTGAGAAGTAATTCCTTACTGGGCAGAGGCACCTTCTTGATCCCGAGATCGAACTCTTGCAGCTTTGCTTCCAGTTCACGTATTTTTTGCAAAGCCGCGTTCCATCGCCTCTCCAACTCCCCCGCGACTAATCGCTGATCGGGATCGACGGCTTCATAACGTCGAGCCGCCAATTGCGCCTCGTACCGCGCTTGTTCGACTTCCAGGGCCAGCGACTGACGCAGCTCGTGCCGGCGTTGCTCCATCTGCTCGGCCGCTTCTAGCGCGGCCTCCACCGCATTTCCGCCGACCGCCTGCAAAACCTCCTTGGCTACTGCTTCGTCAACCCACAAGCCGCTAAAGGACACACACCGACGCTCGCCTCGGCGCAGGTTCGCCTCGTCGCAGTTGTAACGTGGAACCGTATGTTCCTTCCCAATGTAGCTCACGTGCAGCATTCGTCCACAGCGCCGACACCGCAGCATACCTGAAAGCAGCGCGCTCCCACCCCGGCCAGACTTCGCCTCTCCATTGGAGTTCATGAAAGTGTTGGCTGCCATCATAGCTTGAATCTGTTCATATTGCTCCCAATCAATGTAACCTGGATGGTGCTCGCGAATGAAGACACTCCACTCCGAGCGAGATTTGCGGTGTCCTTTACTCTTGCGAACACGGCCCTCGACAATCTGTGTCCGTACTTCTCTTCGTCCGTAGACATAAGCGCCGGCATAGAGAGGATTGGTCAGAATCGCCCACACCGCGCGATAGACCGGTGGTTTCCATATTAGTTTGGGCCCGTCCGGATGAAGAGAGAGCGCAGGCAAGGAGATGTTCTGTTTCCGCAACCACACTAGAACCTGGCGAACGCTCCGCAGCTCCATCATCTTGCTGATGACCAGTGCAATCGCTTGCTGGACGCGCTGGTCGGGATCCTTCTCAATCTTGCTGCTCGCACTCCAACAGAGGCCCACCGGAAGATTAAATTCCAGCTCCCCACGACCGGCCTTCTGCCGTCGCGTTTCCAGCGACCTCTGCCGTAGCAGAGTTAATTCATACTCCGACATGATTCCTTTCAATCCGAGCAACAAACGATCGTTGGTGATCTTCGGATCGTAAATGCCATCCCCGTCCACAACAACGGCATCGACCATGCCACACAATTCAAACAGGTGGTGCCACTCGCGTCCGTTTCGTGCCAAGCGCGAGGCTTCCAGGCAGAACACTGCACCGACTTCACCGCTACAGACTTCAGCGACCAGGCGCTCGAAACCAGGACGATCGACCAAGCCACTACCCGTACGACCCAGATCATCTATGGCTCGCACATCGGCAAACCCCAGCTGCTGTGCCTGCTCCATCAGGGCGCGTTGCAAGCGCTGGCTCTCCGGGTGATGGAGCACTTGTCCTGGCGAAGACTGGCGGACATAGATCAAGGCACGCCGACGGAGACGATCAACGGTTAGTTTGGGATTCATCCTCATCTCCTCTTCGGCCGTCTAGAATTTCTTCCTCGGGCAACACGGCGCTGGTTAGTAGCTCGACCAACGCGCGTTTTAGTTCGTTTTGTTTGTTTTGGGGAATTGCTGTTTCCGATCGGTTTATCAGCGATAGATTGAATTGCTCGCCGATAGCTTTTGCCCTTTGCTTCATCGACTTCCTCCTTGCGAGTAGGTGTTTTGGAATACCTATCGCAAGTGGGATTAGGTAGCAAAGTAGAAAGTAGATGCCGGAGCTGCATAAGTGCCTTCACAGAAATCTGGGGAGGGCCAAAGGAAAATTGCGTGCACTCTGGATTCAACATCCAGGAGGGAATGGAGAGAGTGGTCTCGTTGGCAAGCTGGCATATCGTGCGTTCGCCGCCGCGTTCTTTCCTGCGCTGGTAAACATGCAGAGACTGACCAAAGAGGGGATGCCAGCGATAGTAGACGGTGACCTTCTCAAAAAGATGGGCATTATGTGATGCACTTGCCGTGGGTAAAGGTGGAACACTTGGCGTCGCATATCCTGGGGCGCATGGCGTCGCGGATCTCCGCGGACTGGCAGCGGATCTACGGACATCCGATCTACTTTCTGGAGACGTTTGTGGATCCGGAACGATTCCGCGGAACCTGTTACCGTGCGGCCAACTGGGTGGTGCTGGGCAAGACGACGGGACGCGGTAAACAATGCAATAGCTACGTGCCGAACCGGTCGATCAAAGAGGTTCTGGGATATCCATTGACGAGGCAGTTTCGCGAACTGCTCATGGAGCGAGGATGAGAACTGCGAGACCACGACTCGATGTAAATCTGGACGAACTGGACCGAGTGTTGGACGGAGCGCGGCAAGCGCCGTTGAGCGAGGACGATTACGAGAAGCTCAAGGAGGCATTGCATGCGCTGGCGGCGATGCTGGTGCGGCCGCGCAGCACGGAGAAGACCAGCGCCGTGTTGGGAAAATCGGGAGGCTCTGAAACTGGTGCCGGGTCTGAGCCGAAGACCAATGCTTCCCCAGCGCCGGGACATGGACGCAATGGTGCAGAGGCGTTTGTCAGTTCGCGGAAGATTGCAATTGCGCACGCGAAGTTGAAGCATGGGGATCGCTGCCCGGAGTGCGGAAAAGGCAACGTATACGGGCAGAAAGAGCCGAAAGTGCTGGTACGGATTGTTGGGCAGGCGCCGCTGGCGGCCACCGTTTTCTCGCTCGAACGGCTGCGCTGCGGGGCATGCGGACAGGTGTATACCGCACAAGAACCGGAAGGAGTAGGTCCGGAAAAATACGACGAGACCGCAGCCGCGATGATCGCGCAACTCAAGTACGGCAGCGGAACCCCGTTCTACCGATTGGAACAACTCCAAGGTCAGCTGGGGATTCCATTACCGGCGGCGACGCAATGGGAAGTGGTCGAAGAGGCAGCCGAGTTACTGAAACCGGCGCGCGACGAGTTAATCCGGCAGGCGGCGCAGGGTGAGGTGGTACACAACGACGACACCAGCATGCGAGTGTTACGTGTCACGCGCGAACCGTCGGACGAGCGCACGGGCGTATTCACCAGCGGCATCGTGTCCACCAGCCAGGGTTGGAAGATTGCGCTGTACTTCACCGGACGCCAGCATGCTGGCGAGAACCTTGCCGAGGTTTTGAAGCAGCGTGCCCAGCACTTGGGCCCGCCTATTCAGATGTGTGACGCACTCTCGCGCAATGCTCCGAAGTTGGCTGCGGGGGTGGAGATTCTGCTGGCAAATTGCTTGGCCCATGGAAGAAGACAAATCGTAGAAGTAGCGGAGAACTTTCCCGATCAATGTCGCTATGTACTGGAGATGCTGGGCGAGGTGTATGGTCACGATGCCGAAGCGCGGGAGCGTGGTCTGAAGCCGCAAGAGCGCCTGCAGTTTCATCAAGAACGCAGCGGCCCGGTGATGGCGAAACTCCATGGGTGGCTGGAAGCGCAGTTTGCCGAGCGCAAGACGGAGCCGAACTCGGGGCTGGGCAAAGCGATCACGTACTTACTGCGACACTGGCGGCCTTTGACGCTGTTTCTTCGGCAAGCCGGAGCGCCGTTAGATAACAACATTTGCGAAAGAGCGCTGAAGCGGGCCATTCTTCACCGGAAGAATGCCTTGTTTTATCGGACGCTGAATGGGGCGGATGTGGGCGATCTGTTCATGAGTTTGATTCACACTTGTCAGTTGTGCGACGCCAACTCCTTCGACTACCTGACCGAGTTGCAGCGTCATGCTCAGGAAGTGGAGTCTAAGCCCGCGGAGTGGATGCCGTGGAACTACCACGAAACCTTGGAACGGAGCGTTCCCCTCTCCGATTCCGCGTAGAGTCAGGATGAATTAATCATGGCCGGAAACAAAATTTACCGATTACGCAGCCCTGCCGAAAGGACACGAAGCTAACGATCTCTCTAAGGTGGTAGTGTTCGCCGGCCGGCCAAACTCTCGATTTCACCCGTTTAAGTTCCGGCGAGCGTGAGGTAGTTACTGTTGTATTTGACTTCCTGTTGCGTCCCCCCAGGACTGTATCGTTGTCTTCGACGAACCGGAATTGCACTTACTCCTAATCACCGTTCCTGTCCAAAACAATATGTCTCCAAAATGTTTTATTACTTTCCTGAATACCACCGCATAAACTGAACGTTCTGGTTCCCCCGCTCCTGCCCCGCTGTTTTCACGCCTCTCACCCCTCATTTTTGCGACGGAAAGTAGCTAGCGTTGCCTAACGATGACCCATACGTGATCCAAAAGCCGTTCGGCAAGTCCTGCGAGATTTCGCTCGCGAGCACGTGTCATATGCCGTTGCTCTGAAAGTGTCAAACTATTTTCGGCAGCTAGTCGGCAATGTAGACCTTCATGCCGAAGGCGGTGAACAATTTGGATGTCGATTCCTTGGCTGCAGCAATGGAGACGGCTCGAAACACAGAGGCGACCCGATGCGGACACTCCCTCGACAAATCGGTGGTCGACAAGATGGTTAGTGACGAATTCTTGCGCCTGATTAGTGCGCTGGACACGGACAGCGAGGCCTGGAAGTCGCTAATACCCGGTAGACCGATACTTAAGCGGTTTGCGGCCCATATCAAACAAAACTACGGAACTCTCAAGCGTCTCTATATTCTCGCCGCGAGAACGAGTCAGCCGGACCCCTTTGTCGTGATAAGGGAAATCTTTGCTGAATTCGCGCGGCGGTAAACAGGAGGCTGTCGGGTCGCCTATCCTTGCGTACTTTGCAAGGGTGATTTCTTTTGTTAGCAGCGATCACTCTGTGCGAGCGTGAGTTTTCGGTGGCGGGGCAGACGAATGCGTCCGCCCCTACACGGGAGTGGCGCAACCGTCACATGATCCTGCCTACGGATTCGGCGGAGGGCTCAAGAGCTCGCAATGCTCGACGCACTCTACTGTGTTGACTTCGACAGTGGCTTTCTTGTGGCCGGAAACATCGATGTCGGGAAGGATCAGCAGCGTTTGCGTGCCATTGGCGACGTTAAAAGTGCAGTTGAAGCTCATCGACTGGACGCCACGTTCCTTGCAGCCGGTTTGGTCGAGGGCGTCGGTGAGGGTTACGGTCTTGTCGTAGACCTGGTCGGCAAGATGCGATGGCAGCAGAGCGACCGTCAGGGGAATGGGCGACTTGATCTTCACGCTGAGTTCCTGGCCGTCGTGGTCTGGAGTCATCAGGCTGTAGACCTTGGGTGCCGGCGTTATCTGGTATTTTTCGTCGAGGATGCGGCGCCAGTGGAACTCAGGCTGAAGGAAACGGTAATACTGGATGTGGAGATCGTTGGGGGAGATGAATTGCCGCGCGCCGGGTCCAAGGATGGCGCCAATGGCGGTGACGACGGGCTTCTCGGGCCTGCGCTCATCGCGGAAGGTGATGATCATGGGGCGTTCGGAGGGAAGATGACACTCGTAAATCGCGCTGGTGACGTGTTCCTTCACGCAGAGGAAGCTGAAATGGGCAGGGGCTTCGGGGTGCTGCATGGAGGCGTTCCATTCGTCGGCCCAAGCCATGGCCACGGTGACCGGGTATCGGGAGTCGATCTGCACGTGCATGTCGCCGCCCCCGACAGCGGGACGATAAACGCGGCCGGCATGAAGGCTGGCGGGCTCTAAAGGGATCGTCTCGGCGTCGGCAGCAATCCAGGTGATGACGGGACCTTGCGCACACGAGGCGGTGGCGAAGGCGCAGAACAGCAGCGCGGCGAAAATGGAAAGGTTCCTCATACCAGAAGTATTTGCTGGGTCGATGGGTGTACCCTAGCGAATTCGCGAGGCAGGGATTACGAAGGTACCGGTAGCAGGTCAGAGCGACGTGTTGGGTGGTCTCTAATAGCTGGTGATCTCGGGTGAGAAGGCGGGATATTGAATATTTAGGATACCGGGGGCGCTCGCTACGCTCGCGGGGCGGACGAATGCGTCCGCCCCACGTGGCCCGTTAGGCGGCGGCTTGCTGTTGATAGGCTGGGACGAAGGTGTCGGCTACGAAAGTTTCGTAACTGGTTGGCGTGGTGTTCTGCGGTGTGCGAGGCTCGAGGGCGCGCATGTGTCCGGAGTTCAGTGCGGCCGTCATTTCCAGAAGCAGCCTGGCAAATTGCTCGGACATTCCCATTTGCACCAAGACAGCTCCGAAACTGATCGTCGGGCGCGTGGACGTATTTGAGGTCCGGCTTGCCGATGGCCTGGCCAATGATCGTTGCAACTTCGGTATAGGTGAGATCGCGTTGTCCCAGCAGTTCGCGGGTTTGTTTGCCGCGAACGATCGGGCGCAACAGGGCGTCGGCCGCCGCGTTTCCGATGTCGCGAGTGGCGATCATGGGAAGCTTCAGATCCGGACGAAAAGGTCCGGCGGCGCTGCCCATCATGCGGATCGCGTTCACCTGGGGAAGGGTATTTTCCATGAAGTAGCCTGCGCGCAGGTGGAGCACATTCGCGCCGATGATCTGGTTGAGTTTTTGTTCGAGATTGTGAAGGCCGACTACGGGGCCGGTTCCGCTGGCTTTGTCGGCTCCGATGCTGCTGAGCGCGACTACATTCTTGGTCCCCGCATTTTGCACGGCGGCGGCGATCGCGTCGCTTACCCGATTCGAATAGCCGAGCGGATCAGTGCTGGTGGGATTGGGTGGAATCATGACGTAGGCCGACTCTGCCTGGTGGAAGGCTTTGGCGAGAGCCGCGGCGTCGGTGACGTCGGCGATGAATGCCTCCGCACCTTTCGCCGCGAGAGGCTGTAAATGGGCTGCGTTTCTGCCGACGACGCGAACTTTCTGCCCGCCGGCAAGAAGGTTGGTCGCCACTATATGTCCGGTGTTGCCGCTTGCCCCCAGTACAACGTACATAGACTTACCTCCATGCTCGGCTTGGATGCGTGAGGGTGCGGTTTGGACTCGGGATCGAGTTGGGGGAATTACCCGGATTGGCCTAAGAGGCCGCAAGTCGCTGCTTGTCGCCCTTTGTCACCCCTTGTCGCTTGCAGGTCGGGGAATGTGTGTTGTTTCCTACTCTTCCGTCACGCTGATCCACGGTGCCGGCAAACTGGAAGGAGCCAATCATGCAATGCACGCGAACTTTGTTCAAAGTGAACATGCCGATATGTCTGGGAGCTTTGATGCTCAGTCTGAATCTCTGCGGCGGAATCGCGGGAGCCAGCGACGAACCTGATAGCGACAACGGTCAACAACACAGCACCGCGGAGGATTTCCTGCGGATTAACGTGCGTCCAATTGCCATCGGACACCACGGAGTCGGTCCCAACACCGGAGAGAATCCGGCATTGCCGATCGAGAATACGGTCGACTCGGTGCGTCAGGCCTACAACTTTGGCGCGCGCGTCGTAGAAGTGGACGTGCAGCTCACGCAAGATGGACGGCTGGCCGTCTTTCACGACGATTTTCTTAGCGACTCCACCTGCATCCATTCTTTGACTCTGGATCAGCTGCAGCAGCGTCTGCCCTATGTGCCCGAGTTGCGCCAAGTAATCAATGTCGCACGCGAGTTCAACAACCGGGCTGGCGACGACTTGGCCGGCATCTTAATCATTGAGCTGAAGGCCTTCTCGCCGCACTGCGATCCCGCGGACCAATTCGAGCAAGCCTTGGTGACGGCTGTTGTGGGTGAAGTGAACCAGGCCAGCATGGCTGATCGGGTAATTTTCGATTCGTTCTCGCCGGCCTTGCTCTACTTGGCAGCGCAGGCTGCGCCGAAGATTCCGCGTGAGCTAGACTTCGACGGTCTGCAATTGTTGAGCCCGGCTCAGATCGAAGCTGTCACCGGATTGCCGGTGACCATCATTAACAAGAAAATCTCACTCGGGCTGCAGTGGGCTGAGATTGGACCGGTGTTTCGCCTGCCAGGTTATGCTTCGGTACAGCAATTCCTGGTGACGGGGATCGTCCTGCAGGCTCGTATCGTTGGCGGCGAGATGGACTTCTTTGGTCCAGCGGAACAGCAGCAACCGGGCAGCGGCGCGGCCTTTGTGGCAGCGGCCCACTCGCTGGGTCTGCGGGTGTTCGCCGACCCGGCAAACACCGAGGCGGATTGGAACTTCTTTGTGCCGATGGGGTTTGACGCGATCTATAGCACAATCCCGATGGGACTGAACTTGCAGCCGCCGATTCCGGATCGCTGAGGGGTTCGGGTGGTCGATTCTATCGCACAGCCACCCTTGCTTGTCACAACTGGCCTGAGTGCGAACACAGTGAATTTCAATTGTTCATCGGCGGGTGGCCACGTTGAGGTCCGTGGCCACGTCGTCACAGCCAGTCCTCCAATTGCGCTATGCGGTTGACCCGAGCCATGGCAGAATGTTGTTCCTTCCGAAGGTGATCTGATGTGGCGCTGGTTCTCTTCGAAGAAAAAAGATTTCCCATCCTATTCGCTGCTCGAGGCCGTTCCACGCCGTGGCTTTCCGCAAGATCTTTCTGACCGGGAGAACTCGGCCGAACACTGTGAATTGCGCGACAAACTCGAATGTGAGTTGCTCGCCCAGACGACCGACGAAACGGCACCAGGGTTTGCCACATTCCTGAAGGATGAAAATGGTCTACTGAATTTCCGTTTGCCCGAACTCCAGGGAGGATGCCTTCTCGTCTTTTCCAATCCATCGCGGGCCGCCGACTATGCCCGAGTGCAGGTACCCGGTAAGGAATTTCAATTTTTTTGCTCCAGTGCTGAGCAAGTTGTTTCTGTGGTGGCAGACTTCCGCCAGCATGCGGGGATTACTCACGTGGCGCTGGACCGGTGTCCCAGATGCAACGTGGTCACCGTTTTGGGCCCTTCGAGCCTGGACAGTGCGGCCAAGATCGTGCAGATGTGGAAGATTTGGAAAGCCACGGAAATTGCCCGCTGTGGCTTGTATTTCGGATATGCGCAGGCGGCGGCCAGGGCCGAACAATTCCTCGTCGCGCGAGACGTTGCACTCGAACTCGTTGGGCATGTGACCGCCGAAGATCCGCGCGTGCATCTGCTGTTGGGGAAGCTAGCCATCAAACTGCTGGACAAACGACTACTGCGTGAAGCCAAAGACTTCCTTGTTTTCCTGAAGCAGAATGCAGTCATTCAAGAACTTGCGGATGCGCAAAAGACGAAGCGCGTCCAGTTCTGATTTTGTGCGTGATCTACCTAACCGAGAAGAGCATCTGGATGCCCAATCTCAGCCGCGCTCTTTGCGGCTAGGGGGCTTTGACTTTCGCTTCTTACTGACTCACGCCAAAATCCCACCCCTTCGACTGTTCTGAGGGCAGGCTCTGACGTCGCAAAATGCGCGTCGTTAGGATGTGGCACCCGCTCATTCAAATCCGATGGATTAGTCTCTTTATTGCTCACTTCTTTTTGGGCACGAACATATCCGCTTCGGTGAGCCCGCATTTCTGGGCCATCTGGTAGCAGTAATAGAAATGTGCGGCGTTTTGGTTGCGCGAATCGGTGCCGAAGGTGAATTTCAGGCCGGCTCGTTTTACCAGCGTAATGAAGTTTTCGTCGGGGACGTGCGCCACCTCGTTGATTTCGATTGCGATCTTTCTGGACTTTGCGAGATCGATGATGCGTTGCATCCGAGGCCGTGTCCAAAGCTGGCTATACTCTCGTGCGATTGGAACTGGAAGAAAAGTCGGCCAGGCAAAGATGTCGATGGGCTCGGTAGTCAGCACTTGCTCGATAAACTGCATGTAGCGCGTCATGAAGGCCTCTTCGTCGTCGACGTGGGTGTCAATCTGCCAGATCGCCAGCCAGGTGCCGTCGCTGTTGGGCAAGGTGAGCGCGTCCATCAGAACGTAATCCAGTTCATCGAGCAGGCTTTTCGAGAAGTTTTTGGACCAGCCCGCGTACACCGGTTGCAGGCCGATGCGGACGGGATACTGGCGTAGGCCATCGATGTATTTCTTGAGGTCGGCGTCGGTCAGAATCGGGTAGCCGGGGCCGGGATGCTCCACGATCCCGATCTGAACCTGCCGCTCTTTTCCGAGTTGGATCGCCTGCTCGATCGATAACGTGGGGCTCAGGTGGACGTGATAGTCCGCGACCGGGAAGCCGGGCTTTCCGGCCGGCGTAGATGCGACGAGATGCTTTCCAGCGGCGAGGACGGCACCCGCCATCATCGAAGTGTGAATGAAATTTCTGCGGGAATAGGTAGGGTTCACGAGTTATGTCTCCCTTGAGTTCCTGTGGAGAATATCGGGCCGAGAACAGAACATCAATGACCGGCGTCACTAGATGTTGGAGGGCAGAAGGGATGCAACGGCGGAATCGCGGAAGAAGGGGCGTCGGAGGGCGGCTTAGGCTCAAAGGCTGCCGCGACAGAAATCGTCGCGGCTGGACAGCCGAGAGCGGCTGTCCCCACATGAGAGTCGTCGCGGCCGGACGGGCGAATGCGGCTGTCCCTACGTGAGTACCGTTAATGGCTGGGTTCGGTTGTTTTTCCTGGGCCTCGCAGAGGTTGGCCGGGGAAAGCATTCTCGACTAGCTTCCCGTCTTCGATTACTGGAGTTCCGGCTACCAGCAGATAATGCACGCCAACGCTTGGCTCCATGGGCTTCTGGAAAGTGGAGCCGTCGGTGATGGTTTGGGGATCGAAGACTACGATGTCGGCGTCGGCGCCTTCTTGCAATCTCCCCTTCTGTCGCGCGGCGGGAGTGGAACGCTCCAGCATTTGCGCGGGCATGAGCGTCATTTTATTCAGGGCTTCCATCAGGGTCAGAGTTTTTTTCTCACGCACATATTGGGCGAGGACGCGCGCGTAGGTTCCGGCATTGCGAGGATGGCCTTCGGCTCCGTCGCTGGCGATCATGACGAGCGGGTTGGGAATGATGGCGTCGACGGTTTCCTGGGTGTTGGCGAAGATCAGCACCCATTGTGGCTTGCTGGAGTTGTGCAACTCGTCGAAGCGGGCTTTGGTGAGGTGCTCGCCGGTGTCGGGAAGGACGAGGTTGCCGTAGTCGATGCCCTGTTTTTCGCGCCATCCGGGATTGAAGACGGCGGAGTTGATGGCGGTCATGCCTGCGATGTAGGGATAGGCTTCAGTGGTGATGTCGAGGTGGCGGGCGCGGGCTCCGGCGACGAGCGAGATGCATTCGAGGGAGTCGCGCAGGCAGGTGCTGTTGATGTGAACGATGTGTAGAGGCGCTCCGGTGATTGCGGCCGCGCCTATGACTTCTTCCACGGCCTCGATGGCGGAGCCGGGTTCGATGCGACCGGCGTTGCGCACGTGGGTGTAGACGGGCAGTTTGCGCTCGGCGGCGACGCGGAAGATGTCGATGACCTCGAGGCGCGTGGCGCCAGGAGTGTATGCAATGCCCATGCCGATGCCGAGGGCGCCGAGGTCGAGCTGGTCGCGCAGGCGTTGCTGGATGCGCTCGATCTGCTCGGGAGTGGCGGGCTGATCGGTGGCGGGTCCGCTTTTCGGCAGGATCGTTCCTTCGGGCAACGGCGCGCCGAAAATCAGGGACCGGGCGGCTACGTGGCTGGCGGTGGTGCCGTAGTGGATCAACGAATTCCCTTGCTTGGAATTCAAAAACTGGGTGACGTCGGGTGCGCCGATTTCCATTTCCAGCGCGGTGGTTACGCCGTCGAAGGCTTTGACGCGCTGGCTGGCGAGATCCTGGCCGTGCTGGTGCAGGTCGATGAAGCCGGGTGCGACGACAAGACCAGTGGCGTGGATGACGCGGCGTCCGCTGATCGGGGCGTCGGTGATGCGGGCGATCTTGCCGTCGCGGATGCCGACGTTGCGGATGGCGTCGAGGTGAGTCTCGGGGTCGATGACGCGGCCGCCTTCGAGGACGAGATCGTATTGCTGGGCGGCGGCGGCGAGTGTGGTTGCGAAGGCGAGGCAGAGTACGAGCAGGAAACTACGCATGATTTCTCCGGGTAGCGATGATAGCAGGCGTGGCGTTGTAGATTGCAGCCGCCGCCGCGGCAGAGAACGTTGCAGCCGGGACAGCCGAGCGCGGCTAGCGGGTCGACGTAGCCCCGGACGCATTTGTCCGGGGGCCGATCTCGGACTCGCGTTGCGGACGAATGCGTCCGCCGCTACATGTTACTGAACGTCACCGCCAAGACAATCACCACACAACTTCAAAACCTGGACAGCCGAGGCGGCTGTCGCTACGTGGTCTCGATCAACTACACTAACTTCTCTTGAAAAAGATTGGACACATACTGGCGCGCTATACGGCTTGGATTCTGGGGCTGATGAAGGTGCTCGGGATCTGGGGGCCGTTTGTGGCTGCGTTTGCCGACAGCGCGCTGCTGGGCATGCCGGTGGATTTTGTGGTCGCGACGTATGTCTATCAGGATCGCAAGCGGTTGCTGCTGTACATTTCGATGGCGTCGCTGGGGTCGGCGCTGGGCAGTATTCCGCTGTACATCGTGGGATATCTGGGCGGAGAGAAGGTGCTGCGAAAGCGGATTTCGGAAGATCGATTTTCTGAAGATTCATGATTCCTTTGAGCGGCATGAATTTTGGGCGCTGATGTTTCCGGGGATGCTGCCGCCGCCAACGCCGTTCAAGATTTTCGTGCTGGGCGCGGCAGTGTTTGAAATGCGGTTTCGCGACTTCCTGGTCGCGATTTTTCTGGGAAGGTTTGTTCGGTTTCTGGTGCTATCGGGGCTCGTGCTTTGGTTTGGGCCGCAGATTGTGGGATTGTTCGGCGGGATGTTCAAGCGGCATTGGATTCTGGTTTTGGGGGTAATCGTGACCGGCGTTTGCTTGTGGCTGGTGGTGCGGCTTCGGCGGCAAGCCGAGAAGGCGGAGGAAGAGTGAAGAGAGATTACCTTTTCACAACAGGTATCGACGCAATGCCACGATCTGGCGTCTCGCATTGGGACGCTTCCAAAATGGAATGCGACTCGAATTGGAGTAGGATGAGTACAGGCGATGTGCCCTCGGGGGTAGCCAACCGCCGTTTGGGTGGAGGAAACTGACATGAGGAAGTCCACCTTTCTGAAAACTCTTCTCGCAGGAATCACCAGTCTCACGCTCGTTTGCGCGGTTATACCCGCTTTTGCCCAGCATGGTGGTCACGGAGGTGGGGGTGGTGGCGGAAGTTTCCATGGCGGCGGAGGCGGCGGCTTCCACGGTGGCGGCTCTTATGGAGGTGGCTACCATGGTGGTGGCTCTTACGGCGGCTATCGCGGCGGGGTTTCGATGTACGGCGGTGGCGGCCGATATGGAAGGATGGGCGGAGGGTCGCCATCGGCGCGCAGTTCCGGTGGAGGAAGAGCGTGGTCCTCGGAGGGCCAAGGCGTTCGGAACACCTCGCCGGGATGGCATTCGTTTGCGAGATCAGGTGGCAGCGGGAGCAGAAATGTTGCGAGCACGGCTAGCTTTCACCCGGCGATTGCGGATGGGCAGTGGCACTCTTTCGGAGGAGCCCACGGAGCGGTCGGATCGGGGCTGACCGCGAACGCGCGAACCGGGGCGAGCAATTCGTTCAGTCGAATTGGAGGTTTCGCACACGGCGGCTATGGCGGACGCGGTTATTACGGCGGGGTTTATCGCGGTTACGGCTATGGGTGGGGCGGGTGCTGGGGCTGCGGCTGGGGCTTTGGATGGGGCTTGGGGTGGAATCCTTTTTGGTATTGGCCATCGTATTGGTACAGCCCGTGGTGGGTGGATGGCTATCCTGCGCCCAGCTATATTTATCCGTATCCCTACTAGAAGGTGCGGGTGGCTTCGGCATCGGGTGAGGTCTGTGCCGGAAGACCTGTTGGTAATTTTCCTGATTTCTCGCACTTACTGAAGCAGCCGCGACAGAAGGCGTCGCGGCCTGGACAGGGCGGCTGTCCCCACACGAATTCATCTCGCAACGGACAGCCGAGGCGGCTGTCCCTACGTGAGCGGCGGTTAAGCGGCGGCTATGTGGTCGTGGGATTTGTGCAGGCGTTCAGAAAGTGCGTGGAACACGACCGGCGCGGCGAACATGGCTGCGGTGAAGAGCAGGTCTCCGGCGACAGCGTGGCGGAAGAATGGAACGCCCGCCTCGTAGCAGGTCAGCAAGCCCGCGACGGTTCGCGGATACATGTTCCAGGCGGCCCAGACCGCGAAGTTACTTACCAGGAAGAATGAGACAGAGCCTGCCAGGGCGGAGCCTAGGATCCGGACGGCTCCGGCGTTCTGCTTGAGAGTCGTCCCTAGCCACAACATCCCGGCATAAAACGCCCAGGTTACGAAATGATCCCAGCTGAAGGGATAGCGGTAAATCATGGTCGTGAGGACGACGTCGGATGCTGCGAGGAGAGCGAGCGGGACCCAGAGTTGGCGGCGTGGTCCGCGCGCGCCGAAGAACAGCAGAGCTGCGCCGACCGGAGTGAAGGCCATCGGATGGGGTAGGAACCGGAGCGCAACGGCGAAAAGGATGAATGCGTATGCCAGCATGGATCACCTCGAACGAAATTCTATTCTGGGCGCTGGCGAGGCTGGCGTCAAGGGGAGTGCGTTTCTTGCGAAGGGAAGACTCTGCTACAGGGACGTCAAGGCGTGTGAGTTCGGTCTTCGGAAACTCCGTGCGAGATCCCTCGCCCCGCTAGTGAAAGCGCGGGGCTTCGGGATGACGCATTCGGGCTATTCAAATTGCAGAGCTTCGGGATGACGCATTCGAGCTATTCAAACAGCGGAGCTTCGGGATTTCGCATTCGAAGTGCACCGAATCAGCAACGCTAGTCGGGTTCGGGGACGATCTCCACTCCTTTTTTTGTTTCGTAGACATCGCCGACGACTTTCAGATTCTTGTCAATCCGTACGGCTCGGGTAAGGGCGCGGCGGCTTCGGCCACCCGCGATTGCGATTCCAGCAAAGCGCAGGTCCTGAAAGCGGACGATGTAACCTTCCTGCGGAGGAGGGAGAGTTTCGGTTTCGGTGATGGGATACTTCGCCCAATCCAAAAATACGCGGCCAGCATAGGACTTCTTGGCGGCCAGGGTGACCGGAGTTTCTTCAGCTTTATAGCGGATTTCCATGTTGCCGTCGGGATCGACTTCGGGAGTGAGGGAATCGACCGGCGCGAGGGCGAAGAAGGTGGGCGTTTCTACGACGCCGTACCAGTGGAATGGATCGCCCCACTTGGGATAAGCGGAGGCCCGGAGCGGATCGGCGTCATTATAGGTGCGGGCTTCGAGGATGCTGACGACGCGGCGATGTTCGAAGTCGCGCAGGCCCCACAGCAGAACGACGCCGATGAGGGCCAGTGAAGCGGCGAGTCGTCCGCGCGGGCCCCGGGCGTGGGCGCCGATTTCCTTGTCGATGAGCGCGAAGAGCGCGGGAACAATCAATCCGAGAAGCAGGAAGGCGAACATGACGGGCTCGAAAATGAAGACGATGTCCCAGGAATACCACTTCTCGGAAAAGGGCCAGAAGGGGCGTACACCGTAGTTGTTGGTGAAGTCGAGCAGGATGTGGCTCAGGCCTGCGAGGCAAGCGTAGAAATAGAGCAAGCCCCAGTGCGGGGGGAGATTCGGATCTTTGATTTTGCGGCCGCGCAGGCGCCAGAGCAGATAGACAAAGCCGAGTACAAACGCCGCGTCGAGTGGCACGCCGAGGAAGGAGTGGGTGAATCCGCGATGGTGGGCGAAGCCGAAGGTCGGGCCGCGAAAGATGCCCGCGATTACGTCCAAGTCGGGAGCCTCGGCGGCGAGCGTCAGCGTGAGCGTGGCCAGCGCGGTCTTGCGGTTCAGGCCGGCACGTCCCAGGCAAGCGCCGGTCAGGAAGTGGGTGATGGGTTCCAAGTGATTTGCAGGATTCTATTCTGAGACGCGGGGATGCGCCAGTGTGGGCGGGGGCACTCCGCCCTTCAGCGGCCAGCACTCAGCAAGACAGGGTCAACACGCGAGATCCCTCGCCCCGCTGGTGAAAGCGCGGGGCTTCGGGATGACGCATTCGGGGTAGTGAAAACGCGGAGCTTCGGGATGACGCACTCGCCCTTTGTCGGATTCAGCGCGGCGGGGCCAGAAGTGTCAGGGCGTTTGGGACTACCGTGATTTCGACGGGGAGAGTGCCCAAGAGTTCGCCGTCAGCTTCCACATAAATCTTCCGCTGCTCTTGCGCGGTAGAGGTGGACGGATAGTGGCAAGCGACTCTGATGCTGTGGGCCAGGTCAATGCCGGGAACTGTCCAGGGCAGGCGCAGGAGGCCGCGGGTCACGTAGGCGAGATAGGCCAGGCGGCTGCCGGTGCGGCAGAAGACCAGGCGCATGTCGTCGCGGTCGAGGGAGGCTCCGGGGGCGAGTTCCTGGAGGACTCCGCCAAAGTTGCGGATGCGAATCGCCATCAGTTCTGTGACTTCGGCCTCATGGGCAACGTCCGAACCCGTTTTGGTGTATTCCGCCACGAATCGCGTCATGGGGTAGCTGAACCATAGGTGCCAGGCTTTGGCGTAGTAGGCAGCCATGCCCATGCGCTGCTTGGTTCCGGTATGGAGTTTGTAGAAGAGATGCGCATCCACTCCGAGGCCAGCGGCAATCACGAAGTAGCGGGTGCACGAGTTGCCGTGAACATCGGTGTAGGCGACGCGGCCGAGCGCTACGCGGCGGAGCGAGGAACGCAGGCTGGCCTTCGCCGCACGAGGAACGTTGAGCGGAATACCAAGATCGTGTGCGAGTGCATTGGCGGTGCCGATGGGCAGGATCGCCAGCGCTGTAGACGAGGTGGCGAGGACTTGGACGATGTTGTGGACGGTGCCGTCGCCGCCACAGGCGAAGATGGTGTCGCAGCCGGAGGCAACCGCCTGGCGAGTTTCCTCGACGGCGTGATGGGTGGACTCCGTGGGAACCAGATCCGCTTCGACGCCCCCATTCCGGAGCACGGTGAGTGCGGATTCCAATTCCTGCTGGCGCTGCTTGCTGCCGCCGGAGTCCGGGTTGTAAAGCAACGCGGCCTTGCGCATAGCCTGGTTCGAACCTGGATTGTACCTGAGGCGTTCGGCGCAGTTGGCTGGAGTGCGGATGCAGTGAATTGTCACGAAATGCGCAAGTGCTGTAGAATGAGAGAACGAGCGGGAGTAACTCAGTGGTAGAGTGCGACCTTGCCAAGGTCGAAGTCGCGGGTTCAAATCCCGTCTCCCGCTCCAGATTTCTTTTTTCCCAGCCTGCTCTCCGCTGATGGACTTTTTCCAGCCGGAACGTTAACGTATGGAGCAGAGGCGCGGTACCCAAGTGGTAAGGGAGAGGTCTGCAAAACCTTTATGCGTCGGTTCGATTCCGACCCGCGCCTCCAGATCTTTTCTTGTAGTTGCTTGATTTCACTGTGCTCCGTTCGCTTTACGAGTTCGGTTCTCGATAATCGAAGATATCGGAAAATGACGCAATTTCGACCCCGAACTACGACAAAATTACGACACGGTTTTCTTCGCTTCAATTAGGCCGCCCTGACTGCCCTGCAGCGGCTCTTATCATTTGGGCTGCTTCGTCAGCGAACCATGGCACTCTTCTTATTGTCACTACCGAAAATTCGATCTCAGTACGGTTTTTAGGCCAGTGATTGCTTCGCCCGCCACGAAAACAGCCAATGCAGCTTCTCGAGTTCTCGAGCCTGGGGGAACGCACCCGCGTGCGTCGTCATTACCCATATTAAGGACGGCAGCGTCTCAGGCGGCCCGTCGTTCGTACCGGTGATGTAGCCCGCCGACCTGCGGGAGCGCTATGACTTGTCCCAGTTCCGGCGGCTGAACCGGTCGTGACTCGGGCGAATCCTTCCCCAACGAAAGATGTGTTCTCGATCGGTGATAGTAATTGAAATACAAATTGAGGGTTCGACGTAACGAGGCTTCATGGAACACGATCACATGATCGAGGCACTCGCGGCGAATGGAACCAATCACTCGCTCCACATAGGCTCGCTGCCAAGGCGAGCGCGGTGCAGACAGCACTTCCTGGATACCCCAGGTGCCGCACCTGTTCTCGGAAGTCAACGCCGAAGATCGCATCACGGTCGCGCAGCAGGTAACGCGGGAGCTGGTCAAAGGGAAAGGCCTCCCGCAGTTGCTGCCCCGTCCACTCAGCAGTCGGGTGGGCGGTCACATTGAAATGAAGAATGCGACGACGATCATGCGCCAGCACCAGAAACACGTAAAGAACCTTGAAACGGAGTGTGGGTACGGTGAAGAAGTCGATGGAGACCAATTGTGTGAGATGGTTCTCCAGGAAGGTGCGCCAGGTCGGAGACGGCGGCTTGCGTCCGCGCACCATGTATTTGCTAACGCTGCTCTCGCCGATATCGATGCCCAGTTTGAGCAACTCGCCGTGGATGCGGGGTGCACCCCACCACCCGGCATTCTCCCGGCACATCCTGCGGATCAGATCTCGGACCTCGCGCGCCAGGGCCGGTCGTCCCGGTTGTCCGTGCCGCACCTTCCAGGTCCAGAAGCGACGAAACCCCTGGCGATGCCAGGCCAGGACCGTCTCGGGCTTTACGATGGCCAGCGTCGAGTGCCAGTCGCGCCAGATACGGGACAGCCAGACCCACAAGAGGCGGTCCAGCGGAGCCAACTTCGGCCGTTTTCTCGCCGACCGCAATAGCACGCCGATCTGGTGGCGCAGAGCCAGGTTTTCTAGCTGGAGGGCAGCGCGTGAGCGAAAGATCGAACCCAGAGTGGTGAGGAGTCTTGTCAGAGAAATGAGCATCGGAGAACAGAATTATGAAAGAAGTATAATTCCCGTCCGCTCTGGTTTCGAGGTTTTCGAGAGGCACAGTTTGGTCCTGCTTGCTAAAAGGAAGCTTGAAATTCCGTTCAAAAGTTTTTCAGTAGCACCAAGTCGCAGCGAAACATTTTCGGGCGAGCACAAACCTGTACTACAGGTATGGCTGTCACAAAAACTGGAGGAGATGCTTCCCCACGTTCAGTCCTCGGCGATGACCAAATTTTCAAATGCCAAATCAGATGGGATATTTAAATTCCGATGGCGAGCCCCACAGTGGAATCAGAAGTTCTCAAGCAGCCAGGCATTGCTCTCGAAGGTCTGCTGGCTAAATGCCAAGTGGCGACCGTCTGGCGAGGGGCGTGGATCACTAAGCCACTGATTCCTACCTCGATTGAGGAGCACCCGCGTTTTCCCGTCTAGCTCAACGCGCACGATGAGATACTCGGTTGACTGAGCAGCCGCGAACAAGGCGTTACCGTCCGCTGCCCAACTCGTGGACCAGATGCGCCAACCGCGCGGCAATTGCAAGTTGCGCTCCTTTTTGTTATTTCCTAGATCCAGAATACGAACCTGCTCACGAAGCTGATCCTTACTCGTAATTGCAATCCGCGAGCCATCTGGCGAAACGCTCCATTCAAAGTCTTCGGGTTTCCCTAGTTTGGTCCTCGCAAGCTCTCTGCCCTCGCCCTGGATTGGGTCCAGTGCATGGAAAATTAGCTCCGCGTTTTCCCACCGACTCAAAACACAAGAGCCGGCAGCGTGGGAAGGACAGTCAACGCCAATTCCGGGTGTCACTGCTGTCTTCAGGACTCGCTCGGGTGATCCCCCCGCCATTGAAAATCGCATCAACCACGCGTTTTCAGATTGCGAGTTACTGCCAAGATCTGTGAGAGCCCAGTAAAACATCCAGGTGCCGTCAGGACTCAGGGCGGCAGAATATTCGCTATCGGAGCCTCGAATGAGTGGTTCGGCGGCATCCTGATTCAGTAGCTGCTTGAATATTTTCTGTCTTCCAGTTCGCGTTGAAGAGAAAAGAATCGCCCGGCTATCACCTGTCCATGCCGTCGCAAAATTTCTACTGTCACTCACCGTGAACTGCCGCAGCGAGTCCAAGCGTGTGCCTTTGTCTTTCAGGTCACCAATGTAGATATTAGCCCACCGATGCAACTTGGTCAGGACCAGCCGGCTCCCATCCTGGCTGATGTTGTTCAAGCCTGGGCTCAGGCCATCCCAGTTCGTGATCTTCACTGCTTTCCCCGAGGGGTTTCCCGTCTGCGGATCAGTAATGATCGCCCAGAAGTTTTCCCCTATTATCCCCATCCTGTCAGACTTGGAAAACAGGATGCGCCCATCACGCAACCAAAGTAGACCATCGTCAGATAACAGAGAATCAGACAAGACTACGCTTGGACTTCCCCCATCGAGAGACAGGGTCGCAAGCGTACCTCCCGTCCCATTGTTGTTGGCTATCATATAAACGAGTCGCTTACCGGCGGGAGACCATGCCAAATCCAAGTAAGCTTCGTTATCATTGGCCCAGACTTTCTTTGGATCTTCCCCATTGGCCTGCATCACCCATATTTCGTGGTGATCTGTGCCCGCGAATGCGATCGACGAGCCATCGGGCGACACCGCCGCCAACCTGGCGTGATTTCGCAACAGGTGTGGGGTTCCCCCGAAGATGGAGGTTTGCCAGAGAACGTTGCCTTCGGATTCACCTTCAACACTCAGGAGCAATTTCTCACCATCCGGAAACCACTTTACTTCCCAGAGATGCGTTCGCAATTCATCCGGCAGAGGGAGATCATGAGACTCCCCGGTATCGATCACATGCAGGTGCAAACCAACAGGGTCGACATATGCAACATACTTACCATCGGGTGAGATAGCAGCATCGAAGACGCGGCGCTCCGAGGTGTTGCGCGTCAATTGCTTCTCGCTTAAGCTCTTGGAGGGGACGATTCGCTGGTTCTTGAACCAGCGGAATGCGAAGCCAGAGGCAAGAAGAAGAATCGCCAGCGCCGACCCATAAAGCAAGATCTGGCGGTAGGCCCACGGTTTGTGTGAGGCTGGAGTTCCGGAGGTCGACTTGCCGGATTCCGTATCGCGCTTTAGCCGTTGCAAATCGGCGCGGATTTCCGACGCATGCTGGTAGCGGAGATCGCGATCCTTCTCCAGTGCCTTTTGGATGATTTCGACCAGCTTCGCCGGGACTTCCCTATTCTGTTCGCCCGGCGGCGCCGGTTCCCGGTTCAGAATCGCGTCATAGATCGCCGCCTCGCTTTCCCCCTGAAACGGCTGCTTCCCCATTCGCCATCTCGTACAGCACCGCCCCAAATGAGAACAAATCCGTCCGGTTGTCCAACTCCTTCGCCCGTGCCTGCTCCGGCGACATATAGGCCACCGTCCCCAACGCCGCGCCCCGGCCCGTCAGCGGATCGGCGGTCAGCGCCGTCTCTTCTTCGCCAGCCCCGGCCGCATCCCCTACCCGCCGCGTCCCAGTCAGTTTGGCCAAACCAAAGTCCAGCACCTTGGCGTGTCCGCGGGTCGTTACAAAAATATTCGCCGGCTTGATGTCGCGATGCACGATGCCTTCCGCATGGGCCGCCTCTAGCGCGTCTGCAATCTCAATCGCTAGAGGCAAGACAGATTCCATTTCCAGCGGACGTCCCCCTATTCGCTGCCGTAGAGTCATGCCATCCAGAAACTCCATGGCGATGAAGGCTCGCCCTTCGTGCTCTCCGATCTCGTAAATCGTGCAGATGTTGGGATGATTCAACGCTGATGCCGCCCGCGCCTCGCGCCGGAAACGTTCGAGCGCCGCTGGCTCCTGCGCCGTGTCTTCGGGAAGAAACTTCAGCGCCACCAACCGACCGAGCAAGGTATCTTCCGCCTTGTAGACCACACCCATGCCGCCGCTGCCCAGCGGGCCCAGCACGCGATAGTGCGAGACTGTCTGCCCCGTGATGGAAGGCTTCGCTGACGGCGTCGCGCCGATCACCGTGGCTCGCGCGGCCACATCGGCGACGTTTACTGCGGGCGGTTCCAGAAAGCTTCCCGCCTTCCGATCAGAAGTGAGCAACGAGTGGACTTCTTCCAACAGTGCCGCATCCCCCGCACATTCGTTGCGCAGAAACTCCTCTTGCCGTTCGAACGGCACCTGCAGTGTCGCCTGCAGCAGATCATCCACTCGTTTCCAACGCTCAGCATCCATCGGAACTGCCACGACTCATCTCGCGGTGGAGCCAGGCTCGGGCTGTGCTCCAGTCGCGCGCCACTGTCACCGCCGACACTTTGAGCACCTCCGCCGTCTCTTCGAAGTTCAACCCCCCAAAGAAGCGCAGCTCCACTACCTGCGCCTTGCGGGCATCGATCTGAGCCAGCGCCTTCAGTGCGTCATCGAGGGCGACGGCGTCTAGATCTTTGCCCTTGCCTTGTGCCAGCAACCCGGTGTCGTCCAGAGATACTTCGCCGACCCCGCCTCCACGTTTCCCGGCACGATGGCGGCGGGCATAGTCAACAAGGATCTTCCGCATGAGCTGCGCAGCGATGGCAAAGAAGTGGGAGCGGCTCTCCCACTCCGGAGAATTCAATCCGACCAGGCGGAGGTATGCCTCATTCACTAGGGCGGCGCTCTGCAAAGTGTGGTCGGGACGCTCCTTGCGCAGTTGAAAGTGGGCCAGACGCTGCAGTTCCTTGTACACGACCGGCAACAAAGCGTCCAAAGCCTTGCGGTCGCCACCCCGCCAGCCCAGTAACAATCGCGTGATCTCTCCTGCCGATTCGTGTCCCACGAAACCCAAACCTTGGGAGGGGGGAAGCGCCTTGGGTAATTAGAGTAGCCACGGCTATTTTGGAAGTCAACTGGGAATACTTGAAAAGTGGCCACTTAGTGGGTTTCTCTGCCTCTAGAAAAATATTTTGAGAACCATGATCGGTTTTGCCGGTGACTTTGCGCTGTTAGAGACAGAGGACGGAAGTTCCGTTGGTCGAGTCCTCCTAAAGAGTTGACGACCGCGAACCTGACATTCAGCAGCCGGGGCAGAGCTTTGCGGTGGCTGCGAGGAAAGGAGAATCCTATGAAACTCAAAACCAGAATCAAGGCAGGAAAGCTTTCCACTAACCACAACACCATCGTCCGTTAGTGCTCCGGGGACAGTACGGCGCGGATGAGGCCATGCTCCGAACCTACAAACGTCCGAACACAAGGAGAATCCTATGAAACTCAAAACCAGAATCAAGGCAGGAAAGCTTTCCTCAAATCACAACCCCATCGTTCGTTGATTAGTTTGGCGGTGCACCTATCAGTCAGCGTCGCCGACAGCATACGTGACCCGCGATCCGATAGTCGCGGGTCACCTTTGGAGAATCCAAATGGCAACCACCGCCTTCGCTCGCACTTTCGATCGGCTGCTCTCGGACCGCGGTGGCCTGACTCGCGCTCTCATGGCCGCGGGCTTGCTGGTGCTGGGTGGTTGGTGCTTTTGGGCAGCCCAAGCACGACTGACCTTGTGCGAAGTCTCATCCGAAGCCCGGGTCGAGCTCGACGCGGCGACTTACCCGGTCCAGTCTCCGTTGCTCGGCCGGGTGGTCGAGGCCAATCTGCGGGTCGGTCAGGCTGTGCAACGCGGAGATGTGCTAGTTGAGATCGATGCCGCGCCTGAGCAGTTGCAAATGCGGCAGGAAAATGTCCGCGCACAAGGACTGGAAACGGAAGTGGCGAGACTGCGCTCGCAAGTGGCAGCGGAAGAAAGTGCACGCGCCGAAGAGCGACGGACCGCGCAGCTGAACCTTGAGGAAGCAGATGGCAGGGTTCGAGAGGCCGAGGCCGCTGCGAAGTATGCCGAAGCAGAATTGTCGCGCGAACAGAAAATGCAACAGGCGGGCCTGGTTCCCCCGCGCGACCTTGAGAGAATTGATGCCGAGGCGCGCCGCCTGCGCGCCGCCCTCGAAGCAACCGAAACGGCCGCTCGCCGTCTGCCCCAGGAGCAGGCCACACGCGACCGCGAGCGCGATGTGCGCATCCAGCGTTTGTACTCCGAAATCGCGGCATTGGAAGAGCAGCGCAACACGGTGAACGCCGGCGTGCAGGGTTTGCAGTATGAAGTCGAGCGTCGGCAAATCCGCGCACCGATTGGCGGACGCATCGGCGAATGCATGATTCTCCGGCCAGGTTCAGTAGTGGAGGAAGCGGAGAGCCTGGCCTCGATTGTCCCTTCCGGCGAGTTGCGGGTGGTAGGGCAATTTCCCGCCGAGGCGGCGCTCGGCCGCATCCAGCCAGGACAGGCGGCCACGTTGCGGCTGGATGGCTATCCTTGGGCCGAGTTCGGTTCGGTCTCCGCCACGGTTGCGCGCGTGGCCCAGGAGATCCGCGACGGCAAGGTGCGCGTCGAGCTGGCGATCAATCCCGGTTCAAGCTTTCGCGGGCGGCTCGAACACGGAATGCCGGGCACGATCGAGGTCGCGGTCGAACGTGTGACGCCGCTGACGCTGGTATTGCGCACTACCGGCCAGTGGATGACGAGGCGCCCATGAAACGTTTCCTCGTTCCGGAGGTGATTCAGACCTCGGTGATGGACTGCGGTCCTGCCTCGCTGAAGGCCCTGTTCGGCGGTTTCGGACTTTACCTTTCCTACGGCCGATTGCGCGAAGCCTGCCAGACCGATGTGGATGGCACCTCGATCGACACGCTGGAAACCATGGCCCAGGCACTGGGCCTCGATGCCACGCAGGTTGTCATACCCTCGGATCTGGTGTTGCTTCCAACGTCGGAATGTTTGCCGGCCATTGTGGTGCTGCGCTTGGCCGGAGGCGCGACTCACTTTGTAGTGCTGTGGAGCGTGCACGGTCCGTTGGTGCAAATTATGGATCCGGGAGCGGGTCGCATTTGGATGCACCGCCGGAGACTTCTGGACTCCCTCTACATTCACGAACAAATGGTCTCGAGTGAGATGTGGGAAGAATGGTCGCAAAGCGATGTCTTTACCACGGGGCTGGAGAGCCGCATGCGCGCCCTCGGTGTTGAGCCGCATTTGTGGAACGATCGCAGTAGTGAGGATAGGGCGCATTGGGATGCCTCCCTGCGGCTGGCTCAGACTCTCTGCGATGCGGGCAAGTTGACGCGCGGCCCTGAAGCGAAACAATTTCTCAGCTTATGCGCACAAAACCCTGACCAGATCCCACCCGAGTTCTGGACCGTTTGCAAGGTTAATGAACAGTTACGGATGCGGGGCGCCGTTCTGGTGGTTGCCGCAGGCAAGCGGGCGGAAGCGTTGACCGAACCGCTGCCGCACTCCCTTGAAGCCGTGCGCAATGAACCGCCGACCCGGGTTTGGCTTCCGGTGTGGGAGGCGATTCGGGTGAATGGTTGGGTGTGTTCCGGTCTGATTATTTTGGCGGTCCTGGCTTCCGCGGCCGGAACGGTGTTTGAGCCTCTGCTCTTTCGCGGGTTCTTTGACCTGGCGCGGCATTTGAAGCTGACCGGTCAGCGTATCGGCGCGATCACCGCCATGATTTGTTTTCTCGGCGGGCTGCTCGCGCTGGAATGGCCCGCGGTGACCGGACTTCTGCGTCTTGGCCGCCACCTGGAAATGCGGCTGCGTACGCGCATTCTGATGAAAATTCCGCGGCTGCACGACCGCCATTTTCAATCTCGCTTGATTTCAGATATGGCATTCCGCGCGCACACGCTGCAACTGCTGCGCAAATTACCGGAATTCGCCGGGCTTTTTGTGCGCTTGACCGCCAGCCTGGTCTTCGCTGCAGCGGGTATTGCCTGGTTCTATCCTGGCTCGGCCGTGCCGGCCTTATTAGCAGTGATCGTTTCTGTGGGCGTTCCTCTTCTGTTTCAGCCCGCCATGGCAAGTCGCGACTTGCGTTTTCGCGAGTTCAGCGGTGCCCTGAGCCGTTTCTATCTGGATGCACTACTCGGGCTGCGACCCATTCAGGCCCACGGTGCCGCGCGGACGCTTCGCACCCTGCATTCAGAACAATTAGGGCAATGGGCGGAAGCGGGATTGCGCCTGCAGGCCCTCTTCGTGCGCGCCGAGCTCTTCCAGATGGCGGTAACGTATGTGCCCGTCATCGCGCTGGTTTACCGGGAAGCTCTGCGCACTTCATCTCCCGCTGGATTGCTTCTGCTTGCGTATTGGGCAGTTTCCATTCCCACCTTCGGTCAGCAGTTGGCGTCCATCGCGTGGGACATGCCTGGCCTGCGCAACACTCTGTGGCGGCTTCTGGAGCCTCTCGGCGCGCCCGAAGAAAAGATTCCTGAAGCTGCTCCAGCGGCGAAAGCCTGTGGCGTCGGTTTGGAAGTCGAGAAGGTAACGGTCGTCGCGGGTGGTCACGTCATTCTGGAGGATGTGGACCTCAGCATCGCGCCCGGGGAGCACGTCGCGGTAGTCGGCTTATCAGGAGCGGGAAAATCTTCTCTGGCCAGTTTGCTGCTGGGCTGGCACAAACCGCAGCGGGGCAGCGTGATGGTGGATGGAGCACCACTCGACGCCGAGCAGTTGGCGCAACTGCGGCGCCACACTGCCTGGATTGCCCCTGAGGTTCACCTGTTTCAAGCGTCACTCCTGGACAACCTTAATTATGGCAATGGATCCGATTCCACCGCGCGAGTGGGTCTGGCCATTCAAGGTACGGACCTGCTGAGCGTGCTCGAGAGCCTGCCCGATGGCTTGCAGACTGCGCTGGGCGAAAGCGGCGCGCTGGTATCCGGTGGCGAAGGGCAAAACGTCCGGATAGGACGGGGCCTGGCCCGTCCCGACGTTCGCCTGGCAATTCTTGATGAACCCGCGCGCGGTCTGGATCGTGAAGCGCGGCGCACTTTGCTGGCAAGAGCGCGGCGGCACTTCGCCAGGGCTACGATGATCTTCGTTACGCACGATGTTCCCGATACCCTCGACTTCCAGCGCGTATGGGTGGTCGAGCAGGGTCGGATTATCGAAGACGGATCCCCGCGCGAACTCTACCAGAAGACGGACTCACGGTACCGTGCGCTTTGCGATCAGGAGACGACCACCCGCCAGCACCTATGGTCGAGCTCGATTTGGCGACACTTGAAGATGAGCAGCGGAGTTCTCAGCGAGACGACGGAGGCTTGCGAATGGATAAACGTTTAGCTGCGTACATCGCGGTCCTGCCGCCACCGCCCGGAAAAAATCCTGTTGATTCTCTCGATATCAAAGTGTGGCCAGCCGTTTCATTCTGGCACCAGATGAGGGCGGCAGGGTTGGTCTCGCGGTTGAGCGCACTCCTGTGCACTCATGCCCTTGAGACCGCACTCCTGCTCGCGAGCTGGGCCTTTCTCGGCTCCGGTGCGCTCAGCGGTCGGTCGGATTATGCCTGGCTGACGGCGTGGGCGCTCTGTCTAGCAAGCAGTGTGCCCCTGCGCGCCGCTTCGCGCTGGTTGGAGGGCGTAGTCGCTGTCGGTTTCGGGGGCCTGCTGAAACAGCGACTGCTGGTTGGCGCCATGCGGATGGATGCCGATTTGATGTGGCGGAAAGGTGCGGGCCAGTTGTTGAGCGAGGTCCTGGAATCGGAAGCGATTCAGCAACTGGGCGCCAGCGGTGGGCTGCAAATCGTGCTCGCCGCTCTCGAGTTGCTGCTGGCGCCGTTTGTCATTGCCTTAGGTTGTGCGGCCGGCACCGAGATCATTTTGCTAATCCTCTGGATCTGCGTGTCTGTTCTTTTGATTTCCGAGAATATGCGGCGCCGGTTCTCCTGGACGAGAATGCGCCTTGGATTGACCCACCAGTTGGTCGAAACAATGAGCGCCCATCGCACCAGGCTGGCACAGCAGGCGCCCTCGGAGTGGCACCAAGACGAGGACCTTGAAAACGAGCAGTATGCCGGATTCTCCGAAACTCTAGACCGGTCGTCGGCGTGGATCGAGACTGTGTTACCTCGCGGCTATATGATTGCTGCTTTTGCCGCGCTGGCTCCATCGTTTCTGTCCGGTAACGCGAAGTTGGCGCAACTCGCTATCAGCTTCGGAGCGATCCTGTTCACCAGCGCCGCAATCGAACATATGACCACGTGGCTTTCTCCCGGAACCACGGCTTGGATCGCCTGGCGTAATGTGAAGGTGATGTTTGACGCCGCGGCAGGAGCCGACGGCCGGGAACTGCTCGCTGAAACGTCCTCGATTTCGGATACGATCCTGCAGGCACACAATGTCATGTTCACTCATCAGGGCCGCTACGAGCCGATCCTGAAAGGATGCAGTCTCGCCATCCAACGCGGCGATTTCGTGCTGCTGCAGGGCGACCCCGGGAGCGGCAAGTCTACATTGGTTTCTCTGCTTGGTGGCTTGCGGCGTCCTTCCGGCGGCCTGCTTCTCGCAAGTGGACTGGACCGCCATACTCTGGGTGAGGCCACTTGGCGCCATCGCATCGCTGTTGCTCCGCAGTATCACGAGAATCACATATTCACGGCGCCCCTCAGCTTCAATCTGCTGCTGGGACGACCCTACCCACACTCCGGCCAGGATCTCGAGGAGGCCAAAGAGTTGTGCAAGGAACTCGGCCTTGGAACGCTGTTGGAGCGAATGCCGGCCGGACTCGATCAGATCGTTGGCGAGACTGGCTGGCAGCTCTCGCAAGGGGAAAGGGGACGAGTTTTTCTGGCGCGGGCATTGTTGCAGAATCCCGACGTCGTAATACTCGATGAGAGCCTTGGTGCGCTCGATCCTCAAAACCTCAGGCAATGCCTGGATTGCGTAACCCGGCGGGCAAAGACACTACTGGTGGTGGCACATCCATGAACGCTGACCGTGCCGTCGAGCTGCAAGAGCAGGCCTGGAATCTGCAGGCGGAGGGGAAGCTGGAAGAAGCGGCAACAGCTTGTCGAGAGGCATTGCTGCTTCTAGAACAGTATGGGGAAGCAGACTCGCCCGATGCAGCCAACCTGCTCAACGATCTCGCCGAAATCGAAAGTGAACGCCAGAGCTTCCAGGACGCTTTGGCGCTGGCAGAACGAGCGCATTCGATCGAAGACCAGTTAGGCGACTGCTTCGCCGGCGTAGGCGCCGCCCATATTCGTGCCAGGACATTGCGATTGATCGGCGAAATATGCCGTATGCACGGTGATTTCGACCGTGCGGAGGTGAGTCTCAAAGAGGCGTTACGGATCGTGGCCGCTGGGTTCGGCGAAGCATCCGAGGAAGTAGCAGACGCGCAGAACAATCTCGCCGTTCTCTACAAAACCTGCGGCCGCTTCGATGAGGGGCTACGATTGTACCAACAGGCACTATGCACTGTGACCGCGATCCATGGTGAGGCCTGTCCGGCGAGCGGCGTCATCCATCACAACATTGGCGGCATTTTGTATTCCAAAGGTGACTTCACCGCAGCGGAGCAACCTGGGCGAAGGGCTTGGGAGATTTCTCGGCGACTGCTTGGCGAAGACGATCCACGGACCCTCTTCGACGCTGTCGCCTATGCCGGGATTCTCGATGGTCTCCAGAGATATGACGAAAGCGAGACCATATATAGAAGAGCGCTGGCGATCTTCGAGAAGGCCTTCGGCCCCGAGCACTATGAAGTGGCGGCGAACCTACACAACCTGGCCGCCGTCCTCTGTACTCGCGGCGACCTTGATCAGGCGGAACAACTCTACCTGCGAGCGCTGGCGATCAAGGAAAAACTGTTAGGTGCGCGCAGTCCGGATGCAGCTCTGACCCTCAATAATCTCGGCGCTCTGCTGAACCGAGCCGGCCGGCCCGAAGAAGCAGCAGGCCTGCTCGAGCGCGCTGTGACGGTCCTTCAAGACCGGGTTGCACCAGATCATCCGCACCTAGCTCTTGCCCGCGCGAACTTGGAAAGTGCACTTCTCTCCTCGAGAAGTCTGGGCGCAGAGCCTAAGCTCCGTATCCCTGTGTAACGTTCAAACCGAGGGAAGTGAATCTGTTCCCTCCTGTCGCTTCGAGAAAGTTGAGGCAGCCTGCGCTGCGCCCGCGCGCACCTCTCTCCAACATTCCCAACTCAATCGCTCGACATTCCAGGCAGGGTTAGAGCACTTTCCCCTCAATGCGTATACCCCACAATGGTTTGACGGGGTATTACCTACCGAGGTGAAAATGCTACACCCGCTACACCTCCCGGGGGTATGCGGCAAAATGTGGGTATGGTAATGTCGAGCGGTCGCGCAACTCCGCACCGTTATCGATATGGAGAGGAACTTCCTCGTCGCCCATGCCTTACTACGCGATGCCTACGAGTACAAGCACATGTTTCCGGAAGCTATTGCCGAAAATGAAGCAGCCATTGTCTTTACAGTCTCCGGCGACGGCTCAGGCTCTCCCAATATTGATCGGTCTATTGCCGCTGCCGGGCTTGATCCGGATCAGTGGCATGCGCGAATCGCAGATTTGACTCATGTCTACTTGGGCTGACTCCGAATCTAGTGAGAATGTCGACACCAACCGCGTCGTTGTAATCGGCGGCTGCATGCGGTACCAATCCAGAGTTGGGGGTAAGGTAAGCTTCGCTTATCAAACCTCCTCTCCGCTGAGTATTGCTAATTTACCTCCTATAGTTATCCACGCGAGCGTGCAAAGTGAGGCTGAGAATTGATAGTTTTCAAATGCAGAAAACTGATTTACTGGCTCTCGAATGGGCGCTGCAGATTACGGCGTGTCCGAGATAAAGCTCGCACGTAACTAACACTGTCAAGCACTTGGCCAGTTTGACCGCCCGCACGGGTTCGCGCCGACAAATTTTCTCTAATGTGTGCTGGTTGATTCCCCTGCGCATGAATTCCCGCTTGGGAACTTCCGCAATCCGCGCCAATTGTTCATCGGGCGCAAATGCGTTTCCCTTTCGCCTGCATTCGATCGCCTTGAAGTCTGGAAGACTCAAGTCTTCGCCTTCTTCCCAGTGCTTGTCCGATTCCTTCCCGATGTAGATTGGCGGCCCACTCGCGACAATGTGAGCTCGCCGCAACAGTCCGCGCGTGTTGAATTCGCACGGTTTTCCGTCCGGCCCGAGGCTCTTAGTTTCCGGATGGTTTTGGTACGACTCCAGCAGCATATCGGCGCGATCGGCCTGGCGCGCCCTTTGCGTTGAATTCTAAGAACCCACGACATCGGCGAGTTAGTTCTGAACGAACCTGATGCGGAAGTGGAGGCGCTGTTTCAAGCGCCAGTCGGGTCCAGGACGCAAAAGCCTCCCAGTCCATGTAGCGGGCAACGGCGTAGCCGAGACGCCTGGGCTCAACCAGCCTGTCGAATACCCTGGCCTTCCGAGCTCCAGGAGTTAAGCGAAGATAGGGATCGCAACGGTTTTCTATCGGGTGTATGCTGATCGCGGCTTTTTCACCCTAATCAATCGATTCAATAAGCCGCGAGCCAACATTCCAACGGAGGGCTTGTTCCGGTAATGGAGGCATTCTTCCAATGCAAAGTGTGATTCGCTTCATTTCCGCCGCTGTTCTGATTTTCCCGGCGTTCGCCGCCCGCGTTGCTGCCGCTCAGAAAGTGGTTGTCGACGCCGATCCCGCTCACGTTGCCAACACATACAGCCCTGTGCGTTCGCTGGGCGCGGCCATCGATCGTTTACGCACCGGCACTCCCGACCACTTGCTGAAGGATCCGCTGCTGAAAGAAATTCTCAACGCCGGATGGCAGTCGGTGACTTATCGGCAGAACACCGAGTTAATGGTCGAAGCCTGGCACTGGAATCCAGCGGGTAAGTGGAGCAACGGCGAAAAGCGGGAAGGTTATTTCGTCGGCAGCCCCGAGCCGGGCGCAGAAATTCACAACTCCTGGGCGTACCCGCTGCCGCATCGTGGCTTTAGTCGGGGCGACGGCAATGGATGGTCTCGCCTCACCGACGGCGACATCCACTCCTATTGGAAAAGCAATCCTTATCTGACGAGGGCCTTCACCGGGGAAGATGATTCGCTTCATCCCCAATGGGTGATGATCGACCTCGGCGCGAAAATCGACGTTAACGCCATCCGGATTGCTTGGGGCGACCCCTATGCGAAGCACTATGCGGTCCAATTTTGGACCGGCGAAATGGAGCCTTTTTACGAGGGCACGATGAAAGGCACCTGGCAAGCCTACCCCATGGGCAACATAACCGAAGGCAAGGGCGGCACCGTCACCCTGAAACTCGTTTCGTGGATGATCCCGGTTCGCTATCTCCGGATCTGGATGACAGAATCCTCCAACACTTGCGACACGCACGGTTCGGCCGATAAGCGAAACTGCGTCGGCTATGCGATTAACGAACTCTACGTCGGAGCGCTCTCCGCCGATGGCGTATTCAACGACTACGTCACGCATTTCCCCAGTCGCGATCAGACGATTACGTGGCCCTCGTCGGTCGATCCGTGGCACGCCGCCTCTGATCTGGACTATGGCCGCGGCGACCAGGTCGGCTTCGACTTCTTCTTCAATAGCGGCGTAACCCGCGGCCTGCCGACCATGGTTCCAATCGCTATGCTCTACGCCACGCCGGAAGATGCCGCCAACGAGGTGGCCTATCTCTACAAGCGCCACTATCCGATCTCTTATGTCGAGATGGGAGAAGAAGCCGACGGCCAGCACATGCTCCCCGAAGATTACGCAGCGCTCTATCTGGAGTTCGCCACGGCGATTCATAAGCTGGTGCCCGAAGCGAAGCTCGGCGGCCCCCCGTTCGAAGGCACCTTCGGCGACGTCGAAGTGTGGCCCGACGCCAACGGCAAAGTTTCATGGCTCGGACGCTTCCTGGATTACCTGAAGGCCCACGGCCGCATAAACGACTTCACTTTCTTTTCGTTCGAGCATTATCCCTATCAGGATCGCCCCAGCTATTCGTGGGCCGATTTGTATCCCGAACCGGAATACGTTCGCCACATTGTGCAGGTCTGGAAAGACAATGGCCTGCCGCCGAATATTCCCTTCTTCATGACGGAGGGAAACATTGGCGGCGGAGCGCCGCCCTCCACCGTTAAGAGTGGGCTCTGGCTCGCCGACTATGTGGGCAGCATGATGGCGGAAGGGGCCGGCGCTACCTACTATTTCCATTACATGCCTTCTCCGCATAGTTTTTCAGGCTTCGGGAACTTCTTATGGATTGACGAGAACTACAACGTGCTCGGCTATCCTCCGCAATACATCGCAGCCCAGCTCATCACAAAAGAGTGGGTCCAGCCGATCGACGCGCCGCACAAGCAATTCAAGGCTTCGAGTGATCTAAGCGACGCAGCCGGAAATGTGCTCGTTACTGCCTACGTCGTGGAACGGCCCGACGGACAATGGTCAGTTATGCTGGTCAACCGCGATCAGTCCAACGATCACGCCGTGAAGGTGTTGTTTAACGGAGCAGGTCAGCACCAGAGTTCGTTCTCCGGACAGGTCGACCGCATCACCTTTGGCCCGAATGAGTATCAATGGCACCCGGCACCAGGCGGCGGACACGCAGACCCGGACGGTCCGCCATCGAAGTCCGCGGTGCAGGGAAGCGCCGATACGCTCTATGAGCTCCCGAAAGCTTCGATCACCGTGCTCCGCGGACGGATCGGGCAGTGAACATGGATCAGAGCGGGTATAGACGAAGATCGCGCGGGCAGATTACTGTCGAAACATCTCGGTTACACTCATTGGAGTCACTGAGCGCTATCGCCTGTGGCTGTTGAAATCGCCGCACGGGCGAAATGGAAGAACAAGAGACCTATCGCCTGTGGCTGTTGAAATCGCCGCACGGGCGAAATGGAAGAACAAAGAATGTTGGCGAACACACTATTCACTCGAATGACGATCTGCAGCATTCTGATGACTGCGTCTCAGTGCGTCCAGGCCCAGACGATCAGATGGGCTGGACATAGCTGGAAAGTCACCAGCGGTGGTATGGCAGGCGTCGCTCCCGGGAATCCGGCCAATGTCGATTTCAACCCGGACGGATATCTACATCTCCAGATCGCCCAGCGCGAGGGAAAATGGACTGCCGCGGAGTTGTTTACGACCGACAATATGGGATTTGGGACGTACCAGTGGGTTATCCAGGGTGACGTCTACAACATGGATCAGACAACGGTGCTCGGACTTTTCACCTATGGGCCCACTCACCACATTGGCGCCGACGCAGAGAACGAAATTGATATTGAATTTTCCCAGTGGAACAAGACGTGTCACGGCTGTGATGCCGACTTTACAGTTTATCCATCCACGGGAAACCGCAAGCCGAACGGCGTTTCCAGCTGGGAAGACAACTTCCAAGTCAGCGGTGGAAGCCTTACTACGGCAAGGATGGAGTGGAGATCTGATCGCATCGTGTTCACGCTAATGAATGGCGTTCATCCAATGGGATCTGTTGCCGATGTCATCAAGACCGAAACCTATTCCTCGAACACGACCAACATTCCGCAAGCGGCCGCCCCAGTAGGCATCAATCTCTGGTGTTTCAAGGGGTTGCCTTCGAAGAATCAGTCGGCAATCATTCGTGATTTTCGATTTGTTCCGCACTGAGCCCAAAAGCAGGCGAATCTGGAGCTAAGGGAACTTGGGGGATCCCGAGGAGAACGCTTCTGGTTTCAACAGCAACGGATTACACTCAAAATGCCCGGACAGGGATTCTGAGCGAGGGCCTGATTTCAACAGTTATCATAGGCGGATGCGAGGTTTCCGTATGACCCGAGACAGCAAGTTGGCTGATGATCTTGGCTCTTGTGATTGCGTTTCTTCTGCTGGCCGGTTGGGCCATGCGCGGAAGTGGGTAGGAATCGGAAACGGTTTTGAGCGTAATGGTCTGGTACCAACACTTGGGCAAATGGTGGATCGACAGCCGGGCTTTAACTGGCTCTCACTGGGGGATGGTATTCGAGCAGGATGAGTCGGGAATCGAGCATGGTTGTATTGACTAATTCGAGGGGCAGCCTGGGATAATCGACATAGATGGGCTCCTTCCCGTTCTCTCCCAGTATTAAAGGAAAGACCATCAGGCGAAGGCGGTCGACGAGTCCTAGCTTCACCAGACTCTTCACCAAACGAATGCTGCCAATGCATCAATGCATCGGAGTGGATCTCCTCCTTGCTGCTTTAGTGTCTTGATCTCATCTGCAATGGCACCCTTTATCAAACTCGTGTTTTTCCAAGCAAGCGGCTCGCGCAGCGTGCTTGAACACACCATTTTAGGGAGGGCGCTCATTCGGGCGCTGACTTCATCCGTTGCCGATGCCGAAAACCGGGTCAAAATCTCATACGTCACTCGCCCCATGGAGGATGACCTGGCGCTCGTCCAGATGTTTGCGCACCCAATTCCCGAGGTCGGGGCCGAAATAACCGAAATAAGCAGCCTCATGCACGCCGGAGGCGAAGCCATCAAGTGAAATGAACAGGTCTGCGGTAAGTTCTCTCATGGAGTGGGTTCTCCCATCATTCCAGTGGATTATATGTAGGGCGCAGTTCTTAGTTGGCGATAAATCTGGTTTCGCCAATTGACTTGGGTTTGCCGGTGATCCGACCACGTTTTGTCACACGGCAGCGAGACGGGCCTTTACCCTGATGCTGTCCGCTTCTGGACATGACCTTTCACTAGCGAACATTCTCTATGGTCCATATCACCGTGGGTTCAACCGCAGCGCGCTTGCAGCCCGTGGTTCACAGTTCTTATGAGGATGGCAGGAAAATTGCATTCTACTTCAACACGCTTCCGGGGTCCTTCTTCTGGTGCGAGGAGGATGTGCGATGAGTGGGCTAGTTCAAGATCTCCGTTATTCGCTGCGGCAGTTGCGCAAGTCTCCAGCCTTTACGATCAGCGCCGTCTTAACGCTCGCGATGGCCATCGGCGCCAACGTTGTTGTGTTCAGTGTGCTGAATGGATTGATCCTGCGCCCGCTCAATGTCCCGCAACCTGAAGGCCTCTACTCGCTTCAGCACCCGACCCACAAAGACTATAACGACTCGTATCCCGATTATCTGGACTTGCGCGACCGTAACCAGACCTTCGAGGGCCTTGTAGCCTACAGCGTCACTCAGGTGGGACTCGACACGGGTAAAAGTCCAACGCCCACCTGGGGCTTGGAGACGAGCGGAAACTATTTCGACGCCCTTCGGATTCAGCCCTATCTCGGCCGCTTTTTTCATGCCTCCGATGAAAACGGCCCCAACAGCGCCCCTTACATGGTGCTCGGTTACGTGTATTGGCACACCCATTTTCATGCTGATCGTGAAGTCTTGGGGCGTGTTGTCAAGGTGAACAAACATCCCTTCACCATCATCGGCGTCACGCCGCCCCTGTTTCGCGGGACATTAGTCATCCTCTCTCCTGATTTCTTTGTGCCGATAATTGACTGTGAGCAAGTGGAAGGTACCGATTATCTGAACGACCGCGGGAGCCGCTCCGTGATGCAGATAATGGGACATCTCAAAGCTGGAGTCACTACAGCCCAAGCGACTACCGACCTGAACTCGATTGCTGCGTATCTCGAAAAAACTTATCCGAAAGACGACGGCCAAATGAGCTTCTCTTTGGCGCGGCCCAATTTTTTTGGCGATTCGTTTGGCGGACCGTTTGCTGCGTTCATGGCGGGATTGATGCTGCTGGCCGGCCTGATCTTGGTGGCCGCCTGCGCCAACCTGGGTAGCTTGTTTGCCGCCCGCGCCGCCGATCGCTCTAAGGAAGTCGCTCTGCGCCTTGCGCTCGGCTCCAGCCGCAATCGCATTTTGCGCGGACTCTTTAGCGAAGCGGTCATCGTGTCTCTCATCGGTGGCGCCGTCGGACTGTGGGCCGGTTCAGCCCTGTTACATTGGCTGAGCCAGTGGCAGCCATTCGGGAACTTCCCGGTGCGCTCACCTGTAAACCCGGATGCCACAGTTTATGCCGTTGCTCTGCTGTTGAGCATCTTCAGCGGATTCCTTTTCGGTGCGGTTCCCGTAACCCAGGTGCTGCACATCAATCCGTACGAGGTCGTCAAGGCTGGATCAGCAGCTAGAACTGGGCGGCGCCTTAGTGCCCGGGACGTTCTGTTGGCGGTGCAGATTGCGATTTGCGCTGTGCTGGTCACGTCCTCCATGGTTGCCCTCCGCGGCCTGTCTCGCTCCCTGCACGCGCACTTTGGGTTTGACCCGCAGAACACACTGCTGGTGAGCGCCGACTTGCACATGACCGGCTATACGAGCGACCAGGTGCCGCTCATGCAGAAGCGCATGCTCGACGCAGTAGCGGGCATTGCTGGCGTAGAGTTCGTTGGATTGAGTGATCCGCTCCTGTTACACGATACCGAGTCGTCCAATATCTTCAGCGATCAAACGACCGATCTGCGGCCCGCAAATACGGCCGCCACTGTCTACATCTTCCACATTTCCCCCGACTACCTTCGAGCCGAAGGCGCCGCGTTGCTTCGTGGCCGGGATTTCACCTGGCATGACGATAAGAGTGCGCCGCGCGTTGCGGTCGTGAATCTCGAGGTTGCGCGGAGAATCTTCGGCTCCGCCGATAAAGCAATCGGCGGCTATTTCAAAATGCCGGACGGAACTCGCGTACAAGTGGTGGGCGTAACCGAAAACGGGAAGTACAGCAGTCTTACGGAAGATCCGCATGGGGCGGTGTTTCTTCCCATTCTGCAATCACCTGCCAGCAGCGTCTATCTAGTCGTGCGCTCAAGCCTGGACCCAGTAGTCTTGGGTCCGGTGATACGAAACAGCTTGCATCGTTTGGATGCGGCTTTGCCGGTTGATCTGGAGACTCGCTATGACGAAATGGTCACCGTGCTATTTCCGGTTGAGATGGCAACCATCACGCTGGGCGTAATGGGTGGACTCGGGGCCCTGCTGGCGATCACCGGCATCTTTGGCATGGCAGCGTATTCTGTCAGCAAGCGGCTGCGCGAGCTGGGCATTCGCGTTGCCCTGGGCGCACGGCGAAAGGAAGTGTTAAAGGCAGCCTTGGGACGCGCCTTCCGATTGCTAACCGTTGGTTCTGCTGCAGGGTTGCTGCTGGGAATTCTGGCGAGCCGGGTACTTGCCTTCATGGTGTATGAGGCAACTCCTCGGGATCCGCTGGTATTAGCGGGCGTCGTGCTCGCCATGGCGATGCTGGGTCTAATCGCGACTTGGATTCCAGCACGACGCGCGCTCTCGATTGATCCCATGGTCTTGCTTCGCGAGGAGTGAACTTGGCCGAAGCACCGCATTAACTGTGTTCTTATCCTGATGAGATAGAGTGATAGAGTCGCGAGTCTATCAATGTCCCTGGCGATTAAATTACTGAAAGTCAGATCCTGTCATCAGAATACTGTAGCCGTCGTGAGGATTCTCATCCTCATTCTCGGTTCCGCGCGGTTGGTCGGCAATCCAGGAAACTGCGTGCTGCTGGTCAATTGGTGTTAAATCCCGTGGGTGTTGAAAAACTCGATCTCTCGAAGATGGTCAGAAAAATTTTGGGTCAGGATGCCCTAATTTCCAACCCAAAGTCGATTCAAATCCCATAGCTGACCGCGTCCGCCGCAAACGCCAGCGGCTTCCTTCAAGTCGTTGTATCAAAAGCGACCGCCGCAGATTCTGATGAAGCTACCAATTTTCTCCTCGGCGGTCGCTTTTCTGATACAACTCTAGGACTTCTCGGCACCAATCGGGTTCTGTGTAGCGCGTAGCGGTCGCTGGTTTAAGCTGTGGGGATTGTGACTAAGCATTCGATTATTCGATTTTCGTTCTTTCCATCGTGTTTTTGTGTAGCGTTCTCGGAGCACAGCAGACTGCATGGCAACCATCTGCGGGTCATAGCCAAGTGCCGATATGGCCGGGGGCTGTACCGCTGTACCTGATGCGCAGGCTGTCGCCGGGCCGGAGGTCGCTAAAACGACTGGGAAAGAGTTTCTGGTCGCCGGCAGTCCGGCAGTGGGCGTCAGTAACGTGTCGCGGCCTACGATGACGGTCTATTCGCCAAACGGAAAGAATACGGGCGCAGCGTTCGTCGTATTTCCAGGCGGGGGCTAACTGGATCTGGCTATCGATCTGGAAGGCACAGAAGTCTGCGACTGGCGCTCTCTCATAATGCATTAACCCTTTCCCAGCGATTACGATGCGAACCCCGCGATGACGAGAACCAAAAGGCTTAGGAGAGAGCAGACGAATGTCGGTTTCTCGAGCGGGCCTTTTCCGACGATTCCGGCGACTATCGCTAACAGCGAAGTCGCGAAGATGATGCGATAGGCAAGCAGCGAGATGGGATGGTAGGACGTGAGGTTGCTGCTCAGGGCTGCATAGACCGCTGCGCTCACGCCTCGACTGACTCGGGACTTCGGCCAAAACCTTGGGCTGGCTTAAAGACCCTGAACCATTTATTAGGGCCTACAGTTGGGTGGCAACTGAGTGCCGTCCCAACTGGGGCTGGACGATTGGTTAGTGCTTGTCTTGATCGCCACGAGGTTTCTCTGGATCGCCATCTGGATGACTGTGACGCCAATTCCAGTATTGGTCCTGCTGGTTGTTGTTTAACTTGTTGTATTCACGAAACTCCTGCTGATTTTGCCCCGCGTACTGGCGGTAGGAGCGATCTTCGTTCTCATTCCAGTCGTGGTAGTCCTTATGGGTGCGATCGTAGACACGGGTTTGGTTTCTGTCGTTGCGTTGGGTGTCTTCCTGGCGTTTGTCTTCTTGACGTCTGTCGTCTTGAGCGGCCGCCCGGGTCGTGACTGCTGCGGGTGCGAGAAGTGCGGCGGTCAGGGCAAGAAAACTCAGGTGTCGGAAGCCGGCTTTCATGTTGTGGTCCTCCTCAGAATAAGAAATCCAACCCTGATCCTAGCGGTTGGCTAGGAGGCAATCTGAGCAGGATTGACCACATCAAGAAGGCTGTTTTTCCGGCATGATAAACGAGGGTGAGGGAAGTAAATCTAACAACTGGCCTAAACAGCCTGGTTTCATCAACCGTGGAACTCTGTCTTGCCGAAGGCTCGTGCGCTTTAGGGCTATTTCAGCGGCTCAAGCTCTGCTTCGAGTGGAGCTTTCGTTCAGTTCGGCAGATCAGTGAAACGTACCCCATTCCCACGAATCGTCAATTGCCTCTCCCAACAGATCCTTGACCAGACCTTTCAGGTTCTTCCGCTCACCGCGGAAGGTGACTTCGCGCCCATCCTCGCCCTTGATGGGGAAACTCTTGGCAGTGATGACGTGCTCGGTCAGGTAGCGCTCAACTTCGCTGAGGCCCGGCTCCTCGCCGCGCCCGTACTGCTGAATCTTCTCGTTGCTCGACCGGTGCGTCCAAGCGGTAATCGCGGTGATTGGGTCTGGGCTCATGTTCCTTGTTCCTTTGGCACAATGCGCCTCGCAGGCCGAATTGCGCCTTTTCAGGCCGAAGTGCGCCTCTCGGGCCAGCGATGAACAGAAGATCAGATGCACCTTTCCTGCGAATCATTCAGCCCACAGGACGACATTACGGTTTAGGCCAATTTCATGAAAGATTACATTGCACTGGTTACAGTGGGGTTACATAAGTTTGCCCGTCAGATTGCGGGGGGCGTCCGGGGCAGGCGGCGGCAGCGGTCGCTGCGTAGGGTGGAGCCAATGCATTATGAGAGAGCGCCCCACTTCAGAAGGGTGAAGCTGGATGTGGCGCCGCCTCCGCTCCGCTACGCCGTGCAGGGCTTCGCTCCGCTGCGGCGGACCCCTTGCGGGGTGGTTGTGTGAGCCTGAAACTCGTCGAGAGTGCTCTCTGGTCAGGGCGGTATTTTGATCCCAGTTCATCCGAGTTAGAATCTGCGGCACAACCTGGCTCGGCAGTTAAGGCCGTCTGTTCCATGGAGCGTTTGTGCCCGATTCTTAGCATGGCTCCGGCATTGGCGATTGTATAGATGGTGGCGGTGTTGTCCTGAAAAGGACAAGGCCCGACCCCGCTGGAGAGATTGAGAGTTTTCGCCGACCGGGCCGAGCCGCGTTGAATTCAACCGGGAAAGAGTAGCACATGAAAAACCAGCCACCGCAAAGCAGCAAGAAAGGCAGCCGTCAACCTACCAGCCAGAAACCTTGGAGCGAGATGAACCGTAAGCAACGGCGGGAGATGCAGCGAAAAATCCAGAGTCCAAGTCCTCAACTTGGAGGTGGTGCATCCCGATGCCGCCGGCATTGATATCGGTAACGAAGTCCACTATGTGGCGGTACCACCGAACCGAAGCAGCGAAGCCGTACGTCGCTTCGGATGCACCACCGCCGAACTGCGAGCCATGGCCGATTGGCTCAAACAATGCGGGATCCAGACGGTGGCCATGCAATCAACCGGAGTTTACTGGATCGCGGTATTCGATATCTTGGAAGAAGCCGGGTTGGAAGTGTATCTGGTGAATGCGCGAGAGACCAAGAATCTGCCCGGGCGCAAAAGCGACGTGCAAGAGAGTCAATGGCTGATGAAGCTGCACACCTATGGACTGTTGCGGAATTCGTTTCGGCCGCCGCAAGAAATTCGCACGCTGCGGACCTACTGGCGGCAGCGCAGTGACCTGGTACGGGCGGCTGGGCGGCACATCCAGCGCATGCAGAAAGCCCTTACGCAGATGAATATTCAGTTGGCCAACGTGCTGAGTGACATCAGCGGAAAAAGTGGGCAGGCCATTATCAAGGCCATTTTGCAGGGAGAGCGGGATGCGGGTGAGCTGGCAGCGCTCTGTGATGGCCGGGTGCAGGCGAGCCAGGAGGAGGTAGCCGGCAGTCTGGAGGGCAACTGGCAAGACGATCTGCTCTTTGTGCTGCAGCAGGAGCAGGACGGATACGAGTTTTGCCAGAAGCAGATGGCCGAGTGCGATCGCCACCTCGAGCAGTGTCTCCAGCAGAGGGCAGATCGGAGCCAAGGTGCCAGTCTGCCGGTGGAGAAGCGAAAGGAACGACGCAAGAAGAAAAAAGGCAATAAACCACGATTCGACTTACGCGCCGCTTTGTTTCGCATGGCAGGCACGGACCTGACGCTCATGGACAGCATCGATGTCATGACCGCGATGACCATCCTCAGCGAAGTGGGATGGGATATGAGCAAATGGAAGACCGAGGACCATTTTGTTTCCTGGCTGCGGCTGTGTCCGGACAACCGGATTAGTGGCGACAAGATTATTGGCAAAGGTCGGCTCCCCACCAACAACCGGGTGACCATTGCCCTCAAGATGGCAGCCAGCACTCTCCGAACCAGCCAGACCTATCTGGGAGCACAGTTTCGCCGCCTGAGAACCAGGCTGGGGCCTCCGGTCGCCACCAAAGCCATGGCCGCCAAGCTGGCCCGACTGGTATATCGCATGCTGCGCTTCGGGATGCAATACGTCGATCAGGGAGCGGAGTTCTACGAGGCCCAACACCGCAAGCTACAGATCAGCCATCTCAAGCGGAAAGCCAGCCCGCTCGGATTCCAAATCATCGAAGCTTCAGTGGCTTAAATCCGGGAGTTTCTCGAGAGTGCTCGCAGCAGCCTTCAATTTGCTTTTTGCTGCAGGGGTTACCCGGCCTACTCTGGGATCGCTGTTTTTGGCGACTTCTCCTGGCTGGGTCTCGCAGTTGCGGGTGAGCTCTCGCTAGCGGTAGAGAGTCGCAGGATTATCGACCAGAATGGTCTTGCGCAAGGTCGCGTCCGGAACCCACGCCGCCAGCAGGTTAAGGAGATGACCGTCGTCAACCCGAAGCAGTGGAGATACATCACTCGGCTTGCGGCCATCGCCGGTGTCGGGATGCGGCCAGTCCGAACCCCACAGAATCCGGTGAGGATTTGCCGCGATCAGCGCGCGCGCCAACGGCTCCACATCGGGATAATCGGGCGCGCTGTTTGAAGCGCGATATGCTCCTGAAATTTTGACGTATCCCTTCCCGCTTCGGACGACTTGTAAGAGTTTGTCAAACCCCGGTTGCTGAACGCCGGCAGCGCCTTTGGCTCCGCCAAAGTGATCAAATACCACCGGGACTGGAGATGAGAGTACGAGGTCGCTCAGTCCTGCAATCACCGGCAAGGCGGCGTAAACCTGTACATGCCACTTGCGACCTTGAATTTGCTCAATCGCAGACTTGAGGCGATCTCGCGCACCGGCAAGATTCGTATCTCCCGCAGTACCCAGATTGATCCTGACACCGCGAATGCCTGCACTCTCCATGTCGTCGAGAGTGGTTGACGGAATCTCGCTTGGCAGGACCACAATCCCTCGGGTCCCTGGGCCGCATTGCTTCATGGCGTCAAGGGCACAGGAATTGTCCGTGCTGTAGACGCTGGGCTGCACAATCACTACGCGACTGATGTGCAGCGCCCGGTGTATCGCCAACAATTGTGCTGCGGATGCGGATTCCGGTGTGTATGTGCGCGATGCTGCGAATGGGAACCGGCTCGGATCTCCAAAAACGTGGACGTGGCAATCGCAAGCTCGTTCGGGAACATGAAAGCGAACTGGCGTAATCGAAGGTGGGGTTTCGGCAGGACTGCTAAGCCTTAGCGAGCTAGCCATTCCACTGGCGGCCATTCCGGTTAGAAATCCGCGGCGCGAAAGCATAGGCCAGTCATTCTATTCGTGCGGAATCTTCGTCCGCAATACGATTACAAAGGCGGAAGTAACTTTAAGCACGGGTGGCTCGCCCACTCGATCTAATTTTGGCGAACCACAAACCAGTCCTTGTTTTTGTTCGTGATTGACCACGAGTTCTCTGGCAGACTACGATGTGCGATGAAAGCTGGATTCATGCCACTAAGGGCGTCTGTGAAGTTAACGTTGAGAGTGGTCCGGTGTGACTCGACCGAATGCGAAGCCGGCGGCAACAGCATTCGAGACATCCTACTTTGGGGACCACCGTCGGCGGGATATAAGCTTCACAAGGTTGTTTGTCCATACTGCGAACGTGCCATTGACAGGAACGTCGATTTGGAAGAGCTCGTGAAGATCGAGCGTCCGTCAATGTTCAAGATGACATGAAGCGGCTTGCGGCCGGGCCGCAATCCCTAATGACGAATGAATGCAGGGTTGAACCCCCCGCGGCAAGCCAAACGCTATCAATACGAAGGTGATGGACCGTTACTGTTCGAGATAACTGCGCGGTTTCGCGCGGCTAACGTTGGACTCTGGCAGTGCCTCCGCTTGCTAAGGCACGAACCTCGTCTAAAGTCGCCATGGTTGTATCGCCGGGAAAAGTCGTAAGCAGAGCGCCATGCGCCCATCCAAGTTTGATGGCGTTTTCAGGCGATTCGCCGGTGAGGATTCCATAGAAGAAGCCCGAAGCAAATCCATCGCCCCCACCGATCCGATCGTACACATTGAGTTCGCATTGTGGTGAAACGTAGTTTTTACCATTGATCCAGGCTACAGCGCCCCAGTCGTGACGGTTTGTAGAATGAACCGCCCGTAAGGTGCTAACGACTATTTTTATATGAGGATATTGTTCTACCACTTTTTCGATCGTTTCGAGAAACGTGCGCGGATCGAGTTTTGATGTCGCAACGGCATCTGGGCCACTGACGCCAACTCCTTTTTGCAGGTCCTCTTCATTGCCGACCAGAATGTCCACATGCTCGAGAATGCGTGCGAGCACCTTTCGGGCGTGTTCCTCTCCGCCGCGCAGCTTCCATAACTTCGCTCGAAAATTCAGGTCGAAAGAGACAACAGCGCCAGAACTCCGGGCCGCTTGCATGGCTTCAAGGATCAGTTCGGCCGTCGTGTCCGAAAGAGCAGCAAAAATACCTCCGCTATGAAACCAGCGGACTCCAGCAGCGAAGATCTCGCCCCAATTGAAGTCGCCTGGTTTCAGTTGTGCAGCGGCCTCATTTGCCCGATTGTAGAAAACCAGAGGCGCACGCACGCCAAACGCCCTATCACTGTACACGGCGGCAATGTTTGGACCATTGACTCCATTGTGATCGAAGAACTTATAGAAAGGTACTACCCCCATGGCTCGGACCCTTTCAGCGACTAGATGGCCAATGGGATACTTCACCATAGCGGTCACGATTCCTGTACGTAAGCCAAAGCAGTCGGAAAGATTGGCCGCTACATTGAATTCGCCGCCACTGACGTGAATCTTGCATTCGTGCGCCTTGCGGAATGGAATCACTCCGGGATCAAGCCTGTGGACAAGCCCACCGAGCGATACGAAGTCGAGTGCGGCTGAATCGCGAATTGAAATGCCTTGGAAGTTCATAACCTCCTTTGTCACAAACAGAATTGGCCGAACCCAATCGAGATTAGGAGCAAACTGATTCAGAGTCAATGAACGTCATGGCGCCCGATTGGCGGGTGACCCGGTCTCCCGGTCAAGCACATTCGACGTATGCAGCGCTTCTCGTACCTCTGGACCACACGCCTCGACACAGCATACTGCCAATGCTTTCCGTTTTCATTAATCGTTGTGGCGCTGGGCGCCATGTAGAACTCATCCCATCTATGGCCTGCTTTCGTCAGTTGACCGATGTACGGTGCGTCACAGCAACCGAATGCTTCTGGTCTTACCGTCCCAAACAGGCACATGCTGTCGGAGCAGTGAAGTGAAGTCAGCCCACTGTTCAGGGGCGAATGCTCTCGTAGGAAAAACTTACATCGTCGTCTTCTCGACAAGTGCTAGTGCGCTCTTTGCCTCGATGACCCTTGAAAATGAAGTCCATTTGAGTTCAGATCGGCCAGTGGGCGACACTGTTGTGATTCCGTCCTGCTCGATAGTCGCTTGGTATTCGGTATCGTGCGCTATTTCGGGTGCATAGTATCTTCGTGCGACGCGGCGTGGATTCTGGAGTATGACGCACACAATCATGCAAAAAGCAAAGGGGGACACTCCTAGCACGAACAGGTCAGGACGCAAAGGACCGCTGCTTGTTATGAAGGGAGCGACTAGCAGGAACACACCAACACAAACCAATGCGAACCGAATGCCATGCCGTCGTGGGCCTACTTGTCAGCTACCTCGACGATTGGAGCTAAAGGCCCGAAGTGCTGCCCTTGTTGGCGTCCCATAGCATCCTTTTGCCGCTGCGATAGGAGAGGTTTACCATGTGCCCCGCAGCGGCGGCGTGGTGTCCCGACCTCCGCAGTCTCATAGCTCGGCTGTCGGGTGCGAACCGCATCGATGAAGTTCGCAAAATGCAGAACAGTCGCGTCCGGCTTGTCTGCAAACTCCAGGTTCTCTGGCGCCGGTTTGGTGCCTGTTCCCTGTGATTCCGCCAGGTGGTTGTCTTGATTGAGAAATGCTTCCTGCATCGCTTTTGGCCAGCTGTCGATCGAGTACTCGTAGTTTTCGCGTTGGTACTCTGGCTGCTCGATCATTCCAGCGCCAAGGAGAACGGAGAGTGACCCTTCCGTCCCCAGGAATTGGATTCCCTGACCTGCAGTGCTCGCGCTGTTGAATGTGCCGGCCATGTTGACACAGAAGCTACCGTAGTCGAATAAGGCGTCGAGGGTATCTGGCACTTCGCGCCCGTCGTGCCGGTGGAGGATTCCCCCGGTGGCGGCTACGCTTTTCGGAGTTTCTGCGCCCATGATGAAGTGAATGGAAGTAATAAGGTGAACGAACAGGTCCGTCGGATATCCCCCCGGAATAGTCCCAATATTTGCGATAGCGAAACACGCGCTCGGGATTGTAGGCGACCTTTGGCGCGGGACCGAGCCATTCCTGCCAATTGAAGTTGACGCCCTCCTGCAGCTCTGCAGGAATGGGGTAGTTCCAAGCGCCCGTGGAACTGTTGCGGTTGTAGGACGCGGTCACCTTGGTGACCTTGCCGAGTCTTCCCGGACATCACGATTTCCCGCGCCTTCTTGTGTTGCTCAGACGACACCCACTGGCTGCCCACCTGCACGATGCGCTTGTGTTCCCGCGCCGCTTTGATGATTGCCGGGCCATCTTCAATTCTGCAGGTCATCGGCTTTTCGATGTAGACGTCCTTGCCAGCGCTCAGCGCATCGACCACGATGCGCTTGTGCCAATGATCGGGTGTCGCCACAACCACTGCATCGATGTCTTTCCGGTCGAGCAGCTTCTTGTACTGCGCGAAATTCGTCGCGATCTTACCTTCGGTGCGCTCCTTTGCGCGTTCGAGGTGCCCCTGGTAGCAATCGCAGACTTCCACCAGGTTTGCCTGCTGGGTTTCTTTGGCGGCCTCGAGCAATATGTTTCCGCGAATCCCGAAGCCGATGAACCCGAGGTTCACGCGGTCATTCGGGCCTGCAGGTTCCGGAAGCAAGGAGGGAGGAAGAGTGATTAGCTTCCCATTTAGGACGAGCCCGAGGGTCGCCGCCTGAGTCGCACTGCGCAGTATGAACTGACGTCTCGTGGATTTCGACATTGTCGATCACCGATGAGCAAGGTTACATTACACATGGCTCGAACACGAAAGCTTAGCGCAAATCACGCTGCGGCCGTAGTCAGTTGTTGAAAAATCCCCATTGCAGTGCGCCGGGATAAACCGGCATGAAGCAGAGGATGAAAGTTCCTTACGAGAAAGGAGTAGCGATCCGCTCGGCCTCGAGTCTTGCGCGGGGTATCGCGAGGTACACAGCGAAGCGTAGACAGAGGATAGGCGGGGTGGGTATTCAGCTCCGAAAAGATGCAATCCGGACGCCGACGCCCTTGTAATGTGCGCTAGGCAACATGAGCAGGCGCGATAGCGCGAGCTCCTGCTCAGTCAGGCGTAGTCGAAGACCCCAGAACAAGCCTAGAAACTTCATGCACGAGAACCGGGAGACCTCGGAGATACCTGCGGCCCAACCAGGCCGCAGGTCGGCGGGCGAAGGCCAGAGCCGCAAGGCCCGCATGTACGTCTCCGAGGAGTCACACAGCGGCATATTGCGTGCTGAGCAGCACGTTGTTCAGGAGGGTTCAAGTCCCTCTGGCGCTCAAATGAGGGGCGCCATATCCAACAAGCGGGGATAAAACCTCGCTGGCCGGAGAAAGCGGAAGGTATGGAGAGGTCTAAACGGGCACAAAAGCGAAAGCTGGATACAGCCAAGACCGACCTGAAGCCACCGCTTGCTGTACTTCGGAGGGCAGGGTGTCCATCAAGTGAGTATCGCAAGATGGAATCCGAAGGGCATGAGGAGAAGTACCGGGCCGTAATCAATGGGGAGACCCACGGATGAACCGGTCGGCCAAAGGTGGGACAGGTCGAGCCTGCAGTATGGTGGCGAAGGCGTTCTCATTCACCCACCCACACCAAGGTGTTTGCGGACGGCACGGTACGGAAGAATAGCGCGTGACCTCAGGAGAACTGGCCAAGTCTCCGGGTGGCACCGGAGTAAGCAGACCTATAAGCGAAAGCGAAGTGGCGAGCGAGGCTTGGTCAGTAGTCGGACGGCTGAATATTACCTATGAAGCGTGGCGAAAGTCACGTGACCGGGCAACCGGCGACGGAATTGGGTTGGGAAAGGCAGCCGGCGAAGATGGTCAGGAAGAGAAAGGAAACCAGATGAGTAAAGATGAGGGAGGTAGGAACAGTTCCTTCAGTGAAAAACCCGTACGCTCTCGTCTGAGGAGACTGGTGGACTGGATCAACCTGACAGGTGCTAAGAAGGTCCATTCATTAATCGACAAAGTGTACAAGCGGAAGAACCTGGAGATGGCCTGGGAGAAGGTGAAAGCGAACCGGGGAAGTGGAGGAGTGGATGGGCAGAGTCTGGAGGCCTTCGAAGCGCAGCTGAACCAGCAGTTGGAGCGGCTGCAGCGAGAGCTGAAAGAGGACACCTATCAACCACTGCCGGTGCGACAACATCCCATCCCGAAGAGGGACAAACCCGGCGAGTATCGAATGCTCGGCATACCCGCGATCTACGATCGCGTGTGTCAGCAAGCGCTACTCAATCGATTGGAACCTATCTTCGAGCCGCTATTCGATGATGCCAGCTTCGGATATCGGCGAGGGCGATCGACGAAGGATGCGCTGCGCAAAGTGTGGAAAGAGATTCAAAGCGGGTCGGAGTGGATCGTGGATGCGGACCTCCGAGATTTTTTCGGGTCCGTGGATCACGAGAAGCTTCTCACGCTGGTAGCCCAACGGGTAGCGGATGGCCGCGTGCTCCGCCTTATCAAGGCGATGCTCAAGGCGGGAAGCTACGGCAAAGGGCAGCTCTTTCCCAGTGAGCGCGGCACTCCGCAAGGGGGAGTGGTTTCGCCCACGCTCAGTAACATACTTCTGACGCCGTTCGATCGGGAGATGCGACTGAGAGGATATCAGTTGACCAGGTATGCCGATGATTGGGTGATCACCTGTAAATCGGCAGCAGAGGCACGAGCCGCAGTGGAAGCGGCTGGCCGAATCCTGAAACAACTGGGCGTGGAATTACATCCGCAGAAGACGCGGATTGTTCACGCCCGCGAGGGCTTCGAGTTCCTCGGCTACAA
>CAVZFP010000013.1:0-94588 GCA_963774565.1 uncultured Acidobacteriaceae bacterium | reverse complement strand
AATCCACGGATTTTCCCTGCGGTTGTTTCTGCGACTGTTGCCGCGTCGGAAGCGATGACCGTGCCGTTCCCCAAACGCTTGCTGCGGATTTTGTTTTCTTGGGAGCTTCCGGCGTGGCCTCTGTTAACGCTGTCGCGGGTAAGATAACCGCACCGGCTAACCCTGCCCCCAAGGGTTGCCATCGCGCCGATAAAGGAACGCCGTTCCTTAAATGCCGACCCTGACTCGCGATTCAGTCGATTTTTCGACGTTATTCCTACCCCCACTTGTCGTTCTTCCCCCTTCGCGCTTTTCTATTACTGAAATAGTGCATCTGTCAATAAAAATTACTCCTGGCCCGCTGAAGCCCGCTGAAGCCCAAGAATAGTTGACAAGTTCCCTGCCCTTGGACACCGTTGATGAAACGGTAGTGCAAGAGCTTGTAGCCGATTTGAAGGAGGCGGCGTTTTAGGGTCCCTTCTATTATGACGATAAGAGCACATCCTTCAATAGGCAGGGTAGTACAAACCTACAGGATGCGGCACCCATGGGTGTGACTCCACTTCCCGCCGCGATGAGAACATGCTCTTGTGAAGCATCTCGCAAAAGCAAAAGCGGCGTAAGGGCGTACGATAGCCCAGACTGCTGTGTGGTCGCTCGGTATTGCGCTCTTCTCGTCGTTGCGAGATCTTCTCCGTCCATCGACCGGGTTCCGAAGCCAACTGGCGTTTCAAACACAGTCTCGCGGTCGTCCATTGTGACTCTGCACATCGTTGTCGGTCGGCTTCGACGTTGATCAACGCAACGCCGAAGCGAGTAGCGCGCCGGCGTCGTTATGTTTTAGCTTCGAAGTAAATTCTCTACCAGAGCACATCTGCTCGCTTGCAAGATCGTCCGTCGCCTGGGAGCAGAATCGTGTCCATGATCGAGTCTGCCACGTTCTTGCCGAAGCGTTCGCCAGCGATGTGGTCGGTCCGGAAGTGCTGGCATAGATTCGGCTCAGGCCCGCCTCTTGCGCTGCCGCCGAGAAGCTGGTGAAGTGGCGCTTCACTCCCTTCAACGACTCGGAGGTGACATCAAAAGTGAACCGACCACCTAAGTCGGACTTTAGGACTTGGGCTCCCGCGAAACTGATGGCACGGTGGGCGCCGGGGTATGAAGGGTCTGAAGCGGTCTTGGTCGGCAACGGAAGCCAATTCGGGTCTGGGCTCGGTGTTTCCGTTCCCTGAGCCCGACGGCAATTTCTGAGGATTCTGATTGCACGACGGTCGTCCCAGTCATGAAGCACGCCACACAGAAGGTAGGCGTCTGCTCCTCTGTGGAACCGAGGTGAAGAAGTCCCCGGTGTTATAAGAGCAGCGCCTGCTCCACGCATCGTTGCCAAGGCTTTGTTTTTGCTCTCTCGATCGTCGATGCTGTATCGAAAACCGAAGCGGTGAGGTCTGGAGTGAACTGAAGAATCTTCTCAAATAGCTTGGCCCCCTCCGATGTCTCGGGTAAGCCTAGCCTGTGGGTTCGCTGTTCCTATACCTAGGATCCGAGGATAGTTCACTTTTTCCCCACCTCTTCATGCGAGGTCTTTGTCTTTCCCGGTCCTGATGCGCAGCATCGAGTTCCGCCCCGAGTTGAGACTTGAAGCCGCGGCTGGCCTCTTCGAACTGAGCCTTAGCCCGCGCCACGTGTCCCAACAATGTGTGCAGCTGCTTCGGACCCAATACCAGAATCCGAGCATAAGTATGAACAGGATTTCGGTTCCCAAACCCATGATTCACCTCTTGGTTAAGCCTTGGTCGTTGGCAACGGTGGTTGTGGTGGTGGCCGGCTTCTCTTCGTCGTTTCATGGCTGACTTGAAGCCGCGGATGCCCTCCCCGATTCCCTTGCCAAGTTCGGGGAGCTTCTTAGGCCCGAACACAAGCAGCGCAATTCCGAAAATAACCAGCAGATGCATCGGTTGAAACAGTCCTTCAAACATAGGTGCTCCTTAGATCGAGGATGAGAACATCTCAAATTCGTTGTTAGTAAAAATGCAGGCGCTGTAACCTGCCACTAGTTACAGCGCCTGCCCGGACAACGGGGGAGAGCTTACAAGAGTTAAAACCCCCGTCGAACCGAATCTGCTGCGACGGCCAACCGCATCGATAATTCAAAAAACGCGGCCGGTTGACCGATGAAAAGCCCGTCCTCCGTGAAAGCCTTCACCGTCGCCACTGCGCCTCCATTCTGCGTCGATGTCGGTCGGATCACCGAACACCGGGGCAGGCTCTTGCTGATGAAATGCATGGCTCAGGCAGGATCTTGTTGGTCTGGGTGAGCTCTGTGGCAGGGTTGTTGAGATCCGGAAAGGTTAGCCCGGTCACAGGATCGACCACACCGGCCAAAGGTTGAGACACCGCGTTACCGCCCTTATCGTGCCACAGCCCGAAGTGGTCAATTTCGACTCCGCCAATGCTCACCAGAATCCGCAGGACGGTTGGGTCGGTTGCCTTAAAGGCCAGTGTCGGATAGAGGCTTGCGCCCCCCTGCTCAATAAACGCAAAGTGAAATCCCGCGGTGTTGGCGATCGCTTGTATGCGCTCGGCATCACGGCCTGTGATGGGAATTGTTGGATTGGTCGAAGGGGGAGTGTCCGTATCGTTTAGCGGAATCGCCGGTTGGTTCTCGATGACGAAAGGTCCCGTAAACGCCGCACCTAAATCGGGGTTCTTTCCACTGCGATAGCGGGTATACCAACTGAGGTCCACGTTGAGGTTCATGAGGTTGGTAATCCGTTTGATTTGCCTTGCCCCTGTCGCCTGACTGCTCGGCAGATTTCGAAATGGTTCGAGGTCGAGCGGTACCTCACCCCTGGACTTCAAGAAAGCCGTAAGAAACGCTGCGTGGCTCAGCTCATCATCAGTGTTGTCGGTGATGTACTGCGGCATGTCGCCATCCAGATTTTGAAGCGCCAGGTTGTAGGCTGGATTTCCTCCTATGAATCTCTGGAATTCTTCGCTCGCCTGTGCGGCACCGCCACCGGAAGGCCCGACTCCGCCGAGTTCCGCGTATTGGGTCCACAGATCACTCTCGACAATTTCAGCCCACAGCGCGAACTGCAGGAGTGCAATATCGCCTTTCGATAGCTTGCCCGTGCTCGGACGATTTCTGCGCTGCACTTCAGTCCCCAAGAGGGCGCCGGCCGACAGCGCCGCGCCCGCTATTCCGAGGCCCTTCAGAAATGAACGTCGCTTGACCACACCCTGCCAGTGACGTTGAACACTTCTTCTGTCGAAGACAGGTTGGTTCAGATGGGTTTGTCTCGGACACCACCGTAGATGGAGAATTCTTTTCTTTCATGGTTGTGCTCCAATTCCTTTTCTTATGATTTTGTTCCAGTGGCACTGTGCATTAGACCGCAACGACCTAGCCCGAGATGCGTGAGGAATGTCATTTGATTGTCAACTTTTTGAAAAGATCGGCATAACAGCATCTCGGGTAAATTTGGACATGAGGTGTTTTTGCTTATTTTTCTTCTGGTCTACCTCTCCAAATACAACTCCGTTGGTCACTACTTATTCCACATTCGACAATCTCTGGTGGGGAGCTGGTTCGGGAGCGAAATTATTGTCATAGGGCTTTCACGTCGCACAGACGGGGAGGCAACCCCGAGGGAGGTTGCCTCCTTCGTTTGCGCGCCGGCTAAAAGACAAACTTCGCTTGCAGTTCGATTACCCTTGGCGACGCGTCCGCGCCCAGACCGGAACCATATATGGTCGTCGGCTGGCTAACCGTCTGGGTGATTTGTCCGAACTGGCCGCTGTCTGCATTTGTATTTGGGAAAGCGAAGTTTGGGTGATTGAAGAGGTTGAAGAATCTTGCGCCTACCGAGAACTGGGCCTTCTCCCACTTCGGCATAGCGAAGGACTTCTCCACCTCGAAGTCCGTGTCGAAGTAACCAGGGCCACGAAACTGGTTTCGGCGCTGCGTACCGAAATCGTCTGTTGGATCCACGAAATTGGCCGTGTTATAGCAGGGTGTTGGCTGCCCGTTCACGAGTTGCGCAGCCGACGCACCGCAGTTAATGTTGGGCGAGCCCACGACGTTGGCCAGGACCGCGGTCGTGGTGGCAGGGCTTGTGCTTCCGAATAAGCTCCCTTGTAGCGTGGCTGTTTCGTTACTGCTCCAGATCGAGTAAGGGAATCCGGTGTGTTTGAAAATCGTTCCCGAGAGAGTCCAGCCTTTCATCAGTGTATTCGGACCTCGGGCCGTCAGGTGACGGAGGGCATCACTCCAGACGTAGTTCATTACGAACGACTGCCGTATATCGTAGTCAGCACTGCCATAGTTGAGTTGCCGGATATTGAATGGATTCAAGGCGTGACGACGTCAACGTTGCCGTTACTATTCAAGCCGAAGGGATTCAATGAGCTATTTGAGATCTCATCCAGGGCGTGACTATAGGTATAGGACGCCTGGAACTGGAAGCCGCCATTAACTGTGTGCGCGGCGGTCAGAGTGATGCCGTTATAGTTCGAGTTGCCGGAGTTTTGCGTCTGGGCAACGACTCCAAATCGTGGGTCAGGAATGGTGGTTGGCAGACCACCGAAGGTGGCGCCCGTTGGACTAAAAGCGTTTAAAGCTGGATTCGTGATCTCTTCATGTTCACCGTGATTGCCCACGTATTTGCGCTCACCGTAGTGTGCCAACCTATGACTTGCTGTATTTCCAAATCCCACTCGTTATAACGCGGAATTTGCACTGCCCCAGGATTGAAGAAGTTGAAGGCCGGCACAGCACCTCCGTTGGCAAAATTCGTGCGGAAAGCTGCATTGGCAGCCGTCGCTTGCCCATTCAGGCTTCCCGCGGCCGCGGGGGAGAGCGCACCATTGAAAAGCACAAACGAAGGATCATTTGGTGCGTTGGTCAGGATGTCATCAATTCCGCCGGTAGGAATGGCATCACTGAAAATGCCGAACCCACCGCGGACCACGGTGTTCTTGGCTCCGAAGGGCGACCATGCGAAGCCGACCTTGGGCTGATACACAATCGACGTTACCGAGGGAAATGCGGTTTTCAACCCCGTCGTTAGGGCCTGATTCACCGGCGCTGTCGGATTCAGGTTCTGAAACGGTCCTGACAGGCTTTGGAAGCAATTGGTTTGGCAGACTGGATTCGACAAGTGGTCAAATCGCATACTGAGCGTCAACTTCAAGTTGGAAGTGACCTTGACCTCGTCTGATGCATACCAGCCAAGCTGATAGAGCGCTGTCGGCACATTCGTGTTGAGAGGAAAATTCTGCGCCACGAGATTCCCTACCGCCGCGTTGCCAGGCGCGACCCCGCCAAATGCGAAGTCGTTCAGCGAGGTTTCTTGAGCAAAGGGAATCACGCCGGTGAAGTTGTGGTCGCTCACATCGTCACGGCGGAAATTCACTCCGAAGCGGAGGCCGTGTCTCCCGCGCGTCCAGCTGAAGTCGTCGACAATGCCGTACTGGGTCACCGACCGGCCTTGCGGAAAGGCGGTACCCTCATTGTTCAAAGGGAATAGCGAGTTATCGCCGAACGCAACCGTCTGCGGAAGAGTCTGGAATTCGGCGGTGGGGTTCGACATGGTGAAGAGCGCGCTGTACCACTGCAGTGAGGCGATGAAGTTATTTACCTTGTTGTTCCCGAATGTATGGGTTTCGCTCAACTGGCTTTGCCACTCCGGTTGAGCACTATGAGCATCGAAAGCAGGGCTTAGAGGGTCGGTGTAGGTCGCCTGCTGACCGCTTTCGTGTTGCACACGAACAAACAGCTTGTCATTGTTGCCAATGTTCTGATCGTAGCGGCCCACAATCAGATAATCGTTGGTTGCCTGCGACGTTCCGCCCTGCAGTTGCGTGGCACACGGGTTGCCTGTCCCGAACGCGACTCCTGCCAGGCTGGTGACGTTCGAGCAGTCCCCACCTGCGAGAGTGTTCTGGGCGCGGGCCGCACCTGGAGTCGCTTTCCAGATCCCAAATAGTTGGTTGTAAAACGGCACCGAGGCGGGACTGACGTTGTTTAAGTTGGCAACTACCGCATTTTCAAATTGCTGAGTCGGAAGATTGACTGAAAAAAGCGATGGAATCACCAGGCGGATGCCTTCGTAGTCGACAAAGAAGAACGATTTGTCCTTCTTGATTGGTCCACCGAATGAGGTTGCATACTGATTCGCGTTCACAAACGGCCGCGGGGCGACCTCGCTCCCAGCAATAGCATTCGCCTGATTCCGGAAATAGTTGTTGGAGTTCAGAACTCGGCCATTCCACCAGTATTCCGCATTGCCATGGAAGGAATTAGTGCCGGACTTCGAGACATAGTTAATGTTTGCTCCGGCCAAGCCGCCGAACTGGCCGCTGTAGCCGTTGGTTACGACGCTGGTTTCCTGCACATCGTTCAGCCCGAGCGTGAGGTTGGTCGCGCCCGTATTGTTAATGTTGAAGTAGGGATCGTTATCATTGGCGCCATCGTACGTAAACACGTTGGAGTTCGACGGCAAACCGAAGAACTCATAGTTACCGCCGCCAAACGTGGCCCCCCCGGTTGTGTTCATGACCACCCCGGGCGCCGTCAAGGCAACCGCGCTTAGGTCATTTCCCGGATTCGGCAAGAGAGCAATTTGCTGGGCATTGAAGTTTGTCTGAAGATTGGCGTCCTCGGTCTGCACACCTGTCACCTCATCAGTTACTTCTACGGATTCGTTTTGCGATGAGAGAGATAGTTGCAGGTTCACCGTGGTGCTGGTCCCGAGTATGACCGTTACGGTCTTGATGACCTTCTGAAAACCGGCAGCATTCGCCGACACCGAATACTTTCCAGGCTGCAGGAAAGAGAAGTTGTACGATCCTTGCCCATTGGTTGTCGTGGAAGTCGAACTGCCAGTATCAACATTCTTTAATGTGATAGGCGCGCCGGGGACGACCGCCGTTGTTGGATCCGTAACAACCCCCGCGATGTCTCCCGTTGTTGAAGTCTGTGCGCCGACTCTGATCGCCGCCATCAATACAACCAATAGCAACATTAAGTGTGTTTGCGCGAAGGTATTGGACCGTTGCTGCCGATCACAGTCTTTCATCTTTTTGCTCCACTTCTTTTGGCGTTTGATTTTGCTCCAACTACCTGAGAACGTCTCAGGTCCAGTTTTATTTTCCACTCTGAGAGAAATAGTGTTCCCGGACATACAAAGCTTTTGGGACGACAGCTCACCGACAGATGCCTTGCTGCTGATGAGAATTGGCACTGCCGGCGACTTAGCGGCGTGCGACCGCGTTTAGGAATCGGAGCAAGGGCGTATCGAAGTACGCCCTTGCCAAAATTCGGTTTTTAGTTGACGGTGAGGCTGACAGGTACACTGTGGCTTAAGGCGCCCGATGTGCCCGTCACTGTTAGGGTCGTTTGAGATGCGGCGGGTGTCTGTTTGCCGCTGTTACTCCCGCATCCGAGAGTGAATAATGAAGTGAGAAGCAGCAAGCCCAGTACGCTGATCCCCACGAAATGTTTGCGCGTGAGCGGTTTCCGCCTGCGAGTGGTTAGTAGAGTTCCAAATAGCCCCATCAGGCATCAGGACAGCCATGCCATAGCCTCCAGTTGGAGGGGTAGAGGCCGCGGAGACCGTTAAGGTGGAGGATGAAGCGCTCGATCCCGGAGAGATCGTTGCACGGCTCAGAGAGCAGGTCAAACCTGTGGGTGCCGTACAGGTAAGTGAAATCTGACTGTTGAATCCGCCAACCGCACTAGCGCTGATCATTAGGGTCGTCGAACCGCCTGCCATGACGGTCGCACTCGAAGCCGAAAGATTCAGCGAAAAATCCGGCCCTGCGACCGCGGCCGCGGGAACAAGGCTCGCGAACACAGCGGTGGTGCTTCCTCCGGTGGGGAAGTTAGGTTGGCTGGAGCCGCCTGCAGTCAGGTAGAGAGTCCCGGGATCTCCAGAGGTGCCGCCTCCGCCAAACACCATATCCCACAAGCCGGGATTCACCAGCACTTTGTTGGAAGAGTCGCTGAGCTGGCCGAGAAACTTTCCGGTGGTGTCGAACGCGTTGATGGTACCGTCACCGAAGTTGCCCACCAGGATCGCGCTGGGGAATTCTCCGAAAGTGGCCGGCGTCGCCACAACACCCCAAGGCGCGTTGAGTTTCCCACCCGCAGCGACAAACGTGCTCACGAAATTGCCATTCGTGTCGAAAATATCAACCTGCCCCAGACCGGCGCCGGGCTCAGCGTCATGCTTGGCTCCATCCTGCATGGCGTAGGCCACATAGACCTTGTTTCCGATGACCTGGATGCCATGGGGCGCAAAGCCCGCAGGAAGTTTTGGATCGGTGAACGAACCGCTCAACGACGTGAGGTTAAAATTGCGATCGAGAACGTCGATTTTTCCGCTATTGAAGTTCGCCGCCAAAAGAAAGGTGCTGTTCAGCGACGCCAGACCTTTATAAACCGCGCCGCTGGCGGAGTTATCGAAAGCCACGGTTGCCGTGTTGCTTGCGCCAGTCCAACTGGCGATCAGGCCATCCTCAGTGTCAAAAATAAACTGCCCGCCATTGAAATAAGCACCGTTTCCGTTCGAAACGTTGCCCGTGGGACAGCCCGGGCTGCAATTACCGTTTGGGTTGTGCGCTGCTCCGGGTATCGTCACGACGAGACCCGTATCCTTGTTGCCCTGGTTGTCATAAAGAGTGGAGGTGCCGCTGTTGTTGTTAGCGATCCAAAAGTCCTGCCCAGGAAGAATAGAGATTCCCCAGGGGTTCAACAGTTGAGGATCGGTAGTATTGGCTAAGCCGGCAGTGTTGGAGACCAGGTTGGTCTGGGAATAGCCGGCCTGCTGCGCAAGCAATCCCGAGGGAATTGCCAACGTCATCAGCAGTCCGATTAACGAGATTGCTCTTTTCATTTTGTCCTCCATAAGACCTGATTGGATTTGTACGACCATGAATCTGACCAATAGTTCGCTGTTGAATACGCGCATTGGACAGAGAATCCAGAACAGATTGATAACCCCTAGTTCTTGAACTCTCTGCCACAACCGCGCGAGCCCGATAATCTTGACCTCGACCTACTGACCGCCTGAGCCGGATGAAGTGCTCGGGCTAGGAGAGTTCGCCTTGCCAAGCATGACCATCTCCCGCGAGGTCGGGATGGTGTAGACGCCGCTGAGTGTTTTGATCCTGCTCAGAAAGTACTTGCCTCCGACATGCTCGAAGCTGAGCGCCGGCTCACCGGCCGAGCCGTTTTCGAACGCCACAGGAGACAGAAGTGCTCCCCCTTTGTTATAACCGCGGATTGCTAGCTCTCGATTTACCCCCGGATTCGCACGATCTATCTTGTATTCGCCCGCTGGGAGCGTCGCGCCTCCGGCCACGAACTCGAACGGAACACTAACGATCACCGCATCGGCGCTTTGAGCACGAGCACTTACCCCAACGCCGAGCAGGCACGTCAACACACATACAGCTGTCAAGTACGACTTATTCATGATATCTCCTTGTTCAACTTAGTGTGACTCTTTCATCATTGATAACTGCAGCCGTGAGGCTTTATTCCATACCTGCTGCCCCGCACGCCTCGGTCATCTACACATATGTAAGCGTCAGTATGTTAGACGCGCTCATGGTTGATGAGATGCAGCGCCGATGTCATTTGCTTGTCACTTATTTGTCGCGAAACCGTCACTAGTGTGAGCGCTAGTATCTATAGCGAGCAGCATGGTGGCGGTTAGTGGCGTGATGGGCCTTGAGCCGTCTATTACGGCGTTGGTGGGCCTGTTGTTGAGGAGGGATTGCGTTACCTAGCGACGCTAGTCGAGTATGTCTGAGGGATTGAGTCACGAAGGCACTCGGCAAAAAGACCGATAATGTTCTTCGTTACCCTGCTCGTTGGAGCGAACTCTTCGGGAGCTGAGGCGGTTCGCTCGTCGAAGTATCTATTAAGGCGTTCGCGAAGGTGTAACCGAACTCGCCACAGCCGCGCCTTTACCGCGGCTTGGCTTAGGTTTAGCACTTGTGCGGTCTGTGCGATTGAGAGTCCTTGGACGTCACGGAGTACAAAGACCGTCCGCAGGATCGGGCGCAGTTCTTCTACGGTTCTCGCAAGGATGTCTCGCAATTCAGATGCCCAGCATAGTTGTTCCGGATTCGGGGCTCGATCGGGGACGTCCAGTGGAAGCACGTCTCCATCGGCCTGAACATTCTCATCCAAGGAGAGCTCTTTTAACGTACTGCGCTGTTTTCTGAGCTTCATGAGCGACTGGTTTATAGTGATGCGAATGAGCCAGGTTGAGAATTGGGAATCTTCTCGGAAATCAGCAAGATTCTGGAACGCCTTCAAGAGGGCTTCTTGGACCGCGTCTTCGGAGTCCTCCCGGTTACGCGTGACGGTTTGAGAGATTCGGAGAAGTCTGCGGCCGTATCGCTTCACGAGTTGCTCGAAGGCAGTGACATCACCTTGCTTGCACGCGTGGACAAGCTGCAGATCGTCGCTTACCGCTTCCCTCGCTGCGAATTGTGTCGAGCTTGCAGTCATATCCGTCACAACATTTCGGAGAACAACTATTTTGCAGGGGCAAAGGAACCGGCTAAGAGAGGAAAGCCGTTTTCTTTGCACGCGCTCTAGAAGTCTTAGCTCACTGCACCACGACTTTGCCGGTCATTTTCGGGTGGATCGTGCAGTAGTAGGGATACGTTCCCGTTTTCGTAAACGTGTAGGAGAATTTTTCATCCGTATCCAGCACCTTGGACTTGAACACGCCGTCTGTGCTGACCGAGGTATGGGGAATGTCATCTTTGTTTGTCCATGTAACTGTCGCTCCGACGGGCACTGTGATCGTTTGCGGCCCGAAAACAAAGTTGTCGATGTTCACCGCCGCGTTTGCCGCGGAGGGCTGGTCACTCGCCGTAACGCTCGGCGATCCCGCGATTAGCGGAACGATCGCAATGACTATCGAAGCCGTGAAACTTGCAACCCAGACACTGTTCCGTTTCATTGTTCTGTATCCTTTGTAGTTTGATTTTCTTCCTTGATGTTTATTTGTTCAGGGCCTGCTCTCAGGCGATCCGCACAGAGAGTTGAGTTAGCTGCCGCCAGTGCCACCGCTCTCTGCCGACGAGGGGTCTCAGTCACCAAGTGGGGAATCGACGACCGCCAGGCTTCGACCGCTGACGAGATAGTTCACATCGGTGATACCCAACACCCTCTGCAACTGATCGGCGGGCACTTTCATCGGTCCCGCTGAGGGAGCTGTTCCCGGTGCAGGTTGAGGAAAGGCGGTCGACATCGCCGTATGGAACGAAACTTTACCTTCGACCTTTTGCATGATCTGGTGAATATGGCCGTTCAACACGGTCACCGAACCGAAGCGCTTGACGTAGGACAAGGCCTGCTCACTGTCGTCAGTTCCCCAGCCCCAATCGGGATAGATAGTCCACAATGGAATGTGAGCGAAGAGCACAATCGGAGTGCTGGCGGGGCGGCCTTTCAGGTCGCCTTCAAGCCACTCCAGCTGTTCGTGTCCCAGCGAGCCCATGCCTCCGGCTTTCAGATTGGCGACATTCACGAGCCCTACAAAATGAACGCCCTTTTGATCGAAGCTGTACCACCCGCTGCCCTTGGTGCCCTTCCCGTAACGCTGGAGAAATTGTTCGCCGTTGTCGCTCAGCATGTCGTGCTCACCCGGCACAAAGTAGACCTGCTTCGGGGATGCACCTTTCAGCACCTGGTCCAGCGTGTCGAATTCACTCGGCTTCGAGAGCTGACTCAGATCGCCGGTGTGAATGATGAAGTCCGGCTTGTGGGGCATCGCGTTGATCTTGTTGATCGCCACCTGCAGGGTAACGGTAACGTCTGGGTTGGCCGGTTTGTTGAAACCGATGTGGCTGTCGCTAATCTGGACAAAGGTGAAATCGCCGCTATTGCCACCACTTCGATGCGCGGTCTTAGCGAAAGCCCGAGACGATGGAATGCCGCCGCTCATCGTCCAGACCAGGCCTGTACCTGCCCATGCCATGCACTTCAGAAATCCACGACGATCAATGCCATCGTTGTTGAGGTCTTGCAATTTCTGATCGATAAGATCCTTGTTTTTGTCTGTCATCTGGCCTCCGGTGTTTTTGTAGCGTTCACAGGTAATAACTGGACTGAGTCGGTTTTATTCCAGGTGAAAATAGAAGGCCGACCAGAACTTTCGCGGTTGTCAGATGGCGTTGCCCATTTTTAAGCGGGCAGAGATGGCATGGCAGACTACAACGTTGCACGGTCCCCGGAAGGGATGGACGCCAAAAAAGGAGACGTTCAAACCTATATCGCGATTAAGGTCCGGGTTTTGCGTCTATTCATATCGAAGGCGCCAACCCAACGCGGCCGACAAAACTCTCCAGGTGGCGCAAGGCGGCACCGGTTGCGTCCGGCACAAAGCCCAATTCTTCGAGAGGAAGGTTCGTGCGGTCGACCCAGAAGGTTGGGTAACCAAACGCTTTGGCTCCTGCCGCATCCCAGCCGCCAAACGCCGCGAAGGCAATTTCCTCGCGTTTCACCCCAAATGCGTCAATACCCATCTGGTAAGCACGCGGGTCGGGCTTATAAGCCCTAACCTTGTCGGTACTGCGGTGCGGTTCGAAAATACCTTGCAGTCCGGAGTTCCGGACCGCTGCATCTAACATTGCCGGGGGTGAAGTTAGATAGGAGGGCCAGCTTCATCCCGGACGACCTCAGCGACTGTAACGTCGGTAAAGCGTCTGGCCAAGCGCTGATATTGAGAAATGCCTGCATAAGTTGGTTACGCTTTTCCACGGTGAGTTCGACCTTTACCAGTTTGGCCGCATACACCAATGCGTCTTCAGTGACAGGCCAAAAATCCGCGTAATGGCCGGTCAGCGTCCGTAACCAGGTGTACTCGAACTGACGAGCACGCCAGGAATTACCCCAATCGGCTCCTTTATCTGGAAAGGGGTCCTCAGCGAGGGCATACACTGGCCGCGGATCGAAAATGGTCAAGCGTCGAAGGCGATAGCCCTGATTTTCAGGATTGTCGCAGGCCGGGCCCGCGGACTCGATACCACAAGGTCGCTGGCAGCCGAGGCGGCCGCTAGCGCCACGAATGTTCGGCGACTCAGTAGCATCGTAGCCTCGCCTAGCCAGGAACGTTTAGACCACTCAAAAAGCCGCCCAAGTGCCCGGTCACGGCGACGAGGCCGACTGCCAGAAGTTCAATAGCCAGGCGGTAGCTCGGCAGGTCTACTGTCCGACGCCGAGCCCGGAAATGCACCCACCAGACCAGACATATCATCACAGTTGAGACACCCGCGAATATCAAGTGCAGCAAGAGAATTCCCTTCAGCTTCTTCCCCTCGAGTTGGAACTGCCACGCGAGTAGCCCAGTGGCGAGAACCGGGAGCGTTGAAATCGCCGCCACCAGCAAGTTGTAGTACGCTGCCGTTGCCAACCCGCTTCGTTTCGTCCATTGCGCGATAAAGTCGAACGCAACCGCCGTGACAAACAGGGCGATCGGAAAGTGGATCAGTACCACATGTTGCGCGTGTTTCGCCAAAAACACCGTCTTGAGATCGAAAGGATTCACCATTTTCCTACCCCATCTGAGATTGCGCGGAGATTGCAATAGGGGGATGACGCCTTCCCTTAGCGGCCTTACCCCTCGAATCCGTCTCCTGTGCAATGAGCTTCACCATGGATAACCGACTTCTTAACGCTTTATTCCGCATGGATTGCATAATTGTCGAGCGGCACGACAAAATTGATTCCCCTTCAATGGAATATTTGAGTCGGAAACCTAGTTTTCAACTGCAGCGGGGGATTATTCCGGGCGTTATGAGAGGTGGTCAACGTGATTTGCAGTGTTTTCAAGCCAATCGCTTAGCCTGCCAGTCAGTCTTCCCCAACAATTTGTTGTTTTGAACGGAATAAATCCAGGGCTCCGAGGTTCTTATGATGTGGACTTGTCAGGAGCGAATCTCCAACTCGACTCGTTCGAAGAACTGGCCATCCCGCTCTTCGATCAGCTTTACAACATCGCTCACTGGCTCACGCAGAATCGTGAGGAAGCCGAAGACTTGGTTCAGGAAACCTACGTTAAGGCATTGAAAGGGTTCTCGTCTTTTCAGTTAGGTACTAATTTCCGGGCTTGGATCTATCGCATCTTGCGCAACACGTTCTTGACCTCTCGCAAGGGCCTGAAAGTTACAATGACCGTACCCCTCGATTTCGACGAGGAGGAAGGGGTACCTGAACCCGCCATCGAGCGCGACACGCCAGAGACGCTTCTGTTTGCACGATCGAGCCACGACCTGCTGCAGAGTGCGATCGCTGAACTCCCGGTGCATTTCCGGGAGGTCCTTCTTTTGTGTGAGGTAGAGGAGATGTCGTATCAAGAGATTTCCGACACGCTTGCGGTTCCTATCGGTACCGTAATGTCGCGTCTATCGCGGGCCAGACAAACTTTACGGAATCAATTGCGGCCACATTTGCAACAAACAGCAGGACCACGAATGGCTAGGGGGACGAACCATGGTGTGTGAATCCTGGAAGGCAAAACTTGACAGCTACCTTGACGGAGAGGTTCCACTGGAGGAGATGCGGACTTTCGACTCTCATGTGCGCAATTGCCCTTCGTGCTCTGTCGACGCCCTTTCGCGCGTACAGTTGAAGCGTTCGATTCAGGCGGCTGGAAAACGTTTCACTCCCAGTGCTGAGTTCCGGAATCGCATGCAGCAGAGCATTGCGTCCAAGCCGCGGTGCACCTTCCGTCTGGGATGGATGTTGGCAGCGGCGGCGGCCGTCGTTCTCGTGGTCGGAACCCTGACTTCAACCTACCTGGGAGACCGATCCGGCAGAGACCAGGTGTTCAGCGAGATTGCAGACTTGCACGTGGAGACGCTGGCTAGCTCATCGCCGGTCGACGTGATCTCGACCGATCGGCACACGGTGAAACCTTGGTTCCAGGGAAAGATTCCTTTCGCCTTCAATTTGCCAGAATTACAGAATACCGAATTCTCTCTGCTGGGCGGCCGGATGACCTATCTTGAGCAAACACCGGGTGCGCATCTTATTTACGATATGCGGAAACACCACATTTCCGTGTTCGTATTTCAGGAACGGTCCTTGCCAGCCAGGTTGACCGATAGCTCTCTCAAACCCGGGAAATTGTCGTTCAACATGGAAACATGGAGTCAGGGCGGGCTCCGCTATTTCGTTATCGGGGACGCGGGTACCGCGGATATCGATAGTCTCGCAAGATTGTTCAAAACCGCGTCATAGCCGGTACGGTTCTTCAGGATTCGATCTCCCAATCCGGAACCTCAAGTGGCGCAAGACAGTTGCCGGGTGGCTGTCAGCATTCGACAGCCAGGTGCCTCTGCAGCTTCGCCGCGAAAAGGCAAGAACCTAGGAGAACCTTCCTCCAATGAGGCATGAGCATGAGCGTTCCTCCAAAAGACACAGTCTCTTACGTAAAATGTAGGACGTAAGCTGGCTGATTTGTGACCTCAATTCCTCAAAGCCGTGACGGATCGATCGAGAACTACGGCCTGAAGTCAGACGCCTGTAATTATCCAAACTGGGTTGGCCGGAGATTATTCCCATCGCGGCGAAAAAAATCGGAGAGGGACAAAATGGAACGATGTCCCGGTTAACCGGATCGGGGTACGGATCAACGGGAGGGTCGGAGTTTGAAGCGGGAGTATGAAAGAAAATGGCTTCGCCTACACGCCTTACGAATGGCACAACAGTGTCATCGCCGGAGCCGGAGATGCGGCGCCAGCTATTGGGCTACGACGAGAGCGTGGTGTTAGTGCGCTAACATTTTGTGAAGGGATGGAAGGGTGCAAGTCACAAGTCATCCTCATGAACAACTTGTGTATGTTGTGACCGGGCGCATCCAGTTCGACGTCAACAGCGAGACGATCGAACTTCGTAGCAGCGACCGTGTTATTGTGGGGGCAATGTTGAGCATCGGCAAGGGCTCTCGAAGACTCTGAAGTGCTGGACGTGTTTGCTCCTTGTCGCGACGACTATGCTGTGACAGTCAGAACTTGTACGAGGAGCAGATGGAGGTTTCTCTACGAAACTGGAATCCCCGCGGTTTGGCTTCGAGGTTTCCAGAAGCGGCTGCGTCAAATAAGCCAAAGTCATTGACGATTAATTATTGTCGGCGGGGGGGCAGCTTAAAAGCTGCGCGCCGAAGGGACTCCAATTCATCTCAGCTCCCATCTTACCCAGGAATAACGAAGGTGGAAATCATCGCATGAGTCTCTATTGCGCCACAGGCAGTGCTGAAAGCGATCTATCTTTGCAGCAGTTGCACGATCTGCTCGTAGAAAGTCTTGCGAAGCTTGGAAAACGCAACCGGGTTCTCGTCCTGCCACCTGATCAGAGCCGCGTGCATTCGCGCGCCGGCGACCTGACGCGCTACACCTGGGAGTATTTCGGCGAACAGCTCCAGGCGGTCTTGCCTGCCCTCGGCACGCATGCTGCGATGGATCCGGAGCAGCTCGCGCGAATGTTTGGCGCCATGCCGACAGAGCTTTTCCGCGTGCATAACTGGCGTACGGACGTCGAGACCCTTGGCGAGGTCCCGGCCGAGTTCATCCGCGAGCAATCGGAAGGCAAGCTGAACTATGCGTGGCCGGCACAGGTGAACCGGCTCATTGTGCATGGCGACTTCGATCTCATTCTCTCCATCGGCCAAGTCGTGCCCCATGAAGTTATTGGCATGGCCAACTACACAAAGAATATTCTCGTGGGCACGGGAGGCCGCGAGAGCATAAACCGAAGCCATTACCTGGGTGCGGTTTACGGGATGGAGCGCATCATGGGCCGCGCAGAGAACCCCGTGCGCAACGTTCTCAATTACGCATCCGATTGTTTCCTGCGACATCTGCCCATCGTCTACGTACTCACCGTTGTCGGGCGCACGCCGGACGACCGGTTGGCAGTACGCGGACTTTTCATCGGTGACGATGTAGAGTGCTTTCACCGCGCTGCCGCGCTGAGTTTGAGAGTGAACTTCGAGACCATGGACGCGCCCCTGCACAAGGCCGTCGTTTATCTCGATCCGCATGAGTTCCACAGTACGTGGTTGGGCAACAAGGCAATCTACCGTACGCGCATGGCACTGGCTGACGGTGCAGAGTTGATCATCCTGGCGCCGGGTATAAGGGAATTTGGCGAAGACCGCGCCATCGATGCGCTCATCCGCAAATATGGCTATCGCGGAACGCCTGCCACTCTCGCAGCCGTGAGTGCCAATGCGGATCTCGCCAACGACCTTAGCGCGGCTGCGCACCTCATACACGGCTCCTCTGAAGGTCGCTTCACAATTCGCCTGTGCCCCGGTCGTCTAAGCAGAGAGGAAGTTGAGGAAGTGGGCTTTGAATACGGCGATTTGGAAACTATGCTCACGCGCTACAACCCGCAGACCCTTCGCTATGGCAACAACCGTGTCGACTGCGAAGAGGTTTTCTTTATTTCAAATCCCGGCTTGGGACTGTGGGCGCACCGCGGTAAATTGTTGGGGCGCGACGCATGATCGTGGTCCTGATAGGCGATGGCGCGGTGCAGGCACGCCCCAGGGGTCCATATGTATTAGCATGGACGGATTTAAGAAAGCGTTCACACAAACTGGAATTTCCTCGCTGGATCAGAAACTACCTGTGATCCGGGCAAATTCAGAATGACTGCCTCCGAATAAAAGGCAGCTTCAAGGAGAAAATGATGGTTACGCGACGCGAGTTTCTCGATGCCCTTGCCGCGGGCGCGGCGGGACTGGCCGTGGGAACTACGGCAAAGAGCTATGGCCAGATTCTTGGATCGAATGATCGACTCAACTTTGCCATCATCGGTCTGAACGGCCGCGCCTACGCTCACCTCTCGTCGCTCAAGGCAAACAAAAGCGCCGCGCGAATCTCGCATGTCTGCGATGTGGACAGTACCATTCTCCAGAAATTCGCCGAGAGCGCCCGGCACGAGATGGACGGGGCCCCTGCAACTGACAAAGATTTTCGCAGGATTCTTGAACTGAAAGATGTGGACGCCATCACCATTTCCACTCCCGATCATTGGCATACACCCATGGCAATCGCTGGATTGCAGGCGGGCAAGCACGTCTATGTAGAAAAGCCATGCAGCCACAATCCGGCAGAGGGAGTGATGCTGGTCGAGGCGCAAAGGAAGTATGGAAAGCTGGTACAGATGGGCACCCAGCAGCGCTCATCACCCCACACCATAGAGATCGTCCAAAAAATTCACGCCGGTGCGATCGGCAGCCCCTACTTCGCCAAAGCCTGGTACGTCAATGAGAGGAAATCGATTGGCACGGGCAAGGAAGTGCCTGTGCCGCCGCAGCTGGATTGGGATTTGTGGCAGGGCCCTGCGCCGCGGCGTGCCTATAAAGACAATGTGCATCCCTATAACTGGCACTGGTTTAGAATCTATGGCACCGGCGAAACGCTCAATAATGGTACACACGAAGTCGACGTCTGCCGCTGGGCGCTGGGCGTCGACTATCCGAAACGGGTCACTTCGTCAGGCGGCAGATACCATTTCAAGGATGACTGGCAGTTCTATGACACGCTGGTGACCAGCTTCGAGTACGAAGACAAAATGCTCTCGTGGGAGGGGAAGAGCTGCCAGGGAATGAAGTATTACGCCCGTGGTCGTGGTTCGACAATTATGGGAACGACGGGCACAGTGCTGATTGATCGCGATGGCTACGAGATCTACGACCTCAAGGGCGAAAAGACAAACGAATTCAAGGTGGGCAAAATGACTTCGTCCGCTGACCTGATCGGACGCGACTCCATGACCGATGCTCACTTCGCGAACTTCATCGCTGCAATTCGGAAGGGCGAGAAGCTCAACGCTCCTATCGCTGTTGGCAACGTCGCCGTTACGATGTTGCAGCTTTCCAACATCGCCTGGGAAGTCAACCGGGAACTGCGTCTCGATACGAAAGACGGACGGATTCAAGGCGATCCCGACGCAATGAAGATGTGGGGGCGCGAGTACGAGCCGGGGTGGGCGCCACATGTCTAACAAAACCACCTTCTCCCGTCGCGATTTCGTTCGCTCCGGTGCAGTCGTTGCAGCGGCATTTTCCGCTCCCGCCGCCGTCTCGGCGCTGGCTCACGAAGATTCATCTCCCGACGAAGCATTGCCGATCCGTTTGGGTCTGGCCAGCTACACATTTCGCAACTTCAGTCGCGTTCAGATGATCGGTTTCATGAAGCAGCTCAACGTATTCGCATTGAATGCGAAGGACGTCAAAGATCATCTCCCGATGGACGCACAGCAGGAGGCAGCCGCGCTGGCGGACTATGCCGCGGCGGGCATCAAGCTTCACGCTGCCGGAGCCGTCTATTTCTCTAAAGATGAAGACGCCGACATCCGCAGTAAGTTCGAATACTGCAAGCGGGCAGGTATCGGCGTCATTGTTGCCGGCGACCCCACACGGAAAACTCTGCCGCGAATGGAGAAGTTCGTAAAGGAGTACGACATCCGTATCGCCGTCCACAACCACGGGCCGGAAGACAAATTGTGGGCTTCGCCGCTGGATGTGTTGAAGGCCTTGAAGGGCGTGGATCCGCGCATCGGGTGCTGCATCGATGTCGGGCACACGGTTCGTGCCGGAACCGATGTCGTTCAGGCAATCCACGAGGTTGGCCCGCGGCTGCTTAATATGCACATGAAGGACCTCACGGACTTCCAGAGTAAGGAGAGCCAGGTCGCGGTGGGAGAGGGCATCATGCCAGTGCGGAAGATGTTTGAAGCGCTCATCGCAGCGAAATACCAAGGCTCCGTCGATCTGGAGTATGAGATTCATCCCGACGACCCGATGCCGGGTGTGATCGCCAGTTTCGCCTATATGCGCGGCGTCCTGGCAGGCATGGGATTCACGGGCCAAGGCTGAACACGAAGCAACTCGTCAATCGGAAAAGATTTCTCAAACCTGCCACGAGCAGAAATACATCGATCTCTGGAAGACGTTGGATCCAGATCCGACTGACAAAGAGATCATCCGGAACTACCCTCTTCGCCAGCCGCTTCTTTGGGTGTGAATGCTTCACCAGTTTTTATGCTTTCAGGCAGAATGACCCGGGGTAACCGTAAGACTTGTGCGTGAGGGATCAAAAATGGAAATGACTCGCCGACAATTCGCCCTGTCTATTGCAGCTGCCACTACTCTTCGTTCTTCTCTTTTTGAACCCACGCTTTCTCCAGTGGGTGTTCCCCGGGGCGTGGTTCCCGGCAGAGTCACATGGGCGTATGATCCGGCGGCTGTGACGTGGGGTGGGACAGGTTCCTGGTGGAAAGACGCCAACAACAACCAGGCGGTAATTGACCGCATGGTTTCGCGCTCTATCCGGAGTCTTACAGTTCAAGAGAACGAGACCCAGGCATGGAGCGCCATTTTCAAGAATTTCAATCGCACTCATGGTCGCGGCAACGCAGGGTACCGGGCCGGCGAGAAAGTGGCAATCAAGGCCAACCTGAACAATACAACGGATCATGGCACGATCGATCGTCTGAACTCCTCGCCCCATTTGATCCTTTCGCTCGTCCGACAGTTGGGTGGACCGGGACGAGTGCCGCAATCATTGATCACCGTGTTCGATTCCAGCCGGTTCATCCCAAGCAATCTCTATGACAAAATTCACCGTGAGTTTCCCGGTGTCGTGTTTGTGGACCATATCGGAAGCGATGGACGACTGAAGGCCGAGTTCAAACCCAATGCGATTCCTTTCTCAATTGAAAGCAACAACGCTAAAGGACTCGACACCACGGTCGTTGAAGCCACCTATTTAATTGATGCTGCAGTTTTGAGAGCGCATGTGAGTTCAGGCGTGACACTTTGTGGGAAGAATCTGTTTGGTGCCACGAGTATCAATCCCGACTGGCACAAGAACGCGCACGATGGCTTCCATCACAACAAAGATGGTTCGGCAAGTTACTCCGCATTCACCGATTTTCTGGGTCATAAGGATCTCGGCGAGAAAACCATGCTTTTTCTGATCGATGGGCTGTATGGAAATGACAATGTGGATGGCCCGCCTCACCGCAAATGGAAGATGGCGCCGTTCAATGATGCATGGCCAAATAGCATCTTCATGTCGCTTGACAGCGTAGCGATCGATTCAGTGGGCTTCGATTTTCTGACGTCGGAATGGCCCGATCTCCCGGATATCGCGAATGCCGATAACTACTTGCGCGAGTCTGCTTTGGCTAACCACCCACCCTCGAAAACGTTCTATGATCCTGAACGCGACGGCATCCGATGCCGCAGCCTTGGCGTACATGAACATTGGAACAACGGGACGGACAAGAAGTACTCGCGCAATCTCGGAAAAGCGCATGGGATCGACCTTTTCCAAGTCAGCTGAAATGAGAGACACACGTGAACTGCCGCGGCCTGGCGGAGTTGCAGCAAGTGTCGTTCGTCCATGGGCTCGCCGAGCGGCTCGTCAATTGATTCTTATGCATGGCACGGTCGATGCTGGCGGAGTTGGAGAATGAACCCGAGAGTGTTTTCTGTATGTTTCATGGTGGCATCGATATTACCGACGACTGCGTTTTCTCAATCATTCTTGAGCCAGTATAAAAGCTTGCCTTATCACGACAGCAGCTATAGTGGCGGCCCACAAAAAATACCGGGCAAGGTCTTGTGCGCCTACTATGACCTGGGCGGCGAGGGAGTCGCGTATCACGATACCGATCCGAAAAATCACGGCAGCGGAGAATTGAATCCGACTGACGGGACCTATCTCAATGAATTCCGTACCCATGAGGGAGTGGATACTTCATACACAAAGTTTCAGCGGAAGCCCGATCCGATTGACGACAACCCCTTCGACAAAATCGTGCCTCCCGCAGACCTGCTTTATGTTGGCTGGACCGAACCCGGAGAGTGGTTCAACATTACGGTAGATGTGGCGCACTCGGGAACATACCCCGCCGATTTTCTTTACACATCGAACCGCGGCGGGACAATATCAGTGGATGTGAATGGGAAGGACGCGACTGGACCTCTCGAGATCACCACAACAAACGATCCTGCAGACCCGCTTGCCTGGCGTCAATGGCATCACTGGAACCTGGCTTCGCAACTTTTCAAGGTCCGTCTTCGGAAAGGGACAAATGTTCTCACTGTACACATTTTGACGAACGGAAACATGAATCTGGCATATTTCGACTTCAAACCGGCCCGCAGATGAAATGGAAGCTCTCAGCGAATTCAACTTAGTGTCACACGTAATCCCGTTGCATGGGGAACAGTAACGGAGCACTTGCCCTGCTTGAGCGAGTCGGTCTTCGTTGACGTTGTGATGTGCGCTTCGCGACGGTCTAGCTAGTAGTCAATGGTGCTGGGTAATCGGCAGGTGTTACTGACCATTATTTCGTCGAGTTACCGCGCTCCGCGCCGCTTTGCCACGATTCTCCGGTTCCCAAGCTGCTTAAGAACAATCCGATCTACGGTATGCTGCCTACCGAAAAGCAAAGCTCTATCGGGTGACCGTCGTCACAGAAAACGGTGATTGCTATCACACAAGGGGGCACCGCGGCGTGTCAGCCTGTGTCCTATCGCAGTGTCGCTGCGATACCAACCAGAATAAAAGAAAGCCCTCCCCATGCCACTAGAAGAATTGCTTGCATCGATAAAACAGCGCCGTCGTCGCTCGGAACCGCAATCCGGTCAGGAAGGCGCACAGATTATCAAACGCGTGCAAGAGTTGCTTGCTGTTCCCGTGCCGACGCAGAAAATCGAAGCGCCGTCCGCCAACGATTGCAGCGAAAACGAGCCAGCATCCCGCATCACTTAAGCTTTTCTGAGTCCTGCGGGCACTAGTGCTCCCCCAAATGCTTCGTCGCATTTAGCCCGCCGCATGGCGGGCTTTTGTTGCCGCGCCAAACGCGGTGCAAGACAACTCGTGTGCTTGTGCTCCGGTGCTACAATCCGAAGCAATCCCCGGTCGCCTAGTGGAGGTTACCCCATGAGCCGGAAGCGGAAAAAGCTGCAAGGTACCGTCCAGAAGATCATCAAGCCCGCCATCCCAAGCCAACCAGAGAAGGCACAGATCGACATTCACGATGCTGAGGACCTGTATCGGGAGATTCGCATTGAAAACGTGGTAACGGACGAGAAGGGTGAGAAAGCTCAACTCAAACCCGGCGCAAAGGTGGATGTCATCGTTGAAGCAGATTCGAGTGCTACGATTAAGAAACCGGAGAACCTTTAGGACAAAGGTCTCTTCATTCTCGCTGGAGCAGGAGTAAGCGCCGAGAGCGGCATCCCAACTTTCCGTGGCGTGGGGTGGACTTTGGCGGAACTACCGGATCGAGGAGGTTGCATCGCCCGAGGCTTGGAACCGCGATCCCGCGTCTGGTGTGGGAGTTCTACTCCATGCGTCGTCGCGTGGCGTCGTCGGATAAGGCGAATCCCGCCCACTTCGCCCTCGCGAAACTTGAAAACATCCTGCAAGATCCCCTCTTTGTCTGTACCCAGAACGTAGACGGCCTTCACGAACAAGCCGGATCAAGAAACGTCGTCCACATGCACGGTGAGCTTTTCAAAAGCCGTTGCGACACGTGTAGCCGCCTTCCATTTGACACGAATCACTCCTACTGAACACCCCGGTGATCCCGGTTTGTCGTAAACAGAGAAGATTTGATCCACCTTCTGCGTTGGAGCATCCTGTGCAAAGACAGCGATAGTAAGGGACATTCTTAGGGCGAGAGTCAAGAGGACGAATCGCATCAGAGATCGCATTCGAGAATCCTAATCCGCAAAGCAGAGGCTTGCTCGGCTGTTTCGGCGTACACGGCCGCGATCAGGGCTACGCTGACACTAAAGAGAACGGCCCATCCGAGTCGGTCGCCGGACGCACTCTGCTATTGCAGCTTCACGTACTCGGCCTGGGCTTGCTTCAGGATGGGGATCTAGTTTAGCTGCTAGGGATCGGCGTCTTCCCGGAGTGCAAGCCTAGACAACGTTTGCCGACACCCGCTCGACTGATGGCTTCGCCGGAGCCAGTGCGATCAGGGCTGTACCGATGACAACAAGCACAGCCGATCCGACCAGAAATCCTACGCGTTGGTTCGGAATTTCGAGCCCCAGTATCGACATCGCCACGGCATGGGCGAAGCTTGACCATGCAGCGAAGGCGATCAGGCTGCGATGCGCCGATGGGTTCCGCACCGCGATGAGCAGGAAAACGCCGAGCGCCACGTAGAGGCTGAGCATCATGGTGTCGCCCATATCGGAGCCAGCCGGACGCAATAGAGAGCCGATCAGGGGATAGATGCCAGCGGAGAAAAGCAATCCCACTACGACCAACACAATCTTCAGCGTCGGTTCTCGCCACATAGTTGCCTCCTGTATGTGGACACAATTACCACATGTTAGCGCGAAAACTGCTGCTTACCGTCTATTGCGATCAGTTGCGTGTTTCTTCGAGGTTTTGATCTGCTTCGACGATCTTCCAGCCGCTTTTGATCCGGACTTCGACGTTCGTGCGCCCGGAATCTTGCCGATCCGAGGGTCTCCAGCCAGCACAAGCTCGCATGCCCGCAATGCCGCTGATTCAAAGTCAGAGGCATCGATGGGTAAGACCTGCCAACCCGTTACGCGTTTGCCCAACACTTGAATGGATCGCATGTTCGGGAACTCACGCCGCAAGCTCTGGTGGTGTTCTTGGGTAGTGGCGAGCCATACTCCGTTATCCGCAGTGTTCGTCGGCTTGTCCCGCAGGATCAACACGATTTTGTCTTTTATATAGATTGCAAGGCAGCCAAACATCGGACGCGTGTACGGCGATAGGGTGGAAATCGTATCAAGCACGAATGCGTGTGGAATAGGCTTGCGCTGCTTGGGCAGCAAACTCGCATCCAGAGCTTCTGGAGAGACGTGTTTTCTCTTAGTCATACCTGTGTCGTTCGTGCTGTACCCATGCGACTACAAGATTAATGATGCCGAGTGCCGATTTCCACCCGAAGAAAGGCTCGTTGGGCTTCGGCTGCACGGTTAGGTTGTGTTGGGCGTTGGGCACACTGAGCGCCGTATAGGGCGTGTGGACAATGTCAAGGGAGGCCTCGATTTTCGCCTGACTCTGATCTACAGGCTCAAGTTGATCACGGTCGCCATACACCAACAACACGGGCGCACGCACTTGTCTCCAGAACACGAGGGTGTCGAGATTACCGATCTTCGGATACGACGTCCACAAATACCAGTCCTCCGGTGGTATAGCGAGCCATTTGTACCACTCTTGACCCCGGAACGGCGCACCTGCTGTCTCAAGCTTGTGGTAAGGTTTGAATACCGTCTTCCCCTCTGTCGTCAGTTCACTTCAGTAACGCAAAACGGTGCCACCGTATCTTCTCGTTGACGCCCCCTCTAATGACGGTTCACAACTGGCGACGAAGTACCCGCGTTCCTCTAGAGGTAGTAATCGCCATCGAGGGTGGCGCTGAGAATTCCACGTGCGATGGCGAGACTATCGTTAGGCGAGTCGAAAACTAGGGCGACGGGTCGCTGCCCGTGGCAGTTCGGTCTTCCCGCGTAGCCCGCAGGACGCCGCTCTCATCCATGAAGAAGTTTTGCAGTCCGGTCCTCCCTAGCACTGCGGGGTGTGCCGTGATCGTGTAAGTCTTTGACCCGGCGCAACCGTCTGTTGCCGTATCTGATCGAGAGCCCGCCTTGTATTCGATCCGGTAGCCATACTTTTTCTCGTCGAAACCGCGATCCAAGAGTCCAGACGCTTTGCAATCAGACTGCTGCCCCGGACCCTGAGTTTCTAGGGCCGCAAGATCAAAAGGATACAGGCCGCCGAATTTGTCCGCGTAGTGGGCCGCTGCCTGATTGATCTTCCACATCCGCTGCACCACCGCGCTCTGGTTGGGTGGGATCGGCCCAGCGACATACGAGTTGCTTGGTATCTGTTCTGCCAGCAGGAGGAGCAGCACAAAGGCGTAGGAGCCGCCCGCCAGCAGTTTAGTCCGATCTCTGCGCTCTCGCGGCAGAGTGTAATAGGCGCGGACTGCCACTGCGACCATCAAGGGCTGAGTGATTACAGCCGACAGAAGAACACTCTGAATCCACCACCGCTCATCCCACGAACGGGCAGCCGAGTGAGCAACTGCGAAAAGAAGAAATTGCACACCGCCCATCCCGACCGCTAGCGCGAGTGCGCCTTTCAGATGCATCCCACCACGCACACGAAAGAAGACAAAAAGGCAACGCAGCCAGAAGACGGACGCCAGCAAAATGCCGCCTAGGGGCACTGATAAGGGGAGTGGCATGCCCAGTCGCCTGGTCTCGTGGAGGCTGAGACCCAGAATGGCTGCGATTGTGCAGAGGGCAGAATACAACGCCGCCCAGGAGACTACACTCGACCAGCGCCGGGTGCGCGAGGAAAGTGCGGGGATTGGCACCAGCGAGGGTGAGCTCATGCTCGGCTCTCAGACTACGAGTGTAGGAACCTTGGATTCCTCAAGAAAGGTTACTTTTGTGATGGATAGGGCGGGAAGGATTCCGTGGGAACTCAGCAATCAACAGTCGGCAGAGAAAAACGAAAGCGCCCCAGACTCAACTGAATCGGGACGCCCGTCGATCAGCCCTCCCCCGGAAGCTCAACACCACGCTACAATCTGACCCTTCAGTGTTGGAATAGCTCGGATGTGCTAACCTGAATAATTCGTGATTGTTAAGACAAAAGAAGCCTCCTCTGTTACAAACATGATGACAAGTCAATGTTTGCGCAACAAAAGAGGCTTCCTTAATGTCAGACGATAGCACAACAGAGTGTTTGTTGTTCCCAGGAATTTTTCTCAAGCCTGTCGTTGCCCAATTTGATCAGCGAGAAGGCAGTTCCGATGGCGGTGCTTTGCTGCTGAAGGCCGCCGATGGTCACTACCGATTAGTGGAGGAACTAACGGCATGTCTGCAGGACCAAAGACAAGCCGGCAAGGTCGATCATACGTTGCAGGACTTAGTCGCACAGCGCGTGTTCGCAATTGCCTGTGGCTATCCCGACGGCAATGACTCGGCCCGATTGGGCAGCGACCCCATTCACAAGCTGCTTCTCGGTCGCGATCCCATAGAAGGGCTCGACCTGGCCTCGCAACCGACCGTGTCGCGTTTCGAGAATGCGGTCGGAGTCAAGGAACTGTATCGCATGGGTGAGACTTTGGCCCGGAGCGTCATCCGGCGGCACGGCAAGCGACTACGGCGCCGGGTTTACCGGGTCACCATCGATCTGGATCCCACCGATGATCCCACCCATGGCGCCCAGCAACTCTCCTTCTTTAACGGGCATTATGACAGCTGGTGCTATTTACCGGTGCTGGGCTTTATCAGTTTCAATGAGGAAGCCGAACAGTATTTGTGCGCTGCGGTGTTGCGTCCTGGCAACGCCCCCGCCGCGGTGGGCGCCGTAGGATTGCTGCGGCGGTTGATCCGGATGCTTCGTGGTCATTTTCCTGGAGTGACCATTCGGGTTCGCCTGGATGGTGGTTTTGCCAATCCCGCGGTGCTGGAGTTTTTGGATGGGCAGAGCAAACTGGAATATGTGGTGGCCATGGCCAAAAACGCAGTCCTGAAGCGGATCGCGGCACCGGGAATTGGTCGCGCTCGTAAGCTGTCAGAAAGCAGCGGGAAAACGGAACATATCTACGGAGAAGTTGACTACGCGGCTGGCAAATGGCCTCATCGACGCCGGGTGGTGATCAAAGCGGAAGTCGTCCGGGCGCCGGAAAAAGATCCCAAAGACAATCCCCGCTTCGTGATTACCAACATGAAGCAGAGTCCGCAATGGATTTACGAACGGGTGTACTGCCAACGTGGCGACGTTGAAAATCGAATAAAAGAGTTGCACGACTTGGAAATTGATCGCACCAGTTGCACCAGTTTTTGGGCCAACCAGTTTCGCGTTCTGCTCACCGCTGCGGCTTACGTCTTGATGCAGGAAATACGTTTGCGAGCGGCGGGTACAGCCTGTGCCCGGGCCCAGGTCCTTACCTTGCGCGAGCGCTTGCTCAAGCTCGGGGCTCGGGTAATGGTCTCGGTACGGCGCTGGGTCATTCACCTGCCCACGTCGTTCCCGTTTCTACCTGCCTTCCGTCTTATCGCCTGCCGTTTGGGCGCGCAGAGCGGATAAGTCTCCCACTTTTTACAATCCGAAACCAGATTGGTTGCACTCTTGGCGAAGGTGTGTCACCACTTGTCAAAATTGACGCTTGAACCCGACTAATTCTTTTGGAATCAGTAACGCGATCGAATAAAATTCCGCCCTTGTCGCAATTTCATATCACTCATGCGAACAATCACACTCCACTCCACTCTTCATGAATGATGCGGGCTAAGGTCTGCTTTGATGGGCCACCGACGATTTTCGCGGATTCGGGGTCCGATCAGGACCTCCCTATCGTTCGATTATCGTGTTGCGCCCAAGCTGAGCGCAGACTGTTTCTACGTTCGTAAGGAAAGCATCGCCCGCGAAATTGAGGCTCGCAACTGAACGTTCTGCCGCATCGCGATGTCCGAAACCACAGGCGTCTTTGACAACCACTGGGATATAACCAAGATCAGCACCATGCCGCACCGTAGGTTCGATGCCGATCTCCATGGCGATGCCGACGATGGCAAACGCATCAATGCCGCAATCGCGCAACGCCATATCCAGCGGCGTACCTTCGAACGCCGACATGCTGATCTTGTCGAAGATGGCTTCGCTCGGCAGCGGATTCATCTCCGGAATCAAATGGAATCCCGGCGCGTCCCGCAAGAACCAAGGCTTGACCTCGTTTGGCGATTTCACCCGTTGCCAAGTCATCGCCATCCGGAACTGAGATACCCCCATCATTTCCTTTGGTAGTGACATGTGGCGCGTGAAGAAGACCCGAATTCCCGCTCCGCGAGCCGCTGGAGAACCTGAACCACTCTATCCGTGATCTGCTGCCCATTCTCGATCTGCTTCACGATCCCGACCTGCATGTCATACACGACCAAAGCCAGTCGCGTTGGATTACAAATGTCTTCCAGCGTCTGCGGAATATTTAACCCGAATGCTCGCTGCACAAAGAACCTCCCGTCCTCCCGAATTGATCGAACCCAATTCTGCTGAAGCCCTAGCTCGGTTGAGACCGAAACAACCCAACCCCAAGTATGACCACTGAAAAGGCGAGAACCACCGCCCCCAAGTAGATTAGCGCGACCGCTCCACTGGGTTGAGTAGCGGTCGGCGGCAACACCGAGAAAAAGAACCCCGACGAAATGAGAATCGCCGCAAGCGGCACTCCGATTCGAACGAACCAAAGGAGAGGGTCTGGAAGCACTGCTCCGTCCGCAAGTATCTGGCAAACCAGCGAAAGAATCACGATGACGCCCGCGTGGGCGTGCCCGGCGCGAAAGAAATTCTGGCGTAGCGGGTTGTCCATGTACCCGCATCCTTTGCTCATCAGTGAGGTCAACAGAAAATATCCACCGTACTGAATTGTCGGCACAGTGATGAGGATGATCCCGGAGATCAACCTTGCCTCGTGAGTCATAATTTCTCCTCCGATACAACTTCATTGGTCGAGCACCTACTTGGATGAACGGGGCGGAAGTTCGGTCGCTAAATCGGGCGATGGCTCGCCGTGGAGAAGAGTGCTTAGCCCGCATCATTCATGAAGAGTGGAGTGGAGTGTGATTGTTCGCATGAGTGATATGAAATTGCGACAAGGGCGGAATTTTATTCGATCGCGTTACTGATTCCAAAAGAATTAGTCGGGTTCAAGCGTCAATTTTGACAAGTGGTGACACACCTTCGCCAAGAGTGCAACCAATCTGGTTTCGGATTGTAAAAAGTGGGAGACTTATCCGCTCTGCGCGCCCAAACGGCAGGCGATAAGACGGAAGGCAGGTAGAAACGGGAACGACGTGGGCAGGTGAATGACCCAGCGCCGTACCGAGACCATTACCCGAGCCCCGAGCTTGAGCAAGCGCTCGCGCAAGGTAAGGACCTGGGCCCGGGCACAGGCTGTACCCGCCGCTCGCAAACGTATTTCCTGCATCAAGACGTAAGCCGCAGCGGTGAGCAGAACGCGAAACTGGTTGGCCCAAAAACTGGTGCAACTGGTGCGATCAATTTCCAAGTCGTGCAACTCTTTTATTCGATTTTCAACGTCGCCACGTTGGCAGTACACCCGTTCGTAAATCCATTGCGGACTCTGCTTCATGTTGGTAATCACGAAGCGGGGATTGTCTTTGGGATCTTTTTCCGGCGCCCGGACGACTTCCGCTTTGATCACCACCCGGCGTCGATGAGGCCATTTGCCAGCCGCGTAGTCAACTTCTCCGTAGATATGTTCCGTTTTCCCGCTGCTTTCTGACAGCTTACGAGCGCGACCAATTCCCGGTGCCGCGATCCGCTTCAGGACTGCGTTTTTGGCCATGGCCACCACATATTCCAGTTTGCTCTGCCCATCCAAAAACTCCAGCACCGCGGGATTGGCAAAACCACCATCCAGGCGAACCCGAATGGTCACTCCAGGAAAATGACCACGAAGCATCCGGATCAACCGCCGCAGCAATCCTACGGCGCCCACCGCGGCGGGGGCGTTGCCAGGACGCAACACCGCAGCGCACAAATACTGTTCGGCTTCCTCATTGAAACTGATAAAGCCCATCACCGGTAAATAGCACCAGCTGTCATAATGCCCGTTAAAGAAGGAGAGTTGCTGGGCGCCATGGGTGGGATCATCGGTGGGATCCAGATCGATGGTGACCCGGTAAACCCGGCGCCGTAGTCGCTTGCCGTGCCGCCGGATGACGCTCCGGGCCAAAGTCTCACCCATGCGATACAGTTCCTTGACTCCGACCGCATTCTCGAAACGCGACACGGTCGGTTGCGAGGCCAGGTCGAGCCCTTCTATGGGATCGCGACCGAGAAGCAGCTTGTGAATGGGGTCGCTGCCCAATCGGGCCGAGTCATTGCCGTCGGGATAGCCACAGGCAATTGCGAACACGCGCTGTGCGACTAAGTCCTGCAACGTATGATCGACCTTGCCGGCTTGTCTTTGGTCCTGCAGACATGCCGTTAGTTCCTCCACTAATCGGTAGTGACCATCGGCGGCCTTCAGCAGCAAAGCACCGCCATCGGAACTGCCTTCTCGCTGATCAAATTGGGCAACGACAGGCTTGAGAAAAATTCCTGGGAACAACAAACACTCTGTTGTGCTATCGTCTGACATTAAGGAAGCCTCTTTTGTTGCGCAAACATTGACTTGTCATCATGTTTGTAACAGAGGAGGCTTCTTTTGTCTTAACAATCACGAATTATTCAGGTTAGGGTTGTTCCTCCTGTGCCATTGAGATGCACTTTGCCATCGCGGATGTGCAAGGCGTTGTCACACCGAAGCGTACTGTCAGTTCCTGTTCTTCACTTGATGGCTCCGTATTTCCCAGTATCTCAGTGGTCTTTTCAATCGGCAGCGCCTCAACCGTGTGTCCATGCGCGGTCATTGTTATTGCGCGGAACATCGAGTTGTAAACAGCCTCCTCGGTGGCTTCGATCACCGCCAAAAACAATGGCGACATCGCGTCATTCGTCATCACCTCGATGTGTCGCGTCAACGCCTTATCGTCTATTCGTATTCGCACCTGCGGTGCCGTCGAGAACGCAATGGCATAATCCCCGCTGCCGTTCGAGGCTGAGCTTCCTGTGCGAGCCACGCCAAGCCAGGCTCTCGCTGCCAACCGCTTCAGGTTCCGCGCGTCCATGGGGGCGTCTGTTGCGACGACGATCATCACCGACCCATCTCCCCGATCTTTCGCGCCGCCTGCCTGTTGAAGTTCCTCACGGAGGTAGTATTGCCCGAGTTCCCGACCCACCGGAGCGCCCGAAATCGTGAGCACGCCACCAAAATTCGTCTGCACTAGAACACCCACCGTGTACCCACCGAGCTTCGGAGGCACGCGGCGGGAGGAGGTTCCGATGCCGCCCTTTAAACCGAAGGCCACCGTTCCAGTGCCCGCGCCGACTGCGCCCTCCTCGACTGGGCCGCTCTTGGCATTTTTGATCGCACCGAACACGTCCTCGGGCATGATTTGACGCCCGCGAATGTCGCTTAGATATCCATCGTTAGTCTCGCCGACCACCGGATTGATCGACAGGACATCCTCGTTGCCCGGCAAAGCCAGCATGTAGCTGATCAGTGCGTCGGCCACACGCGGCACGCTCGTCGTAGATGTGAGCAGGATTGGGGTCTCGATATCCCCCATTTCGTCTACTTGAGTGGACCCGGCCAGCTTCCGAAACCATTGCCCACAAAAGCCGCGCCCGGCACTTTCTCGCGATAGATGTTGCCGGGATGCGGGAGGATGGCGGTCGCTCGGTGCGCAGGTCATCGCCACGGATGATGGTGGTATTTCCGACCTCGACGCCCGCAACATCGGTGATCGCATCCAGCGGCCCGGGCGGGAGGATGCCGACCTTCAGTCCCAGGTCCGAGGTGCGGGGGCGCGGATTTGGGAGCGGTTTTTGAGAGGAAGCGGCAGCGATCAGCAAGAACATCATGGCTGCGGGAATCTTCTTGGTCATGGCGGAACCAGATTATATGCCCCCTCGTGCTTGAGCAGCGCCTCTTCGAAGCTAGCCGCAGAATGCGAGATAATGGCGCGACATATGTTCAGAACGAGATTCAGACAACAAATCGTAGCCGAGTTCCTGCCTCCCTCACGGGAACGAGGAGCCCAGAAGGTGATCATCCTGTGCGACGGCATGCCATCTATTCCTCGCAAGCAGCCGCTATCGGAATTTCTCGCTGCCAAGGGATTTTGGGTCGTCTATCCGCGCTATCGCGGGGCATGGGAAAGCGACGGACAATTTCTGGAAAGTCGCCCCATGAAGATATCCTCGACATCATCGAAGATTTGCCAAAGGAGATGGAAGAAATCGCGTTCGGTCGGCGCTTCCGGCTTTCGCCGGACAAAATCTTCGTCATTGGGGGGAGCTTCGGGGGTGCGGCGGCAATCCTTGCGTCCCTTGACCCGCGGGTCCAGAGCGTGATCGCCAATTGTCCGGTGGTTGACTGGAGGATTCTGGATCGTTCCGAAAAGGTCGAAACCTCCAAAGAAAGTACGCCGAATATATTCGGGAAGCGTTTGGGAACGGGTATCGCCTCTCCGACGCGAATTGGGAAAAACTCGGAACGGCACTTTCTATAACCCGTGGCACCATCGAAGGCAATCAATGCGTCGAAGGTGATGCTCTTCCATGCCAAAGACGATCCGCATGTGCCTTATGAGGGAAGCAAGATAATTTGCGGAAATCACCGGAGTCACCCTGAAGTCCCTCAGCGGGGTGGACACGTTAGCACGGATTACGTGTCGAAGATATTGGGTGCAGATCAAGAAGTTCTTCGAGTCGGCATGACGATGCGTGATGGCCGTTTAGACGCGAGTTGACCACCGGAGAAGAGCGACAAAGAAAATGCATCGGAGCCCGCAACCAAAGCGGCGTCGGGGATTTGCCTCGCAGTGTGACGCCACTTTTTGCGCAGCATTTACATTGGCGATGAACATCCCGACGAGGAGCGCAATGAACCAATGCCCGCAACCCTGCGAAATTGCGAGAGCACCAAATCCGCCGCTCCGAGAAGTTCCAAAACACCAGTGATGTACACGATCAGCAGGGGGCGCGGAAAAGATGACGGGATCATCTGTGCTAGGTCATGCTTCATCTTGTGAAATGAGCCGTTGCGGTGAAAACGAACATCACGGCCAAGGCGTACAGAGCAGAATGCTGCCACGAGGCAAAAACATACACACCAGCCGCCCCTATCGCTCGAAAGACCAGCCACCCTGCCAGCAATACGATGAGAACGAGCATAAGAAAGCCGAATCCAAACCGTAACCTAAAAGGAATCTTACAAACGCTGAACTCTTATCCCTCTAGCCAGCCAACAAAACCGCGAACGACCCCGTCTTGTCAGAATCAGGCCGATTGCTGCGAGGAACCGCCCAGCGGCACAACGTCATAATGCGCCCTGTCATCCTGAACGAAGGTATGCGTCCTTGAACGGCAAGATTTGATCCTGGGACCGCGATGGTCCCCCGATGGGCGGCAGATCGCTTTTGGGGTCGGTGGCTTTCCTTTGTTCGAACCCTACCGCGATCGACATCTATAATACCCGGATAATGCGATTGCCTAATGGACCCTTTCGTGGAGTACTTCTCACGATTGCCATTGCAGCACTGGCTCACACATCCAGTGCTCAAGCGCCCGACCGATTCCAGCAGCTTATGCAGCCGTATGTCGATGCCCAGATGTTTATGGGAAGCGTACTGGTAGCCAAGAATGGAAGCGTCATTTTCAGCAAGAGCTACGGAATGGCGGACTTGGAGTGGAACATTCCAAATTCCTCCACCACTCGATTCAACATCGCTTCGATGACGAAGCAATTTACCGCCGCCTCTATTTTGCTCCTTGAGGAGCACGGCAAATTGAAGACGGATGACCTTGTGAAGAAGTATCTCCCGGATGCGCCCGCATCGTGGGACAAGATCACCATCTATCACCTGCTTACGCATACATCGGGCATCTCCGACGCTTCCGCCAAGTATGAACCTGGTCCCCCTGAAAACCTTCTGTTCCGTGACGTGCCTCTTAATTTTCAGCCCGGCGAACAATGGGCATACACAAACCTGGGATATATCGTGCTCGGCTACTTGCTGGAAAAGATCAGCGGCGAGCCTTATGAGGAGTTCGTTCGGCAAAATATCTTCAAACCACTAGGGATGAACGACTCAGGACTTATGTCTTTTGTAACGATCATCCCGCGACGTGCGGCTGGATATTGGCCAGGGGGTAACGGGATTGAAAATGCTGAGCGTTGGGATCCGAGGATTGGGTTTTCGGCAGGTGCTCTGTATTCCACCACTGAAGACCTGCTTCGATGGGAAGAGGGGCTCTTTGGCGGCAGGCTCTTGACTCCCGTATCCCTGCACAAGATGACCACGGTATTCAAGAGTGACTATGCTTGCGGCTTGCACGTCAATCGCGTTAACGGCCACTTAATGATCGAACATGACGGAAACAACATTGGCTTTAACGCAGACATGGCTTATTACCCCGAAGAAAGGATTGCCGTTATCGTTCTGGCAAACCTAAATGGTACGGTCACAGGCGAAATGACGAAAGCACTTGCGGCTGTGGCACACGATGAGACTCCTCCCATTCCTTCCGTACACAAGGAAATCCGACTGTCGAATGGAGTTCTGGCGCGGTATGCGGGAACATACCAGTTTCCGCAGTACAGCCTGAGGATGGTGCCCGAAGGCAATCATCTGTTAGTGGAGTTTCACGATGGCAGTACGCTTCCAGTCTTTGCTGAGTCGGAGACGAAGTTCTTCTCCAAGCCGTGGCCCACTCGGTTCGAGTTCTCACAAAGCGGCAATGGCGAGTTTACCTCTCTCACGCAATATGAAGGCGATAAGGAAGAAAAGGGGACGAAGAAATAGGCGACGCCCACTCTCAACTGTCGAAAGCAGGCCGTTACACTCAAATTTCGACCTCTTTCGATTCACTTCACATCTGAACGGTTTGAAACTACTCGGAAGATGAGCGTAATGGGTATAGAACGTCAACCACTGCGCAGTTTTCTTTCTGGCGTCATCTGGCCTAGAATCGGCGACACAAATGGCGGTCAAGCACAATTCCAAAAATAGAGTCTCCGATCCTGCGCGGTAGCTATCTTCGCCAACCGCACCAGACCTTCGATGATTGGATGATTGGCTGCACATCAGCCGCTTCGCAGGCCATTTCGTCAGTGGCTGCCCAGTGGGCGGAAGCAGTCGAAATTTGCTCCGGGGTCAAACGTGCAAGTTCGTCGGTCATAGAAGTGGGCAAACGTTTGATGCAGCGTTCGCCGCCATCTTTCACAAGCACACTATGAAACTCATCTAGTGAATTCACATCCCACTCGATACCCCTAATCTTCGCCCACAACGTAGAAAGTTCCAGTTCTGTGAAGTTCCTGTACTGCTCCCGATCCTTAAACGTCTCGGGCTCACTGTCGTATCGGACAGCCTCTTCGTCATCGCGTGAAAGGTAAAGGTCTGCTAGAACGCCCATTCTGCCCCTGCAAGGCGATTTTACGCCTCAGTAATATGTATGCTGTACTTCAGGGAGCATGTGCCATAGACCTCGGAGATCACCTACACACCACCGGCAAGGCGCTGAAGAACTGGGCGGTTGCACAGGCCCAGGATTCGCTGGCGGTGGGAGTCCTGTGGCTGGTCGGACTTTATATTGTGCATGTTCCCTTGGCCCCGCTATGGGCGGCCCTGGCGGCGGTACTCCAAATCATTCCACACCTCGGTCCTATTCTGGGCCTGCTCGGGCCCGTGCTCGCCGCCATGATTATGTGGAGAGATTGGGAGCACCCCGTGGGCGTGCTGATTGTCTATGCTGTGGTGGTGGCGATCGATGGTCTATTGCTCCAGCCGTACATCATGAGGAGAACCGCCAAGGTGCCCATCTGGGCCTCTATCTTCGCGCCTATCGTACTCGGAATTGTGTGGCCCTTTTGGGGAGTGATTGTCGCGGCACCTTTGCTCGCCGTACTGTACGCATACAAAGTGCAATACCAAAAGAGACTCTGACGCTCGAAATCAGAAACTTAACTGTTGCGAGCGGGCGATGGCGCCCAAACCCCCTCAATGAGCGATATAGAGATTTTGCGACAACTACCGGCTGCCTAATGCTAGTCGCTACTCACAGGTTCTCGCTCCGAACGGGACCTCATGATCCGGCTTTTAGGGACGACTATCTCACAAAAAGAAAGCCGCTTTGACGAAGCGGCTCCCCAATAACCAAGCTCTCGATTCTTGGTGCTACTGCAATGTCACCAGAACGTGGATGACGCCCATCCCCTGCGCAAGCGGCTCGAGCGCCTTGCCCACCACGGCGCCCAGCATGCGCCTGCGATCCGTTCCGCGCATGGCATGCCCTGGAGTCGAGGAAGTTACGAGTAGGTCTCCCACTTGGATCGGACCGTTCTCAGCGCTGACCTTGCACGGGACGATGCCTACCACGGCCAGTGGAACCTCGTCCTTGGCGGGAGTTTCATCCACCCCTCTGGTCGAGCCCAGCATGCCGGGCTTGGTCGAGTAGATGCCCGCGACGAGTGAAGAATACGGCTGCCGCGCCAGAGCCAAGTGCCGATTAGTGGTTCGCTCGATCACAAGTAAGTCCCCAGCCGCATACGTACTGCGATCGCCGACTACTGCCATCGACTCCGCAAAATCCGCGCCGCTCGGCTGGAAACCGCCATTTGCGAAGACCGTTCCATTGCTATCGACGCGAAACACGCTCTGGTCATCGTTCTGACCGACATGTCCAACGATGATGTTCCCCCCCGCACGATTAAGGAAATACCCGGCGGTTCCGTTGGGACTGTAGGTCTGCGCAAACACAGCCACCGCACTCCCAGTGTTCGCAAGTGCCCAAGCTGCAATTGCGGCTGAGAACGAAAAATCCGCCGAAGCGGTCGAACCAACCACCCCTCCCCCTCCCGAGTTCGATGTACTGTTCCCGAACAGACCGATGCTATTCGCGCCATACGCTGTTCCTAAGATCGCTGTTGCTCCACCGCCGGTGGTTGACGTTGCCAAGCCCTGAATCGCAGCAACCGTCTCGGTATCTGATTGAGCCGCCGTTTCTACCGCGAACGCCGAGGGCGCCTCTCCCGGCGGGGCAAACAAATTGTTCCTCAAAATGTGGATCGGAAACCCCGGGGCGGTCGTTCCAATGCCGATCTTTCCACCCGTCTGATAGATGAGTGAGTTTCCAATCCTATGTGAGCCCGTAAAAACCGGGACATAGTTGGTGGTGCCGGCACCTACGATATCGTCGATCTGTGTGTTCTGCGCGAACGCCGAAGATGCCGCCAGCAAACAAAGCGCTGCGGCCGAAACGATTCTGATCCTCATCTTCATTCCTCCATTCGGGACGAAAGTAGTTTGTACGCGTGTTTGTGCCCCAGGTTCTGAATCTTGAGAGCCCAGCCCCCACAGTCTGACCATCAAAATCCCTAGATGCTTCCCTTGCATAGAATTCTCCTCTCTAACAACGATTTCTCACCTTGCCTCTTGTGGTTAAACTTCGCGCCGCATCGTCCGCAAGCGACAAAGAACGTCACCAGCGGCATGTCGTCCTATGTCGCTTGTCAGATTATTCTTGTGCTGTACAGGGCATTTCGGGAGGGACTGGAGGAAGAGACCGATTAGCCCGTCCGCGAATTCGCCAGGACGGTAACATTTCTGCCACTCTCCTGTAAATGCATAATTTTTCTACCGGGCCGAACGGTTTGCGTGTCAAAAGGCTCGAAGTGGCGGGCATTGTTGCTGCAATCAGGCGATAGCGCTCACCGAGAATCGGGCCGACTTTCGGTCAACGGTCAAAACGCGCAATGGGGATTTTGCGCCAACAACACTGCGAACACCAAATGTGCTGACTAGTGCTCAGGGCTTCTGTGGACGGTGCTGTTCGGCCTCATTTATCGCATTCCTGAACTGTTCGACTGCGACGACCTCAGGGAACTCGTCCAATGCGTCCTTCGCCACGTAGCGCCAAACCGCTGGAGCATCTAGCGGATAATCGACTCGTCCCCTATAAACCTCAAAGCTATCCTCCGACGGACCCATTTCGTTACTGATATGTGGCCGTCGGTCCGCTGGGGTTGTACCAGGGCCGGGATTGGTGAGATCGGGTGAAGGACCCTGCTGATTAGCGTCGGGAATATCACCGATCTGATCGTTCGGGCGCCTGTCCGCTGGGGAATTGCGGATCGTTGGGCCATTCGCATGTCCCGTCCGTACCGCGATGATCAACTCCGCAGCCTGTGCATTCGTGATGACCTTGAATCTGCCCCATTTCGTTATTGCATTTTCCACGTTAGTCTGCGCGGTTCGATTTGCGTTTGGACTCGTTAGAGGCTCGCCTGCCTCAGGACGAATCACAACTGCAACGGTCTGCGCCTTGAGCACATATTCTGGGAGCACCTGCTTTTTCTTGTTTTTTGCGCTCGCTTGGGGAACTAACAGAAGAAGAACGAGGAAAGCAATCGGCATGCGTACGGACATAGCTGCCTCCGTGTTCTTGTGCTGGCTATTATACAATTCAGACTGACGAAGACAGTTACACTCATTGTGGGGTTTTGAGCGCTTAACCGGCCAATTCTCGGGCTGTGCAGTAGGCTCACTCTGCTTTCGGGGTTACTTGTCGAATTGTCGCTCACACAAATGTCGCGGCACAACGACATCACCGCGTAGAACTTGAGGGATGCAGAGTATGGACCCTAGTCCCCCAGCTGGAGCTGAACGGCGTTCGTCATTCCGCCTGTGTTGACGCTACCGGCGAAACCGCCTCCGCCTTCCATGAGGAATTTGCCGTTCCACACGGCCTCCGACGGCAGCCAGACTTCGGACTTGATTTCAGAATCGGCTGACGGCCGGAGAGTGATGGAAACTCGACAGTGAGTTGCCGATTGCGCTGCGGCGGTGACGTCGGGCAGGCGCACCATGTCGGCACAGGGTGTCTGGGCGAACAGCGGGACCGCGAGAAAAAGGAGCAGGCGCACGCTTACAGACTACTGCGTTCTGGCGCCCGACAATTAGGGCCAAACCACTCGGACACCGAGATCCGCTGTCCAGTGGGATTCTGAAATCACGGGCAAACCGGAAGGAATTCTGCTTTAAGGTTAGTGCCCGAGGGCGGAGGGCACTCTGTGAACCAGCGACCTCTCGCCGCCCAGTTGATTCCGTTCGCAGCACGTACTTATTTCACCGACCGGGAATCCTCGGGCCACTTCCGCTCGCAGCCGTCAGTCTTCAGTGCTGAGACAGAATGTGCCATACACATCTGACCCTGGCGTACCTGCGAGAGCGGGAGGCTGAGGGCGAACAAGAGCAGAACTTTGCTAACTAGTCCGCATTGGCGGGGTATGCCTGAGCACGAAACGGCTTGAGTCGACACACCATTCTGCGTGCACGGCCAAGACAGCCGGTCCACTCGCGATTGTAGCTTCCAAATATGCAGGATCTACTCATGCCTCCAGGCTGTCATGAATACCCCCCAATCAATAGCTCGCTGAAGCTGGTCTGCACTGGTGAATGCAGGTCAGCTCCTCTGCCAAATAAGGCTGGATTTATCGATGACTCACCGGAAACCCAAAAGCGACGAGCGATTGATGACGAAAGGTCGCGATGAGAGGTCTTGAAGCGGGAGGCCGAGTCTGCTCATTTTGTCAAGCTTAGTTACTCATAATGAAGAGATACCAGTGGGTCGACTTGCGCGGCTCGGCGAGCAGGGAATAAGGATGCTGTCAGACCAACAACAACGACCATGGTTGCGACGACAGAGAACGTCCAAGGGTCCATGGTCGAGACACCCCAGATTTGGCTAGCCATTAAACGCATCACCGCACTGCTTGCGGCCAATCCGGCAATCGTGCCTGCAAGAATCAAAATAAGGCCTTTTTTAAGCACCATCCGCAGAATGTCCTTCCCTTGAGCTCCCATGGCCATTCGGATTCCAATCTCGTGGGTCTGCAATGAAACCGTATATGCCATGACGCTAAAAACGCCAATCAAAACTAGCAACACCTGTGATACCGAACGTCCCGAGAATGATCAGAGTGAATTGCGGTCCGGCATAATACGAACTTTTGAGAATGTTCTCCATTGGTCCGATTTCAGAGATAGCAACGTCTGAATCCGCGGCGGTTATCGCGCGACTCAGACTTGGGAGAACCAGGTTTGCATTTCCCGCCGTCCTCACCATGATCCCGCGCGGCCCCGTACCACTGACCGTATGAGGAAAATATACTTCTGGTCTTGGCGCGTCCTGCAAGCCGGTGTTCTTCGCATCCGCGATGACGCCGATTATTTCGAAGTAAGCGTCTCGGGGCCAATCCGTCGCCCATTGTTCGAGAGTCGCGAACTTTATCCTCTGACCGATGGGATCTTCGTTCCCGAAATAATTGCGATCGAATGTTTGGTTGATAACAGTTACATGTCGACCTAACTCGACTTCACTTCGCGAAAGCAGCCTGCCGCGTAGCAAGCGTCGGCCCAAAGTTTGAAAATATCCCTCACTACACATGTCAAACGTAGTGCCCCAAGGCTCGGAATGTGTCTTTCCCGGTACTACAATCTCGGTCCACCCGAAAGAGTAAGGCGGGAAAGAGGTAGCCTCAGTAGAAGCGATGACTCCTGGAATAGCCGCCACTCGGTCAAGTACTTTTTCAAAATAGTCTCTCTTCGCGTCAGCAGTATCGTACCGGCCCTCGGGTAGGGATAGTCGCGCATAGGCAACACTCGCGGGATTGAAACCGATGTCCACTCGTTCAAGAGCACGAAGTGTGCGCACCATGAGCCCCGTACCCGTCAACAACACAATCGATAATCCGACTTCGACCACGACCAGAATGGAGCGCAATTTCCCGTGCTGAAAGCCGCCACTTGCCCCCTTAGCGCTTCCCGCAAGGCCGACGTGCAAGTCGCGCCTTACCAGATGGAGAGCAGGTGCGAGACCGCAGACAAACGTGGCAAGAACCGACACTCCCAGAGCAAGCAGCAGCGTCGCTGATCGGAGTGATATGGCCACTTCGGGAGGGATCGTATCAGGAGGAATCGCCGCTATCATCCCCTTCAATCCGAGAAACGCGAACAAGCACCCGCCAATACAACTTGCGGCTGCCAAGAGGCCGCTCTCAACCAGCAATTGCCTTATCAAGCGAGAACGTGTCGCGCCTATCGAAGCACGGATCGCCATCTCCTTTTCCCGCACTGTCGCTCGCGCGAGCAGAAGATTCGCAACGTTGCTGCAGGCAATCAGAAGCAGTATGAAAACTGCCGCCACCATCGCAAAGAGAGTTGCTTTGAAATGCCCAACGGAGTCATCCCTCAAGGAATTGACCACTATCTTGTAGTTGGCGCGAAACCAAGCGGGATAATTTTTTTCCGACAGCTTCGCAATCGCGCCCAGGTCAGCGGAGGCGGCTTGGAAGCTGACATTTTGTTTGAGGCGTCCGATGATCAGCAACTCGTTAGGTTGAACGCCAAATCCACTAATGAAACTGGATCTGTTTAGGTCTGTTGGAATCCAGACTTCACAGCCACCGAATCGGAATCGCGGAGGCATTATGGCCACCAAGGTCCTCGGTACTCCGTTGAGATTCAGTGAAGCTCCTAGTATTTTCGGATCCCGATTGAAGAGACTGGCCCAAACTGTGTCACTCATCGCAAACGCGGGGGGTGAATCAGGGTTTCCATCTTGTTGCGTAATCTGGCGGCCAAGGAACGGCTTGATGCCAAGCAATTCAAAAGTATTTGCGGTGACCCAGCAGCCAAGCACTTGTTGAGTGGGCACCCCATTTCCCTTATAGCGGACATCGAAGTAGGCAAGCGCACCAATATCTTCGAACGTATGGTTTTGTTCCTTGAAATCTAGGAATACGGGGACAGGAAAACGCGTAATCCGAGTTTGAAATCGAGGGAGTTGCTAACCGATCAGCGTTCTTATACGGGAAAGGGTTCAGCAGGACCGTATCGACCACGCTACCAATCAAGGTTGCCGCTCCGATGCCCAGGGCCAAAGTCAAAATGGCGAGGATCGTAAAGCCAGGGTTCTTCCCCAACATCCGCAGGCCGTAGCGAAGGTCGTGCCAAATGCTCGTCATCTTGTTCCCCGACGAAACTCCAAGTTGATTTCTATATCGCCTTGGAGGAACTTAGGCAAGCATTTTTGTCGACCCTCGCTGGAAGGGGGTGTGGCAGTTTTGCCGCTCCTCCCTTCCCTTCGATTTGTCCCTGTTTTTTGCACCGTAGGATCAATCGCAAGAATTCGATTCCGCGTTTGTAACCGAAAATCTTCCTCACATCATTCCGCACATGCTGGCTGCGTGACCTTGCTCATGGTTCCTTCCCTTTCAGCATACCGCTATCCACCAACAAGGCTGTGGTCACGGCCACTACATGGCGGCATGGTTGGTCCGTAAATCCCGCCCAGGTGTATTTGCACCCGCAGTCGCAAGTGAAGATGTTCTGGCGAACCGTGTGGTCGGCCCGCCCGGCCCATATAAGTTTCGCATGACGGCCTTTCGCCCCTATTTTTGGGCCGCTATCATGATCGTTGTAAACGTTGCAATACGGGAGAGGCGTCCGCAAAACGAAGGGTGGAGAAGAGATACTAGCCCGACTTATGCCTGGAATCCACTGACCCTACCGGCCCGCCCGTCGGGGGGGTTTAAGTGAAATGGGAATTTTGCAACAGTGAGCGTGCCATGGTGTCCTTTTCCATTTGTGGCCGTCACATCTTTATGCGAAAAATCTTACTCTTTGCTTCCCACTTTCACCGCATTCCGTTTCCGACGACGAAGTGCGCTGACGCTCTCGGCCGCTTTGGTCTTAGTCAGTGCAGCGGGAAACGTGGCCGCACAGACGAAGACGGATGACAAAGCGGCGGCGAGTGCATCCGTGTCTGGAGCGCAGGAAGCGCGAATCCAGAGAATTGAAGCGCTGGTGCTCGACATGTCGATGGGGGAGAAAGAACCGCCGCTGCGGCTTAATCTGGCGCAACTCATGGAGGCGTACAACGTGCCGGGGCTGAGCGTGGCGGTGATTGACAACTACAAAATTGCCTGGGCGAAAGGATACGGCGTGATTGGAACCGGGTCGACCACGCCGGTGGGTGCGGGAACGCTGTTTCAGGCGGGATCCATCAGTAAGCCGGTCGCGGCCACGGCGGCGCTCGCGCTTGTGGAAAAGGGCCGACTGTCGCTAGACGAAGACGTGAACCAGAAGCTGAAGAGCCTGGAAAGTGCCGGAGAACGAATTCACGAAGGACCAGAAGGTAACGTTGCGGCGGCTGATGTCCCACACTGCGGGCCTGACGGTGCACGGATTTCCAGGGTATGACGTAGACGCGTCGCTGCCGACGTTGGTGCAGGTTTTGAATGGAGAAAAGCCGGCAACACTGAGCCGATCCGGGTGGACATCGTGCCGGGAACGAAGGAACGGTACTCCGGTGGCGGGGTGACGATCGAGCAACTCTTGATGATGGATGTGACGGGAAAGCCATTTCCCGCGTTGTTGCGCGAAACCGTGCTGGACAAGATTGGCATGACGGACAGCGGCTACGAGCAGCCGCTTCCGCCGACGCGTGCCGCGCTCACTGCAAGCGGAACTTACCAAGATGGCAAACCCGTGCATGGGAGATGGCATATCTATCCTGAGATGGCCGCGGCGGGATTGTGGACGACGCCGACGGATCTAGCGAAGTTCGCCATTGAGATTGCGCAGTCGAAGAACGGAAAATCGAACAAAGTCCTTTCGCAGAAGACCGTCGGCGAAATGCTCACGCCCGTGCTGCCACATGGTGCGGGGCTGGGCTTTTTCGTAGAGGAGCAGAATCCCGGCGTATTCGGCCACAACGGAGCGGACGAAGGGTTTCAGGCGCTGCTCAGCATGAACTGGCAGACGGGCAACGGCGTGGCCGTTATGGCTAACTCGGATAACGGCATTGCCGTGGCCGACCTGGTGCTACGCAGCGTGGCGAAAGAATACGCCTGGAATTACAAGTTCGGAGAGTTGCAAATGCTGGTGCTGATCGGGAAACTGAGGGGCGCTCAAATAGCCCTGGAGCGGTACACAGAACTAAGAAAATCAGGAGCGCTCGACGCCGAGTCTGGAGAGCGTCAGTTGAATCAGTTGGGGTACACGCTGCTCTACGGCGGACACCAGCAGGATGCGATCACGGTGTTCCAGCGGAATGTGCAGGATTATCCACAGTCGTTCAATGTCTATGACAGTTTGGGTGAAGCCTACATGCAGACCGGGCAAAAAGACCTGGCGATTAAGAATTATGAGAAATCGTTGGAATTGAATCCGAAGAACGACAATGGGAAAGAAATGCTGAAGAAATTGGCAAGATGAAATAAGAGGTGAAATGAGGAAAGGGGCAAAGACGTTACTGTTGAAGTGGCTGACCCCGGTCAATGAGTGATATAGAGATGTTACGTCAACGTCGCTTTGTCCCCTCTTGTACAGCCGCGTCAATCGTGTCCTGTCCCTAGACTTTTCTTGGCGGTTTCGCGACTCTTTCTGCGAAAGTAATCACGTACCCGTCAGGGTCTTGGATTGCGAACTCGCGATTCCGAACCCCTGGGTTCGGAGCGACATGACCACCTTTACAAGCGGTGCGATTCGCGTGTGCACGGTATCCACTCCATTGACCTCTATTAGCATGATGTTGCCGCCGCCGAATGTCCGGTCAGACAACCGGGGATCCTCTTTGATTACTGTCGAGCGGTCACTGAGAAAGATCTTGACCGGTCCGCTCTCAACCGAAGCGAACATGAATGGAGAATGTTCGGGGAAGGTCATGCTGCGATCAAAACCGAGGACATCCTCGAAGAACCTGAGGCTAGCGTCGACATTCGAAACGATCAGGTTGGGTGTAAGTCCTCGCGCAGGACAGCTTCGGTAGGCTCATACGCAATAGCAACACCTTTCGCGTGCTCGCATACAGAATCACACCATTGTTGGTCAAAGGGTCAAAGGCAGTCGGAAATTGGTTTATAGCAGGCGATAACGCTCACCGAGGATCGGGCCGACTTTTCGGTCAAAGGTCAAAATGCGCTATGGGGATGTTTCGTCAGTTGCGACTTGACGACGGCGTACAATCATCGTCTCGGACGTTGAAACGCTGGGAGGCCGCGATGCTCCGTCAATCTCCTGGGTCAGACGAAACTGGAACGTTTATCCGAACTGCCCTGTGCTTCATCATCCTGCTTGTCATGCCGCATGCGACACGCGCGGACGCAGGTACTCCTGATACTCCGGCCGGTCATACCCTGCAAGCATTTCTCGTCGCATTTAATAGCGCGGACCACGACCGGATTGCTGCTTACGTGAAGCAATACGATCCGGAAAACAATGCAGACGGTTTAACTTCGTTCAGCAATCAGACCGGCGGGTTCACGCTCGTCTCGATTGTCCACGCCGCCCCGGATAAGCTTTCTTTTCTTGTTCACGGGCGCGGCGACAACATCGACGCCTTCGGAACACTGCAGCTTGCCAGCACCTCGCCGCCACTTGTAAAACGGCTCAACATTCGCGCGATTCCGCCGGGCGCAAAACTTGATGACATTCAACTCGACGAGGCGACTCGACAGAAGGCTATTGATGCAATTAATGAAAAGTTGACCGACTATTACGTCTATCCTGATGTAGCTGCGAAGATGGTGCAGGCTATCCACGACCATCAGAAGCACGGCGACTATAGTTCGATTACGGATGGTAATGAATTCGCTGATGCGCTAGCTCGTGATCTGCGCGCTGTCAGCCATGACCAGCATCTTCATGTTTCATACGATCCGTTCACTGTGGCCGGCGAGTCCAGTTCTTCTGCCGGGCCGAGGCAGCCAGACCCTGCCGAAGAGGCACGTTTTCGCAGCATGCTCGAGCGTCAGAACTGTACCTTCTCCAAGCTTGAAGTTCTCGATCACAATATTGGCTACATCAAGTTCGGCGCGTTTCCTCCTCCAGATATCTGCGGACCTACGGTCGTGGCTGCAATGAACTTTCTGGCGCATACCGACGCTCTTATCTTCGACCTGCGCGAGAATCACGGCGGCGATCCCAACATGGTGGATTTCATGGTCTCGTATCTTTTCCGGCAGCCCACGCACGTGAACGATCTCACGAACCGGCACGATAACGAGACTCATCAGTACTGGACGCTTCCCTGGGTTCCCGGGCCGCGGCTCATCGATCAGCCTGTCTATGTACTCACCTCGCATCAGACCTTCTCTGGAGGCGAGGAGTTCACTTTCGATCTGCAGACACAGAAGCGCGCCACCATTGTGGGCGAAACAACGGGGGGCGGCGCTCATCCGGTGCGAGGTCTGTCTGCCGGCGACCATTTCTCGATTGGTGTTCCTTTCGGCCGGCCTATCAACCCTGTTACTCACGGCGACTGGGAAGGAAAGGGGGTAGAGCCAGATGTGAAGGTCAGCGCTGGGGACGCGTTGTCCACGGCTCAAAAACTCGCCGCCGATAGGTTGGCAAGCAAGGACAGCCCGACAACAGGTCACTGAGCCGCAGCGGTTTTTCAGAATAACCGGTTCGGTGTTGCTGCCAGGCGTTCGCGCTTCGAGCCTTGGTCAGGGTCAACACGTGAAATGCGGATTTGGACGAAGCCGCTGGCGCGGCGGACGCTTGCGCGTGTTCGTAGGGCGGCTTTTTTGGGCGTATCAAGATTTCTTCTGCGCCGTCGACAATGGATGATAATATTCGGACCGTGCTGAACACTGGGCTCAAGAAAAACTGGCATTTTGGCGTGGTTTAGGCGATGAAATGGCGAAACGGCCATTGAAAACCCATACTATATATTTATAGCCCTCCGCATCCGCCGCAAACGCCAGCGGCTTCGTCCAAATCCCCCTATCGCAAGTGCCCCGGCGGAATGCTCTTCCGCTCACCCCGAATGTTTCGCGCCGGCGCACTTGTCGATAGGGCGCTAAGATTTTTCAACAAATATTCTGCAGGAACGGGTGCATAATCGTTTTCACGAGGTGCTGTTTTATGTGGAAAGCGCTCCTAATCACCTTAGTCTGCGTCTCCTGTATCGTACTCGGCCAAGATCGACGCTCAGGCTGGACGGACAAGAACAACGGCCAAGAATATGCGGCGTACATGCTGCAAACGACGTATTACGAGCGTGGGTACATGTCGGCCCACGTCAGCATCAAACGGAGCGGGCAGGAAGATGTTTTCGTTGTCAATCCCGGTCCGGTGTTTCACTTCAAAGACGTTAAGATTGTCGGCCTGTCCGAAAATCTCGCACAACAAGTCATGAAGGATGCGCCGAAGTCGGGAGAGGTGTACTCTGCGGCTCGTGTAAACGATTGGCTCGCACAGGAAGAAAAACAGGTTGCGACAGCAGGCATGGCGCAGAAGTTTGCACGGGAAGAAACGCAACTAGACCACGAGGCCGCCTCCGCGACTGTTATCGTTTCATTCAACTAGCGTTTGAGCGTTTAACCGGCCAATAGTCGGAGAGAATGTCTTCTTCGATAGCGCGTATTCTTCGGGTCTTGATTTTCTTGTTTCCTTTCCGCTCAGTCTAGCGAAGCCTTTCCCTTTTACTTGTTTGGTTCTCCTTCCCGCGTCTTCTGGACTGTTTCTCCGCAAGCTTATCGCTGGAGGAGAAACGTATGCTCCCGAGGCGGAGGTGCCCTTTCTGTCGTCGCTGGTTTCATCCCCATCCGCGGCTCAAGGAGCGGCAAAAGACCTGTGGTCGAGCCGAATGCCGTCGGGAGCAGAAGCGCAGGTTCAATCAGAAATGGCGGAACGAGCACCCCGATTACTTTCGCGGCACTTATGCACTTCAAAAAGAAAAGTACGGAACGCGTGCCGAGGAAAAGCGTCGCTACCGCAAACAGCATCCCGACTACTTACGGCGCAACGCAGTTTTCGTTCGCAATTGGCGCCAGCAACAGAGACAAGCGCCGGTAAGTCCCACAAGTTCTGATCCGCGCTTAAGCATCGGGTGCGAAAAGACTTCCAGGCCCGTATCGATGTAAGTCCCACAAGCCCCGATATCGTTGTAAGCCTTTCTTCTCCTCAGGCTTAGCGGAAAGTACGGGTGTAAGTCCCACAAGATCCGATGGCTTTACCCACCCCTCTGCCCCTACTTTGAGCCTGCTGAGGCATGAAAATGCTTAGATCTCGTCCCCAACCACCACGCCCTGATCGCCGACGTTCCATTCGCGGTTCCTTCAGCTGGATCGATCATCGCTTCCTGCGTGAGGGATTCGATCAAGGCCTCACTCGCCTTGAAAAGTTGTTCTACTTCGTGCTGGTGGCCGTCTCGAATCAAGATGGCGTCAGCTTTTACTCCGACGCACGTTTGGCGGAACTACTGGACATTCGCTTTCCTCATGAACTGGACGGAGCCCGCAGGGAACTCGTGACGCGAGACCTGATCGCCTATGAGGGCGGAATTTATCAGGTGTTCGACCTGCCGGTTGGCCCTCCGTGCAAGGCGCGCGATTCCTCTCCACCTCCACGCCACTATGCGTTGTCTTCGAGTTCTTCTCTCCCGCCCGTCCGCCAAACCGTGTGGCCCCGCGCGGCTTCGGATCTGGAGAGTGTCAGGCAGTTGCTGGAACGCTGGGGCCGGGGGCCACGATGAAATTCGGCGTGTGGCATCACCCTTCCGGGCCAACCAGCGCTTCTCCCTACCGTGTGTGCGACGAAAAGGGAGGAGAAGTCGCGTGGGCCAATGCCTTCCTCGATGCCCAGAAACTCCGCCAACTCTCGTTGCGCTCCTTACGGGTCTACGCCTATGACTTGCTCCATCTGGCACGCTGGTTCAAAAGTACGCGACACTCCCTGGCTAGGCTCAACCAATCCCTTCTGCTCGACTATGTCCGTTACCAACTCGAGCAACAGCCCTTACCCACGGCGCAAACCATCAATCATCGCTTGTGCGTGGCGCGCTGCCTCTATCGCTTCCATTACGGACAAGAGATTCCCGGCGCACCGCACTTTCAGCGCCGCTATACCACGCGCTCCCCGCTCGGCTATGGCCGTCGGCAACCGAAGATCACTACCCATCTGCGACTGCGGCAGCCGCGCCGTGTAATCGTGCCCCTGTCCGCCGACCAGGTGGCTGGTTTCTGGAAAGGCTTTCGCACCTTCCGCGACCTGGCCATCGTGGCCCTGATGTTGCTCGACGGCCTGCGCTCCTGCGAAGTCCTCCAACTGCAACTGCAGGACCTGGCCTTCTCCGAAACTCGTCTCCACGTCTTCGGCAAGGGAGGTAAGGAACGCTTCGTGTCTCCAACTGGCGAACGAGCTGTCGGGACGGATAGCCTTGCGCTGCTGCTTACCGGAAGATCGTTTGGTTGCGTCCGGTGGGGTCAGGTTGGAACCAAGACACTCCCCCAAACGGGCTGCGGTTCGCAAAATCGGGAAGTGGCGGGATATAACCACTCTGAGGTTCTGAACTCTCCAGCACCCAGCACGGATGGTACTGATCGCGCTGACCGAACTCCGACCAGCGCAAAACCAAATGTCCAGATTCAGATTGCCATGATGACATCATCGCACGTACCTCGGACTATTCCTTCGTTGTGACGATTATAGCTTTTTCGATGGGTCAGTGAGTGCAATGGCGATTTAACAACAGCTTGAAAGCGTAAGTCTGTTTCCTGTCACTCAATGGATGGCAAACGCGAATGGTCCCTTGTCGAAGTAATGACCGCTGCGATGGAACGAACAACAACCTCAGGCTTATAGAGGTAGATTTCATGTCCGCTAGAAGAAACCGTGATTTGCCTGCTGTTCGTGGAGAGTTCCGCCAGGTCCTTTTGTAGTCGCAAATGGTCTTGACGCGCTTCTTCGGCAGTCATATCGGGAGCCTGTACAACATCAAACAATGTGGCGGTGAGGACGGCCAGTGGCATTTTGCCGAGTGGGTGTGGGGTTGCGTCACGCATCTGGTGGAGTCGGCTCAAGTCGAACTGCAGGTTCAGGACCCAAGTCTTTACTAGCGGAATTACCTTCTTGAACGCCCACAAGTGCAAAGCCTGATCCTGCGTGGGCTGTTTGTCGTAGGGCGGAAAAATCGTCGTTGGTACAAGGTCAGGCTCCGGGTTCTTGGGACGATTTGCCTTCGCTTCATCAAGCAGGTTCTGGAACTGTTTCGCCGAAAGATCGGGAATCCTTGCAATCTTCAATCCTACGTGTTGCAGGCTCTCTTCATGCGAGCTGTCCACCAATACCATTCCGACCACATCACTTGGATATTTCGCTTCGTAAAACCTAATCAGCATCCCGCCAAGTGAATGCCCGACCAATACGTAGGGACCACGGACGCCTGCCTTCTGTACTAAGAGATGGAGATCGTGCGTAACTTGATCGAATGTGTCAAATTCCGGGCCCGGATCACTCCATGCGTATCCTGCACGATCATATGTACAGATTCGCGTGAACCTCGCAACCTCCGGTTGCACGAGATCCCAATCGAATGAGAAAGCAGCGCCACCGTTCTCGACAACTACTGTCGGGCTCCCAGCGCCCGTGCAATGGATGTGGAGCTTGCGGCTACCGATCGCGACTAAGTCGCCTATGGGCTGCGGGTCGGTTGATGCTGCTGAACAGACCACTACTGCCAGGAAAAAAATGAACAGAGTTCGGGCTAGACACGAGGTCGGACGGCTGGATGTCATCACACAATACCTACCCTGTTTCTTGGCTCTTGATGGGCGATTTTGAGTGTTATTATAGCCGGATTTTTTCGCCAAATTGAGCCATAAACAAGGGCGAGCTGCGAGCACCTCGGCTTACTCCCATTGAAAAAAGGAAACTCAGCCGCCCCGTGGCAACCGCGTCACTGTCGGGCCGTGACGGTCATCTCTGATTTCCCTTTGGATTCAAGGCCGATTGCGCCCGGGAGTTTCAGCTGTGCTGCCCATGGTTCGGACGAGTTCGTCGAGTTGGCCTTCAATCATACTCAGTTTGTCCTGTTCGTCCCGTAGCTGCTGCTCGGCTTGGGTTTCTGTCGTCTGCTGTTGCTGCGCTATGTTCCCTGCGATTTCGAGGTCCGACTTAATATGCTTGATCCGATCCTGCAAATCCTGCGGGTTGTCCGCGGGGTTGGCCGCGGTATTGAGGGCCTCCTCGGTGCGCTTCAGCTCACTTGACAATTCTCTCTGACGGACGTGCGTTTCGAAGAGCTTCTGGCGGGCGTCGTTTAGATGGTCCGAGGCTCGTGTTACCGCTCCTTCCTGCAGTTGGAGGCGAGCCAGCAAAATCTGGCTGCCCTGAGTCCTATTCAGCGACACGTGCAGGTCCTGCCGAAGTGCGCGCACCTCGCTCAGCAGAGCCTGCAACGTCTCAGTGTCGGCTGAGGCAGCCTGGCCAAATGCACACGCCGATATGGCTAACAAAGCAGTCATGCAGAAGAACGCTCGTCGCATATAGAGTCTCCTGGTCCGTAGGATAACAATCCTCATAACTAGATGAGGAATCTGCGTAGTTGACGCTAACAAGCGGCACGTTTTGATCGCTGGTCATTGAATGCTAAGGCAATCTAACGGCAACTAGGTCGTCTGATTTAGCATCAATAAAGTTTCACAACGGACACTGAAGATCGGAAGGCCAAGTGGAATATCTTGAAACCACCAGATCAGGTTCTCCTCGCTCGCCTGGCCCCTCGCTTGATACACGGATTAGGTATCTTTTCTGGCTCGTGATACTGACGTTGCTGTTGCTGATTGCAGCCATCAGCACCGCTCAAGCGCCCGCGAAATCGGCCGACCCAGTTCCTGAACCAGCTGTTTCGGCAATCCTTGCCGCTTTTGACAAGTACGAAGTCGTCGCCATGCCGCAAGACCATGGAATGCAAGATCTGGATGATCTCATTTTCTCTCTGATCCGCAATCCGGCTTTTTCGGAAAAGGTGAACGACATTGTATTCGAGTCCGGCAACTCGCTCTATCAGCCTGTCCTCGACCGTTACATAGCGGGAGAGGATGTCCCGTTCACGGAAGTCCAGAAGCTATGGCGCAAAATGGGCCAGCCAGCGGCTGGAGCTTCGGCATTCGTTGAGCAATTCTACCCGCTGGTGCGAGCGTTGAATCAGAAGCTGCCGTCGGAACGACGCCTGCGGGTGTTGGCTGGCGATCCGCCTGTTGATTGGGATCAGATCAAGAGCATGGAAGACGTTATGCGGGTTCACCGTGATGAGGGTATCTCTTCGGTCATGGAGAAAGAAGTCTTCTCAAAGCATCGCAAGGCTCTCATGCTCTTCGGGACATTTCATATCATGCACGGCACTCGCGGCAGTGCTGTATCGCTCTACGAAAAAGATTATCCCAACCTCACGTTTGTCATCAGCGATCTTGGCATTTTCGATACTGACCTTCCGTCTTTGCATGACAGTAAGTTCGTCAACTGGCCAATGCCCGCTGTTGCGCGTGCGAAGGGCACATGGCTGGGTGCCTTGGATCTAAGCCACCTCATCCCGCCGGGGAACACGATTGATCAAGACTGCCAAGTGCACCATGATTTTCCCAAGGCACTCCAGAAACCGATGGAAGAGTTCATTGATGCATTCCTTTATCTTGGCCCTCCGGATCTAAGGCTCAGAGAAAAAACCCCCGCTGATATTGCGTTGGATGTCACCTATCGAACCGAATTGCAGCGAGGAAGTGCCATGTTGGGATTTCCCAATGGGGCTTCTGAAACTCCGCAGGAATTCGACCAGGAGATTGTGAATAGTGCCGCCGATCCTCTATTCCTCATACCCAAACCGAAAGATCCCAATGTCTTGGACTCTCAAGAATCCAAAGCCGTTCAGACGTGTCTTGATATGAAGGCGCGGGGCAAAGCACCGTAGAGACGACCGCGCAGACCATCGTGTTTGTTTCACTCCTACTCAACTGTCGAAATCAGATGGTTACACTCAGAACCCCAGCCGGGGGGATTTTGAGTGTAATAGAGGATTTAACGCCAACTACGCGGAGGGCCTACAATTGGAATCGCGCACAGCAGAATCGGATAGCGGCTTTGGTCCGCAAGGCGATAGCTTCCGCGAAGATATCTCGCGGCTTAAGGTAGAATCAGCATTCTGAAGAGAACCGCTAGATGACCATCGCTGACCTGTTCTCGAAGCGGCAGCAGAAGGTTCCCCCAGAAGCTCCCGACGTCCACGAGTACGCCCAAATACCGGGCCCTTTGCGGGTTCAAATAGCCCATATTCTGCGTGACCTTTTTGGTCATAAAGTGATTTACGACCTTAACGGTTGTCTCGAAGCGTTTGGAGAAATCGAACAAACGTTGTGTCGGGAATACGGTCTCTGCATTTTGCCCACGAATCCGACCGACTTTACCACAACCCCCGATGTGCGCGTGATTGATTTTTTGCTACATGAAGAAGATCAAGAGAAAGTTCTCGACGTAGTTGAAGTCTCGTTTCGTCTGCTAACTCGACTGAGGTCAATTCCTGAGTGGCAGAGTCGGATACACCAAGAGAAATTCGGCAGAGCTGTGACTGAATTGAACGCCCGTTTTCGTGAATATGGCATCGGCTATCAGTACGAGAACGGGGAGATAGTAAGGGTCGAATCGCAATTCATTCACGCTGAGGTCGTCAAGCCAGCACTCGCACTGCTTAGCGCCGAAGAATATGCAGAGGCCAACGCCGAATTTCTGAGGGCGCTCGAGCACTATCGCAAAGGCGAAACCAAAGAGTGTCTGAACGAGTGTCTCGAGACATTCGAGAGCACCATGAAGGCGATTTGCACAAAGAGGAAATGGGCTTTCAAGTCCAAGGACACTGCCAAGGAGTTAATCGACGTGTGCTTGAAAAATGGCCTGACGCCACCGTTGATTCACTCCCATATCCGAAGTGTCCGAGCAACACTGGCACGTGGCATCCCCACCATTCGCAACCGGCTTCCTGGGCACGGGCAGGAAGTTCAGTTGATGGATGTTCCGCCACACTATGCCAGCTACATGCTGCATCTCACCGCCGCTACCATTCAGTTTTTTATTGAGTCAGAAAAAGCACTCAAGTGAGGGGGCACAAGGCGAAATACATGGGTCGATGCGTGTAATCGAGATTTTTCGATTTTTCGCCAACTGAGGAAGCGGTGATCGCTACCGGTCTTGCGGAACGCGATAGCTATCGTTGATTTCTTTCGTACGCGCTTTCGTGAGGTCGGCCTTACAAATATTTACTTCAGTTGGTTCCAGACTCCCGCCGCCAACGCGAATCGTGCCGACAGCTTGACAGTGGAGATCACGATACTGCATCCACGCTCTTTGCACAGCTCGGACACTGGACTGTTGGACTGTTCGCTCGCATCCAGTTGTTTTAGCATTATTTCCAAGGTCGAATTCATTTCCCGATTCGCATTATCGAACTCAAGAGCGAAGCATGCATTCATCACATCTTGGGTTTCTGCGTCTCCGCAATGCCCGAGCAACTTGCTACCCGCGTCTTTGGTGTCGCCGCGCATCAGAAAGCGCGGGTTTTTGATCACACGCCGGTTTGAGAGTGAACCCTCAGCATCATCGCCGGAGCGCAGCGAAGGCTGAGTCGACGAAGCGAAGAGCGGAAGACTCCCGCGCGGTTTGGGAGTGAATCCCTCATCCTCAGCATCATCGCCGAAGCGTAGCGGAGGCTCTCTGGTAAGTTAGAGTCGACGAGGCGAAGAGTGAAAAACCCCGATCGCAGCAACGATCGGGGTTTCCATTTCGAGTGGCCCCCGTAAAGTAAAGAGAACCACAACAACCGAGTTCAGCTTTGCACAACGGCCGGCCCTTGTCCACTCCCGCCTGGGAGGCAATGGCGGCTGGACTTGTATTTCGACAGTTGTTTTGCCGCGCTGCGGGCTGTGGGGAGATGTTTTTCATCTGCCTCTCCTGCTATCGAGGACAGACCTACTGCAGTGCAGAGTGTCGGCACAGGGCCCGGCGGGAACAACTGCGGCAGGCCAATCGACGCTATCAGCGGAGCTTAGAAGCGCGCCTCGATCACCGTGATCGTCAGAGCGAGTATCGCCGCCGACGTTTCTGCCGCGTGACAGATCAATCTTCCCCTGCCCCATCTTCTTGCGGCAGGATCGGCAGAGCACGAGCTCTGGTATCTACACCGCCAGTCTCCGAGCAGTCGGATGACCTGCGCCAACGTAGCCGACAAGCGGGTTTCCATCGCATCTTCTGCATCGTTTGCGGACGTTGGGGGCATTTCATCGAGATCTTCCGCGCACGCAGGTGAGACATGATAGATCCCGAATTGGTCGCGAAAATCCGTCTTCTGTTTTTCGCCGAGCATTGGAAGATCGGCACCATCGCCACCCAACTGCACTTGCATCGCGATACCGTACGCGCGGCTCTGGAAACCGATCGCTTCAATCGCCCCAAGCAAGATCGCACAAGTTGCAAGACCGATCCCTATGTGGACTTCATCCGCCAGACCCTGGCGCAGTATCCCCGCCTGCGCTCCACCCGGATTTTTCAGATGATTCGCGCCCGTGGCTATGAGGGTGGTTCCTCGCAACTGCGCCGTCTGGTGGCTCGCCTTCGCCCCGTGGTTCAGGAACCTTTCCTACAGCTGCGAACTTTTCCCGGAGAGCAAGGGCAAGCCGGGGCGGTCTTAGTTGTGATGGTTGGATCGTGAGAGGCCACGGACCTTGGTCGGAGACAACTTCACCACCTTGCCGGTGGACGGGGTTATTGCCGAACACGCCCGTCTCGGATTGCCTCTCTATATCGGATCAACCTCAGGTAGCTTCGACCCGCGAGCGTCGTCTCGAAACCAAAGGAAACGCGCCGTTGAGAGAAAAAAGCAATCTCGCTCAGCACCAGTCTGCCGGCGCGGATCGCCGCGGCTTCAGGCGAAAAGGGAGACATTCCCTGGGCGATCAAATCAGCGTTGACGAAATTCTTGCAGTCGGCATATTTGGGAAGAAACGTGCGCGCGAACGTCGTTTTGCCGACACCATTCGGCCCCGCAATAATGTAAAGCTCCATGCAATTTCCTATCCTACCGAATCGCAACCCCTTCGTCCCGCCTAGTGGCGGAGAAGTCGACAGATGCGGGAGATTCTCGCCAGTTTGGAAACGGGTCACGTGTTGATTCGCGAACGCGAGATCTAATCTTGATGTGTGCGCAAGACCGCAGGGGAACTCCTTTGGGTCGCCTCTGACTCGTTTTCTGTCGTCGAAACGAACCTCTCCCAACGGATCGAAAATCTACGGGACGGCCGTCCTCCGTCATAGAGCTCAAAAATGAGTTCACCGGAGACATAGAGCGCGATTGGCAGGGGAATTACTGGAGACCGGGGGCTATCGGCAGAAGGCGGAGGATTGTGCTCGACCATACGGATCCTCCTTTCCTGATGCTTTGTGCCGAGAACGCGGCACTTTACGCTGTGTCAATTACAAACTCTGTGCCTCCAGCGATCGATCGCTTGTTGCAAGAGGCATGGCAGAATTTGCAGACGATTCACGCCAGTTCGGAAACGGGTTTCGGCTCGATCTTCGAAATTCCGTGATCAACTTCCGAATCGCCTCACGGCGATAATGCAATGTCGCCACCAACCGATCTAGGCCGTCTCGATCTCCTTCGTACCACTCTTCGGGAATATCGGCGGCGCATTGCCAAATGGTGTAAGCATCCATCTCTTCGGCTCGACTGAGCGTCGGCTCAAACGCCTCCCATCCCATGACACCCTCGTAGACGCAGTTGTTCGCATATGCGCCTCGCAGGGGAGAGTCGGGAAACGACCACTCGCCGGCATTGAAGCAATAACCCTGATCAATGAAGGTTGCGGAGTATCGCTGCGTTCTCGCTGCTTTCGAGAAGATTGCCTGCCGGCCGTCGCTGTTGCACGTCCACTTGTCGAGGACAAGGACCCGGGCGAAGTCGCTAAGATTGCGAACACCCTGCAGCAACTCACGAGGCAAGTAGTCGAGTGTCATTGCAGGACTCTCGCATCCCACGTACAACGATCCGAATTGCTTGCCGCTCTGGCACGGAATCTTGGCGCCACCCAGGCTGATTCGGAGATCTTCGGTGTGTTCGATCAGCCAATCGGAGACTTCGATCACCTCTACCCGTGGCATCGGCAACCCCAGCGCCAAACCCAAGTTGGTGGCGAACATCTCGTTCGCGAGCACTCGGATGTGCTGGGGATTGTTCTGGAACTTGGTGACGTAACAGGCACTGTCAGATGCTCCTAGCAGATGGGCTTGCGCTCCGCCCCGTAGCGGACGCAAGTGTTGGATGGCGGAGATGCAAGGGTTCACAGGCACCTCCTGGATATGGATTTTGGAGAGATAAGAAATAGACGAGAACGGGCTGGAGCCGAGACGAGGAGGGAGAGAACGAGAGGGGCCGGGGAGCCTTGCCGATTGCTAGGACAACGCCGGTGGTTCCTATCTCTCTAGGTTACTGCTTTGAGCTTTCCTCTTCGATGGCATCAATCCACAGTTGGAGGGTAAGGTCTTCGCGCGCCGGATTGCCCAGCTGCCAGCGCAGTTCCTTCTGATATCGATCTTTAAGAACTTTCAGGTCAAGCGGGACGGTTCGCGCAAGATGCAGCACATCGTCTCGGTCACGTTGAATGTTGCGTTCCAGCTTCGACAAGGCTAGGTCGTAGGGATCAAGAGCTAAGAGCCGAAGATGTGGGAAGGTTCCTGGAAATATCTCCGTGAGCCGATCTTCGTAGTCTTCCGGAACATGCGCCACGCCAACGTGATCAAGATAGAGATTGTACTTCTTGTGAAGCGGACCACCTCGCATGCCCAGTTTCAGCATGGAGCGGCCGACTTCCGCTGGTGCAATCTCCAAGACGTCCAAATCTCCCGTTGGCCGCGAAAATCCGTACACCATGGCGATGACGAACCCTCCCATACAATCCAGCCGAACATCCTCGCGCGCCGCCGCATCCAATTCGCGCAGGAACGAGAGCCATGGTTCCGGAATACTTTTATTCGGATGCGTAGGCAAGATGCTCTCCCTTCATGTCAGTCAGGAGATTCCAGTGTATTGCGGCGGGCGAGCGATGTTTGCGCAGCCACGCTCTCTCCGCTTGAGTCATCGAGTCGTGGCAGAAGGTATCTTCGCGCGCAAGTCGCGAACTTTCCACAGCCTTCAACCACGACCGAAGTTTCTCCGTCCGCTCGCTCTCTTTCTTCCTTTCCAATAGTTCGCTCGCCAGAGAGAGGGCAAACCCCAATCGATTCTGGCGATCTCGCACCTTGGCGTTGCGGACCAGCCAATCCCAGTCCATGTCCGCGTAGGTCATAGCCAACCACGGCAAGCCTTCAACAACTCGGGCGTCAAGGTTCGGTTGGTTCAGCGCCTCCAGCAAGACCTCTGCGGGATTCCGCCGTCTTCGAGCTCGCAGATAGGAAAATCCCGGGTAACCGAGCGCGCCGAGGTCGGCACCAAAATCGCGCTTCTGGGAGGACGCCGGCATTGCCGCTTCCCCGGATCGCAACGGCAGCGCCGTAGCCGGCAGATTCAACACTTTGACCGCCTTGCGCACGAATCGTTCCGACAGAGGGCGATGCCCCTTCTCCATCATCGACAGATAGGCTTGGGTGACACCAAGCGCCAGGGCGGCTTGCTCTTGCGTCCAGTTCTTCTCCAATCGCGCCTCTTTCAGCGAGTTCCCGTCCATAGTGATCCTCAACTGCCTCTGCCAGAGCTAGGAATAATATAACACGATTTGTTATATTTCTCAACAACCGGTTGCACCTTGGCTAACCGAGGCTCGGGACCAGGTTCAGCGTGTGCTTTCAGCCGCTCTTTCCACTCCCTGCACGACTCTCTTGAGGGTCTCTAGATTGTCCACTTGGGCGAGCGAATTGAGGCGCAAGGAGCGGAGGATCGAAACCAGGGTTCCCGGCTCAACTCGGTTCAAGGCAGCGTCCAGCCGACGCAACTCCCGTTCCGCCATCTGCATTTGCTCCAGCACCATTCGCATCACGTTCATGTCATGAATATCCGTTGCATTCCACACCCTCGCCGTCTTCAATACGCCACGATACAAACGTTTGCCCAGTGCGTCGGCCATCGCCTCAATCTCGCGAATCATCTGGTGGGGTTCTTCAGGACTCGCATCGTTCGAGGCAAGGTTCGATATTGCGGTTTCTGCTTCCGGACGAGGCCTCTGCCCCTCCCGCCAACCCTGCGGAGTCGCCCAACCGAACAGCTGGGGAACGCTCTTGGGTCGTTTCCGCTCGTCGAGATCGACCCACACCCCAGTGAAGTAGTAGAGATAGCGGCCCAACCCAAAGCACGAACACGCTCGTTTGAATGCCTGTGCCTCGGCCGCCGTGCCCGCGTTATCATTGTCTGCCCATTCCTCCCCTGTGGCTGAGTGCGAACCAAGACCAAAGATCGTAAGTTCGCAGGTAACCAGCACCTTGGCTACGATCCTTTTGTCCTTGGCCCGCTCAAAGTTTGCGCTGGTATGTACTGTGTACCGGCGCGTCCAGCCTGCTGGCGTAAGCAATGCGTTGAGACGATCGGTGTAAGCTCGCTGGTCGGCGTAAGGCATAACCTGGCCCCGCGGCGATCCACCCTTGCTGGTGTTGGTGACGCGCCACTCGATCACGGAGGGATGAAAAGGCACTTCCAGACTAGCGATCAGTTCCTTGATCTTTGCCGCGTTCGGTGTCAGGGCGGGGATGTTTGTGTCGCTAGCCGGGGGAGCAAACTGCTGCACTGCGCCAGCCGGGACATTTGCCGGCTCATTCGCGTGTCCATTGGTTGGGCTCATGACGGCTCTCCCTTCGTAAGGATGTGAGGGATCTCGCAGACGTTCAGAATGGAATATCTTCGTCTACGCTCTCGCTAGAGCTGGTTTGGGACCGCTGATCCTCGCGGTCGTCTGAGGTCGGGCTCTGGTGGTCACCGCCACCATTTTCCCGCGGGCCCAGGAGCAGCAAGTCGCGGGCAACGATCTCCGTGCGATATTTCCTCTCCCCGCTCTGCTTATCTTCCCAACTCGAGGTCTGAATCTTTCCCTCGACATAAACCTTGGCTCCTTTGGCAACGTATTCGCCGACGATCTCAGCCAAACGCTGCCAGGCCACGATGTTGTGCCACTCGGTCCGCTTTTGCCATTCGTCGTTGCGGTCTTTGAATTTTTCGTTGGTGGCGAGGCTGAAGTTGGCGACTGGAGTGCCGCTCTGGGAATACCGGACCTCAGGGTCTTTGCCGACGTTCCCAACCAGGATCACCTTGTTTACGCTCTTTGGCATTGCAGTCCTCCTGTAACTAAGAAAGTGGTCAGAATGCGGCCTTGCGGCAGAATCGGAGCCATGGAAATCGTGGGATCTATCAGAAGGGCGTTCCAGACAAGATCGAGAGGGGATCGCTCAGGCAAATTTGAGGACGGCGGTTCAGATTTTGAGGGTGCGAGCCAGAATCGGAAGTGGGCTTGTTGCAGCCTATTTTTCTGGCGTTGCTGTGTTCGAATTCCGCTTAAGGTCTGTCACATCGCTGTCACGACCTAAAGCACGCTTGTTGGTCAAAAGGTCATCGAGAGAAATGAAATGCACCGGGACACCGAAGAAACTGCTTGCGACCTTCTTTTGCCACGCATCGGAGAACTCGACGGCCGTGATTTCGGTCAGAATATCAACGCGCACGGGAGCGACTCCAATTTGGTAGACCACCTGTTTTCCGGTGAATGTTTCTGCAGTTATCCCGTCATGCTCCAGCGGGGCCCCGAACTGTTTGAGCGCTGCGACTAGTCGGGTTGAATTCTGCGCGGAATTGCGTACCCACACATCGAGATCTTTCGTATAACGTGGCTCCCCGTACTTCATGACTGCGTAGCCACCGACAATCAGATATTCAACTTCGAATTGGTTTAAGAGTTGTAGCAGTTCTTTGTAGTGTGGGTTTTCTGCCATGGTTGATTTCCTCAGCTAATTCGACCATTTCCCATGCAGCCGCAAAGATGGCCTCATCCCCCTGCTCCTGCCAAAACTCAATATCAAAGGAACGATCCGGGAACCCACGCTCTACCAGTCGGGTTTTCCATGAAGAATTTTCAGGAAGGCTCATTTCACCCTCTTCGATTCACACTCTAACAGGATATCAGCATGAAGGCTCCTGAGTTAACCCGCCGACACGACCGGCATAGGCGATTCCCGAAAAGGCCAAGCCTCGATCAGATCTTGTGGGCAGACCGGCCCGCGAGTGATTGCGCTGATCGACCTTGGTCGGGCCGGGATTTCGCATCTCCAGCGACTTCCAGCTCCTAATCACTCGCGCGGCGATCTGACGGCGAGAGTGTCAGGGATTCACTCAACGGAAAACAGCGGATTCGTTCTTTCGCGATGGCGAGAAGAACGCAAAGGGACATAAGCGGTCGGGAATCGGCGCTCGAACAGCTGCAGCGTCATTCTTGGAGTTGGTTCTAATGTTTCGCTCTGGAAGGAGATGATGAATCGCACGGCGCTGTTTTGGAATCCGGCGTTGCGCCCTGGAGGGCCAGCTGTGCCTCAATGTTTTCACGGCTCTGCTGGTCTCCGAAATAACAAAGGCCGACCAGTTCCTCGCCGGTCTGGGCGACGAACCGGACTAGCTGCTCGCTGCTAATGGAATACATGGGATGGGGCGGGCCGGCACGGATCCCAAAGCGTGCGGCGGAATCGCAAGGATTAGCCGGAAACTCGATCTCAATGTGCCGTCTTCGGCGTCCCAGTTCGAGGAGAACGCACGGCATCACAATGTTTGAGAGTTCCGCTATTTCCTCCACACTCGCATCTTCGGCTGTACTCCCCCTGAATCCGGTGAAGACTTCCGAGATGAGGCGGGCCCTGGTGCGCTCGCCCCAGGAGTCCGGCTGCACCGCGAGCTCCAGGATCTTCTCGTCGAACTGGGCCAGGAACCGTGAAAAGCCCGCTTGGCTTAGGTTCCGACACAGAGCATCGAAATTGCCCAGCTGGTGCTCACAACGTGCGAAGATCCGCTCTGCTTCGTTCGATGCGATGCGTGGAATTTGTTGCTCATCTCGCCTGCGATTCCCAGCTTTGGTATCAGGCATAGGGGTCCTTCTTTCCCGGCGACCTGGATAGTTCCTGGTTGTGCGGCCGCGAGAGCTGCCCGATCTGTGGACGGCACATTATATATAACGCAGAACAGACTTGTGGATTTTGTGGGCTGCGCGCTCAGCCCGACAAATACACCGTCCGCAGCGGCAGAATAACTCGCGAAGCCGAGTCGCGTAACTGGGAAAGAATACAGTGAACAGACAGACTCAACTCCCAGACAGGATTTGGTCGCACCTCTCTGCTAGCAGGCGCGCCAGGATCTCCGAATCGTGGGCGGCATCGACGGGGTCGCGACACAGAGCGGAACGAAGGGCGGTTTTAAGCCAAAGGGATCCAGCAGGGTCCGCAAGAACCTCATCAATACCCGGCAGATCACCGGCTCTCAGTCCGTCGCGCATTCCGAAGTTCCTCACGCTGCTCCGCTCGCAACAACATCGACGGGGGCGCCCCGTTCTTCCATCACATCAAGCGCGTTTCGACCCTCCGTCTGGTCCGGAGCGGTCAGCCGAGGCCCGAGCAAATGACAGTGACGGCATCCGAGGCAACACACGGCAGATGTGATTCGGGCGGCAGCATCTAGGAAGTCGTTTGGCAACACCACACGTTCCCCTCCCCGGGTGTAGAAAACTGGCGAGACCGAACCGCGGAACGCGACATCGTTTCCCCAGAGCTCCATCTCCAGGCTTCCTCTTCGGCCATAGAAAAGGATCGAACTCTCGAGCCGCGGCCTTGGATTTCCTGCCGAACTTGCCAAGGAATGCCGGGTGATGAGCAGATCGTAGGTCCGTTCAATCCGCAGCATTTCGAGGCGGATTAGCACTGGCGCTACCACGATGGCGTGCACGCCGTTCACTCCAATGCTGTCCACGCGCTGAAGCCAAGCCAACCGCTCGCCGTGTTCACCGACGAAACTCGAATACGCTCCAAAATCCGCCACGGCCCCGCCCGATTCCACTCCGCGAACCACATATTTCTTGGCCAGATTCTGGTGCTCCACTGACACGGTTGGCTGGCAGTAAATGCCGGCATCTCGCAAACGTTTCAGCACGATTTGCGGCAACCGCAGACCCTGTCTTGCCAACACATCCGCTGCCTGGCCGTTATCGTGCGTTGCCGACTGAGAACTCATTTTTAACTTGCCTCCTGACTCGAATCGGGTGACCCAGCGCGCCACGAATCATTTCCTTCGTGCAGCCAGCCCAGCACTTGTACTTGCGCGGATCTCCAACTGAGATTGCCAGGTTATCTCCACCGTGGTCGCGTCCTTGCTCTGCACAGGACGGACATTGGCTCCAGTAATTTCCCGACCGCTTACGTGCGGGTCGAACATGGTCCAGAATGCGAAATTCTCGCCGCGTGGGGTCGTAAGGAGGCAATACAATCTTTGGTTTGGGCCGGAATTCCTCGGGCATATCGAGGCCGGTGATGAATCGCACCATCTCGGGTTCTGTGATTTTCCGCAGACGCTCCAAATAACTCAATTGAGCTTCAAAATGATAGTCAGCACCGTAGAACCAGTACCGCTTCACTGTGGCCCGATGGACTCCCAGCGGCCCGCGAATGGCATTACCAAATTCGTGTGGCTCAAGTTGATCCTGGCGTGGAAAGATCTCAATCCCCTCGGCGAGACCGGAGCCTCCCTTTACCGGCACCTTAAGGCGGAGGGCGAGATTGTAGATGTAGATGCGGCAGTGTCGCGCCAGCAGTGGCTTGTCGGCAAAGATCCAGAGGTGAGCGCTACGGCGCGACTTCTCCAGTGCCGCCTCAACCCCATCCTGGCGGAGTTCCCACTGCAACTTAAGCAGGTCGTCCAAGGCATTCTCATAGTCGGCATCAATCGCCACCCACTTGGAGCGTTGTGTCCTTGGGTTCAGAGCATAGATACCGATTGTGAGCTGCCCGTTCAGTGCTCGCGGACGGTCTTCTGCGACAGTCTCCGGTCGTTTCGTGGACGGTAATAGTAGTGTTTGCCGTTTCCGTTTGGCTTGTGCGACTGCATCGTGTAGGCCAAGCGATTCACAAACAAATCGAAGTATCGTCCCGCCATTTCCATCGTCGCTTGGCCTACGCCATTCATACGGTGATCTCCATTACGCCATTGCGGTGCTGCCGGTCCTCGCTGGAAGAAACGCCGGGTTCGCGGTCCACGAAACGAGGTCGTACTCGGCGACAAGTTGATCGAATTCCGCAGCGGTCAGAGTGTCATCCCGCCCGTCAACGAAATTGACAAAGAAGAAGATGTGACGCTCTCGATCATAGAGGTAGATAGCGCCGGAGGCGGGCTCGTCCGGCACTGCTTGCAAGAGCAAAATGCCTCTTGGCATTTCGATCCAGCGTGCCGCCATGGCCTCACCAACATTGAGGAAAACCTTGACGACGTGCTCGACGCTCGCATCCTTGCGCAAGCCGATATCGTCGGTTGTAAACAGTGGTGTGAAACTTACTGCGCCTCGACTTTTATGCATGATGGGTTCCTTTCTGTCCTTGTGGACTTGTGATCTGTGGTACCAACACTCCGTCCGCTTCGACTGCAAACGCTCACCTGTCTTCAGGTCCAACCAAGACTTGCGGTGCACGTTCAGCCAACAAGCGCGCGCCGACTCTTGTTCGAGAAGAATCTCAATTCGGTTGGTCGTCCACACAGCGACTCCAGTGCCAAAGAAGTCCTGGTCCTCCGTCCAGAGGCCACAACCCAAACCTAGGGCTGTCGCGAGGATGGGCCAATCTGCTTCGTCGCGCCCCCGCAACCGTTGCCGGGCTTGTCGTTCAAAGCTGCGATAGAAGTCCACTTCGACAGCTTCGACGATCGCGCGCAGCTCGGATAGCGACGCTAGGACGTCGTCGCGAGGGATCCCTCTCTTTTCGAGCAGCATCGGCAGGTACTTGGAAGCCTCCTCAAACGCAGCCTCGGGAGCGAGGAACCGGACACCGCGAACGGCGTAGCGTTCCAGCAGCTCGCGGACGCGCCGACCCAGCACGGCACGAATCAAGATGTTGGCGTCGAGGACTAACATGTTCAGAGGGCAGAGCCCTTCCTTCGTTGTTTGCGAAGCTGTTTGAATTCTTCGACGACCTCCTCTTCTTCGACGCCGGCGCCGGCGAGCAGACCTTCAAGTCTGGAGGCCGCGGTGCGCAAGGCATGAAGATCGGATTCCAGAACTGGTTTACGTTTGGTGGGAATGTAAAAGCCGATGGTCTCGCCATGCCAGGTTACGGCGACGGGATCTTGGCCCTGCAGCAGCGTCGTCATTCGCTGACGAAATTCCCTTACTCCTACTTTGGTCGTGGGCATAATATGTGCTCTCGTGTGCTTCATGTGTACACATTATAGCACAACAGCGGGGGACCGGTTTCGATCTTGGGGTTCTCTCATGGGCCGATACGTGTGTGTGTGGCTAGTTCATCCCTGATCTGCCTCAAGAAACTAGGCTTCGTGGGGTGTTTCCATCTTGCAAACATGGATGTACAGCCCCCAGAAACGCCAGGAGGTCCAGCCTTCGTCTTGACGTATAGACTCCCAATCAGAGCGTTGCATTGTCGCCTGTCCTTCCCTCCACCAGTTGTTCCCAGAGGACGGGCTACCGAAAATAATCCACCACGGAGAAGCCAGGATGGCAGAGGAGTCTGGATGGTTTACGAAACCAGGCGTCACTCATCGTTCACTTCACCCCTCCGAAAATCTCGTTGACTTTGTCACGCACCTGTTGACTCCGAGAAGGCTTCAGGTAGCGCATCGTGCTCTCCATGTCCGAGTGTCCAAGCCACTGGTCGTCCTCGTAGATCTCCGGCTCCTCTTCCACGTAGCGCGGCCAGTCGTTCTTCTGAGCCATTCCACGGATACCCTGTGCTTTCAGGAAGGACATGACGTTTGAGAACCTGTTCCAGCAGGTGCGCGGCGCCTGTTCCTTCTCATCGCGTAGGAACGCGCAAAACTTTAGCAGGTCCCGGCGCTCGATGTCCTCCAGGTGGAGCTTGTGGCAGGACTCCAGGAAGTAGCTCAAGGCCGTGCGGTATGCGGCCAGCGTCTTCGGCTTCTTGGTGAGCCTGGTTTCGTCAAGGAACTCTGCCACGGCTGCGGCTACTGACCGGTGCCCGTTCTGACCATTCTCAGGCACGACAACGACGCCATGGTTCACCGCGTTCAACTCGGCTGCCTTGCGCTGTCGTCGGGCACTGGCGTCGGCTGGGTCTTTACCGACCGAAAGGCGCACGCGCTTCGAGCCCTCGCGCCACTCCAGGTAGTACGCGCCTTCCTTGTGGCATTCCTGCTTGCCGTTCACGACAGCTAGGTCCGCCTTGATGCGGCCATTCGCGGAAAAGACAAGGCGGCAATACCGCCATCCATACGGTGTTTGGACTCTTTTGGTGAGATTGACTTCGCGATTCATCGGTGACTCCTTCACTGATCATGGGTATCAGCATAGGTATCACCGGCTTGCAAGTACAAGATAACACAAGAACTGGCGGAGAGAGTGGGATTCGAATTCAGCTAATAACGTAGTTTCAATAACATAGAGAACACGGCGGGCCCAGTAAAAGCGATGGAAGACATTGGTAAGCAGCGGTAACGGATCACAAACGGATCACGGGTCAGTGATTTGAGAAGCGCCAACCAAGTTGGCCGGAACGGTGGTGTTCAACCGTGTCATCCCCTGTCGAGGGAGGTCCGATCTGTATGGCCTGCATCGGAGTTAAAGTCCCAACTTCCGAGTTGCCGACAAGGCGACCGGAAACGTGCCGATGACAGACGTTGCACTATCGGCATCGGTCTGGCGCGATGAGGCTCTACTACACAGGAGTGGTTTCGCTCGAACATTCCACCAAAAACACATGGAAGTCCGTGCCCACAGGCTCCGCACCAAGCTGCCGCATCATCAAAGCGACTTGGCCTCGATGGTAGGTGGAATGGTTCGCCATATGTTGCATCAAGCGCGCCAAGCTGACCTGTGTGGCGCGAAATGGGAGCATTCGTTCCAGGAGTTCATCTGTCAGGCCGTACACGAACTCGTTCTGTTCGGTCTCGACCTCAGCCCACTTTAGCTGCACCGTAGCGACGTTGGGGAATGAGTCTGGATTGAACAAAAGGTCGCGGCGGGTCCGCAAGCTTGTTAGTAGGGCAGAATTGGTCGGCGGCGCTTTCCAATACCTAAGCCAAATCCACTCACCGCCGATGATGTGCACAAGTGTGTCGCGCACGGAACGAAAGCTGCCGCCAAGATCGCGCTTGAACTCCTCAGCGCTAAGCCTGGAGGTGGCGTGCAAAACTCTGTTATTGGCCCAGCGGTCGTACTGGTAGAGCAGCCGAATATCATCGATAGTCATGATCGGGCAGGCGAGTACTGCCGCTCGCCTGAGAAATCTTAGCGCACGACGTGTCGGGCAACACGCGGAGGAGTGGCGCGTTCTGTCAGAGTCTTGGCCGGCTGACGAGCAAGCCTTCCATTGTCCCTCTTCCTTCTCCTCACTTCTTCATCATTGGCGAAGCCGTTGAGTCAGGATTCACCAGATCCGGCACGCGTTTGCCCTCACCATTGGTTGGCCCGCCTTGCAATGGAATGCCTCTTTAAATTCCGGCATGTTGGAGACAACCCCATTGACTCTGTGCTTAAGCGTTGCATGCGCATCTCCAGAAGCAGCCATCTTCAACATTTCCGGCGTGATATTGCCGCAATAGAAAAGGGCAAAAGAAAGGAAGAAGCGTTGCTCGGGAGTGAAACCGTCGGTTAACCTGCCCGCGGGGAGGCTACTCTTGGCCCTGTTCTGGGAGGCCAGGTAGGCGAGCCTTGCCCCCGCCCCGTCGGCAATGTTCTCCGCCAAGGTGAGTTCTCCGTTGAGCTTGACATCGGCGACGGCAACGTAGCTGGAGTACTGATCTACCAGGCATTTGCTCCGCTCCGCGAACCTCTGAGCGTCATCCGCGGTCCACCACTCTCGCAAATTTCCCGAAGCGTCATATTTTCGCCCCATGCTGTCGAAGCCGTGGGTGAGTTCATGTCCAGCGAGCGAACCGAGCGAACCAAAATTGATGGAGTCATCGGCTGAGCGATCGAAGACAGGAGCCGCCAACCACCCAGCAGGAAAGGTCAGGGAATTCTGCCGCGGGTTGTTGTAGGCATTCAGCGTGGTGACGGTCATCCACCATTCATTGCGATCGGGTGGCTTGCCGATATGGTCCAATTGCCGAGCCAGTTCATACTCACTGCTTCGAAATACGTTCGCGGCCCAATTATTGCGGGCGATGTCAAGAGTGGAGTAGTCTCTCCAGCGCTCCGGGTAGCCCACACGATTGGTAACCGCATGGAGTTTAGCGAAAGCCAGAGTCCTGGTATCCGGCGAGAGCCAGTCCGCATTGTGGAGGACGCCATCGAAAGCAGCCTCGACCTCTTTCACAATCTGGAGGACGTGTTGCTTGTCATCTTCGTCAAATGCCCCCTCCACGAACACTCGCCCTAAGGCATCTTGAAGGTCACGATCGGTTGCCCATAGGCAGCGTTTCCAACGCGGCGCATCTTCTTTCGCACCGGTGAGAACTTTCCCGTAGAAAGCGAAATTCTCGGTGACGAAAGGTCGGCTCAGAAGACCAGCAGAAGCGTGCAATAGATTCCAACGAAGATAGGTTTTCCAATCATCGAGCGAAACGGAGCCCAGCAACGAGTTCACCGTCTTAAGAAATTCCGGGCTGGCAACCAGGTATTGTTCTGATGGAGGCGCTGCGACGGCAGCCAGGAACTTCGTCCAATCGAAATTCGACATCAACTGCTGGAGAGACTCGCGTGAATAGCGATTGTTCAAGTTCTTTCGATCGCGGCGCGTGACCGGGTCCATCCACGAGCGGGCGAGAGCTAATTCAATATCCATGACTCGCCGCGAAGCCCTTTCAGGATCGGAGTCGACCTTGAGCAGAGCAAGCATGTTGTGTACGTGGACTACATACTTTTGGCGGAGCTCGACAGAATCTTTGTCGTCGCGGAGATAGTAGTCGCGATCGGGCAGACCGAGACCGCCCTGGTCGACGAACGCAACTACCTTGGTAGCGTCCTGATAATCCGGATAGGAAAAGAAACCGAACAACGGTTCCTTACTGCCAGCATCAGCAACGCTCGGAAATATGTTTCCTTGCATAACAAGATAGAGCATGCGGTGAAGATGACCCAATTCCGCGGCAAGGTCAGCTCGACTGGTGATCGCCGCAATGCGCTGCAATTCTGCCTCGATGGGTTTGATACCGGCTGCGTCAGCGCCGGCCTCGTCCATGCACGCCGCATAGTAGTCGCCGATCCTCTGATGGGTGGAGTCTCGCTTGGAGTCGGCGGCCATTGATTGTTCCGCAATCGAGCGGAGAAGGGCTTCGTTTCGATCTTGCAGCGCGGAGAAAGAGTCCCACCACACCTGATCTTGCGGAATCGGGTGGGCTGCCATCCACCCACCGCAGGCATACTGATAGAAATCGACGCAGGGATCGGCCTTGGGGTCTAAATTGTCGAGGCTGAAGCGAGTCAATTGCGGAGCCGAACTCGGGGCGGGCGTTGCGTTGGTTTGACTCTGCGCAAAGCAAACGTAGGCCGAGAGTATAAAGGCTGTAAGCGTATATCGACTGCTCATTGATACCTCCACCTTCAAGAATGATCGGACCAATGTTCCGTCACTTGCATCTCGCGACATACCACGTTCGTTTTCTCCAAATTTCCCGACAAGAAGAGTGGGGCGCTAGCGTAGCCCGACGAGGCCGCGCACCGATTCAATCAGTTGCGATGAATCGAAACCAACGCCATCCTTAAAGACGATTTCCACGTTTTCGATATCAGATATTCTTGAGGATGGGTCTCCGCGAACGACCACCAGGTCGGCACGCTTCCCAGGAGCCAATGTGCCAATCCGGTCTTCCTCTTGTAGAAATCGTGCGCCATTCTCTGTAGCGATATGAATGGCCTCCAGAGGCGTGAATCCAGCTTCCACGAGAAGTTCCACTTCGCGCTGATCACCGAACCCTGCCACCACACCGCCGATGCCGGTTGGGTCAGGCCCTGCCAGCAATGTTCCACCAGCCTTGGCAAACGCATGTTCCAATTCCATCTCCTTCTTCAGACTACGGGTGACGGGCTGTTGCGCTCGCTGTGATAAATACCCAGCCTGCGCCTGCGGCGACATGACGTCGAGGACACGCTGTTGCAGAGGTGGGCGATCGGAGGAATAGGCCTCAATGACTGGGAGAGTTGAAGTGATCGCAACATGATGCTGTATCAGTATCTGGAATAGCTCGCGAACCGTTGGGCTCACCGGAGTAAGAGCCAAGAAAGCGGCCCGCGACCGCTCGGTGCTCGGTGGACAAACGTCCGGCTTTTTCTCCGAATTGAAGTCCGTGGCCAGTACAAACCCGTGTTCGATATCGTCGATGCCAAGTTCGGCGGCCTCGCGGTACGTGATCGAACAGAGATGCCCCGTCACTGTGAGCCCGCGCTTGTGGGCTCCATCAATCACCGCCCTAAGCTCGCCGGTGGTGATGTGCACGAATGCCTTGAAGGAAGTGACCCCCTGATCGGCCCAGAATTCCACTGTCTTGCGAGCGTCCTCAGGGCCACTGAGTTCGTGGACGGGCAGACGAAAATTTCCTTCGCCCTCCAGATACGGCCCTGTCACATGGATTTTGGGGCCAGGAATTTTGCCAGCGTCGATCCAGTTCTTCAGGTTTATTAGGTCCGCATATGGCTCCACGCTCGCAGTGGTGCGGAGGCTCGTGACACCAGCAGCGAGATACAGCCTTGGAAAGGTGAAACTGGACTGCTGCTCGAACTGGAGTACTCCTCTCGCTCGTTGACCTGCCAAGTTCACGGGCTGGGGATAAAACATGTGATCATGCATCCCGACCAGGCCGGGCATAACGGAGTGATCCGGGAGATCGAGCAGCTTCGCGCCCGGTGGAATGGGCGTCGAGGCCGCGTCTCCAATGGCGGCGATGACCCCATCGCGAATGATTAAGGTCTGATCATCACGGACAGGCTGCCCTGTGCCGTCGATCACGCGGATATGGGAGAGCGCGATGACGGCATCGTCGAGTTTCACATACTCTCTCACCTCTGGTGCAAGCTTCGTGGTTAGGCGAGTCTGTGCGCTGGCCAAAGCCCCGGCAAGGCCGGCCACCGCGATGCAGGCGCAAATGTACGATGCTACGTCACGTCCGTCTTGCATATCGTTTTCTCCAGCCAAGAACACGCTCCTTTAATTAATTTCCATCCGGCTTAATGCTCATCTGTTCGACTTAACGCTGCGGCGCTATAAGCGCAGACCCACTGTAGTCCGCGGGTAGAATTTCTATGTTCATGACCTTTAAAATCGTGTTTCCTCGATTGTAAGCACGATGGGTCATGTCGCCTGGCTCGAAGAACGCGTCTCCGGTTTTGTAGACGGTCGTCTTATCACCTTTCACATAGGTGAACTCGCCGGCCATAATGACCCGGACGCCCGGACCAGCATGATTGTGGTCGCCAACGTAGCCTCCCGGCTGGTAGGTGACTTCGGAGACGCGAAATTTGTACTTGCCATTTAGATCTGTGACGTGACCCGAGATAACTTGCTCAAAACGTTGTACGGGCTGCACGTCCTTTATTTCGACATGTCCATTCTGTGCGAACGTAACTACCACCAACAGAGGAATTCCCGAGATGCCTCCCCATTTCATAAAGCCTCCTTCGATTGCGTCAGCAGCGCCAAGGAACTCAACTTCAGATTACCGACAACCTAGAGCGGGAGCGCACATAGCATTCGCAGGTCGCACTTGGGGCCCAGACTCTTCCCCACACCGGGCCCCAGCGATAACACGTGGACCGATGTTGTCCTAGCGAACTGGGGCGGCCCCAAAAATAGGCCCGGGATTGGGGAGGACATCAGCCACCTTCTTGGTTTTACCCGTTCTCAGATCCAGCGTTACGAGTTCAGCATGCGCGATGGGCACGCCGTGATCGAAATCGAACGCGTCGAATACGGCTTCGAAAGCATAGAACTTCCCATCAACCGCTACCAAGGCGCTCATTTGCCAGTCGGTGTTGGCGATGAAGGTTGCGGCTCCGCTGCGGGGATCGATTTGCCATACGTACGGAGACATATATTCGTGGGCGCGGGTCGGGGGAGTCTGGTTGGGGTCGATGGCGTACGAGTCGAAGGTGGCATAAAGCTTTCCGTCGAACCCATAGAGACCCTCATCGCATAGATTGAATGTCCCGTCGCTGTTAGAAGTGAAAGGAACGTTCGGATCGGGTCTCAAACCGGTCGTTCCGCCACTGTGTCCGACAGGAGTCGCAGCGCCGGTCGCAAAATCCACGGAATAAAGAGTGTTGCTGAAATCCGTCACATAGAGCCTTCCTTCAACCTTGGCAAGATCGAAGGCATTGAATCCCAGTGGCTGCCCGTTGTACGTAATGGCGCGGAGGACCGTTTCGCCGCCTGTCGCGGGATCAATCTTGACCAGATAGCCGGCATTGGCGCCCGTCGTTGCCAGGCTTAGCAATGACCCATTCCACCACACAAGGTTTGACATGCCGTCGGGCGTGGGGCTGCCGATGGGAGTGAATTGGCCGTTAGCAAGGTCAACCGTGCCAAACTGCTGGCTTAGGGTGACGACGTAAACGAAAGGTGCGGCACTGGCAGAGGCGGCAAGCAAGCTGCACATAAAGGAGACGACCAGCGCCAATCGAGCGAATCTGGCGACTGGACGACCACAACCACCCCGTTGCACCAACCACAAGATTTTGGACCTCATAACTCCTCCTTATTCATTGCGCGATTAGCGCTAATCGATTTTGCATTTCTGTAGGCGTTTGAGCAGGGAGTTCAGGCAAATCACGTGCGTGCCATCTGGGGCCTGCGAATGGTGAATGGCCTCGCATTCGAGCCACGCCTGCACTTCTGATGGCGTCAGGTTCGAGATCACCCCGATGCAGTCGAAGGGAATGACTTCGCTCTCTGCGGCACACTCGGGACACCAGCCTCGCAGTGAAGCTGTTCCACGCATAACCAGCAAGGAATCGGTTTCGATCGTGATCTTCGTCCGCTTTGCCATAGTCCCCTTGCTGTGGCGCCCCATTAGCTCGCTCGTCCAATTGAACTTCGGGGGAACCTGCGGGCAGCTTGCGCGAAGGGAGGGGGAATAGTCTTTACAAAGTCCGTGATAATTTCTGATAGTTTCTCGCAGCCATGTAACGACCAGAAAAGACATGAGTTGTCCCGCTCGCCTGCGCAAGGACTACAACCTGAGTCAGCGGTGGACCGTGCTAGAATCTTCCTCCAAGCTCGTCTTTCCCCCTCAGTGCAGAGTGCTCCCAATGGCAAGTACCACAGAGAGAGTGAAACGACTCTTCGAGTTTGGTCCCTTTCGGGTTGATCCGGAGAAGGAACTTCTGCTTCGTGGCGCTGAAACCGTCCCACTGACACCAAAGACCTTTCAGATTCTTCTCGTACTGATCCGTCACAGCCAAGAGGTTGTCACCAAGGATGACCTCTTGAAGATGGTCTGGCCCGACACCTTCGTCGAAGAGGCCAACCTCAGCCGGAACATATTCCTGTTGCGCAAAGCCTTGGGTGAAAGTCCGCAAGACCACCAATACATCGTCACCGTTCCGGGACGTGGCTACCGGTTCGCAGAGGATGTGAAACTGGTACCGAGCTCCGAAACGAGCGTTGTCGCCGCGAGTCATACCAAAGTTCAGGTGCAGGTAGATGAGTCCAAACCCTGGGGCTGGATTGCGGCTGCAGTCATCCTGCTGGTCGCGGTAACCGCGGGTAGCTATCGGCTGTTCTATCGTCCGTCCCCCGGGCTCAGCGCAAATGACACTCTCGTGATCGCCGATTTCGCGAACTCGACAGGTGATCCAGTCTTTGATGGCACATTGCGGCAAGGCTTATCGGTGCAGCTTCAGCAATCGCCGCTCCTGCGTTTGGTTTCCGATGAACGCATTCACGAAACGCTCCGGCTGATGGGCCGACCGGCCGATGCGCATTTGACCCCTGAAATGGCTCGGGAAGTTTGCGAGCGAACCGGAAGCGCCGCAGTGATGAACGGTTCCATTGCAACCCTTGGAAGCCAGTACGTCTTGGGAGTGAAAACCGTCAATTGCCACAGTGGCGAAGTTCTTGACGAGGAGCAAGTACAGGCAGTCCGTAAGGAAGAAGTTTTGCGTGCCCTGGACCAAGTCGCAAGGAGGTTCAGGAGCCGTGTTGGAGAATCGCTCACAAGTGTGGGGCAACACGATACTCCGCTAGCGCAGGCTACGACTCCATCTCTGGATGCGCTGAAGGCTTACAGCCGGGGCCGGCAGTTAGTAGATTCCAATCCTCCAGCTGCTATTCCGTTCCTCACACAGGCAGTGGAAATCGATCCCCAATTTGCCATGGCACATGCTGCGCTGGGACTCATGTACGGTCACACAGGTGAATCCGCTCTTGCGTCCGCGCACACCAGCAAGGCCTATGAATTGCGCGATCGTGTCAGCGAGCAGGAGAGGTTTTTCATCACCGCGTATTATGCGGGGCGGACGACCGGAAACCAGGAAAAGGCGCAACAGATTTGCCAAGCGTGGTCACGATCCTATCCCCGTGACACGACTCCGCACGATTTCTTGGCGGGCTTCATTTATACCGGCTTAGGCAAGTATGAGAGAGCCGTTGAAGAAGCCCAGAAATCGATCGAGCTAGATCCTGACGGCTCCATCGGATACCTCAATCTCGCTGACGACTACATTGACCTTGACCGGCTAGCGGACGCCGAAGCGACCCTTAAGAGAGCTGCCGAACGCAAACTGGAAATGCCGGACTTCATCGTCCTCAGATACGACCTGGCATTCTTGAAGGCCGACGAATCTGCGATGGCGCGGGAAGTGTCGTTGAGTCAACGTGACTCGGAAGCAGAAGATTGGCTCTCACATCACGAGTCATTTGTGCTGGCTTACAGCGGACGACTACGAGAAGCGCGGAAGGTGTCCTCACAAGCTGTAGAGTTGGCGGAGCAGGCTGGTCATCGCGAACGAGCAGCTCTCTTCGAAATCGGAGCAGCGCTGCGGGAAGCATTTGTCGGCAATCCCACCGCCGCCACGCAGCGCGCCTCGTCAGCACTTGCACTCGCGAAAGATCGCGAAGTAGAGTACGGCGCTGCCTTGGCCCTTGCTCTCGCGGGCAATTCTTCGCGGGCGCAAACTCTGGCGGATGACTTGGAGAAGAATTTCCCTGAGGACACGTCCGTCAGGTTTAGCTACCTGCCCGTGCTTCGTGCGATTCTTGCGCTGAATCGTCGGCAGCCTTCAAAAGCAATCGAAGTGCTGGAAAGAGCCGCTCCCTATGAACTAGGCACGCCGCGTAGCAATCTACAAGGATTCTTCGGTGCACTCTATCCGGTATACATGCGCGGTCTGGCCTATCTGAGTGCCCATCAAGGCGCCGAAGCCGCTGCGGAATTCCAGAAAATTATCGATCACCGCGGGATCCTAGTCAGTGATCCGGTAGGCGCGCTGGCGCACTTGCAATTGGCCCGGGCGTTCGCGTTATCGGGAGATACAGCAAAGGCAAAATCCGCTTATCAGGATTTCCTGACGATGTGGAAGCAGGCCGATTCCGACATCCCCGTTCTGAAGCAGGCTAAGACGGAATATGCGGAACTTAAGTAGCACCTAGAGCGTTGGTTTCCACTTGCTGACCGTGATCGGATGACGGGCAATCCGGAGGTTAAGAAGCCGGCCATTCATGTAAGCGCGAAGAACAGCCAGTTCTCATGGATCTGCTGAAGTGTTCGCTCACACTGACGGCCGGACCGTAGGTCAATTCGCATTATCGCATCTCAAGCGATTCCCATCCTAGACTGTGACCTTGCTCCTTTTCGGAGGGCCATCCGCCTCGTTGGCTAGTCTGCCCGGTTTTCGTCGTAGTCGGCTGCTGTTCCACTTCGGTTTGCCGTGCGCTGCGAACTTTCGCGACGGTGCGGGTGCTCGAAAAACTGATTCCAATCAGCCGATTTTAGCCCTTAACGGCACGCACCTGGGCCCCGCAAAACTTCATGTCACTCATTCCAAAGACGATATAGGTCTTGAGAGTGGGTTAAGGATTCTCAGCAACGTGTTTATTTTGAATAACTTGGCGGAGAGAGTGGGATTCGAATTTACTCGAAAACGTAGTTTCAACAACATAGAGCGCACGACGGGCACCGTAAAGCAGTGGAAGGCAGTGGTAAGCAGCGCTAACGGATCACAAACGGATCACGAGTAAAATTTTCGTTGAGGGAATATGCTCACCGCTTGCATCGACACTCACACACCGCGAAGGAATCGAGATACATGGCTTTGGCGGTCTCCACCACTGACACTACCGTGGCAAGAGCCCGATGCGACGCTCCAAGTCAACAAAGCGACCGTCGGATCGGAGTGCGTCGAACTGCGGTTCAATGGCCAGTTCGGTTATCTGCGTGTCCCGTTCCGCTAAGGCATTCTCCAGGTTCTCGAAAGCTTTAGGCTTCTGTCCTAGGCACGCATAAATAATGGCGAGACCGTAGGGACGAACATAAGCTTCGGGAGGATTTTGCCGGTCCCGCGCAGATTGGAGTTGCTCCTCCCAGTAGCCACGCTCGCCCCCGGTAACGAGTTCCCGTTTCAAGGTATTCATTTTCGCAAGCACATCTTGCGGTTTCTCCTGGGCCAGGAGACGCGCCTTCGATTCCTCGGTGATGGCCTCGTCGTACCTCCCGAGGATGGCATACAGCTGAGCCAAACGCTCATGGTTTAAAGAGAACTTGGGGTCTATCTGGTTCACTTTTCGGAACTGCGCGAGCGAATCGTCGTAACGCCGCGCCCACTTGAATGTTACGCCGGCGAAGGATTGGATGTGGGGAGAGAGGGGATCCAAATCCATCGCTCTTCTCATCTCTGCAATGGCCTCTTCGTGGTGGCCAAGCGGTGAAAGATAGCTGTTGGAGTAAAAAAGGTGAGCATACGCATTGTTCGGTTCGAGTTCGATCGCGCGACGAAACTCACGCTCCGCGGCCGGCCAATCGTATTCGTAGTGTGCTTTGACAAATCCCAGCGCGCAATGAGCATCGGCAAGAGTTTCGTCGAGTGTTAGGGCCCTACCTGCAGCCTCCAGGGCTTTGGGGGCCGCCTCTCCGGCGGGCATGCCTGCGAAAATCGGAGCAAGCGAATAAACGCGCGCAAGACCGGCAAAGGCAGGCGCATAGCTCGGATCTAATTCTGTGGCTCGGGTGAAATTCGTGATTGCCTGTTGGAACCCATCCCGCGTCCGCAGGTTCCAGCCTTGCAGGCCTCGCAGATATGCATCGTGGGCCTCCACGTTCGTCCGGGCTGCGGCAGCCAAGCGTTGATGGATCTGCTGCGAAAGTGTAAGTCGGATTTCACTCGCCACCGAACTGGCAATATCGCTCTCGATCCTCAGAACATCGCTGAGTTCCCGATCGTAGCTGTCGGCCCAGAGGTGGGTCTGGTCGGATGACTGAATTAGCTGGGCGGTTACGCGGATTCGATCCCCGGAGTGGCGGACGCTCCCTTCGAGCAAGTAATTGGCGCCGACCTCACTAGAAATTTGCGCAGCGCTCTTCTGTGTGTGTTTGTAGCGCATCGACGACGTGCGAGCAATCACCCCGAGATGTTGCGGGTCTAGGCTCCCCAATTGCGCAATGATTTCCTCTGTGACTCCGTCCGCCAAATAGTCCTGTTGGGAGTCGCCGGTGAAGTTTTCCAGAGGAAGAACGACAAGCGTGATCTTCCCATGGGGTGGTTTGTGGTGTGCCACGGTTCGTAAGAAAAGCGTCAGTGCGCAGACCGCGAAGACAACGACAGCAAGACCGATCCAGCGGGTTTTGAGAGAAGGGGACCGGTGCTTCCTCGCAGCAATGATCGCTGAAGGAGCGGAAGGCGAAGAGATCAGTCCCGGTTTCACCGGCGCTATGAATCGGTAACCGCGACGGGAAACGGTCTCGATGAATCGTGGGTTCTCCGCGGAGTCGCCGAAGGCGACCCGCAGTTTCCGGATGGCCGTGTTCAGTCCCTCATCGAAACCCACATACGTGTCCGCCGACCACAATCGCTCCTGCAGCTGCTCGCGGGTGACCACTTCTCCAGGACGCTCCAGCAGAATCTCCAGAACTCGAAAAGGCTGCTCCTGCAGTTGCACTTTTCGCCCGTCTTTGTGGACTTCGCCGGAGCCGAAGTCAATGTCGAACAGACCGGTATGAATACGGCGGTGGGAACTGGCGGGAGTTTCCATTAACCTCGACCCAAGGAACTTGATTCTACCCTCCAGGACCTAGTTCATGGAACTCGATAACTCCTTCGGCGACTTTGTTTTAGCAAGTCAGGGAGGATTCAGGGCGGGTCAATTGACGGGATTCGGGCACCGCGTTAGGAGTGCAGAGGCTTCAGCAACTTGCTCCGGAATGAAAAGCAGCGCGCTGAGGAAGACAAGAAATCAATGAGGAGGGCTTATGAACAAAAAGCTAGTCGTAGATGTGGTGGCGTTGGTTCTGCTAATGCTGGGGGCCTTGGGCTCAGGATACGCGCAGAGTGAATCGCATGCTGCATGCAACAACAGACTCATTGCCGGCAACTACGGATTTACCATCCAGGGCAACAAATTGGGGGGCCAAGGTCCCACCGGCCCGCAAGTGGGAGTGGCGATGACTGAGTTTGATGGCAAGGGAGGGCTCACCCAGATCGACACGGTCACGGTTAGCGGCGAGGTGGTCGCCGATTTCACGCACACCCCGGCAAATGGCACTTACACGGTGAATTCCGATTGCACCGGCACATTCACAATCAACTTCACCGACGGCCGGCCACCGGTCGCCGCAAACTTCGTTGTGGTGGAAAGTGGTTTGGAGATCGACACCGTCGTGGTCAGTGCGGGTGGAACCCAGGGGATAATCGCGACCAGCAGCGTCGGGAAAAGGCGGTTCTGCAAACACTGACACCTCGGCTCGCTGACCGAGGGCAGAGAGATCATCCGATCAAGAAAACGATGAATCGAGGATTCCGTTCCGATCTCCCGCGCCCTCGGAACAGCCAACGGGGCGTCAGTACTCCCGGCGAAAATCAAGTAAACACGACGGAAAATCCCACCAAGAAAGCAATGGGTACCGCCTATTCATGTAAGCGCGAAGAGCAGGGCATATTCACGAACTTCGCTGGAACAATTGACGGCACGCTACGATCAGGTCGTGTTGTTTCGTCAGGAACCCACTCGAAGGACTGAATGGCGGGCAATTCGGAACTTATGGGGCCGACTTGTCGGCCGGTAGTCGAAATACTGGCTGCTCAAGCCCTAACGTTCAGCCCACTATTCCTACCCAGAACGAGGTCCTGATAGACTTGCCGCCGATAAAGAGGAGGCCTCCCATGCGCAGGATTCTTGTCTTGCTTGCCTCATTTCTCTTGTTCTCTATCCTAGCTGCCGGGCAGGCGCCGACGCGGATTGCGATTCGTGCTGCAAGACTGATTGATGGCAAGAGTGAGAAGCCATTGGAAAATCCGCTCATCCTGATCGAAAAAGACAAAATTGTATCCGTTACAGCCGGAGGGAGCGCCCCTCCTGGCGTTGAAGTGGTCGACCTGTTGAATGCAACGGTGCTGCCGGGGTTCATCGATGTGCACACTCACGTGCTTGTGCAAGGCGACGCCTCGTCCGAGGAATACGACGCCCAACTGCTGAAGCAGTCCATCCCGTACCGCGCGATTCTCGCGGCGCGCAACGCACAGATAGCACTCTCTCACGGGTTCACTGCGATCCGCGATCTGGAGACCGAAGGAGCGATGTACGCGGATGTAGACGTCAAGAAGGCGATTGCCAATGCAGAAGTGCCCGGACCGCGCATGCAGGTGGCCACGCGGGCCATGTCGCCGACCGGGATGTATCCGCTGCTCGGCTACTCATGGGAACTGAAGTTGCCTACGGGTGTGGAGTACGTCGACGGCGTAGACGGCGCGCGAAAAGCGGTGCGCGAACAGGTTATGTACGGAGCGGACTGGATCAAGTACTACTCCGACCGGCGTGAGCATTTTGAAGCGGATGGTCGGTTGCGCTCAAGCGTGAATTTCACCGATGAAGAAGCCAAGGCCATCGTCGAGGAAGCGCACCGTCTGGGAAAGAAAGTTGCCACCCACGCCATTGGTAGCGATGGGATTGCGGCTGCTCTGCGCGCGGGCGTGGACACCATCGAGCACGGTGACGGTCTGACGGACCAACTCATGGATGAAATGGTGCGCAGGAACGTGTATTGGGTGCCGACGCTTACTGTCGATCACAGCTTCCCGACAGGCGACGCAGACACCGCCGAATTTTTTAAGAAGACCTTCGCGCTGCAGAAGGCCAATTTCGCCAAGGCCATGCAAAAGGGAGTCAAGATTGCTCTGGGCTCCGACGCTGGCGGCTTCGACTGGAAAAAATTCAGCCAGGCTAAAGAATTTGAGTACTACGTCCAGAATGGCATGACCCCGATGCAAGCGATTCGAGCGGGAACCTCTGTCGCTGCTGAGCTGCTCGGTTGGAGCGGAACGGCAGGTACGGTCGAAGCTGGCAAATGGGCAGACATCGTGGCCGTGAGCGGCGACCCGCTTCAAGACATTGCCGAACTGCAGAAAGTGAAATTCGTGATGAAAGGCGGCGTGATTTTCAAAGACGAACTGAGAAAATGAGTTGGTGCCGGGAAAGCATCGTTTGAACTGACGCAAGCTGGCTTGGCGGGTTCGTAATGACGGGGGGGCCGCCGTCATCATCATTCTGCTCGGCTGGAGGGGAGATCCGATCAGAGCTACCGGAACCGATTCCGCGTAGGCTAGCTAATGGGATGGTCCGCCGCCTCTACCAAGGGCAGCCGGGTGCTCATGTAAACGCGAAGAAGCCCAGTTCTCATGGATCTGCGAAGTGGTGGCCCACGCTGACAGCCGGACTGTAGTCAATTCCCCATTAGGCACTCACGCGAGTCCTATTCGCAGACTATGACCCTGCTCCTCTTCGGAGGGCCGTCCCCTCGATGGCAATTACGTCTCTTGCCTCTCAAACCCGCTTCTCAAACCCGATGGTTGCCAGCGAACATGCCCAGCAATATGGCTAAGGGAGAGACATGGATGGAGTGAACCATCGTGGATCGAAATCGCCGTTGTATGGATGTCTGATTTCGTAACCGGCCGGACGAAAAACAAGACCTAGTGCAGCTTCGCATACTCCGTTTGGGCTTGCCTCAGGATGGGGATGTCAGGATCGGAGCTTTTCCAGAGGAGGAAAAATTCTTGGTATTTCTCCCTCGCGCTTTTCGTATCTCCCGTCAGCATATCGGAGCGAGCGAGTTGAAGGCGTGCCAGCGCCGCCAGGGGGCAATTCACCGCAACGCCGGAGTGATCCAGATACCTTTGAAACTCTTCTGCCGCCTCCTTGCCCTGATGCAACGACAAGTAGGCCTGGCCACGGACATACACGGGATAGAGCGAGCCGCCGACCTCGAATTGAGGAAGGGGCGAGCCGAGTTCGTAGTCCCGTGTTGTTTGGAGGAGTTCGACGGCTCTCGCCGGATTTCCGCGATCGATCTCAATGGAAGCATAGATGGTGGGTAACCAATAGCGATTAATGACGGTGTTGAGCGGGAAGCGAGCGGCCAAGTCGTCCGCTATCCGCTTTGCTTTGGCGGTATCTCCGATGCGCGCCAGCGTTAAAGCCGCGAGAATACTCACGTCGCGTGTGGAAACGGTAGTGAGCGCGGTGGCGGTCTCCTGCCGGGACAGCGCGACATTGTTAAACTCTGCGTCGCGCAAGGCGACATCCATCTGCCACGCTGCCGCCGTTTCCGGGGAATCGTCGTGCAGCGCAGAGCTGATCGCGCGCTTGGAGAGATCTCGTGACGCTGCCAAACGTCCGTAGAACGCTTCGGTGTCGGAAGCAAACGAAAGAAGCACATCCTCGCCAGGCTTGGCGGCGGCATCGGCGATTTGTTGCTGCATTCCGGAAGTGTCGTTTTCGAGAAAGGCAACGCCATAACGGTTCCCATGCAGGAACGGATTGTTAACCTTGTGGGCGACGGCTTCATCGTACTTTACCTTCGCCTCGTCGAGACGCTGCAAGGCTGCGTATAGGCTTACCAGGTTGGTATAGGCGGCCGCGCTCCCTGGGTTTAGCCGGAGATCTTCAAGACTAACTTCGACACCTTTTTCATATTGGCCCAAATAGGTGTAATCGACACCCAGGTTGCCGAATGGCTCACTACTGCGCGGGTAGGTTTTGGCCCACAAGGTATAGGTCTGAATCGCCTTCTCGAGTTCCCCCGTGACCAAAAGGTAGTAGGTGCCCGAGAGGCGGAATCGTTCGCGCTCGCTCACCTTGTCGCGCAAGTCATAGGCCTTTTTCAAGTTTTCGCTGGCTCGACCTGGCTCTCTGAGATTGGAGTATGAAATTCCCAGGGCCGCATAGGCTGCGGCGAAATTCGGATCGAGTTCGATGGCGTGGTTGAAAAATGGAATCGCAGCGGCACTGCCCTGCTCCTGCAGCGTCGTCCTGCCCACGGAAAGCGCCTTCAAAGCCTCGAGAGAAGGGGTAGTGGCTTGATCAAGCGGGATGTCAAACTGTTGAACCGTGCTCAGGGATTCGCCGAGCTTCGCGCGAAGCCTGGTTGCTATTTCGCCTAGCACCCGGAGAACCTGTTCCTTACGGTCTGCCGTCGCTTGCTCCTGGACTAGGGGGTCACCGGTCTTGCAATTAACGGCGTTTAAGCCAATTACATATTGGCTCCCCAGACTCCCAATTGCTCCTGAGACATAGGCTTTCGCGCCCGCGCGTTGACAGAGATCGCGCGCCACATCCGACGTCACTTTGGTTCCGAGCGGTTTCGCCATCAGCCTCAGTGTGGCGCGAGTTCTCGCGTCGGACAGTATGTTCAGGAAGGGAGACTGACCCAGCTGCACCGAAATTGCCTGCTTCAAGGTGTCGTCGAAAATGGGATCACCCGTCGAGTTGTCGAAGTCTGCCAAGACCAGTGTGTCCTGGTCAGTCAGTTTAGGGGAAAGGCGCGAGCGCCAGTACACTCCACCAGCGACGATTAAGACACATAGCAGGCCAACGGCCGAGATCATCTTCCACGGGAAAGCGCGTATTCGATTTGACGCGTCTGCCCGAGGTGTGTCCTGGTTTAACCGGTCAACTCGTTTCGCGGTGGATGTCCCCCTTCGAGGAACTGATTGCGCTACACGGCCTTCGTCGTCTGGGGCGGCAGTAGCGAAGATCTGCGACGTATCCATGTCGCGCTTGAGGCGGAGCAGCTCGGCCTTCATGTCAGAAGCGCTTTGATAGCGGAGGTTGCGGTCTTTCTCCAGCGCACGAATGATGAGGCGTTCTAGTCCGTCGGGGACTTCAGGATTCAAGCGCACGGGCGCTACCGGAGCCCGGTTCAGGATCTCATCAAAGATTGATGGCCGTGCTATCCCCGCGGAATGGCAACAGACCAGTGGCCATCTCATATAGGACTGCTCCAAACGAGAACAAATCCGTCCGTGCGTCCAATTCCCGGGCTCGGGCCTGTTCCGGTGACATGTAGGCGACAGTGCCGAGGGTGGTGCCGGGACTGGTGAGGTGATCCAGGCTGCGGGCAGTCTCCTCGGCGGCCGCTTCCTCCGTTCGCATCACTTTGCCACTGGCGGGCATGACTTTTGCCAGGCCGAAGTCGAGAACTTTGGCATGTCCGCGCTTGGTTACAAAGATGTTTGCCGGCTTGATGTCCCGGTGAACGATACCGTCGGAGTGGGCGGCCTCGAGCGCGTCTGCAATCTCGATGCCCAAGGAGAACACTGTCTCCATTTCCAACGGTCTGCCCGCGATGAGGTGCTTGAGGGTCACCCCATCGAGAAACTCCATAGCAATGAATACCTTCAAGTCTTGTTTGCCGATTTCATAGATCGTGCAAATATTGGGATGGTTCAGGGCAGACGCAGCTTGCGCCTCGCGTTCGAAACGCGCCAGAGCTTGAGGGTCGCTGGCGAGGTCATCCGGCAGGAATTTCAAAGCGGCAAAACGGTGCAATGAGGTGTCTTCGGCTTTGTAAACAACACCCATCCCTCCGCCACCCAATTTCTCGATGATGCGGTAGTGCGAGATGGTCTGGCCGATCACGAAGAGGACCCTTGGGCTGAAATATTAGGAGTACAGAAGATGCTAGTCAACGCTTCTGACCGCCGAATGGCGAGGTCAGCTCAGCTACTTGCGCAGAGCAGGTTCCTCTTAAAGGTGGATCCCATATGGGCCGTGGGCCTGTGGGAACGGGCGATCCCGGTCGAATCATAAGTAAACTAGAATAAATCGCATGTTTCCTGCTCCTCACCGTGAAGGCCGCCAAGTGCACTGAAATGCATAGAAGCCTACTTCGCTCTCCATAAAGACATCCAAGAAAGTGCTCCGAGTGATGGGAAACGGGAGGTCGAAAAGATCGCTGAAACCCTCGCAATCCCCAGACGACGAGCAAACCGGAACTTGTGAAGCCGGCTATTAGTGTGAACGCGAAGAATAACCAGTTCTCATGGATCTGCGGAAGTGTTGTCCCACACTGACAGCCAGACCGTAGGTTCAGCGCTCCAGAAGTGGCCGCACCGACATGGGTCTAGAAAAACTTCCTCCTTCGCCGATCGAAAAACTAATTCTCAATCCTCTCAATCAGTTGGTTTTAGCCTTAACGGCTCGCACTTGACCTCGCACAAGTGCATGTTGCTCATTCCAAAGACGAAAGAGGTCCTGAGAGTGGGTTAAGGATTCTAGGCAACTCTTTTATTTTGAACAGGTTGGCGGAGAGAGTGGGATTCGAACCCACGTTACCCTTTCGAGTAAACACGCTTTCCAAGCGTGCGCCTTCAGCCACTCGGCCATCTCTCCGGCGAGAATCGGTTGGGGAACTACTGTTTACAGAAGCTTCCCCATCGCGCTTCGAATCCTGGCGAATCGCGCGGCTCTTATGTTCGTTTCAATTCTATGGGTGAAGTCCTGGAAACCGCAACTTGCACGGCGCGTCACGCTTTGGAAACTGCGGCGCGGGGCGTTGTGGCGCGCACCTTCAAGGCTCTCGAGCCTGCCTGGGGAAGAGATTCGCTAGGAGAGTTTTTCCGGAGAATCTGCGGTCGTCGATGTTGCTGGAGTTGCGGCCGACGGAGCGCCTGAGGCCGAACTGCCTGCCGCCGCGGCTTTTGCGAGATCGCCATTGGCAGCGGATACCGGCAGCGGGGGCACCTTCGTATTGTCGACCACATGATGATTCAGACAATAAAGCGCCAGTTCCAACCGGTCTGCCACTCCAAGTTTGTCGTACACTTTGCGCAAGTAATTCTTGACAACCTGTTCCGTGGTGCCCACCCGTAATGCAATCTCTTTGTTCTTCATGCCCTGGGTCACACACGAAACGATGAGCATTTCTTTCGGAGTCAATTGGACTTTCGGACGCGACCCGGTCGGACGGTTGTTCTGGTTGCGATAGGCTTCGAGCACCCAGCGCACGCCCTGACTGTCAAGCCAGGTCTCGCCAGCCACTACCTTACGCAAGCATTCCACTAAGAGTTCAGGCTCCACTTCCCGCGACACAATGCCGTGCGCACCCCGGCGGAATAGGTCCAAGGTCAGATCTTCTTCGGCGCCCGGAGTCACCACCACGACACGCAACGAGGGATTCTGGCGAAGCAGATTGACGACGGCTTCTACGGGGTTCGGCGTGAGCGCAGCCTCGAAAATCAACACATCCGCAGAAAACTTTGCTACCGCGGATTGCGTTTGCACCAGCGTCTCTGCCTGCCCCACTACGCGAATGTCATCTTCGAGCGCGAAGACTTTGCGCAAGCCGGCGCGGAAGATGGCCTGGGTATCGGCCAGGATGACTCGGACGAACTGGCCGGTGCCGCCGTCTTCGCCTGCTCCGAGTTTTTCTTCCACGCTCACCGGAATGGTAGACATTCAGTCCCTTGCGCCTACGCCCGCTCGAAATGGTATTCGTCGATGACGACGCCTACGGCACGCCGGCCTCGATCTTCGAAGCTGCGCACCACTCGGCCCCGACAGTCGATTTGCACGTTCTGGCGCACACCCACGATTTCGGCCGGCAGCAGGATCGTGAAGTCCACCAACGATCCCACCGCAACGTCATTGTCCATCGCAAATAGCACACCGTTGGCTGAGATATTCTCAGTCTCTGCCGAATAGGCGCTGCCGTGCGTTTTTACCGACGCAGTAAGATGTAGCGGAAAGCGCGGCGCACTCTGCATATCTTCGTACTGCCCCGTGCTCGCCTGCTTCTCGGTCATCGATGCTGTGCCTTCGGCTGTCACGCTGAGAAGAACCTTTCTTTCCGGTAGCGCCACTCGCGCTTTCCGGACTTCATCCAACTCAAGGGCAGCGTACACCTTCAAATCGGGCAAACAAAGTTACCGAAGTCATGGAACAACTGGGGTTAACTGCTTTTCTTTGAAGGGATTAGAAGGGAATCGACAGGCAGGAGTTGAGCCTGAAGCAGCCTGTCGGAAGCCGTCAATTCGGGTCAATTTCGGGCAATTGCCGGAGAGAGCCGGAAAACAAAATCGTTCTCTTAAAACTTCGTAACTTCTGTGAAGTTGAAGTCTCTGACCTTCATCGCCGGAACCACCATGTCGAACGACTCTTCTCCGCAGGAGCGGAGCGGCAGACTCATGGCGTCCACATTCGACAGCATATGAATCAGACTCTCATTGAAGCGGAAATTCCGGAGCCCGCCCTGCACTCGCCCGTTCTCCACATAGAACGTGCCGTCGCGAGTCATTCCGGTAAGCATTTTTTCGAACGGCTCCACTTCGCGGATGTACCACAGACGCGTCACCAGCACACCTCGTTCCGTCGAAGCCATCATCTGTTCGACCGTCTGAGGATTGGATCCCGGCGCGAAAACGATATTCAGCGGCATCTCCCCCATTTCGTTGGGCACCGGGAAACCGTGGCCGGTAGCGGCGATCGGACCAACCTTATCTTTATATTCTGAGCGTTTCATTCTTTCCGCGGTCGCACGGGCGTATACGACTCGCTTCACAATTCCGTCTTCGACGAGCCCGACCTTCTGGCGCTGCATGCCTTCTCCATCGAAGGGAGAACCGGACTGCAGCGGATGCGCCACGTCGTCCCAAATCGTGATGTTATCGCCAAACAGTTTTGTCCCGATCCTCCCCGTAAGAAACGAGCGCTGGTCGAGAATCGCCATGCCGGAGTAATCCCAGAACATGAATCCCACGATGTCGAGCACGGCCGCGGGCTCCAGAATTACCGTGTACTTGCCAGGTGGAATCTCGCGCGGGTGCGCCGAACCGACGGCCTTCTGCGCGGCAATCTCGGCCAGTCGCAACGGTTTGAGATTCGCCACATCCGGGGAACTCGCCTTCTGCCAGCCGGAAGAGTCGTCCGCCAGCATGGTGATCGAGACCTCAGCGGATGTCTGCGTGTGCCATCTACTCAACCCGCGTAAGTTGAAGATCCCCTCAAAAGATTCCGCGCTGGAGAAAACCCCGGCGCTCGTGAGCCTGTGCTTTTCCGCCACGCCGACAATCTTCTTGACGCTCTCAGCACGCTGTTCGGGAGTGATCTGCGCAGTTCGTTCGAAGTGCCGAGATGGCGTTTGTGTGGCGCGGGCGCTCCCGCCCGCGCTGCCCGCGGCTTCCGACGAATCCGGCATCGGCAAAAGGTCAGGATCAGGATGTTGTACTCTGGCCAGACCTTCCGCCGAGCGCACCACCTGCTGCAAACTCTCCTCGTCAAACTTGTTGGTGAAAGCTCGCGCCGTTTTTCCCCCAAATACGCTGCGCACCGAGACCACATGATTCTCTTCGGCTACGTTCTGGTGAATGGTGTTGTTGGCGAAGCGGGTCAGCGCAAAGTGTCCTCCCGAGAAGAGAACCTCGACCTCATCCCCAGTTGAGAGTTTCTTAATGCGCTCGAAGATGTCGCCGGCTTGTTCCTGGGTTAGCATCAGCCTCGTTCTGGCAATTCTCCGTGCCTCAGTTTCTCCGTGGTGAAATCAGTTGTTCTGGAACGCCGACCCTACCTTGATCCCACGGAAGCGCGACGGCGACGCACCATGTCCCGTTCCCATTACCTGCTGCGGCTGACCTTTGCCGCAATTCGGAGTTCCCCAGAGAGTCCACTCCTCTCGCGAGCAAATCGCATCGAGCGAATTCCAGAACTCCGTTGTGATGCCCGAATACGATGGATTCTTCAGCATGCGGACGCGCTTACCGCCCTTGATCTCCCATCCAATCTCGCAACCGAACTGAAAGTTGTAGCGCTTGTCGTCGATTGACCACGAGCGGTTCGTCTGCATGAGGATGCCGCGATCGGTGGCAGCGATCAACTGCTCCAGGCTCAAAGATGTTTCTCCGGGCAGCAGGCTGATGTTCGTCATGCGGATCATCGGCAGCCGGTTCCATCCCTCGGCGCGCAACGTCCCGCCCGAGCGCTTCTCGCCGATGGTGTGCGCCGTCTCTCGCGAGCTGAGATAGCCGGTGAACAGCCCGTTGGTGATGATCGGCGTACACTGCGCCGCCACACCTTCATCGTCAAAGCCAAACGTGCCCAGCCCTGGACCATGCTCCTGCCGGGCATCCGCAACGACATTCACCAGTTCGCTGCCGTAGCGCAACTTCCGCAGCTTATCGATCGTCACGAATGACGTCCCTGCAAAATTCGCCTCCATCCCCAGCACGCGGTCCAACTCAATCGGGTGTCCGACCGATTCATGAATCTGCAGGCCGAGTTGCGAACTGTCGAGGATGATGTCGAATTGTCCTTCCGGACATTGATCGGCCTGGTGCAGCGCCACCGCCTCCTCCGCAATACGTCGCGCGTTCTCGACCAGCTTCCATTCCTCGATCAGTTCGTATCCTTTGTTCTGCCACTGTCCGCCAAAAGAATTGGGATACGACCTTTTCTGAATCTCATTCCCGGCAAACGCAGACGCCGCATATCCCGCGCCCGTCGAAAGCTTGGTTTGATGAATGTCCGCTCCCTCCGACGAGACAAACCATTGCTCTTCGCGATTGAAGTTCAGGTTTGCCTCGGCCAGCGTAATGCCGGCCACCGACCGCAACTCCGCGTCAATCTTCAACAGCAGCTCAATGTTTTGTTCGACGGAGACGGTGAAGGGATCCACTCTGTAGGGCGTGCTCCATTCCGCCACTGCCGGTTTTTCGGGAGCCAGACGCACATCTTCCTGCTTGACTCGCGCCGAGGCACGAGCAATCTCGACGGCGCGCGCAGCCGTCGCCTCGACGGCGCCACGCCCCAGTTCCGCGGAGGCGGCAAATCCCCATGCTCCATTGGCGATGGCCCTCACACTCATGCCCACCGACTCTGCATCGGACGCACTGCCCACCTTCCCGTTCTTGGTGGTGAGAGCGCGACTGCGGTGCGCGACCACCCGCACATCCGCATAGCTCGCCCCTCGCAGGGCGGCAATGTTCAAAGCCCAGTTGGCAACATGCTGCATAGCGAGAATTTCAATCTAACACACGAACGGATTGTTCTTTCGACCCCGGCCTGGGACGAGATGTACCGCCCGCACGCTGGACTGTGATTGGAATCATTGTTCGCTCTTTTTCCCCGCTATCCAATGGTAATGACTCGCTGTACGTCCGCAGCTTGATTCCGCTACCGAAGGAGCTTTTTTCTATGAGCATTTCTATTGCCGACAACTCCACACAGACTCTGGCCGAAACTCATGAGCAGGACGCTAACAAAGGTGTTAGTGCTCTTCCACCCGACCCCCAGTCCAGCAAAAAAGCTGACCTGGCCGGCCCAGGCATTGGTGACTACAACGAACTGGAGAAGCTCCTGCCCCCCGACTACAACCCGCTGTTGAACCCTAAGGAGACGCAGCAGGCAATTTTCCACGTCAAGCGGTATATCGAAGACAATCTATGTAAGGAACTCAGCCTGATGATGGTCGAGGTCCCGCTGATCGTCGACGCGGAAAGCGGCGTCAACGACATGCTTGATCGCGACGGTTCCCGAACTCCCATTCAGTTCCACATCTCCAACGACCGCGACAAACATCCGATCGACGCCCAGGTAGTCCAGGCCGCCACAAAATGGAAAAGGATGGCTCTGAAGCAGTTCGACTGCCGTCCCGGCGAAGGCATCTGCACCGACATGCGCGCCGTCCGCAAAGATTACTTCCTCGACCACGACCACTCCGCCTACGTCGACCAGTGGGACTGGGAGGGTGTCATTACCGTCGAGCAGCGCAACCTCGAGTTCCTCAAGTCGGTGGTGCGCAAGATCTGGAAAGTCCTGGTCGGCGCCGAGAAATTTGCGCAGAATATGTTCCCCGACCTGCGCAAGACGCGCTATCCCAACCTACCCGAGGAACTCACGTTCATTCACGCCGAAGAGTTGCTTGCCATGTATCCGGACCTACCGCGCAAACGACGCGAAACCGTAATCCTCCAAAAGCATCCCGCCATCTTTATCATTGGCATCGGCTGGCCTCTACTGGATGGCTTTCCTCACGAGATGCGCGCCGCCGACTACGACGATTGGGTTACCGATACCAGCAAGGAAACTTTGCGCGACAGTCACGGACTCAACGGCGACATCCTGGTTTGGAATCACGTCACGCAGCGCCGTCACGAACTAAGTTCGATGGGCATCCGCGTCAACGCCGAAACCCTCCGCCGCCAGCTTGAGATGTCTAACCTTCTCGACAATCTCAAATTTCCCTATCACCAGGGCATCATCAACAACCAGTTGCCGCTCTCCATCGGCGGCGGCATCGGCCAGTCGCGCACCCTGATGCTCCTGCTGCGCAAAGCCCATCTCGGCGAAGTCAGCGTCACCGTATGGCCGAAAGTGTTGAAGCAAATGTGCGCGAAGAGGAACATCGTCGTGCTCGAATAATAGGCAGCAGTGCTTAGTTGCGACAGCGATAGTCGCGGCAGTCGCGCCCCTGTAATCGATGCCGCCGCAGGTCCGGAGGGTCGAAACCATTTAGCCCAGCGCTTTTAGCGCTGGGCCCCCGGCGATAAATAAGAAGGGCGGCTAAGTTCCGGCCCTCAACACTCTGCAAATCCGCTCGCCCAGCGATACCCGATCCCCCGGCGCTTCCTCCACGCAGGCCTCGATCCAGGCCACCCGCGTCGGCTTCGCCGCCTCTCTCCGCAGCAAATGCCACGCCTCCTTGTAAGCCCGTACTTCGCCCCCTTCAGCTTCGGATACAGCGCAATGCTCCCTGCCCACCACCATCTCGCCCGGAATGATGTAGCACATGTCTTCGTGAAACACGTAAGCCGCCAGATATTCAAATGGATCCCCCTCATACGGCCCCTCGCTCCCTCGCACCGTGCACGAATATCCTCCCCGATCCTTGAACATCGTCGACTTCACCTGCACCCGCGCCTGTCACTCTTGGGTAAGCCGCGCAAGTGGACCCAGTCTCCGGCTGAGTGGCACAGCCAAATTTCGAATGCAGCCTCCAGATCCTTCCAGGCATCGAAACAGGGGCTGATCCAAAATGCCAAAACCATCCCCCACAAAGACCGACTCCCCCGGCCCTCTAAAAGGCTGGCACCAAATCGCCACTTTTTTAGGCCTGCCAGTTTCAGCCGCGCAACGCTGGGCAAAATCCGGCATGCCCGTCACCCGCGAAGGCCACCGCGTGCAGGCCTCGCCCGAAGAACTCAATCGCTGGATGGAACGCGAGACCTCCGAACCCGTCCACATCGCCACCGAATCCGCCGACCTAAGCTCGGAACTCCGCCGTGGCCTCTCCTACGTAAAAAAGCAAAAGGCACAAAGCAAGAAGAAAGCCGCATAGCTCTTTGCCGGATGTCCAAACAGGACCCAGGCCGAACAAGAACCATGCCGAAACCGGGAAGGGCACGACTTCAGTCGTGCCACAATCGCCGCGCTACAGACACGGCTTTAGCCGCTGAGGGCGACTGGTCTCGCCGTGCCCCACCAAGCCGCGGATCGGCGAAAAATAATTCGAGCTAGCACAGGCACGCGCGAATCATCGGCATGCGCCCGGAGATCACACTCACTACGGGGCCCCATGCTTGCGATGTTACCCCGCCTTGCCCAGCCGCATTCGAAAACCGAGACTGACAAGGTACGCTCCAATAACGAGAACCATCAGGCTTCTGTTGCCGATCATCATGCTGAGGTACTCACAAAACCCGCCAATCATTGCCCCGATTAGGTTGGCTCCGAAAACGGAGGACGGGCTAGACGCGTCGCGAAAGGTTGTGGAGAAGATCAGGCCAGCAAAGAAGATGGGCAGCGGCACCACTAGCAGAGACCAGAAGAATCGTTGATCGAAGGTCAACGCCAAAATGGTGTCTCGCTTAACAAAGTAGAGCAGCAACAAGGTTGCTATTAGTGGCGCGTACATCCACGTCCCGAATTGGTTTAAGTGTATGGCCACAAGGTTCGCCGCCAAAACCATCAGCAGTACACCGGCCACCACGACCATAGTTACAAACCAGGTGGTGCCAAAGTAGAGAGAACAGTCCGAAATGCTCTTAGTCTCCAGGAGCAGAAAACCAAGGCCAAGAAATAGAAAGTGACCGTCGTTAATGCCGAAGCCCCGGCCACGCAGCATGTGCACTGCCGGTAGCGTCACCGCCAGCAGAATTCCGATCACGATCAAGTAGTCGGCCGGGATGGTTTTGCCGGAAAGATAAAGAAATGGCCAGTCGTCTGTTGGAGCCACGGCATCGGACAAATCGTCACCTGCGGGGAAAACCGTGCGCACGAACCGGCCGTACTGCGGCGGTGGGTCCGAGTGCCCGCCCCGGAAGGCGCAGATCACAACCTGCCCCTGGCTTTCATAGATAGTAGGCATCTGGCCCGTAGCTACCTCAACCATGCGGACCAGCTTGCGGGCTAGCCACTCGTGCCCTGCCATGAAGCTGAGCGACAATACTCCATTGTCGTTCAGCAACCGGAATGCGGACTGCATACTCTGGACGGTGTAGATATATCCGTCTAAGCGAATGTTGGTCATCGAACTAAACAGTGCCTGTGAATCTAGAAAGCCGAACAGCACCATGTCATACCCGCCCTTAGACCGGCGCAGGAAAGCCCGAGCATCGTCGACGTGGATGAGGACCTTTGGATTCTCGTAGATTCCCGAAGCATTGAATCGGTCGGAAAGGTTCACTAACATCGGGTCGATTTCCACCGCATCCACCTGTTCCGCCCCATTCAAGACGGCGACTTCTGTGTCCGTGCCCCCCCCCCGCCCCCAACACGAGTACACGGCGGTGTGCCGGAGCGAGCGCATACGGTAGATCGTATTGCATCCGACCACTGAGCATCTCGGCTCTTTTCTGCGGCGAATACCGGCTCGGGTCGAAGGTGCCGTGCTCCTGAAGAAAGTAGTGATTCACCCTGACCTCGTACATGGGGGGATCCTCCATGGTCAGCAGCTCCGGACGCGGCTCCCGGACAAATCCCTTCTGCTTCGCCCCGTGTTCCGCTACGGTAATGTAATAGTACGGTGACCAGAATGCGTTCGAACTGACCGAGAAATACACCCCAGCCATCGACAGAACCAGCAGTGGGATTCCCCACAACCACTGTCTTCGCGGCAGAAGCAGAATGATCATCAAAGTCACGAAACCCATTCCCAGTGTGGGCGAAAAGTACTTCAGCGAAAACAGACCGAAACACAGGGTGCCTGCAAGGCTCCCGCCCAAGTCCCAGGAGTAAGCATGTAAGGGGGGAAGAACTTCAAACAGCCTACCGATCCGCTGGCCCAGCGGCATGAACGCGATTGCATTGCTGACGAAAATGCCTAGCAGGCATACATAACGCACCAACTGAGGAGTGGGTGCGTAGAAGCGACTCTCCGAGGCAGCACTCGGCATCGTCACAAAATGCGCAATTAACAGGAATACAACGTTAATCAGCAGTAATGTCGGCAACCATCCAAACAGCGACTTTCTTGTCTTGCCAAT
>CAVZFP010000012.1:0-517321 GCA_963774565.1 uncultured Acidobacteriaceae bacterium | reverse complement strand
ACAAGCTGATAGCAATCGTCACGATCTTCCGCCGGGAATGGGAGATGTCAAATATCTGACCATGGAACACCGTGACGTTGCCGGCAAGAGCGAGAGCCACGCTGATCTGACCTTCGCTTCCGAGCGGCAGGGAGTTGCTTCATGGCTGGCGGCACCGGCTTCGATGGGGGCGCTGGAATTTGTTTCTCCCGAAGCCAGCATGGTGACGTCGGCGGTGATCAAGAACCCGAGAAGCATCATGGAAGAGATCTTCAAGATGGCCGGAAGCGGCGACCCGAATTCGCCCAGCATCTCGCTGAATTCGAGGCGAAGACCGGAGTGAACGTTCTCAATGACATCGCCGCGCCGCTCGGCGGCGAAGTCACGATGGCGTTCGACGGGCCGATGGTTCCAACGCCGCGCTGGAAGCTGATCTTTGAGGTCTATGATCCAACGACGCTGCAGTCGACGATCGAGAAGCTCATCGATAGTTTCAACCGTGAAAATAACAAGGGACATGCGCTGCAGGTTACGAGGAAGCAAATCGGTTCGCGCATGTACTTCACCCTGAGCAGCCCGAACCAGCCGAATTGCGAGGTTGACTACACCTTCGTGGATAGCTACCTGATTGCTGCGCCGGACATGGGAACCATTTCGCGGGCCATCCAATCTCGGGAAGCGGGATACACGCTGACTCACTCCTCGACTTTCCGGGCGCTGCTGCCGAGCGATGGATACACCAATTTCTCGGCGATCTTCTATCACAATGTCGGACCGGTCATCGGCCCGCTCGCCGCACAGCTGAAGGCCAGCGGAGCGCTGAATGCGCAACAACGCCAGTCCGTCGACGCGCTTACCGCCAACTCCGCTCCAGGCATGATTTATGCCTATGGCGAACCCAACCGGATCGTGGTCGCGAGCAACACCGGATTCATGGGATTTGATCTGGGAACGCTGTTGACGATGGGGCATAATGGGCCGTTCCTTCCGCAAATGTTCCTTGGCGGATACCGTTGCACGCATCCAACGCCACAAACTCAGTGAGTACGATGACACAACCCGGAGCACCAGTCGGCGAGAGCGAGCACTCGCCGCCTGCTCCGTCCGTGCCTCCTGATTGAACTCAAGGTCTGTCGGTTCAGGTTTGGAAATCGAGACATCCTCCGCGGTCTGACGGCATCGCTTCGCGGGCGTGCCATCGGCTTGCTGGGTCCAAACGGCGCCGGCAAATCCACTCTGATCAATACTCTCCTGGGCTTCTACAAGTCCTCTGCGGGTTCGGCGAAGGTCTTCGGACAAGACATCGGCACCAACCTCAGGAACATTCGCAGCCTGGTGGGCTACATGCCGGAAAATGACGCATTCATCTCCAAGATGAATGCGGTGTCGTTCGTCCAGATGATGGGAGAGCTTTCCGGCCTGCCGTCGAGAGTGGCCCTGGAGCGAGCTCATGAAGCGCTGTTCTATGTGGGCTTGGCTGAAGCGCGTTACCGGCAATTGGGGACCTACTCGCTGGGCATGAAGCAACTGGCGAAGCTGGCGCAGGCGATCGTCCACGGGCCCAAGCTGCTGATTCTCGACGAGCCGACCAATGGGCTCGATCCTTCGGCACGACAGCGCATGGTCCGCATGGTCCGCGAGATTCGAGACAGTGGAGAAATGCGAATTGTTCTGTGCTCCCATCTTTTGCGCGATGTCGAAGACACTTGCGATGAAGTGCTGATTCTCAAGCAGGGGCAGATTGCGCATTACTCCAATCTCGATGAGGAGCGCCGCTCTAACAAACGTTTCGTCGAATTAGAGATTTATGGAGCGAACGGTGACTTCACGGCGGCCATCGAGAAGCTGGGTTGTGAGTGCGCCGTTACCGCAAACCGCATGAAGATGGTTCTGGCGGATGGGATCGAGACCCGCGACATCTTCCGGATCGCCGCCGAGCAGCAGGTGCGGATCCGGCGTCTGAATTTCCGGCGCGACACGCTGGAAGACATTTTCCTGAAGGCGATGGAGAGTTGAACCTGATGCCAGCTTAGGATGCGAGGAGCAGGGATGGCAGTTTACAGGCGTAGCTACGACCGTATTCCGGGCGCGCAGACTCCCGCGTGGTCGCGGTGTCTGGTCCTTTTTCGTTACTCCCGACGGAATCTTTTTCGCTCCAAGTTTCATGACCGGGTTCTTTGTGGTCTGCTTCTTTTATCCCGTCGCGTGCCTTGTCGCGATCTACCTCGCGCATAGCGCAGCTTCCTTGCAGAAACTGGGCGTGCCCAGCCGGGCTCATCTCCATCGACAACAAGTTCTTTTTCTATTTCATGACCGTGCAGGGCGTGCTTGCATTTCTTTTGACTGCATTTGCCGGGCCCGGCCTGATTTCGCCGGATCTCGCCAATGGCGCGCTGCCCCTGTATTTCTGCCGTCCGTTTTCACGCGCCGAGTACGTCCTGGGCAAGTCTTCCGTGCTGGCAATCCTGCTTTCGCAAATCACCTGGATACCCGGTCTAATTCTCTTCACCATGCAGGCGAGTTTTGCCGGGCCGGGTTGGACATGGGACCACCTCTGGATCGCGGGCAGTCTCGTGCTTTCTTCTCTCATCTGGATCGCAATTTTGTCGCTGCTGGCGATGGCGCTTTCCGCCTGGGTGAAATGGAGAATCGTGGCCGGCGCCCTGCTGCTGGCCGTGATGTTCTTCGGCGCAGGCTTTGCGCAGGCGATCAACGCCGTCCTGCGAACCGATTCCGGCCATTTCTTCAATCGTCGCCTACTTGATGGCAACAGTTTGGACAATGCCTGTTCCAGGTGGACGCCGAGCACGCGATTTCCGTGGCCCAGGCCTGGATCGCCCTGCTGGTGTACTGTGCCATCTGCCTCGGCTTGCTCATGCGCAAGGTACGCGCCTATGAGGTGGTTCGGTGAACGATCGCATCCTCTTCGAGGATGTTTCGAAGTTCTACGGCGAAATTCTGGGCGTGAATCGCGTCAATCTCTCGATTCCGCCCGGCATCACCAGCCTGGTAGGCCCGAACGGTTCGGGCAAGACCACGCTGATGAACCTGATGACCGGCCTGGTGAAGCCCTCGCGCGGCCGGATTCGAGGTGCTCGGCTACACGACCGACGATCCCGAAAACCTGTTCAAGTTCGTCGGGCTATTCCACGCAATTCGACGCGTTTCCCAAAGGCCTGACCGGATTTCAGTTCATTTATTCCTATCTGCGGCTGGCCGGCAGAGACTGCCCAGAGCGCGGAACAACTGGCCTGGCAAGCGATTGAGCGCGTGAACCTGGTCGACGCCGCCACGCGAAATATTGCCGGCTATAGCAAAGGAATGCGCCAGAGAATCCGGCTGGCACAGGCCTTGTCGCACGATCCGAAAGTGCTGGTGCTCGATGAACCGCTGAACGGTCTCGATCCGCTCGCCCGCTCGGAGATGATCGCGCTGTTTCGCGCGTCGGCGGCGGAGGGCTGTTATGTGATCATTTCCAGCCACATCCTGCACGAGGTCGATGTCATTTCCGATCAGGTCATCCTGCTGAGCAACGGCTACGTTGTGGCAGAGGGTCAGATCCACAGCGTCCGCAGCGAGATTCAGGAACATCCCACGCAGATTCTGATCCGCTGCGACCGCCCGCGAGAGCTTGCCGCGAAGTTGTTTGAGTATGAATACACGATCGAAGTTTCCATCCACAAAGACGGGCGTGGCCTGCTTCTGAAGACGCGGGATGCCGACCGGTTCTATCTGGCGATGAATCAATTGCTCTGAACGGAATTCGAGATCGAATCGGTTGCCCCGGCAGACGACGACGTGCTTTCCGTTTACGAGTACTTGATCGGCAATGAAGAGGTAGTCCGATGAAGCGACTCTGGTGGACACAGATCAAAGCGGTGATCCGTCTGGAACTGAAGAAGACGTTCTTCGCCAAGCGAGGTCTTTGGATTTACGTGGTTGCCGCGCTACCGGTTCTGCTCTTCATTGCCTACGCAGTGGCGACTTGACCCAGACAGAATCGAAGCGCCAACATCGCACGGCAGAGCGAGAAGCAGCTGACTTATCAGGATCTGCTGGCGGTCAAACCTGGCATGACCAAGCGAGGAAGTGATTGCAATTCTCGGAAAGCCGCCGCTTACTTTTCATTGGACTGAAAATCGGCCACCGACGGGGCCGCAGCCATCGTGAGTTCTTCACGAGGATATCACTATTCTGACGGGCAGAACGATTTGTATCTGGGATTGGCAGACGGCAAAGTCCAAAGCATCAATATTCACGAGGGATACAACCTCGGGCCAGGACGCGGTCATGTTCGCCGGCGTCTTCCAGTTCTTCTTTCTGCGGCTGGCGATATTTTTTGGCTGTCTGGGGATCTTCATGAACTTATTCCGGGGCGAGATCCTGGACCGGAGTCTGCATTTTTATTTTCTTGCGCCGATACGTCGCGAAGTCGTTGATGGCAGGAAAATTTCTAGCTGGACTTGCTGGCGACTTGCACCATCTTCGTCACCAGCGAATGTGCTCCAGACCGATGGCTTTCCTGTGGCATTTTCCGCCGAGCGCGCGGGATCTGTATCTCTATCACAATCACGGTCTCGAACATGCCGCGGTGTATGTGGGAGTGACATTGCTGGCCTGTGTTGGATATGGAGCGTTTCTTCCTGGTGGCGGGAATGCTGTTCCGGAATCCGATCATTCCGGCCGCAGCGATATTGATCTGGGAAGGGATCAATCCATTCCTGCCGGCGCTGTTGAAACAGTTCAGCGTTATCTACTACCTTAAATCGTTGTGCCCGGTGGATATTCCGAGTTTCGCCCGGGACGCCGCCGGTCTGCTCGCGTTGCTAATTTCCAACGCCGATCCCGTGTCGGCGCCATTGGCGATTCTGGGAATCCTGGTCGTCGCGCTGATGGCGCTATATGTGTCGAGCGTCCAGGTTCGGCGCATGGAAATTAACTACACAACGGAGTAAATCAACCGATTGGAAATGACCACTAGGAGTCTGGGATTCGACCGTCCGGGCTGTCCAATACTGTTGAACAGCCCGGATGGTGATTCATGGGCAGAACTGCGTCCGTTCCAAGTTCAGTTGTAAGTGAAGTTCAACTTATCTACATACACCCGGTAGGGAGTCTGCTTGTAGTCGCCGTCCATCTGGTAATTCACCGTGATTCCCCACCATCCTGGGGCCGAGAATGGGGCGTAAGTCCAGTTGAGAGTGTGGGTTTGGCCATTCAGCGTGATCGATTTGTACACCAGTTGGTTGTTGGAAGTGCGGGATACCTGAAGGATCAGGTGGTTCCACGAATTCAGGTTTGGATTACAGGCGATGCCCGTGGGAACCCATTTGTAATGGATGTTGTCCCAAACATCCCACATATGCGCACCTTCAATCCGGCACTCGGTCCCCCAAGTGAATCCCATGCCGTTGAAAAACTGGTTGATATCAAACTCCATAGCCTCCGACACATTGAGGTTGCTGCTGTAGAAATATACGTCGTAGGTGAAGTCGTGAAGAGTGGGCACGAGGGTGTGGCTCGAGTCGGGAAGCCCTTGAGAAGAAAGGTCGCCGATCAGGTGGTTGTTCCAGAGGACATCGGTATACGCCTTGGTCCCGCCGATGTTGAATTGGGTCGAGTTGCCCGAAAGCGTAATCGACTTGTTAAATTGATACATGGCCCAGGTCGTCCCTGGACCACTCGGAGTACAACTGGTGCAATCGCTGTAGTTCGGAGGCTGCTGAGCATAGCTGTGCCAGCCTCCTGAACTGTGAAGATTGTAGAGGGTTTTACCTGCTGAGGAACCCACCGTGATGGTGATGGGTTTGCTAGCCGCCCCACCGCATTTGTCCCATTCTTCCACCGTCGTGTAGTGGGTTCCGGCACTCAGATTCAAGGTGGTGTTGAGCGCCGAACCATTCACCACATAGGCCAATTGATTCGGACCGCTATAGATGCCCATGGAGGCGACGCCCGCCGAACAGCTGGTGGTCGCCGTTGCGACAAAATGCGCTGGCGAGCCGACCGTGCTGTTATTAGCTGGCGAGGTGACGTACACGCCGCTCTGGCTCGTCGTGACGTAAATCTTCACCGTCGAGGTGGTTGAGCCACCGCAATTGTCCCATTCCTGGACCACCACGTTATAGGTTCCGGGATTGAAGTTAAGGCTGGTATTCAGGCTGGCTCCGCCTACGGTGTACGCCAACTGGTAGGGCGCAGGGTAAATGCCCATCGAAGCCACGCCCTTTGAACAAGAGGTCCCGGCCGTAGCCACGAACTTAACCGAGGAACCTACAGTACTGCCATTTCCCGGGCTCGACACGGATACGCTGGCAAAGGCGGGGGCAGTCGCTAACACCCACAAAGTAAAAGATGTACATATAAAGGCATGCTTATTCATTTAGGGCTTTTCTCCGGTTTGATTGGATTTTGGAACCCGAAGGAACCAGTCGTAAAAGAGGGATCACACCCGACGTCTCAGGCAGGACACCCTTGATCGTTCTGGCCGCTAACAATCCGCTGAACAAGCCCTTGGTGGTTAGCGGGTATTACTGAGCGGAGTGGCTCCAATGTATACAGCATTCACCTGAGTGTCAAACGCAAAAGCCTGTAATTCAGCCTAGGGGGAAGTCGGTAGGCCTAATACCAAAATGACGGTTTTGGGGAAGGCGGGGACGAGTCAAGAGCAGTGATTGTCGTTGACTGGAGTTGATTGTGCCAATTTCAAGCCGTTCGGCGCCAATTTTACGATCAAGAATGTGTGCATTAAAAGCAGGGCGTCGAATCGATCTCGGCTGTAGCAGGGCAGCGTGTTAGGCCGCCTTCTTTCCATTCTTCTTGGTTTGTTTGATTCGGCGGGAAAGCAAGGCCTGGGCTTTTTGCAATTCTGAACGCCGGTTGGCGCTAAGGCCCCGGCCGGCGCGATTGATGAAGTAGGTCAGCCTACGCATGCCCGATGCAACGCCTTTAGGGGAAACTCTGCGGGACGCAAGCGTCCGTGCGACGGTGGTGGCGCTTTTGGTGAAGAGTCCCTCGGGCGGATGCGTCGAGTCGGTCGTGACCTTTGCTACCCAGCGTCTCTTCTTGCTAGCCGGTTTCTTTTGGGACGGCATAGGACCTTCATTCCCGGCTCGGACTCCTCCTCGCCAGAGTTGCGGCCGTGCCAGCAAAGGCTGGGTGCTAGTGGTGCTTAAAGTATTGCACCGCTTTCTCATGCGCCTGGGCCGCGCGCCGGGTGGTGAATGTTCCGAGATTCCGCCGCTTTCCGGTCTTGGCATTCTTCTTGCGCGAGTACAAGCGATATTCGCCGGTTTTGAGTTTTCGAATCATAGAATCAAAAAGTCCCGCACAATTTCAGCCTTTCCTCCGTCGGGTGCGGCTTGCTCTCACGGCCGAGTTGTGACGCGCCGCCGAACTGCGCTTTCTCGCAGCCGAGCGGGCTTGCTTGGAGAGCGATCGATGGGAAGCTGCGCTATGACCCTCTTTCTTCAGCGCCTGGCGGGTCGCGCGCGAGCGCGTAACAGAAGGCTTGCGACGGGAATGGCTCTGGCCCTCAGACAAATCTCGGGCGGCCTGTTTCGTGGTGCGCGCCGAAGCTTTCCCGTTGCTCGGCGCTGGCAGTTCTACTCCTGCGCGCCGAGCTTTGGACAGGCCGATCGCAATGGCCTGCTTGGTGGAGGCTGCTCCGTGCTTGCCTTCTCGCACATGGTGCATTTCCTCGCGCACAAACTCTCCAGCCTGCGTGCTGGGCGATTTTCCTTCGCGGGCGTCCTCGCGAGCGCGGTCCATGGTTTCTTTTTCCGGCATACTCACCTCCTCCTGCAAGCCTAGCCTTTCCGCTTTGGACGAAGGCATCGAAGAATTTCTGTAGGCCTGAAAACGGAGTGCTGTAGAGGGTTAGTAGGCGGTCAAACTGACCTCATCCAGCCATACGTTATAAGGCTCCTGCTTGTAGTTTCCGTCCATCTGGAAGGCGACATCAATTTCTTCCAACGTCCAGTTGGGTTGATTGGAATAATATGTATCAATGTTGTAGGTCTGGTCGCCAACCGTGAGGCTGATGTAGTGGACCTGGCTTCCTACTCTCTCCACGTTCCAGACAAGATGAATCCATGTGTTGGCGGGAAACGGCTTGCAGTCTACCGTAGTCGGCTTCCAGCCATTGATGTCATCCCAGATATCCCATTTACCCGAACCGTTGAAATTGCACTCCGAGCCCCACACCCACCGATTTCCACCAAACGTCTGATTCAGGTCAAACTCCAATGCCTGTGGAGCGTTCGGATTATCGATATAGAAGTAGAGGTCGTAGATGAAGTGGCTCACGTTGTCGCCGCCGGCGATCGGGTTGAAATACAACATATTCGAATATGGCGTCGGCCCTCCCATGGAGAACTTCGCGGATTTTCCGTCCATGGCCGGAGACGACTGATTCGGGGTCATGGTGGTAACAGCCGTTCCTATTCCCGCGGCGCAAATCTGTCCTGCCCGTCCCGAGCCGGCGGGTATAGGGCGGAGCAGTTCTGCCATCCCGACATGTCTTGAATGCTGCTGATGGTGGTTTGCGATTGGGAACTGACCGTAAGGTTAAGAATGGTGGCCGAGATGTATCCCTGGTTGTCTTCGGCCATTACCTCGAGTTTGTGAGCGCCCGGCGCAATGAAAATCTGAGCGTTGATGGAATTGGTAAACGTGAAATACACGGCGAGTTGGTCGACATAGACTCGCATGAAGAAGATGGGATTCGTGGGAGTGGCAGAAGCGACCACGGTCACCGGGGACGTCACCGTACTTCCGTCCGCAGGGCTCGAGATGGTCAGGGGAAAATCGTTCGATCCAGCCGGAGGTGGCGTGGCCGGAGGAGCGGGAAGCGGACTCGACTGAGGCGACCACGTGATAGGAACAGGAGGCGTAGAGGGATTACTCGGCGGAATGGGCGGAGGTGTGGGTTGTGTAGGCGTGGGCGTGGGAGTCGGACTTGGGGAAGGATTCGTGGTCGTCGTTGGAGTTTTCGTTGTGTTGGTGCCGCACCCCGAAAGAATGACGATGACGACGAAGACGAGTCCCGGCACGAGCGCCGGATGAACCTGCCGTGCCCTATTACCACGCGCAGTAAATGCGACGGTTATCCCCATTTTTTACACACCTCGACGGAATTCAAAACCAGTAGAAGACCCAGGGGTTGCGAGCGGAGGCGAGCGGGTACAACCGAGTCGGGTTCAACTTCGCGGATATCTGGCTAGGGATAATTTATTGAGATTTCGTCGAAACGAACAATACCGCTTCTACCCTAAGAAGCGTGGGGCAATCCCGGATAACCAGTTTGCCCGAAGGCTCCTCCCGCGTTAGATTCCGGCGTTTTGCTCGCTTGCGGGACGTCACTCTCCCGGAAGTCCAAGTTGTTCAATATGCATGAGCATGTCCGCCGCGTCGGAATAGACGCGAAATGCGCCGGCGCGCTCCAGTTCTTCCTGGCCGTAACCGCCGCCCGAAAGGAAACCTACGCCTAAAGCGCTCTGGCATACGGCTGCCAGCAAGTCCCATACCCTGTCGCCGACCACCATGCAATTATCGATTGCGACGTTCAGTTGGCGTGCGGCGGCCGCGAAAAGGTCTGGCGAGGGCTTAACTTTCTCGACGTCGTCCCCCCGTCACAACGGGAGTGCCGGCAGCAAGTTCCAGCCGTTTCAACAGCAGCGAAGTCGGCTGTCGCCCCCCCGTTGTCGCAATTGCAAATCGGATCTCGTGCCGCAAGAGATATTTCACTAGCTGATTTGCTCCGGGCAGCGGCTGTAAATTGGGAAATCGCGCGGCGAAACCGCCTGCTAGGTTCGCGTTCGAGTTGGTCGAGATCAACTTTGTCTTTCTTGTGACCGAGTTCCCGAAGCAACTCCTGAATCATGGATTTTCCACCGGGGAATCACAATTCCTGCAGCCAGTAAAGTTTCCGACCGCGCATTTACTTGCTGGTAATTGTTGTCGATCAGAGTGCCGTTGAGATCAAATAGAATGGTGGGCGTTTTTGTTGCCACCGATGGTTGAGCAGGGTGCGGCGACGTTTGTTTTCCTTGCTGTGGCGTCATTGAGGTCTTTATTGCTCGTCGTTCTCAGGAAATTGTTGGCGGTGGGTTGCCGTGATTCATCGAAAGGTTGTGAAGCCCCTGAATGTCCAGTCGGTGAATTGCGAACAACAGCATTCGCCTTATCGGCCATCTGATAAGCGACCTTTTCAGCGCATGCTAGCCGAGGACTGGTCGTAGCTGGGAGATTTCGCCGAAAGGGAGTCAGTGCATGAGGATTGCTCAAGTCGCGCCACTTTATGAAAGCGTTCCTCCTCGACTGTACGGGGGAACGGAGCGAGTCGTCTCCTGGCTTACGGAACAACTCGTCTTACTAGGACACGACGTGACCTTGTTTGCCAGCGGCGACTCGGTAACCAACGCGCGGCTGGTTCCCGCGTGCAAGAAAGCGCTTCGGCTCGATGCCGATTGCGTCGATCCGATTGCACATCATACTTTGATGGTGGAACGGGTTTTCAATCACGCGGATGAGTTCGATCTGATCCACTTTCACATCGATTATCTTCAGTTCCCACTGAGTAGGCGCGTACCCGTTCCATGTTTGACCACGCTCCATGGAAGGCTGGATCTGCCGGATCTAGTGCCGCTCTTCAAGGAATTTTCGGAAGTACCGTTGATTTCGATCTCCGATGCCCAGCGTCGACCCATACCCTGGGTCAACTGGCTGGCAACCGTGCACCATGGTTTGCCGGCAGACTCGCTGTCGATGAACGAGAGGGGCGGAGATTATTTTGCGTTTCTCGGGCGAGTGTCGCCAGAGAAGGGGCTTGGGCGTGCGATCGAAATCGCAATTGGGGCTGGAGTGAAGTTGAAAATTGCCGCGAAAATCGATCGTGTCGATCGTGCCTATTTCAAGAGAGAAATCGAACCGCTGTTGCATCATCCTCTCATCGAGTTTATCGGCGAGATTGGGGCTTCGGAAAAGCAAGAATTTCTGGGCAATGCCACCGCCCTTCTGTTCCCGATCGACTGGCCCGAGCCCTTCGGTTTGGTAACGATCGAGGCCATGGCATGTGGAACGCCCGTGATCGCCCATCCTTTCGGCTCGGTTCCCGAGATTATTCCCGATGGCGTGGCGGGCTTCCTGGTTCGCAATCTTGACGAAGCGGTCGAGGCGGTAAACCGAATCGGCGAAATCGACCGGCGGGAATGCCGCCGTCACTTTGAGCTAAACTTCACGGATGAGCGGATGGCACGCGACTATGCGAAGCTTTATCATCAAATGATTCATCCGAAGTCGGCCTCAATGACGGTCGAAGAGGGAGCCTTGAATTGGATGGAAGTGGAATCGCCCACCCCCAGTACTACATAGCGACCACATCGTCCCCGGCGGACTATCTCGCTCGCGTACTCAAATATGGCAGGATGTTTTTTGTCTTCGACCGCCTAGGGGATGTGCAAACGTGTGGCTTGGGCGAGGAGGGCTTATTCTATGACGGCATGCGGCACCTCTCCGCGTTGTCGTTGAATTTGTGGAATGCGCGCCCTCTGCTGTTGAGTTCCACGGTCGCGACCAACAATTTTCTTTTTACGGCGGACCTGGCCAACCTCGACGTGTTGAGCGATGGGGAGATGGTGATTCATCGCGGGACGCTGCATTTGGTCCGGACCAGGTTCCTGTGGCGCGACTCCTGCTTCGAGAAACTAATGTTCGTCAATCACGGACTGGAGAATGTGGAAGTTCCGGTTCGTATCGGCTTCGACGCAGACTTCACCGATGTCTTCGAGGTTCGCGGCACGGTCCGAGAACGGCGGGGACGGCGTCTCGAAGAAAATATCGATCGCAATTCCGTCATCCTGTCCTATGAGGGGCTGGACAACGTTGTCCGTCAGACTTGCATTCGAAGCGACGCCAATGCCGTAGCGGCATCTCCATCAGGACTGGAATTCGAACTCGCCCTTCGCCCCAAGGAGAGAGCGACTATCCAGCTGGAAATCTGCTGCAGTTCCGAGGTGACCGCCGATTCCATCGGCTACACCGAGGCGCTGTCTTCGGCCCGCTTCGAACTCGCGGAGATGTCCCGGACGTTTCCCCAGATTACCAGTTCGAACTCGCGCTTTAGCGACTGGATGGCGCGCTCGATTTCGGATCTGGAAATGATGATCGCGGGAAACCCGGAGCGTAATTATCCCATACGCTGGAGTTCCCTGGTTCAGTACTGTCTTTGGCCGCGACGGAATCATTACCGCCCTGCAAACCTTGTGGCTGAATCCGAGCATTGCGAAGGGAGTGCTGGAGTTTCTTGCGGCGACGCAGGCGGATGCGATTGATTCCGTAGCGGACTCCGAACCAGGGAAGATTCTGCACGAAATGCGGCAGAGTGAAATGGCGAGGCTGGGAGAAGTCCCCTTTGGGCGTTACTACGGAAGCGTCGATGCCACTCCTCTATTCATCGTGCTCGCTGGCGCGTACTTCGACCGTACCGCGGATCGCCCCTTTCTGGAGAAGTTGTGGCCGCATGTTCAGCGGGCGCTCAAATGGATCGACGAATTTGGGGACATGGATGGCGACGGCTTTGTCGAGTATGCCCGGCATTCCAGTAAGGGCTTGGTGCAACAAGGCTGGAAAGATTCCAACGATTCCGTATTCCATGGCGACGGAAAAATCGCGGAACCACCCATCGCGCTGTGCGAAGTCCAGGGTTACGTTTATGCCGCGAAGCTTGCAGCCGCCCGATTGACCCGCGTGCTCGGCGACATAAAGGGATGCTGCGAGCTTGAAGTACAGGCGGAAACCTTGCGCACGCAGTTTGAAGAACAATTCTGGTGCGAGGATCTCGGCACGTATGCCTTAGCGCTCGACGGTCGCAAGCGACCCTGCCGAGTGCGCGCTTCGAACGCCGGACACTGCCTTTACACCGGGATTGCTTCGCCGCAGAGAGCCCGCCGTGTAGTTGAGACGCTCATGAACGACGACTCCTTTACGGGTTGGGGAATTCGGACGGTGGCCATCAATGAGGCTCGGTACAACCCGCTTTCGTATCACAATGGTTCTATTTGGCCGCACGACAATTCCATTGTCGCCAATGGCATGGCCAAGTATGGATCCAAGAAGATGGCGGGACAGGTGCTTCTGGCCCTGCTCGATCTGAGCAGCGAGGTCGACCTGCGCCGGCTGCCGGAATTGTTCTGTGGACTGAAGCGGCGTCCCGGGGAGGGGCCTACTCTTTATCCGGTCGCGTGCTCGCCCCAATCCTGGTCCGCTGCTGCACCATTTTTGATTTTGGAAGGCTGCCTCGGAATCTCGGTACATGCCGATCGCGGGCGCATTGTTTTTGACCGGCCTTTTCTTCCTGAGGGCATCCCTCAGCTAGCAATCCGTGAGCTCCGCTGCGGGAAGGTAGCGGTCGATTTGCTGCTGGAGCGAAGAAACGACTCGGTGCTGGTCCACCTCGAAAACCAGCAGGAAGACATTGAGATTGTGACCATCGTCTCGTGAGGGTGAGGGATGCTCTACCGTCTTTCGGGTATTTTCCAGCCCGTGATGAAAGAACTAATTTGAAGGGGTGACCCTCGACGGCCTAAAGCGGGCCTTGGTATCGACCTACCAGGATCTGGCACGACATCACGCGTTCCAAGTGTCGGCGGCGCTTTCGTATTACTTTGTTTTATCGGTTTTTCCCAGTCTCATTTTTCTCTCCGCGATCGTGGGTTTCATCTCTCTTCCCGATCTCTTTAACCACGTCTTATTGCTGATGGGGCGTCTTCTGCCCGCGGACACGATGAAGGTGGTGTATTCGGTTTTGGGCGATGTACTGGCCTCGCATCGTGGAACCTGGTTGTCGTTCGGAATGCTGGGCCTGATTTGGACGGCCTCCGCGGGCTTCGACTCCCTGATTGAGGCTCTGAACATCGCGTACGACGTGAAGGATGACCGGCCCTTCTGGAAGACGCGGCTTTTGGCGATTGCTCTGGCTGCGATTATCGGATCACTTTTACTGTCGGCGCTGGGCGTAATGGTCGTAGGTCCGCGGTTTGGCGATTGGCTGGCCAGTCGACTTGGGCTGTCAGCGGTCTTCGCTGCGGTGTGGCCTTTTTTTCGTTGGATCCTTGCAATCTGCTTTACCATCCTCGCCGTCGAAATGCTGTACTACCTGGCTCCCAACGTGAGACAGCGTTTCGGCGCGACGCTGCCCGGCGCGGTTCTGTCGGTGGTAGTTTGGAATGCTCTGTCTTTTCTGCTCGGATTTTATTTTCGACATTGGGCGAATTTCAACCGGACGTATGGAACGCTGGGCGGGTTCATCGCATTCATGACTTGGCTCTACTGGACCTCGTTTGTTTTGCTTGTGGGCGCTGAACTCAATGCCGAGTTGGCTAAAGAGAGTAAGAAAGGGTGCGTCCAGCCCAAAGGAGTATTGTCGGATCAGCGGGAGCGCATCACCCAACCTGCCACCTTCGACCGCGCTGCCTAGTTGGTTCGCTTAGCCGACGCTACGACACAGCAACAGCTTGAACCGCAGCGCTCGCCGAGGTGGGCTGAGCACGCAGAGAAAGTCGTACCCACTTGCGGTGCGCTTCCTAAAAGCGGGTGTGATAGCGGCCATCCACGGAAACTCCTCCCAGTTGATCGCGGGCCGCGCTTACCGACCAGCGCTTGTTCAGTTGGTATTCTCCCTGCACCATTTCGCTTCCGGGTTGAGAAACATCAGTCGAGAACGTGAAGAGCAGATTCTTGCTGACGCGTTGCTGGAGAGCGATGCGAGCTCCGGGGTTTGAATTGTTGCCGCCGATCGTAGGATCAATCTGCAAACTGGAGATTCCTGCCAGCTTCTGCACACTGCTGCTCACTTCACTGGCAGCCTGCGAGGCAATCATGGAATCGGTGCTCTGGCTTGAGGCGGCAGACTCCTGCGTGGTCTTGCCACGGGCAATCAGATTGATGACGTCAGCCGTTGCCAGGGGCGGGTCGGAAACGTACGAGGTGGTGAGTTTGTCGAGCGGCCCCCGCATGTTGAGTGTGAGATTGTATTGCTCGACCGTAGTGGTTACTGAGACGTTCAGCACAGGATGAGTTTCGTTGGGATCGTCGAACGTAATCACACCTTTTTGGAGTTGGTAACGCACGTTGCGGTAAAACAATTCGCCTGAGGTCAAGGTCGTGCGGCCGGTAATCACTGGATCTCCGGCGGTTCCTCCCACTTGCAGGCTGGCTCGTCCGGCGATACTGATCTGCGAACTGGTCGCGTTTAAGTCCTCTTGCGATTGCACGTTAATGGCAAGTTTGATGGTATCGGCGAATCCAGGCTGGGAGGGAGCGTTCCCCGTGCTGAACTGGTCGCCAATACTTGCCAGGTCGAAGTCCTGGGTGAATGAGAGGCTGTCGATCAGAACCCGCCCGTTTAGCGTCGACGCCTGAGTTGTGCCGCTGAACGCCAGATTAGCGTCGAGCAGCGACCGCAAGCCGTCGGGATAGCGGAGCCGGACCCCCTGACCTTTCAGCGCCAGGTTGAATTGCATCGCCGGGCGGTAGGCGATCGAGCCGCCCACAGAGACTTGGCCGCCGCCCACTTGCGCCGACATTTGTGATACTCGCACGTGGTCATTCGAAATATCGATTGTGCCATTCAGCTTCTCGACGCCAACCGGAGCATCGGCCGTGTTCACGGCGATGTCTTTCAACTGCAGTTGGCCTGCGACCGTCGGATTGGACGCCGTTCCGGACGCACGCACATCCAAGGCCAGCGTGCCGGAACTCTCGACGTCGGGCGCGACGATTTTCAGAATACGGACATCTACCGATCCGTTTGCGGTTAGTGTCGGAGAGCTTGTGCCGCCGATCGGCCACCGGCCTTGCATGTGAAGAGTTGTGCCCGTGCCTCGAATTTCGGCGGGTTGCAGGGTTACGACGGAATTGGAATAGTCGGCGCGGATGGGGCTGGCGATCCCGATCTGCAGGGATTGGTAGCTAGCGTTCAGCACCGGAATCGAAAGGTGCGCTTCCACCTGGGACTTATCTTTCAGAGGTCCCTTCAGCGTTGCATGCAACTGGGTCTGGCCTTTAAAACCTTGCGGTACGCTCGGGGCGTAGGTTGCCATCAGAGCATCCAGGGGAACCGTATTCGTGTCGATCACTGCGTCTGTATAGTAGTTGCCCGTCAGAGCGACGCGGCCGTGCGCGTGCACCGAGGCTTCCGAGACCTTGGAGTTGAGATTGAAATCTGCGGAATGATTAGCCACAGCAAGTTCTGCCTTGAGTCCAGAGATCGAGCTTTGGCGGAGTTGCAGCTGAGGCAACTGAATCACCGCATTGAGTTGGGGATCGTCCAGGGTTCCATCGCCATTCACAGAGGCGGTCACAGTTCCGGTGAGACCAAGATCCTTTGCCTTCACGGTCTGTAGCTTCTGCAGCACCAGTGACGGCGCGTCCAGGCGGACCTTGTAGGCCTTGGTTTTCGGAGTGTAGGAGAGATTGGCATCCACGGCTCCGGCGGCGACCGCCAGATTCAAGCCTGAAACGATGGAGCCATTCGCCGCGTTGAATTTTGCGGCAAAGTTCTGAATTGGCTCGTTGTAAGCGCTAGCGTTGGTGATTTGCGCAGAGCCCGAGCCCTCAGGATTGAGTTGCGAACCTCCGAGAGACACCTTGGCCGAGAAATCGCCGGAGATGGGGTAGTGCTGATTCGCCAGCCGTTGCAGATCGGCAATGCGGATCCGCTGGACGTCAAGATGCGCTTCGATCCGGTTCGTATCCTGATAAGACCAATTCCGCAATCCGATGGTCGCGCTGAAAGTTGCCTGTCCTTGCTGGGCGTTGACGAATGATCCGCTTTGTACGGAGAATTCTGAAGAGTTTGCATGCATTTGCAGCTTGGCTGTGGTCCACTGACTGCCTTCGACCTGCAGGTTCTGAGCGTTCAGTTGTGCGGCGACGGTGGGCTTCTTCATCGAGCCACTCACCAATGCACTCAGCGTTGCGGAACCTGAGACCGCCGGGACCGTTCCTTGTGGCGATCCGAACGAGGAAGCTAGCGCGGCAAGTTGATGAAGGTCGTTCGCTGCGACTTGAATCTGCAAGCTGGAATTATTGCTGACTGTTCCTTGCGCGGTCAGGGTCGCGGAGGGAGTCCGCAAAGTCGTCTCGCGCAGTGAGATGGTCTCATGCGCCCCGTCATAGCTTGCATGGATCACTCCATTGACCGGTACGCGGCTTTCCGAGGGATTGGATTTGTTGGTGGCGAGAGCTTCCACCGTGAGGTCCGAATGCGCGCGGAGGTTGGTCATGCTCCCCTTCCACGAGGCCTCTGCCGTGCCGCCGAGGCTTCCGGAAACGGTGGCGGCGCTGACTCCTTGCGTCCGTAGGGCTCGCTGCAGCTCTCCAAGAGAAATGTTGCGCAGCGCAGTTCGAATCTGCGCCTCCGGCGTTGTATCCAGATGCTTGATCTCCCCGTTCGCGGTAATGCGGCCGCCCAGGGAATCCACGGCGAATTCCCGCAGTTCCAAATTGCCGCCACCCAATTGATATGTTCCTTGAAGTCTTCGCAACTCCAAGCGATTGCCGGAAGCAGCAGCCGAAAGAACTTCGCTCGCAAGTTGGCCGTTGATGGAAATGTTCCGCAGGAGGGGCTGGTTGCCGACAGCCTGGTAGTGCAACTTGCCGGTTAGCGATACGTCGCCGGCGGGGGCAGCCTGCGGCCACATGGCGGCAAAGTCCTGCGTATGAATCTGAATGTGGTAATCGCCATCGGCGATTGGATTCGAATAATTCGAAACGCCGGCATGGAGCGTGACAGCGGACGATCCGAGCTTCAGCAACGCAGAGTCCAGGTTAAAACGATTTGGGGAGGCGGTGAATTTTAAATTCAGATTGTGAGGGAGAGGCGCGTATTGCGCGTACTTCACGTGCCCATGGTTGTAGGAAACAACGCCCTCGTACGTTTTGGCAAGAGATGTGAAGCGAATGTCGGTTCCGAGATCGTACAGATCCGCGTCCAGTGGAGTCTTGCGGTCGTTGTAGTTGACCTCCCCGTTTGTGAGTTGGACGTGTTCGACGGCGAGATCGAAGACGCTGGTATTACCGCTGCTCTGGCTGGGGGGAGCCGTGGGAAGATTGTTTGTGCCTTCACGACTGACCTGGAAGTGAATCACGGGATGAACGATGAGAAGTTCCCGCAACGCAACCTGGTGGTGCACTGCCGATAGAATTTTAATGCGGACGGTGAGTTCGTTGGCGTGCAGGAGCGGAGGCTGATCGGAGCTTTCCGTGCCACGCATCGTGATGTCGTACAAATGCGCGGTCAGTGTCGACAGGTTGAAATCGAGCCCGCCAATCTGGGTGCGGCCTCCGGTGGCCTGATCTGCTTGCTCCACGATCTTGCGCAGCGCGAACTGTTGAAAGCTGTTGCTGCGGAGATAAAAATATCCGCCGACTATCGCAATAAGAAGCAGCGCCAGCAGTCCTGCCAGCGCCCAACCGATCGTCCGTTTCCAGTTCATGACTGTCCCCTAAAAAGCCTGGCCGATGGTGATGTAATACTGCAGCGGATTGAGCCCCGGCACGGGATTCAAATTGCGTCCAATGTCGAAGCGCACTGGCCCCAGCGGAGTGGCATAACGCAGTCCAACTCCGACGGTGTTGCTGTAGTTGTTGACAAAATTATTGAAGTTGATCGCGCTGTAGACGTTGCCACCGTCGTAAAAGACCACGCCGCCCAGCGCTTTCATGATGCCCAGCGGAAAGCGCGCTTCGGAATTCAAAATGAAGAGCTGCCGCCCGCCCACGGGCACGGTGACATTCACGCACCCGGACTCGCCCTTCAGGACATTGCAGAATGGGACCAGTCTTTGCGGGCCGGCTTCGTCGATGGGAAATCCACGGAGAGAAGTGCCGCCTCCTGAAAAGAACATCTGGCTGGTGGGTACGAAGCTGCCTGAGAACGGTGTGGCGAACCCGAGACGGACGCTGTTCGCAAATACAACCGAGTGCACGGGTTTGTAATACGCGTATTGCCCAAAGAACTTGGCGAAGTTCGCGCTCGAGCCAAACGCCGTTGGCGTTAGCCCGAAATTGACGGTCGAGAACGATCCCTTATGAGCGTCGAGCGGTTTGTCGCGCGTATCGCGGATGAGTGTTGCCGACCACGTTGATAGGTGCACATGCTGGTCCTGGGGCAGCACAAGATCCGGAACCAGCAAATGAGAGAGGGTAGTCTTATTGAAGTCGTAGCGGAGTTGCAGCCTGGTATTAAACTTGCGGCTGATCAACCGCTCCACTTGAAAGGCAAGATCACCGAGACCGGCCGTAAAAAGCGGATTCTCACTATTGCGTTCCACTGAAAAGCTTGTAAGAGACTGCCATTGGGAACCGAAAAAGTGGGGCTGAGAATAGGTCGTTAAAGCTCGTTGGTCGAGACGCGACAATAGAATCGACGCGCTGGCGGTTTCCGCCAACCCTCGTATGTTGCGGCGGGTGAATTCGACCGAACCCCGCGGGCTGGCGAAGGTCGACTGGCTGGGAGCGATCTGATTGCCGCCCAATCCAATGCTGCCGCCCCCTCCCGGGAGGGCGACGGTCCCGGTAGGTATATTTCCGCCGCGGTGCGACACCTCGAATCCGAATCCATAGGTGATCTCGTTGCGTTTCGCCTCATGCACCTTCACCAGCGTCATTTCCTCCGTCTGGTCGGTGATGGGCTTTCGAGGCCCTATGCTGGACCAGTCAAAGATGCCCAAATCGTAGAGGCGGCTTTCCCCTGCCAGCAGTTGATCCCGCCGCATCGGCGTCTCCGCGGGAATTTCCGCCGTCTTCCGAATGAGCGACAGCCGCGTCTGTTTCTGTCCGAGATAAGCGATCTCACCGGTTCGCACTAACTGGTTCTCCGTGATCTGATAAGCCACGCTGACACGATGCGGATTGCCGGGATTCTTCCTCACTTCCGTCTTGACTTCTGCATTGAGATAACCCCGATTCAGGTAGGTCGCCGAGATTCGATTTCGATCTTCCGCCAACTTGCGCGGAGAAAAAGGTACTCCGGCCCGGAGTTGGTAGCCCTTGGGCGCGGTGAGTTGCGCGTAGGCGACGTTTTGGTTTCCCGAGACCTGAACGTCCTCGACCAGCGTCTGAACGCCTTCCTCAATGTCAAAGGCAATGTCGATCTTTGGTTCGTGGTCGACGGTTGTGGGTTTAACTTTCACTTCTTCGTACCCGTGGTCCCGGTACAGCGCCTCTATATTCTTGGCGCTTTGTTTCAGCAGTTTCTGGCTGACGCTTCCGTGCGTCCAGATGTGTGATTTCTTTACTGTCACCTGCTCCAGCAGTTCTTTTTCGGACAGCTCGTAATTTCCGTGGAACAAAATGCGATCGACCTTGTGCTTCTTCCCGCGATCGATCTTGTAAACGACGAGGATTTGGTCCGGTTGGTTTTGGAAGTCCGTCGTCACCTTCGCATCGTAGAAACCCTTCTTCTGGAAGTAGTCGGTCAGGTTTCGCTGGCCTTCCTCAACCAGGTCTCGATCGATGGTTCCCTCAGAATAAATCGGGATGAGTTTTTTCCTCTGGATTCCCGCCAGAAATGGAATGGCAGTGAGCCGGGCGCCGACGGTACGGACCGTGACCACCGGCCCGACTTTCACGTTGAACGAGACATCCACGCGATTGGTGGCGGCGTTATATTGCGGTGGATTCTCGTGGACGTTGGCGGCCAACCTGCGCTGCTTGGTCAGAGTTTTCTTCATCAGGGTTGTGGCGGCGCTGATTCGTTCCGGAGTATAAGGTTTTCCCGGTTTCAGCAGGCCACCGGAGAGCCGCGCCCGAAGCGACCTCACGGCATGTTGCAACCGGGCACTCTCAGGATTATCAGGCCCTTCCAGCTTGACGGAGCCAATCCGAGCCTGCTTCCCCATCTCGACCACAAAACTCACGTTGACAAGTTGGCGGTCATCGTCGATGTTGGGTTCGGCATGAACCTTGGCCTGGAAATATCCGTTCTTGTGCAAGAAGTCCGTGAGCGCCGTTTCTGCGACTGGAATCCGCGAAGGATCGTAGGGATCTTCATCTGGCAGGTTTACGACCTGCATTAGGCGGGTGTAAGCGAAGTACTTTCCGGCCCCAGGAAACTCCACCATGCCCATGTAGTAAGCGGGTTCCAACAGGAAGTTCACCCGGAGTCCATCGACCTCAGGCTCGACGCTGACCTCAACCTTTGGGAAACTTCCCGCTTGCTTCAAGGCTTGAGCCGTTGCTTCGATGGTCTCTTCGTTGTAGGGCGTACCCCGCTCCTGGGCGACAAAGGGCAGTAGCGGTCTCAGGTCGCGGTGGGGATTCGCGATCAGCGAAACTGCGCTCACGTTCTGGCCGTTGTATGCAGCCTGGGGACCTTCTGGCGCAATTTGCGCCAGCAAAGTTGCGCTCCACAATAAAAAACCGACGCTTAACAAGCGCATAGGAGAACACCCAAGCAGATGTCAGCATACCAACTTGCCGGCTTCCCGAGAGGAACCGCTGGTAAGGCCCACAGCTCACAACCGGCCGAGGTGTGATGCGGTTGATTTCAAAGAAGTTGTCGGCGGAGAAATGTACAGCGGTGGTCATTTCAGCTAGCCCGTGTCGGAGACGCCCGGATTGACGGACTGACACGCGAAATGGCCGGGGACTGTCGGAGGACGTCGCTCGCCACTCTATTGCGCCGGCGCATAATATCCTGTCCTGGCGTGAGCCTTCAGGAACGACAGTTTCCTGGGCAATCTCAGCTTCACCTGAATCTTGTGCCATTTTCCATCTCTCGGCATCTCCTCCGGTCGGTAGCCGAGCACGTACTGGGTTCGCAGTTCTCTTCCGATGTGATTGGCTACAGCGGGTAATTCGATCTCGTTGGCTAAGGTAAAAGCTCGTCCGCCAGTCGGCTCAGCAATCTCCGCCAATAACTCGGGGCCGCGCGACTCTTCCTCAGTGGGGACATAGCGGTCGAAGATTCCGATGGAATAGATCATCACATCGGCTTCTTTCGCTGCCGCCTTTACCTCCTTTTCGCCGTAAAGGCTATGGTTATCTCCTCCGTCCGAGAGAATGAGCAGCGCCTTCTTTCCATATTTCGCCGCTTTCATTTTGTGCAAACCCATGTAGATTGCGTCGAGCAGGGCGGTCCGTCCCTTCGGGTGCGTAAATAGCAGATCCTTTTCGAGATCCTCGGGAACGGAGGTGAAATCGGTCAGCAAGCGAGGCTGATCGGCGAACACAATCATGAAGAACTCATCTTGCGGATTTGCGGCTTCACAGAATTGATTGACCGCGTCGCGCACGCGTCCCATTTTGTTGGCCATGCTGCCACTGGCATCGAGGATGATCCCAATCGAAACCGGAAGGTCTTCGCTGGAAAAGTGCCGGATCTCTTGCGGTTTCTTACCCTCAAAGAGCTGGAAGTTTTCTGCACGAAGGCCGGTCACCAGTCTCTGCGCCGGGTCGGTCACACTCACCGGTACGAGAACCAATTTCACGTCCGTCTTGAGCACGTGAAGCAACGTCCCGCCCACGAGCGCACCGGAGGCGACGGCATTGGCCACCGTGGGGGCCATTACTCTGGGGGCGACGTGAACGTCGTTCACGCTGGTTTGAGAACGTCCTGGGACCTCCAGGAGACCGAGGAGAAATACAACCGCAACCATAACTTTCAGAACAGCAAATGTTTCCCGTGGGGTCGGCATCTTTCACCGCCTGGCAGCTAGCTTTTCACCACAGCTCGGCCTGCATGCGCGCCACCTCCTTTCATAGGACAAATCTTTCAGCGGAACCATCCTTGCGAATCTGTAGAGTCCGACCAGAGTTTCCTGCAAAGAAGCACACCGTTTCCTTTATGACTCTACTGAAGAAGGCCCTAGGACATCTGGCCTACGAAATTCGAAAGGTCGCCGCACGAAAGTGAGTACCTACCTCTTATTCGGAAATTGCATCAAAAAGCAGAAGACGGCCGGTCGCACGCAGACGATCCGCTTCACGCGAGCAAACCCAATGAACCGGAGGACTGAATGACGCGACGCGGAATGGCGAGACGCAAAGTTCGTTACGCTGTGGTTGGTCTGGGACACATTGCGCAGGTCGCCGTCTTGCCGGCATTCAAGAACGCGCCGAATTCTGAACTTTTCGCGCTCGTCTCCGGGGATTCGGACAAACTGGAGAAGGTTGGCAAGAAGTATTCGCTCGAGCATCTGTACTCGCATGAGGACTACAGCCGCGCTCTATCGAACGTCGACGCCGTCTACTTGGCGCTTCCTAATCATTTGCATCGGGAATACGCGGTTCGCGCTGCAGCGGCCGGGGTCCATGTGCTCTGCGAAAAACCAATGGCGGTTACATCGGAAGACTGCCAGGCCATGATCGAAGCTGCGAAACAGAACCATGCCAAATTGATGATTGCTTATCGCCTTCACTTCGAGGCCGGGAACCTGGAAGCAGTTCAACTGGCCAACAGTGGCAAATTGGGAGATCTGCGAATCTTTACCTCGGAATTTGCTCAGCAGGTGGCTGACGGCAACGTTCGGGTGACTGAACCTGCCTCGCGCGGGGGCGGACCCGTTTACGATATGGGGGTTTACTGCATCAACGCGGCACGCTATTTGTTTGGTTCAGAACCGATCGAGGTTTTGGTGGTCACTGCAAATAACGGGGACAAACGATTTCGGCTCGTAGAGGAAATGACATCGGTGATGATGCGCTTCCCTGAAGAGCGTCTAGCGACTTTCACCTGCGGCTTTGGTGCGGTCGATGTAAGTCGCTACGCTCTCATTGGAACCAAAGGCGTGCTGCGGGCTGATCCGGCCTATGAGTACGCGATGGCTATCAAACAACAGGTGACAATCGGCGAAAGAACCAAGAGTAGAACGTTTCCCAAGCGTGACCAGTTTGCCGCTCAGCTGGTCTACTTTTCGGATTGCGTGCTCAAAGACAAGGAGCCGGAACCCTCCGGGTTGGAAGGTTTGGCCGATGTGCGCGTTGTCGAAGCAATTTACGAATCGGCGCGAACGAAAAGAGCGATTCCCATCCCGGAGTTGCCCGGCAAGAAAAGGCCGACCTTAACTCAAGAGATCCATCGGCCGGCTCACGGGAAGCCGCGTATTGTTCATGCCAAGCCACCCTCTCGCGAAGTGGCCTGAGGTCCGGGTTTGTGCCTCGGCGCTGGCCTGACGCCACTTTCTTATTCAAACAAATAGCCCAGCCGTTTCGCTGGGCTAGATGAACCAGATTGGCCCGAGTTACTTCGACATCCCGCCGCCATTTTGGCAAGTCTTCGAGATGTGCTTCACAGAACTGACTTCAAGGGTTTGGGCATTCGCTCCGGCCTGTCCGGCTGTGCCCGCGGTCGCTCCGCCGCCGGTCGTGGAGGCTGAGCTTGAGGTCCCAGTCACCTTCACTTCATGGCCAACGTGTTCGCTCAGCTTCGCCGTGTCTCCAGTGAGCTGGTAGGTATTGCCATTCTTGTCGCTAAGAGTGTAATTCCCACTGGAACCACTCAGGCAACCCTGCACCGAAGTTGCGCTCCCCGCGGTAGTTGAGCCGGTTTGACCCGAGCTTGCCGAGCTTGCGCTGGTATCGCTGGAACTTGAGTTTGGTTGACTTGTAGAGTCCTGCGCTACAGCCCAACAGGCGCCGAGTAGCAGTACCGAGAGAAGCAGAAACAGCTTTCGCATATGCAACCTCCAAAGTAAGCTTTGTTTGTCGTATTCAGACCTCAGGATTCTCCCGCTTTTGGAGGACCCCACCAATACAGCGGTTTCCCGAGATGGGTAAGGGGTTTCCGACTTTCCTGCGCCGCTCCAAGCGCAGGGTAAAGGGGACGTTACGAAACGCTCGAATTCCCTCTCGGCACTGGTTCTCAGGCCGCATCGCGGTCGCGTTTGGGGGGCGCATCGTCAGGACGGCCGTATTCTTCGTGGGTATGAACCGGGCGCTCGGGATGATCTGCGGCGTCTTCCACGCCCTCGACAGCGGCGGCTTCGAGCGCCTGTTCGGTTTCCGCCAGTTCTTCCACCGATTCGTCGCTGGCGTCCTCCACTGCCGAAAGCGCTTGCGAGTCTCCGCTCTGTCCCCCGCTCTGTTCGCCGACCTGGCCGGGATCGTCCCCTAGTTCGTCCGACTGAGCCTCGAGGTCACTCTTAAGCTCGGGCGAACGTTCATCTTCAAATTTTCGAAAGTCATTGCTCATAAGATCTCCGATTCTGTTGAGCGTTATACCGCGCGGCTTCAGGACCACTCATCCGGTATTCACTGTATTTCGTCCTTGGGTGGTCGATAACGGCTGAGTTCATCCAAGCCTGCGCGATCGCAGCATGGCGAATAGATTGTTAACAACCGTGGGTGTTGAAAAAGTCCAGTTCCCTCCCAAACAGCCAAAATTTGGGGGATACAAAATGTCTAGAAAACTAAGAAAATCATTTTTAGGGCATCCTAAGCGCAATTCTATTTTTGCGAATTTCGTGGGAAAGAGTTTTTCAACAGCGTAGGGCCCGCCCGTTGGTCGGGGCAAAGCGGAAAGGAACGTGTCTTGGCCGCGGCATTTCTGCATCCTGAGATGGAGCGACAGGCAATGGAAGTAGGCCGTAGTGTCAGTGGTGTGTTTTGGAACACCGAACAACAGCGTGGCTCCAAGTTTCGTGCGCAAAGCAGTGGTTAACAGTTGGTGCAAACCAACTGATTCCGATTGGAAGAGTACCTTCGATTGCGCAGCTTTTCCGTTGCTTGCAGCTCAGAAAGCGAGCAACCAGTGAACAGGAAAACAGAGCGCTAATCTGCAGCCGAAAGCGAAATCCAAGCGGCGGAGACGAAACAAAGGGATGTGTTTGGAAGACCGGCCGGTATTGGAGCCGAATGCGGCCGGTATCGACGTTGGCGCACGAGAAATGTTTGTAGCTGTACCTCCAGGGCGGGACGAGAAACCAGTGCGGGTATTTGCAACCTTCACCGAAGATCTGGAGCGCTTAACCGATTGGCTCGAACAGCGCGGGGTGACGACGGTGGCGCTAGAATCCACTGGAGTGTATTGGATTCCATTGTTCGAGATTCTCGAACAACGCGGCATCCGCCCCTGTTTGGTGAATGCCCGCCACATGAAGAACGTACCTGGACGGCCGCTTATGCCCTCCATCGTAGCCTTACGCCCTTGGGCAAATACCTGCGTCGAATGAAAGCCAAGCTGAGCCCCCAAGCTGCCACCATGGCAACCGCCCATAAGATCGCAGTCATCTTTTACACCATGATCAAAAACCAAGTCGAATATGACAAGACCATTTGGGATGCCAGAGACGCCAGATGGAGAAAAAATTGCAAGCTAAACTTAAACGGCAAGCCAAATAACTGGGCTACGAGCTCGTTCCCATGGAACTCCAAGCTGCATAACTAACTGGTTCACGGGCGAGGGGAGTTCCTTGGAAGCCGCGGGATTTTTCGTCAATTGAGGGATTGGCTTCGCGTTGCCCGGCACTCAACTATCGCTTGCGAAGTATCAACGTAGCGTAACTACAAAGAGCCGGAACAGGATGATGGAGCAAGAAGTCCGTCTTTATCATTTCAAAGCGGTGGAGGACTGGTGTGAGGCGCGCATAATATCTGTGTCCGAAGTAGCCTGTGTAGCTTAGAATTTCAAATCCGAGTCCTTCGAACCGGCGGATCATTGTTCTACTGGGCCCCCTACTCCAGCTGTAGTGTGCCGGGTATTTACCGTGCCGATGAGTGTCCCTAGGAGCGAATGCGGTCAACAGCGAATGCGATAAGAATTCGGGAAGGAATCGATTCGCAGTAAAGGGTAGTGCCCATAGCGTCGAGAAACAGTGTGCGGAGATTCCTCCAGGCGACAAAAGAGTATGTATGTTCTGGTGGAACTTTTGCCCATTGCTGACGTGCTCTCCTACCATCCTTGAAAAAACCATGTCGAACTGCCCGACTAGTTCGCGATTGATGGATTCTGTCGAAATGTTGAGCACGGAGCGTTCATAAACCGGATCAGCCTTGTCCATTTCATCAGGATCAACGTCGCTCGTTACATAGCGCAGTCTTTGATCTCGCACGAATTCCGGTTCAATGGTCGGATTTGCTCCCGAACCAATCTCCAAGATTGTCTTGCATCCGTGCTCCTCGATCAGTCTCTTGAATAGGGACGCATCCCAACCGGGGAAGTTGTTGAGGGATTCGAAAGAAACAACCGCCTTATCTGCCATGTGCACGCTTCGCCAATGTCAAAAACATCCGCTTGCGAAAGGTTAGGCCCCCACTCGGACGCACACGGTAACTCCAATCACACCTTTTTGGGAAGTGGCTGGTTGTTGTTGCAACCGAGGCTCCGAGCATGGGTTCGTGGGTAAGTGACCTGCCATATTGCACTCGTTCGGTGTTTTGGTCAAGATAGGTGTTGCAACCAGGTTTTCGCATTCCGCTTCTCCAAGAGGGGGGTAATACAACCGTGGCGAAAGCAAGAAACAAGAACACCTCAAATCCAACTCGGCTGAATCCCTTCGGGCGCAAAGAGCGCGGCGTCGTGCTCGCCGTGATCGAGACGCCGGGTGGGAGCCGCAACAAGTTCAAATACGACGAAAAGATCGGATTCTTCTCCCTTTCCGGCGTGCTGCCGGAAGGCATGGTGTTTCCGCATGCGTTCGGGTTTGTGCCAAGAACGAAGGCCGCGGATGGCGATCCGGAAGATATTCTTATCCTCATGGACGAACCCACATTCACTGGATGCGTCGTTCCCTGCCGCCTAATCGGAGTGATGGAGGCGGATCAGACCGAAGATGGCGAATCCGAGCGCAACGACCGGTTGATTGCGGTCGCCGACCACAGCCGGGATTATTCCGATGTGAAGAGCCTGGATGATCTGAACAGCAACATGCTCAAGGAGATCGAACAATTCTTCATCACGTACAACAAAGAAAAAGGCAAAAAGTTTAAAGTGCTGCGGATGAGAGGACCGGGACAGGCTTTAAAACTAGTCAAGAAAAGTCTTCTGTAGGGCTGTAGGGCGCGAGTTTCAAGGCGTAACGAAAAGTAAGAATCGTGCTTGATGGCTGCGTCGTATGAAAGTCATTCTCATTCGCTTCCTGATTGGCGGCATTGCGGTTTCTCTCTTCGCCGTCTTAGGCGATCTCTTCAAACCCAAAAGCTTTGCGGGACTGTTTGGCGCAGCTCCGTCCGTTGCACTGGCTACCTTGGGGCTTACCGTCGCCAGCGATGGCAGACTCTACGGCGCCACTGAAGCTAATTCCATGATGGCAGGGGCTGTAGCATTTTTTGTATACACCAGTTGCGTGAGTTGGACGCTGATGCACGGCAGATTCTCGGCCCTTTGGGTCACCATCTCGTTGCTCCCGGTCTGGGGGATGGTTGCGTTCGGGCTTTGGTATGTGTGGCTCAAGTAGCAAGCCGATGCGAATCAAGATTGATTCTTCTGCGCTGAAAAAAACCAGATGGTATGAATTCGCAGTTCGCTTCCTTTTCGGAGGATTGATCACGGCCGGCACTGGCATCATAGCCAAGGAATTCGGCCCCGGCGTGGGCGGACTTTTCTTGGCTTTCCCCGCGATCTTCCCCGCCGGCGCGACCCTGATTGAAAAGCACGAAAAGCAAAAGAAGGAGCGCGCGGGCTTGCGTGGGGCCGGGCGAGGAAGAAGAGCCGCTGCCATCGATGCCGCCGGCGCCTCGATCGGGAGCATTGGACTGTTCGTCTTTGCCCTGGTAGTCCAACGATATTTGGTGAGCTACGGCCCCTGGCTGGTATTGATGGGCGCCAGCGTGATTTGGCTAGCTGTGGCTCTGTTTCTATGGCAGGTTCGACAGCGAATTTAGCCGGGGTTGATTCGGAAACTAAAATTATCAAAGAATTCAGCAAACATCTACGACGCCCTGTGGCTCGCACCGGAAGGCCTATGGCTTAAGCGGTGTGAAGCCATACGTGTCTCGACCGGCATTGTCCTTCGCTTCTAGTTTGGAGCTCCCAAAGTTGGAATCGGCTCACGCCGTGCGGTAACGCCAAAATGCCGCAACATCCCCATCTATAACAATGTCGGCCATGTCAAACATTATGTGCGCACACTTCGTGCACTTGTTGAAGTGTGCCATTTCGCGCTGGTGGGTGGTTTGCGCTTTCCAACCCGGGCGCTCCTAATCGTTAAGCTCAGAACTTTGGGGCACAAAGGAATTTGCTCGATCTTTCGCGCGTACTGAAAAAACATTGAATGACTTCGGCAGGAAATCTTTTTCATATGTTGCGAACACGGCGAGTCGGTGTACAATTCCTTTTCTTTTGGAAGGCAAAGGGAACCTCCGCTTTTTCGGGCTGATCCGGAGGGCTCCCTGGCTTGCCGGCAAGTCTCAGTCGTAGTCGGCGTTGTTTGGCTGTGCGTGGCGTTACATCAAATCTTGGGAAATAATGGCCGCTCAACGTCTGCGGCTGCACAGGAGAACACGCTCTTGCCTTGCGACAGACTTCCAGTTGCAGGGACATTTTTTCAGTGTTCTCGCGTGATGGCGCCCCCACAGTGCTCTTTACAGAAGCGACTGGTTGATCGATTTGATTTTGATTTCTAGACCCTGGTCTTGGGAGAGAGACAGATGCGCACAGGCAGTTGCTTGCCACTCAATTGGCAGAGGGATGGAAAAATAAAATATCCGTGGTTCGCGGGAACTGTATCTCTCCTGGCTCTTTTCACCGGCCTGCTAACAGGCTGCGGCGCCGCAGGATTTAACCCGCCGCTGCTCGAAGGAGGACCTTCCAGTACTGCGAATCCTTTGGTGGCAGGGTATTCGATTGCGAGCGGGTGCGCGGGCCAGGCCATGGTGGAGTTTGGCACTGACACCTCCTACGGAAGAAGCACCGCGTGGTATCCAGTGCCGGGCTCATACAAGCCGACTACAATTTTAGTCGCGGGAATGCGGGCGTCGACGACCTACCATATGCGCTCGCAATTGCAGTGCGTCGGGAATATGTTGACCAGCGCGGACTCGACCTTCACGACCGGTCCGCTTCCGGCTTCTCCAATCTTTCCGTCCCTTCAGATAAGCCGCCCAAACCCTTCTCTCTCATCCCTTGAGAGCCCCGGTGTAGAACTGTTCGACTTAGTTGACTATGGAGGCAAGTCGCCCGAGATGGAAGCTTTTGTCACGGACCGTGATGGCAATCCGATTTGGTATTACGAGCTTCCTCCCGGCGATTACCCGAACCCCGTCAAACTGCTCACAAATGGGCATATGTTGTTGGGTATTGAAACTTCAAACGGGGCGTTCCTGAGGGAAGTGGATCTGGCGGGAACTACAATTCGCGAATTGGACATGGGAACCTTGCAAAGCAGAATGCAGGCCGCGGGCTTTGACTTCGTTCCCACTGTCACCCACCATGATTTTCTCCCGCTCGACAACGGTCATTTGATCGTTCTTGTGTACTTTACCAAGTCCTTCACGGATCTTCCGGGCTATCCGGGCACGACCCTGGTGATTGGAGATGGATTAATCGATTTAGATCCGAACTGGAATCCGGTGTGGGCATGGAACAGTTTCAATTATCTCGACGTGAACCGCCATCTGAACGGTTTGCCCGACTGGACTCATGGCAACGCGATTGTCTACTCCGCCAGCGACGGCAACCTTCTTTTGTCAATGCGCCACCAGTCTTGGATTCTGAAGATCGACTACAACAACGGAACCGGCACGGGGAACGTCCTGTGGCGTCTGGGTTATCAGGGAGACTTCGCTCTGGCTCTGGGAGACGATCCAAGTCTCTGGTTCTCATTCCAGCACTTTCCCTCAATCATAAGCCAGAGTGGTTCGCAAACCACGATGGCGATCTGGGATAATGGAAATTCTCGAGTCACGGACACGAGCGGCACGACTTGCGGTGGGGGCCCCCTTTGTTATTCGCGCGCTACCGTTTTTCAGATTGATGAGGGCGCCAAAGTGGCCAATCTGCTTTGGGCCGATTCGCCCGGCTACTATGGGACATGGGGCGGTAGCATTAATCAATTGCCCAATGGAAATATCGAATTTGATGCGAACTCTCTTTTCGTGCCGCCTAGCCCGAATATCGCTTCAGAGGTGCAGGAAATTACCCAAACGGCGTCTCCGGAAATAATCTGGAAGATGGATATTGGGATACCGATGTTTGCGTATCGGACTTATCGAATTCCGAGTCTTTATCCCGGGGTGACCTGGCAGTATTGAACCGGCTTGGGCCGAGGATTTTCCGCGCAAACTAGAGAATCCGCAGCGCAACGTTGGCACTTGGGTTGGTGCGGCTTGCACGGGCCTGCGGCTATGGTGTGACGTTCCCTGCAAATTAAGGCTGGGTGTAAGGCTGGACCACTCCACCGATCTTTATCGAAGGCAAGCCCGAGCTCGCCGAGATGTACGGTACCCCGTTTGCCATCACAGCATCGGGAAACTCCCAGCCCGTTGCCAGCACGCCTGCTCCAGAAACGGACCCGACGTTCGAGAATCCGCCTGCTGACATGGGAGCATTGATTTGTTGCTGTTCAAGGATTCGAGAGACCAGTTGCCCGATCGATCCCGACCCGATGTCAAGCAGCTTTGGCATCGGGGAGCTTGACCCGGCATCCTGCAACCCAAACCCGTTGAACGCCAGATTTTCGATCGTCGAGTTGTTTTCGAGGATCGACGGCGGCAACCGATATTCCGAATTCCGGTAGATTCGACAATTCTCGAAAGAGAGACTCGATCCCACGCAAGTTACACCGCCATAGAGTGGGGACGGTCGCAAAAAGCCGCAGACGTGGTTGGATTGGGGCGCGACCCAGACAACGTTTGACACGAGACGGGATAAAAGTAACGTTTTTGAGCGCGATGGTCCCGAAGTTCTCCGCGATTCCGAGTACAGTGGGGGCGACCAGGCTGCAATCGGAGATGGTCAAAGAGGCGACAGAGTTCGGACTGCTCCCGTTAGTTACGCCGATCAGAAAAGCGGCCTCCGAAAGGGTGCCGCTGCAATTGCTCACGCTCACCGTGTCGATGCTGTACTTGGAGGGACCACCGTTCGTCGTATAAAGCCGCATCAGCGACCAGCTATTGAATGTGCAGTTGGTAACTGCGACCCGCGAAATGTTGCCGGAGTAGCCCTCCGGGCAGTTCAGCGCAATCGAGTCGTCACCGGTCGTGAAGTCGCAGTTTGAAATCGTAATGTCGTTCGCCGGCCCGTCGAAATGGAGTCCGTCCGTGCTCAGACCCTCGGCTCTTCATCACGCATCCGGATACGGCGACATTGCCGACGTTAGAAAGCCGTATGTGGTACGCGGACGTCCTCACCACAACCACTTTTTCAATGACAATGTTGTCTAAGTTCATCAGGTTGATGCCGAAGTACCAAGCAACGGTGCCCGCCCTGCCGCGTTCCGCTCGTCGAATTTCCATCAAAACCGTTCCCTTGATTGCCATTCAGTGTGAAGTTCCTGAGCGAGACGTTCATTCCTCGCGCGGGAGCTGGCGGTCCGGGATCGGACGGCACAGCCGCATTGCGGAGGTCCATTGTGGATGCCGTCGTTGTTGGTGCCCGTCTTTACGAAAAATCCCGTGCCGCAACCCAGTCCCGCGATGCTCCAATACCCGCCGGCCGGAAGGAACAGGCCCGAGATCAGCGCGCTTCCATCGATGATCAGTGTGATCGGATTGTCCGCGCGTCGCGCCCGCCATCGCCGCATTTATGCGCGGGCCATCGTCAGTGGCAGCGCCGCCCGTGTACTTGTTGCGCCCGTTTCTTAGATCGCAATCGAGAGCGCACCCGATCTCCGATGCCCGGATGTAGGTCATTCCAGGAACCGGGACGGGCGGCGGAGCGGGGCCCAGACAAGGGATATCGAACTCGGAATCGCAGCCCAGGAGGGAGCATCCGAAGGCCGAACCTGCGGCCAACATAGCCGCTTTTAAAAAGCTGCGTCTGTCCACCCGACTTGTGCTTCCCTTGCGATCTCTTCCCAAAGGCCTTTCAGGTTCGCTGAGAACCTCAACGGATCTGTCCATATGTTCTCTACAGGCAGGCTCGTGTGGCGATTCACGGATTCTTAGCGGCCAAGAATAGCCCATTATTGGATAAGCCGCAAGCGAAGACCCCCGAGACCCCCCAGACCGCGGCACATCCACTACCTCCATACGCCTATGCGATATGTACGGGACCGCTTCGACGACTATTCGGGCGCGACCGAAAACCCGAAGACTGACATCTCGTGGTCTCAACGCTCGTCCTTTGCCGCGCACGCAGCAATATCGTGATCTACTTCGCTCGTAGCGATGGCGGCTGGATGCCCAGTCCTTGCCCTGGGAAAGGGTGGCATTCTCGACTCGAACGGGGCAGCACGAGACTCCTGTACTCACAGGAGAAGCGTAGAACCCTTGAAAACTGCCATTCAATCTTGAGAGTCTCAGGTTCGATTCCGTCGAGGTCCGAGAACGATTTAATATTCTTAGCGACGAGGGCGCGTTCATAAGTGCGTTCGATATAGTCCTTACTAGCCACAGCCTCGATGTGATTTTCGATTTACTCTGATACTGGCTTTGGGGCTGCTCCGGCGGCTTTCGCAATTCTCTAATTCTTGAATAGTTGATTAAATCGCTATATTTTGAAATAGTTCTTAATATGATGAGACTTTGATTTTATCTGATGAATGAATGCCGAATCAGCAATGCCGATGATGAGTACGGTTCAGCAACACTTCGAGAACGCCCGGCCATTACTGACGATCGCGATCCCCACATATAAACGGGCTCCATTCTTGAAAGAGCTACTCACCGCCCTCCTCGGGCAGCTTGAGCGCGAACCTCGTGTTGAACTCATCATCTCCGACAACGCATCTCCCGACGAGACGCCCCTCGTAGTAGCGAGTTTTGTGAATCTCGGTTTGCGAGTCCGCTATCTGCGTAATGATATCAACATCGGCTCCGATGCTAACTTCAAACAATGCTTTGAAGAGGCACGCGGGAAATATGTCTGGATTGTCGGGGATGACGATATTGTTGTTCCAGGCGGCTTGGCTAAGATACTAGCTTTCCTGACGACCGGAGATTATGCACTCAGCTATTTAACCCCGTATTGGTTTCGGAATGACTACCTGGCGGAAAGAACATCGGACAGACTGGGAAGAGTCGCGAGAATCTCAGATGGATTGCAGTTCGCACGTGAAGCCGGTGCGATGATTGGGTTCCTTAGTTCCATGATCGTGAACAAGGATATTTATTGCACGATTCCACATCGGCCTTTAAGCGTTTACGATGGCACCAATCTGATGCAATTAGGTTGGGTTTGCCCTCTCCTCGCGGCCAAATCAAACTATTTAATCGTATGGGAGAGACTGGTCGCCGGCCGAGCAGACAACACCAGCGGCTGGGGTATTTGCCAAGTCTTCGGAGTCAATTTTAAGCGAATCGTAGAGACAGCATTAAAAGACAGGGAAGACGTAGCCGGTGCGCTTGTGGCGAGTACACTGAAGTATTGGTTGCCAGGCAACATTATGCAGGCGAGACTGGGGAAAGGTACGGGGGTCGCAGAAAATATACGCTCGATACTAGAGCCAAGTTACAAGACAAATTGGCGTTATTGGGTGTATGTTTATCCGCTAGTAACCATGCCTCTGTATTTAGCCAGGTGGTGGTATTCGATGATTCTATTTTCAAAGCGGTTCCGGTCCCTCTTGTCAGCGATAAGAACGCTCTCCATAACTTTATTGGCGCGAACTGCTCAAGGCGACTATTAGCGCCTAACATTTATTGCCGTTTAGACGAGTCTTGATGCTTAGCAATGTCGTGATTGAACCGGACTAGCTATAGCCAGTCCAATAACTCTGGAAGACTCAGCTTCCGAAAACTGGCCCGTCTAGCCCGCATCGTTCGTGAAGACATCGCGAGTGCCGAGTAATTGGTGCGAGGTGGGTTGTAAGTTTCGATAGTTGGGGCTGGTCGAGCAAAGGCGCAAAGGAATCGAAGAATTCCAAGATCGGGATGTTCAAGTTGCCGGATGGAGAGACAGGAGCGCCGTGACCGCAGCCACTGGCAGTCCGATACGTCGGTCCGTCGTCCCGGCACATTTTTCACATGCCTTGCATTCACCAGATACACCTCGAAGCCTCGTGGAACGGCCCGGGCTTCACGCTGGCGCGGGTGGCGGCAGCTTTAACAGACCGTTCAGATCAGTGGGGTTTTGAGTGTTTAACCGGCCAATCCATGGAAACCAATCAATAAAAAGATGAGAATCGGGTTATTCTTCCTCGGTTGAGGTTTTGCGGGAAGGGAGGAAGAAGGCTCTCCTGCGGGCGCTTATCCTGGCAAGGTTCCGCGCCGTGAGAGAGCCTCCAAGCAATACGATTCACTTTATCCCACTTTCTGGGAACGAATGCAAGCCAGACTTTGACTGGGCGGCGGCTGGTGGCGAACTGATTATTCGCTTCTGTCCCAAGTGTTTGAGCGATACGATCATTGGCCATGGTCGACGGCGCAAACAAGCTCATGACGAGAGTCACGACTGGATTGGTATTCGTCGCGGCCTCTGCACGCGATGCGAAGCAACTTTCACGTTCCTTCCTGTTTTCTCCCTGCCCTACACCCACTACAGTCTGATCGCACGCAGTCAGGCGTTGCAACGATACTTTCTGGACCATGGTTCTTGGGAAAGTGCGGTGCCGGACCTCAAAGATCCGGATCGAGTCCCTGACCCTTCCACTCTGCGCCGCTGGTTCCATAGCTTGGATTCCTCGCGACCATTTTCCTTTCTGCGACCTGCCTTGGAAGTCTTGGGGCAATGGCTGACCCGCAGCGAGCCGGTCGAGTGCGGTTCCTTGCGCTTGTCCTGGCGGACCCTGTTTCCGTTTCTGCAAGTCTTCTGGCCGCTCCGCCTCTGAGAGCAACGAGATTTTATTACCGACCCACCATCCTTGCCTGGGAACTGGAGCCCCGAGTTTGTAGTTTGGGCTGGGGAGAAGGATGGCCGCCATGGGCGAGGATTTGGAACAGCTCAAACAACGCATTCCACTGCTCACGTACTTGCAACAGCACCACTGGAGCGGGCGCCCCGCCGCGGTTCGCTCCGAGTTCGTCGGACTCTGTCCCTTGCATGAGGACACTCGCCCCAGCTTCTACGTCAACCCGCGCAAGAACTTGTTCTTTTGCCACGGGTGCGGGCAGGGAGGCGACCTCATTCGCTTCGTTCAGCTTTCTCAGCAGCTCTCCTTTCGACAGAGCCTCGCCTACTTGCAAGAGCAACTGGCGCCCAGCCCGCAACTCCTCGAGCACACCGCCGCCTTTTATCAACTCGAACTGCATCGTTATCCGGAAGGCATTCAGTATCTGGCCCAGCGTGGGGTGCACGATGCCGCTCTGATTGAAGAACTCGGCATTGGCTACGCGCGCGGTGGCAACCTGCGCCCGCATCTCCAGCAACTGAGTTATTCCTTAGAACGGCTGCTGGAACTGGGATTGATCCACCCCCAAGGCCAAGATGCCTTTTGCCGCCGCGTCATTTTCCCCTGCCGCCAGCAGGATCGCATCGTCAACCTCTATGGCCGCAGCATTGGAGACGCATTTCCCCATCGATTGTTGCCCCGTTCGAAAGGCAACTTATTCGCCTGGGAATCGGTTCGTCAGTTTCGCAACGTCATTCTGGTGGAAGGACTGTTCGATCTCGCGGTGTTGTGGCAAGCGGGATTCCGCAACACCACCTGCGCTATCGGCACCCATTTGACCCCGACGCAATTGGCCCAACTCGGTGAGAACCCTGACCGCTGTGTCTACATCGCTTTCGATCAGGACGAAAACCAGGCGGGCCAAAGAGCCGCGGATGCTCTCCTCCAGGTGCTCGATCAAGCCGGCTTGAAGATACGTCTGGTCGGCTTGCCCGCGGGCCACGATCCTAATAGTTACTTCCTGGCGGGCGCCAGCGCTGAGGACTTTGCCCACCTTCTCGAGGAGGCCCCCGCGTTATGAGTGTTCGTGTAGTCGTGCAAAACTCCTTGCCCGCCAGTGCTTCTCCGTATCGTCTGCTGGACGACTGCGGTCGCGAAGTCACTTGGGTCAATCAGTTTCTCGATGCCCAGAAACTCCGCCAACTCTCACTGCGCTCCTTACGCGTCTATGCCTACGACCTGCTCCATCTGGCACGCTGGTTCCAAAATACGCGACACTCCCTGAGGCGACTCAACCAATCCCTTCTGCTCGACTATGTCCGTTACCAACTCGAGCAACAGCCTTTACCCACTCCGCAAACCATCAACCACCGCTTGTGCGTGGTGCGCTGCCTCTATCGCTTCCATTACAGACAAGAGATTCCCGGTCAACCGCACTTTCAGCGCAGGTATACCACGCGCTCCCCGCTCGGCTATGGCCGTCGGCATCCCAAGATCACTACCCATCTGCGACTCCGGCAGCCGCGCCGTCTGATCGTGCCCCTGTCCGCCGAGCAGGTGGCTGGTTTCTGGAAAGGCTTTCGCACCCTCCGCGATCTCGCCGTCATTGCTCTGATGTTGCTCGACGGCCTACGCTCCTGCGAAGTGCTCCAACTCCAACTGGAAGATCTCTCGCTCCCCCAAGCCCAACTTCGCGTCCTCGGCAAGGGTGGTAAGCGGCGTGTCGTGCCCCTGCCCGCAGAAACCCTTCAGGTCCTACAGAACTATCTCCACTTAGAGAGACCTTTGACCAACTCGCCCGCTCTGTTTGTTTCTCTCAAAGGCCGCCATCGCGGACGCGCCATGACCGCCGCCGGATTGCGCTCCCTGTTTCGCCATCACCGATTGCGCAGCAGGGTCCCGCAAGCCAACCCCCACAGGTTTCGGCATACCTTTGGAACCGAGATGGTGCGCGCCGGCATGTCCTTGCCCGCTTTGATGCATTTAATGGGACATGCCGACATTCAGACCACCATGCTCTACGTGCAGCTTGCCCCAGAAGATGTTTGGCGCGAGTATGCCCGCGCCGTTGCCCAGCGCCTCCCTTTGTCGACCCCGGAGAAAACCTCGTGAAGCGAGCGCAGCCCACCCTCGACCAGCTCTTCGAAGCACCCATCCAGAACTTGGTCACTACCCTCAAGCCACAGACCGTGAAACAATATCGCGCCTGCGTCCGTAGCTTTCTCACTTATCTCCACACTGGATATCCCCACCTGCGCAAACTTTCCCAACTGCGCCGGGACCCTCATCTGCTCGGCTGGTTCCGTTTTCTCTGCCAGCACGACCCTCCGCTGTGCAATCTCGTTCGCGAGGCGCGTCTCGTCCAACTCCGCCGTATATTGCATGACTTAGCCGACCAGGGGCATCCTCTACCTCCCGACCTTATTCGTCGCGAAGATTTCCCCCCGCGCGACCAATATCTGCCCCGACCGCTACCTATTGAGGAGGATCAACGCCTGCAGCAGCAGCTCCGTCTCACCGATACCCTGGAAAGCAACGCTCTCCGCCTCATGCGTGCCACTGGAATCCGTATCGGCGAATGCATCGCTCTCCCCATTGATTGCCTACAGTCGGTCAATGAAAAGCAAGTGGCGCTGCATGTGCCTCTGGGTAAACTCCACTCGGAACGCTTGGTGCCGGTCGATGAGGAGACGCGGCGCATCGTGGCCCGTTTGGTTGAGTTACGCGCCCTCCCGCCAGCACTTGGGCGGCGGCGACGAGTTCCCACTCCGCTGCCGGAATCCCCAGCTTTCTTACTCTCGCGCTACCGCCCTAAGTACTGGGCCAAGATTCTCTGCGACACCTTGGCCGAAACCGCCCGGGCTGCAGGGTGCACCGGCCGGGTAACTCCGCACCGGTTGCGCCACTCCTTCGCCACAGAGATGGTGCGTCTCGGCGTCAGCTTACCGGCGCTCATGCAAATGCTGGGGCACAAAGACATCCGCATGACCATGCGCTATGTCGAAGTGGTTCAGCTCGACCTACAACGTGAATTTCACCGCGCCCGTCAAAACCCTGTCGTACTCCACTCCATTCCCCAACTCCCTCTGCCATCCTCCACAACTCCTGCGCGGGTCGATCTCACTACTGTTCGCCAAGCTATCGCCGCTACCCGACATCTCCTCCACTTATTCCAGCCTCAGCTGGAGGCTAAGGGCCAACGTAAACTTCGCCGACTCACACAACGGCTCCTGAACATCGACCACGAACTCGATCGCCTCTCCCCAAAATGAGTGCACATTGGCCGGTTAATGAGCACAATAGAGATACTTCGCCAACCACGCAGCGTGGTAGTGTTTGGCCGACGACGATGTCCGCAATCGCTTCGTTCACTAAATTACCGAAATCTGCTCTCGAAGGTCTGCGCAAGGCGGCAACTGGTGGCACAGACTACGATTATCTGAGCACAAATGGGCGCGCCGTCGCTGAGTATCGGTGGTCGGGTTACGTGTTGGCCACTTTGCTCCCTTACTTGGAGGAGAAGCATCAGATTGATCCGATGAAATCCGACGAGCTTGCCGCATTCCTGATCAACACAACAGGCGCGACACACTTCATATTCACTCCCGGCCAATGGACTTGAACCAAAGTCGTTTTCAGAAGAGGCGATGCGTCAATACTTCAACGAATTCAACGCGACAAATGAGCAGGAGATTGGACGGGCAATGTTAGATGGTGTCAGTGCTCTGCGCAGAAGCCTATAATAGGTGAAATCGAAGACAGTTCCGTCGTGGTCTTCAGCATCAGCGAGAACCGCCAACTACGGCGTTCACAGAAATACCGGCGGAGCCCAGAGGGATTAGTTCGCAATGACAACAGCATTCTGCCCGGAATTCCTCGTTCACCAGTCAACGTGTAGACTTTGAACACGCATGCTATCTCGGTTGTATTTTAAGCTATCGTTTAACAGCAACTCCCCCGGCTCACTGCAGTCGGCACGAGTTGTCGTGCCGCTGCTCATGGGGCTATTGCATCCCAGCAGTGTCATCGATGTCGGCTGCGGCGGAGGCAGCTGGCTATTGGCATTCCGAGAAAACGGAGTATTGGAATTATTGGGAGTAGACGGGCGTTGGATTGACAAGAAGGTATTTCGCCTTGAGCCTGAGCTGCTTCAATACCAGGATCTGACAAAATCCTTCGATGTTGGGCGTCGCTTCGATCTAGCCAACTGCTTGGAAGTGGCCGAGCACCTGCCTGCCGAAGCAGCGCCAGTGCTTGTAGAGAACCTAGTCCGCCTATCACCGGTAGTTTCTTTCTCTGCTGCAATCCCTGGCCAGTATGGTCTCCACCATGTGAATTGCCAATGGCCTGAATATTGGACAACCCTATTCAGCCGCCATAGCTATAGACCGGTCTCCATGCTTGGATGGCAGATTTGGGACAATAAAGAGGTAGAGTGGTGGTACCGCCAAAATCTAATGCTCTTTGCGTCTGAACGTTATCTTGAACAACATCCCGATTTATTGAGCTGGGCCGCTCCTCCCGCGGACATCCCCGCTCATTTCATACATCCTGATTGTTTTGCCTTCCATACGGATCCTGAGGTCATGCCTTTACGATTGGTGCTAAGAGCTCTGCCACGAGCAGTCCTATCCCGTCTTCGGCGGCTAATCGGACGAAGGCGCGCTTAGAGCGGGTTCACAGACGGGAGGCACAGGCATATTCGTAGATGCAACAAGTAGCACTTCCGTGATCGGCCACTTCCTCGCCGAAGCCTCGATTGATGGGACGCGCAAACAGCACATCGAGTCCCTGGTCACGGTTCCTTTGCTGACCATCGATGACTTGGGCATGCGGAAGTTATCCCTCACCGCCGCCGAGAAACCCCTGGAGAACATCATGCGACGTTATGAGCGTGCCAGCACAATGATTACTTCAAACCGACTGGTGGATGACTGGGGGAAACTGCTGGGCGACAGCGCAGCGTTACCGCCATGCTCGATCGCCTGCTGCATCATGGCCACGTGCTGAAATGCGGCCCACGCAGTTGGCGCACAAAAGAAGCTTGCCTCCGCAGCAGGCGGCAGGATAGAACAACCTATGCCTTGGACGGCTTCCAAAGTATGGCGGTTTTGAACTGATCATGTATAGCCGCTTTTCAGGTGATCACTGAGGGCGGTTGCGAATGTAGTGTGCGTTCCGTTCCGCCGGAGGTGGGGTCGTGCCGTCGTTCTCATCCGGACCCTCAACCGACTGGATAAGGTCGCAGGATTCCCAAATGCTTTATTGGGGGAGGGGCGGGCGACGGTACCGATCGGTCAACTGGAAATCTTGAGTTCGGGTTATTGGCGCTCAATGCATGGGACGATTGTCGAAACATTGTCGGGGGATAGATCGCTCCGAAGAGAGTGGGTTGAGTTAATATGTGTTGCCGAATCGGGGGCTGCGTCCGAGTAGGCCTCGGATGAGGGTCGCTAAAGCATCAAATCCTTTCTCGCCCAAAAGATAGCCCAAAACAAAATACAAATGGTAAAGGGGGAATCTGGCAAAGCCCATATGCCCATATGAGCGATACAACTCGTAGTAGTCCCGGATGGGGAGAGTCAGTTGATCCCTAATATAGGGGAAGAAATAGTTCGCGTAATCGCGCATTACATCTTCCACGACATCAATTCCCTTCGTCTGTTTCAAATTATGCAGAATTGATAGCGCTCCGCCGATCATGTTGAGACGAGCCTGCGGAGTGTAACTTCCGGGAACGTACTTCCCCTTTTCTTTTGCGCTGTTTCCAAACTCAGGTGGATTTGCCCGGCAAAGCACAAGCAATTTGGGGGTACAAACTGCGGTCTTGTGGATCAGCACATTCGCCGTAAGATGCATCTGGTAGTACAAAGTTCCGTCAAACTTCTCGGTTGCGGCTAGATTCGCACTGTCGCGGTGAACGATGTACCCGGAAATAACACCGGAACGGCGGAAGGCAAAGCGAATGGCGGGGATACCCGCTGGAAATTCCTTTTCTTCCCTAAACCACCGAATCTCCTGATTAACCCTATCCGGCGTTTCGTCAAACCAGCCATAGCTCTTCAGCACGAGTCCAACGTTGGGATAACGACGGATTATGCCGGCAGCGTTTTGGAGCGCGCCTTGGCACATAAGATCATCATTTCCCATGAAGAAACAAAATTCGCCCGATGCTCTCCGCACCAGGTTTCGAATGTTGGCGTCATAACCTAGGTTTTCTTCATTTTCAAAGTAGCGCAACACTTCGGGGTAACGTGACTGATATCCTTGAACAATCGCTGCGATGTGCTTGCGCTCTCGCGATAAGTCTTCGCAAATGACGACCTCAAAGTCTTGGAAGTCTTGTGCAAAAATCGAGTCTAGAAGAGCGGTGAGATAATGCGCCCGATTGTAAGCGGGAATGCAGACGGAAAAGAGCTTGCGAGTTTGGGTCACGCTTTATCCTACGAACCTGACTTGGAATTAAATATCTTGATGGGTTTCGCGGGCGCTCCAGCGACGATGGTATCGGATGGGACCATGCCATGAACTACAGAATTTGCACTGACAATCGCGCCGCGACCAAGCGTCGCTGGACCTATGATAACTGAATTATCGCCAATCCACACATTCTCGCCGATAACCACAAGGCCCCCGCCACCTAACAAACGGTGGGCGGGCGCTTCCTCTGGGCTGCTCTGCTGTTCTCCCTTGTATATCCCGTGATTGTGGTCGGAAACATATATCTTGCTGCCGAAAAGACAATGGCTGCCGATTACGATGCTCGTTATCGACGAATTGTGCACCCCATCAGAAAAACAAACGCAATCGCCGATCGCTATTTTCGGCTGGAATTTGCGCCCGATACGAAGTCACGGCCTCGAGCCAGAGATTGCGTTCTGCGTAAATGCTGCTGCCAAATGAGATGTGGCGCCCGCCGATGACCCGGCAACCCGGTCCAAGGCGCAAGCCAGGAGCCTTAAGCTGGAAGGCCATGACCGAAGTGCTCATCCTGCTCCAAGAACGACCAGCAATTAGCGACAACGCGATTCCGACAGGATTGCTCCTCAAGAGTCTCGATATGGCGCCCGGAATGTTCTTCATTCAGAGGCGGGTTCGCATTGGATCTCCGCAAATCGTAGCATATGGGAGGGGACGTGCCTATTTGTCAGCTCCAGTTCTCCCAAAGGCGACGAGAAAAGACGAACAGAAAAAATAGAGCATTTACCGGAAATACCCATAAGTTGCATATGGCCGCTGAATCAATAAAACTCCGATGACGATTGTCTTCCCTCAGAAAGGGCAGCAGGGGTCGCCACTTGGTTCAACGGTTCGGGAACCTGCCAGTATTGCGCCCTGTCGGAACGTGCCCTGCCCAAAAGTTGGTCTCTAGTTGAGCGCGTGCTGGGTAGGTGGCAAACTCGTCGTGATACTCCGCTACCTTCCGTATCAGGAAGAAAATTGTGAATGCGAATGTTGGCAAAGCACTGGCGAGTAAGCGGGACAACCGTGCAGGAAAAGGATAGAACTGGGCACCGCGGGACTTTTCGAGTGTGTAGCCGCCCGGGAAGCAAGCATTCAAGAAGGCGAGAGTGTCGCCTTTCGAAAACGGCCTCACATGCGCTGAGCAAACCTTATGCTGTGTGGGCTGCCTCCCAAAAAGTATAAGGAAACGATTGTGTAGAGAGCAGATGTTAGGAACGCCAAACAGGAAATGACCGTCTACCTTAAGGGAACGCGGCACTTCATGAAAAATCCAGAAAATCTCCTTAGGATGCTCGAGAATTTGATTGGCAATAATGAGATCGGCTTGGCCATCTGCAAGCGGTAAGCTATCGCGCTCAATGTTGGCCACATGAATCTCATCGGCCTTCCCCTCCAGGGGCCCGTGCGTACGCTGTACCACCTTCCACGGCGACAAGCTTAGCCCGCGAACGCAGTCGTCAGACAATCTCGAGATCTCGTCCCGATCCAGCCCCCAAATCGACCACGACTTTGAGCTGAACGAGGTTACGAACAAGTTCCTCTATAACGAGAGGACCGTAAGTCTCCCGCTGGTCCGTGAACCTGGCTAGCGGATGCGATCCACCTGTGCTGCCAAATAAGGGCTTCGGCCTTTCGCTAGCCTTCATGCTTCCCAAAGAGTGCTAACCTCAATGAGAATTATAACGCTTTGCCAGATGCTCACGGGTGTGGGGCATAGCGCCATCCTTTCAAACCGTTCTGGAACTCAATTTTTCCAACTCTCTTCGCACCCTGGAAATGGTATCCCCCCAAGAGAATCGGGCAGCGCGGGTCGGGCCCTCCTCTCGAAGTCGGCGTTGTAATGAGGCGTCGCTGACAAGTTGTTCCATTGCGCTGGCAATTTGTTCCACCGAACTCGGATCCACGAGAAGGGCAGCATCTCCGGCCACTTCCGGCATAGCCGTAGTATTTCCGGTCACAACCGGAGTGCCGCAGGCCATTGCTTCCAATATTGGCAGACCGAATCCCTCGTAGAGGGAGGGAAAAATCAGAGCCTCGGCGCCGCGGTAAAGAAATGGTAATTCTGCCTCCGGAACAATACCTACAAAAGCGACTCGCGAGCGCAGTTGGTGCGCTTCGATGCTGCGAACAAGATCAGCGACCGGTTCGCCGGTGAAGACGAGGTGTATCTGAGGATCTAACCTGGCCTTTGCAAAGGCCTCGATGATGCGGAATTCATTTTTGTGTCGCTTGCGGTTGCTTACGCATAGAAAATAGGCAAAGGGCAGTCCGTAGGAATCGCCGTTAGGCTGATACGCAGCGTCAACGGCGCAGCCAACGTTCACGACCTTTTCCGGCGACACTCCAGACCAGTCGACGATCTGCTTCCGGGTAAACTCCGACACTGTGAGAATCCTGGCGGCGCGATGACAAGCTCGCTTCATCATCGTTGCGTAATACAGACGGATAGATGGTCTACTGTTCTCCGGGCAGTAAATGTGACTCAGATCATGGATTGTGAAGACGAACGGAAAACGACAAAAAAGGGGAGTGTTGTAGCCTGGCGAGAAAAATAAGTCGTTGCGCGCTCATCGTTGAGCGCCCGAGCCAACCGCCAGCTGTCCAGTGGCGCGGCAGGATTTGACGTCAGTGAAATTGGACGATAATCCAGTCCGGCAAGCACATGCCGCGCAAAACGACCGATGCCGTGGTCTCCAATCCACCGCTGATCGGCGTAGATCAAGGCGCGATTACCGCGAGCGCTGCGGCGGTTATAGCCAGCTGCGAGGAGATCTGTGTCCACTGTTGCAAGCTGCGGATCCAGGCCCCGGTCGGAAGCTTGTAGGGCACAACGATCTGATCACCCGGGTACAACCGAATGCGGTTAAACTTTGTCCCCGTGAAAGGCCCGTTGACGTTGTTGGCGGCAACGACCACCCCGTTGGCGCGCAACACAAAAGCGTGGTGCATGTCGGACTGAGGTTTTCCCTTGCCCGCTATTTCGAGATACGATCCGGCTGATGTTAGGGAATCGAAAATGAAAGATCCGGGATTGTATACATCTCCCACGACCGAGACGGTGGAAGGAGTATGAGGAATGGCCAGCCGGTCGCTGTCTTCCATCACCATGTCGGGAAAATCGGTGATGCTCTTATCCTTGGGTTTAACGGGAAGCGCAACGCGCCCGCTGGCGCGCGTATTGCGGAGCTGGGTGATGATCGCTTCCTGAGCCGCCAGTATCTGATGCAAATCTCCTGGATTGGCGGAAGCCGCGACCGACACCGCCGATTGCCGGATTTGCACCTCCATGGTGCTGAGCCAGTTCGTCCAGGCTTTTTTGCTGGTCGACCCGGGCTGATTCGCGGGTCAATTGCGAACCGTAGACGTAAGCGTTGGGAGTCAGGCCGCCGGCTCGTTGCAAAACGGAGCGAAGAGTTTCGTTGGTTTCAAGTTTATAAACACCGGGACGCATCACCTCGCCCTCGATGATCACGTACTGCGAGCGGTCCGCCTGGGGCACGCTGATATCTCGCTGAGAAAAGATTGTGACAATATCGCCCGGCTGCAATTCCAGATTGCTTTCCTCGTCATGTTCGAGGATCGCCTTTCGCGGATTCATCCAAATCAGCTTGGAAGTCAGATCTTTGGGATTGACGCGCTGAATAATGGCGTAGTCCCAGTTGATTTCGGGAGCATAGCGCCGGACATCGTCGGCAACATCCCGCACGGTGTTTGGATTGGGTATTACTCCCGACGTCTGAGAACGCTGTCTGGCTGCCAGCGACGCATCGTTCGGTCTGCCGGCGGTTGATTCGCCGGCGGACTTTTGCTGATTTTGAGCGACTAGCGCATCTGCCGGGATTCGAAGATCCCATTGCATCGGGCGATTCGCCCAAAGAAGGTTGGTGATTCGTGGCGGAGTTCCAGTAGTGCGCTGGGGCGTTGCGTTCCCAGCCGGGGTGGCGTGCCGTTGCGTCTGTTGGTTGATTGAGAACTGGGGCGACGTGGCAGATTGCGAGCGAACCGGATACTCGGTTGCGCGGCCATTGACGATGGCGGCACGATTCCGCCAGTAGCGGCGAGTGAGCAATGCCTGCGCATTAGGAATCAGGTCGCGAACCCGCATGCCCGGCTTCCAGGGATAACGGCCGGGATTGGCGACATTGCCCCGCAAAGTTACCGTGTCTTCGAAACGCGGAACGATGGAAAACACGCGAACGATGTCGCCATCCTTCAAGGGCAAGGCGCGGGATTGCTCGTCGTAGGGAAACTCCAAAGTCTTGCGCGCCTGGTGCTCCACAAAGCGATCGATCATAACCTTGCTGGTGTCGGCAACGGTGCTCAGGTCGCCGGCAATTTCAATCAAGTCGTTCAGAGTGGAGTTGTCCTTCATTTCGTAGATGGCTGGCGTATTCACCGAGCCCGAGATTGCCACCAAAGGACCAACGTGAGGAATGTAGATAACATCGCCGGGCTGCAGGCGCACATCCTTGGACTTGTCGCCCTTGATCAGCAGGTCGTAGAAATCGAAATCTGTGATGGTTGCGCCATCGCGCCGCACCTGGATATGACGCAATGATCCCTGCGGCGCAGGGCCGCCGGAGGCGAAAATCGCATTGACCAGCGTGCTCAAAGAACTGATGGTGTAGGTTCCCGGATAGCGGGCATTCGCCAACGACAATGACCTGGATGGAGCGAAGCCGGCCGATGTTGGCGGTGACATTGAATTCTTGAATATCTTCGAAATCTCGCTTTTCAGATGCTGCTTCCAAGTCCCCATAGTGAATGCCTGCAACGGATATCTGACCCACCTGCGGGATATAAATCTGCCCGGAACGGTCGACGGTTACGCGCAAATCGGCTTGTACTTGGCCCCAAATCCTGATCTGCAGTTCGTCGCCCGGGCCGATGATGTAGTCGCTCGGCACCTGCATCCAGATCGATGGGAGAAAACGTGCTGGGAGGCTTGCACGAATAACGACTGGCCGAACAAGGGCAATGGCTGCCAACCGAGTCGGCCACCATCTGTTCGAATTCGGTTTCCGGAGGAGTGGCGTCTGCGGGCGCGGAATCTGCGATGGATTGGGCGGAGGAGCGCTCGGTGTGTACTGGTCTGTGTTGACACCTGCCGGGGGCTCAAGGTTGAATTTGTGTGGGGGCGGAGGAATTTCCGCGCACCTTGGGATGTTTGACCCTGCCCAGAACTGCACTGGGGCATCGTTCGCCATGGTCGGATCGGAGCAATCGACGGTTGTACTTTGGGAGTTCGGGACTTGCGACAAAGTATCATTGGAGGATTGCGAAAAACATCCCAAAGCCGAAATAACCACGAACAGCCCAAGCAGACGAAATTCTCTCATCATGGATTCAGGACACCGTGCGACCTTAAAACCCGGGCACCGTTCAAGTTTGTAATTCTACCAACAGAGGACGTTTGCCGCTATGTCGTGTATCTGCCGGGTTAGGACCGTCAGCGAGCTTGGAGTTCCTGATACTCCACGATCTGTTTCCGTGTGAACTCGGCCATGTTGTCGCCTTGGTTCCAAGCCCGATACCACGCCATCGTCCACTCCAGCGCCGCTTCGATTCCGAGCCTTGGTTGCCATCCCAGTTCGACACGAGCCTTGCTGGCATCCAGTCTAAGAACATGATCCTCGTGCACGCTGGGAACCGAATCGCGAATCCAGGACGCGCCTTGCCCCACATCTCCACGAGCTTGGTCGCGATGCGCTCGACCGGCCAGATCGTCCTCATCGCCCGGTCCGAAGTTGTAGGCGGTAGCGAACTTCGCGCGCTGGGCGAGGAGTTGCTGAGCCAGCATCATGTAACCGTGCAGAGGCTCGAGTACGTGTTGCCAGGGACGAATGGCGTTGGGGCGCCGGATCAGAACCGGCTGGCCGGAGCTGAACCCGCGGATCAGATCCGGAATGAGCCTGTCCTCGGACCAATCGCCTCCGCCAATAACATTGCCGGCGCGCGCTGTAGCCAGGGCCACATGGTGTTCGTGCAAGCCGTTCGAGCGGAAAGAATGAGCTGCGGTATGCCGCACTGACAATTTCAGCGCAGGCTTTGCTGGAGGCATAGGGATCATATCCGCCTAGCGGATCGTTCTCGCGATAGGGCCAAACCCATTCCTGATTCTGGTAACACTTATCGGTGGTGACGCATACCACGGCGCGCACGCTCGGAGTCTTGCGGACAGCCTCCAGCACATGCACCGTACCCATGACGTTCGTGGCATAGGTGCCGACCGGATCCGCATACGAGCGCCGAACGATCGGCTGCGCCGCGAGATGAAAGACTACTTCCGGCGCAAACTCGGTCATCGAGGCTTCGAGCTTGGCATAATCGCGGATGTCGCCGCGAATATCGTCCACGACGGTACCGACAGACGGCCAGGCTGAACATGTTGGGTTCGGTGCAGGGGTCGAGGGCATAGCCTCGAATCTGCGCGCCCAAGCCTGCTCAGCCAGAGCGCGAGCCAACTCCCCTTGAAACCTGTGTGACCGGTCAGAAAAACGCGCCGTCCCCGCCAGCTTTTCACCACCTCTTCCAGAGTGCTCTCCCTCCCGCCGCAGCTGTTCGCCTTCGCCCGCTCATCAGGCAGAGTAACAATTGCCGGAATCAACGGTGCCGGATACGTGCGCCTGCCTCATCATAAGCTATCCGCATAGCAATCCAGCACTCCGCAACAACTTGAATGATATGATTTTGAATACTCTCGTCGCGAACCTATGACGGATACTGCGGCCCAGCTACGCAGGCAGATTCTCGACCTAACTGCCCGATACTGGTTGGAATCATCGCCACCCGGGAGATTTTGTCCCTGGGGTTTCGCCTGTTCCAGTATCCGGGCAAGGTGATCGACGGTTCGCGACGTGAGCGCGGTGGTCGATTCAGCTCTCGACGCCTGGTTTACGACGGGCCGGTTCGGCGAAACCTTCGAACGGAATCTGGCGCGGTTTGTCGGGGTCCGTTCCGCGTCACTGGTGAACTCGGGCTCTTCGGCCAATCTTATTGCTCTCAGCGCTCTGACCTCGCCGAAACTCGGTGACCGGCGGCTAAATCCGGGCGATGAAGTTATCACCGTCGCCGCGGGTTTTCCGACCACGGTGAACCCGATTTTCCAGAATCGCCTGGTCCCTGTTTTCGTGGACGTCACGGTTCCGGGCTATGAGATCGACGTACGCCAACTTGAAGCGGCGCGCAGCGACCGCACGAGGGCCGTGTTCCTCGCCCATACCCTGGGAAACGTTTTTGATCTTGATGCTGTCAGCGCCTTCACGCGCAAGCACAATCTTTGGCTGATCGAAGATTGCTGCGACGCGCTGGGTTCGACCTATAAGGGACGGAACGTTGGCACCTTCGGCGATATCGCTACGTTGAGTTTTTATCCCGCGCACCACATCACAACCGGAGAAGGCGGCGCCGTCCTTACCGATAAGCCGGCGTTACAGGTGCTGATTGACTCGTTTCGCGACTGGGGTCGCGATTGCTGGTGCGAACCCGGCAAGGACAATACTTGCGGCAAGCGTTTCGACTGGCAACTGGGTTCGCTGCCTTGCGGATATGACCACAAGTACATCTACTCGCACATCGGGTACAACTTGAAAGCGACAGATATGCAAGCCGCTCTGGGAGCGTCGCAACTCACCAAGTTGCCTGAGTTTATCGCTCGCCGGAAGGCGAACTTTCATCATCTCAAGGCGGCGTTGGCCGGGCTTGAGGAGTATCTGATCTTGCCAGAAGCGACAGCGCACTCCGACCCGTCATGGTTTGGCTTTCCCATTGGCGTTCGCGAGGATGCACCATTTCGACGTGAGGATCTGACTCGCGCGCTGGAAGCGAACAAAATCGGTACGCGCCTTCTCTTCGGTGGCAATCTCCTCCGGCAGCCTGCCTACCAGGATTGCGAGTATCGCGTGGCCGGAGAGCTGCGTAACACGGACTTTGTGATGAACAATGTGTTTTGGGTTGGCGTATACCCGGGACTGACGCCGCCGATGCTCGACTTCGTGGCCAAGACCATCACTGAATTCGTCGCTCAGTCCAAGGCTCGACGGGGAAAGAAACAAGCCGACACTCGCACCGCTTGGCTAATTGCTATAGAAACGACGCTGGAACTAAGAGCGCTCTCCACATTCCTCTAGACGCTGGTTGCGGTAGCGCGCTCAGGAGTGTGCCAGAGTTTTCTGTACTTTCGAAATTTGTACGTCGACCAAACCAGCCCGGTGAAATTGCCGATGCAGCAACTGGCCGCAATGCCCCTCGCCCCGTAATACCGTCCAAAGAACAAGGTGAATGCCGTTACGGTAACCGCTCCGACCACCGAATTGATGAAAAACACTTCCTGTTTATGCGCACGAAGGTAAGAAGCTTCTGAAAAGACAATGACATTTACCATCATATAAAGCAGCAAGAGACCGAGGGAAATCGGGTCAAGGAGACGCTGAGCAAACCGAAGATGTTGGAAATTCAAGTAAATACATCCTAGCCACGCAGTCAGAGCCCCAGCCAGTGACACGGCGAAGGCTTGCCGGACGGCCTGAAAGAATGTGTGATCCAACTGTCCATACTCTTTGCGGGCGATCAGGGTTCCAAAGGGCGCAGATTTTGTGCTTACCCAGGAAACGGCAATGTTCTGAATCGCATTTACGAGGCTGAGAGACATTCCCATCTGGCCTGCTGCCACGGGACCGCGAAATGCAAACAAGACCGGATTGAAAAGAAAAAATATGAAGTAGCCACAGAACCAGCTTACGGCAATTCTCCACTGGAATGGCCAGACTTCCTCAGTCCAACGGATTCGATCGCTTCCGGTGTGATATCTCAGCAATCCGAGCAACAGTTTATGCCTGCGAGCCAGCCACACCAGTGCAGTGGAGGCCATTCCGAACAGCACCATCGAAGGCGCGAATAGGCCATGATGACTGGCCAGCGCGCACCACGCCAGCAGGCTTCCGCTGACGGACTGAATGAAACGAAGCCGCGCAACTTCCGGAACATATCCGCAGCCTTCCAGAAAAGACAGAAACGGATCAATTTGGAAGTTGAGTGCCGCCATGAGCGCAGCAAAACACCAGGGAAGACGCCAAAAAACAGTTGGTCCCGCATGCTGCTGTGTGGAAAAGAAATGAAAGCCGATGGGAAGCAATGTCGCGGCCATGAGCACGGCCGCCACCGAATACCAACGAACCGACTTCTGGATTACCGATGCGAGCCTGGCATGGGCAATCGGGTCTCCGGTAATCTCGTAATCCGATGAGATGGAAAGTCGAGCCCGCTCGTGACTCGCCATCTGCAGAATTACATAAGAAAAGCCCAGCTCAAAAATCATCTGAATGGCTACCAGGCTGCCAAATGTGTAGTAGTAGCCCTGCTCGCCGGGGCTAAGGAATCGTGCGATTAGGAAAACAGTTACAAGCCCCGCGGCACTGCCCCAGAATCTCGCAAGGACCGTAAATCCCACCGCTCGGTCAAGCCCAAGCACCGTTCGTAGCCAGTGGCGAATACGCGTGATCCCGGACGAATTCAACGGGAGCGGAACGACTTCATGAAGACCATCACACACTCAGCGGCCTCCCGGAATGCCGGCGGTTGCCCGATGACAGGGGTGGCTGCACACCGAATACGCGAAGAACAAGCCTGGCAAGTTAGCGGCGGGATGGGAAACTACCGGGCACCCTCTGCAATATGCTCTCCCCGCAGGTCTCGTCGACCGCTCGATTCGTGCTTTCTCCGTACAGCCTCCTGTAGTCGGATCTCATTGTATGGGATTGTACCTGCCTTCATCGCGGAGTCCTTATCATGCGCAACTGCCAGAGGCGCGAATGTCACCAGTTCAGCTTTTCGCCATGTTTGCCTCTTGGGAGTGCGCCGAGCGGCATTACATTACCGGACGAGGTCTCTGTTGACAGCTCATGCTGGCTAAACTGCGGGCCGCTTGCGCCCCAGCGCGCGAATGTGCACGGACTTCGCCCAACCAACATCCACTGGCGTGCTCTCGATGGCCACAACGGTAAAACCAGCGGCTTCAAGCAAGGCGGCAACCGCCGGGACGCAATAGTAGTTGATGTGTTCATGAATTCCGATATCCAAGCAGGGAGCGGAGTACTGCAATTCAGCGCGTTGCTGATCTGATATATCTTGGGGCGTCTCGATGTAGAGGTACCCTCCTGGTTCCACGTATGCACTTAGTTTGCGAACCAGATTCAAAGGATGTGTTACATGCTCGGTAACATGTGCAAACAAGACAATTGAATACGTGCCCAGTTCCGATTCTGACTTGATCCGGGCAACGCCAGAAACGGGATCCATGTTTGAGATCTCATAGACAAATTTTGATCCGGGAATATCCGGTATGAATCTCCCGTCGGCCCCTCCGTAGTCAAGTATGGTGTGCGCCTCAGACGTTTGTAATCCCTTGTGAAGAAATGTGCTGAGAGCCGACCGTCGGGTACTTATCTCCCTCCGATCCTGGCCAACGGCTGCAGCAATCTGGGCATATTCGGGTTCGTAATGAATTCGTTCCCGGTTGTATGCGGGTGATCGATAATCCCAATACAAACGCATGATGTCCTCATCATGAAACGGTATCTTCGTTTGGATGAAGAAACAGTGCGTGCAGAGTTGCATCTCCACAAATGCAAACGGAGTGGTAACACGTGAAAACAACGACATGGAGAGAGTCACGAGATCGCGAATCTTTTGCTTCACCGCATTTGGAGACCGAGGAGCGCGAAGTTCCATCCCGAACACTCGCTTCAAAAAAAAGGGCTGGACCATGCCGATTGGTCCAAGATCGTGCAGTTCGCCATCGCCGCAGTTCCTGCATTTGCTCACTCAATTTCCTCCAGAATTCCACGGTTTGTTCGTTACCTCTACGACCATCAGAGTTGTCTGAATCGCACAGGAAGAACGCTATCTGTGCAAAGAGGTGACCACCGGGATAAGTCGTTATTCAGGCCCGGTTGGTAGCACGTCAAAGTGTCTTCGTGTTGCTAAAAGAAGAACACTTGCCTGGAAGGATCAATTTCTTTCACCTGCTGACAGATAGCATTCCTTCCATCTGACACCGTGATGACTACGGGCCACCGGTGGCGCCGAATGCCCTCCGCAGGAGTCTCCGTTATCCATTTTCGGTCGCCGATTGTAATTACCTGCGGGCGCTGGTCAAGCACGACTATATTTGGCAGATTGGCGAGTGGGCCCTCGTTTTCGCTGGATCGGTAGAAGTTATCGCCAGCACCCCAAACCAGTACTCCCTCGAACGTCTTCAACTGCTCGTTGGTCGCCCTAGCCCTCGCTTTTTCTTGTGAAATATAGAGCATCGCCGTTTGAAGGATGCTCGGGGACGAGATACCCGCAGACTTTTGATCCTTTCCGAACAACATTCCCAGTGCTGGATATTCACCACCATCGCGATAGGGAAACTTGTATTCAAAATGTCCAACATAGCCGAACCCATGCGCTTCCAGGAGCCGAACCAACGACTGCGGAGTAAAGTGGTTAACATGAATCCGATCGAAATAGTAAAGGAACTCCCGGCGCTCATCGGTTGCATACTGGAGAGAATTGGGAACTTCGATATAGAGAAGCCCGTTTTCAGCAAGAAGAGAATTCCAGGAGTGAAGCAGATCGAAATCGAGCAAGTGCTCTACCAAATGCGATGCAATAACGAGATCGTATGGGGCATCACTAGGTTCTTGATTGGAAATGATCAGGTTCTTAAGGCCCAACGTTTGGGCTTTATGTGATCCAAGCCGCACCCCCGGACTTGGATCGAATCCCCGAAACGCCGATGAGGGGAATACACTTGCAAGCTCTACCAGGAGCCAACCTTCCCCGCACCCGAAATCCAGTATTTTCTTGGATTGACCGAGGAACCCATCAAGCAGACTCGCGAGATGGGCCACTTGCACCTTTGAAATGGGCGAATGAAGGTCGCCACCGGCGAGTTCCCCATGGACGGAATCATTTGCCACGAATTTGTAGTATTCATAGTAACTGTCCGAATCACCGTTTGCTACGAATAGGAAATTGTCCGATGCGCAATGCCTAATCGTCACTTCGGTCGGCAGGTTCATCTTCGTATTGAAGTGAAGGTGCAGAACCTCAGCTGATTCCGATCCGCAGATCGGACATCGATCGTTTCGCATGCGATTCAAAGGCAAGGCTGGGGATCCATGTTCTTGGAACAGGTCTTAAATGGTAAGACTCGACAGACCTAGCGCTAAAGGGTTCAGCAATTGTACTTCAAACGGCTGTCTGTGCGCCATCGCGGATGACGATGGTCTGCCTGGTCGTAGAGCTAGGCGCATCGGAAGGTAAGAAGAGCAGCACCCCAGCGAACACGGTGAAGAATGATCTCCGGGAATCTCGCGCAAGAAACTAGAGCCATACCTTGGTGCGGGCTCCGACTCCATTCCTCATTCCGGCAACGGCTCTACAATCATGTTGGCGAGAAACTCGTCGCGCGGCAAGAATGGGAACAAATCCTCCAAAGGTTTCGAAACGAATGAGCCATCCGGTTTTTGATAGGACTGTAGACGCGGTGCTCGCAACTCATCTGGCAGCACGTTGACGTCGCAAACCACCGGCCCCTTCATGTCCAGAACCCGGCGAACCTCAGCGCGAAGATGCTCCCGATTCTTGATCACAGTTGTGCTCAAGCCAAATGCCGTTGCCACTTGAGTCAGACTTGGAACGGTGAGGCCGTTGCTTTTGTCGCAGCCCAAGTTCGCTTCGCCAAAATAGGCCCTTTGCGATGCGCGGATCGACGAATAACCGTCGTTATTCATCACGAAGAACTTGATGGGCAACTGCAGGCGGCGGATGGTTTCCAGTTCCTGAATGTTGAACATGGATCCGCCATCCCCATCCACGGCGATCACCTCACGGCCCGGGTTCGCCGTCGCTATTCCAATCGCCATCGGGACGCCATAGCCCATGGCACCGAGCCCAGCCGTGTGAAACAGACGCTGCGAATGCAAGGTGGGAAAGGCAAGCAAATAAATCTCAATGGCCGAGCCTGAGCTTCCAACCACCAGTCGATCTTGCGCTTTGACTTCGGTGCCGATCACCTCGGCAAGATGAAACACCGAAACGGCCCTTCGGGCTTGCGATGCTCTTCGGTGACCACTGGATACCGAGTCTTCCAATCGGTGCAACGCGCATCCCAGGCAGAATGATCCGAGAGCCGAAATCGAGCCTCTTTGATTCAAAAGCTCCGCAGAACCCGATTGAATTGGCTGCTGCACGTGCGGATGGAGCTTCCTCAGTTCCGCCACGTCGATATCCACAACTGCCTTATGTGCTCCGCGAGCCAGATTCTGAGGCGCGTATTCAGTGATGGCGAAATCCAGCCGTACACCGATGGCCAGAAGGAAATCCGAGTTTTGAACGGCGAAGTTTGCACCGCGCGCCCGCGACGGAACCCGGTCGGCCGACGTATAGGGGGTCATTGCTCGGAACCAGATCGGCGGCGCACCAAGTCACTACAGTCGGGATTCCAAGCAATGTCCGGAGCTGCTCAAATTCCTTCTCCGCATGCGCCAGGCGGATACCGTTACCGGCAAAGAGCAAGGGACGTTCGGACTGATTCAACTTCTGAAGCAGGCTTCTTACGTCCTGCTTCAGCGAAATGTCGGCGGCAGGCTCGGTCAACTCCGCGGGATCAAAGCCGCGCAAAGCAGATGGCGATTCGATCGGTGAAGCCTGGACGGCGAGCGGGAAATCGATCCAAAGCCAGCTTGGCTAAGAGATCCAGAAGCCGAAATGGAATTTAGACGGCTGTCCATCCGCCATCGATGACGATGGCTTGCCCGGTCATGAAACTCGATGCGTCGGAAGCTAAGAACAGCAGAGCCCCCGCCAGTTCGTGTGGTTTGCCGATTCTTCCCATACATGTAAATCCGTTTAGTCGCTCCAAGAACACGCTGTCCTGTTGAACGATGTTGGCGGAGCCAACGTCTTCGGTGTTTGAAAACGGACCGGGCAGAATTGCATTGGCTCGGATGCCGTGCAGTCCCCAAAATGATGCCACATATCGAGTGAAACTGAGCAATCCGGCTTTGGCAGCCGAGTATCCGGGTGGATTACGGAATGCCGTTCCTTGATAGAGTTGAGGTCTCGGAGCGACCAATGCGTACATCGTCGAAACGTTGATGATACTGCCCGCGCGCTGTTGCTTCATCTTGGCTCCGAGTTTTTGCGTGGTTAGCGCCGCCCAGTAAACGCCTCCGGTCAGATTGCGCATCCAGGTTTCCAGAGTCGCTGCTTCCAAGGAACCTTCGGGCACGTTGAAGCCAGTGCCAGGTCCCAATTCATGAGCGTTGTTTACCAAAACGTCGATCGAGGGTTCCTGGTCGACGATCCGGTCCAAGGTCTGGCTAAGCGCCGGCACGTCATACATATCGACGCGGTGAACGGAAACGCTGTCGGCGCCAAATTCCCCTGACCATTCTCAGCTTCGCGCATCAGCCTCTCGGAGCGTCCGAGCGCAACCACGCGCGCGCCATTCACCAGAAGAGCGCGAACGAAAGTGCGACCCAAAAAGCCAGATGCTCCGGTAAGCACAACTGTTTTTCCGGAAACCGAAAACAGTTCAGAACTTTTCAATTCAGTCGAGGCTAGAGGCAACTACGACCTCCATCGATTACAAGATTTGCTCCCGTCATGTACGAGGACGCGTCTGAGCAAAGAAAAAGTATCGCGCCCTGGTACTCATCCCTGTTGGCCATGCGTTCCATCGGGATAAGTTGCTTCAACCGGCTTAGAAATACTTCCGATTGGTCGTTGAAAACCCCACCCGGAGAGATCGCGTTTACGCGGATATTGGCGCTACTCCAATAGGTTGCCAAGTAACGCGTAAGTCCGAGCAGGCCCGTCTTAACCACGGAGTAAGTGACTGGCTTGACGGGTTGCTGGTCGTCGGGAAGTCCCTCCACGCGATACAGACGCTGGTCCGGCGCGATCAACGCGAGGTCTGACGCGACGTTCAATATGACTCCCGACTTTCGCTTCGCCATTTCTGAGCCGAAGAGGCGAGAGCAGAGAAACGCGCCCGTCAAACCGACACGAATATCGGCCTCCCATAGGTCAAGCGGGAAATTCTCCAGCCTTGACCATGTGGTGCTTCCGTCTTCCACTTTTGGATTATTGGCGGCATTGTTGATGAGTATGTCGATGCGGCCAAACTTTTCAAGAATCTGTACTTGCGCGCTCTCGAGAGAGGACTCGCTAGTGATATCGGTCGTCAGACCGAGCGACTCCGAGCCATATTCATCCATCAACTGCCTCGCCCGAACTACAGGATTGGCTCCCGGCAAATCCAGCAACACAATGCGGGCGCCCGCTGAGGCGAGAATCGCTGCGTGATGGTAGCCAAGCAGGCCCGCTCCACCGGTAATGATCGCTACCCGCTCGCGCAGATCGAACAGCGTCGCAATGCGATTCTTTCGGTCGGTCATGGAACCAGGCTCCGTCCGCACATCAGACTCTCCGTGTCTGGCCTCCATCCATGATGTAGCATCCCCCGGTGGCGAACCTTGAGTTCGGGGAAACCAGGAACGCGGCAAACTTGGCGACTTCCTCGGGCGTGCCAAAACGCTTCTGTGGTACCTCAGTGGAGATGTAACGCTCAACTTCTTCGCGGCGCTCTTTAAGTTGGCGGTCCCAAGAACCTCCGTCGAATAACACATTGCCGGGCGCAAGGCAGTTTACTCGAATTCCGTCGGAGGCTACAGTCCGCGAGAGATTCTTGCTGTAATTGACGAGCGCAGCTTTAGCAGCACTGTAAGGTAGCGGAGCCGGGGTGGCCTCCATCGCAGCTATGGATGCGACGAACAGGATGGTGCCACCGCGAGGCTGCAGATAGGGAATCGCTGCTTGCGCGAGCCGCACGCTGCCAAAAAAATTAAGATCGAAGAGTCGCTCCCACTCGTGCTCCTCTTGCTGCCAGCCCGGTTTACCCCTTCCGCTACCCACGTTGGCGATGAGTATGTCTGGACCACCCCACATCCGATTTACAATGGCCAGCGCGGCGTCAATGACTGATGCATCGGTTAAGTCTCCTGGAATCCCGAACACCCTGTCCCCAAACTTCGGGTGCAGATTCCTGATTGTTTCATCGAGGGAGACGGCGTCGCGCCCCGTGACGCAGACCCGGCATCGCTCTTGAAGCAACGCGGATGCGATGGCCCTGCCGATCCCTCTTGAAGAACCGGCAACAAGTGCTACCTGATCGGCGAGCTGAAGGTCCATTTGTCTAAGTCCAGTAGCGGCGAAGGAAGGCAAGCTGCTGTTTAATCCAGTTCACCTCGTCGCCATCCTCGCCCCGCGCCACCTGCAAGGTAAATCCGCCGGAGTAGCCAATCTTGCGAATACTTTTGAAGACATCGTCAAAGTCGACGCTGCCTGCACCAAGCGGTTTGGTTACCACTTTTCCATCAGGCGAGCGTAGACGATCTTTGATATGAATGCTGCCGATGCGATCGCCATAAGCCGCAAATTCTTCCCTAGCGATATACCCGAGGCCGGAGCTATTTCCAGTATCGTAGTTTACCTTGACACTCGGATGTGGAATGCGAGCAAGAAAGGATGCGAACTGAGCAGGAGCGAAATTGGCTTCCAAATGCATTTCGACCCCTGCTTCTTCCGATACCGGAAGAGCTCGTTGGAGAACCCCAAGGACAATGGCCCTCTCCTCTTCGGTACGGATCGACGAGGCATCCACGAATGGAAGAACCAGCCGCGAAGCTCCGATCTTCTTTCCCCAGCGAAGCAGATCATGGAGCACGCGCTCGCGCTGCTCTCGTTGTTCTTCTGAGCAGCGCACCAGCGGATAGTCCATCAGCCAGTCCCCGCAGATCGCGGGTATCGTGATGCCGGTCTCTTGCTTTAAAGCATCTACTTCCACGATGCCCTCGTCGCTAGCAATCGGGTTGACGGATGCGCCGTAATCGTCATAGATCCATTCGATGTAACTGAGCCCGGCTTCCTGTGCGCGGGACACTTCCTGGCGCCATGAATGACGGGGGAAAGCCTGAAAACGGCCGTCCTCGGGCGGGCTGAGACGACCTTGCATAACTCCGAACACGGCTGGCATGGCCTCTCCTATTCGGGCAACGGTTCGACGATCATGTTTGCCAGGAACTCCGCTCGGGGAAGAAACGGGAACAAATCTTCCAGGGGTTTCGAAACGAATGAGCCATCCGGTCTCTGATACGACTGCAGACGTGGCGCGCGCATCTCATCGGGAACCACATTTACGTCGCAGACCACCGGACCCTTCATCTCCAGAACCCGCCGAACATCAGCACGAAGATTCTCCTGGTTCTTAATGACTGTTGAACTCAAGCCAAATGCCTCTCCCACTTGAGTCAAATTGGGGATGGTGAGGCCATTGCTTTTGTCGGAGCCCAACTTGGCTTCCCCAAAATAGGCTTTTTGGGATGCACGAATTGAAGCATAACCATCGTTATTCAGAACGAAAAACTTGATCGGCAATTGCAGGCGACGGATGGTCTCCAATTCCTGGATGTTGAACATGAATCCGCCATCGCCATCCACCGTGATAACCTCGTGTCCTGGATTCGCGGTCGCTACGGCGATCGCCATAGGGATCGCATAGCCCATAGCACCGAGTCCAGCGGTGTGAAAAAGGCGCTGGGAATGCAGCGTCGGAAAGGCAAGCAGGTAAATCTCAATGGCTGATCCAGAGTTTCCAACCACTAGTCGGTCTTCCGCTCTGACTTCGGTGCCGATCACCTCAGCAAGGTGAAACACCGAAACTGGTCCCTCGGGCTTGCGATGCTCTTCGGTGACGACTGGATAGCGAGTCTTCCAATCCGCGCAACGCGCATCCCAGGCGGAATGATCCGAGACTTGAATCGAGTCTGTCTGACTCAGGAGTTCCGTGAGGAACTTCTTTGCATCCGAGTGAATTGGCTGTTGCACGTGCGGATGGAGCTTCCTCAGTTCCGCCTTGTCGATATCCACAACCGCCTTATGTGCTCCGCGAGCCAGGTTCTGAGGTGCATATCCAGTGATAGAGAAATCCAGCCGCACACCAAGGGCAAGAAGGAAATCTGAGTTCTGGAGGGCGAAGTTCGCGCCGCGCGCCGCCACCGAACCTGGTCGGCCAACATATAGGGGATCAGTGCTCGGAACCAGATCGGCTGCGCACCATGTCGCTACGGTCGGAATTCCAAGCAATGTCCGTAGCTGTTCAAATTCCTTCTCCGCATGCGCCAGGCGTATCCCGTTACCCGCGAAGAGCAATGGGCGTTCGGCTTGGTTCAACTTCTGAAGCAGACTGCCTGACCTCCTCTTTGAGCGACGCATCGGCGGGAGGCTCTGTCAACTCACTGGCATCAAAGCCGCGCAAAGCGGACGGCGCTTCAATCGGTGAAGCCTGGACATCGAGCGGAATATCGATCCAAACCGGACCCGGACGGCCGTGGAGAGCAAGATAGACGGCCTTTTCCAGATGGTAGCGGATGTCGTTGGGGTCGAGAACCGTGACCGCATATTTTGTAATTGGCTTGATGATCGAGACAATGTCTACTTCCTGCACGCCAAGTTGACGCATGCCGAGTGGCCGACCGTCCTTATCAAACATGCGATCCGGCCTCTTAACCTGACCGGAAAGAAAGAGCGTTGGCGTCGAGTCCAACCATGCTCCCGCGACCCCGGTCACAGCGTTGGTGCCACCCGGCCCGGTTGTAACCATGCAGACGCCCAGATGATTGGTGGCTTTGGCATAGCCCTCGGCGCAAATGGCACTGGCCTGCTCGTGCGAATTGCAGACAGGTTCGATCTCGGTCTGAGAGCCGAGGGATTGATTCAGGTGCATTGCGCCGCCGCCGGTGACCAGGAAAACGTGCTTCACACCTTGATCGGCGACAAAACGGACTACGTAGTCGGAAAGCTTCATGAGTCTAATCGTAAATGGAATTTGGGAAAGATCATGGAATGCCGAAGCCTTCACTCTTTGGTGAACACTTCCTGCGCGGTGAGACCTCGTGCGGCGAGCAGCGCGTCCATCAACTCACGCACCGCCCCATTGCCCCCGGGAGCTTTGGCAATAAAGTTCGCGTGCGCCAATACTACCGATGCTGCATTTGCTGGAGCGGCAGATAAACCTGCAATTGCCATTGCCGGCAGATCGTTAACGTCGTCGCCCATGAAGCAGATTTCTGTGACCTTCACCTCAGCGGCAGCGGCGAATTCGCGAAGTGCTGCAGCCTTGTCGCGGCATCCCTTGACGACGTGACGGATGAGCATCTTCTCGGCGTAACGATCTACTAACGGGCTGTTTTCTCCTGAGATTAGGGCCAGGATCAGTCCCGCGCGGCGCGCCAAAGAAACCCCCATGATGTCGGCGAAGCAAAAGCGCTTCCATTCCTCCCCACCAGGTCCCCACCAAATGCCGCCGTCAGTGAGTACGCCGTCGACATCGATAGCCACTGCCCGGATCGTCTCCAGGCCGACCGCCGCAGAATTTTCCCGCACCATGCGGTTAGACCGTGGCGCCTACGCGGCGGAGTTTCTTGATGATCGGAACCTCGCGCTCATAGACGCGCTTGATTCCGTCGCCTTTTGCCTGCTCCCACAGCCGGATATCGCGTACCAGCCGCGAGATGCCGTTGGGCTCCAGGGAGGCCGCATGATCCGAACCCCACATCGCACGATCCATCGTGATGTGGCGCTCTACCGAGCAGGCCCCCAGCGCAGCGGCGCAAACGCTAGTCGGAATCCCGGTCTCATGTCCGGAGTAGCCGATGGGAACGCCATATCGTGTCGGCCATGGTCGGTATAGCGCGCAAATTCAATTCGCCGTAGGTCGCGGGATACGTACTTGTAGCGTGCATCAGAATAAGATCTTCTTTGCCCAGAACGTCGACGGCGTGGTCAATCTCGGCATAGGTGCTCATGCCAGTAGAGAGAATGATCGGCTTTCCCGTGGCACGGACGTGCCGCAGCAGCCGATCGTCCGTCAGAGATGCGGAAGCGATTTTGTAAACCGGAACGTTAAAACGCTCCAGAAAATCCACGGAGCCCTCGTCCCACGGGGAGGCGAACCAGAGCATCTTGACCGATTTGCAGAAGGCGTCGATCTCTTCGTACTCTTCCTGCTCGAATTCGAGGCCGTACTTGAGGTCTCCATTCGTCGGGCCAAAGGGATTCTCGCGGGGCTTGGCCAACTCCTCCGGCGTGTAAACGACATCAACGGTCCGCTTCTGGAACTTAATCGCATCGCAGCCGGCAGCCAGGGCTACGCTGATAAGTCTCTTGGCAAGATCAATATCACCGTTGTGGTTAATACCGATTTCCGCAATGATGAAGCATGGTTGATCGTCTCCGATCAGCCGATTGCCAATTCGGACTGTACTCATGGAAAACTCCTTCGGATACGTGCGCCTTTACGGGCTTACGCGCAGAATCGCGTGCGCCCTCGCAAGCGAATATTATATCTGCCGCTGTGTCGATAGCCCAGACTGTGAAGTATGGACAATCAAGTTAACACATTCGATTAGCGGACAACACCCTTCGCCAACTCCGTCTTCTGTTCGCAGACGGATCGTTCCACCCAGTCGCAGAGCATATGTCCGCAGAGTATATGTCCCTCCTGGATGCGAGCGGTATCTTTCGAAGGGATGCGAAGAGCAACATCAGCGATGGCGGCTATTTCCCCGCCCCCCTGTCCGGTAAATGCAACCGTGAACGCGCCGATTTGCCGCGCCGTTTGGAGGGCGGCACAGACGTTCTTGCTTGAGCCGGAAGTTGAAATTCCTACCAGCACGTCGCCCTTGGTGCAGAGTGCCTCCACTTGCCGCTGGAAGACTCTTTCATACCCGTAGTCGTTCCCCACGGCGGTCAAGATCGACGTGTCGGTCGTTAGAGCAATTGAGGGAAAGGCGCAACGCTCCCGACGGAATCGACCCATCAACTCCGCAGCAAAGTGCTGAGAGTCAGCGGCACTACCCCCATTTCCGCACCAGAGTACCTTTTTGCCGGCGAGAATCGCGCGAGTCATTTCTTCGGCTATCCTCTGCAGCACTGATTGCTGGTCGCGCAGCGAATCGATTACCTTCGAGATGGTCTTCGATTGCTTGAGAAAAAACCGAAGATGGATCAAAAGCAAGCAATGGGTCTGCTCCTCAGCGACTGCGCTGGATTCTACCTGCGCCACGGGCGCTTGAATCAATCAGTCTGGCGGATACCGGAACGGCGGAGTGGTCAGGTTCACATTCTCAGACCGGGTAACAGCACTCCAACTCGTTACCGACGCCGCCATTGATCTCAGGGGTCGCAAAGTTAAGCATACACAATTGGGCACCCGCCCGTGTACTGTATGGATTTGCGAGCGGTGTTTCACCGATCAAGGGGAACCATCCGCTATGAAGCACGCGGCTTGGGAGCACCCGAGGATGGGAATGAAAGCAGTCATATTGGCGGGCGGGTTGGGGACGCGGCTGAGTGAAGAAACGGTTTCACGCCCAAAGCCGATGGTCGAGATCGGTGGACGACCGATCCTGTGGCACATTCTCAAGATGTATTCGCAGCATGGAATCAATGACTTCATCATTTGTTGCGGATATAAGGGATATCTGATCAAGGAGTATTTCGCGAATTATTTCTTGCACATGTCGGACGTCACGTTCGATATGAAAGAGAACCGCATGCAGGTGCATCAGAGCGTGGCAGAGCCGTGGCGGGTAACTCTGGTCGATACCGGGGATAACGCGGGCACCGGAGGCCGGCTCAGGAGAGTGGCTCACTATCTCGAGCATGAGGATTCCTTTTGCATGACGTACGGGGATGGTGTAAGCGATATCGACATTTCGGCAGCCATCGCTTTCCACCGAAGTCACGGTCGCTATGTGACCGTGACGGCGGTGCAACCACCCGCTCGATTCGGCGGATTGGGCATCGACGGGACCACCATTTCCGCCTTCCAGGAGAAACCAAAGGGCGAAGGAGGATGGATCAACGGCGGATTCTTTGTTCTCTCCCCGGCCGTACTCAATGTGATCCGCGATGATTCCTCGATGTTCGAAGGCGAGACGATGCAGAACCTCACCTTGAAACAGCAGGTGCAGGCCTATTTCCATCGCGGCTTCTGGCAGCCGATGGACACGTTGCGAGACAAGCAAAGGCTGGAAGAACTGTGGGCGAGCGGAAAAGCACCATGGAAGACGTGGTAAATCCGTGCCGAAGCCGCTGCCTCTTGATACCAAATTCGAGGTTCAGGGCGGAATGTCTTGTCGGCCTAACTAACTTACGACAGCTCCGTAGCGCCTTATGATGTGTCCCGGTCGGAGATGATTATCTCTTCATTGGAAGACTGATGAGCCCAGCGAAACCTCTTGCGCGGCAAGACCTGGAATTGATTCTCGAGCACACCGCTCCGCTCTGGGGGGAAGTACGCGGCCAACGTTTTTTGCTAACGGGCGGCACTGGTTTTTTCGGATGCTGGCTGGTTGAGAGCTTTTGTTTCGTCAACCACGTGCTCGGCCTGGGGGCCGAGGCGACGATCCTGACGCGCAACCCCCAGGCATTCGCCCAGAAATGCCCGCACTTGGCTTCCGATAGCGCAGTAACTCTCCAGGCCGGGGATGTACGCAGCTTTTCGTTTCCGGACGGTGAATACAGCTACATCGTCCACGCGGCGACTGAGGCGAGCGCGAAGCAGGCTTCTGAAACCCCTTTGGAGATGCTATCAACTATCATTGCGGGCACGGAGCGTACGCTCGAATTTGCGGCCACGCATGGGGCCAGGAAGTTCCTTCTGACCAGTTCGGGCGCAGTGTATGGCAAACAACCCACTGATGTTACGCACGTCCCAGAAAGCTACGCCGGAGCGCCCGATCCGCTAGATTCGTCCAACTTCTATGCCGAAGGCAAACGGATCGCCGAACTGCTGTGCGCTCTTTATCAAAGCAGGGCGAGCCTGGAATGCAAAATTGCGCGCTGCTGGGCCTTTTGCGGGCCGCATCTTCCACTGGACCAGCACTTTGCCATCGGAAACTTTATTGGGGACGTGCTTGCGGGACGGCCGATCCAGATTCAAGGCGACGGAACGCCGAGAAGATCTTATTTGTATGCCGCCGACCTGGCCGTGTGGCTTTGGACGATGTTGTTTCGGGCGCCTGCACTTGTCCCGTTTAACGTAGGATCATCGCACGATGTGAGTGTTCTCGAGTTGGCACAGACGGTTGTTGCAACTCTTAGCCCGCAGACGGAAATTCGTGTCGCCCGAAAAGCGGTTTCAGGGGCTGCTCCGCTCCGCTATGTCCCCTGCGTTGATCGCGCCAGCGAAATGCTTGGGCTACGGCAGACCATCGGGCTGGAGGAATGTATCCGCCGGACTGCAGGATGGTACCGAGAACTGAGAAGATCTCGCTAATGCGGCGCGATCGGATATGCCTGAATGTGCGCGTTTTCTTCACATCCCAAGCAGGTCCAACCAAAAAGGGAGTTCTCAAAGCCAAGGTCCCCTCGATTGCGCTGCCCGGTCCGGATGCACTAGGATTGATCGAGTCATGAACCCACTGCAGCATGCGGAGCAGGAATACGAGAGGGTGAGCACCGAACAGAGGGGTTTTGATCTATTCGACTTCCTGCTCGTTATTTCAGAGTCCCGAAGAACCATTGGGATCTGCATGCTGATCTTTGTCGTTCTCGGCGGAGCAATTTGCCTTCTGGCGAAACCCACCTTCAGCGCCTCTTCCCTCATTTTGCCCCCGCAGCAGGGTCAGTCGCTGGCGACTATGATGGGACAATTAAGTGCTCTAGCGTCCCTCACTGGCGGTGGTGGCCTCGGGGGCAGCAACCCGCTGAAAACACCGGTAGATATGTACATTGGGATGCTCGAGAGTCGGACCATAGCCGACCACCTGATCTCGAGATTTCATCTCCAAGACTTGTACAAGACACGAAAGATGGAGGATACCCGCACAGAGTTGAAGAGCAATACGCGCTTCCTTGCTGGCAAAGATGGATTAATTCACATCATCGTGGAAGATCACGATCCCAACCGCGCTAGCGAAATGGCAAACGCCTACGTGGATGAACTTTATTCGCTGAATTCTCATCTGGCGACAACGGAGGCGGCCCAGAGACGGGTTTTCTTTGACCAGGAATTGGCCGATGAAAAAAGTGCGCTGGCCATCGCCGAGAACGAACTGAAGCAGACCGCCGAGAAGACCGGAATTATTCACTTAGGCGGTCAGGCCGAATCAATCATTCGCAGCCTGGCGGTTTTAAGAGCGGAAATCGCGAGCCGCGAAGTTCAGATCAATTCGATGCGCATCTTCGCCACTGATCAGAATCCCGTTGCCATACGAGCTCAGGAGGAAATCAAGTCGTTGCGCGAGCAGCTTGACAAGCTTGAGAAGGATCCGCGAAATCCCCAGTTCTCAAATACCATCGGAATCCCGGCGGGCCGGGTTCCGGCGGTGAGCCTGGAATATGCCCGCAAGCTCCGCGAGGTTAAGTATCACGAAACTCTTTTCGAATTGCTTGCCAAGCAGTATGAAGCCGCGCGCATAGACGAGGCGAAGGCCGCTCCGATTATCCAAGTCGTGGATCGTGCCGTCCCGCCCGACAAGAAGTCGGGCCCGCACCGACTTTGGATATTACTGGGCAGCGGATTCATCGGATTCTGCATCGGCTACTTGGTATCCGCGATGAGTCGAGCCTTCCGTCGTGCCGCGGAGGTTCCGGAGTCTGCCATCAAAATTGCTCGTCTCAGAAGCGGATTCCGTTTCAGCCGTTAAATTGCGATGCGCGACGGGAGTTCCCGATTGCCCTGCCACCTAACATGAATATAGCGCTACCTCCGAAGGCTTTCTTGAAGCCGTCCGTTGTTTCCATGGCTGCAGTACTCGCCAGCTTTGCTGCTTGGCTATTCCCCAGCTTCGGGGTTTTACGGAAGGGCTTTGAGTCCCCGTCGCGCCTTGAATTCAGCGCGTTTGTAGTCTTGGCCAGCTGGTATCTGTTGATATTTATGAGCTTCACGGTCGGAGAGAAGGTGGGCAGACTCATCGTTCTCCGAAGGAGTGCGTCAAGAGCGAGGCTGCTCTCCTTGGATTCCAACCTTCTTTATTACAGCTTTTCTCTTCTCAGTGCGATTGGGATCGCAATGACTCTGAGGACGATATTTCAACTCTTATCCCTGCAGCAGGCTGTCGTTTTTATTGCTTTAGGGCAGGCAAACTCGCTGAAAGAAGCGCTGTACGAAGACTACAGCGTAGGCCTCGTCTCGTTGCGCTACTTGGTGATTTATTCGGCATCCATCGCGCTTTACCGAATCATTCGATGGAGGTCCTTTACGCCCTTGAACATCTTGAACGTTCTCATGTTGGCGATAACCGCTGTTCTATCCTCCCGGTTGATCTTTATCTCCACTCTTCTGACGGTTGCGTTCGTGCTTGGTTTTGGTAAAAGCTCGATCCGAATCAGCATTCCCAAGCTGATCATTTTTGTTACGGTACTTTTTCTCATACTTTCGGTTCTAAATTTCTCCCGCAATGCGGACTACTACGAACGCAACAAATTGTCATTTGGGCTGGCCGGCGTTTCCGAGATCCTGGCTTATCTAGGTTCTCCATTTCAGGCGGCAATCGGTTCAGCGCCAGTGACGGACCAATTAGTCGCTGGAGGGGATGAGACTTATCGGAACTACGTCGATGAGGAGATAAATTTGAATACGAACTCAGCATTTATTCATCTGCACGAGCAGATTGGCTACGCCAGCTGGGCCTACATAGCGCTGATATGCCTTTTCATGGGCTTTGTTTTTGAGGTTCTGTTATCTCTCGGCAAGACAATCTTTCTCTTGCCCTGCGGTGCAATTCTGTACGGCTCGGCCGAGTTGTGGCGTCTAGATCTGTTCCACCAGGGAATTTTTATTGTCTGGTTTGTCATGGGCATTGGATTGCCCGTCTTTCTGATTGGTGGTCGGCGCTTGCTCGCCTTTCTCGGGGGCGGCGGTGGAGTGACAGCCTCCGGTTAGCTCAGGCCTTATTTACAAAGCGTACGATCTGCCAGGTTTGGCCCATCACGCTCCGCAAAAGCGTCAAACACTTTGTCGGCAGAAATGTTATCGGCCTGGTTTCCGGCTCGAAAGTCGCTGACGGCGGAGGCAATGAATTCTGAGATCCGTTGCTTGAATATCGCACTATCGAATTGCAGCGAATGCTCGCGAATAATTTCAGGACGGAACTCCTGCTCCATCGCCTCAAATTCCAGCATTGCCTGCGTCAGACCTGAAAGGGACTGTTCCGTGAAGAAAACTCCGGTCGGGTTTTCCAATTCAGCCTCGTTCGGGAGAATACCTCGCACCGTTTCCAGCACGCCACCAGAACCATAGGCGATCACCGGCTTGCCGAAGCTCTGGGCCTCTACTGGAACGATGCCGAAATCTTCCTCTCCTGGAAAGAGCAACGCGCGACAGCCCGCAAGATTCGTGCGAAGTTCGGCATCGCTTACCGGCCCCAGGAACTCGACGGTGGGCCCGGCCATTCGACGGAGAGCTCCCTCGCACGGACCGGCACCAATAATTTTCAATCGCCTGCCCAGCTGTGTGCAGGCGGCGATGGCCAAATCAAATCTCTTGTACTCGACCAGGCGCCCGATCGCTATGTAGTATTCGCCCTTCTTTCCGCGGATCTTGCCGGCCGAGACGTTGACCGGAGGATGAATCACGGTGCTCTCACGCCCATAGTACTTTCGGATTCGCGAAGCGATAAAGCGCGAATTGGCCACGAAATAATCGACGCGACTCGCGCTGGCATGGTCCCACATCCGCAAGATAATGTGCGGTCAACGAAAAAACAGGGCCAACGGGAAACTTCATGCCCCGCCGGTATTCCGGATACATGTCCCATATGTATCGCATCGGCGAGTGGCAATAGCAGATGTGGCAAGTCTTTGGAGACGTGATCACTCCCTTCGCGGGCCCAGATTCGGAGCTGATCACCAGATCATAACCGCTGAGATCAAACTGCTCCAAGGCTAAGGGGTGCAGGAACAGGAAATGGCGATGAAACTTCTTTGCTCCGGGGACTCGTTGCAAAAAGGAGGTCTGCAATTTTCGGTTCTGCAGAATGGGCGCGAGGGTCGAATAGTCGACAACCAGCGAAAATATGTCAGCTTGGGGAAAGATCTCTGCCAAAGCTTCGACAACCCGTTCACCACCACAACGCGCAATGAACCAGTAGTGAACAATGGCAACGCGAAGCTTCGACAACTCTGGATTCACTGAAGTTGGATTCTGCATCAAAATAGCCAGTTCCGTTTCCAGTACAACTGACTCGCCACGTCAGTGCTGGAGTCGCTGTAACGGATACCTCAAATTCCTTCCTCACCTAGATGGTTAGTGTATTCTTCTCCAAGCGACGCTCCATAACGTGTGCACCGGAACTCAGCTGCGAGAATGAGGGGTATTCTTCCGGACGATCCCGCTACCTGCATTTTGACATTGAAAAGCGACTGAGACAACCACTAAACGCACAGGCATCGAGAGGAATAGAGGATGAAGTCTGTTGAGACGGCTTTCCCCACGCCGCCGAAGACCGTAGGTTCCCGCCTTAAGAATTCAGTCGCATCATCGCTGCTAGCGGCGCTCGTCGTAGGGTGTGGCATGCTCGCGTGCGCGCAGGAACCTTCGAAAGATGCGACGCCGGCTCCTTCTTCGAAAGCGCCGGCCGGCCCCAAGGAGTTCTCACCCGGCCCTGTTGACATCAAGTCGCTTCCTAAGAATCTTTTTCTCGATCAGAAGAACTTTTTCACGGCTCCTTTCCACATGAACGAGAAGCAGTTGGATTGGGCACTTCCTGCCGTGCTTGTGGGCGCGGCCTTTATCGCAAGCGACAAAAACCTGGAAAACCACGTTCCCACAAATCCTACGACCGTCTCGCGCGCGGGCACCGCTTCCAACGCAGGGGTGGGCGTTTTGGCTGGGGCAGGCGCCGGATTGTTCCTGCTGGGACACCTCCAAAACAACGATCAGAAACGCGAAACGGGGCTTCTGAGCGGAGAAGCCGCCCTTGGCGCGTTCTTGGACACAGAAGTGTTCAAATACGCAGCCGGACGTGAACGGCCGTTTACAGGCAGCGGTACCGGGCGTTTCTTTGTGGGCGGGGACTCGTTCCCTTCGGCGCACGCCTCGGTGAGTTTTGCGATTGCGAGCGTAATCGCCCATGAATATCCCGGCATCCTCACCAAGGTGCTCGCATATGGCGTCGCCGGAGGGGTGGGCGCGGCGCGTTGGGCGGGGCAAAAGCACTTCGTATCGGACGTGGTGATTGGGAGTGCGCTGGGATGGTATATGGGACGCCAAGTTTTCAATTCGCATTCGCACTATAGCGACGCGGAGATCGCGAGATATGGGACATTCAATAGAGCTGAGGAGAGCGAAGAAGTTCCTCCTCTCCGCAAGACCCGTAACATGGGCTCCAGCTATGTTCCGCTCGACAGTTGGGTCTACCCTGCGCTGGAGCGCTTAGCTGCTCTCGGTTACATCCAGAGCGCGTCTCTCAGTCTGCGTCCCTGGACGCGACTGGAGTGTGCCCGCCTTCTTAGTGAGGTCGCCAACCGCCAGACCGATACCGATCGTCCGGAAGAGGTTCAGCAACTGTATGACGCGCTTTCGAAAGAGTTCGGATATGAGTCCGGGCTAATGAATGGGAAGCGTAATCTCGACGCCCAACTCGAATCCGTTTACTCCCGTTTCCTTGAAATATCCGGTAAGCCGCTGACGGATAATTATCATTTTGGTCAGACTCTGCTAAACGACTACGGACGGCCGTACGAGCAAGGCTTAAATGCCGCAGATGGCGCATCAGGCTGGGCCACCACAGGTCCGCTTGTTCTCTACGTCCGTGGAGAGTATCAGTCAGCGCCCTCTGCTCCGGCGCCTACTCCAGTGATGCTCGATTTCTTCCACCACACGGACAACTGGCCAACTGGTCCTGCGCTTCCCGTCGCATCCATTAGCCGCTTCCGGCTGCTGGACACCTATGTCGGCTTAAACTTTGCAAACTGGCAGTTTTCATTTGGCAGAAGCAGCTTGTGGTGGGGGCCCAGTGAGGGCGGAACCATGATTTTTGCCAACAACGCTGCTCCCCTCAACAACATGTTCACGGTCGATCGAGTCACTCCCTTCCGTTTGCCGTGGATTTTCCGTTATCTGGGGGACATCCGCTTCGAAGGTTTTATCGGACACATGACAGGTCTGCAGTTTCAGACCACGTTTAACACCGGCGCGACCACGATCACAACTCTGGGGCAGTACGGGAAAAACTTGCATCCCCAACCATTTCTGAGCGGCGGGAAGATCAGCTTCAAGCTGACGCCCAATTTCGAGTTCGGCATGTCAAAGACGACGGTGTATGGCGGACCGGGAAACCCGCTGACGGTCACGACCTTTTTTGATAGCACGTTCGGTCGACACTACCACGGTGATGTCTTGGGCGATGGCCGCACGACTGCGGACTTTTCCTACCGCATTCCGGGCCTCCGTGATTGGCTTACTTTCTATGCCGAAACTCTCAGTGAAGACGAGCCATCACCGATCCCTTATATGCGGAGGAATGCCTCCCAGGGAGGACTCTACCTCGCGAAATTCCCTGGAGTTCCGAAGTTGGACCTCAGACTCGAAGGCGGATACACCAACCCGATTGCGTTCTGCGGCATATGCATTTACTACAACGCCCAATACAACAGCGGATACAATAACGATGGACGCCTGATCGGAACCTGGATCGGACGCGCAGCACAGGGCGAACAGATCCGCACGAACTACTGGCTCAGCCCGCGCAAGAAAATCGGCTTAGAACTCAGGCACCGAACCCTCGACCCTGGCTATCTTCCGCAGGGTGGGAGCCAGAATGACGTCGCGGTGAATGCGGATATCTTTGCGGGATCGGGCTTCCGTCTTACCGGCAACGTCCAATACGAACGCTGGCAAATTCCTCTGTTGGCCACGGGGCGTCAGTCCGATGTGGCGGCATCCATTCAATTTAGCTTCTGGCCAACCCCTCAAAGCCGTTGATTCATCCAAGGGGGAGCTTTATCGTTAACATTGCGTTGGAGATGCTCACTTTCCCAGAAAGGAGGGAGGGGTTACCATTGGCTGGTCTTCTATTGACATGGGGGGTGTACGGGTTTAGGCTACCCGCAAATCAAACAGATAGGTGCCGGAGGCGGTGACAGACTGCTCGGTTTCCGCCAGGCGACTGTCAGTGCTTCCCTCCGAAGATTGCACCATCGTTCCTCGGGACGCGTTTGACGTTGTCCTGAAGGACTTGGCCAAGCAATCGTCCCGAGAGAATTGTTCTCGGGCGCGAAAAAATAGCCGCCGGTATTTTGGATTGGTTACCCGAGGGCCCAGCATCGGGATGTAAGACCGCGACGAGATATTCTCGTATTGAGGGGAACAATTTGTATTTTGCGCGGACGTGTCTACTGACGGCCCATCAGTGGACGATAGAGAAATTTCTGCTTTTAGAGAAGTGATTTGCCATGATTCGTAGCCGCTTAAGCTATGTTCGCTTCTATTTGAAGATTCTGACGCTGTTGCTGCCTGCCTGTTCCTATTTCATTGCGGTAAAAGTCCGCTTCGGTTTCAATTTCTTATTCCTCCGTGATTCCCCATCCGGATTGCCCTCCTACTGGGGCATTGTATTGCTCACCACTATCATCTGGGCGATCGCCGCTGAAGAGTCAGAACTCTGGAACGTGGAGCAATTGTATGCACCCGGGGGGAAAACCCGGAGACTGCTGGAGGCGCTTGCATTTACCTATGCGGTCGTGATGGCGGTCGGGTTTCTATACCGACAGGCCAGCTACTCTCGCCTGGTCGTGGGTATTAGCGCCATGGCCCTCTTTGTGTTGGCCACTGTTGCTCGTGTTGCCTCTAGAGTTGTCCTGGAGTATCTGCGAAAAAGTGGCAGAAACGAGGTCCGGATCCTGATGGTGGGAACCGATCGCTTCGCGCGCCGAGTGGCGACTTCGCTGCTGCATGGCGAAGTGCTTCCCTGCAGAGTCGTCGGCTTCGTTCGGCTGCCTGATCAGGAAGTCACGGTCGAAGGTCCTGTCTATGAGATGGATCAAATTCCGATTTTTTCAAACGGAAATTCGATCAACGATGTTGTCATCGCGCTCCCCGCAGCGCGTCTCAGCGAGGTTCAGCAAATTGCGCCCGCCTTAGAAAAGCTGTGCGTACCCACGCGGGTGGTTGTCAACCTTGGAGACGGAGTGGGCATCCGCGATCGTCTGATCGATCTGGGCGGGATTCACATGCTGGATCTGAGGCCGACCTTGTCGGAAACCGGTCCTTATCTTTTTCAAAAACGTGCTTTCGATGTGGCCCTGTCACTCTTGATTGTGCTGCTTACGTTACCCGTCACCTTGCTGATCGCACTCGCGATCAAGGTGAACAGCCGTGGACCTGTCTTCTTCGTCCAGGAGCGCGTAGGGCTCAACGGCCGGGTGTTCCGCATGCTAAAGTTTCGCACCATGCACGAAGGAAGCCGGGAGGAAGGAGATACTCGTTGGACCTGCACCCACGATCCGCGGCGCACCGCAGTTGGCGTTCTATTGCGGAAGACCAATCTCGACGAGCTACCTCAGTTCCTGAACGTAGTGAAGGGGGATATGAGCATCGTCGGTCCGAGACCTGAACGAGCACACTTTGTGGAAAGGTTTCTGAAGGAATTCGATCGCTACAACTCCCGCCACACCTTCAAAGTAGGAATCACCGGTTGGGCACAAGTCAATGGTTGGCGGGGGGATACTTCGATTGCCAAGCGGGTCGAATATGATCTGTATTATCTTCGCAACTGGAGCCTCACTTTCGACCTGCAGATCATTACCATGACTTTGCTGCGTATCTTCAACAGCAAGAACGCTTATTGAGTTCATTTCTGCGGGACGAGTTGCTGGGCTTGCCTCCTGCTACGATCGTCTACTGGCTAATTTAGCGTCTCGCTGCTGCCACCGTACCGAAAGCTGACTCCGATCTCCCGGTCTCGAATTGCATAACGGTGGCGGTAACGGCAGAAACTGTGACGTTCGCAGTTCCGTTTAGCCCCGGCGCCCCATTGGTCGTCGCCGTTATGCTCTGGCTGCCGGCGGTCCTCAAGGTAACGCCGTTGGTAAATGTGTGGGAACCCGCATCCTGCACCGTAAAATAATAGTCAGGTGGAAGGACGGCCGCGCGGTCGGAACTGGTGAAGTGGATGGAGCTGTTGATAACTGTGTCGCGGCTTCCGCCGACCATCGCCGTAACCGTGACAGTGAAGGGTGAACCTGCTGCAGCCTGGGATGGAGCCGTGATGTGAAGGGTCGCGGGCGTGGTGCCGCAGCCGAATGTCACCAATCCTGCAACCAGGCTCAAGGCGCACAAATGGAGCGCGAGCCGTCCATCCAGTCCACGAAGGGCACACCTGCCTGAGGGTCTAGCATCGACGCGCATGGTACCTCGGTTTGCCTTAGACACTTTTCCTCTCTATTACAAGGTCGCTCGGTGTGGTCAATACAGTCCGCTCTCGCAACCGCCCCACGCAGGGAATCAGGGGACCTTGAAATCGAGCCTCTATTGGGAGGCGTCGTGGTGGGCCTTGCCCAAGCGAACGTCGATTCCAAACAAAGGTCCGTAAACATTAATGCCATAATTCACGTATTTCGGTTCGGACAAATAACCATTCGATATATGCATGTAGTTGATACCAGCCGAAATTGAATACCGTGGATTCAAGTTGTATCGTGCTCCAGCGCCCATGCTGTAGGTGAACGTGAGGTTTTGTCCCTGCGCGAACAGAACTCCCAGGGGTTCCTTCGCGTCTATGATTCCGGCACCGCCTCGTTGGTCGAAAAAGGGCACGATCTTCCAGTTCCGGTAGACAAAATTTCGCCGAATACCGTAGATGAAAGCAAAATAGTGGGTTTCAGGCCCTCTTGGAATGAGTGTCACGGAACCGCTGAAGGTGAAATCAAAGTTGCCGCGTAGAATCCAAGGACCGCCGACGTCGTTCACGTGCCATCGCAAAGAAGCAATAACCGGCACCAGGGTGTACTTCAGGGGTGTCATGTTATAGCTATCGCCAACCAAAAAGTCGTATACCCAGGGAATGTTGGTAGGATGCCATCCCGATTCCAAGGAGAATTCCAGCCTGTTCTTGTAATAAATTTCCCGATTGAAATCTGGCTTGTGTTTAACGGGCTTTGAAATCTGCACGGTTTCGTTCGATGGTTGGCCGTCGGAACCTTGGGCGATGGACCTCGAAGCAGAAAAGAGACAGGCCGGAATCACGATAAGCAATATCAGTTGTCGTACCTTCATTAGCTTCTGTCCCTAGTCCTCCGAAAAGTGAATAGCTCCGAGACAATTTCGACTGATACTTCAGCTCAGGAAGCCGAGCGCGAGGTTGGAACCGGCTCGCGGCACTGCGCGCGCAAAACCTACCATAATGCCGGGCCAAGGCTGTCAGCGAGAGCTCCGGCACCCCTCCGATCCCGTTGCGCAAGACTTGCATGCAGAAAAGTTTAGCACGGGGCACCTATGGCGGCGACACTGTCCGATAATGAACAGTCAAATCCTCATCCGAACATTCCCTCCACCTCAACGTTCCACTCTCGGCAGCTGATCATCTTCTGTTTCAACGACTTGCCTCGCAAGCCAGAGTGGCGCGGAAGTTGCCACTCCCTCTGTGATGGATATCGCACGTCCCGAGTTCAAAGCACAGAAACGTAAGCGGCAGATCGCGATTTCAGCCGTGGTCATCGTCGTCATTGCGGCCGCGACCATGGCGGTTTACCGGTTGCGTCCGGCGGCGCCGACAGTCGAGCGTGGGACGGTATGGACCGACTCCGTGAAGCGGGGACCGATGCTGCGCCAAGTGCGCGGAGTAGGTTCTCTCGTTCCTTCGCAGGAAGCGGTTCTGCAGATCCCTGCGGAAACCGAAGCAACCGTGGTGCGGATTCGCATGCTCCCGGGTTCGTTGGTCAAGGCGGACACAATTCTGCTGGAGATGAGCAATCCGCAAGTCGAACAGGCCTCCATCGACGCTGACCTCCAGTTGAAAGCGGCAGAGGCCGAGTACCAGAGCCAACGGATGACGCTCGAGAGTAATTTAATGAACCAGAAAGCCGGCGCGGCCACAGTCCAGGCGGATTACGCGCAAGCGCAACTGCAGGCGCAAACCGACAAGGCGCTCTACGATCTCGGCGTGATCTCAGGCCTCGCCTATAAAGCTTCCAAAGGTAAATCCGACGAACTCACTACCCGCCACGGTCTGGAAGGGGAGAGACTGACCAGTACCCAAAAAGCGATTGATTCGCAACTGGCCGAGCAGCAGGCCAAGGTGGAGCAGATGCGGGTTCTGGCCCAACTGAAGAAGAAACAACTCAATGCTCTCAAAGTTCGGGCCGGGATTGATGGCGTGCTCGTGGAGTTGCCGCTGCACGTAGGAGAACACGTTTCTCCCGGGGCGATGCTGGCCAAGGTTGTCCAGCCCAATCACTTGATGGCCGAGCTAAAGGTCGCGGAGACACAAGCTCGCGATGTGCAAATCGGCGAACCGGCATCGGTCGACACCCACAACGGCGTAATTTCCGGCGACGTGATGCGAGTCGACCCTGCCGTACAAAACGGAACGGTCACCGTCGACGTCAAACTAACAGGCGAACTCCCCAAGGGCGCGCGGCCCGACCTCAGTGTGGACGGAACGGTCGACTTGGAGCGCCTGGATAACGTTTTGTATGTGGGACGCCCGGCGTTCGGGCAGGAAAACAGCACCATCAGTCTTTTCAAGCTCGGTCCCGACGGACACGAAGCGGTGCGTGTTCCGGTCAAAGTCGGGCGGGCATCGGTGAATTCGATCCAGATTGTGGATGGATTGCATGAAGGCGACACCGTCGTGCTTTCCGACATGTCGCGCTGGGATAACACGGACCGCATTCGACTGCAGGATTAAGAACGAGACTTCAAAAATCGAGGAACAGCATCCATGACAGAAGCGAACCTACCTCTGATCCAAATTACAGATATGACCAAGGTTTTCTACACCGACGAAATTGAGACGCATGCGCTGTCGGGCGTGCATCTCTCCATAGCCAAGGGCGAGTATGTCGCCATGTCAGGCCCCTCGGGCTGCGGAAAGTCGACGCTGCTCTCCATTATCGGATTGCTGGACACTCCGACCGCCGGACGATACCAGCTCAATACCAAGCCAGTCGAAAACCTGGACTTCGCGGAGCGGGCCCGCATCCGCAACCAGGAAATCGGCTTCATCTTTCAGAGTTTCAACCTGATCGGCGATCTCACGGTTTACGAGAATGTGGAACTGCCGTTGACCTACCGGCAGCGAATGCCCTCACCCGAGCGCAAAAAACGAGTCATGGAAGCGCTGGAGCGGGTCGGCATGGCGCATCGTCTGCGGCACTATCCGTCACAACTCTCGGGAGGTCAGCAGCAGCGCGTGGCGGTGGCTCGCGCCTTGGCGGGGAAGCCTTCGATCCTGCTTGCCGACGAGCCCACGGGGAATCTGGATTCGCGCAACGGCGAAGCGGTGATGGAGCTTTTGTCGGACCTGCATCGCGAGGGCGCAACGATTTGCATGGTGACGCACGATCCGCGCTTCGCCAAACACGCGCAACGCGAGGTCCATCTGTTCGACGGCAAAGTCGTGGCCGAAGAGGAACTCCATAAGCTGATGCAGGATGTCCAGGCATGACTGGCCTTATCCAGGATCTGCGCTACGCCCTGCGCCAGCTTCGCAAGAGCAGAGCTTTTGCCGCGGTTGCGGTTGTCACCTTGGCGCTGGGGATTGGCGCCAATACGGCGATCTTCAGCGTGGTGAATGGAGTTCTGCTACGGCCGTTATCGTTCAGCGATGCCGACCGTCTCGTTCGAGTCTGGCACGTTCCTCCGGCGAAGAGTTTTCCGGGGATGACGACCTTCTCCGTTTCCGCCGCGAACTATTTGGATTGGGAGCGCCAGAACCACGTCTTCGAAGGGATGGCGATCTACACGTTCCACGGATTCACGATGACCGGTAGTGACAAGCCGGAACAAGTCGATGCCTGTGCTGCTACGTCGGGTTTCTTTTCGACCTTGGGAGTTCAACCCATGCTGGGGCGGGCCTTTACTCCCGAAGAAGATCAACCCGGTCGCTCCAACGTTGTCGTACTAAGCCATCGCCTGTGGCAGGAACATTTCGGATCAAACCCCGGCATTGTAGGCCACGACATCAAATTGGACGGCCAGAGTTATCTCGTGGCCGGGGTCATGCCTGCGAGTTTCCAGTTTCCGGAATTTGCGCAGATGTGGACACCGATGGCTTGGACGGATAAAGAAAAAGCCGTTCGAGGAGAGCATCACTCGGTCGTCATCGCACGCCTAAAGCCAGGGATCGATTTAAAGCAGGCGCAGGCGGAGATGAACACAATCTCCAGCCGATTGGAGCAGCAATACCCAGAAGACGACAAGGGGTGGGGCGCTCTGGTCGTGCCCTTGCACGACGATATGGTCAGCGATGTGAAGCCGGCGTTGCTGGTTCTGTTGGGTGCGGTAGGCTTCGTTCTGCTCATCGCGAGCGTGAATGTGGCGAACCTTGCGCTGGCCAGGACTTTCAGCCGCCAAAAAGAGATTGCCATTCGCACCGCACTGGGGGCCAGTTCCGTACGCGTGCTTCGGCAAGTTCTTACGGAGTCCATACTCCTTGCGCTGGCGGGCGGGGCGCTCGGACTGATTTGGGCTCGCTCCGGGATCAGGCTGATCATGGCCTTCCTGGCCGACAAACTGCCCCACTCCCTCGACGTTGGACTGGATGCCAAGGTCTTAGGCTTCACGGCTGCCATTTCGGTGGCGGTGGGGATTTTGGCAGGAGTTCTTCCGGCGCTGCGCCTCACCCGGAGCAACGTAAGTCAGTCGCTCAAACAAGGACTGGGGCGCACCGATGCGGATTCCAGCGGAAATCGCACGCGCAGCATTCTGGTGGTTTCTGAGGTTGCCCTGTCGCTCATCTTGCTGGTGGGCGCGGGGCTGATGATTCGCAGCTTTCAGAACCTGCATGGCGTGAATCCGGGCTTTGATTCGCGCAATGTTCTGACCATGACCGCAATGGTCTCCCGCGCGAAGTTTCCCGTGCCGGCGCGGCAGATCGATTTCTTCGAGCAAGTGCTGCAGAAGGTGCGAACCCTGCCAGGGGTCGAAGCCGCGGGCGTGGTCGACGACATTCCACTGGACAACAGCGGCTCGCATCAACCGATTGCGATTGAAGGCCGCCCAACGGTACCGATGTCGGAGCAGCCCGAAGTTGATGTTCGTCTCATCAGCGCGGGATACATGAGCGCGATGCGCATCCCGATCCGGCGCGGCCGCGACATCCGTGACACCGACCTTGCGGGAAGGCCCGCGGTAGTTCTGATCAGCGAATCCATGGCTCGGCAGTTTTGGCCGGGCGAAGACGCTCTGGGCAAGCGGCTTACGTTGACCTTCTTTCCGGATGCCGTTCGCGAAGTAGTGGGGATTGTGGGCGACGTGAAGCTCGATGGTCTGGATCAGACTCGTCCAAGTGCCGCACTCTATTTCCCTCTGGATCAGGTCTCGGTGTCATCAAACGGAGGATGGAACTCATTTCCCGATGACGCTGGTGGTGCGCTCAGGCTCGGCCGCGGGACTGGCCTCGGCTGTTTCGAATGCCGTGCACGAAGTCGATCGGGAGATGCCCTTGCGCGACATCCTGACGATGGATGCTTTAGTCGCGAACTCTCTGACTCAGCAACGATTCAACATGCTTTTGCTGGGCGCGTTCGCCGGGCTCGCCTTGTTGCTGGCTGGCGTGGGCATCTACAGTGTGCTGTCTTACAGCGTGAGGCGCAGCGTGCGCGAAATCGGAATTCGCATGGCTTTAGGTGCCCAACTGAGCGATGTACTGCGCGGGGTTGTGTTCGAGGGCATGAAGCCAACTTTACTAGGTGTAGCGATAGGCGTTGGCGGAGCGCTGGCTTTAGGCCGCGTACTTTCCGGCCTGATCTTTGGCGTGAAACCCAGCGACCCCATCACTTTTGGGGCAGTCACGGTTTTGCTGGGGCTGATCGCTTTGTTGGCAAGCTTCATCCCTGCCTATCGGGCCACGAAGGTCGATCCCATGGTGGCGCTGCGCTACGAGTAGGAGAAGACGAATCATGGCTGGGCTCATGCAAGATCTTCGCTACGCACTTCGCCAGCTTCGCAAGAGCCCGGGTTTCGCCTGTACAGCATTGCTGGTGCTGACTCTTGGCATCTGCGCCAGCGTGTCCATCCTTGCTTTCGTGGACGCCGCCCTGATCAAACCGTTGCCGTATGCGAATCCCAACCGTCTGGTCGATGTTACGGAGAGCGTCCCGATGATTCCGCGCGCTAACCTCTCGTATCCGGACTATCTCGACTGGAAAAGACTCAACAATGTATTCAGTTCGATGGATGTCTACGATGGAACGGGCTATCTGCTGCGCACTCCCGCAGGCACAGAGCCGGTGCCGGAGTGCGAGTGAGTGATGGGTTCTTTCACACGCTTGGGTATCACTCCCGCGCTAGGCCGTGATTTCTACGCGGGCGAAGATTTACCCGCGGCACCCAGAACCGTGATCCTGAGTTATGCCGCATGGCAGAAGCGGTTTGGCGGAAGAAACGATGTGGTCGGCGAACGGTCACCCTCAGCGGCATTCCATACACGATCGTTGGAGTGCTACCGCGCGACTTCCAATTCGCGCCGCGAGGAAATGCCGAGTTCTGGACCACGCTTCACGCCTCCGACTCCTGTGCCCTGCGTCGCAGTTGCCACAACTTCGATGGAATCGGAAGGCTGAAGGATGGTGTCTCTATTGAGATGGCTCGAGCCAATATGAAGGCGATTGCGCGACAGCTGGAGCTCCAGTATCCCGCCGACAATCGCGGCCAAGGGGCCAGTGTGCTGCCTCTGTCGGAAGTGATTGTCGCCAATATCCGTCCCATCCTGCTCGTGCTGCTGGCCGGGGCGGGACTGCTGCTGGTCATCGCTTGCGTGAATGTGTCGAGTTTGCTGCTGGTTCGTTCGGAGAGCCGCAAGCGAGAGATTGCAGTGAGAGGGGCACTGGGCGCGTCGCGCGCTCCGACTGATTCGCCAGTTCATGACAGAGGGACTGGTGCTGATAGCGGCGGGATGCTTGCTCGGTTTGGCGGCTGCACATGGCGCAATGCAATTCCTCACGCGTCTCATCTCGAAGGACATGATGGCAGACCATGCCGTATCTAACCGGGCTCGGATTGAACTCTCACGTGTTGATTTTTGCAGGCGGCATCGCCGTGTTCGCGGCCGCGCTGTTCTCTCTCCCTCCGATCGCTGCGCCTGCCCCTGACGAGACTGCGAGAAGGTTTGGCCGAAGGTGGTCGAGGTTACGCAGGAACATTCTGGCGGCGTTTCGGCTCGAACTTGGTGGTCGTGGAACTCGCGATCGCGGTTGTGCTGCTGGTCGGCGCCGGGCTATTAGGCAAGAGTTTCTATCGCTTGCTCCATGTAGACATCGGATTCCAGCCGGACCATCTGGCGACGGTGACCGTCGCTTTGTCCGATGCCACCTACGCCAAGGACGAGCAGATCGTTGCGGTTGAGCGGAAGATCGAAAGCCGCATCGCGAGCCTGCCGGGTGTGGAATCCGTGGGCCTCGCCACTGTGTTACCCGTCAGCTTTAATGGCAACACAACCTGGATCAGGTTCGTAGGCCGGCCATACAACGGAGAGCACAACGAAGTGAACCGGCGCGAGGTAAACCCCGTTTTTTTCTCCACGTTGCGGGCCAAGCTTTCCCGGGGCCGGTACTTCACCGAAGCGGAAGATGCGCCAAAACCTCGGGTGGTCATCATCAATCAAATGTTGGCGAGGAAGTATTTTCCTGGCGAAGATCCGATCGGCAAAAAGATTGGCGACACCGTCCTGTCCCCTAAGTCGGTCGCTGAGATCATTGGCGTTGTGGACGACGTTAAGGATGGCTCGCTGGACTCGGAAATCTGGCCGGCCGTCTACTATCCGTTCAACCAATATCCCAATACGTACTTCTCTCTTGTGGTACGCGCGGCGCAGGCCGAACAGTCGCTGCTCCCCACGCTCGTCGCCGCTGTGCATGAGGTCGATCCCGGCATCGGTACCATGGACGAAGCGACCATGTCGGACCGAATCAACAATTCGCCGACCGCATATATGCACCGTTCCGCAGCTTGGCTGGTGGGCGGGTTCGCGTCCATGGCATTGCTGCTGGGCGTGGTGGGTCTCTATGGCGTGATCGCGTATTCGGTGACGCAGCGAACCCGGGAAATTGGCGTTCGCATGGCGCTAGGTGCGCAGCGCAGCTCCGTATATCAACTCATCATGAAAGAGGCGGGTTGGCTGGCGGGAGTGGGAATTGGTGCGGGTCTTTTCTGCGCGGTTGCCGCCGCGTCCCTCATGCGCGGGCTACTGTTTGGAGTGAGATCCTGGGATGCCGCCACGCTTGCTGCCGTTTCTACCGTGCTGGCGATCTCCGCGCTAATCGCTTCGTATGTGCCGGCGCGCCGCGCCGCAAAGGTCGATCCCATGGTGGCTCTGCGCTACGAGTGAGGTGATCACAATGACCGGCGTACTCCAAGATCTGCGCTACGCGATTCGGCAAATCCGAAAATCTCCCGGATTCACGTTCACCACGCTGCTTTCCCTCACGTTGGGGATTGGGGCCACGACTGCAATCTTCAGTGTCGTGTACGGAGTCTTGCTCGATCCCTATCCCTACCGAGACGCAGACCGCATGGTGCATGTGGAGTTGCGCGATAAGACGGATCGCCGAGGAGATCTGCTGTTCGTCAGCGGCACGGAATATCAGGAACTCCGGCGGGCGTCTTCCATTGACGACGTCTTTCTGCAAAAGCAGCGTCAACAAACTTTGACGGGTCGCCAATTCCCAATCTCGGTCACGGTGGGGCAGTATTCCCCCAATCTCTTCACGTATATGGGCGTGCCTGCCGTGCTGGGGCGCGGGTTCACTCCCGCGGATGCACCGGGCGGCAATGTCTCTCCTGTCGCAGTGTTGAGTTATCTTTTCTGGCAAAAACAGTTCGGCGCAAATCGGAATGTCGTCGGGCAGACCATCGAGCTCGACCACGTCCTCTATTCCGTCATCGGCGTAGCGGCCCCGCGTTTCACCTGGGGCGACTCGGACGTGTACGTGCCGGCAATCCCGACCGCCGATCCGCATGACTACTGGATGTCCTTCATCAAGCTGAAGCCAGGCGTGAAGCATGCCGCCGCCGCAGCGGAATTGCAGGTCCTTGTCGATCGCTTCGTTCAGAATGATCCCAGGGATTTTCGACGCGATCGCAAAGTTGCGATCGTTACCCTCAATGAAGAGGTGTTGGGCCGCTTCTCTGGGACGTTGGTGCTCCTGTTCGCGGCTGTGGTCGCGCTGCTGGTGATTGGCTGCGCCAACGTTTCTATTCTGCTGCTCGCCCGAGGAATTGCGCGGCAACACGAACTCGCGGTTCGCGCTTCGATCGGGGCCAGCCGCACGCGTCTGATCCGGCAACTGCTCACCGAAGCTGTCCTGCTTTCACTCGGGGGCGCGGGACTTGGGGTGTTGGCAGCCTACGGTTCGGTGGGAACGCTGTCTTCCATGCTCCCGCTGTACTCGTTTCCGCACGAGGCGGCGATTCGCGTAAATGGCATTGTGCTCGCGTTCAGCGCGGTCGTAGCCGTGATAACCGGCATCCTTTTTGGCATCTCCCCAGCCTGGCAACTTTCTCGCCCAGCGATCAGCGAACTGATTCAAGCCAACAGCGCAAAGCACACCGGGACCGCGCGTAGCCGCAACACACACCGCGTTCTGATTGCCGGGCAAGTGGCTCTTACTCTCCTGCTGATGGCGGGTGCCGGCGGCGCGATGAAGGCGTTCCTGCCCTCACCCACACGCCTTTGGGCTTCGAGCCGGACCATGTCTTTGCAATGACCGTCTCCATGCCGCAAGGATCCTATCCGACGTGGAAGGCGCGCTTGAATGAAAACGAAATCGTTCGCCAGACGATCGCGGAAGTGCCGGGCGTGGAGAGTGCCAGTGTTTCCACCACGTGGTTTCCCCCTTTCGGTGGGTTCACCGCCAAAATTGATATTCGAAGTAAATCAACGCTGACAGGGGCGGAGGCATCCTTGGGACTGATAAGCCCACAAGAATTTTCCACGTTGCATATTCCGTTGCTCGCGGGCCGGATCTTCAACGATGTGGAAGTGGATCGCGCGGCCCATCTGGCGCTGGTGAACCAGGCATTCGTGAAAGCGTTTCTGGACGGAGCGGACCCGATCGGCCAGGCGGTTCGCAGTCCCATGCTGAAAGTCGAGCAACCTGACCTATTGGTAACGCAGGCTCCGGAGGATTGGCTCGAGATCATCGGAGTGGTGGCAGATGCGCGTAATGATGGATTGCTGCGTCCTACGAAACCCGCGGTCTTTCTTCCCTACAGCTTCGTCTTGCCGCCGGAGGAGGCGTTGCTGGTGCGCTCGGCTGGCAATCCTGCGGTGGCGCTAGAGTCTGTGAAGCGGCAGTTGCGCCAGTTCAATGCCGATCTCGTCGTCGGCCAGGACCACACTCTCGAGTGGTGGTTGGAAACACAAGGGTGGGGGCAAGGACGCTTCATTGCCACGCTGTTCTCGCTCTTCGCGATCCTTGCCCTGGCTCTAGCGGCAGCCGGACTTTACAGCGTTGTCTCCTTTGCGGTGACGCAACGCACCCAGGAGGTTGGTTTACGGATGGCCCTGGGCGCGCCTCGCTTGAACATTCTGCAATTGGTGATGAGGTCGACAGCGATCATGCTCGCCGCAGGCATGGCGATCGGGCTTGGTCTCAGCGTGGCCTTGAGCCGCATAGTCGGTGCCTGGGCGGGTGGTAGTCCGCGCGATCCCCTGACTTTGCTTGCCGCAGCTCTGGTTCTGGTTTTTGTATCCGCGTTCGCCTGCATGGTTCCAGCCTGGCGCGCCGCCACCGTCGATCCGGCTGTGGCACTACGTTACGAGTGAGAAGGAGGGAGTTGCGATGGCCGGAATCATGAGTGGAATCTTGCAGGATCTTCGCTACGCTCTGCGCCAACTTCGCAAGAGTCCTGGCTTCACCATCGTGGCTGTGATCACGCTCGCGCTTGGAATTGGGGCGAACACAGCCGTGTTTAGCGTAATCGACGCCGTCATGTTGCGCCCGCTGCCGTACGCTCAGCCGGAACACCTGATCGAAGCCCAATCGGTCAATACACACAATCCGCAGCCCACCGCCATTTCCTATCCGGACTTCTTCGACTGGCGCTCCCAGAATCGCACCCTCGAACATCTGGTCTCATATCACGACAACTTGTTTACTCTCACGGGCCTGGAAAAGCCGGTGCAGTTGGATGGGGAAATCGTCTCCTGGGATCTGCTGCCCGCACTCGGAGTTCGACCAGAATTCGGGCGAGGGTTCACGCCAGATGAAGAAAAAGCAGGCACGCGGGTGATTTTAATCAGCCATGCGCTATGGACGACCCAATTCGGCGCGGATCCGGCTATCGTAGGACGTGGCGTTCGCCTGAGCGGAGACCTCTACACCGTGGTCGGCGTTATGCCGCCGTCTTTCCGATTTCCCGTCAATAAACCGCGGAACAGTGTCTGGACCACGCTCGCCGTCGACAATGATCCGTCGGATCCCCGCCCGAATACGAGCAATCGCGGCTCCCATTTTCTGAATGCGTTTGGACGACTCAAGCCGGGCGCGACGGTTATGCAAGCGGACCAAGACCTGCGCGCCATTGCAGTAAATCTCGCCGAGCAGTATCCCAACAGCAACACGAGCCATGACTCGGCGCGGGTAGAAACGGAAGTCTCCGCGCTCATCGGCGATACGCGAACCGCGTTACTTATCGTGCTGGGGGCTGTGGCCTTGGTACTGCTGATCGCGTGCGGCAACATCGCAAATCTGCTGCTGGCGCGCATGCGCGAACGGCAGCGTGAGATTGCGGTGCGGTCCGCCCTGGGTGCAGGCAGGAAGCGGATTGTTCGGCAGTTGCTGGCGGAAAGCCTTGTCCTGAGCACGGTGGGCGGACTTCGCCGGTTGCAGTCTGGCATTGGTTTGTACGCCTGCCGTACTTTCACTGATCGGCGACAGCGTACCGCGGGCAGCTGATGCGGGCGTCGACCTTCGCGTACTCTCGTTCGCAGTCATCGTTTCTTTCGCTGCGGGACTGATCTTCGGAATCGTCCCGGCTATTGCCGCTGCCAAAACCGATCTCATCTCTACTCTGAAAGAAGGAAGCAGGAGTGAGACCATTGGGCGCGACTGGTTGCGTGCATCACTGATTGTGGGACAGGTTGCGGTCGGCCTTGTGCTCGCTGCCGGAGCCGGCCTGCTGGTTACCAGCTTTGCGCACCTCGTCCACACCAACGAAGGATTCAACCCCGACCACCTGACAACCCTATTTTTTGAAACACCTGACGCGCGCTACAAAGACAAGCGCGCGCAATTCTATCGTGAGTATTTCGAAAAGGTCCGAAACTTGCCGGGGGTGCAATCCGCCGGTGGCTCCATGGTCCTGCCCATGACGGACAACGGCATCAGAATCAGTTTCGAAGATCCGGAACACCCCGTTCCCGAATCGCAGCAGCCCGCTGCAGACTTAACCCCAATCTCGACAGAATATTTTCATACCATGCAGATTCCTCTGTTGGAGGGGCGCGACTTTTCTCAACGAGACGACACGAAATCTTTGCAAGTGATGATCGTCAATCACGCCTTTGCGCAAAAATTCTTCCCCGGCGAGGACGTTCTGGGCAAAAAGCTCAAACCCGGCGCCGGTAACGGAACGCCCGGCGGTCCACCGTGGCGGGAGATCGTCGGAGTAGCCGGCGACATCAGGCTAGAAGCGACGCAGCGCGAGATGCGCCCAGCAATGTATTTGCCCGCCAGCCAAATCAATACCTGGTGCTGCCTCTACTCGGTGGTGCGCACCTCCCTCGATCCGATAAGCCTCGAGGCGAGCATCCAGCGGATCGTAGCGGCCATGGACAAAGACATCCCCGTGACGCAGGTTCGCACCATGAATGAGCTCATGTTCAGCGAACTATTGCAGCCGCGATTTGCGACGGTTTTGTTAAGCACATTCGCGGGACTCGCCATCGTCCTCACCATCGTCGGTCTTTACGGCGTGATGACGTATTCGGTTTCGCGCCGCACGCGAGAGATCGGCCTTCGCATGGCACTGGGAGCGCAGCGCAATACGGTCCTGAAAATGGTTTTGCGGGATGCTGCGATCCTGCTCGCTCTCGGAATTGCCATTGGCACTGCGGTTTCGCTGGCGTCCGCGTCGGTCCTGCAAAGCATGCTGTACGGCACTGGCTCGCGAAATCCGATGGTGCTCGCCGAGGTCTGTATGGCTGTGGCCGTAGCGGGCCTTCTGGCGGCCTATATCCCCGCCTTCCGCGCCGCCAAAGTAGATCCCATGGTTGCGCTGAGATACGAGTGAGGTTGGCAATGGAGACACTGCTGCACGACCTTCGATATGGTTTGCGAACGCTGCGCAAGAGCCCGGGCTTCGCGGCGCTTGCCATCATTACCCTCGCCTTAGGCATTGGGGCGAACACGGCCATTTTCAGCGTGGCCAACGCGGTGCTGCTGCGAGCCCTTCCCTACAAAGATCCCGGAAATCTGGTCCTTATCTGGGGTGTCGAACACGCTGACGGTGAAAATCCCCGCGGCCAGCAGTCGTTCACAGATATTGACGATTACCGCAGGCAGACCGACGGGTTCGACAGCGTGGTCTCGTTTGGCGACTATAGCGCCGTATTCTCGGACTCGGGATCTCCGGAGCGAATACCCGGAATGCAAGTCGGCGAAGGTTATTTTTCGTTGATGCGAGTGCAGCCACTGCTGGGCCGCGATTTTCTACCCGAGGAGCAGATTGAGGGAAAAGACCAAGTCGTCGTGCTCGGTTACGGGTTGTGGCAGCGGCGCTTCGCGGCTGACCCCGAAATCGTGGGTAAGCACATCACGCTTAGCGCGCGCTCCTACACCGTGGTTGGCGTCGCTCCCAAAGATTTGCCCGCGCTACCGCCAAGTCTGGTGACGAACGGCGCGCAATTCTACCGGCCCGAGGCAGATAAGCGTGACGACAAAGAGCGTCTCTCGCGTCATCTGCGAGCTATCGCGAGACTCAAGCCGGGAGTTTCGCTGCAGAGAGCGCAGGCTGAACTTGATGTCGTCAATCGGCATCTGGCGCAACAGTTCCCCAAGGAATATGCCACCACGGGAGTGCGGGTCGTCACCCTGCAAGATGACATTGCGGGAAATCTTCGCCCGGCTTTGCTGGTGCTTCTCGGAGCGGTGGGGTTCCTGCTGCTGATCGCGTGTGCCAACGTTGCCAACCTATTGTTGGCTCGTTGCACCCACCAGCAAAGGGAAGTCGCAGTGCGCAGCGCACTCGGGGCAAGCCGCGCCCGTTTGGTGCGGCAGGCCTTGACGGAAAGCTTATTGCTATCGGTCGGCGGCGGTGCCTTGGGCATTGTTCTGGCGAACTGGGGGACGAGACTGATTGCCGCGGTCGGCGCCAAACTGATTCCTCAACTTCTGGGCGTGACGATTGATTTTCGCGTGCTCAGTTTTACGGCAGGGATCAGCCTCTTAACAGGATTCTTATTTGGATTAATGCCCGCATTACGCCTGTCGGCCCTGGATGTAAATGGGATGCTTAAGGAAGGCGGAAAAAGTATCTAGCGGGATGACGCATAATACTGCCGGTGGGTTTTTGGTGACTGCCGAAATCGCGTTGGCCCTCACTTTGCTAGCCGGTGCAGGATTGCTGTTACGAACCTTGGGTAAATTGCGCAGCGTCGACCCGGGCTTCAGTTCCAAGAACATCCTGTCCATGAGTATCGGGTTGCCGTCTGTCACCTATCCCTTCGGCAGCCCGAAACCAGTGATTTTTTACCGGGATTTGCTGGACCAGCTTAGTTCGCTTCCCGGAGTACAGTCGGCTGCCGCCGTCAGCATTCTGCCATTGGGCGGTGATTTCGACACGGTCGGCACCGAAGTCGAAGGCCGGGAATACGCTCCCGGAGAAGTTCCCTACCCGGAGCGCTACGTGGTCACGCCGTCTTATTTCAAGACGCTGCAGATCGGCATGGTACGCGGGCGGGCCTTTTCCGAGGCTGATACCGCAGATTCTCCGTTGGTTGTACTCCTCTCGGAGACAGCGGCCCGACGATGGTGGCCAAACGCAGATCCCATCGGAAAGCGCCTGCGCTTGCCAGGGTATGAGCCTGGCATGGAGAAGGTGTGGCGGACCGTTGTCGGCGTCGTCAACGACGTGAAGCAAGCGGGTCTGGATGCGCCGCGCACCATGCAGATCTATATTCCGCACGCTCAAAACAGGAATGACTACATGGCTTTGGTAGTCCGGACCAGTCAGGATCCGCTCGGTTACGTCACAGAAGTCCGCCGGCGGATATCCATCCTCGACAAGAATCTGGCTGTCTCTGACATTACGAGCATGGATCAGGTTGTGTCCGACTCGGTGGCCGCGCGACGATTCTCCACAGCTCTGTTGGGTGCCTTCGCCGCACTGGGCCTGATTCTGGCGGCGGTCGGCGTCTACGGAATACTTTCCTATTCGGTGACCCAGCGTACACCGGAGATTGGGATCCGTATGGCGCTGGGCGCGGCTCAGAAGGACGTGTTGTTCTTGATGGTGGCATTCGGGTTGAGGCACGCATTCTGGGGTGTGGTCGCAGGCATTGCGGCAGCCTTCGCACTTACGCGCCTAATGTCCAACTTGTTATTCGGAGTGAGCCCAGCGGACCCGACGACGTTCGTCGGTGCTGCTTTGCTGCTGGGCGCTGTGACTTGCCTGGCCGGTTATGTTCCCGCGCGCCGCGCCGCCAAAGTCGATCCCATGGTGGCCTTGCGCTACGAGTGAGAACGATGGAAAACATTCTTCAAGATCTTGGTTACGCATTTCGGCAATTGCGCAAAAACCCGGCCTTCGCTGCGGTGGCCGTACTCACGCTAGCGCTCGGCATCGGGGCGACCACCGCGATGTTCACCCTGGTCGACCGCATCCTGTTTCGCAGCTTGCCTTACCCGCACGATAAGGAGCTGGTTTCCGTCGGCGTCGTCGCGCCGATCATCGACGGTGAGTTTCTTTTTGCCTCCAATTATCTCGGCTGGAGAGAGCATCAGACCCCCTTTGCCTATTTCACTTCGTCCACCGGAGTTAGCGACTGCGATCTCACCGACGAACATCCCGTGCGCGTGGCCTGCGCTGCCGTCGCCTCAACCTTCTTGCCCACGTTCGGGATCCAGCCCGTACTGGGCAGGAATTTCACGCGCGAAGAAGACCGCCCCAACGCTCCCAAGGTGGCGCTGCTGGCCTATGGACTTTGGCAAGATCGGTTCGGTGGAGATCGCAATGTCGTCGGCCGCACAATTTCACTGGAGGGACAGCCGACTGAGATCCTGGGCGTGCTGCCGCGCGATTTCGAATTCCCGACCCTGGCGCACACCAGCATTCTGGTGCCGGAGGCGCTGGACGAGTCCATTGTCCAGCGCAACTTGATGGGTCCGGTCGTGCGAGTCTTCGGGCGCATGAAGCCGGGAACCAGCGCTGATCAAGCCGAGGCGCAACTGCAGCCGCTCTTTCGCTCCTTTGTCGAGTCCGCGCCACCGCCCTTTCGCAAGGTGTTGCGACTCGCCGTGCGTCCCATTCGAGACTTGCAGTTCCATGACTCTCGCCGGGGGGCTTGGCTTCTACTGCTGTCGGCGGTGGCGGTTCTGCTGATTGCCTGCGCTAACGCGGCAAACCTGGTATTGGCCCGCAGTGCAGGCAGGCAGCACGAGTTGGCGGTTCGCGCTGCCATCGGAGCAGGCCGCGCGCGTCTGTTCGAGCAACGGCTCGTGGAAAGCGTAGTGCTTGCCCTCCTGGGAGGAGTCGCCGGCACGGCACTCGCTTACGCACTCGTTCACGCGTTTGCGGTCCTCGCTCCCACCGGAATTCCTCACTTGTCGGAAGCGACGGTCGACGGAAGGGTGTTGCTGTTCTCGATCTTCCTGTCGTTCGCTTCCGGAATACTTTTCGGAACCGTGCCCGCGCTGGAAAAGCCGACAGCACAGATGCTCGTGGTAAAGGCCACGGCAGGCGCACGGCGCGGCCGGTTGCGGCAACTCTTCCTTGTCACTCAAGTGTGGATGGCGGTTGTCCTGCTGGCTAGCGCCTTATTGTTCGTTCGCAGCCTGATCAAGCTGCAAACCGTTTCTCTGGGGATAAATACAGAAAACATCGTGACCGGGCAGATCACATTAGGTCAGGCAAAATATTCCGGCGCTAAGGAGCGGCTAGCGTTCTTTGAACAACTCGAACAGAAGCTGAAAGAAGTTCCCGGCGTTCGTGGCGTGGCCTTGAGCGACTCGCTTCCTCCAGCCGCGACAGCTCGCACTGTGCCCTTTACAGCGGTGCAGGCCGAGGGACGTCCGCCGCTTGGGCCGGAGCAGGGCATTGGCGGCGTCGTTGGATGGAGATCGGTCACGCCAGACTATTTTTCAGTTCTGAACATTCCTTTGCTGCGCGGGCGCGCCTTCGACGACGCAGACCGCAATCCAGGAAGATACTCGATCATTCTCAATGAAGCCTTGGCGCAACGCCTTTTCCCTGAAGAGAATCCGCTAGGCCAGATCCTTCGCCTTCCGCAAGGAGAAGGTATAGCTGACGCTGCATTCATGGTGATCGGTGTCGCTCGTAACGCGCAAAACCAAGGTCTCGACGGTCACGTTGGCCCCGAATACTACCTGGTTCGCCGGCACGGCGTGGATGACCCAATCTTTCGTTATCCGGAATCGCAACACATCAGCATTCTGGTTCGAAGTGCAATTGGGCCGCAGACCGTGGCGCAGGAATTGCGCGATACCGTTCGGACACTGGATCCGACTTTGCCGGTTGAGGCCAACACCCTGGGCCAGAGTGTCGCTCACCTGGCGCAGCGTCCGCGTCTCAGCGCTGCATTGCTTTCCCTGTTTGCCGTCATGGGCCTGCTCTTGACAGCTGTGGGCATCTATGGGGTCGTCTCGCTATCGGTAAATCAGCGCAGGCAAGAGATTGGCGTCCGTATGGCGCTAGGGGCAACCCCAAGAAGTGTCGTCCGAATGATGGTGTGGCAAGCCTCCTTGTGGATCGGCTTAGGAGCTGCCGCGGGGATTCTTGGGTCTCTTGCGGCAGCGCGCTGGATCGGTTCATTGCTTTTCGGCGTACGCGCCACCGACCCAGCGACCCTGGCGGAAGCAGCAATGTTGCTTCTAGCCGTAGCGCTGTTGGGTGCATGGATCCCCGCGCGCCGCGCCGCGAAAATCGATCCCATGGTGGCCTTGCGCTACGAGTGAGGAACAAACATATGAATGGACTTGTCCAAGATCTACGTTTCGCGGTGCGGCAGTTGCGCAAGAGCCCGGGCTTCACAGCCGTGGCCGTGGTTACCCTTGCGCTGGGGATCGGTGCAAATACCGCCATCTTCACCGTCGTGAATGGCCTCCTGCTCAAGATGCTGCCGGTAAAGAACCCGCATCAACTCGTGGTGGTCGGCGATCCCACAGCCTCACAACAACGTTCCAACGGAACCCCCCGCACCGACGTCCTCTCGTATCCGCTGTACAAGGAACTTCGCGACCGGAACTCGGTTTTCAACGGACTGTGCGCGGCTGCCAGCGATCATCACATCGAAGTCGATACCGGACAAGGTGGACCTCCGGACGAAAAAATTACGGGTCGCATGGTCAGCGGAAACTATTTCACTGTGCTCGGTCTCGAACCCGCTGCCGGACGCTTGTTCTTCGACTCGGATGACACGGATGAAGGTGCCAATCCCGTAGTCGTGCTGGGTTATGAATATTGGCAGCGTAAGTTCGCGCTTGCTCCCGCGATCATTGGCAAAGACATTCATCTGAACGGGTATCCCTTCACCGTGATCGGTGTGGCGCCTCCTGGATTCGACGGCGACATCGTAGGCGAGCGCATGGCTCTGTTTGTTCCCTTGAGTATGCAGCCGCAGATCGTTCGCGGACGCCACTGGCGCAAGTCGGGCACCAGTTCCTGGCTGTCGCTGATCGGACGCTTCAGCCAAACATCAGCAGCCCCGCTCAGGCGGAAGCCAATCTGAATATAGTGTTTCAGCAGGCGGTGAAAGGAGATTACGGAGCCGCGCTTTCCTCTGATGATCGAAACGCCATTCACGATGCTCATATCAGTGTGGCTGCGGGCGGTGGTGGCATCTCCGGTTTGCGCGGCGATTACCGGATTCCGTTGCTTCTGCTGATGGGCATCGTTGGCCTGGTGCTACTGATCGCCTGTGTCAATGTTGCCAACCTGCTGCTTGCCCGCGCCTCAAGTCGCAATCGCGAGATTGCACTCCGCTTGGCCATTGGCGCAAATCCGCGCCGCCTGTTGCAACAACTCCTCACCGAGAGCGTGCTGTTAGGACTTCTGGGCGGCATCACCGGCTCGCTCCTGGCAATTTGGGGAGTAAGGCTGCTGGTACAGCTGCTTGGGTCCGAGAAAAGTCTTCCGCTTGCTCCCGACGCCCGCGTGCTTGCGTTCACCGTCACAATTTCTTTGCTGACCGGAATCATCTTCGGCCTGGTGCCGTCGTTGCAAACCCTGAAAGTACGCGTCACTCCCGCCTTGCAAAGCGCGACCCGTACGACTGCAGCAACCGGTTCGCGATTCACCTGGGGCAAAGGTTTGGTGGTCGGACAAGTCGCGCTCTCGCTGCTGGTGCTGTTTGCTGCTGGCCTGCTGGTCCGCAGCTTGCAAAAGTTAATGACCCAAAATTTCGGTTACTCTCGCGATCACCTGGTCATTGCGCGCATCGATCCCATCGGCGTGGGCTACAACGCCGAAAACATGAAGCTGCTGGCCCAGCAACTTGTTGCTCGCCTTGCAGGCGCTCCCGGAGTGCGTGCCGTTACGTATTCCAGCAATGGATTGTTCGCCGGCAGTGAATCGGGCGACGCCATTATCGTCCCCGGTTTCGCCGCGAGCAATATCCGGGATCGAGTCGCGATGGAAGATTACGTCGGGGCGGATTATTTCGGCGTGGTGGGCATCTCCATTCTTGAGGGGCGGGGGATCGAGGCGCAAGATACAGCGACGGCAACACGCGTTGCCGTGGTGAACGAGTCCATGGCCAAACGCTTCTTTTCCGGACAGAACCCGATCGGCCGCCAATTCACCATCGACGACCCGGATTGGCTCAACCAGCCGTTTACCATCGTCGGCATTTCCCGCAATGCCAAGGACCATGGCAGCGGGATCCGTGAGGAGGTCCCACCTCGTTTCTACCAGGCATTTCAGCAAACGCCTGATCCCGTCCAAATCGTGCTTGAGGCTCAAGTCAGTGGCCCACCCACCGGCGCCCTTACAAGCGTGCTCGGACAGATCAAAGCCGTCGATCCTCGTCTGCCAATCTCGTTTATCGAGACACTCGACAATCTGGTCGCCGACAGCGCTGGCAATCAGATCGCTCTAGCCAAACTCTCGACATTCTTCGGCGGCCTGGCATTGCTTCTCGCCTGTGTGGGGCTCTACGGGGTGATCTCGTACACGGTCGCTAGCCGTACGCGTGAAATCGGCGTACGCATGGCGCTCGGAGCCCGGCGCGGCGATGTGATGGAATTGGTGCTTCGCGAGGGCATGCTGTTGGTCGCAATCGGGCTGGTGGTAGGAATTCCCTTGGCCATTGCCAGCACGCGCCTGCTGCATAGCTTCTTGTTTGGATTGAAGAGTACAGACCCGCTTTCTCTAATCGCGGTTATCTTGCTGTTGGGAATTGTGGCAGCCGTCGCGGGGTTCATTCCCGCACGACGCGCAGCCAGGATCGATCCCATGGTTGCGTTGCGCTACGAGTGAGAAGGAATTTGTCAGAATTGGGAGAGAAGATGATCCAACTGAAAAATATCGAACGCAGCTACAAAGCCGGCGCTGGGCAAAGCTGGGTACTGCGCCGCATCAACTTGAGATTCGCCAAGGTGAATTCATCACGATCATGGGGCCGTCGGGAGCAGGGAAGTCTTCTCTGCTAAATGTCCTGGCGCTGCTCGACGACGCCTGGCAAGGGGAGTACTGGTTTCGCGAAGAGGCAGTCCATCAAATGAAACGCAAGCAACGCGCGGAACTCGCGAAGCGCAATATCGGAATGGTCTTCCAGAGCTATCACCTGCTGGACGACCTCACCGTTCAGGAGAACATTGATCTCCCGCTTTCTTACAAGGATATTCCGCGGCGCGAGCGCCAGGGCCTGGTGGCCGATACGCTGGACCGCTTTCAGATCGTTGCCAAGAAAGACTTGTATCCCAGTCAGCTCTCCGGAGGCCAGCAGCAGTTGGTGGGAATCGCCCGCGCCGTGATTCACAAACCGTCGCTTCTGCTCGCCGACGAGCCGACGGGCAACCTTCACTCGGGCCAAGCCAAGGAGATTATGGATCTTTTTCGCGGACTGAACGACCAGGGAACCACCATTGTGCAGGTAACCCACTCAGAGGTGAATGCGAGCTACGGAAGCCGCACCATTCAGCTGCGGGATGGCTGGTTGGTCGGAGATACGGCGAATCCCGCACTCACCCCGCCAGCGGAGGTCAGCGCATCTTGAGCTCATTTGCTTTTGGATTCACGAAACGGACCACCGCAATCCTTTTCTGGTGCGGGACGCTTGTGGCGAGCCTTGCGGCGCAAACCACCCAGCCGACCGCGGCCGGGACAGCCGCATCGATCACTCAACAACCTTCTATTCCGGTGCAATACGAGATGCCGAAGTCGCATAATCCACTCAACGCCTATGAACCGGACCAGGTTCCAGAGCCAGAACTGGTGAACTCGGCGCGTCTCGACCAACTCATTCGAGAGGGCCAGCTCTATCTCTCCCTCAAAGACGCAATTGATCTCGCGCTCGAGAACAATTTGGACTTGGCCATTGCCCGCTACAATCTGCCCATTGCGAAGACCGACATTTTGCGCACGCAGGCCGGAGGATTTTTTCGTGGGGTAAACACGGGCGTGGTGCAGGGCACTCCGGGCGGTGGCGTTGGTGGATTCGGAACCGGGGCTCCCGGCGCCGGTGCGGGCGGTACGACGGGAGGCGCCGGCGGCGCCGGAGCAGGCGCTTCGGGCTTGGTGCAGTCGACCCTAGGCACCGGAACTCTGGTCTCGTCGTACGACCCGTTCCTAAATGTCAGCGGCGGAGAGGAGCATCAGACCACGCCTCTGGCCAACCAGCAGATTTACGGTGTGCCATTGCTGCAGCTCAATACCGGGCAAGTCAACGCTGCTTATACGCAATCCTTTCCGACTGGCACGAACATCAGTTTCTCCTTCGGTAATACCCGGCAAACCACCAACAGTCCATTTTTCAACCTGTCCCCTTCCCTGACCTCCACGTTTCGTTTTCAATTCCAGCAGGAATTGCTCGCGGGCTTCGGGTTCGGTCCGAACCTGCGCTATTTGCGAATTGCGCAGAACAATAAGAAAATTTCCGATATCGCCTTCAAAGACCAGGTAATCGCCACCGTCACCCAAATCGAAAATATTTATTGGGATCTGGTCAGCGCCTACGAGCAGACGCAGGTGAACGACCAGTCTTTTGCCTTCGCGCAGCAGACCCTGGACAACACGCGAAAACAGTTGCAGTTAGAAAGTGTTCCGGAGATGGACGTAATGCGCGCCGAGGCGGAGGTTTCACGCCGCGATCAAGATTTAACGGTGGCTCGCACCAGTCTCCAGCTGCAAGAAACTCTGATGAAGAACGCGATCACGAAAAGCCTGGACGATCCCGTTCTTGAGGCTATGCGCGTCATTCCCACCGACCGGATGCATACGGTTGAGACGCAGGCGAGCGTGCCGATTGCCGACTTGATCTCCACCGCGCTGCACAGCCGCCCCGAACTCGCCGAGACGGATATCGATTTAGTCAATCGCCAGATAAGCCGCCGCGCCGCGCGCAACGCCTTGTTGCCGTCGCTCTCTTTGGTGGGTTTTTACGGAGGCTCAGGTCTCGCTGGACCGTTGAATCCTATTTACAACCTCGGCCAGAATACTTCGACAGTTCCCGTCGACTATGCAGGAGCGCTGCAAAACGCCTTCAACAATTCTTCTCCGGACTATTACCTGGGATTGAACCTCAATATCCCAATCAGAAATCGAGTCGCCAAAGCGGACCAATACCGCTCCGAGCTTGAGTACCGCCAGTCCGAGTTGCGCATGGAGCAGTTGAAGAAGCAGGTTCGCATCGAAGTGCGCAATGCTCAGTATGCGCTGGACCAGACCGGCGCCCGCGTTCAGGCCGCGCGCAAGGCGCGAGACCTCGCGCAGCGCACCTTCGAGATCACAAAAAAGGAACAGGAACTGGGTTCGGGATCGACCTATCAAACACTCTCCGCCCAGCATGATCTCGCACTGGCAGAATTGGACTTGGTCAGCGCCCAGACCACGTATGAAAAGGCCAAAGTTGAACTGGACCGCACAACCGGCGCGACTTTGGAACATAATGGCATACTGTTGCAGGACGCGATCAAGGGCGTAGTCTCGCGCCAGTCGCCGTAAATCCGTATGCCGACTTCGACTAAATCCGAACTGGAGTTATCGCAGCTTAAGTCTGATGCTGCGGTGCCGCCCCGCGTACTCGCCGCCGACGACCAGGAGCACATTCTAGAAGCTCTGGAATTGCTGCTTCGCCCGCAGGGCTACAAGGTCGATAAGGTCCGTTCGCCCGCCCTGGTCCGCGAAGCCCTCGCCAGCAGTTCTTATGACGCGGTCCTCATCGATCTCAACTACACGCGGGATACTACCTCCGGGCAGGAAGGCCTCGATCTGCTCTCGCAAATTGTCTCCCTCGACGCCACCATTCCGGTGATTGTGATGACCGCGTGGGCCAACGTCGAACTCGCGGTGGAAGCCATGCGGCGCGGAGCAAGAGATTTTGTTCAGAAACCATGGGAGAACGAGCGGCTGCTCTCGATTCTTCGCACCCAGGTCGAACTGCATCGTGCTCTGCAGAGGGCAGCCCGGCTGGAGGCGGAAAATCGCCTGCTTCGCGCCGAAGGCCGGCCGGAATTCATTGCCGCTGCCCCCGCTATGCAATCTGTGCTCGAAACTATTGCGCGGGTGGGACCCTCCGATGCAAATGTCCTGATCACCGGCGAGCATGGAACCGGAAAGGAAATCGTGGCGCAAACGTTGCATGCGCTGTCCGCGCGGGCACCGCGGGCCTTGGTAGCAGTGAACACGGGAGCGATTCCCGATGGAGTTTTTGAAAGCGAATTGTTTGGACACGTGAAGGGCGCTTTTACGGATGCACGCACCGACCGCATCGGACGCTTCGAACTGGCCGATGGCGGCACGATTTTTCTGGACGAGATCGGAAACGTTCCCCTGCGGCAGCAGGCAAAATTGTTGCGCGTCCTGGAATCCGGCGAAGTCGAGCGTGTCGGCTCGTCGCGCTCACGACGAGTCAACGTTCGCGTTCTCTCGGCCACGAATAGCGATCTGTCTGCCGCCTGCGCTTCCGGACAATTCCGGGAAGATCTGTTGTTTCGTCTGAACACCGTCGAGATCCATCTGCCTGCGCTGCGCGAGCGCCGAGAAGACATCCCTGCGCTGGCGGCTCATTTTCTCGCGCGTTATGCAGCGCGCTACAGGCGACCGGTGCAGGGCTTTGATCCTGCCTCCGTTCAGACGTTGATGCAATACTCGTGGCCAGGCAATGTGCGGGAACTGGAACACACCATCGAACGCGCCGTCCTGATGTGTCGCACAGACGAAATCCAGCCCGCCGATCTGGCGTTGAATACTCAACGCGTCCAAAGCCAGGGCTTGGAAGAGCTTAGTCTTGAAGCCGTCGAAGCCATGCTCGTCCGCAAAGCGCTGCAGCGTTACCAAGGCAACGTCAGCCAGGCCGCCGAGGCCTTGGGGCTCAGTCGTGGCGCGCTCTATCGGCGGATGGAGAAGTATGGCGTCTAGCTCGCCGCTGCCGAAGTCAGGGAATCGGCCGCCGCGAAAACGAGTTCGCCTCCTTTATGAGCATCGAGTCAGCCTCTACTGTTTCCTCGTTGCCCTTCCAGGTCTTCTCGTAAGTATCGTTCTGGTGTGGACGCAGCCGTGGGCTCTCGAATCCCGACTCGCACTGATCGCCCTTGAAATGTTCGCGTGGTGGCTACTGGCCTTGGCGCTTCAGGAACAAACCACGCGGCCCCTGCAGACTCTCTCCAACGTCATCGGCGCCCTGCGGGAGGAAGACTATTCGTTCCGCGCGCGCAACGCTGTTTCTGAAGATGCGCTCGGAGAACTTTCTCTGGAAGTGAACGCCTTGGCGGACATGCTTTCCGACGAAAAGATCCGCGCCATTGAAGCGACCGCCTTGCTGCAGCGCGTGGTTGACGAGATCGACGCGCCACTGTTTGCGTTCGATCCCGCCTCCATCTTGCGTCTGGTGAACCCAGCCGGTGAGCACCTGCTGCGGCAGTCGAAAGCGCGGATGTTAGGCCGGAGCGCCACCGAATTGAACTTGCAGCAATGTCTTATTGCCGACAACGAGAGCTTGGTGGAACTGGAGCTCAAGGACACCCAGGCCCGATGGCTGCTGCGCCGCAGTTCGTTCCGCCAGAATGGGGTGCCGCACACTCTCGTGGTTCTGTCGGATGTGAGCCGCGCCTTGCGCGACGAAGAACGGAGAGCGTGGCAGAGGCTGATTCGGGTTCTGGGACATGAATTAAGCAATTCGCTGGCGCCCATCAAATCGATTGCCGGGAGCCTCAGTTCGCGCGTCGCGGCGACGGCGATGGACGCCGGCGTGCGCCACGATTTGCAGCACGGGCTGGAGATTATTGAGGCGCGTTCGGCCTCCCTGCACCGCTTTCTTGAAGCCTATCGGCGGCTGGCGCAGATGCCGGCCCCGGTTCTGCGCGATGTTGAACTGTCGAAGCTGGTGGCCCGGGTCGCCAGTCTGGAAACTCGAATCAAGGTGTGCGTGCAGCCGGGACCAGACTTGGTATTCATTGCCGATCCCGATCAGCTTGAACAAATGCTGATCAACCTCGTTCGCAATGCCGCCGACGCTGTTCTCGAACTCTCGACTATCGCGGCTCAGCCTATGAACTCCAGCCTGACATCGGGCTCGGGTTCCAATTCACATGTTGATCGAAAGGTGAGTGTGCATTGGGATAGCACGGAAGCAGAGGTGAATCTGCTCGTCGAAGATGATGGCCCCGGTCTTCTGAATCCGGCGAATGTTTTCACGCCGTTCTATACCACAAAACCTAGCGGAAGCGGGGTTGGACTGGTGCTTTCGCGCCAGATCGCTGAAGCTCATGGAGGGTCAATCGAAATCTCCAATCGAACCCAGGGGCGAGGCTGCATGGTGAGAGTAGTATTGCCGCGCGCGCCGCATCAGCAGAGAAATGGCTCTAGGCCCTCAGTTTAGGCCGTCATTTTACGTTTTCTCTTCCGGGAGGGCCGAGTTCCTGCAATTTGTCACCCTTCAGTAAAGTACCGAACGTTCACCGAGACGGTTAATTGGGAAACCCGTTCGGCCGTTATTTAACCTCTCTGCAAGGGCACGGATCCCGACGGCCAGTCCACAGGCGAACAAACCTCGGCGTGGGTTAAGCGCATCCTAACCTGTCTCGATTTATGAAGCTTGTCTCTACGAAGCCCGATCCGTTAGGGGGCGTTGAAAATCGCACCCTCGTCGCCCCAACCCTGAAGACAATTGCGCTTCTTCACGATGCCGCCCGCGACTGCAAGGCCTGCGACCTGTGGAAGACGGGAACGCAGACAGTATTTGGGGAAGGCCCTTCGAAGTCACAAATCATGTTCGTCGGCGAGCAGCCCGGAGATCAGGAAGACCGCGCCGGGCATCCGTTTGTCGGGCCGGCTGGAAAGCTTCTCGACCGAGCGCTGGAGCAGGCCGGAATCGACCACTCGAAGGTTTACCTGACGAACGTGGTCAAACATTTCAAGTGGAGCGCCGCAGCTCGGGGAAAGAAGCGCATTCACAAAAAACCTCGCTACTCCGAAATCCATGCTTGTCGTCCGTGGCTTGACGCTGAACTGCGAGTGGTGAAGCCTCAAATTCTGGTTTGCCTGGGTTCTACGGCCGCGCAGTCGCTGTTGGGACGAACCTTCAGCGTAATGCGCCAGCGCGGACAATTAATCGATTCCCCGCTCGCTCCTTTCGTCATGGCAACAGTACATCCCTCATCCATCCTGCGAGCGCCTGACGAGGACGCCCGCCATCTGCAGATGCAGGCATTCGTCAACGATCTTAAAATTGTGGCCGATTTGGCAAGAAAGGCAGAAGCGGCCTAGCATTGCAGTCTAGCGACTACCTCGTCCGTCACCGGCCTTGTTCGCGATACGGAAATCTGAAGTGTCCAAGCGAAGCGACAAATTCGGGCAACAGGATCATGTCGACGTGATCGTAATAGGCGCGGGCGCTGCTGGGCTGGTGGCAGCCGCGGAACTGGCCGAGGCCGGGCTGTCGGTCCTCGTCCTCGAGGCCCGCGATCGCATCGGCGGCAGAATCTTCACACTGAATGACCTCGAACAACAATTTCCGATTGAATTGGGAGCGGAGTTCATCCACGGGCGCCCCCCGGAAATTATAGATGCGCTCCGGCAAAGCAAAATTCCGATCAGTGAAGTCGATGGGGAAAATTGGTGCGTCGAGAAAGCGCGTCTCTTTTCCTGCGACTTTTTCTCAGAAGTCGATGAAATCTTGCGGGGGATGAATGACGACGGGCCGGATGAGTCTTTCGCGAGTTTCTTGAAGCGCTGCTGCCCCGACTCTTCCCCAGATGCTAAGAAACACGCTCTAAGTTATGTCGCCGGCTTTAACGCTGCTGATCCGGCACAGGTCAGCGTTCACTGGCTGGTGCGGCAAATGAGAGCCGAGGAAAAGATTGAGGGCGACCGTGCATTCCGTGCACGTGGGGGTTACCAGCCCCTGCTCGACCTTCTCCAACAGAGAGTGGCAAAAACGGGTGTCAGCGTCCGCACAACTACTGTTGTGCATCGCGTTTCATGGCGTCCGGGGAACGTGTCAATTGAAGCTGTTTGCGGCAAGCAAGCAGTCACGCTCCACGCAAGCCGGCTGCTCGTAACCGTCCCGCTTGGAGTGCTGCAAGCCCGCCCGGGGGAACCCGGGGCGATCGAATTTTCTCCGGCGCTTCCGCAAGAGAAATTAGACTCGATTGCTGGCATGGAAATGGGGAAAGTCCTCCGCGTCATTCTTCATTTTCGAGAGCGCTTCTGGGATCGAATTCATGCGCGTGGAAGTGAGAACAAGACGTTAGATGACATGAGCTTCCTTTTCTCGCAAGACAAGTGGTTCCCCACCTGGTGGACTGCGATGCCCGACCAATTTCCCATCATTACCGGGTGGGCCCCCTGGCAGTGTGCCGAAAGGCTTGAGTCGGAGAGCGTGCCAGTTGGCAGGCGCGCCTTACAATCCCTCGGTGGCTTGCTGGGCGTCGGCATCACAGAAATGGAGCGCCTGCTCGAAATTGCCTATTTCCACGACTGGCAAGCCGATCCGTATTCGCGAGGTGCTTACAGCTATGTGAAGGCAGGGTCCGCCGATGCGCCTGATGTGTTGAGCCGTCCCGTGAAGGACACATTGTTTTTCGCCGGAGAAGCCGCGGATGTTACGGGAAACAACGGTACCGTGCATGCCGCCATCGCCAGTGCCAGGCGGGCAGTTGTCCAGATCACAAAGACGAGCAGAGCTTCGGCCGCCGACTAACGAAAGCCGACGTTCCCCAAATCTTGCTTCATCTGTTCAAAGCAAGTTCAACGCTGACCGATTTTCCCGCTCCACTTGTTTGATCGTGCATTCTGCCGGCTTCTTGTCAGGGCGCCAGCGGAGAAATTTCGTGCCGTGGCGAAACCGACCGCCGGTGAAATGATCGAACTGCACTTCTGCCACAAGCCTCGGGCTGGTTGGCTGCCACTCAGACGAGCGCTTTTTTGCTCCATCGGCTCGGTCCTCCCGGGGCCTTGCCGGTGAAACCGGGCGGCTTCCCGATAGCGAAAGCCTCCTACCGCACAATCCGCAGTTCGCAACTTCTTGATTTTCTCCATCCCGTTGCGCGTCCCGCTCTGGTAGGAAAGATCCCGCCGTTTCGCGACAACGCAATCGACCGCAGTACCCATATGAAACCATTTTCGAGCGGCCGAAAGCTCCAGGGTGAAGGGGGAAAGACGCACCGTACGATCGCCCTTCAGATATTTGGCAGCGAATCGATCCAATTCCTGTCGCCGCTTCTGTAAGGACAGATCTTTCAGGGACTTGCCTTTCTTGTCCACTAGCAAATCAAAAATAATGAACAGGCAAGGGGTCTTCCGGCTCAGCTTTTCCACTAAGCTCGCTGCAGGATGGATCCTCATCAGCAGTTGATCAAACGAGAGATCGCCGTCTACCGGGATCACAATCTCGCCGTCCAGTACAAATTTAGTCGCTCGCAGACGCTTCAGAGCTGACACTAGTTCGGGAAAGTATCGGGTGAGAGGCTGCCGGACTTGGACTGCAGATCAATTCGTTTGCTGTCTCGAAAAGCCAGGCACCGAAAGCCGTCCCATTTGGGCTCGTACTGCCACCGCAGTCCCTCCGGAAGACCGGTCGCGGACGCAGCTTCCATCGGTCGATACGTCTGGGAAATCGGCAAGGTCACCGGCGTCTCCTTCCAAAACTCACCCGCAGTTCGATGCTCTGCTGTTTTTGATGGGGCGTCTCACACCGATGTTGCTTCTCACGCGCCGGTCTCATTGGTTTTTTGCCGCGCACGGTCGCTTTCAATAACGCAAGCGCTGGAATCAAACGCCAACCTCTTGCACTGTTGGGCACTCTAAATCTCAAGGAGGGAAGTCATGGCACAGGGCAAATCTTTGGGACGACGAAAATACGGAAAGGCGGCGGGAAAAACCGTTGCCAGCGCAATGCGCCGCAAAAAGCGCGGCACGCTGAAATCAGGACGCGGGGGCAAAGGTGGAACCGTAAAGAGCCGCAAACAGGCCATCGCCATCGGCCTTTCTGAAGCTCGCAAGAAGGGCGCGAAGGTCCCTCGCAAGAAGGCTGCGTAGCCCCAGCGTAGCCAAGAAAGATCTCCAGTTTTCAGCCGACTCGGAACGAACTCCGTCTGTCTGGCGAAGCTCCCCCGCCGCAAGTACGTCTCTTTTTGCGACGCGATAGCCCTTTTGGGTTTGCAATGCTGGGACAGTAACTCCTCGTCGCGATTACGGCATTGCGGCGATCCCTGGCGCGCGATCCAGACCGGTCCAGAATATCCCCTTTATTTTCAGATTCGTCTTGTCTTGCAAACTGCTCCAAGTCTGCGAATGTAACCCCTGCCGTAACATAACTTTCGTTATCTACTGCCATGGCCTGCCATTGCTTATTCTTTCTGGAGTGAGGACGGTGAAAATGCCGTCCCCTGCTGCATTACAGACACCATGGTCAATACACTTTTGCAACCTTCTGTCGAAAGCACAGCCCGGCGCTCCGAGGGAGCTTCCAGGGTCGCGGGCGGGTTTAGCCTGCTCGAAATCGTGATCGTCCTGGCTGTTGCGCTGATCATGGCAGCTATCGCCGTACCCGTGTTCCTGACGGCTTCTTACAACATTCGTCTGAAATCTGCGGCCAGTAATCTGTCCGGATTCCTGCAGCAGGCAAGGATTCAAGCAGCAAGACGAAATGCCATCTATCCCATTCGCTACCGGAGCGTTGCGGGCGCAGAAGAGGTGTGGGTCGACCTCAATGGAAACGGGCTTTGGGACCCTCTCGAGCCCGTGCTTGCGTTTAGTCCGTCGATTACACCGGCCCCCGGCGCCCCCAACGGTGCAGGTGGAACGCCTACTCCCTATGTTCTGGTCGGCGACACTGCGGGCGTTACCTACGACAATGCGACCACGCTGGGTTACTCCTCTCGCGGCTTGCCTTGTGCCTGGGCCCCCGGTGTCTGCGTCACCCCTGCCGCTGGCTATTTTGTTTACTACCTCAAGGACCAACGCCCCGCCAGCATTGGCTGGGCAGCAGTGATTGTGACGAGAGGCGGCAGAACCAAGACTGCCGTATGGAATGGAGCGGCATGGCAATGATCTCTTACCGGAAAAGGAATTCCACATCCCGTCAACAGCGGGGGATGACGCTCATCGAGCTGATGATCGCCATGGTGGTTCTCGCGGTCGGGGTTGTGGGCTCGATGGCTCTGGTGGTTCGAGCGATCGGGGGCGATGCAGCCAGCAAGCAGCTCAGTAACTCCACGGTCCTGGCGCAAACGGTCACGGAAAGGATCATGGCCGTCCCCGCCAATAATAACGCGCTCGTGACCATCACCGACTGCACCAACGCGACCTTCAACGTCAGTACCGCCGTAGGCGGGCCGGCGGTCACCGCGTCGGGCAATCTTGACTTCACGGCAGCCACCGTCCCGAACTACAACATGCCTTATACGGACTGCGACACTAATGGGCACCAGGCGACCTACGACGTGCGATGGAATGTCGCGGCCATCACCAACTCTAATGGTTCTACCAATGCTTACGCCAAGATCCTGACCGTCTCCGCGCAATTGAAGTCTGCCGGGAATAACCGGATGATTTTCGCCCCGGTAATCACCATTCGAACCATCGTGGGACAGGGAACATAAATCATGAAGCACCATATCCATCGCCGGGACATCCACGAGCTGGGTTCTACGCTCGTTGAGTTGATGATTGCCATCGCAATTCTGAGCATCGTCACGGGGGCAATCCTTTCGCAGTTAGGAACTGCCTCGCAACGCATCGGCGCTGAGCAAGTTAAGGTCGATAACTTCGACGAGGCCCGTGACTTTGTGGATCAGTTCTTTCGCGACATCAACCAGATCGGTTATCCCAATGGCCACATCGTAAATAACATCCTGACTGTTCCGCCCGCCAACGATGCCCGCGTTGCTGTGGGGCTGGTGAAAATCACTGCGACCTCAGTCTGGTTCGAGGGCGATATCAACGCCAGCGGCATCGTGCAGAGCGTCCAATACATGATCAACGGCTCGGGAACCTGCCCGCTGTGCCTGCAGCGTAGCGCCGTTCCGAAGGTAACGGGCACCGCTCCCCTTCTTCAGGGCCCCGCCGACTGGGGAACAGAAGTGAATGATCTCACGACTCCTGTCATTTTTACTTACTTCGATACCAACGGGAACGCAGTGGCCGTCCCGGCAGATATTACCAACAACCCGGCAGTGATTGCGTCCGTAAAGACGATTCATATCTCGTTGACGATTCAGAATAACAATGTGATCGACCAAAAAACCGGTCAGCCCATCCAGACCAGTTTTGAGGGAGAGGTTTCGCTGAATAACTGTTCGCTGGCTGCTGGCGGAGCCATGACCTGCTGATCGAGGAGGCTGACATATGACGCACACCTTTAGAAAACACGACCGGCATTCCGAACGCGGCGTTGCGCTGTTGGTTGCGATCTTTACCTTGCTGCTGATCACGGCGATTGGCGCAGGCATGATCATGCTGACCAATACCGACACCATCACCAGCGCCAATTTTCGAGATGAGCAGACGGCCTTGTTTGGCGCGAAAGCTGGCATCGAGGAAGTTCGCGATCGCATGCGGACTGGGGCGAATAATAGCTTGAATGGCAGCTTTCCTACTGCACTGCTAGGAAACGCGAGTAGCGCGCTATACGTTCTGAATCCGACGAATGGCGAGGCCGACACGCCCTGGGCCACGACCGGCAACGCTTATCCCGATACTGAATACTGCAACGAACTTACGCATATTACCGGCGGCGCTTGCCCCGCGACCGTGGTGGGATATACGACACAAAATGCCAGTGCCTCTTACGCCATTGCCGGTGTCCTGCCCGCATCCTGGAAGTGGACCCGGGTGAACCTGAAGACCAACCTGACCTCTTCCGGCACAACCGCTACGAACAGCGTAGACGGAAATATTGCGGATAGGACAAACATTGTCTGCTGGACCGGCACGGGCGAAATTGCGACGCCCCTGGTGGGAACGCCCACAACTACATGCTCTGCCGCCGGTTCCGGTGACCTACCCGTCTATGTGATGACCACCCTAGCAGTGACCCCGAGTGGTTCGCGCCGAATGGTCCAGGCCGAAGCTACTGCTATAACATTTCCAACACTGCCCGGCCCCATGATCTTCGATGGTCCTACTCCCGTGTATGGCGATCCCCATTCGAACGCCTTTGGTGTTGACGGTACCGATCATAGTAGTCCTTCGAACTCGAACGGTCCCGGAAATTCCTGCCCAGCTAATATGCCGGCGCAGTACGCCTTGGGCGTTACCACCTCTGCCGCAGTGACTTCATTGTCCAGCACCGTTCGTCCCGGCAGCTACACCGGCGCCGGCAGTACCAGCCCAAGCCTTGGGAACGTAAGCACAGCTTTAGGCAGCCTAGCCACGGTTGGCGGCCTGGAGGCCCTGGTGAGCGAGGTAACGATGGTGGCGTCCCCGGCGAACGTCGTCAACGGGAATGCTTCGGGCATCACCAACCCCGGCACCGATGCTTCGCCCGTCATTAATGTGGTTACGGGGAACCTCTCTTTAGGTGGCGGATTCTCTGGAGCAGGCATTCTGCTCGTCGAAGGCAGTCTAACGATGAGCGGCAATCCCGACTACCACGGACTCATTCTGGTCATCGGTCAAGGTTCATTTACCAAAAACGGCGGCGGTAATGGCACGATGGACGGCTCAATACTGGTAGCCAACTTGTACGATAACACCAGTGGCAACTACACACCCGCGCATCTTCTTCCCCCTTCGGGCGTTCCCGGAGTCCCGACCATTAACTGGAACGGCGGCGGCAACGCTAGCATTAACTATGACAGCTGCTGGTCCACGGCCATGAGCACATCGCTCAACTACAGAATCGTGGCCGTGCGGGAGATGGTGTACTAACGGTCATAACGCTGTTGATCCGCGATGCCTTGCGGGGTGAGGAATTTTTGCCATCCCGCGAGGCGCCGGGCCTATGCCGCGACATTTCCCCCCTCAACCGGAAGATGTACCCCACCTTCGCACGACTCCCGGGATAGCTTCAGTTTTAGGTCCAGATTCCCGCGATTTTCCTCAATCGTTGCGGAAGAGCCTCGACCAGCGCTCCTCGTAATTTATTTTCTTCTTTCGGGAGAGCCGCCCATGTGTCCCAGTCACATTCCCGCATGATCTAAATCACAGACCCTGTCGGGATGCGACTGCAAAATCAAGCATACCGCTCTTACAAACGAGCACGGACGCCCGACTTCTGCGACACTAAGAGGACACGTGAAAACCAAAAAAGGTGTAATCGGAATCCTCACCGGCGGCGGCGACGTCCCCGGCCTGAACCCTGCCATCCGCGCCGTAACCATCCGCGCGCTGCGCGAGGGCTGCGAAGTGATTGGCATCCGCCGCGGCTGGGCCGGACTGGTCGATATCGTCCGCGAAAAGGACTACGACAACAGCGAGAATTTCCAGACGTTGTCCGAGGATCTGGTCAACCGCACCGGCCGCACCGGCGGTACGTTCCTGCATAGCTCGCGCACCAATCCCAGCAAAGTGAAAAAGTCCAGCGTTCCGGTGCACCTGCAGTCCACCTATAACGCCGAAAAGAACGACCTGACTGGGGAAGTGCTGAAGAACCTGGATTGGCTCGGCATCGACTACCTTATTCCCATCGGCGGCGACGATACGCTGAGCTATGGCGTGCGTCTCTACCAGGAAGGCGTGAAAGTGGTTGCCATTCCCAAGACCATGGACAACGACGTTCCCGGCACCGACTACTGCATCGGCTTCAGCACCGCGGTCACTCGTACCATTTCCATGACCAACAGCCTGCGCACCAGCGCCGGCTCGCACGAGCGCTTCCTGGTCCTAGAAGTCTTCGGCCGCTATGCTGGATTCACCGCCATGCTGCCCACCATGGCCGGAGCCGCCAACCGCTGCGTGATCCCCGAGCACAAGTTCGATATCGAGCGCCTTACCGAGTTGCTGGTCTATGACCGCAAGAAGAACCCCAGCCACTATTCCGTCGTCCTGGTATCCGAGGGAGCCATGTTTCAGGATGGAGAAATGGTCTTCGAGGCCGAAACTACTGACGCCTTCGGCCATAAGAAACTCGGCGGCATCGGAGACTTGGTTTCCGAAAAACTGAAGGAGCTTTCTCCCAAGTACAACAACGGAAAAACCATCGATATCATCAATCAGAAACTCGGATATCTGGTTCGCTGCGGTGATCCCGACGCCATTGATTCCATCGTTCCGATGGCCTATGGCAACCTGGCCTTGGACTTGCTCCTCGGCAAGATTCACGGGCGACTTGTCGTCCTCAGGAATGGCCGTTACGACAACCTCCCGATCGACACGGTTACTGCCTCGAAAAAAGTTGTGAATGTGAAAGAACAGTACAATGTCGACCGCCTCCGGCCCCACTACACCAGCTTCGAAATGAAGCCGCTCTTCATCATGACCAGCGAAATGGGATAGTTCGCATTCTGTGTAAATTTCAGGCAGGATTAGCTCTCTTTTCAAGCCGACGTGCTGCCGCAAATCATTCTGTAAGTCTCCGGACCACGCTTCCGCATCAAAGAGGGTCTAGATTCTCGTAAGGCCGGAGGTCTCCATCCGTGACGACCGAATCTGCAATCCTCGAAAAACGCAGAGCGACAAATCCAACCAAAATCGCGACACCTCTTACCCCCGAAGAACTGCGGAAGATGGATGCGTACTGGCGGGCCTGCAATTATCTGTCGGCTGGAATGATCTATTTGTGCGACAACCCGCTGCTACGCAAGCCGTTGAAGCCCGAGCACATCAAGAAGCGGCTTCTCGGTCATTGGGGCTCGGATCCCGGACAATCTTTCCTTTGGGTGCACCTGAATCGTCTGATTAAGAAGTACGACCTGAATGTGATGTACATCTCCGGCCCGGGCCATGGCGCTCCAGCCACACTGGCCAACTGCTACCTCGAGGGTCACTACTCCGAGATTTATCCGGACAAGAGTCGCGACGAAGCTGGCTTGCTCAAGTTCTTCCGGCAATTCTCCTTCCCCGGAGGCATCGGCTCGCACTGCACACCGGAGACGCCGGGTTCCATTCATGAGGGCGGTGAGCTGGGCTACTCCGTCTCGCACGCTTACGGAGCAGCCTTCGACAATCCCGATCTCATCGTCGCCGTAGCAATTGGGGACGGCGAGGCAGAGACTGGTCCGCTCGCGACCTCCTGGCATTCCAACAAATTTCTGAATCCGATTCGCGACGGCGCGGTTCTGCCGGTGCTTCACCTCAACGGCTACAAGATCGCGAATCCTACTATTCTTGCGCGCATTCCCCACGAAGAACTGGAGTCGCTGTTGATCGGATACGGCCACAAACCGTATTTCGTCGAAGGCGACGACCCAGCGCTGATGCATCAGCAGATGGCTTCCACCCTGGAGCAATGCATCCTCGAGATTCGCTCTCTGCAGCAGCACGCCCGCACCACTGGCGACGCAACTCGTCCGCGCTGGCCCATGATCGTGCTTCGCTCCCCCAAGGGATGGACCGGACCAAAGGAGGTGGATGGCCACAAGGTGGAAGGGACGTGGCGAGCGCACCAGGTTCCCATCCTCGATCCGGCTACCAACAAGCGGAGTTTGCAAATGCTGGAAGACTGGCTGCGCAGCTACAAGCCCGAAGAGTTGTTCGACGCCAAAGGAACACTAGTGCCCGAACTGCAGGCGCTTGCGCCATCGGGATCGCGCCGCATTTCCGCGAATCCCCATGCCAACGGCGGTCTGCTGCGCAAAGAACTGGATCTACCCGACTTTCGCGAATATGCCGTTAACCTGAAGGTGCCGGGTACCCTCTACGTTTCACCCACGGATGTGCTCGCACATTTTCTTGCCGAGGTGATGCGCCGCAACATGAGTTCCTTCCGCGTTTTCGGGCCCGACGAAACTGCCTCGAACCGGCTCACGGCCATCTATGCCGCTTCGAAAAAAACGTGGCTTGCCGAATACAAACCGGAAGACGCCGATGGCGGCGAACTCGATGTCTTCGGCCGCGTCATGGAAATGCTCAGCGAGCACACCCTCGAAGGCTGGTTTGAAGGTTACGTCCTTACCGGCCGCCATGGCCTGTTCTCCAGCTACGAGGCCTTCATTCACATCATCGATTCCATGTTCAACCAGCACGCCAAATGGCTGGAGAAGTCGAAGATGGAGCTCTCCTGGCGTGCGCCGATTCCTTCCATCAACATCCTCATCACGTCCTTAGTGTGGCGGCAGGATCACAACGGCTTTACCCACCAGGATCCCGGATTTCTGGATGTGGTCACCAACAAAAGCCCAGACGTGGTGCGCATTTATCTTCCGCCCGACGCGAATTGTTTGCTGAGCGTAGCGGATCATTGCCTGCGCTCGCGCGATTACGTCAACGTCATCGTGGCCGACAAGCAGGAACATCTTGAATACCTGTCCATGGACGACGCGGTCAAGCACTGCACCAAGGGCATCGGCATCTGGGATTGGGCGTCCACCGATGACGGCACCGATCCCGATGTGGTGATGGCCTGCGCCGGCGACATCGCCACGATGGAGTCGCTGGCTGCGGTCGCGATTCTCAAAGAGCACTTTAAAGATTTGAAAATACGCTTCGTCAATGTCGTCGATCTTTTCCGGCTCATGCCGGCCAGCGAACATCCGCATGGACTCTCCGATCGCGATTTCGATTCCCTGTTCACCATCGACAAGCCGGTCATCTTCAACTTCCATTCGTATGCCTCGCTCATTCACAAGCTCAGCTACCGGCGCAGGAATCACGACAACATTCACGTGCGTGGGTACAAGGAAAAGGGAAACATCAACACGCCCCTGGAACTCGCCATTCTCAATCAGATTGACCGCTTCGATCTGGCAATCGATGTCATCGATCGCGTTCCGCGCCTGCAGTCCATCGGAGCTCACGTTAAAGAATGGCTGAAGGGCCAGATTATTGAGAGCGTCCACTACGCTCACACCGAAGGCATCGATAAAGAGGAGATTCGAAACTGGAAGTGGCCGGGGTAGGAATGGCGAAAGAACTGGCCAGCAAAGACGGTCCTATCCTCGTCCTCAACAGCGGGTCGTCTTCGCTGAAATTCGGCATCTACCGGCCCGGCGCGACTGACGAAGAGCCGCTGCTGACAGGAAGTGCCGAGGGCATTGGACGGGACAATGGATCTTTACATATTCGTTCCTCCGACGGAGCCTCGCTTCTACAGCGCGAATGTATTCACGAATCCCAGAGCGATGCGCTCGGTACCCTCGCTACGGCTATCCGGCAACATATTGACGATACGCCGGTCGCGGTCGGCCATCGCGTGGTGCACGGAGGCCCCAAACTTCGTGAACACCAAATCATCACGCCACAGGTCGTGGAACAACTGCGCGCCGCAACCCACTTTGCTCCCTTGCACATCCCGCAGGCTCTGAAGCTGATCGCGATCGCGCAATCGATCTTTCCTGCAGTCGCACATTTCGCCTGCTTCGACGATGCTTTTCATCAGACGATTCCGGAAGTTGCATCGCATTTTCCAATCCCCCAGCGCTACTTCGACGCCGGGATCCGTCGCTACGGTTTCCATGGCATTTCTTACGAATCGCTGGTCCATCATTTCGGCGCGAAGCTGCCCGCACGGGCAATTTTCGCGCACCTGGGCAATGGATCGAGCCTCTGTGCCGTGCGAAACGGAATATCGATCGACACCACCATGGGCCTCACTCCTACTGGCGGCATTCCTATGGCTACGCGATCTGGCGACCTCGACCCCGGCATCATCGTTTATCTTCTCCGCCAGGAGAAGCTCGACGCCGACAAGCTTGAAGATCTGCTCAACCACCAATGCGGCCTGTTTGCGCTTTCGTCCGGCGAGGGCGATGTGAAAGCCCTGGAGGAGCGCGTCCGCCGCAACGATCCAAAGGCGTGTCTCGCTCTGGATATTTTTGGCGTCTCGATCCGCAAAACAATCGGGGCCTATATGGCTCTGCTGGGGGGGGCCGATCTGCTCGTCTTCACCGGCGGCATCGGAGAGCACAGCGACCGCATTCGATCCGCGGCAACCAAGGGTCTGGAAAGTCTCGGCCTTACCCCAGATAAGATTCAGGTGGTCACTGCCCAAGAAGAGCAACAGATCGCACGGCACTGTCGCGCGATGATGAAGAAGGATTTTTCATGAGCTGCATTCACGGCAACGCCGTGGTCCCATCGGCGTCATCCTGAGGGCGGCCGCTTCGGGCAGAGCGAGGGATCTCGCGCGAATCGTCCCGCCCCCCTTCTTACCGTAGAATCAATTCTTGCTCCTCACAATCGAAAAGCTGATCTATGGCGGTGATGGCCTGGCCCGTTTGCCTGCCGACGACCGCGGACGCGGCAAGGCCGTCTTCGTTCCCTTCGTTCTGGCGGGAGAAAAAATCAATGCCTCCCTTACCGAGCAGAAGCCGGGATTCGCGCGCGCGACGGTGGAAACCGTCATCGAACCGTCTCCCCATCGCATCGAACCCGCCTGCCCATATTTTGGCCGCTGTGGCGGTTGCCACTACCAGCACGCCAGCTACGACCACCAGATCGAGATCAAGAAGGAAATTCTGCGCGAGAGCCTGCGGCGCACGGCCAAGCTCGACTTGCCCTTCGACATCGAGGTCCACCCCTCACCGCCCTGGAACTATCGCAATCGCTCGCGCCTGCAGGTGCAAGCCAGTCCTACGTTCGCCGCGGGATATTTCAAGCTGGCCTCGCACGAATTGCTACCCGTGGAAGCGTGCCCGATCAGTTCGCCGCTGATCAACCGCGGCATCGCATTGCTGTGGCAGAGTGGACGGGCGGGAAAAGTTCCCGAGGGAGTGGGGGAGGTCGAGTTCTTCGCGAACGCCGACGACAGTCAGTTGCTGGTAGATGTCGGATGCGCGCGCGAGGCTCGCCGCGCCGCCGTGCGCGCGTGGGCGGAGGAACTGCGCGCTGGTATGCCCGAGATTGCCGGCGTCGTGGCATTCCGTGAAGCCAATCCTGGCGATCGCAAGGCCGGGACTTCGGAAATACTCCTGACCGTTGGCGCTTCATCCCTGACCTATCAAACGCAGCACGCGGCGTACCGCGTCAGCGCCGGATCGTTCTTTCAGACCAACCGTCATCTGATTGACCAACTGGTAAAGATCGTCACCGCCGGCCAATCGGGGAAACTTGCTCTCGACTTGTACGCCGGCGCAGGGTTGTTTTCCACAGCGCTGGCCGGTGACTTTCATCACGTAGTTTCCGTAGAGCCGTCACAGACTTCCTTGGCTGATCTCTCCTACAATCAGTCCTCGAATGGAGAGGCGGTTCAGGCCACAACGGAGCAGTACCTGGCCCGTGCGGAACATTCGGGGCGAGTCGGGAAGGGTGCAATCCTCTCTCATGTTCCTAATATGCCCGACCTAGCGGTGGTGGACCCGCCCCGTAGTGGCCTAGGAGAACGCGTGGCGCGATTGGTGGCGACCTTGGGCGCCTCACGCGTTGTTTATGTGTCGTGCGATCCGGCAACGCTGGCGCGCGATCTCGTGATCCTGCTCGCCACGGGCTATCGCGTCGAACAAGTTCAGCTGGTGGATCTGTTTCCGCAAACCTACCACCTGGAAAGCATCGTTCACCTGGTGCGCTGAGACTCACGCAGCGACAGCCGCCTCGGCTGTCCTGCCTTGGGCGAAGCCCGGCAGCATATTCCGGCTGCCAGCGGTAAAGGCGTACGTCGCCAAGTTCCATGACTTCGTCCTCCACTCCCGCCATCCCCCTGCCTTTCACTTCAAAGCCAGCCGCAAGCCCATGCTCTGGGCGACGGTGGCTTACTCTCTGGGTATTATCGGTGGAGTAGACCTCTCGCGGCCCGCACATTGGTGGGTGGTGGCAGCCGCCCCGTTTATAGCGGCGGCGGCATATTTCGCCAGTCGGCGTTCCTGGCTGGGCTGGGCGCTGGCTTTAGGAGCGCTCTTTATTCGCAGGAGCGCTTCACATTCAGGCGCACCGGACATCCACCCGCTTGGACACCACTATTCAATGCTATGCGGATCGGCAGGAACTGCAAATCACGGCGCATGTCATCCGCGACCGACGTCTACAGCCTGCTGCCTTCAACGAAATTCGCCAGACGGTTGGGAAGGAGATGAATTCGATCTCAGCGCAGTCACCTTCCAGGTGTTGTTCCCGCCGCGCGACTGGCATGTCGGCGCCAAGCCACAGCCTAACGATTCGATGGTGTTGCGCGTAAGCTATGGTGCCCCGTCGGCTCTGCTGGAGGGGGATGCGGAGAAGCAAGTGGAACGGCGCGTGGCCGCGCTCCATCATCCCAGCGCGACCTTAATCAAGGTCGGACACCACGGCGGCGCCAACGCCACCACGCCGGCACTGCTTGCGTCGGCGAAGCCTGAGTTCGCCAGCATTTCCGTGGGATCAGATAACTCGTTCGGTTTGCCGCGAACCGAGGTTTTTGGCCGCCTGGGAGACGCGGGCGTCCACGTTCACCGCACAGATATTAAGGGAGCCATCAGCTTCTTTCTCGAGAGCCATTCGGTTACGCCTTCTGTGGCGGCCCTTCAATAACCTGAATTTCCGCAGTTTCGTCGTCAGGTGCGGATCGGCGTCCTTCGGCGATCACGCGCCGCGCCTCTTCCGCGTCCTCTTCCCGCACCAGAAGGATCATTCCGCCCAGCCCTGGGAACGCATCCTGCACCAGTGACGCCGAAGTAAGGTCACTGTCGATGCCCGCTGAATCGAGCAACCCTTTGACCACCAGCGCCTCAGGTTCCTGTTCAGAGCCGAAGACCTTCACCAGTTTCTCGTTGGGATCAGGACGCGGCTGCGCGTCGGCGGGCGAATTGCCAGGTTCTGCCATGACATCTCCAATTCTGGAGTCGGACGGAGCCGAATCCGTGACTCAGCAATTTTACTCCCCGTCCGAGCCCGCTTGCAGGCCGGGAATCGGCGTCCAAGGTGGATGCGGCTTCATAGTGAAGGGTTGTGAACCGACCCAAGGGTTGTGAAACTGACCAAGGGTGCCCATTTCTCGCGTTCTTTGCGAGAAGTGGGGGCTTTGTTCAAGTAGCGGAATTCCGAGCCCCATTCGGATCGGCACTTTTGTGTAGTTGCTTTCTTGTGGAACTGCGGCAGAATGGCCTTAACCATGGCGCAACGCCGGGCCGCGTCGAGTCATCCAAACTGGGGTGTGGGAAAAGGGGAGATCATGAACATTCATCACCAGGCCGGGCAGGAAACAAATTTTCCAATCGCGGAGCAGGAGACGCTGCGCGAGCGCGAAGAGGAAGCCCGAAAGATCCGCCGCCTGCAAGTAATGATCAGCATGGTGATGTCCGTCATCGGCCAGGATCCTAACCTGACCGTAGAGGAGGCCTCCGAGTTGGCCGCCGGAGCCAAGCGCGCCGCACTAGCCATGTTCCCCGACAAAGAACTCGCCTACGATCTGCTCTACAAGCCCCGCCTGCAACGGCTGATGAAGGAACGCTTCCGGCTGCAGTAAAGCATTGTTGATTGATGATGGAAAACAAGCTCCAACCACGATCATTCTGAAATCTAAAATCAACAGTCAGAAATCAACAATCGCCCTTATTCATCCACCACCGTATTCCGCAGCGTTCCCACCCCCTCCACGCTGACCTCAACCGCATCCCCCGCCACCAGCGGCCCCACCCCCGCTGGCGTCCCCGTAGGAATCAGGTCGCCAGGGAACAAAGTCATCGCCTGCGCAATATGCCGGATAACCACGTCCAGCGCAAAGATGAAATCCCGCGTGTTCCCCTGCTGCCGCACCTCGCCATTAACGCGGGTTTCCACGCCCACCCCTCCCCACGGATCGATTTCGTCGGTCACCACCGGCCCCACCGGACAGAACGTGTCGAAGCCCTTGGCCCGAGTCCACTGCCCATCTTTATTCTGCAGGTCGCGCGCCGTGACGTCGTTCACACATGTGTAGCCCAAAATGTATTGTCGGATGTCCGCATCCGCCGCCGGCTGGTAGCAAGTCCTCCCAATCACCACGCCCAACTCGCCCTCATGATCGACCCGCTGCGAGATCCTCGGACGCCGCACCGTCCCTCCCGGCGGCAGAAGTGCCGACGTGGCTTTCAGAAAAATCAGCGGCTCCTGCGGCACGTCGTGCCCCAGTTCGGCGGCATGTTCGCGATAGTTTCGCCCCACGCATACGATCTTCGACGGCCGCACCGGAGGCAGCAGCGAAGCCTCGTCCAGCGGGATCGCCTCGATGCGCCGCGTGCGCAGGCTTTCCACGTCCGCATCAGCCTCTTCCGGAGCGGTCAGCAGGATCCGCACAATCGCATCCCGCCCGCCCACGGACTCAACCAGCCCATACTGGACTTGGCCATTAAATTGAAATCGGCAATATCTCATCGCCATCTATCTAACCATATCTACGGAAATTGAAGCGCAGTGGAGGGAAATATTTTCTGACTGTGGCATTGATGCCGCGGCTCCCTAGGACTTGCCAACTGTCGTAAACGAGCGGAGCCAGCCCACGATATCTGTTATAGTAAATCCCCAAGATGTTGTGGGTTGAGAGGACGGACCCCCAGATTTCCGCGAGCCGTTCTCAGCCTCTGTTCCCACAACCCCCGCGTCATCGCAGGAGCAATTCCGTGCCGTCTGCGCCCGGTCGTCGGTTACGCAACTTTATCAAGTATCGGCTCGCTTGGGCCGTCGCTTTCTGGCTATGTAGCCAGATCTGTGCGCTCGCTCAAGTACCGAACATAAATGTGGGTCCGGATTCGGGGTTTGCCCTAATGGACTTTGCGCAGATGTATCTCGACCAGATGAACCGGCACGCAGAGAAGAGTGCGCATCAGAAGGCACAAGATAAAGAGTTGATCGATTCCGGGGTTGTATCAGCTCTCGACTTGGAAGCCCCTAACAAGGCTGTCGAAGAATACAATCGCGCAAACTCGTTGATGAAAACGCAGCACTCCGAAGAAGCGATCAAGCACCTGCGAAGGGCGATTGACGCCTATCCCAAATTCGTTTCCGCTCATATCGGTCTTGGCCTCGCCTATCTCGATCAGGACGACAAGCCGCACGCCAAAAGCGAGTTCGAATTGGCCGCGAAGCTGGACCCGAAGTTCCCCGGATCGTTTGTCAAACTCGGTATGGTTGCATTAGCGATGAACGATTTCACCGCTGCGCAACCAGAACTGGAGAAAGCTGCTTCTCTGCGGCCAAAGGATGCCAGCACCCTGTCGGCTCTTGCGTACGCCCAGAACGGTACCCATCAGTACCAGCAGGTGCTGGAAACCGCACAGCGAGTCCACGCGCTCAACCATAAAGGGATGGCCAATGTGCACTACGTCGCGGCCTCGGCAGCCATGTCCCTCAAGGATTTTGAAGCGATGGAACGGGAGCTGAACTTCTTCCTGGGCGAAGATCCCACCAACGCCTTCGCTCCCGTGGCACGCCAGAACCTTGCCGCTCTTGCCCATAACAAGATGGTTCGGGCCGGCGGCGGTGCGACTCCATCGCAAACAACCACCCTGGTCGCCTCTGTGCGGCCACAGACTTTCCCCAACAGTGAAAGATTGAAGGGGCAGTTGAATGCTCTGGGAGATGAATCCGACGGCGGCAGTTGTGTGGACTGCGGTACGCTGGCCGAGGCGAACACAACCACGGAGGCCAGCAATCGCGATCCAGCTGCAGCCCCGCCCGCTCCCGCGTCGGTGGGCGCATGGACAATTCGTACCAGCGTGGATCAGGTCACTCTGTTTTTCACCGTCAGCAGCCATGGACACATGGTGAACGATTTGGAGCAGTCCAACATCCGGATCCTGGACGATAAAAAGCCCCCAGAAAAGATAGAACAATTTGCCCCGCAGTCGAAGCTTCCTATGCGGCTCGCTCTGCTCGTCGACACCAGCGGTTCCGTGCACGACCGCTTCTGGTTTGAAAAGCACGCCGCCACCAAGTTCGTTGAAAAGATGCTAAGCGGGGCTTCAGACCTGGGGTTCATCGCAGGTTTTTCCGAGGAAACCACCGTGACTCAAGATTTCAGCTCGGAACCCAACGAACTGGGGAAGGGAATCGAAAAACTCGCTAATGGCGGAGGAACAGCGCTGTTTGACGCGGTAACCTTCGCGTGCCGCAAGCTGGCAGCGTATCCGGAAAGCGAGCGGGTGGCGAGAGTGTTGGTTATCCTCAGCGACGGCGAAGATAATTCCAGTCACAGCAGCCTGAAGCAGAGCATGCAGATCGCGGAGAGGGCCGGCGTGACCATTTACACCGTAAGTACCCGTGAGGATCGAGGCGATAAGACGGATGCCGATCGCGTTCTGGAAGCACTGGCGGGGCGTACTGGGGGCGAAGCAATGTTTCCCGGCGATATCATGACCTTGGGCAAATCCTTCGACAAGCTTCATGATCTGATTCGCAGTCGTTATTTCATCGCCTACAAGCCCGCCGATTTTCAGCCCAACGGAAGCTATCGCACCATCACCGTCACTGCGGAAAAAGATGGCAAGCGCCTGCAGGTTCGATCACGCAAGGGCTACCACGCGCGTCTCGCCACTCCCAACTAAGGCCGATCCTAGCCAAGATCAATCTGCTGCGAACTTTTACGGCACTGTCTCGCTGGCTTCCCCCGACTGTCCACTCTCGTTGCCGCGAACATCCACGGCAGAGATAGAATAAAAATAACGCTTCCCAGTCGTGACGTTCGCATCGCGGTAAGCCGGCGCTTTCACCCGCTCCGCATTGATCTTCACCGCAGGCATTCCTTCTTGGTGACGATAAACGTTGTACCCTTCGAGATCGATGTCGGTCACCGGAGCCCATACCAGGTCGATAAAGGGTTTCTGTCCTGGCCCCGAAGATACGGCCTGCAGCCCCGAAGGAACGGCTGGCGGAAAAACGTCGTGAACGAAAACCTTGACTGCGGGCGTGTCGTCGCCTTCGATCCGTAATTCCGTCTTGTCCTCCTGCGCAATCGCCGTAACCGTCTCCGCACGATATTCATACGTCTTTTCCCATTCGATGCCGGAATCGGAAAGACTGAGACTGCGCTCATTTTCCGCCGGGACCTCGCCGACAAGAATCTGTTCGCCACTGTCCTCCAGGCGTCGATACACACGATAGACATAGTGCAGCGCTGAAGTCGGACTCGCTGCGGGAATATTGTTCCTCCAGGTCAGCACGACTCCTTGACCCGTGACGTGCGCAGCAAAGTCCTGCGGCGGAGGCAAAGTACGAGCCAGCGAAACCCGCACCTGGTTCGAGAGTCCAGCGCTGCGGCCCCCCGCATTCAGTACCTCGACCGCGTAGGTCGCGAACGCAGAAGGATCGTCGCTCTGCCGTTGCGGAGAGAGAGCGTCGGTATACGATCCTGCAACTTTCTGTTTGCCAGCGTGAGTCGGGGCGGAGTCTGGTTGCGGAGGCGCCTCCCCCACCAGAACACCGCACTGCGTCAACTTCTTAGCAAGTCCTCGGCAGATTCGGGTGGGACCCAGGCTTCGAATCTTCTGCCGATCGGTCGTAACGCTGGGAGCCGTCCAGGTGAGAGTGACGTGTTCGCCTTTGCGCGTTGCCCGCAGATCCGCAGGGGGCTTTGGCAACTCCAGCGAGGGAGGCTGGGGCGGCCCAATCGTCGCGCACGCCGTAAACATCAGCGGCGCACTCAGAGCCAGTAAGAACTTCGGCATGGAGCGTTTCATGCGGAAGAAAACAGACTAACAGACTCCCGCCAGCCCCTGGATTTTCGATTACCCCTAAAGAACGCGCTATCCCGCGAGTTCCCCGACCGCCTCGCGGAATACTTTGGTATGCCGGTCTACATCTTCCGCTTCCGTCTGCGGCGACATCAGCGCCATGTTATGAAACGGCGTGAGCAAAATCCCTCGATTCATGGCATAGAGGTGCATGAATCGTTCCAGTTCGAAGTCCATCGCGTCGTGGGCTTCCGTGCCATTCTTCGGTTTCTCTGCGCCGAACAGATATTCGGCCCGGCACCCTAAACCAGTGACGTGCCACGGCAGATCTGCATCGGCTATCGCTCGGGCTACGCCTACGGTCCAGCGCTCGGCCAAGGGAATCATGCGGTCGAAAGCCTCTTGCGTAAGAACTTTCGTCAACGTGGCCCGCATGGCGGCGAGAGAGAGTGCATTGCCCGCCAACGTGCTTCCGATGCCGCCCACGTCGCAATCTTCCAGTTCCTGCTTGGCCACAATGCGCTCCGCAACTTCCTCCGAAAACCCGTACGCGGCCCCGGGAATGCCTGCTCCAATGGGCTTGCCAAAGACCAGCACATCGGGATTAAGACTCTTCGCCCGCGTGTAGCCACCGGGCCCCGCGCAGATCGTATGTGTTTCGTCGATGATGAGCAGCGTTCCGTGCTTGCGCGTGACTTCCCGCAATGCCTGGTGATATCCCGGTTGGGGATGCACGATCCCTACGTTCGTCATCGCAGGCTCGGCCAACACGCAAGCAACATCACCTGGGGTCAGCGCCCGTTCGAGTGCGCCAACGTCATTGAACTCCACGACTTTGGTCGTGATTGCCGGATTTACCGGCGGCCCAATGTTCCCGCGCCGCGGTCCTGCTGTTCCGTTGGCCTCCAGCGTGATGAACGTCTCATCCACCGTCCCGTGATAGCACCAGTTGAAGACAAGAATTTTCGGCCTCCCGGTGATCTGCCGCGCCAGCCGGATCGAAAACCGATTCGCATCGGTGGCGCTGAGCGCGAATTGCCAATAGGGCAGAAGAAATCGCTTCTGTAGTTCCTCGGCCACAAAAATCGAATCTTCCCCGGGCAACATCAACGTGATGCCGCGTCGCGACTGTTCTTCCACAGCCTTGACGGTGGCGGACGGAGAATGCCCCGTCATCGCTCCTGTGTCGCCCAGGCAAAAATCGGTGTAACGATGCCCGTCCACGTCGAAGAAGTGAGCCCCCTGCGCCTCCCGCACGAACGGCGGAAACGCTCCTGCCCACTTCACCATCCAGTTCATGGGGACGCCCGCCAGCAGCGACTTTCGCGCCCGCTCAAACAAAGCCTTCGACTTCGGACGCTCGTCCACAAACTTCCTCTGTTCGCGTTGCATCAGGGACTGCAGGCGGCTGCGATCAATAGTTTTCATGGCAAGAACAAAAGGTAGACCAAAGGGTACACCGAGAAACGCAGGGAAATCCGTAGAGTTGCTCTGTGCCCCTCTGTGCCCTTTGTGGTTGAAGATTTTTCTTACAGAATGTACCGCGACAAATCCTGATCCTTCACGATGTCGGTGAGCATCTTGCGAACATAATCCGCATCGACCGTGACCGCTTGACCCTTCTTCTCCGGCGCGTCGAAGCTCAACTCGTCCAGTACCCGCTCCATAATAGTGTGAAGCCTCCGCGCCCCTATGTTTTCCGTACTCTCATTCACGCGGAAGGCAAAGTGCGCAATCTCGTCCAGCGCTTCAGGAGTAAAGTCCAACTTCACGCCCTCGGTCTCAAGCAGAGCCGTGTACTGCTTCACGAGCGACGATTTCGGCTCCGTAAGAATTCGCACGAAGTCTTCCATCGTCAACGATTGCAGTTCCACTCGGATCGGGAAACGCCCCTGCAACTCGGGAATCAAGTCACTCGGCTTCGACACGTGGAACGCCCCCGCCGCAATGAACAGGATGTGATCGGTGCGCACCATTCCGTAACGCGTATTCACAGTGGTTCCTTCCACGATGGGTAGAATGTCCCGCTGCACGCCTTCTCGCGAAACGTCCGGCCCATGGCCGGCTTCGCGTCCCGCGATTTTGTCGATCTCGTCCAGGAATACGATGCCCGAATTCTCGACCCGGTCGATTGCGATCCGCGTGACTTGGTCCATGTCAACCAGTCGCTGCTCTTCTTCCTGGATCAAGTACTCGAAGGCCTCATTGACCTTCATCTTCCGTTTCTTGGTCCGCTGCCCGAAGATGTTCGGCAACATGTCCTTAATGTTGACATCCATCTCCTCGACGCCTTGGTTGGTCAGAATTTCAAACGAGGGAAAATTCCGCTCGCGCACATCTATTTCCACCGTGCGGTCATCGAGTTTCCCCTCGCGCAATTGCTGCCGCAGTTTCTCGCGCGTTCGGCTGGAGGACTCGGTCAGAGCCGTACTTCCATCAATCACCACGCCGCCCGCGGTCGAACTTCCGTCCGTCCGCGGCGGAGGCGATGGTGGCAGCAGAATATCCAGCAGCCGTTCTTCTGCATTCAATTCCGCCTTGTCGGCCACATCTTCCAGTTTCTCTTCGCGCACATTATCGATGGCGATTTCCACCAGATCCCGCACCATCGATTCCACGTCGCGTCCCACATAGCCGACTTCGGTAAACTTGGATGCTTCCACTTTCAAAAATGGCGAATTCGCCAGCTTCGCCAGCCGCCGCGCAATCTCCGTCTTGCCCACGCCAGTGGGCCCGATCATGATGATGTTCTTCGGAATGATTTCTTCGGCCAGCTCGGGCGAAAGTTTTTGCCGGCGCATGCGGTTGCGCAACGCGATGGCCACGGCGCGTTTTGCGTCCTTTTGACCAATCACGTGTTTGTCGAGCTCAACCACAATCTCGCGCGGAGTCAGTTCATCCAGCGTGAGCTGCTCTTCTTCGGCCGATGAGGGTAGGTATATTGCCATAAATTCAGTGGTTAGTGATCATTGCCCAGTGGCGAGCGGTCAGTGAGTCGTTCCTGCTGGCCACTGATCACTAGCCACTGACCACTTGTCTCACAGTTCTTCAATCGTGACCTTGTCATTCGTATAGATGCACATCTTGCCCGCAATCTTCATGGCTTCTTCGGCGATTTGATGGGCCGAGAGTTCCGTATGCTCCGCCAGCGCTTGCGCCGCGGCCTGTGCATAAGGCCCGCCACTCCCGATTGCCGCCACCGCACCGTCGGGCTCGATCACGTCCCCTTGCCCGCTCAGCAGGAATGTTTGCTCCTTATCGCACACCAGCAACAACGCTTCCAGATGTCGCAGGAACTTGTCGGTGCGCCAGTCCCGCGCCAGTTCGACTGCACCCCGCCCCAGGTTGCCGTGATACTGCTCCAATTTGGCCTCGAACCGGCTGAACAGAGTAAATGCGTCCGCGGTCGACCCCGCAAACCCAGCCAAAATCTTTTCGTTATACAGCCGACGGATCTTCTTAGCGGTGTGCTTGATCACCGACTCGCCCAGCGTGACTTGGCCGTCGCCAGCGAGAACAACCTTCCCGTTGCGTCGAACCGACAAAACTGTTGTGGATCGAATCAGTCGCTTCGTAGCCATGAGCGCAATTCTTCATTATAGCAGTGCTCGAGTCGGTGCTCGTCTGGGAGAACACGATAGTTGCGGGCACTTGCACCGTGGTTCGCACGCTGCGCCCTGCGAACTCTGCGAATCCTTTGCGTACTTCCCGGTTGAATTCTTCTTTGCCCGCAAAGTCCACGAAGAACTGCCCCCCAAAGGGCGCAAAGCTAAAACGTCAGCGCGTTGCGCTCGATAACACTTGCATTTTCCATGGTTTATAGAGTGCTTCGGTAACCACCCCGTGGATTACCGGTGTGACATTTACCCGCCTCGCCGCGACCCGTACTTTGTTACTCATGCGCCATTCTGCCGCTGTCCTGTGTCACGACAAAAGAACTTTAGCGACCTTGAGTGCCACCCTCGAGGAGCTGGATATTGATTTGGTGAGCTGCCCGTCCCAGCAGGAAGCGCTGGAGTTGGTCATGACCGGCCGCTGCTCCACCTTGATTGTGGACTTTGATCTGCCCGGCGCCGAAGAGGTGATCCGCATGGCGGCTCTGTTGCCAGAAGCCCAGAAGCCCGCACTGCTGGCGGTAGCCAGTCGGGCGTGGCCGGGCACCGGCCAGGCTTTCCAATCCGGGGCCAGCCGCATCCTCTACCGGCCTCTGGAACCTGAACAGTTGAAAGACGCCTTGAAGGCTGGGAGAAAAAGGGGGAAGGCCAATCGGCGCAAGTCCGCGCGTTACGAAGTGAAAACCCTGGTCTACTTGGAGACCGCAAGCGAAACTCTTACTGCAGTTAGCATCGATATCGGCGAGCATGGCCTCGCGGTACAGGCCACTGAGCCGGTGCCTATCAGTTCAAACTTGGCATTTCGCTGTGTGTTGCCGGGCACTGATCTCAAGTTACAAGGACACGCCGACGTGATCTGGGCCAGCGATCAGGGTCGCGCCGGACTCTTCTTTTCCAAGCTCAGTCCTCCCGCCCGTAAGCATCTCAAGCGCTGGCTGAACAAACGCAGTGCCCACCACAAAGAAAAAGAAAAGAACGGTGTGCACGAACTAATGCCGCCCGCCGACGCCCACGTTTCCTATTCCGTGTCCGAATAGCAGCGAACGGCCGGGCCCCGCTGCCTACCGGTCACCCGATATTTGCGTCAGATCCCGGCGAACCGGGAATATCCCGCCTGGGGCGAGGAATAGCCCAAGCCTTTGCCAATATTTCTCAGCCTGTCTGACCATAATATGCGACAGGTATTTCACGCTCTCACTGAGGAGATCGAAGGCGTTCATTGGCAAACCGCAGCCGTCCCCTTAAAATTATCCTCGTCTCTCAGATTCCTCATAGTGCAGGAGGCATACCCTGCCCGCATCTTCACAAACCGACCTGCTGTTCAACGGACATTCCATGGTCGCCGAACTCCGGCGCGTGCTGGTGTGCTCGCCTCGAACTGCAGGCTGGAACCAGCCGCAGCGCCTCTCTGCCTGGCGCGAACTCGGGTTTCATCACGCTCCGAATTTCAAAACGGCCCAGACGCAGCACGCGGCACTGCTGAGCGAATTGCAGCGGGCCGGTGCCGAAGTGATCGAACTGCCTCCCGATGACAACTTATCCCTCGATGCCGTTTACGTCCACGACGCCTCTCTACCCACCGACCTCGGCCTGATCCTCATGCGTCCCGGCAAAGTGAACCGAGTGGTGGAAGCGAGGCGGCACGGCTCTTCATGTGCGGCGCAAGGCATTCCAACCTTGGGATCGATCACCGAACCCGGCACCAGCGAAGCCGGAGACATCCTCTGGCTCGACTCGAAGACCCTGCTTGTCGGCCAAGGCTACCGCACCAACGCCGCAGGTATGGCGCAAATGCGTGCCCTGCTCGCGCCCAAGGGAGTTGAAGTTCTAACCGCTCCGCTTCCTTACGGTCCCGGACCGTCGGCTTGCCTGCACCTGATGTCCTTGATCAGCCTGCTCGACGAGCAAACCGCTTTGGTCGATCTCCCCTGGCTGGCGGTCGAAACGGTGGAACTGCTGAAGTCGCGCGGTTTCCAATTCATCCCTATCGATGATTCCGAGCGCGACACGCTCGCCTGCAATGTGCTCGCACTCGGCGGGAAGCGCCTGCTGGCGATCGAAGAAAATCACAAGACCAACGACCGCCTGCGCCACGCCGGCTTCGACGTCCGCACCTTCCCCGGCAGCGAAATCTGCATTAACGGTGGCGGCGGCCCCACTTGCCTGACGCGCCCGCTGTTGCGTGGCTGAGCTCGCGTAGCGACAGCCGCCTCGGCTGTCCGCCGGGCAAAGCGAGGCGCTCTGATCCCTTGTCTCAGCCTTCCGAACTTTCCTGTCGCAGCGGAATCAGCGCCCGCAGCCGCACATCCCGCAAGTACAACCCTCCCCACGCCAGCATTCCAAGAATCACCGGCATCGGAAAAGTTGGATCGCCAACACGTAGAGTCGTAATCGTTGCCCCGCCCAGCAACCCGGTCATCAAGATAGCTCCCAGAACAGAAGTCCGCGGAATCAGATACAGCACAACGCAGACCAGCTCAATCAATCCGACCGGCAGTATGAGTCGCTCCGGAACTCCAGCACGCGCGAATCCTTCGAGCACCGACGGATGCTTCATCAATTTCATGACGCAGCCCAGCAGAATTAGCAGAACCGGCAAGACGCTCATCACCCGTCCCGTCCACAACGTCGTTTTCGAAACTGCATTCGTCGATTGCATGAGCCTGTCTCTCCTGGAAATCAAGATGGATGGCTGGAGGGTGCGACACTCTTGCACCCTCCGACTCAAAGAGCCCTTGGCCCGATACTCGGCAAGTTGATCGGACGTCCCGAAAAACCCGGTCCAACGGGTTCTTTCGGTTGGAGCTAGTATGATGTTGCTGCATCAAAAAAATTCTTCTGGAAAGAGTCTCGGAAATGCCATTTTCCAGTCCGCGATTTTTGGTCTTGTTCCTGTTCGTAGCAACCGTGTCATCGAGTTCCGCGCTCGCTCAGACCGCGTCCGCCACACCGCAGGCAACCACTCTCGCAGCCGTGACCAGTTCCCAGTCGCGGCGCGACGGCATCGACCTGCGCGCCGACTCGGCGACTTTGCGCATCACCGCGCTCCGCGATGACATTGTTCGTGTACGCGTTTGCGCAAACGGCGAGCTTCCAGAGGATGCCTCCTGGGCCGTCCTTCCCGAGTCACGCAGCAAGTCCATCGAGGTGAAACCGATTCAGGACGACGCGTCCGTGGGTTTCCGCACTGCAACGCTCGAAGTGCGCGTGGAACGCAGTCCGCTCCGCCTCGTCATTCGTGACCTTGCCGGCAACGTCATCTCCGCCGACGCTCTGGGCCGTCCCGTGACCTTCCAACTCGGTGGCTTCTCTATTTCGAAGCAGATGCCTGGCGACGAACACTATTTCGGTCTCGGGGACAAGGCGGGCTCGTTCGACCGCAGGAATCAGGCCTACACGCTCTGGAATACTGACGTTGGTCCTCAGGAATCAACCGACCCGCTCTATAAAAGCATCCCTTTTTTCCTAGGCATCAACAGCACACGCAGCTACGGCGTGCTCTTCGATAACACCTGGCGCACTTGGTTTGACTTCGGCAAGCAGGCACGAGACGCGATTTCCTTTGGCGCTGAAGGCGGACCGCTGGACTATTACATCCTCTACGGCCCCACTCCGAAACAGGTGGTGGAAGGCTACGCTTACCTCACCGGAAAGCCTGCGCTTCCTCCGCTCTGGGCGCTTGGCTTCCAGCAGTCGCGCTACAGCTACGCTCCCGAATCGCAGGTTCGGGAGATCGCCAACCGTCTCCGCACCGACAGAATTCCTTCCGACGTGCTCTACCTCGATATCGACTACCAGTACAAGAATCGTCCTTTCACCGTCGATCCGAAAACGTTCCCCAACTTCCCGGGGCTGGTTTCCGATCTGCTCAAACAGCACTTTCATTTAGTCAACATCACCGATCTGCACATTGCCCATGTCGCAAACGAGGGATACGCTCCCTACGACACGGGCCATGCCAGAGACCACTTCGTGAAGAATCCCGACGGCAGCGAGTTCGTTGGCATTGTCTGGCCCGGCCCCGCAGTCTTTCCGGATTTCACCCGCGCCCAGACGCGCGAGTGGTGGGGCGGCCTCTATCAAGAGTTTGTGCAGGATGGCGTGGCCGGCTTTTGGAACGACATGAACGAGCCTTCGGTCTTTGACGGGCCCGACAAGACGATGCCGCTCAACACCGTGCATCGCATTGAAGAGGCGGGATTCACGACCCGAACCGCCACTCACGCCGAGATCCACAACGTCCTCGGACTGGAAAATGCTCGCGGCACCTTCGAGGGCCTCCTGAAACTGCGCCCCGACGAGCGGCCGTTCGTACTCACCCGCGCCACTTATGCGGGAGGCCAACGCTATGGATTCACCTGGACCGGAGACAATTCCGCGACCTGGAACCACCTTCGTCTGGCCACGCAGATGGTGCTTAATCTGGGCGTCAGCGGCATCTCCTTTGTCGGTGCGGACGTGGGTGGATTCAACGGTTCGCCGCCGCCCGACCTGCTCACGCGCTGGGTCGAGCTTGCGGCCTTCTCTCCGTTCTTTCGCGATCACGCCGAAAAAGGTAGCCTGCCGCATGAAGTGTGGAACAACGGTCCCGAGCAGGAAGCCATTCGCCGCCGCTACATCGAAACGCGTTACAGATTGCTGCCCTACATCTACTCCATTGCCGACGAGTCATCGCGCACCGGACTTCCCCTCATGCGTCCCGTCTTCCTGGAGTTCCCCGAGATCTTCGCGCCCAACTCTGGCGGCTTCGATCATCTCGATACGGAATTTCTGCTCGGGCCTAGCCTGCTCGTCGCCCCGCCTCCGTTCGGCGAGAAGCTCGACGAGTACTCCGTGTCCTTCCCCAATGAGCACGAGTGGTACGATTTCTGGACTGGGCTCAAAGCGCCGCCTTCATCGCAAGCGCCTCCGATTGCAGCAAAGGTTATCGCCCTGAACGTGGGAGCGACTGTTTCCTCGCCTGGCACAATCCATCCCCCGCTCGACACCATGCCGGTCTACGTTCGCGGCGGGAGCATGCTACCCCTGCAGCCGTTGATTCAGAACACAGACGAGATTCCCAGCGGACCGCTGGAACTCCGCGTCTATCCGGGATCGCCGTGCAGCGGCTCGATCTACCTCGACGACGGCCACACCTTCCGCTACCAGCAAGGAGAATATCTTCGTCAGGCTTTTTCCTGTCAGTCCGACGCCAACTCCATGCGCCTGATGTTCCACACGCGGCAGGGCTCGTACACGCCGTGGTGGAAGTTCATCGAAGTGGTGGTTTATGACTGGCCGTCCGCGCATGCTGAAGCGAAGTTTTCCAGCAGCACGTATCCCTTGAAAACATCCTATGACCCGAAGCAACATGCCCTGCACGTCACACTGTCGGATGTGTCGGCCGAGGCCGAACTCACCATCCGCGGCAGGGCCAATCACTGATCTCGCAAATCATTGATCTCACAAATCATTGATCTCACTGTCCGATCTCACTGCCCGACGTGCCGCCGTTGAGCCCAACAAATCCCGATGAAGACAGTCTTATCCCTGGGCGATGGTAATGCCCGTCTTCATCGAGCCAGTTGCCGCGACGACAGCTACATCTTGTCGTAGACGATGGTCTGGGCCTTCGGCTGGCCGGTCTCGTGAACCGTGAGCGTCAGCGTCTTGCCGTCCTGGGAGACCTCGAATTTCGTGTGATCTATCACCTCGCCCTTCACCTTGTTCGTAACATCCAAGGTGTGGGCGTCCACCCGCTTGCCGGACGACATGGAGCCGGGCGCCACCACCGGGCCCTTCTCTTCGTAATCCTTGCCGTCGAATTTCATGCTAAGCGTGTCTTGATAGGCGGGCGTATTGAAAGTTAACCCATTGCCATCGTAGGCTTCGATGTCCCACTCATCCGGCGAAGTAAATTTCACGTCGGCTTCTTCCCACGTGCCGCCCCACCCGGAACCGCTGCCCAATCGCTTCCACACCACCGTGAACTCCGAGGTTGTGCCGTCGGGCTTGCTTTCGGTCCCCTTGATGGTCTGTGTTTTCCCATCATCGGAAATCGTGTGGGTCATTGAACTGAGCACTCTGCCGTCCTTCTTGATGACCATTTTCCAGATGTTCTTTCCTTCGGCAGCCATCGATAGGGTTCGCCCGAAGTGGACAGGTTGGTCCGTGCCATCGTAGGTAATCTTGTCGGACCGTTTGCCGACCGTCCACTCGTACTGGTTGCCACCGAGATCCTTAATTTCTATTTGGTCGCCGGTAAATTGGCTCTTCTCCATGTTGAGTTTCCATTTCCCGCAAAAAGAGTCGTCCGCGGCGCAGAGCGTGCCCGTGAGCAGGCAGACAAGCGCCAGTGAAGAATAGATTCTTTTCAACATAGGTGCCTCCGCGCCGGGGATTATAGAGCAAACCTATTCGTACGTACACAAGGGAGTAAGAGGGTAGGGAAACAGGACCATCCCGATTCGCCGGGGAGAGACTGGCCACGCGCGTCCAGCCTTACGCAATACTGCGTGCCATCCGAGGATTATGAATTGGAGGTGCTACATGCTGGGGTATAGCTCACCGGCCCGGGCATCCGATTCGCCAGTGACGGTTTGGCGACCGCCTGTACCAGTAGCTTTTGATTCCCCGCCGGGATCGGTAAACTGCACAGATCGACGGAATGTACTCCCCCCTGGATGTCTGTGAGCTTCGTAAGGCTCTGCCCATCGGAGCTGGAGTATACGGTGTAGTGATCCACCGTACTTTCGCTGCCGCCGATGCTCCACTGCAACGTATGTCCCGACAAAGAGAGTTGCAGTCCAAAGCAACTGTCGATTCCGGATTCGATCTCCGTGCCCTCCTCGTAGTCGTTCCACGTCACAAGTTGCAAAAAGGGGAGTTGCCGGTTTGCGCTGTAGAGTGCATTCACTTGTGAGAACGTCTGCAGCCACGTCTGCCCGCACTGTTGGTCCATGGTGCGCCCTGAACCCCAAGCCGCGAGCCGGTCGTTGAACCCTTTGTAGGCGGCGCCCATGGTCTTCTCGTTTGGGAATGTCACACCAACGTTGTAGAAGCTCGTCAGATAGCTCAGCCCGTAGTCACCCGCCTCGGGCATGACCCAGGAATAGCTGCCGTCGCTGAGTGCGTGACTGAATCCTTCGTCGTCCTGAAATAGAAACTGCGGGGAGGTGGCGAGTAGCGCGGATCTCGCCGCATTCCAATCGATCGCGTAGGAGCGATCAATATTAAACTCAGTCACCACCGGCTGACCCTGCACAGTCAGGTAGGCTGGGGAACCGAAATAGTTCTGCTCTACATACTCCAGCAACTGGGCTAGCGTCTGCTGAGGCGTGCAGCCACTGCACAAATTGCTGCCGATCGCTCCCGCATCGATCATGATCGCAAAACTAAATCCGGGATGCTTCTCTGCCTCGTGCATTACCGCCTGTGTGGCTTGGTCGATGGAATTGTTCGGACCATACCAGTCGACAATCACACCGTCGATGCCGCGGCTGATCATGTCTGTGATCTGGCGCTGCACTTGTGCCGGATCCTTGGAGTTGTACCCCACGTCGATGTGGTCCGGTTGCCCGAACCAAAGCAGCAATTGCGCATACACTTTGGTCGTTGCACCGGAATAGAGCAGGGAGTGAACGTCGAGCTTGCTCACATTGTTCGCTCCCAGATTGCCATTCGTCAGATTGACAAAATTGCTGGAAGCACTGGTGTTGTTCACGATTTGACTTGCCAGGGTTTGACTTGCGGCGGTTTGACCCGTGGCGCTTGGGGCAGGCAATGCGTTCTTGGAGCCACAACCGACCAGGCACACCGCCAGTAGCAGAACTGCAGCCAATGGTGTACGCATCAGTCCTCTGAAATTTATGTTCTAGGGTCTTGCTACGATCTTCGGCCCAAGCAAGGGCGCAGGTACGCGCTGGGAATCCCCGAATGGCCGGGTCTGTCTGGGAACGCCATGAGATTAGCCGCGATGCCAGTCGGCAGTATAGATATCAGAAGTTCGGGAACCTGTCGCGGGAGTGGGTTAAAAACCTCAGAAGCTAAAAAACTTGTCATCGCTGGCGATAGATGGTCGCAGAGATTGCAACGCTCCCTTTAGATGGCGCCGTCGTATGGAATTCAGCAGATTGATCCTCAACTTCGGGTTCATCGCCTCTCACCTTAATCCTGCTAAAATTGAATTCGCATGCTGCTTCCCTTCGTCCGCGAACTCTTCTCGGACGTAGAAATGCTTCCCGCTTTCACGCGTGTAGCCTCCCACCTGCGGGAGGGCACGGGGCGTATTCGTGTCTCCGGACTGTCCCCCACGGCGAAAGCCTTGCTGCTGGTGCTTTTGCGCCGGCACGCCGACCGTCCTCTCATCCTCGTGGTCAACGACAACCGCGCCGTCGAAGAGTTTGTCCCAGTGCTGCGCGGCTTCTGCGAGCTCACCGGCGCGTGCGAACCCGAGGCCGTTGTCGCCCTCCCGGCCCGCGACGTGCTTCCGTTCCAGAACCTTTCCCCCACCCTGAGCTTCAAGAGGAACGTGCGACTGCCCTCTGGAAGATCTCCACGGGCAAAGCGTCGATTGGGGTCACTCCCGTAGCGGCCACCGCCATACTCCAGCGCTCCCCCGAATACTATTCCGGCCTCGCCCGCATTCTGCGTCGCGGCGAATCGTTCGACGTTGATAACCTTCTCGCCCACTTGAACACCGTCGGCTACAACTCGGCCGATGTCGTCGAGATGCCCGGTGAGTACGCTCTGCGCGGCGGTATCCTCGATGTCTATTCGCCGGAAGCCGAGCGCCCAGTGCGCATCGAGTTCTTCGGCGACGAAGTGGAATCGATTCGCCGCTTCGACCCCGCCTCGCAGCGTTCCTCGAACCCCATGGACGAAGCGCTGCTGTTGCCGCTTACCGAAACTCCTGTGAGCGATTATCTTCTAGCCGCAATTCATACCCGGCTTTCCGGCAAGCGCATTACGGGAACGGAAGAGATCGTCGAGGCCGCAGTACGTTCCGGCGGAGTTACCGTCTTCCCCGGCTGGGAGTTCTACGCCCCGGTGGCTGGATCCGACCGCACCGTTTTCGATCTGCTCCCCAACGCGGCCGTCTTGCTCGACGAGCCCGATCTGCTGCGTGGCGAATTTGACCGCTTCTGGACCCGCGTCGAGGAAGCTCACGAGCGCAGTGGTGTCGGCAATCTCGTGCGTCCCGTGGATTTGTATCTTCCGCCCGACGATTGGTGGAAGAAGGTCGCGTCCTTGACCGGAGCGGACGTCGAGCATCTCGGCATCACCCGCAGCGAAGATGCGGACTCAACGGTCACGTTCCTGACGCAGCCCACACCGCGCTTTCACGGCGCGGTTCCCAACATGCTCGAAGAAGTCCAGAAGCTCACTGGGCAGGGCAACCAGGTACTGTTCTCCGTTCCCAACACCGGCGAGGTCGAGCGTCTGGCCGACATTTTTACCGAATACAACGTTTCGTTTCGCCTGGGAAGTCGCACGCGCGGCGGCGAAAGCTACGCCGACGAGACCAGTTACTTCGCCGGCGAAGTCCTCACCACGACTATGGCCAAGGCCTACGTTCCCGACGGTGTGCTGCTTCCGGACGCGCACCTCGCTATCTTCGGCGCCCGCGATTTGTTTGACGAGTCCGACGCCGTAGCTTTGCGCCCGCAGCGTCAGAAGTCCAAAGTCTCCGCCTTCCTTTCCGATTTTCGTGATCTGCAAGTCGGCGACTACGTCGTCCACGTCGAACACGGGATCGGCCAGTATCAGGGCCTGAAGGAAATCAATCAGGGCGATGGCAACGCCGAGTTCATGTTGCTCGAATATGCCGAGGGCGCGCGCCTCTACGTCCCGCTCACCCGCCTCGACCTGATTCAGAAATACCGATCATCCGAAGGCGCAAAACCGGCGCTCAGTCACCTGGGCACGCAGGCGTGGACGAAAACAAAGGCGCGCGTGCGCAAGGCCATGAAAGATATGGCCGATGAACTCCTGAAGCTTTATGCCGAACGCAAGATGGCCGTGGGCCATTCCTTCCCCGCGGGCAACGAGTTCGTTCGTGAATTTGAAGACGCGTTCGAGTTCAACGAGACCGAGGACCAGGCGCAGGCCATCGCCGACGTCACGCGCGACATGGAATCATCGCAACCCATGGATCGCCTGCTCTGTGGCGACGTGGGCTACGGCAAGACAGAAGTCGCCATGCGCGCGGCGTTCAAGGCCATCGGCGACAACAAGCAGGTGGCCGTGCTGGCCCCGACCACGGTCCTCGCCTTCCAGCACTACGAAACTTTCAAGCAGCGCTTCGGACCGTTCCCCGTCACCATCGAAATGATCAGCCGCTTCCGCAATGCCAAACAGCAGAAAGAAATTTTGCAAAAAACAGAAGCGGGCAAAATCGACATCCTGATCGGTACCCACCGCATTCTCTCGAAAGACCTCAAGTTCGCCGACCTCGGCCTGCTTATCGTCGACGAGGAACAGCGTTTCGGCGTGCGCCACAAAGAACGCATCAAGCAGATGCGGAAGCAAGTCGACGTTCTCACCATGTCGGCCACGCCTATTCCGCGCACGTTGCACATGTCGCTGGTTGGCTTGCGCGACATGAGCGTCATCGAAACTCCGCCCAAGGACCGCATGGCGATTCAGACCGTCGTCGCCAGCTGGGACGACAAGCTCATCCAGTCCTCCATAGAGCAGGAACTCGAACGCGGCGGCCAGGTCTACTTCGTTCACAATCGCGTGGAGAGCATCTGGGAGATCGCCGCCAAGTTGCAGGAGTTGGTTCCGAAAGCGCGCGTCATCGTCGGCCACGGCCAGATGGGAGAATCGGAACTCGAAAAAGTGATGCTGCAGTTCATGCATCACGAAGCCGACATTCTCGTCGCCACCACCATCATCGAGAATGGTCTGGACATCCCGCTGTGCAACACGATTCTCATTAATCGCGCCGACCGCCTCGGCCTTTCCGAGCTTTACCAGTTGCGCGGACGGGTCGGCCGATCGAACCGGCGCGCCTATGCTTACCTGCTGATCCCGAAAGAAGTTGAACTCACGCCCATCGCCCGCCGGCGCCTGGCCGCACTAAAGGAATTCTCCGACCTCGGAGCCGGATTCAAGATTGCTGCGCTCGACCTCGAACTTCGCGGCGCCGGAAATCTTCTCGGCGGCGAGCAGAGTGGACACATCGAAGCCATCGGCTTCGAACTTTACACGCAAATGCTCGAACGCGCCGTCCGCGAAATGAAAGGGGAGGCCGCGCCCGACGAGGCCGAGACCCAGCTCAATCTCGGACTCAATATCCGCATCAACGCCGATTACATTCCCGAAGAAAATCAGCGCCTGCAGATGTACAAACGGGTAGCGCGCGTGGAAACCGAATCACAACTGGCCGATGTGGGAGCAGAATTGCAGGATCGCTACGGTCCGCCGCCGCCTCCAGTGCGAAACCTCCTCGATTACGCTTCGCTCAAGCTGCTCTGCATGCGTGTAGGCGTCAACGCCATCGAACGCAAGCGCGATTCCGTCACATTCAAATTCCGCCAGAATGCCGCCGTCGACCCTGAACAACTGGCCCGCTTCGTCTCCGGGCAGCGCGGCGCGCAGTTTACCCCTGAAGGCATGCTCAAGTTCGTTCTGAAGGCCACGGCCGCCGACGAAGTCTTGCGAGCTCTCCGCACAGTTTTGGAGCAACTGGCGAGCGAGGAATCGGCATCTGAAGTTCGATCCGCAGGGAGCGAGAAAAACTCTCGGTGACGACGTAATCACTCCGACGCCTCCGGGTTCGCCAGCCACCAGGGCTACCAGTTACAATTGTGCGGCCCCGAAAACGAAATGTCCCAACGCCCTAAGATCTAACGCTCAAGACCAGCATGAAAATGAAAGTCCGCAAAGCCGTATTCCCTGCCGCTGGCCTCGGCACTCGCTTTCTGCCCGTAACCAAAGCCCAGCCCAAGGAAATGCTTCCCATCGTCGACAAGCCGATCATTCAATACGGCGTCGAAGAGGCGATGGCTTCCGGTTGTGATCAGATCCTCATCATCACCGGCCGTGGCAAACAGGCGATTGAAGATCACTTCGACGTCAGCTACGAGTTGGAAAAGATGCTGGAGGAGCGCGGTAAAACCGATCTGCTCAAGATCGTCCGCGCGATTTCCGACATGATCTATGTGGGTTACGTCCGCCAGAAAGAAGCGCTGGGCCTGGGCCACGCGGTGCTCATGGCGCGCGAACTCGTGGGTGACGAACCCTTCGCGGTGCTCTTGGCCGACGACGTCATCGACAATCCCGTTCCCTGCTTGAAGCAGATGGTGAACGTTTTCGAACAAAAGCAGTGCTCCGTAATCGCCGCCCAGGTGGTCGAAGGGAAAATGATTTCTTCCTATGGCGTCTTCGATGCTCAACCGGCCGAGGGATTTAACGGCCGCCTGTTCGAGATTCGGAACATGGTAGAAAAGCCCAAGCCCGAGGAAGCACCTTCAAACCTGGCGATCATCGGCCGTTACATCCTCACTCCAGCAATTTTTGATTGCCTCGCCAGGACCAAGACGGGCGCTGGTGGCGAACTGCAACTCACCGACGGCATGCGAATGTTGCTGAAGCAGGAAAAAATGTACGCCTACGTCTACGAAGGCCGCCGCTACGACACCGGCGACAAACTGGGATTCCTGAAGGCGACGGTAGAATTCGCTCTCAAGCGCAACGACCTCGGCGGCCCGTTCCGTGAGTACCTGAAGGGCCTGAACCTCACGTAAAGACTCACGTGGCGACAGCCGCTTCGGCTGTCCGGCGAAGCGAAGCGAGCCGTGCGGGGCATGACTTTCAGAATTTCCACCTGCCGACGCGACAGTTTCGTTCCGTCGTAGGTTTACCTGATCGCGGCTTTCGCAGCGCGGATAGCGGTGTCTCGCTGCGATCGACTGGACAGCCGAGGCGGTTGTCCCTATGTAGTTGCTGAACCCCTCAGTTTCTTCGATTTCTCTTCCACTCCCCGCGCCAGCTTTTCCTTGTGAGCGTCCAGCTTTTTCGCGATTGAAGCGTCTGCTAACGCAATCATCTGCGCCGCCAGAATTCCCGCGTTCGTGGCTCCCGGCTTCCCAATCGCCACAGTTGCCACCGGAATCCCCGCCGGCATCTGCACTGTAGCTAGCAAAGAATCCATCCCCTGCAGCGAAGTCGAAGGAATCGGCACTCCAATCACGGGCAAAGTCGTGTGCGCCGCGATCACGCCCGCCAAATGCGCAGCCCCTCCCGCGCCCGCGATGATCACCTGAATGCCGCGCCCCGCAGCCTTGCGCGCAAAGTCCGCCGTGCGGTCCGGCGAGCGATGCGCCGAAGTCACGTCAATTTCATACGCGATGCCGAACTCATCCAGCGCCCTGCCCGCCTCGCGCATGATCTCCAGATCGGAATCACTGCCCATTACAATCGAAACCGTCTGCTCTTTTGCTTCTCGCTCATTACATCCTCGAATCCTTGAGCCGCGTTCCGCGCCATCGTGAAGGGATCCTTCGACTCCGGATGACAAAACCGAATCAGGACAACCGGACCGAAGTTATTTTTTCAATGCCCGCGCCGCAATGTCCTTGCGGTAATGCGCCCCATCAAAACTGATCTTCGCGCACGCCTCATACGCCCGCTCGACCGCCGTATCCAGATCGCGCGCCCGCGCCGTCACTCCCAGCACCCGCCCGCCCGCGGTGTAATAAACGCCATCGCGATTGGAAGTGCCCGCGTGAAACACCTTCACACCCTCAAGCGCGCCCGCTTCTTCCAGTCCGTCGATTCGCTTTCCCACCTCGTATGTTCCCGGATATCCGCCCGAGGACATCACCACGCACACCGAAGCATCCTGCGACCACTTGAAATCGCCTTCACTCACCCGACCTCCAATGGACGCCTCAAGCGCCTCAGTCAGGTCGCTCTCCAGCCGCATCAGAATCGGCTGCGTTTCCGGATCGCCAAACCGGCAGTTGAACTCCAGCACCATGGGTCCGCGCGCCGTCATCATCAGCCCGCAGTACAGCACGCCCTGAAACTCCGCACCTTCGGCCTTCATGCCCGCAACCACGGGCCGCGCGATGTGGTTTACGAGCCAATCTCGCATCTGGTCGTCGACAATGTCGGCAGTCGAGTACGCGCCCATGCCCCCCGTGTTCGGACCGGTGTCGCCATCACCGACCCGCTTGTGATCCTGCGCCGCCACCAGCGGGGCCACGCGTTCGCCGTCGCTGAACACCAGGAAGGAAAGTTCATCTCCCTTCAAACATTCTTCCAGCACGACCCGCGTCCCCGCATCGCCTAGCATCTTCCCACTGAGCATCTCCGCCGCCACGCCGGTCGCCTCTTCCTTGCTCCTGGCGATCACTACGCCCTTACCCGCAGCCAGTCCGTCAGCCTTCACCACGATGGGCACATGAAAGTGACCCAGCGCCGCCCGTACCTGTTCAATCGAATCACAAATTGCAAAGGGAGCCGTAGGAATGTGGTGCCGCTGCAGAAATTCCTTGGCGAAACTCTTGCTCGATTCCAGTTGCGCCGCGGCGCGTGTCGGACCAAACGCCGGCCACCCGCGCCGGTTAAACTCATCCACTACGCCGAGAGTCAACGGCAGTTCCGGCCCGACTACGGTCAGGTCAGGCTCCAGTCGCGCGGCCAGGCGCGTGATCGAATCCAGGTTCTGCAGGTCCGCCGCCACGCACTCCGCATCCCCGGCAATGCCACCATTTCCAGGCGCGCAGTAAAGCTGTGAAATGCGCGGCGACTGCCGCAGCTTCCACACCAGGCATGCTCCCGTCCGCCGCTTCCTAGAACCAGAACTTTCATAAGCCAGAGAAAATCAAGGTTAGGGGTTGAACGGGAATACTGTCAAACAGCGAACTGGATCTGGGGGCCGCGCACCCAGCCAAAGGGAAAGTCTAACTCTGTCACATTCCTTTAACCCATCTTGCGTAGGCTCGCTGGTTGTGAGATCCACCACTGGTGCGGTTGACACTTCGGCTGAAGGTAAGGTTAACTACAGTTAACATTCTTGGCTCTAAGACAGTTAATCAACGAGACTGAGTCCGTGAATCAAAGCGCAGCAATTTGCAAACCAAAAACGAGGAGATCACCGTCCGGCCTGTCCCACAGTCTGTTGCTGGCGGCTGCCCTCGCGTGCGCCTTGCCCGCTCTGGCGCAGCAGTCCGACGCCCCAGCGCCCTCTCGCGACACTCCGCAAGCGGCCCCTGCCGTTGTGCCGGATCCGGCGGAGCCAGCTTCGGACAATAGCCCGGAATCGATGTTCCCACATCTCAAAGACACGCGCTTCTGGCTCTCCGGTCAGGCCAACTTCGTTTTTCAAACCCATCCCGATTTCCGCGCTCTCTACAGCGGCCCGCATAGTCTCAGCCCGCGTTACGAAAAAGCCACTTCGCGCTTGATGACGCTGTACACCGGCGCGCGCCTCAGCAACTCCACCGAACTGCTCGTCGACATCGAAGAGGCGGGAGGCGCCGCTCTCACCACCGGTCTCGGCCTGGCTGGCAACACCGATCTCGACATCGTGCGCAATCCGCTGCTGAGCAAGGCTCCCTATGTCGGTCGAGGCATGATTCACAAAGTCTTCGCGCTCAGCCAGGATAAAGTCGAGAACCAGCGCAATGCCTTTTCCCTCTTCGAAGAATTACCGCGCCGCCGTCTGGAACTTCGCTTCGGCAAATTTAGCTTGCCTGATTTTTTTGACGTCAACTCGGTGGGCTCCGACACTCATTTCCAATTTCTCAACTGGACCGTCGACAACAATGGCGCCTAGGACTATGCCGCCGACACCCGCGGCTACACTGTCGGGCGTGACCGCTGACTACGAGGACCGCAACTGGGGATTCCGCTTCGCCGAAGCGCTCATGCCCAAGGTCGCAAACGGCATCGATCTGGTTTTTAAGCCCTGGCAGGCCCACGCGGAAAACTTTGAATATGAATTACGTCACGGCCTGCTTCCCAAAAAAGCGGGCGCGGTCCGCCTGCTGGCCTACACCAATTACGCCAACCTGGGCATCTACCGCGATCAGGTCATCCGGGCCGGCGAAGACCACACCACACCGGACATAACCTCCCATCCGTGGCATATCACGCGTAAATACGGCTTCGGCATCAACCTCGAGCAGAATCTCACGCACTACCTCACCGCCTTCGCGCGCTTTGGGTGGGACAATGGCAAGACCGAGTCCTTCGCCTACACCGAGGTGGATCAAACCTTCGCCGAGGGCGTGGGAGCGAACGGTGCATGGTGGCACCGCAACCAGGATCGCGCCGGCATAGCTTTCGTCGGCAATGCCATCAAAAAAGATCATCAGAACTATCTCGCGGCGGGCGGCTTAGGATTTCTTCTCGGCGATGGGAAGGTAAATTATGGCCGCGAGAACATTCTTGAGTCCTACTACACCCTGCACGTCTGGCGCGGGATCTACCTCGCACCCGGTCTGCAACACATCAACAATCCCGGCTACAACCGCGATCGCGGCCCCGTGATCGTCCCCTCCTTCCGTGCGCACATCGAGTTCTAGCCAACTATGTGGCGACAGCCGCCTCGGCTGTCCCGCGCAGGCGAAGCCAAGCGGATCCGGAGCGCGATGGTCAGAGGAGCTGGCTCGGCCGCCTTAAACCCGGAAGTCGCCTACCTCAGCGCCAGCTCGCCGTTGAACTGCTGAATAATTCCGTAACATTCGCAGGCGGAGCGTTCAAGTTTCTTGCGGTTCAAGATTCTTACCGAGCCCCGGCTATATTCGATGATCCGTCTTTTTTGCAGGCCACCTGCGGCCAAGCTCACGCTGGGCCGGTCCGTACCCAGCATCATCGCCAGAAAGTCATGGGTAATGCTAAGCAATGCCGAATCAACGCAGTCCTGGGCCAGCAGCAACCAGCGCGAAAGACGTTGCTCAAGATCATGCAGGCGATTACATCCCGCAGTCTGTGCTACTTGCAGCAAGTGAATGGCTGCATACCGATTCAGCAGCCCTTGCAGCCCAGGACTGGATTGCAACACGGTCTGCAATTCACCGACGTCGATCTTGAAGCCTTCTCCTCCGATTTGCATGACCGCACGGTGCGGGCTTCTCCTTACTCCGGCTGCTACCGGTATGGGCGTAAAGCCTTCATTTCCGACTACACCGACTTCCACGCTCTCACCCGTCTTGGTGGTGAACACCAAAGACACCATGCCCTGGTTGAGAAAGTAAGCATCCTCCAGGGTCCGGTTCGCCTCTTGCAGGCTTAAACGCTGGGGCAGAGAAACGAACTCCAGATGTGGTCGAATCGCATCAAATTCGTTCTCCGGAATCGAAAGCAGGATCGCGTTACTTACTGGTTTTCCCGCTGGATTCGTCCGTTCCCCAGCGTTTAATGGTTGAGGGCCCCGATTAGCTACAGCAGATCGATTTGCTTTGCGCACAGCTTTCTCCACGTCCGGCTAGACTTTTTCCTCACGAATCGTTAACGCAAAATTAGATGACAAGGGACGCCGCAACAAGGCTCACTTAATTTCTGAGAGCTTCAGGTGAGGGCCAGTAGGATATACAACGATTCCTGTATTCGGAGAACCTGGGTTCATGATAGTTTCGTAGGATGTCGAACGTTGCGGAACAGTAGGGACCTCACGGATCTAACCCGTCTAGTTTTGCTTGTAGATTTGCATGCCCCAGCGAATACTGATTGCTGAAGACAATCCGGTGGTTAGGAATGCCTTGCGCATCCTGCTGGGGGGCGCTGGACCCTGGGAAATTGTTGAGGTCCAGAATGGTCAGCAAGCCCTTACCAAAGCCCAGGAACTGAAGCCCAATCTCATCATTCTTGATCTCGTGATGCCGGTGATGGATGGCCTCAGCGCCGCTCGCCAAATCTCCAAGCGCCTGCCCGATACCCCGATGCTGATGTACACCATGCACTGGTCTCAGCAGGTAGAGGTGGAGGCCCAAAAAGTCGGGGTGCGAAGGGTGGTGCCCAAATCGGACAGCCGGCTTCTGGTTTCCACAGTTCAGAAACTCCTTCCCCCAGAGCCGTCCTCATCTGTGGCCGCAACATCGTCGACCACAACACCGGATATCCCGATTCCCGATGTAGCGCCACCCCCTCCTGTCCTTGAAACTGGCAGCGCGGTCCCTTCCGACGAGCCAGTCGATTCTTCTTCCGAGGCCCCGGCAGATGCTCCCGGAAATCGCCCGCCGAATTAATGCAGCTTAGGGGCGCGCCAACCGAAGAACAAACCGGGCGTCTTGCGGTCCGGAACGGGTTTGGCCAAACCGCAGATTCTGCTGATGTTTGGATTGACGATCCCTGGCGCTTGGGCTATATTCTCGCTGTTTCGTGGCCTTTCCGGAAGAACCCGATGCTCAGTTATCGCAAAGGTCCAGAGGTTCCGCTTCGCAGCGAAACCGTCTATCAGGCGTTCGCTTCTGCCGCTCGCACCTTTCCTGATCGTCTTGCCCTTGTATCGCGGCCTGATGCCGTTCGCTGGACCTACGGGCAGTTGCTTGACGAGGTGGAAAAGACTGCCCGTGGCCTCGCAGGTCTAGGGTTACACGTCGATGACCGTGTTGGCGTATGGGCAGCTAGCTGTACAGAATGGATTCTGCTCCAGCTGGCCTGTCCACGAAGCGGTCTCGTGCTCGTGAACGTGAATCCTGCTTATCGGGCAAGGGATCTTGGTTACATCCTTCGCAAATCGCACATGCGTGCCATTTTCCATCACCCGTGCGATGCTCGAGCAGATTATGACGCGATACTCGCCGAAGCGCGAACCGACCAGACCCCTTTCCTGGAGCACGATATCCGCATCAGCACCCACTCCTGGTCTGCGATGATTGCTCATGGCTGCGTTCTTCCAGACGCGCCGGTTGATCCGCACACAGTAACCAACATTCAATACACGTCAGGGACTACCGGTGATCCGAAAGGAGTCCTTCTTACCCACCATAACTTGGTAAACAATGCCTGGCTCTCCGCGCGCGGCCTCTGTTTCACCGAACACGACCGGATTTGCCAGACTTTCCCTCTTTACCACTGTGCGGGATACACCTGCAGTTCGCTCGCATCCTTGATCTCGGGTGCCGCGTTCGTTCTGCCCTCCCGCATGTTTGATCCGGCAGCGACTTTGCAGGCCGTTGATGCAGAAAAGATTACCGTTCTTTATGGTGTCCCCTCCATGTTCATTGCCGAGCTCGAGCATCCAGAATTCGACCGGTTTGATCTGAGGTCGCTTCGAGCAGTGATTGTCGGTGGGGCACCCTGCCCGGTTGAATTGATGCGGCGCATGTCCGAACGATTGGGAGCCGCTCAGGTCTATGACATCTATGGGCAGACCGAAGCCTCGCCTGCCATTACGATGTCCGCCAGAGACGATAGCCTTGAGCTGCGTACTACAACGATTGGCTGTGCGATGTCCAATACTGAAGTCAAGATTGCCAATCCCTTGACCGGTGAGACTGAGCCAATCGGGCAGCAAGGGGAACTTTGTGCGCGCGGATACGTTGTCATGAAGGGATACGATGGCGACTCGGAGGCAACGCGAAGAGCGATCGATGCTGACGGCTGGCTTCACACTGGTGATCTCGCTGTCATGCGCCCTGACGGTTACTTGAACATTACCGGCCGCGCGAGAGACATGATCATACGCGGCGGAGAGAACATCTACCCTCGTGAAGTAGAGAATCTACTTCACACGCACCCCAAAATAGCTGACGCGCACGTATTGGGACTGCCCGATGAAAAACTTGGCGAGATCGTGATCGCGTGGGTTCGTCTAAAGGCCGGGGAAATTGCCAGCGAGAACGAGATTAACGAGTTCTGCTGTGGGAAAGTTGCCCACTTCAAGATTCCTCAGCACATCCGCCTGGTCACCGAGTTCCCTCTGACCGCCAGCGGCAAAGTCCAGAAGTTCCGCATCCGCCAAATGGAAATCGAAATGCGCCAACTGGAAAAGGTAGCGAGCATCCAAACGGCGTAGCCGGTGAAGGGATGGAAGTACGAGCCCAGCAGCAAAGAGACCACCGCGACGGTCGAGGTGCGATTCTAACCGACGAAGATCATGTAGGGACAGCCGCCCTCGGCTGTCCCTCGAACGCAGCTCGACCAGCGCTGCCGAATTCGAAGCATTTGTCCTGAAAAACCGGTTTCCCGCCCCATCTTGTCAAGGGCCCAAAACTAGACGATCCGGCCTAACTCGATGAAACCATTCCAAATATGAAGTTGGGAAACCTTTCCGGTTTACCCCCGCCAATTTGCTGTTCTGAATATACAGAGTAAGAAATCAGAAGGCGCGGCCCACCGGTCGCGCCTTTCGTGTCTTCGGGACGAGTCCTGGGGCGGGGCGGATGAAGCCGTGGCAGCGTTTTCCAACTTTCAAGCAGCGTGGCGAATGGGTCGAACTCCAATTCATGGCGCAAGCCGCGTTGCACGGCTATCACGTACTGAAGCCCTGGGGAGACTCCCTGGAGTACGACGTCGCGACCGGAGCACTGCGGCAACTTCTACGGTCCGCACTGGTACTGGATATTTCTGCCAATTCAGGCGCAACTACCTCACCAAGCAAGGCTATACGCTCGAAGAAGTCGACCTCTTCGCCGCCTACGTCATTCCGGTGAACGTCTGGTACCTCATCCCCGCATCTGTGATTCTCGGTCCAACCCTTAAAGTAGGCGTGATGCGGTTCCCCGTCGACCACCTCAAAAAGAACCGTTAGCGCTACGAATCCTACAAAGAAGCCTGGGCCTGCTAACCGAAACCCGCCGCGCCTTGCTTCGTCGTGGAACGCGTTGATGCCCAGTGTGGAGAAGTGTAGAGCGGACACTCCTGTCCGCTGCCCTTGAAGTTGGTGTTGCTCTTGCTTTTGAATTTGCTCCTAAAGGAAATTCATATCCGAAGCGCACAGACCGGACCCACCACCACTCCAGCCGCGAAGCGGCGGCATAAGATAGCCCGGACGTAAGTCCCGGGGATAAGCCGCAAGAAAATGGAACCAGTCCCGGGGCGACGAAAGAGAAACGCTCATCGGGTGGGCACTATAATAATGCGGCTAAGAAATTCCGCTGGGTGCCCCACGTCTCGCTTTTGAGACGTGGAGATTTTCGCTTGCTGAGGTACTACACGCCCACCGCCTGCGGTTTCGTCGCCAACAACTGCCGCAACACATACTGCAAAATCCCACCGTTCGCGTAGTACAGCGCTTCCTGCGGCGTATCGATCCGCACCAGTGCGTTGAACTCGATGTCGGGATTTCCCTTCGTCGTGGCGCGCAGTTTTAATTCGCGTCCGGCGGCGAAGTGTTCGACCACGTCGCGGATGCCGGTGATCTCGAATACTTCCTCGCCCGTCAGCTTGAGCGATTCGGCGTTCTGGCCGGCAGGGAACTGTAGCGGCAGGACTCCCATGCCCACCAGGTTCGAGCGGTGAATGCGTTCGTAGCTCTCGGCGATCACGGCGCGAACGCCTAACAGGGCCGGTCCTTTGGCGGCCCAGTCGCGCGACGAGCCAGAGCCATATTCCTTGCCCGCGAGGACGACAAGCGGCGTGCCCGCGGCGCGATACTTTTCCGAAGCGTCGAAGATCGACATTTCAGTGTTGGTGGGTAGGTGCCGCGTGTATCCGCCCTCGGTCGCAACCAGTTTGTTGCGCAGCCGCACATTGGCAAACGTGCCGCGCACCATCACTTCATGATTGCCGCGCCGCGAACCGTAGGAGTTGAAATCGGCGGCCTTCACGCCGTGTTCCTGCAGATATTTTCCCGCCGGACTATCTTTCTTGATCGACCCGGCTGGCGAAATGTGATCGGTGGTGACGCTATCGCCGAGGACCGCCAGCACGCGCGCCTTCTTGATATCGCGCACCGCCGCAGGCTTGACCGACATTTCATCGAAATAGGGAGCACGACGGATGTAGGTGGAGTCCTTTTCCCACGCGTAGGTTTCGCCCTCGGGCACGGCCAGACCGCGCCAACGCTCGTCGCCCTGGAAAACCTCGGCGTACGATTTCGAAAACATTTCGGAGGCAATCGAATGCTGCATCGTCTCTTCAATCTCGCGCTGCGATGGCCAGAGGTCGGCCATATATACCGGCTGACCATCTCGGCCCTTGCCGATGGCGTCTTTGCGCAAGTCGATGTCAATCCGTCCTGCCAGCGCAAACGCCACCACTAGCGGCGGCGACATCAGATAGTTGGCGCGCACCTCCGAATTGATGCGTCCTTCAAAGTTCCGGTTCCCCGAAAGCACCGACGCAACTACGAGCTCGTTCTCGTCGATGGCCTGCGAAACTTCCGTGGGCAGTGGTCCCGAGTTCCCGATACAGGTTGTGCAACCGTATCCCACCAGATGAAATTTCAGCTTCTCAAGATAGGGCGTCAAGCCAGCCTTAGCCAGATAGTCGGTCACTACTTTCGATCCGGGAGCCAGCGAAGTCTTCACCCACGGCGGAACCGACAAACCCTTCTCGACCGCCTTCTTCGCGAGCAGCCCTGCCGCAATCAGAACCGAAGGATTCGAAGTATTAGTACACGAAGTGATCGCGGCGATGACAACGCTGCCGTGCTTCAGTTCATTCTTCACCGACGCCGGTACGTGCTCATGAACATTCGGGTCTTCTACGCCAATGGCAATAGGACTCCCGCCTTCCTGCTCCCACTTCGCGCTATTCGCGGCCGGAACTGCAGAAGCCGCCGCAGCCTTCGCCGCAGATTTCGGTTTCATCAACGAAGGCAGGGCCTTCTGAAACGACTCTCCCGCCTGCGACAGCACCACCCGATCCTGCGGCCGCTTCGGCCCAGCCAGACTGGGTTCAACGGTCGCGAGATCAAGCATGAGCAACTCGGAGTATTCCGCCTCCGCAGTCTTATCGTCGTGAAAGAGTCCCTGCTCGCGACTGTAGGCTTCCACCAGTGCAATCTGCTCCTCGCTGCGCCCGGTGAGCCGCAGATACTTCAGCGTTTCCTTGTCGATCGGAAAAATTCCGCAAGTCGCACCATACTCCGGCGCCATATTGGCAATCGTCGCGCGATCCGCCAAAGGCAAATCCCGCAACCCGGGCCCAAAGTACTCCACAAATTTTCCAACGACTCCATGCTTACGCAACATCTCGGTGACGGTTAGAACCAAATCAGTAGCCGTTGCGCCTTCGCGCAACCGCCCCGTAAGCTTCACTCCCACCACCAGCGGAATCAGCATCGACACCGGTTGCCCCAACATCGCCGCCTCCGCCTCAATTCCCCCCACCCCCCACCCCAAAACTCCGAGAGAGTTGATCATTGTGGTGTGACTGTCGGTGCCCACTAGCGTGTCCGGGTAGGCGGTGCGCTTGCTGTTGGCTTCGTGAACGAATACTACGCGGGCGAGATATTCGAGATTCACTTGATGCACGATGCCGGTGTCGGGCGGAACGATGGCGAGGTTATGGAATCCGGTTTGGCCCCAGCGGAGAAACGAGTAGCGCTCTTTGTTGCGCTGGAACTCGAGCAGAGCATTCACTTCGAAAGCGTTGGGTGTGCCGAACTCATCGACCTGGACGGAGTGATCGATGACCAACTCGACCGGTTGCAGAGGATTGATCAGAGCGGGGTCCCCGCCCAGCGTCTGCATGGCGTCGCGCATGGCCGCGAGATCGACTATGCAGGGGACGCCGGTGAAATCCTGGAGGAGCACGCGGCTGGGAGTGAAGGCGATTTCCTTATCCGGCTTCGACTTGCTGTTCCAGCGCGCCAAGGCGTGGATTTCTTCTTTGGTAACGTTGCGGCCGTCTTCGGTGCGCAGTTGGTTCTCGAGCAGGATGCGGAGGGAAAAGGGCAGGTGTTTCGTGGAGATGCCCTGTTTGTCGAGGGCGTCGAGACGGTAAATTTCGTATTCTTTTTTGCCGACTTTAAGGGTGGAGCGGGAGTTGAAACTATTCACCGACATGATTGCCTTCCTCTGGGAATGAGTTCGCACGCAGGCGGAGGTCGCCGCGCAGATTGCAACCTATTAGTGTAATGCGTTTGGGAGGGAATTGCGTAGGGCTGCTGCGGAGGCTTGGCTCGGCGGAGAGAGGCCTTTCTAAGAGTAGTATTTAGTCGCTTTGAAATCAGAGGCGCCGCCGCGACAAGAACCGTCGCGGCTGGACAGCCGGGGGCGGCTGTCCCCACATGGGCACCGGCCGGACAGGCGGGGGTGGCCCTCCCTACATGGGCTACAACACCTTGCAGTCGAGTGGCTGTTGCTACGTGGACATCAAAACCTGACAGCCGAGGCGGCTGTCGCTACGTGGATACCGTTCAACCTGCTGAAACTACCGAACGCTGTTGGGGCGCATGCCGGGCGCCAATCCGTGTGTTGTAATAGGAGTAACCAAAACTCTTATGGCATCTGTGCTTACCAAGCTGCGGCGCCGCGCCAAAGCCCTGCACCGAAATTTGCGGGGAGCGAATATGGCGATCCGGGCGCTGGCCTCGACCGACCATCCCCTGCTGGCGCACATCATCCCGATGCGGCGGTGCAACCTTGCCTGCACCTACTGCAACGAGTTCGACGATTTCTCGAAGCCGGTGCCCATCGACGAAATGTACCGGCGGATCGACAAGCTGGGATCTTTGGGAACCGCAGTCGTAACTATTTCCGGCGGCGAGCCGTTGATGCATCCTGAACTCGATGATGTGATCCGCCGCATTCGCGCTAATGGCATGATCGCCGGGCTCATTACTAATGGGTATCTGCTGGTAGCCGAGCGCATTCAGCGGCTCAACCGTGCGGGACTGGAATGGCTGCAGATTTCCATCGACAATGTGAATCCGGACGAAGTGTCGAAGAAAAGCCTGAAGGTTCTGGACAAGAAACTGCAGTTGCTGGCCGAGCACGCCGATTTTCACGTGAATATTAATTCCGTGGTGGGTGGCGGGATTTCGCATCCCCAGGACGCGCTGGTGATCGGGAAGCGCGCGATAGAACTGGGTTTCACCTCGACCATCGGCATTATTCACGATGGCAGCGGGCAGTTACAGCCGCTGGGGGACGAAGAGCGTCGGATTTATCACGAGATGCAGGCGCTCGAGAAGAGCAGCTTTACGCGGATCAATTCATTTCAGGACAATATCGCGAAGGGGCAGCCGAACGATTGGCGTTGCCGAGCGGGCGGGCGCTACCTCTACATCTGCGAAAACGGACTGGTTCATTATTGCTCGCAGCAGCGCGGCTATCCGGGGGTGCCGCTCGCAACTTACACGCGCGACGACCTGCGTCGCGAATACCTCGCCGAAAAACCGTGCGCGCCGCACTGTACAGTGTCGTGCGTGCACCAAGTTTCCATATTCGATTCGTGGCGGGCGCCGCAGCGAGCTGCGGCGCCTTCCGACGCGGCGCCTGCGAAGGAACTCGTACAGATTAAGTAGCCGAGTAGCCGCTGCCGCGTTCTGCACACTCTGCTGCTTTCCGACGAATACCGACAACCAACACTAACGGCTCCTCGCTTCCGACGCCGAGGGCGAGACGCCCTCGGGACCGCCGGCAAGGTGCCGGCGCCACAAATACGTCGGCCACAAATACGCCGGCGCTACGTTGCACTGAACTACTTTTTCGGTTGGGCCGTGGGCGGCAGCAGGCCATTGAGGCGCAAGTACATTGCGGCAGAGCTGTAGTGGTCGGCCCAGTCGTTGGTAAGGGCGATCAGTGCAAAAGCGCGGGGTCCCTTACGGCCGCCGAATAATTCCACTTCATCCCCGAGCTTGGAGTCATCTACTTTGGCGAGCGCTGTGGTGCAAAAGTCAAAGCTCGCTTTCAACGCCGCTACCAGCTTATCTTTGCCATCGGTTTCCTTCAGTGGCACCGGCGCCTTGACTTCCGGCACGTCCCCAATTGTGGAACACAGGTGGTTGTTCGACCCGATGATGTGCAGGACGAGATGGCCGAACGTCATCTGCTGTTCTGTAGGCTTGTAGCCGAACTTGTCGGCGGGCATTTCGTCGACCGCGGCGACCAGGTTCTTTTGCTGGCGAGGCAGGATTTCCCTCGCCACCGATGTGACCGGATTCTTGTCTTGCGCGAAAACTGCGGTTGCTGCAAAGAGCAGAAAAAGACAGATCGTTTGTTTCATGGCGTCCTCCGGCAGTTGTGCCGTGATTCAACGGTCCTGTTCCGCTCCTATTCTACTCAGGTCGCGCACGTAGCGCGAATGGCTAGGTGGCAAAGCAGAAACGCTCACCAGTCAGGGATTTGACCGCACGCGATTCCTCAAGGGGTCTTGCTAGTTGCAGTCTTTGCCGCACGACGAGGAACTCTGGGAGGGTGAGAGGTGTCTGATGTTGCAGACACGCGCGTGCCGAGAGGAGCAAATCTCCATGGCTTTCTCAAGGGCAGGCGGAAGTCCGTCCGGGCCGCAGATTAATGTCACACCCTTAATTGACGTGCTGTTGACGCTGATCGTCATGTTCATGTTAGTGGTAGCGATGGATCCGGAATATGGGGAGAAAGTGCAGATTCCTCAACCCTCGAAAGATCCGGCGTCCGAGACAGAGGTTGAGCGCAGTATAGTGATCCAGGTCGTCTGGACGACGAAGGATACCCCTCCGGCGGTGAAGATCAATCAGGAAGATGTTCGCTGGGAGGATCTGGAACCGCAGCTGGCGCAAATTTATTTGAAGCGAGTGGAGAAAGTCGCGTTCGTCCGGGGGGATGCGGATGTGGATTTCGAGCACGTGGCGGAGGTGATTGACATGGCACATCATGCGGGGGTGCAGCGCATAGGACTGCTGACGAAAGATCAGGAATTAGCCGGAGAGTAACCCAGGTTGCTGAAGTTTAGTCCCAACCGTAAACCGGCCTGACCTGCGATACGCGGCCGTCGGGACCGAAATCGACGCTGAACGTGACATGCTGCGGGGTGACATTGGTATAGGTGTAGCGGAAGTGCCATGGGTAGCCGTCGTGCAAGCGGGCGTGGAGTCGGTCGACAGCCTCGGACTCAGACAAGTTCAGCTCCTGGCCTGCTGCCGGATCGTAAGCGTGGTAGATGCCATCTTTGGTCCTGCCTAGGAGCATCGCTGGGATATTGTCGACATCGGTTTTGTCGTCGTTGGGAAAATCGGAACTTGCCTGGAAGATGTCGCAATCGCGGGCTGTGTGGAGTACCTCGGGAACAGTCATGCCAATGTGAATGGAATCGTGTACTTTCTTAGCGCGTAGATGGCTTAAGGAGAGTGGCACGAGGACCATCATCGGGATTAGCACAATCGTGAAAATGAATCCGATTCCGGCGAGACTTCCGCGAACCATGCGGAGCCACAGCGGGCGCTTCAGTGTGGGTACGGTAGAAATTGTTTTTGCGAACCCGAGGTAGGGCAATCGTTTCGTCAGAAGCGGCGATGCGTAATAAAGAGTCACCCAGAAGAAGAGAAAGCAGGGCGCGAAAAGATCCGGATGAATGACGAATGCCACCGCGTAGGAGAGTACGAACGCCAGAACGGCCGTGACCAAGAGCCGCCCCCATTCTGTTCGACGGGATTTCCGTGGTACGGGAGCTTTTGGGAAGTTGAAGCCGAATTTGCGGCTCAAATAAGGCCAGCCGAAAAACAGACCCAACCACGATGGCAGAAAAATCAGAGCAGCGGCATCTTGTTGAATGAAGGCGACTGCAGCGGTGATGAGGACGGCAAGGAGCAGAGTGAATCCAAGACGTCGGATTGTGAGAGAAACGCTCATGCCAGGGTCCAGGGCCATTCACAAGCATGATGCAAGGAATAAGAAGTGCAAGTTACGGGAGTTTCAGCACAGGGGGTAATGAATCCGGTCTGCGCCTGGCGGACGGCAGGGGGCCACTGTCCCGACATTCAACATCAAAACCGGACAGCCGAGGCGGCTGTCGCTACGTGAGTGTGCTAGGAGTTTCTGGCTCTGTTCTTGATCCAGATTGGAGTGCCCAGGAAACCGAAGGCGGCGCGGATTTGATTTTCCAGGAAACGCTGGTAGGAAAAGTGGAGTTTCACCGCGCGGTTGGTGAAGAGGACGAACGTAGGCGGGGCGACTGAGGCTTGGGTCATGTACAAAATCTTGACGCGCTGGCGCATGGGGACGGAGGCGCGTTCGAAGTCGACGCGCTCGATGAAGCGGTTCATCTGCGAGGTGGTTACGCGCTTGCGGCGCTCGGCGGCGACTTCTTCGAGCAGCGGAAAGATTTTCTCGGTGCCTTTGCCGCTTTGGGCGGAGATAAAGACGATGGGGGCATAATTCAGGAATTTCAGTTCGTCGCGGAGGCGCTGCTCATAGGCGTCGCGGTCGCCAGGACGCTTGCTCTCGCGCATGCGCTCGGCTTTGGTGGGCCGGGCTGCCTTTTCTTTTCCGCTGATGACCAGGTCCCATTTGTTGACGACGATGATGGTGGATCGGCCGCTCTCGTGAGCGTATCCGGCGATGGAGGCATCGAGTTGGCTCACGCCTTCGGTGGCGTCGATGACCAGCAGCGCGATGTCGGCGCCTTCCAGATGCTTGCGCGCCATCACCACTGAAAGTTTTTCAGCCATCAGGTGCGTCTTGCCCTTGCGGCGGATGCCGGCGGTGTCGATGAAGCGGAAGCGGCGTCCGTTGTGCTCGACGATCTCGTCGACCGCGTCGCGCGTGGTGCCGGGAATGGGTGAGACGATGGCGCGGTCGGAAGATGTGAGGCAGTTGAGCAACGTTGATTTGCCGACGTTGGGATGGCCTATGATGGCGACTTTGACCTCGTGTGGCAGGGCGTCGCTTTCAGCTTCGTTTTCGGAAATCTCATCGGTTGCATCTCGCATCGACATCCGAGGGCGAGACGCCCTCGGGACAACCGGCGGGACGCCGGCGCTACTGTCCGGCGACTCGGGTTCTGCAGGCATGGCTTCCGGGGGCAGACTCTCCAGCACTGCGTCGAGGAGATCGTCGATGCCGCGGCCGTGCTCGGCGGAGATTGGAAACATCTTCGGGATGCCGAGGCGATGAAAGTCGTCGATCAGCGACGATTGCTTCTCGCTGTCGACTTTGTTCACGGCGAGAAAGAGTGGACGGTTCGCCTTGCGCAGCAGGCGCACGAGTTCAAGGTCAGGACCGGCGAGTTCGGAGCGTCCATCGATCACCATAATGATGGCGGCGGCCTCGTCGAGTGCGACACGGGCCTGGCGATAGATTTCCGACGGGAGCAGATCTTTTTCTTCGGGCAGAATGCCGCCTGTATCAACGATGCGAAGGCGGCGGCCTTCCCACTCCGCATCGCCATAGAGTCGGTCGCGGGTAATGCCAGGTTCGTCGCCAACGATGGCGCGACGGGAACCCACGATGCGATTGAAGAGCGTGGACTTGCCTACGTTGGGGCGTCCCACGATAGCGATGGTAGGAATGCCGGCGGCGGTCGTAGCGAGAGTGCTGGTCGAGTTGTAAGTTGGCCGGGTCAAAATAAGTTTTATGTGGGACAGCGCCCTCGGCTGTCCTTGGGCTGCAGCCCCATGGTTTCTGTATTTGTGGCGGCCACTGCCGACTCTTCGAGTCGGCCGAACCGCCCAGGGCGGCTGTCCCCACACTTGCTCGGAATCGCTATTATAGAGACTCCTGTGGCTTTGAATTCCCAACCCGCATCGCCGACTTCCGCGAACCGCCCTGCACCCAGCGGTAAGGAGGCTTCGTTGTACCAATTCTTCGCGCCCGGTGGTGTGTTGTCCCGGACCCATCCGGCATATGAATTCCGGCGTGGACAACTGCAAATGGCGCAGTCTGTCGAACTCGCACTGCAAGAAAAACGACATTTGATCGTGGAAGCGGGTACCGGCACGGGCAAGACACTGGCGTACCTGATGCCGGTGATTCGTTCGGGAAAGCGGGTCATCATTTCTACCGGGACAAAAAATCTTCAGGAACAACTTTTCTATAAGGACGTTCCTTTTCTCGAGCAGGCGCTGTATGGAGAGTCGGCGTCCGGTTCCCGGCTTTCGGTTTGCTACATGAAAGGGCGAAACAATTACTTGTGCCGCAAGAAACTGTATGAACTGACGGATCAACCCGTGCTCAGCGGGCTGGAAGAGATCGAGCAGTATCGGGCGATTGCGGCATGGGAGAAGACCACTGGAACGGGGGACCGCGCCGAGTTGGCGGAACTGCCCGAGGCCAGCCTGCTCTGGCACAAACTCGACGCGCGGGCCGACGCCTGCATTGGGCAGAAGTGCAGCGAGTGGGAGCGATGCTTTATCACCGAAATGCGGCGCAAGGCGATGGAGAGCGACATCATTATCGTGAACCATCATCTGTTTTTCGCCGACCTCGCGATCAAGCTGCAGGCGGATGGCACGCCGGATGCCGGTGTCCTGCCGGAAGCGGCCGCCGTGGTTTTCGATGAGGCGCACGAACTGGAAGATGTGGCGGGGAATTATTTCGGCATCTCGGTGAGCAGTCTGCGCATGGAAGAGCTGGCGCGGGATGTGGAGAATTCGTTGCAGCATCACCGGATGCTTTCGGCTTCGCTTTCGGGAGCGCTGGGAAGTCTGCGGGAACGGTCGCAATTCTTCTTTTCTCTGCTGCCGCCCGGGGACGGACGGTTTGCGTTCGAGACCCGGCGGGAATTTCTCGAGGAGAACGGAGACGAGTTTGTGGCGCTCAATCAGGCGCTGACGCGGCTGGCGGGCGAACTGGAAGGATTGCCGCAGAAGCCGGAAGTAATTTTCAATTTCGTCCGGCGGGCCCAGGAAATTCAGGTGCAGCTGGGGTTTGCGTTGGAATCGGAAGATCGCAATACCGTCTTCTGGATTGAGCGGAGGGGCGGCGGGCGTTTCGGATCGCGCGGCGGAGCCAATAAAAGTGCCGAGACATCGAGTCGCGGAAGACAAAATGTTTTTCTGCAGGCGACACCAATTGATGTGGGTCCGATTCTGCGCGAGTGCCTATGGTCGAAGCTGGAGTGCGCCGTGCTGACTTCGGCGACGCTGGCCGTGGGCGGCGGGTTTGAGTACATCCGGCAGCGGCTGGGGGTGGAGCATGCGCGGGAATCGGTGCTCCCGTCGCACTTCGACTATGAAAGCCAGGCGCTGTTGTACGTGCCGCCGGACTTGCCCGATCCACGTACGCCGCAATTTGCGGCGAAGGCGGCAGAGCGCATTCGCCGGCTACTCGAAATCACGCGCGGGCGGGCGTTTGTGCTTTTCACCAGCTACGCGCAGATGAACGACATTTATCAGCGGCTGCTGGGGGAAGTGGAGTTCCCGATCTTGAAGCAAGGCGATGCGCCGAAAAGCGCGCTGCTCGAGGAGTTTCGGTTTACGCCGAATGCGGTACTGTTTGCTACCTCATCGTTCTGGCAGGGCGTGGATGTGCAGGGGGAGCAGTTGAGTTGCGTCATCATCGATCGGCTGCCATTTGCCGTGCCGAGCGATCCCGTGGTGGCGGCGCGAGTGAAGGCGATCGATGCGGATGGCGGGAACGCGTTTTTTCAATATCAGGTGCCGGCGGCCGTCATCACGCTGAAACAAGGATTCGGGCGGCTGATTCGTTCGCTGCACGATCGCGGACTGCTGGTGCTGCTGGACAACCGCATTCTGAAGAAGCAGTACGGGCGCGTCTTTGTGGAGAGCCTGCCGAATTACAAAAAGACGACTGATATGGGGGCGGTGGAACAGTTTTTTGGAGTGGGCGCAGAATCTCGTACGCATATCCACGAGATGGGAGTTTGGTCCGCCCGAGTTCCCTCGCCCGCTGGAGAGAACGCGGGGCTTCGGGATGACGCCTGAAGGAGTACAGCTTTACTTTTGTTCTTGTGCCGTTCCCGGGCGGGTAGCACTCCCACCACGATTCCCGACGGTTCTGCTTTCGTGTGGTAGACGCGCTCGGTGGCTTTCACGAAGTCCGCGGGCTTGGCGTCTGGGATGTTGACGAAGGTTTGCGGATTGCGGTCGGTGAGCGGGAACCACGAGCTCTGCACCTGCACCATGATGCGGTGTCCGCGGCGGAAAGTGTGGTTGATGTCCTGTATGGCGAAGTTGATCTCTTCGACCTTGCCTGGCGTGAACGGCTTCCGGCTTTTCGAAACTGTGACGGAATTTTCCGCGAAAGGGTTCGCCTCGGACCAGTTGCTGATATCCACCCATGGCGAACGCCGGCGCAGGCACATCTTTTCGGGGCCGGTCGCGGTCTTCCGGTTTGGGAGCGTCCTGTTTGCTGTCGGGATAATCGGTGGGATACACGTCAATTAATTTCACGTCCCAATCCGAATCGGTGCCGGTGGTCGATACGAAAAGGCGCGGGGAGATCGGTCCGGCGATGGTCACGTCTTCTTGCAATACTGGGGTCTCATAGACCAGCACGTCGGTGCGACTGTCGGCAAATCGCTGGTCCGAGAGCATGTATTCCTGGGGCACGTTCAGAGCCGCGTAATTGACAAAGGGGACAGGCTTGGCGGGGTCGCTCACGTATTCGTCAAATGGAGAAGACTCTTCGCCCGGCGCCTCGAACGAAAGTTCGCCGTTGGCGTGGAAGTAAAGAGTTTTCGGCTCGGCATTTTTCGGTGGCCAAGCCGAGTATTGCCGCCACACATTCGTGCCGGTTTCGAAGACATAAGCTTTGGGAAGTTTGGCGTCGCCCTTGCCCTTGAGGTATTGCTCAAAGAACGGGAAGAGAATATTTTTCCGATAATACTCGGCGGTGTTCGAGGCAAAGCTCACTCGTCCCAGGTGTTCCCCGTCATAGCGGGCCCAACCGCCATGGACCCAGGGTCCCACAACAAGGGCATTAAAGATCCCGGAATTATTCTTGTCGATGGAATGAAAAGTCGTGAAGGGACCTTGCAGATCCTCGGCGTCGAACCATCCTCCGACGGTCAGCACGGCGCAATGAATATTCTTCATGTGGGGCGCCAGATTGCGAGCTTTCCAGTAGTCGTCGTAGGTGTCGTGGTTGACCTGGTCGTCCCACAGGGCGCTCTTATCTTCGAGATATTTCCGCAGATTCGATAACGGCCCGGCATGCAGATAGAACTCGTAGGCGTCTTTCGTACCCCAATCGAAAGGCATGCTGCCCTTCGGGGGAAGTTGCGGATTTTGCTGCGGTTTGAATTGACTGTAAAAGCCAAAGTTAGCAGCCAGCATGAAGGCGCCGCCGTGGTAGGCGTCGTCTCCCATGAAGAGATCGGTCATCGGCGCCTGCGGGGAAGCGGCTTTCAGAGCGGGATGGGAGTCGATGATGCTGGCCGAGGTAAAAAATCCGGGATAGGAAATGCCCCAGATGCCGGCATTGCCGTTGTTGTTCGGTACATTCTTGAGCAGCCAGTCGATGGTGTCGTAAAGATCGGTGCTGTCGTCCACGTCTTGCTTCGACTTCTTATTGTCGATGTGCGGACGCATCTCGATAAATTGACCTTCCGACATGTAGCGTCCGCGCACGTCCTGAAATACGAAGATGTAGCCAGCTGTGTCGAAGTCCGGCGACGGGCCGAGTTGAGTGGGGTACAGGTCGACGCCGTAAGGGCCAACGCTATAAGGCGTGCGGTCGATCAGGAACGGGTAAGAGTGCGAACTGTCTTTCGGTGCGTAGACCGAGGTGAACAAGCGCACGCCGTCACGCATGGGGATGCGGTACTCATACTTTGTGTAATGCTCTTTGACGCCAAAGTCCGGTGCTTCGGGCCGATTCTGAGCAAAAAGGGCCGCGGTCACGGCAAGGGCAAAGAACAACAGAATCGTGGATTTCCGACGCAGCATGCGCGCTCCTGGGAACGTAATGACGAATAGGCAAGCTACATTCCCGCGGTGAGTGGAGTCAAGCGGAGAGCGCCAACACCGTCATTCAAGCGGTACAATAGATGTTCGCATGAACGCGCAACCGGCCTGTATTCAGGCCCGGATTGCTGGGGGACCATGTTCGAAGTTACGGTGGAAGATACCTTTGCCGCGGGGCACTACCTGCGCAACTACAAGGGCAAGTGCGAGAATCCGCACGGCCACAATTATAAGATCCGAGTCACGCTGGCTGGCGCGGAACTGGATAAGGCCGGGCTGTTGCTTGACTTTAAAGATCTGCGCGAAGTGATGAAGCACGTCATTGAGCGGCTGGATCACCAGATGATCAACGAGATCGAGCCTTTCACTACCATCAATCCGTCGGCCGAAAATCTGGCGAAGTATTTCTACGACCAGTCCAATACGAGACTGAAAAGCGTGACCGCCGGCCGCGTACGAGTGAAGGATGTGACGGTATTCGAGACGGACACAACCACTGCAAAATACTCGGAATAGCAGTTGAGGTTGAGAAGCGCGGGCGCCTGACAGCCGGATGCGGCGCTACTATGCAGATCACGGAAATCTACAAATCGCTGCAGGGCGAGTCGACCTATGCAGGTCTGCCGTGCGTTTTCGTTCGGTTGACGGGATGTAACCTGCGCTGTTCGTGGTGCGACAGCGAGTACACCTTCCAAGGCGGCCATAAAATGGCGGGTGAGGAAGTGTTGGACGAGGTTTCGCGACTCAGTCCGGATGGGGGCTTGGTCGAGATCACGGGTGGCGAGCCGATGTTGCAGGAGCGGGAGGTTGTCCCGCTGATGCAGCATCTTCTGGATGAAGGTTACAAGGTTCTGCTGGAGACCAGCGGAGAACGGCGGACTGGAGCGAGTGCCGAGCGGTGTGGTCAAAATCGTCGACGTGAAGTGCCCGAACTCAGGGGAGGGCGATACGTTTTGCATGGAAAACCTGGAGAGCTTGACCGCGCACGACGAGATCAAGTTCGTCCTGAGCAGCCGCGCGGATTATGAGTTTGCGCGGGATTTTATGCGCCGACACAATCTCGCGAAGCGGGTGAATGCAGTCCTGTTTTCGCCGGCGTTTCGTAAAGGTGCGACCGGCGCTCGAGACAGCTCGCATTGCCTACTCGATCCGCAAGAACTGGCGGAGTGGATGATTGCCGACAACGTCCCCGCCCGGCTGGGACTGCAGTTGCATAAGTTCATCTGGGATCCAGCGGCGAAGGGAGTCTAGAGAAGCGATAATGATTGTTGATTTCTGATGGTTGATTCAGAACGGGGAGCGTTTTGGGCTTCAATCAACAATCATCAAATCAAAAATCAACAATCTTCCTTGATGCCAACTTCTAAGAAATCGCGCGCAGTTGTGCTGCTGAGTGGTGGTATGGATTCTTGCGTGTGCGCGGCGCTGGCGGCGCGCGACTACGAGGCAGCCGCGGTCCACATTAGCTATGGCCAGCGGACCGAGGAACGTGAACGGCACTCCTTTCTGGCCATTTGCGAGCGCTTGGAAATTCACGACAAGCTCGTGGTTCGAAATGAGGCCTTGCGGGCCATTGGCGGTTCGGCGCTCACGGATGATGCCATCGAAGTTCCGAAAGCCGAGACAGTTGGACATAGCATTCCAGTAACCTACGTCCCTTTCCGCAATGCGCATTTCCTTGCTGTAGCAGTGAGTTGGGCGGAGGTGCTGGGCGCGAAACAGGTGTACATCGGCGCGGTCGAACCCGACAGTTCCGGCTATCCGGATTGCCGTCCAGCCTATTACGACGCGTTCAATGAGGTGGTGAGAACGGGGACGAAAGAAGGCGACATTGAAATCGTGACTCCGCTCATCGCGATGAGAAAAAACGAGATTGTGCGTCTTGGCCTTGAACTGGGTGCGCCCTTCGATTTAACTTGGTCGTGCTACAGCCGCGAAGATCAGGCATGCGGAATCTGCGATAGTTGTAGGTTGCGTCTGCGCGCCTTTGAGGCGGCGGGAGTGCGGGATCCGATTCCTTACGCGGCCGGGCAGACATTTGCGGGGAGCGAAGTTTGATTTTTGTTTTCGTCAGGCGGCTTGTCAGCATCCGCCAGTAAAAACTTGAATTTGCCGGGAGGCAACATGAAAAAGCATTTCGCAATTCTTCTATTCGCAATACTGGCGCTTGGACTGTGTGTGCCTCCAGTCTTCGCGCAGGCTTCGGGAACGGTCAAGGGAACTGCCAAAGACGTTCAGGGAAACCCCGTCGCCGACGGAATCGTGGTCTGGACCAACAACGACAACGGCCAAAAATACACCCTGAAGACCAATAAGAAGGGCGAATACTTCTCGCTGGGGCTTTCGCCCGGTACCTACATGGTGACTCTCTACAAGAACGCCGATGATATGAAGGCCGGGAAGGAGTTGTATCACGTTAAGGGATTCAACGTTAAGCTGGATGAGAACACTCTGGATTTCGATCTTAAGAAGGAACAGGAAAATGCTGCGAAGGGGCAGGGTCTTTCTCCCGAACAGTTAAAGCAGATTCAGGAGCAGCAGGCGAAGGCGGCCAAGGAAACGATGACCGTCAAAAGTCTGAACGAAAAGCTGAACGCGGCCAAGACCTCCGCCGACGCGGGAGACTTTGATACCGCGATTGCTTCGCTGAACGAAGCGACGCAGATAGATGCAACTCGCGATCTGCTCTGGTTCAAGCTGGGAGATTACTATCGGCTGTCAGCACCCAAGCAGACGGATCCGGCGGAAAAGCAAAAGCGTTTAGCGTCGGCCATCGAGGATTACCAGAAAGCCATCGATATTAAGAAATCCGCGGCCAACGACAAGGATCCCAGCGCCGCCAAGAACCTGGCTGCTTACTACAACAACCTTGCCGAAGCCTATGCCAAGTCCAACAAGGTGGATGACGCAGTTAAGACCTACGAACTGGCGGCACAGGCCGATCCAACCAATGCGGCGCAGTATTACTTCAACACCGGGGCCGTGCTGACCAATGCGGGCAAGATCGATGATGCCCTGGCGGCGTTCGACAAGGTGATTGCCGCCGATCCCAATCGCGCCGATGCCTACTATTGGAAGGGTGTGAACATGATCGGCAAAGCCACGCTGCAGGGAGACAAAATGGTTGCGCCTCCCGGCACGGCTGAGGCGTTTCAGAAGTACCTGGAACTGCAGCCCACTGGCACCTACGCCGATGCCGCGAAGCAGATGCTCACGAGCATCGGATCCTCGGTGGAAACGACCTTTGGCAAGAAGAAGCAGCCGAAGAAGTAGAGCTTTCGATTCAAGCACTTGCGGGGTCAGGGCGGCTCTCCGAGCCGCCTTTTCTGTTTCATTGCCGGGAGGTTACGGAAGGGCTAAGCACTTAGTGGCCTACGCGTTGGGCCCGTGACGCGATACATTGAACTAGCGAGTTTTTCTTCCAATTCTGTGGTGCGTGCGATTCTCGAGGCGTGAGGAAGAATGGCAGCACCAACCATTGCACCGATTTCCGTCGCATTAGAAGGCTTCTCTGGAAGTGGCAGAGTCGCGACTCCAGCATTGCTGGGCGCGATGCTGCGCGCATCGGATAAGATCAGCGACTTGATTTTTTCGCCTGGGCGTCCACCGCAAGTACAGGTGTATGGCCAGATGATCCCGGTGCAGGTAGCCGGCCTTACATTTCTCACTCCGGACGACACTCGCCACATCGCTGCCGATCTGATCGGCGACAACAAGCAGGCGATCACCACCCTGCGCGAGCATGGGGCGTGCGACATTTCGTTCGGACTCCCGGGCTTGGCCCGGTTTCGCGTCAACGTGTTTATTCAGCGCGGCAGTTGTGCGGTTGTCATGCGAGTCATTCCCACAGCCATTCCCGACTTTGCCTCCCTGCGTATGCCGCAACAGTTGTCGGACGTGGCTAGGCTCAAGGATGGGATTGTGCTTGTGACGGGGCCCGCCGGTTCCGGCAAGTCATCGACGCTGGCGGTGCTGCTCGACGCCATCAACCGCGAGAAGTACTACCACATCATCACCATCGAAGATCCCATCGAGTTTCTGCACAACCACAAATGCTCCACCATCCATCAGCGGGAACTGCATAGCGACACGCCGAGTTTTGCTCACGCGCTGCGATCGGCCATGCGGCAGGCGCCAAAAGTGATTCTGGTCGGCGAAATGCGCGATCGAGAGACCATCGAAATCGTGCTCGAAGCCGCGGAGACCGGTCACCTTGTATTCTCCAGTTTGAATACGATGGACGCTTCGAAGACGGTGGAGCGCGTGGTCAGTTCGTTTTCGCAGGCGGAGCAACAATCAGTTCGCGAGCGCTTTGCCAAGTCGTTCCGCTACATCATCTGTCAACGGCTGTTGCCGAAGTCGGACAGAAACGGACGCGTTCCCGCCTTCGAAATCCTGAAAGCGAATGCCCGCACGCGCGAATGCATCGAAAAGAGCGAGCGTGACAACAAAAATCTTCTGGACGCGATAAAGGCGGGCGAGTCCGAAGGGATGCAGCACTTCGACGGCGAAATCGCACAGCTAGTTCAAGAGCGCCTGGTCGATCTTGAAACCGGCCTCTCCTACGCCAGCAATCCGGCCGCACTCGGACAGGCGCTGGCACGGTAAATCTCGAAAGGCCACGACGCCCGCACGTATTTGCCCGGGTCGCGCTGCCGCAGAATTCTCCGCCTTTATTCCACCTCAAAATCCGCAGTCCGGGTTTTGCTGGAATTGCCTGCCGAGTCGACGGCCCGCAACTGCACGCGATAAACACCTGGAGAAAGAGTGGCGACCGGCAGCTTGAGTCCTAAAGGGATAACCGGGTCCCCAGGTTTCCCCTTGGGAAGTTTTTCGCCGACGTGCAGCTTCTCTTGTCCGCTCTGACGTTCCACAACGATGTACTCGAGGGCAACTTCTGGAGGTTTCGGATCTTTCAGGAGTCCTTCGTAGACTTCCGCATAGACGGCGGCATTGTCCGACTTCTTGAAATGGTTGGAAGCGGACGGGGTAATCTGCATGCCCTGCACCAACAAGGGAGTTCTGTCTTCCAGCAATTGGCTGTCGAGACCCGTCGCGACGTCCGAAGCGCGGCGAACATCGTTGCTGAGGGCCAAGCCGCTGATGCTGCATTCCTTGCCGCCATAAGCATCGATCGAAAGTGGGGTTTCGAGTTTACCAAAGCTCTCGCTGCCGGAGCTGAAGACAACTCTCAGCTTGTAGTCACCGGAGGCGATCGCAAACTGGTTTTCGTAATGAAACGGTTCTTTCTGGAATTCTTCCACTTCCTTCTTGCCGTCGAGGTCGACGTTGGCGGTATCGCTGAAGCGTGCAGCAATCGAGTTGTCCGCCTTGTACGCAATACCTAATATGTTGAGGGTGGCATGTTGTTTCCCCTTCACCTTTTCAAACTTGAGGGCGGCAGACGGAATCTCAACCGCAAGATGGACTTGGGCTGTGTTGGGCGAGGTATAGAAGAAAGGCGCCTGCATCAGCGCGTTGACGTTGCCCTTCATCTCGCCGGCCGCGCGAGTCTCCAGGTCCTTCTCGATCGGATTTCCGGCCAAAAGATCCGCCGACCTAAGGTTGCAATAGCCACTTCGAGCGCGGACCGAGGTACCGCCGCGATCCACTTTGACTCTTAAAGTGTGGCAACTGCCTTCATTGGACACGGGAGGCTTGTAGCCCAGAAGGTAATACTGGTTCTGATCTTTTGCGATCCGATCCAGTCCGCCCAGCAAGTCATTGGTATTGACGATGACAAATCCGCCGGTGCCGTCTGCTAGTTGATAGAGAACTTGTTGGTTGTCGCTGGCGCTGGGCGGGAATTGTGGAACGATTACCCGGGGCTGAGAGTAAGAATTGTACAAATTCGTGTTGGGCCCATACGCCCCGGTCCTGCCCCCGCCTCCGCTAGTGGTGCCGCCGCCGCTCTTCCCGCCTCCACCAGTTGTCCCTCCGCCGCTCTTGCCTCCGCCAGTCGTGCCTCCGCCGCCCCTGCCTCCGCCGCCGGTTACACCGCCGCCACCACCTCCAGTCCCGCCACCGCCGTGACCGCCGCCGCTACCTCCGGTTCCACCACCGCCGCCGCCACCAGGATGTTGCGGTGGAAGCGGACTCGGCTCAGCCAAGGCTGCCAGGCGAAGGATTGGGTAAGGAGAAAATGCACCGGTATAGTGAAGTGCCGCCGGGATAAACGATCCGGATGTGGAGCGAGTCGAGGGCGCCACGGATCGGCTGTGCGGCCCCGACATATCCGGAGCTACCAATCCGCGAACGTCGATGGGATAGATGGCAACGTTTGCCTTATTGCACGAATCGATGACGGCGGTCAGCTCCGATTGATATTCCAGGTTCATTGGAAAACCCGACGTCAACATCACAAGAGTTTTGCGACCGGGCACGGTGGATAGGCTCTTGGCCAGGCTGCGCAGGGCAAGCAGTACGGTGTGGACACCGAAGTCGGCCTCGGCATTCCCCAGCGACGGCCCTAGAGTCGGAGGAGCCAAAGAAGCAACCATGACTGGATTCTGCGCGTTGGGGGAGACGGCCGAGGTTTTTATACCCATGACAACTTGCTTCAACCGGCTCGCATCGGCGGTAAAGTTTTGCGAGATGTGCACGTTGCCGCCGAAATCGGCGATGGCCATCAAACGGTCGGGCCCGGCATTCGCATCGATAAATTTCGCGGCCGCGTCCCTGGCCTTGGCTTGATCGCCCATGTCCATGGTGGAGTTGTCAAAAAACAGAACCATGTAGTGGGGCCGCGCGTTAGCGGGCGAAGCGCTGCTGTCCTCAAAGGAGAAACTGGTGAGCGGTTGTTCCTTGCCATCTTCCCAGACCTTGAAGTCGTTCTGAGCAAGGTCGCGAACGTAGTTGCCTTTCTTGTCGGTCACTACGGTATCCACCAAAACCAAACGAGTCTCGGCCCGAAAAACGGTTGCGTCGTCGGCGCCCGCTGGGGTTGACTGCTGGGCATGGGCCACGGCGTTGCCGGAGCCTGGTTCGTAGATTGCCCAGCAACTCCCCAGACAGATGATGCCAATCAGAAGTACCAGCCGGCCATTGCGCATACCTCACCTCCAAAGTCTCTGTTTAGCGAATCTCGACAGTCCCATTTTCGGCGGACATTAACTGAGCTTCCGCGTCCCGGACCACGAGCCGGACCATATAGCTGCCCGGCTTTACATCAAAGCTGGTCTTGAGCGTGATGCCCGAGCCCAACTTGTGTTCCAGAGTTTCGTCTTTCAAATGCATGGTAACGGTCTTCTCGATTCCTTGAATTAAATTGCCATTGCGATTAAACAAAGCAGAGACACATGTCAAAACATTATTATTTCGCCCTTCCAGCTTTCGAAAGCGCATCGATCGTACGTCAACATGAGCGAGGACGATCAATTTGGCGTCGTCGGCGCTCGCTTTGAAAAACTGCGTCTGCAATTTGACCGGAAGATTATGCAACTCCTCCTGCGAGAACATGGCGTCTTCGATTTCCTGCTTGGCCTGCTCTTCCGGATTGGCGAACGTCTTGGGCGCATAATAGCCGCGGCGGGCAAGAACATTCAGCTTTGGCGGGCTCTTTACCGTGACCTTGATAGCGTGAAAACTGCCATCCAGCTTGAGATTTTGCGGAACAAAGGCCAGTACGTAGGAATATTCGGGCGGCTCGGCCACCCGCCGGAAACCTTCGTCGAAATCGTTGTTGTTGTGAAAGAAAACTCCTCCCGTGCCGTCTGCTAGAACGGCAAGTAAATCGTCTTGAGCGGACGCGGCCGCGATCTCGATCAAGCCCTTGCCCGGAGGTGGCGGACGTAGCGGAGGATTACTGAGATCGCCTCCCGGGATGATCACATATAACCCACGAGCGTCCAAAGTGTTGATGATGACTTGCGCGCGGACCGCACGATCGATGGTCTCCGTGTATTCGTACTCCAGTTGCGGAGTGATAAAACCAGGAGAAATGAGCACGACGCTCCGCTGTCCCGGCATCCTGGACAAGCCGTGAACCACCTCTTTCAACAAGCCGAGAGCGATCCGACTCTCGTGCTGCCCGGCATTCACTACTCCCGCACTGATGGCAGTCACCATGGGTGTAGGGTCGATGATCTGTGTGCCGGGAAGAACAGGTTGGCAAGAGATCGCCTCCTGAACCGCAACTAGCAGCGCCTGCGGGTCGTTTTTGTTGACGATCAGGTCCGCCTGGTAGTAGCCGATATCCGGGCAGTCTTTGCCAATTCCGGTGCTGATCGGCTGTGGCCGCAGACGCAACAAGGTGGCATGAAGTTGGGCGCGATCGCCGGTATAGTCCAGCACAGTACGGCCCGAGGTAGTAAAGATGGCGGCACGGTCTGTCGGCCGCAAGGTAGAGAAGTGGCGTTCTGCAGCTTCCCGCACGCGCGCGAGATCGCCAAATTCCAGATGCACGTCGTCGAACAGGTAAGCTACAAAGCGCTCGGGCAGAGGGGAGATGGGGCCACTGTTTGAAGATGTGCTGTCCGGGGCAACATCGGGGATACCGTCTTTGGGCTTTTGCCGAGCCTTCTCGATCAGACTTCCCGGCTGCTCGACTTCGAAGTGGGTGATCAATTGCGGCTTCCCTTTGTCGAAGACTTGAAAATCCTCCTGATGAAGATTTCCGACCGCATGTCCCTGGGGGTCGCGGACCACTGCGCGCACCAGTACCAGCTTGACGTTTACCTTGAATGTGGTGGGTTCATCGTGAGAAGCGAGTTCTGCGGGGTTCTGCTGAACCTCAGATTGCGTAGTGGAGATCTTAGGAGGCGCCTGCTGCGGCGCCTCCTGCTGGGGAACAGCCGGGCTAGTACAAACGAAAATCCAGATCGTGCAAGCGAGAAGATGGCAACACCAGTTTGAAGCGAAGATGCTGGGGGCCGCATCGCTGAATGTGAGATTCCGCGCAGCTTTTCGAGAACGACTCATAAGACTCCAACAATCGCGCGGGAGGTAGACAGCCTTCGGTGGACTCCCCGATCGGGATTCCCCAGGCGGAAATGCTGCCGAAGAGTGTACACCCGTTACGGGCTGGCGTCCGCAAGCCCGTTCAACACAAGCCCGTTCAATCGGCCATCCGCCCCGTGTCGTATCATCTTTTCATGTCCGCCACGCCCGTCCATTCCACGGTTCTGAGCTTTGAAGACGCCCGCCGGGTGGTCGAGGAGCAAGCTGCGCTGATTCAAGGCATCGTTGCGGGCAGGGGAACGGAATCCGTCGATCTGCTCGGCGCCGCAGGCCGCGTCCTGGCCGAGACCGTGGCGGCGGATCGCGATCTCCCGCCATTTCCGCGATCCACGCGGGATGGCTATGCGGTGCGATCCGCAGACTTGTCCCAGGTCCCTGCAAGGCTTGAAGTGATTGGCGAGATCAAAGCGGGCGAGAGGCTTGACAGAATCCCACCCAACATTGCCCCTGGGAAGACCGCGTCGATCATGACGGGCGCCCCGGTGCCCGCGGGTGCGGACGCAGTGGTGATGGTCGAGTACAGCTCGCTAAATGGAAAAGGGGTCGAGATCACGCGAGGAGTTCTCCCAGGAGAGAATGTGGTTGGCCGCGGCGCCGAAGCTCAAGAGGGCGCGCTCTTGCTGGACCGTGGTCTCCGTCTGAATGAAGCGGCTATTGCGCTGGCCGCGTCCGTGGGCAAATCGCAGCTGCAGGTGTACAAGCGCCCACAGGTCGCCGTGCTGACCACGGGGGACGAAATTGTGGACGTCGCCACCGTTCCCGGTCCTACTCAGATTCGCAACTCAAACAGTTATTCGCTGGGGGCGCAGATTCGCCGAGCAGGCGGGGAACCCATGCTGCTGCCGATCGCGCCCGACGAATTGCGAGGGCTGCGCCGCCTGATCGAAGAAGGTTTGAAGTTCGACCTGCTGCTGATGACCGGCGGAGTTTCGATGGGCCGCTACGACTTGGTCGAGCAGGCACTGTCAGAGTTGCATGCTGAATTCTTCTTCACGGGAGCGAAAATTCAGCCCGGACGTCCCGTGGTCTTCGGCAAATGTGGTGAGGGCGCGCGTGCCTGCGGAAGTGGGGAAACTTACTTCTTCGGTCTACCGGGAAACCCCATCTCGACCATGGTGACCTTCGAACTCTTCGCGCGCCCCGTCTTGGAGGCGTTAGCTGGGCAGTCCCCATGCTCACTGGCATTCCTTCATGCGCGACTAAAAAAGGAAATCCGCATTAAAACCGGCCTCAAGCGTTTTCTTCCCGCGATCTTGTCCGGCGAATTTGAACATGCGGAGGTGGAGTTAGTCGCATGGCAGGGGTCTGGAGACATCGCGGCCACAGCCCGTGCAAATTGCTACATCGTCATCCCAGCGGACCGTGAGCAAATCCCAGCGGGCGAATGGGTCGCAGTGATGAAGAGCGATTGTTGATTGATGATTATCGATTGCTGATTGAAGATCGCGAGTACGAAGCGGTTTTGACCTTCAATCAACAATCAGAAATCAACGATCTGCAATCGGCCAGGTGGTGATGCCTCGGTCCACGGCAAGCGGCGTTTCGGCGGCTGGCTCTCCATGTAAGATAGAGCTACCGCATGCCTAAACAGCTGTCCCATTACGACCGCGAGGGCCGAGCCCGGATGGTCGATGTTTCGGGTAAGCCTGCAAGCCGGCGCGAGGCCGAAGCTAGCGCCTTCGTCGCCATCAAGCCCGAAGTGCTGGCGGCGCTTCCTCAGAATCCAAAAGGCGATCCGCTGGAAGTCGCCCGCATCGCGGGAATTATGGCTGCCAAGCGCACCGCAGAACTGATCCCAATGTGCCATCCGTTGCCCCTTGCCGTCGTTGATGTCGATCTGCGGCTGTGCGAGAATGGCGTCGCGATTACCTCGAAAGTCACCACCACCGCCGAAACCGGCGTTGAGATGGAAGCCCTGGTCGCTGCCAGCGTGTCTGCGCTTACGGTCTACGATATGTGCAAGGGCGCCGACAAAAGCATTGAAATTCGAGAGATCGTGTTGGAACGGAAGAGTGGCGGGAAGAGCGGGGAGTATCGGCGGGCGAAGTAACGCGTTCAAACTTCATGGCGAATAACGTCAAGCTGCTGGTGGTGGACGACAATCCGATGGTGCTGGCGATGTTGCAGCAGGCGCTGACTCCGCTGGCCCAGGTCTCGACCGCGACAGACGCGGCGGATGCGCTTTTAAAAGCGGTGGATGACGTTCCGGATCTGCTGGTGTGCGATTACAAGATGCCGGGAATGGATGGACGGCAGCTGGTCGAGAAACTGAGGAGCCGGCCGGCGACGGCAAATTTTTCCAGTGTCCTGATGGCCAGTAAAACGGACATCGCCGAGCGGCTTTCCCCGTTGGATGCAGCGGACGACTATCTGGAGAAACCATTCTTTCTGAAGGATGCCACGCGCCGCATCAAGCGCACGATTGACCGCATTGCTTTGGAGAAAATGGCCAAGACTGCTCCCAAGGATGGAGTGGTACGCGGAAGTCTTTCGCAGATGAACGTGATCGACCTGATGCAGTCGCTGGAAATGGGACGGAAGAGTTGCCAACTTTCACTGAGCAACGAAGGCGACCAGTGCGAAGTGTTTTTTGTGGACGGCCAGGTGAAGCACGCGACCTACGGAAAGCTCGTGGGCGACGAGGCCGTGTTCAAGGTCCTGCGCTGGACCGGAGGAAATTTCCAACTCGACTTTGAAGGCAAGACGGACAAGGAGACTACCCAACTGAACACCCAGGGGCTGTTGATGGAAGGGTTACGGTTGCTGGACGAGTCGGCGCGAGAAGGTGGTGCAGAAATCGAGCCTGCCGAGGCGAGTGCGCCCGCGTCTGCGCCTGCGAGCACTCCGGCTACGGCTCCCAGCGGCGCGGGGCGAAGCCGAAGGGAAGAAGAGGAAGATGTCCTCCTCGATGGCTGAGCCGTCCGGACTGACGGCTGCGGTGGTGACGGTCAGCGACTCCTGCGCTCGCGGGGAACGCAAGGATCTGTCGGGGCCGGCGGTAGTGCAAGTTCTGGAGAAGCTTCACTTCACCGTGACCGTACGCGAAGTTGTTCCGGATGACTCCATTCAAATTAAAAATCTGCTGATTCGGCTGGCACGCGAGGTGCGATTTATCGTGACCACCGGCGGGACTGGGATTGCTCCGCGCGATGTTACGCCGGAAGCCACCGTAGCCGTCTGTGATCGGCTTCTGGATGGGGTGGCGGAGCAGATGCGGAGTGAGGGAAGCAAGAAGACTCCGTTTGCCGCGCTGAGCCGGGCGGTGTGCGGCGCGAGGGGACGGGCGCTCATTCTCAATCTGCCGGGGAGCCCTAAGGGGGCGGTGGAATCGTTGGAGGTCGTGGCTGGATTGGTTCCGCATGCGCTTGGATTGTTAAGCGGGAAGACGGAACATTAGCGCCGGAATACGCGGTGCGGTTCCTTCGATCGAGGCGCCTTCGGGGCCTTTTCCCTTCTCCAATCGCTGGTACGATCTTCGCTCTCTGGACGCCCGTGGTCCACGTCCGGCGTCCAAGGAAACCGAAACATTGTCCGGCAGGTCAGAGGATCCTGATCAGTGGCAAATCCGCACCCTCTCGGGGAAGACGCGAGAAGGTTGGGCACCCGGAATCGATGTCACTTCAGTTAGGAGAGGACTTTCAGGACGATGGCGGTGATGTCGTCATGGGGGGGCGGTGCCGTTGGCAAACGCCAGCAGGCCGTCGAAGAGGTGGTCCAGGGAATCGGCGGCAGACTTGGTGTGACATTGGGCCCAGAGCTCAATCATGCGGGAGGAACCGAACTCGATTCCTGCCGGATTGAGTGATTCATGCAAGCCATCGGTGGCGAACAGGACGGAGTCTCCGGCAGAGAGTTGAACGATGTGTTGATCGTAGCTTGCGGAAGGAAGCAGGCCCGAAGGGAGTCCGCCTGGTCCGAGAGGCTGGCATTCGACGGCGGAGACGTGGAGGGGAAACGGTAGTCCGGCGTTGGAAAAGGCCAGACCGCGGGTGGAAGGGTCAAAGACCGCGTACAACGTCGAGCAAAAGCGGCCGGGAGGCGGTCGCTGCATCAGACGCTGGTTCAAAAGCGAAACAACCGTGTTGGTGTCGGTTTTGTGAATGCCTCGGAGCGTACCCATGACCAAGGCGCCGTAGATGGTTTCGGGCAGTCCCTTTTCTACCACGTCGCCGAGGTAGAGGCCGATCATCCCGTCGGGCAGGCGAAAGAAATCGACAAAGTCGCCGCCCACCTCAAAGAACGGAGTGAAACGGAAAGCGATCTCGACCGAATTGTCACGGAATGGCCCGGCGGAAATGAGAGAGGACTGGATGAGGCGCGCTTCGCGCATGTAATCTTCGCAAATCCGAACTCGGCAAGCGGGTTGCGAGTCTGGGCTTGATTCGGTCTCAGCGAGGAGTTGGAGCGGGTTCAAAGCGCAGTTGTCCTCTGAACGTTAGATCGGCATGAGATGGCTAGGCCTTGACCCGAATGCGATTCGGAAGAGCAGGGGCTTTGGTAAGAGAGTTAGCCGCGTGTGCGAAGGATTGCGGACGACCACGACGCGGAACCCGGATGCCAACGAACAGGATGGCAAGTAAGACGGCGATTGCTCCGATCGCGGCGCGCGTCAGGAAATCGATGACGATGAGATCGATTCCCAGGGCGAACAGGAGCGAGCGCGCCAAGGTTTTGAGAGAGGTTAGCAGGAACGGGCTGGGTGTGAGGGACATGGCGATTTCCGATTCATTCAAAATCCCCACCCTCTCGCAAAGTACGCGAGAAGGGTGGGGTACCCTGGCTTACTGAGCCGGAGTTACGGCGGGTGTTTGGGCTGGGGCTTCGGCGGTCACTTCGGGGGCGGCAACCGGATTAATCTTGACTGTGGCCAGGATTTTTTCCAGGCGGTCGAAGACTTTGTCGCGGTCGACGTGCTTTGTGACACCGTCCTCGGAGGCGACGGTGGTGACGTTCAGTGCGAACTCGTAGCAGGCTCCATTCTGGAAGGCATGGAAGTACTTCGAGTCGCTCTGGCGAGTTCCTTCCCCGGAGACGGCCTCGGTGGCGCGGAGTTCGAGGTCGCCGATCATTAGCTTCGAGTTCGGAGCGGACTCAGGCTGGACGGCTGCAGACTGAGCGGACGCGGCGGGAGTTGCGGCCGGAGCGGGCACGGGCTCGGTAGTTGAGGCGGGCGCTGCGGTCTTTGGCTGGGGCACAGCGAATTCGCTGCATTGATCCGCGGTGAGAGCTTTGTGGACACTCACGTTGAAGAACGCCGAAGAGAAGTCCGTGTTGGCGAAGCTGGTCTCGGGCAACTCGACGGCGGCCAGGGCGGCTCCGCCGGGCTGCACGAAGTTCATGGCGAGGGGATTGGAGGCCAGGAGTTCGGTGGCGGCGCTGCCGGTTTCAATGGCATAGCGGCGTGGGTACTCGAAGGTCAGGCCATAGGTCTTATCCGTGTAGTTTACGGTGGCGGGCCTTCTGTGGACGACTTTCTTGGGAGCGGGCTTGGTCGCGGCCTGCACCGCTGGTGTGGGCATGGGCGAGATCGAGTTCTCGGGTTGCGTTACGGGAATCGGGTTGTTGGAGCTTACGGGTTTCGGTTTGTCGCTGGAGCAGCCGACGGTTACGGAGCAGACGATCAGCACGGTTGCGAAGATTAACGCGCCGGTGTTCTTGCCCCAGGTCATGGAACGGGTTTCTGCGAAGTTGCGCAATGCATTGATGCGGGTCATGGTTGGTCACCTCCTGCCGACGAGCGGCATCTTGGGGAATGCACGGCGTGCGCCAAGGAAAAGCGCATTGATTTGGCGCGGGTTAGCGTGATGGGCCGTCCCAGGCCGCGTGGGAAGCGGGACACGCTGTGGGCCGGGGAACACGCCCAAAGCTCTTAACCGCTGAGCCTCGCGAAGGAAGACCGAAGGACGCGAAGAACAGCTCCTCTTTTCTTTGCGTTCTCAGCGGTATTTCTTGGCGATCTTTGCGGTCAAAATCTTTTTCGACTCCGAGGCGGGCGCGCGCGAAGGGATACTAGTATTCTTCAGTGGTGACAATCCAATTGACGGCGCTGTACAGGCCGGTGGGACAGCTGGAGATGGACCTCATACGGGCCAGCGGGTTCCGCGAATTTCCTCCTCGATTGCCGGAGCAGCCGATCTTCTATCCCGTCTTAACGCAGGAGTATGCGACTCAGATCGCCCGCGACTGGAACACCAAGGATGAGGGTTCAGGCTTCGCAGGATACGTCTTGCGATTTCAGGTGCGAGCGGAATTTCTTAGAAAGTACGACGTGCACGTTGTGGGGAACTCCGATCACCCGCGAATATTGGATTCCTGCAGAAGAACTCTTGCAGCTGAACGAGAACATCGAAGGAAAAATTAACGTGGTATCGGAGTTCCATGGAGAACAGGAGCAAGCGCAACGGGGATGAGAAATGATCGGAGATGAAGACTGCACGGTCATTGAAATGCATGTTGGCATTCACGCTGTGTCTTTTGCCTGGGCTGAGCTGGGCTCAAGGAGCGGGGCACGCGCCGGAGAAGATCATTATCGATACCGACATTGGCGACGATGTGGACGATGCGTTTGCGCTGGCTCTGGCAGTGCGGAGTCCGGAGTTGCAGATTCTCGGCGTGATGACGACGTTCGGGGACACCGAGACCCGGGCGAAATTGGCTGACAGGTTTCTGGGAGAAGTGGGGCGGGCGGAGATTCCTGTGCTGGCGGGGAAGCCGACGCCGCCCAAGATGCCAATGTCGCAGCGGCGGTACGCGGAGGGCGGCCATTTTGCGAAGGCGTCGCACGGGGACGCGGTGGAGTTCTTGCTGGAGCAGATTCGCAAGTATCCGGCGGAAATCACGCTGATTGCGATTGGTCCCCTGATGAACCTGGGAGCGGCCATCGATAAAGATGCGGCCACGTTCCGAAAGTTGAAGCGTGTGGTGCTGATGGGCGGGTCGATCCGGAAAGGGTATGGGGACTTAGGGTATACGTCTCCGGTGTCGCCAATGCCGGAATGGAATATTTTGAATGATGTGGCTTCGGCCCAGAAGCTGTTTGCGGCGGGCGTTCCGCTATTTGTCATGCCGCTCGATTCTACGCAGCTGAAAATGGATGAAGTGAAACGGGCATTCCTGTTCAGTCAGGGAACCACCCTGACCGATCAATTGACCGTGTTGTATCACCTGTGGGGGCAGGAGACGCCGACGTTATTTGATCCCATGACGGTTGTGTTTGTACTGCGTCCGGAATTATGTCCAGTACAGGAAGTGCATATTCACGTGGACGACAAGGGGTTCACGCGCGAGGCATCGGGAGCGGCGAACGCGCAGGTTTGCTTGGATTCAAATGCGGAGGAGTTTTTCAAGTTTTATCTGAAGCGGGTGGCGGGCAGGTAAGCACAGGGAGCAAATGAGGAAACCGAGAATGGTTGGTCGTGGTGCAAGTTCAAACGTGGTCGCTTCTTTTTCTTTGCGAGCTTGGCGGCAGTTCTTTGGGGACCCTGCGGTTAAAAAGAATTTAACCGCTGAGATCGCTCAGGATTCGCTGAGTCCGCAGAGTACAACCCGCAAACTGAAGTGCAAACTGCACCGCCTGCGAGCGGTTCGGGTCGCCCTTGCGCTAGTGGGCCTGGTGGGTGTGGCGGTTGGACAGACGAAGCAAGAAGTTGACCTCATCGTCAGCGGCGGGATCGTGGTGACCATGGATGGCGCCCGGAGGATTCTTCACGACGGCAGCGTCGCGGTCAAGGGCGACACAATTGTGGCGGTGGGGCCGCAGGCTGATGTCGAGGAGCAGTACCACGGGGCGCAGACGATCGACGCTCGCGGCAAACTGCTGCTGCCGGGATTCATCAACGGGCACACGCATGTACCGATGGCACTGTTTCGCGGGCTGCATGATGACGTCACGCTGAACGACTGGCTCTACAAGTACATTTTTCCGGCGGAAGCGAAGAATGTGACTGAGGAATTTGTGCGCTGGGGAACGCGCCTCGCGGCGGCTGAGCAAATTCGATCGGGCGTGACAACATTCGCCGACATGTATTACTTCGAGGATGCGGTTGCGGAAGAGACGAAGGCGGCGGGGATGCGTGGCGTCCTGGGAGAGACATTTATTGATTTCCCGGCGCCGGATAATAAGAGCAATGCGGAAATGTTGGCCTACACAGGGAAGTTTCTAAAGAAGTGGCAAGGCGATCCGCTCATTCACGCCGCTCCGGCTCCGCATTCGATTTACACGTGCTCGAAGAAAACGATTCAGGATGCGGTGGCGCTGGCGAGAAAATATCACGCGCCTGTGCTGATGCACGTGTCAGAGATGAAAAAAGAATGGGAAGACAGCGAGAAGGCGAACGGGATGTCGCCGGTGCAGTACCTGGAGAAGATCGGAGTGCTGGGACCGGATCTGGTGGCGGCACATTGCATTTTCGTCGACGAGGCGGACCGGCAATTGCTGGCGCATCGGCATGTGGGATGCGTCCATAATCCGTCGAGCAACATGATGATTGCCAGCGGCGTGTCCCCGGTGCCGGAGATGCGGGCGGTGGGAGTGGCCGTGGGGCTGGGGACGGATGGCCCGGCGGGCAGTAATAACGACCTTGACCTGATGGAAGAGATTGACTTGGCAGCGAAGCTGGCGAAGATCTCGAAGATGGATCCGCTGGCGCTGAATGCCAAGGCTGTGGTGGAAATGGCCACGATTGCTGGAGCGCGCGCACTACACATGGAGGAGGAAATCGGATCCCTTGAGGCGGGGAAGAAGGCGGACCTGATCCTGATTAGTTTGGATGAACCGAATGCGGTGCCGATGTATGACGTTTACGCACAAATTGCGTATTCGTTGAAGGCGAGCGATGTGGAGACCGTGGTGATTGGCGGGCGGGTAGTGATGCGGGAGCGGAAACTGTTGACCGTGGATGAGCCGCGGGTACTGGAGAAGGCGCGTGAGTATGGGAAATCGGTGAGAGCGTCGCTGGGGTTGGAGTAGGAGAAGTCAGAAGTACGAAGTAAAAAGTCAGAAGTCAGAAGTAAGAAGCAAGAGGTCAAAATCCTCACCCTTTCGCAAAATACGCGAGAAGGGCGGGGGCACCTTGCTCCCCGCAGCCCAACTTCTAGGCCAGAGATCTAGAGATTCGTAATCCTTGAGTCCCTTATAATCAAGAGATTCTTTATGGCTGCCATTCTGGAGCGGATTATCGCGGCTACGCGTGCGCGGGTGGCGGAAGCCAGGCGCGGGGCGGATTTGCGTGAACTGGAGCGGCGGGCGGAACGGCATGTGCCGCGTGGGTTTCGGCGGTCGCTAGAGTTGAAGAGTCGCGAGGGAGTGGCGGTGATTGCCGAGTTGAAGAAGGCGTCGCCGTCGAAGGGGCTCATTCGGGAGGAATTTCGTCCAGCGGAGTTGGCGCGGGAATTGGAAGCAGCGGGGGCGACGGCGCTTTCGGTGCTGACGGATGAGGAATTCTTTCAGGGGTCGCTCGGAAATTTGCGTGAAGCTTCGGCGACGGTGAAGATTCCGTGTCTGCGGAAAGATTTTATGGTGGATGAATTTCAGTTGCTGGAGGCGCGGGCGAATGCGGCTGATGCGGTGTTGCTGATTGTGGCGGCGCTGACGTCGGAGGAGTTGAATGCGCTTTCCGCAGGAGCTCGCCCGCATGGGCTGGATGTGTTGTGCGAGGTGCATGATGGGGACGAATTGCAGAAAGCACTGGATGCGGGATGCAATCTGATTGGTGTGAACACGCGCGATTTGCGGACGTTTCAGGTTGACTTGGAGACAGCGTTCCGACTGGTGGAGAGAATTCCGGCGGGTGTGGTGCGGGTGGCGGAGAGCGGGATTCATTCTGCGGAGGATGTGGCGCGGTTGCGAGCAGCGGGATATGACGCGTTTCTGGTAGGAGAGTCGCTGATGCGCGCGGACTCGCCTGGCGAAGCATTGCGAGAGTTGATGCGTGCGCCGAGTCGCGAGCACCGAGTGTCGAGCGGGCGGTAGGAAAGTCTCCACGTCTGGCAAAGCACCCGAGACATGGGGCACCCGGATTTTACTGGGAGCTGACAACTTTCTTTATGACTTGGGTGAAGATTTGTGGGATGACGAATCTGGAGGATGCGCTGGTTGCCGTCGAGGCCGGCGCGGATGCGGTGGGGTTCGTCTTTTATGAGAAGAGTCCGCGGTGCGTCACGGCGGAGACAGTACGGGAGATTGTGGAGAAACTGCCGGAGAGCGTGGAGAAGGTAGGAGTGTTTGTTGACGCGGACTCCAGAGCTATTCGCCGAGTCGTATTGCACGCTAGATTGACGGCCGTACAGTTACACGGAAAGCGATCGAGCGAAAGCGTTTTGGGTGATCCGCGACCGACGATGGAGTGTGTTGGAGTCCAGAAGCTAATCACTACGATTCCTGGTGATTCGTTAAAGGATGGAAGTTTTTTCATGGGAAACGCCACGCGTGAAAAGACATTCGCGCTTTTGCTGGATTCTCGCTCAAATGGAGTCACGGGTGGAACAGGCACAACGTTCGATTGGAATGAGACGCGCGACATGGTACAAGCCATCAGCATGAGCGTGCCTGTAATTGTGGCGGGGGGCCTGACTCCGACCAATGTCAATGATGCGATGAGAACGTTTCAGCCATTCGGAGTCGATGTGGCTTCCGGAGTTGAGGTGCGTCCGGGGAAGAAGGATCCGGAAAAAGTGCGAGCGTTTGTAAGGGCGGTACGTGAAATCGATAGGAAGACGAGTTAACAATGGCTACGGTTCCAAGACCTACCAAAGTCAAAATCCGCGCCCTCTCGCAAAGAGCGCGAGAAGGACGGCGCGGCGTTGTTACCGCGAATGAACCGGGGCGGTTTGGCGTTTATGGCGGACGATATGTGCCGGAGACGCTGATGGCGGCGCTTGAAGAACTCGAGCGCGAGTACGCGAAGGCGAAGCGCGACCGGAAATTCCAGGCGCGATTGGAAGAGTTGCTGCGCACGTATGCGGGGCGTCCCACGCCGTTGTTTTTTGCGCGGCGGCTCACCGAGAAATTAGGTGGGGCGAAAATCTATTTGAAGCGCGAAGATCTGCTGCACACCGGCGCGCACAAGATTAACAATTGCCTGGGGCAGGGCTTGCTGGTGGAGCGGATGGGAAAGCATCGCGTGATCGCGGAGACGGGGGCCGGCCAGCATGGAGTCGCAACCGCGACTGTCTGTGCCCTATTGGGATTTGAGTGCGTCGTGTACATGGGCACCGAGGACATGCGGCGGCAGGAGTTGAATGTATTTCGCATGCGGTTGCTCGGGGCGGAGGTGCGCGGAGTTTCGTCCGGATCGTGCACCCTGAAAGATGCGATCAACGAGGCCATGCGCGACTGGGTCACGAATGTGCGGACCACACATTACCTGTTGGGCAGTGTGCTGGGGGCGCATCCATATCCCACGATGGTGCGGGATTTCCATCGGGTGATTGGTCGCGAGGCGCGGGTGCAGATTTTGAAGGCAGAGGGAAAGTTGCCCACGGCAATTATTGCGTGCGTGGGCGGGGGGTCGAATTCGATAGGAATTTTTTACGATTTTCTGAACGACAAGAAAGTTCGGCTGATCGGAGTGGAGGCCGGAGGAAGTGGCGAAGCACTTGGCGAACATGCGGCACGGTTCCGTGGCGGGTCTCCCGGCGTGCTGCAAGGGACTTTTTCTTATGTGCTGCAGGATTCGAGTGGGCAGATCGCGCTGACCCATTCCGTGTCGGCAGGGCTGGATTATCCGTCGATTGGTCCGGAGCACGCGGCGTTGCGGGATTCGGGGCGGGCAGAGTATGTGCCCGCTTCGGATGCAGAGGCGCTCGATGCTGTGACCTTACTGGCGCGGACCGAGGGCATTATTCCAGCATTGGAGTCGGCGCATGCCGTGGCAGAGATGTTGAAGCGCGCGCCTAAGATGAAGAAGTCAGAGATCGTGATTGTGAACGTTTCTGGGCGCGGGGATAAGGATATCGGAATCATGCGGGAGAATTTGGAAATCGATTGATGAACGCTGATTTCTGATTGCTGATTGAAAACCTGACAGCTCGTGTCTTTGACTTTCAATCAACAAGCAGGAATCAACAATCAAGAATCGGTTGCTATGCCGCTAACTTTCTACAAAAAGCCGGCGCTGGTCGCCTATGTCACCTGCGGGGATCCTGACCTCGCGACTACGCGGGAGATCGTGTTGGCGGCGATTGAAGCAGGAGCCGACGTCGTTGAACTGGGAGTGCCCTTCAGCGATCCGGTGGCCGACGGACCCGTGATCCAGCGGGCCAGCGAGCGGGCACTGAAGCATGGGACATCGCTGGGACAGGTACTAACTCTCGCAGCGGAAGTGCGGCAGCATGCACAGTCGACGGGGTTGATTGTGTTTTCCTATCTCAATCCGATACTGCGGATGGGGATCGATAAATTCTGCAAAGTGGCCCGGGCCGCCGGGGTGGACGGGTCGCTGGTCACCGACCTGCCAGTGGAAGAGGCCGGGGAATATTTGCGGGCCATGTGCGCGTATGATCTGGCTCCCGTATTTCTGGCGGCGCCAACCAGTCCCGATGAACGCTTGAAGCGGATTGCCCAAGCTTCGCAAGGATTTGTGTACGCAGTTTCGCGGACGGGAGTGACGGGGGTGCGGCAGCAACTGGCGGATGACGCGCGCAAGTTGGTGCGGCGGCTGCGGCGAGTGACCAAGTTGCCGATCGCGTTGGGCTTCGGGATTTCGACGGCGGAGCAGTTTGCGGAAGTGGGCGAGTTTGCGGATGCCGTGGTGGTAGGCAGCGCGATTGTGGAGACGATCGAGCGCAATCGCGGGCGGGAGGCGGCGGCAGTCGGGGAGTTTGTCAAGAAGCTGTTAGCGGTCAGCCCTCAGCTGTCAGCTACAACAATTTAGGCGCGTTCTAGTTGTGAGGTTGGACAATCCCCATGTCTTGCAAAGAACGCGAGACATGGGGCACCCGGCTCCTTATGGTGAGGATCGGATTGGGATGCTGCATTGTGGAACTTGCTGACAGCTAAGAGCTGAAGGCCGAGAGCTGCTCATGGACATCGAGGATTGGCGCAAGAAAATCGATGAGCTCGACAAGAAGCTGGTCGAGTTGCTGAGCGAACGGGCTCGGGCTGCGGTGGAGATCGGGCGGCTCAAGCGGAATACGAATTTGCCGGTTTATGAGCCCGATCGCGAGCGAGTTGTTTTTGCGAATGTGCAGGAAGCAAACCGGGGACCGCTGCCGGGGCGCGATCTGGTGAGAATTTATGAGCGCATCATTGACGTGATGCGGAATGTGCAGAAAGAAGAAATTGTCCCCAAGGCCGAGGCGACGGAAGAGGGTACGGAGTTCGATTCGGAAGTGAATGACTGAATAGCTCTCAGCCACCAACTCTCAGCTTTCAGCTGAGCGGAAGTGCTGATCGCTGACAGCTGAAAGCTAAAGGCTTTTTCCTATGATCGTGGCGATGCAGGAAGGCGCGGACGAGGCGTTGATTCAGCAGGTGATCGAGCACCTGGTGAAGCTGGGATTTGAAGTGCACCGCTCGACCGGGGCGCGGATGACCGTGCTCGGCGCCGTCGGGTCGGGAATTGATTTCGACATCCGGAACCTGGAATTGTTGCCCGGTGTGCAGGAGGTCCACCGCATCAGTTCGCCGTACAAGCTGGCAGGGAGAAGTTTTCGTCCGGAGGGAACGATCGTCAAGTTGGCGAACGCCATCGGCGTCGGTGGAAACGAAATTATCGTGATGGCGGGACCGTGCTCGGTGGAATCGCGAGAGCAGATCTTCACGACCGCTGAGGCTGTGGCAAAGGCGGGAGCGAAGGTGCTGCGGGGCGGGGCGTTCAAGCCGCGCAGTTCTCCGTATTCGTTTCAGGGGCACGGAGAAGACGCGCTGAAGTTGTTGCGCGAGGCGGGAGAGAAATTCAAACTTCTCGTGATCAGCGAGGTGATGGAGATTTCGCAGATTCCGATGATGCTGCCCTATGTGGATATTCTGCAAGTGGGAGCGCGCAACATGCAGAACTTTAATCTGCTGCGCGAGTTGGGGAAGGTACGCAAGCCGGTGCTGCTCAAGCGCGGGATCGCGGCCACGCTGGAAGAGTTGCTGCTGTCGGCGGAATACATCATGGCGGGCGGGAACTACGAGGTGATCTTGTGCGAGCGCGGCATTCGAACCTTTGAGACGTACACGCGAAACACGATGGATATTTCCGCGATCCCAATCATTCACAAGCTCTCGCATCTGCCCATGACGGCGGATCCTTCGCACGGCACCGGCCGGCGGGACAAGGTGGCTCCGATGGCGCGGGCGTCGGTGGCGGCGGGGGCGGATGCGCTCCTGATTGAGGTGCATTGCGATCCGAACAAAGCGCTTTCGGATGGGGCGCAGTCGTTGTTCCCGGAGCAGTTCGCGAAACTGATGGATGAGTTGCGGATGATTGCGCCTGCGGTGGGGCGGAAGATCGGATAAGTATTTCCACCGGAGGTACCGAGGCAGGGAGGAACATAGTTGTTTGTTTCTTGATTACTGAATCAATTCCACGTGTTTCAAACGATCTACAGGCAGAGACATCTTCATTCCAGTCTTTTCTCGGTGTCTCTGTGTCTCCGTGGTGAATTCTTTTATGTCGATTCGCCAAATCACGATCATTGGGACCGGGCTGATTGGGGGATCGCTGGGCCTTGCACTTCGGAAGAAGAAATTTGCCGGGCGGATTGTGGGCTGCGATCGGGAGAGCACGCTGCAGCGGGCGCGTGCACGCGGTGCAATCGATGACGGGACCACAAATCCGGGGGACGCGGTGCAAGGGAGCCCGGTGGTGGTGCTGGCGACTCCGGTGCTGGCAATCGTGGATCTGATCGAACGCCTCGGGCCTTCCCTTCCGGCCAAAACGCTGCTTACGGACGTAGGAAGCACGAAGACCGCAGTCGTCGAACGCGCAGTCAAAGTGTTTGGGAAGACTGCTGGGAAACGATTTCTGGCGGGGCATCCGATGGCCGGCAAAGAAATGAGTGGAGTGGATTATGCGGATGCGGATTTGTTTCAGAAGGCAGTGTGGTTCCTGTCACCGCTTCCGGAACAGAATTTGAATGAAGGATTGTTGGCCGAGTTCGCTGGGTGGATCGATGCGATTGGCGCACGGATTGCCATGCTGCCGGCGGAGGAGCATGATCGGCTCTGTGCGTGGATCAGCCATGTTCCGCAGATGATTTCGACCGCGCTGGCGGCGGCACTGGTGGAGGAGTTTGGGGATGAGGCTCCACTGCTTCCGGCCGGGGGGCGCGCTTTGCGGGAGATGACGCGGATTTCGGCGAGTCCCTATTCGATGTGGCGGGATATTGCGATCAGCAACAAGGCGAATCTGGAAGAGGCATTGTGGAAGGTGGAGCAGCGACTGGCTCACATCCGCGAGAACCTGGCGACGCGGCAATTGGCCGAGGAGTTTGAGCAGGCTCATCAACTGAGGAAGGCGCCGCTGAAGAAACCATGAGCTCCGACCAACCGAAGCAAAATGTCGAAGGGCTATGCAGATCGGCCGCCCGAGGCTGTCGAGAGCGGCTTTCCGAGCCCGTAGCGATCGCAGACTCCGTTTGCGGTTTCCCAAACCGTATCAAAATCGGTCCAGCGTGGGACTAAGATGCGCACCACGAAGTCGCGGATCACTTGTTCCAGCTTGCGGTCGAATTCGGCAATTGAGGACATCGTATAGACGCGCTGTGCCCGGGCTTGCAACCGGGCTGCCGCATTGCACGGAAGAAGGTTTGCTTCCGTGTGCTCTGCGTATGGCGTTTCCCGACGCTTTTAACGACTAGAGCAAAACAACACTTCGAAGTTCTTTCTGTTGTCTTCCTATTGGACGCTTGGGGTGAGGTTCAAGATGCGCCGAGCTGTCATCAGATTGTCAAATCATCGCCTCAAATTGTCTTCAGAAATGAAGAAGAGGAGTGCTTCAGCAGACGCGAATTCATTTAGAATTCTCACGCTATGAACAAAGTTGTGGCCAATGCGGATGAGGCAATCCGCGACGTGTTTGACGGGGCGACGATCATGATCGGCGGGTTCGGGCTGTGCGGCATGCCGGAAAACCTGATTCGCGCGCTGGTGCGCAAAGGAAACAAGAATCTCAAGACCATCAGCAACAATGTTGGCGTGGATGGCGTGGGCAACGGACTGCTGCTGGCGGCGGGGCAGATCGTGCACCATATTGGGTCGTACGTGGGCGAGAACCGGCTGCTGGAAGAGATGGTGCTAAACGGGAACCTTACATCTTGACCTGGTGCCACAGGGAACATTTTCGGAGCGGATTCGCGCGGGCGGCGCGGGCATTCCGGCGTTTTATACTCCGACTGGTGTGGGGACGATGGTTGCCGAAGGCAAGGAAACGCGGGAGTTTGATGGTCGAACTTACGTGATGGAGCGCGGGCTGACGGCTGACTTTGCGTTTGTGAAAGCGTGGAAAGGCGACCGCGAGGGCAATCTGATTTATCGGAAGACCGCCCGAAATTTTAATCCTATGATGGCGACGGCAGCAAAGATCACGATTGCAGAGGTGGAGCATCTTGTCGATGTGGGAGAGTTGGATGGGGATTCGATTCATACGCCGTCGATTTATGTGAAACGAATTGTTCAGGGAGAATTGTACGAGCGGCGGATCGAACGCAGAACGGTGAGAAAAGTGGCCACTGGTCAGTGATCAGTCGTCAGGCTCACTTTGCGATGCCCGCCCACTGATCACTGATCACTAATTACTCGGAGTATCGACCATGAGCAGCCTGCCAAAGCCCGGCAAGGACATCGACAAGCGCGAGCGCATCGTAAAGCGGATTGCGCGCGAGTTGCGCGATGGATTCTATGTGAACCTGGGCATCGGCATGCCCACGCTGATTGCGAATCATGTGCCTCGGGGGATGGAGGTCACACTGCAATCGGAGAACGGGATGCTGGGCATTGGGCCCTATCCCGTGGAAGGGCAGGAAGATCCGGACCTGATTAACGCGGGCAAGGAAACCATCAGCGAGATGCCAGGGACGGCATATTTTTCCAGCGCCGATTCATTTGCGATGATTCGCGGCGGACATATCGATCTGAGTGTTCTGGGCGCAATGGAAGTGGATGAGACGGGCAGCCTTGCGAATTGGATGATCCCGGGGAAGATGGTGAAGGGGATGGGCGGGGCGATGGACCTGGTCGCGGGGGCGCGGCGCGTGGTGGTAGCGATGGAGCACACGACGCGCGAAGGGAATCCGAAAATTTTGAAGAAGTGCACGTTGCCTCTGACCGGGGTGAACGCGGTCGATACGATTGCGACCGAGATGGCGTACATTCGCGTGACCAAGGATGGGTTGTTGCTGGAGGAGATTGCCCCGGGATTGACGGCGGAAGATGTGCAGCGTGCGACCGAAGCGCGGCTGATCGTGAGCCCTAATTTGCGAGTGATGGAGAGCTAGAAAAGGCGCCGCTACGCGGCTGGACAGCCGAGGGCGGCTGTCCCCACCTAAACGCAAATTCCCCACGTCTCGCGAAGAACGCGAGACATGGGGCAGCCCGCGATTTTGTGTTCCGCTTCGATTATGCCGCGGCAATGCGGCGGATGAGATCTTCCTGCTCTGACCTGCTTTCGGCGCCGATAGTGAAGGCATCGAGTATCCCCAGCGACAGCGCGTATTTGATGCCTTCGTCCTGACGATTGCGCAGCGTGCCTTGGCCTAGAATCTTCATTCCGACGACAGCCTTGCCGGCCGCTTTCATTTCCTTTAAGACTCCGACAACTGTCGCAGGATCCGCGTCCATGTAGGCTCCGACAGGATTGATCCGTGCCAGATCGATCTCGACCCATGGGGACTTCGCGGCCGCGCGCAGAGCTTCAATGCTGTGGCAAGAGCAGCCGTGGGCGCGGATGATTCCCTTGTGCTTCGCTTCGGAGAGAACGTCCATCACGCCTTTGTAGCGGTCGGTCCAGTCAGCCTCGGTGACGCAGTGCATCAGGCAAACGTCGAGGTAGTCGGTGCCGAGCTCGCGGCGGAAGCGGTCGAGATCGGCGCGAGCAGTGGCGGGATCGCGCGCCCAGGTTTTTGTCAGGACCGTGACTTTGTCGCGCGGCACGTGCTTGAGCGCCTCGGCGACGTGGGGATGACTTCCGTAGGAGTCAGCAGAATCGAAGAAGCGGAGGCCCTGGTCGTATCCGTTCAGCAGCAGATCCGAGAGGCCTTTGACGCCGAGCGCGGTCTGATGCGAGTGATGCCCAGAGCCAACTGTGCCGGTGCCCATGGCGAGGCGGCTGGTCTTGATGCCAGTATTGCCGAGGGTCACAGTATCTGAGGCGGAGAATTTTGCGGGAAGAGTCTGGGTTGCAAGGGCGTTAAGAATGGATTTGGAACTAAGCCAGGCCGCTCCCAGGCCCGACGCGGAGCGAACGAGAAACTCGCGGCGACGCATGCGTCCTCCTAAGAATCGTGGCGCTTCGTATCAGGCTACACCAAGGAGGCTTGGACTGGAAAGGTGCTGGACGTTATCGACGTTATCGCGCTGCTGAATTTGTGGTTCGCCAAAATCGGCATTTCGAATGTCAACTTCTTTAGATACGAAACGGCGCTGCCAGCAATCGGAAGGGCAGCGTGATGGCCAAAAAAACAATCTCGAGCACTCCGTGAACGGCCACGCCCACAATGCGGAACGGTAGCAAGAGCAGCCAGACGAATGGATACGCGATTAGGGCCAACAAGGCCAGCGGCCAGCAGAGAACGAAAAGGATGCACCAGAGCAGGAATGCGAACATGACAGCGATCTCCTTCTCTCTAGATCATTGTACGTTCGAAGCGGGAGAAATGTTCCATGATGAGAAGTAGCGGAAAAACGGCAACCAGCCGGGAAATGATTTCAGTGGTCTCTTCCGGCGGCCTGCCGAGCGCGCCGCTCAACGTCTGCGATGAATTCGCTCTTGGCTTGTGTGTATGCCTCACGCTGGTCACCAAATTTCCTGGCAAGGCTACGCTTCAGAGAGGCGTAGGCCTTCGCATCTTTCGGATGAGTTCGGAGATGGTCTCGAAACGCGATATGACGTTTGTACTCCTGGTTGTCGGGTCGGCAAACATAAAGATGATGGGGGAAATCGTCAGGGGGAATGCGGAAGGCCTCACGGCCAGAGACGCCCAAATCGCCCTGGTGGTCATATCCCAACAGCGCCAGTTTGGAGATAACGAGGGGAAGATCGGCGTCTGACCGCAGCAGTACGTCGATGTCAATGATCGGTTTGGCCCCGAGTCCGGGAACTGCGGTGCTGCCGATGTGTTCGATCGCAGCGGCCAAGTCACCAACCGTGCCCGCAATCCGCGAGCGTAGAGTTTCGAATTGTTGGGGCCATAGCGGGTCGTAATTCTCAATCGTAATCCGCGAATTCATTCAAATTGCTTGCGGAAGGCGGCGAGTTGCTGCTGGACTTCAGATAGGTCCTGGCGCAGGCGGGCGACTTCTTCTTCGAGCGTCTTGAGCCGATCCGAAGCGGGTACTGATGTGGCATACGCGGGCGAGGGCGCCCGCGCCACATCGGCCTCCGGAGGTTCGCCAGAGAACAGGTGCGTGTAGCGCGATTCTTTGGTGCCTGGCTGGCGCGGGAGGACTCGAGCCAGGGGCGGTTCGCGCTGGGCAAGGCGATCGAGTGTGGAGACGATGTCGTCGAGCGCTTCGAAGCGATACATGCGGTCGGTTCGGCTGCGGAGTTCGCCCGGAGTTTGCGGTCCACGGAGAAGTAGCACGCAGACGATAGCGATTTCGCGGCGATCGAAGTTGAAGACCTCCTGCAAGCGGTGTTCGAACTTGGTCACGCGGCTGTCGGCGCCGCTCACTGGGCCCGCCATGCGCTTTTCCTGCAGCGTGGCGAGAGCATCGCGAACGGCGGCTTCGTCGAGCGTCATCACCGGGTCGCGATTGTTTTTCTGATTGCAGGCATTCACCAGCGCGTTGAGCGAGAGCGGATAGTAGTCGGGCGTGGTGATATCTTTTTCGATCAGGGAGCCTAGAACGCGGGTTTCGATTTCGCTGAGTTTCACGTTTGTTACCCAGACCACTCTGGGGCGTTTTGATTTTAACGGAGGCGGTGCGATTGCGGAGCTGGCAACGTCAAAATCCCGACGCTCTCGCAAAAGTCGTGAGCAGGGTGGGGCAGCCCGCCTCGGCTTCTGTCGGCGATGCTGGTATAGTTTCCGGGAGATATTTCTGGCGCTGCGGTCAGGGCAAGGAGCGGCTATGTTGCGACTGCTACTGCATTGGGTGCTGAGTGCGATTGCGGTGTGGGTGATGGCTCAGCTTGTTCCCGGGATTACTCTCGTCGGGCCGAAAAATGCGCTGATCGCGGCCCTGGTAATCGGCCTCATCAACGCTACCATCGGGCTCGTGCTCAAGGTGATCACCTTTCCTCTTACTCTTCTGACTTTGGGGTTGTTCTGGTTCGTGATCAATGCCCTGATGCTGGAGTTTGCTTCCGCGCTTCTGGCGCCGGGGTTTCAGGTGCATGGGTTCCTGGCCGCGTTCATCGGAGCGATTGTGCTCAGTCTGGTCAATATGCTGCTGAAGGCGATCGTGATGCCGCGTCGGGCCCAGTAGCGATTTACGTTCGCGAACCCCCGAACCGACAGAGGGAAACAGGGGGAAATCCTTGCCCGCTGTTCTGCTTTAACTCCTTGAAGTGCGGCCTGACTTCTTGGGTTTGATCGCCTGCCAATCTTCTTCTCTCAGGTCGCGTCCCAGATTGCTGAATTCCCCGGCACCCTGCAGAAATTCCCCACCATCCATGCGGATGACTTCGCCATTGATATAACCGGATCCGTCGCTCACCAGAAAAGCTGCCAGGTTGGCGAGTTCCTCGACCGTGCCAAAGCGGTGGAGCGGATTGCGGTCGAGTGCGAGCGTTTCGAGTTCGGGGCGCGGCAGAACGCGGGAAAACGCGCCTTGCGTCGGAATCGGGCCGGGAGCGATGGCGTTCATGCGAATGCGGCGATTGCCCCACTCCACGGCGAGGCTTCGGGTAAGAGCTTCCACTCCGGCTTTGGAGACGGCGGAAGGAACGACATAGGCGGACCCCACCGGTGCGTAGGTGGCGGAAATACTGAGAACGGTTCCGGGATGGGCGGACTGGAGCCAGCGTCGGCCACAGGCCATAGTGCAGTTGAGCGTGCCCATGAGCACGATATTGATGACGGAGTTCCAAGCGCCGGGAGAAAGCTGCTCGGTGCGAGCGATGAAGTTACCGGCGGCGTTGTTGACGAGGATGTCGAGGGGAGCCTCGCTCCAAATGGAGTCGATCATCGCCTCGACGGCGTCAAGGCTGCGCACGTCGCAGGGGATGGCGTGAATCGTGCCTTTTGGTGAGAGTTCTGCGGCGGTTTGTTCTAAGACCTCTTCGCGACGGCCGCAGATGTGGACTGTGGCTCCGAGTTCGAGGAAGCGCTGCGCCATGCCTTTGCCCAGGCCGGTGCCGCCGCCGGTGATCAGGATGCGCTTGTTCTTCAGAAGGTCTGGACGGAACATGAGGCTCCCGAGAGAAATGAACGACAGATTATAAGGGCTAAAAGGCGAGGGCGGGGCGCCCTCGCGACAGCCGGTGGGACGCCGGAGTTACGACGACAAGTCGCAGGCTATACGGAAGCCGTAGTCGGCGTACTGGAAATCTGGCGGGATGCTGGAACGGGCCGAGCAGCGCGCTACTTTAATGTGATGGCGCCAGGATCCGCCGCGCGAGGACTTACGTTTTGTTGGCTCGGGGCCACGCGGGTTGCTCTCGGGCGAGATGGCGTAGTAGTTGGGATCGTACCAATCGCTGCACCATTCGTGGACGTTCTCGCAAGTATCGTACAGACCGAAGGCGTTCGGGGCATAGCGGGCAACGGGTTCGGGTCCCGTTTGCCAGCGCGTGGCATAGTCGGGGAGCGATTGCGGCGGCGCATCGCCCCAGGGGAAACTCTTCTGCTCCAAGCCGCCGCGAGCCGCCAGCTCCCACTCGGCTTCTGTCGGCAAGCGGTAGGCGCGGGCGGTTTGCGACCTCAACCACTCGCAGTAGCGCTCGGCTTCGAACCACGAGACTCCGGTCACCGGTTGTTGGGGATGGTTGAAGTTGGGATCAGACCAGAAGGGTGGAGCTTGCTTCGACGAGGCATGGAGAAAGTGTTCGTACTCGGCATTGGTGACTTGCGTCGAGGCCAACAGGAATGCATCGATCCAGGCCCGGTGAATGGGACGTTCGCAGTCCTGGCCGACATTTGAGCCCATCAGAAACCAGGCGGCTGGAATCTGAATCAGCGACGGTTCGAGCGCTACGGCCGAAGCTTCTGCGCGAGTTGGAGTGAGCGTCATGAGCTGTGGCACTTTCCTAGACAGAAAAGTTTAGCAGCGTCGTGCCCAAGATCGGAGTGGACAGCCTAACTGCGCAGTACCCTCACCACGGCGGCAATGTCATGGTCCTGGAAGAGGCGGATGGCGGCGATGCCAGCGGCACCCGCTGCCAGGCATGAGCGAGCATTGGCCAGGGTGATTCCGCCCAGGGCTAGCACCGGGATGTTCGTCTGGCAAGCCTCCCTGAGAAGTTTCAGGCCCGCGGGATGCGTGTCTTTTTTTTCGAAGACGGGAGCGAAGACGGCGAAGGTCGCGGCGCCGGCTGCACCCTCGGCTACCTCTGCTGGCGAGTGACAGGACACGCCGATCAGCGGATCTCGTGGGGAGTTTTGGCGGGCAGGAGTGCCCGCCCCACACTTTGTCCATGCCGCTCTGACTTCTTGCGGGCGGATGTCGTCGGATCGGAGGTGGACTCCGTCGGCCTGAACGGCAAGTGCAACATCGCTGCGGGAGTTGATGAGCAGAGCAGTTCTCAGTTCTCGGTTCTCAGTTCTCAGTTGAGAACTTTCCCGGATGATGCTCACCGCCTCTCGCGCCAAGGATTCCAGTTCGCGCGAGCAGAGATCTTTTTCCCGAAGTTGGATGTAGTCGACACCGGCGCCCGCGGCTTCGCCGATTTTTGCCAACAGGCAACTACGGCGGGATCGTTCGTCCCCGGGGAACGCCCTTCTGTCCGTGATGTAGTAAAGAACGCAGCTGTCGGGCATCAGCTTGCAGTTTAATGCACGTGCTGAGGTCCGGCAGAGTCAAAACCCTTAACCACAGAGGGCACTGAGAGCACAGAAGAAGACCGCAAGTTCACCTCACGGTCTCGTCTTGGCAATCTCCGGCAGGACCTCTCCTTCTTTCTTGGGCGTGCCGCCGAGGTGGTAGTTCGTCAGGCCATCCCGCAGGAACTCGAAGGCGTCTTCTGGATTGTCCACGAGTTTGAACTGGTTGACGTCTTCGGGGGCAATGGTGCCCGCGTCGACGAAGGCCTGGAAGTTGATGACACGGTTCCAGTATTCGCTGCCATAGATGACTACTAGAATTTTCTTGGCCAGCTTATCGGTTTGCGCCAGCGTAAGGATTTCGAACAGTTCGTCCATGGTTCCGAAGCCGCCGGGGAAGATGACGAGGGCTTTGGCGAGATAGGCGAACCAGAATTTGCGCATGAAGAAGTAATGAAACTGAAAGTTCAGCGCCGGAGTGATGTACCGGTTGGGGTTCTGTTCGAAGGGAAGTTGGATGTTCAGACCAATAGTTTTTCCGCCGGCTTCGTGAGCGCCGAGGTTGGCGGCTTCCATGATGCCGGGACCTCCGCCCGTGGTCACCACGAAACGGCGGCGGCGGGCGGGAATCTGGATCGACCACTTGGTTAGCATGTGGGCGAGGCGACGCGCGTCTTCGTAATAGCGGGCCATGTCGACGCCCGCTTGGGCTAGTTTCAGATCCTTTTCAAGTTGTGCGCCTGGCGAAGCGGCATGATTTTTCTTAAGCGCGGCAAGGGCCTTCGTAGCGTCCTTGTGTCCCTGAAAACGGGCGGAGCCGAAGAACACGACGGTGTCCTGAATCTGCTCGCGGCGGAAGCGAGCCAGCGGTTCCTGATATTCGGCCATGATGCGGAGGATGCGGCCATCCGGGCTGTTGAGGAACGAGGGATTTTCGTACGCCACGGGTGCGGATTTGAGGTGGTCAGTCATAGTGAAGTTCGCAAATTAAAAATCTTGCTGCAAAGCGCAGGCCATCAGGATACCGGAACGGCCGGATTCGGGGGATGAGTGGCGGGGCTCTGAACGGCATCTGAGACTGCGCATCCCCCTTTGCGCTACGCCGACAGACCGCTATTGATGCTCGTGGTAGTGGAGCGCCTCCCAGAAACCAATCCAAATATCAAGCAGGCCCAAGCCGCTGCAGAGGCCACGGAAGAAACCATTGGACACCACGGAGCGGAGAGCGGGAAACGAGAGCAGCAAATAGTTATCAGTCCATTCCGGGGTCCAGGGAAGTATGATCAGCAGCACTCCCGCCACCGCGCTGACCAGAACAAAAAGAAAGACCGAAATGCGATGCATCCAGACTTGCAGCGGGCTATGCGTCTGGCGAGTATCAGCTTCGAGGAGCGCGGTGCGCGTTTCAAGGGGCGACGGAACGGGTTCGTGTGCCTCGCCTGGAGCACTGGAAAAGGGGGTCCGTTCGGTCATCGGGGGCTCCGCGAACATAAAGCACGGAGATCAACGCCATTCGCACTGGACCCCGAGGGGAGAAAATTATCAAACAAAACCATCAGGCTATTCTACGACTTCAGGGCCTTAATGCGCTCGGCGACGTCGCGGTAGTCGATGTTGCTGCCGTAGACGTCCATGAAATGATGCAGGGCGGAAGGCTTGTCGCCAGCGGTTTCGTAAGCCGCAGCCAGTTCGTAGTGCAGCGCAACGCGAGTTTCGCCATCGATCCCGGGGACTTTGAGTGCTTTGTCATACCAGCGGACGGCGGCTTCGGGCACGCCTTTTTCCAGGAAGCATTGCGCCAGCCAGGTATAGGTCTGCATGATCTGGGGAAATGGTTTTCCGCGATCGAAGGACTGGCAAGCTTTTTGCAGCTCTCCGATGGCCTCATCGAGCAGGCCCATTTCACGAAACGCGATGCCCAGGTTGTAATGCGTCTCCGGATCTTCGTCGGCGGAAGCGACGTCGGCTTCGAGATCCTGTTTGAGTTCGCCGAACATCTCCGCGAGATCAACTCCGGCGTCGTCGCCAAATGGAGAAGCTTTCGCAGCGGCACTTGGAGGAGTATGAGTTGCAGGCGGACGGGAAATCGGCGGCTGCGGCTTCGTGGCAACGTTGGCCGCTGGCGCCTGCCAGGCTACCGACGCGTTCGCTGCTGCTGGCGCCGCCATCGTGGGAGCACTCTGCGGCGCAGACGGCGTGACCTGATGCGCAGCGGAAGCGGAGGCGGCAGCACTCGCCGCCATCGGCGGAACGACCTGCGGGGCCACGACGGGCGGAGCCACGATGGGCGGAGCCACGACGGGCGCTCGTGCCGGTGGCACGGGCTTGGGAGCGGCGACCGGAGCGGGAGGCTCTGGCGGGGCGACGGGCGCAGCTTTTAGGAAGTCTTCCCCGAGCGACGCTTCGATATCGGCGACAAACTCTCCCAGAACCGGAGCAGCTTCGACCGTCGGTTCTGCGGGTGCGGCTGGAACGGGCTTAGGGGCGGCGGGGATTCTTGCAGCCGGCGTGGCGGCGGGCTTGGCCCCGGTTTCGGGCAGGAAGCCGTCGCCTAACGAGGTCTCGAGGTCGGAAACGAATTCTTTCAGAACGCTAGGCTCGTGAACCACCGGCTCAGCCTTGATCTCCACGGGAGCTTCGGAGACAACAGGAATCTCTTCGACGACCGGAGGCACCGGCCCGACGGCTGCAGGCGCTTCCACTGCGGCGGGAGCAACCTCGACCGGAGCTTCCTCCACCTCGACTTCGAGAGTGGGGATATCTTCGGCACCGAGTTCTTCCACCACGGGCTCGGCTGCGGCCGAAATTTCTTCTTCTGCGGGTTGAGGGGCGTCTTCGACTTCCGCCCGAAGTTCATCCAGTAAGGCCTGATCGTCGGTCAGAGTCTGAAGCTTGGCCAAGCCTGCCATGGCTTGGGCCGGCATACCATGGGCGACATAGAAACGAATTTCATCAACGGTCTCTTCGGCTTTGCTCGACTGGGGAATCCCAGTCCGGGCCCGTGGCCTCGACTTCTGGCGCCTCCATGGCTTCCGTGTCCGTCTCCACGGTGAGGGCGTCATCCCACTCTGAGGAGAGATCGATTTCAGAGGAAACTGCAGCTGCCGAATCTTCGGCGGAGGATTCGTCGGCGACCGCAAACTCGGGTGTGTCTGCTTCGACCGCAATTTCATCGGTGTCGTCGGGACCCGTGGGCCAGGGCGACGCGGCTTTCGCGACGGGAGCAGCTTCTTCGGGCGCCGCTTCTTCCGGGGTTGCCGAATCTTCCACAGGTTCTTCGATCGAGAACTCAGGCACGCTGGGCTCTGCCTTGTGCTCCCGCGGGGTATGAGCTTTCGTGGCTCGAGCCGGAGGCGCAGCATCCAGAAAAATGGGAGCTTCGTCCCCGGGTGCGCTGGGGGCGGGAACCGAGGACCGTTCCTCATAACGCTCGGCCAATTCCCCATAGCGCGTTGCTTCCTCCGGGTAGTCCGCTTCGGAGTAGACTCGCTGCAGGGTGCGGCAGCACAGCGCAGCCTCGGCAAATCGGCTCGCCCGGGTGTGTAACGCCGCAAGGCGCTGGTTAATGCGAAGATCGTCGGGCGCCAGAGGCAGGGCCGCGACCAGAGGGCCAAGCGCCTTAGCCGGCATGTTGTACGAGATGAACAGTTCCGCATCGGTCAGGGCGGAGCGCACCGCGAGCGAAACCTGATCGGAATAATGCTGGTGAACGGAAGGCGCGGTAGCTTCCAGATCTTCCACCAGTACGATGGCCTCTTCCGGTGTAATGAGCTTGTTTCCGGACGTGCCGCTGAGCTGGCTGACCACCTGCTGATAATTCTGCATGTGCAGGGGATTCGCCGGTTCGATGGTAGTCAACTTCTGGTAAAGGTCGCGAGCCCGCGCCAGATCCCCCGACTGCACGCTGGCATGCGCCAACAGTTCCACGACTTCACTGGTGTGGGTGGTGTCTGCCGCCTTGTGAAAAAGGTCGAGCAATTTCTGCAACGAGTCGGGATTGTCGCGTACGTGCCCGATGATCGCGTGTAAGCTGTCGAGCACCTTGTCTGAGTTTTCAGCCAACAATCGCTCGGAGTGCTGATCGAAAACTTGGAGCGCATTCTCGTACTGGCCCGCCTGCATCAGCGCGTCGGCGAAGCTGGAGATAGCCTGCAAATCGTTGTGCACGGTCAACAGCTTGCTGGCGATGCTTCCCGCCTCCGAGAGTTGCCCGGTCTGCAAGTATGCCTTGAGCAGATCGCGGAGGCCCTCAGGATTGGAATCGATGGCGGGAATTTTTTGCAGCGCCGCCACCGCTCCGGCGGCGTCACCGGACTCGATCATGTTCTTGCCCTGCATGAGCAAGGCATAGGTGTTGCCGGGATCCAGTTTAAGCATCCGCTGCAGTATTGCTTCCGCCTCGCCGAGTGATCCTTTGGAGCGCAGGCTCTCGGCCGCCGCGGAGAAAATCTGCCATGCTTCCGTCTTCTTGTTCAGGCGAACATACACTTCCGCCAGTCGGACGCGCATGTTGCTGTTTTCCGGATCCATTTCCAAAATCTTCTGGAAGATTCGGACCGCGTTTTCCAGTTCGCTGGCTTTCAGGAATTCTTCCGCCACCTGCAGGTACTGGGCGCGGGCATCATTGAAAAGGCCCTGTTGCGAGTAGAGTTCGGCCAGTTTCAGCAAGCTCTCCAGTGAGGGCTGGAGCTTGCAGATCTTCTTGTACATCGCGATGGCCTTGACCGTGAATCCCTGGCTGGCATAGGCATCGCCTACTGTCTTAAAGCATGCGGTAGCTTTATCGGTCTCGCCCAGGCGGGAATAGAGATCGCCGACGGTGTTGGTGACGGTCAGATCCTTGGCATCGTTCTTGAGAACCTTTTCGTACTCCGCAATGGCATTCTGGATTTTGCCCTGCTGGACATACTTCTCCGCATTGCTGAGAACCTTTTGTTTGTTGAATCCAAACAATGCCATAAGAGTGCGAACTCCAGACCCTGGTCTTGATTCAGAACCCGCGGAACGTGGGGAGAATTGTTCTCGGGTGCTGCTCCGAGGGTCACATTACCTATCGGCAGATGGACCTACCGGACAAGGCCAATTGTACGTCTGGACGTCATGAACCGCATGGTTACCAAGGGTTACCAGAAGGGAGTGTACGAAAGGGTTACGAAGGGAACCGGGCGGCCCCAACGTAGCGCCGGCAACTTGCCGGCTGTCCCGAGGGCGTCCTCGCCCTCGGTGCCGACCGCATTGCGCAGCTTTGGGGCTTCACGCTCTAGTATGAATACGCTATTTGGCGCAAACCTGCGTCCGTGTATTTTTGAGGACCAATCTGTGGGAACGTCCGTAACCGCCGAAAAGGAAAACTATGACCTGGATTCGAACTGTCTCGCTGCCTGACGCCGACGACAAGTTGCGCAAGGCAATTGAGGGCGAGAGGCTGTTTTATCCGAAGGAGTACGCCGATCCGGTGCATCCCGATCCCTCCGGGGCCTCCTCGATTGTGGGATCGCATACGCTGATTCCCGAGGCCCTGTATCACGCCTTCAGTACGTTCGGGGCGCTGATGTCGCCCGATCTGCCTTTGGAACGGCGGCAGCACGAGATGATCGCGACCATGGTCTCGGTGACCAACCGGTGCGTCTATTGAATCGAGTCACACGCAGAGTTTCTGCGTAGGGTGACTTTGGATAAAGGCTTAGTAGCGGCGCTGCAGAAGGACTACACCACGGCGCCGATTTCTCCCCAGGATCGGGTGATGCTCGATTACGTGGTCAAGCTGACCAAGGATGCAACCAAAGTTTGGAAGGACGACATCGAGGGCCTGCGGGCCGCGGGATTTGATGATCAGGGCATTCTGCAGATCACGCTGATTGCGTCCTGGTTCAACTACATTAATCGCGTCGCAGATGCGCTCGGAGTCGGAAGACAGACTAGTAACGGAGCGTCGTAGCGCGGGCAACAAGTAGCGCCGCAACTTGCCGGCTGTCGCGAGGGGGACCCGCCCTCGCCCCCGCGAGCGAAATCAACGCAGGCCAGTTTTTGGACCGTCTCCGCCTCGACCTCCAATCCACTAGACTGAACTTGGATTTGCTCGACTCCAAGCTCCGGTCAAGCTATGCTCGCATCGATCGCAGAATTCTTCCTGGAAAATTTTCAGCTCCATCGGCACGACTGCGCCTACCGCCAGCGCCGCGCATACCGGACCGAATCGTGTACCTATCATCAAGTCCTGCAGTTGGCCTTTGGTTTTGCTCGCGAACTGGAAAGACGGGGCATTTCGAAGGGCGACCGGGTGATGCTCTGGGGTGAGAATTCCGCGGAGTGGGCCGCGGCATTCTTCGGGTGCGCTCTCTGCGGAGTGGTCGCCGTGCCCATGGATGACGCCTCCGCAGCCGATTTTGCAACGCGAGTCTTTCAGAAAGTCTCGGCAAGACTTTTGGTAGCATCGCGGCGTCATCTCCGCGAGTGCTTTTCCGCGGAGCCGTCGGCAACCCTGACCCTGGACAACCTCGTGCAGGCCGTGAATCCTCAATCGGGGGCGCCGCCGAAGGTCAGGTTGGGACCGGACGACGTTCTCCAAATTGTTTTCACTTCCGGCACGACCGCTGAACCCAAGGGCGTGGTCATCACGCACGGGAACGTTCTCGCGAACCTTGCTCCGCTGGAGAGGGAGATGCGTGGATACCTGAAGTATGAGCGGTTCGTGCATCCGCTGCGGTTCTTGAACTTGTTGCCCCTGAGTCACGTGTTTGGGCAATTCCTCGGCATGTTTCTGCCCCCGCTGCTCGGGGGGACTGTGATCTTCCAGGACGAACTGAAGCCTTCGGAAATTCTGCACACGATCCGGCGCGAGCGCGTGTCGGTGCTGGTGAGCGTGCCGCGGGTGCTGCAATCGCTGAAACAGAAGATGGAACGTGATCTGGACGACCGCGGCGAGAGCGAGAAATTCGGGCGGCGGTTTCGATCCGCGGAGGGGCAGCACTTTCTGCGGCGCTGGTGGACTTTTCGCGCGATTCACCGGCAGTTCGGCTGGAAGTTCTGGGCATTTATCTCGGGTGGCGCGGCGCTGGACAGCGAAACCGAAGAATTCTGGGGAGGGCTGGGTTACGCGGTGATTCAGGGATATGGGCTGACCGAGACCACTTCGCTCATCAGCGTGAACCATCCATTCCGGCTGGGCAAGGGATCGATCGGGAAGGTTTTGCCCGGGCGCGAGGTCAAGCTGGCGGAAGACGGTGAGATCCTGGTGCGGGGTAGCGGCGTGGCTTCCGGGTACTGGGACGAGCATGGCGCTCAGAAAGTTTCGGATCCACAAGGCTGGTATCGCACGGGAGACATTGGCGCGCTCGATGAGGCCGGCAATCTTTATTTCAAGGGTCGCAAGAAAGAAGTCATCGTCACGCCGGGTGGAACGAATGTATATCCCGAGGACCTGGAGGCAGCGCTGCGCACGCAACGCGAAGTGAAAGATTGTGTGGTGGTCGGAATCGAGCGGGGCGGCAACGCGGAGCCGTGCGCGGTGGTAATTCTGCGGAGCGGTGCAAAGCTGGAAGAAGTGGTGCAGCGGGCCAATCAATCGCTGTCCGAGTATCAACGAATGCGCATGTGGGTCGAGTGGCCGCAAGAAGATTTTCCACGGACCAGCACGCAGAAACCACGCCGAAACGTGATACGGGAAGTGGCCCTGGCACAGTTACTCGAGAAGCCTGCGGAGGGTGGCGCAAACAGCCCACTAGAGGAGGTGATTGCTCGGGTCACTGCAAGGTCGGCGTCAGGACTGCGCCACGATGCGAGTCTCGACTCGGATCTGGGGCTCAGTTCGCTCGATCGAGTGGAATTGCTGAGCACGCTGGAGGACCGCTACCAGTTGGACCTTAGTGAAACTCGCTTCAGCGCGTTGCGAACAGTCGGAGATTTGGAACGAATGCTGCGCGGAGAGGCGACGCCGGGCGCGGAGTATCACTATCCAAGTTGGACGTTGCGCTGGCCGGTCACATGGCTTCGGTTACTTGCTCATTACTTACTCATGCGTCCCGCGATTCTGCTGTTGGGTTGGCCGCGGATTGAAGGACGCGAACACCTGCGCGGCGTGAACGGACCACTGCTGGTGATCTCGAATCATGTGGACGACGTCGATCCGGGTTTTATTTTGACAGCTTTGCCAGCACGCCTCCGGCATCGGCTGGCCACGGCTACCGGTGGAGAGGCGCTGGAAGCGTTGCGCATGCCTGCGCCGGACCGCGGATGGTTTGGACGCATCTATGACCGCGTGAAGTGGGCTTCAGGAGTTGCGCTGCTGAATCTATTTCCGCTGCCACGCGAGGCGGGCTTCCGCCGGAGCTTCGCTTACGCCGGTCAGGCGGTGGATCGCGGATACAGTGTGCTGGTCTTTCCCGAGGGTCGTCACACGACCGATGGGAAGATGAATCCATTCCGTGCGGGTATCGGCTTGCTCGCGGCAGATCTCTGTGTTCCCGTTTTACCCATGCGAATTAGCGGCCTGTTTGAAGTGAAGCAGGCCGAGAAGAAGTTTGCGAAGCCGTGGACGATCCGGGTTCGCATTGGCGAGCCGCTGAAGTTTCCGCCGGGAACCGACCCGCAGAAGATTGCCGCGCAGTTGCAGAACGCCGTGGAAGCGCTCTAGCTAAGCTAGTGCCGCCGCCCCGGCAAGATGCCGGCGCTAAAGGCCCCGCTACTCCTCGTCCACCTGGGGCTCTTCCGCGTGCACGTCTGCCTCCAACTGGACTTCCGGAACTTTTGATTCCCGCAGTAAACGGTTGAGCGCGGGCAAGTCCGAGTTCTTGAATTCAGTCCAACGCTTCAATATGTCAGCGCTGTCCCGTTCCGTCGCCGCAAGCGCTTCCATCTGCGTGGAAGTTGGTTCCGCATCGGCCTGCCACACTTGCATGTACAGCGTGCTGGCTTGTCCGTTGGCGCGGCCGAGCGTGACTTCCTGAGACGGTGGAGCGAAGAAGCCACCGGCCGCGCCTAGCAGCGCAGTCAGCTTCTTCTCGAACGCTTCGATGGTCTCCTTGGTAGTCGCATTCGCTTGCGGGCTGGCCTTGTCGAGTTGCGTGCGAATCGAGCCGCCCTGCAGTAGCGCCTGCGCGGTCTCGCTCATGATGGCGGCCACGCGAGTCTCGGCCTGGAATTTTTTCTGAAGGCCTGCCGCCGAAATCTTGATGCGAGGGTCCATCTTTATGGTCAGCGGCGCGGTAGAACTTTTTCCGTCGACTGTGAGTCGGACGGAATAAGTGCCAGGGAGAGCCGTCGGACCCAGCGGGAAGCGTGGCGTGTCATGTGGAATCGCGGAAATGGGATAGTCGTGACGCGTGGAAGCCGGCGCCGGATAGTGCAGATCCCAGACCCAGCGGTGCATTCCGGGGCTGGTCGAGAGCTGCCTCGGCTGGCGCACCCAGTACAGCGGGATCAACTGCTTCTGTAATTCTTCTTCAGGGATGTCGGGTTTGTCGATGTTGGAGAAACGCCGGACGAGATGGCCCTGCACGTCCAGAATCTCGAGAGTGACGGCAGTTGACGCCGCGGGCAGGTAGTAATCAAGGATTGCGCCATCAGGCGGATTCTGCGCGGCGGCCTCGTCTGGCGGAAGCGGCGTGTCGGTGTTCGTGTTGCGCTGGATGCGGTACGCCGGCGCGGGTGCGAACAGATGCACAGCGTTCCCCGTCGCCGCCGAGTCTTCTCGCAGCGGCGTAATGTCATCCAGAACCCAGAATGAACGCCCGTGCGTCGCCACGATCAAATCGTTTTCATGGATCCAAAGATCGCGCATGGAGGTGTGCGGCAGATTCAGTCGCAGTGACTGCCAGTGGTCGCCATCATCGAATGAAACCCATACGGCGTTCTCTGTGCCGGCAAACAACAAACCTTTGCGCACAGGATCTTCGCGCACCGTGTCCGCCGGCCCGAATTCCGGCAGGCCCGCAGTGATCACCTTCCAGCTTTTTCCGCCATCATGCGTGCGATAGATGTAGGGATGAACGTCGTTGATCCGGAACCGGCTCACCGAGACGTAGGCGGTCTGTTCGTCGAAATGCGATGCCGAGATTTGTGTGACCTTGCTCCAGGGAGTGAATTCTTTGGGCGTGATGTCGGCCCAATTCTTCCCGCCGTCGCGCGTGATCCAAAGCTGGCCATCGTCGGTGCCAGCCCACAAAGTGTCCACGATCTTAAAAGACGGCGCGAGCGCATAGATAACGCCGCGCTGTTTGTCGGCACCCTTGGGAACGAGCGTGCCGACACTGGCGGGTACTCCCGGATTCTCCCGCGTCAAGTCCGGGCTGATGGTCTGCCACGAATTGCCGCCATCGGTGGTCTTGAAAAGCACGTTGCTCGCGAAATAGAGAACGTGCGGGTCTACGGGAGAAAACATCAGCGGCTCGGTGCGGTTGGTTCGGTACTTCGGATTGCGCAGTGGAACCGGCGTAACGTTCTGTACTTGGCCCGTGGAAAAATGGAACTTCGAAACTTCGGTCCTTCCGCCGCCATAGATCACATCAGCGTCGAGCGGATCGGGCGCGACGTAGCCGTACTCAATGACGCCCACCGGATGCCAGTCCCGGAAAGTGATCGCGCCGTCATTGCCGCGGCTCAAAGTGCAGGCCGAGCCGCTTTCTTGTTGTCCGCCGCAGATGCGGTAGGGAAATGTGTTCGTGGTAATCGCGTGATAGAACTGCGCCGTGGGCTGGTTGTACCACGAACTCCAGCTCGCGCCGCCATTCACCGTGATGATGGCGCCCTGATCGCTGACGATCAGGATGATGTTGCCGTTGTTGGGATTGATCCAAAGATTCTGGTAGTCATCGCCGCCCGGTGCGCCGCGGAATCCCGACCAGGTCTTGCCGCCGTCGCTCGATCGCATGGTGACGGTGCTGACCACGTAAACGATATCGGGATTCTTCGGATCAACCTTGGGGATCGGGAGATCGCCGCCGCCAATGCGGCCCGATGGACGAGGATCGGTGGTGATCTGCGACCAGGAATCGCCCGCGTCATCCGACCGGTAGACGCTCAATTTTCCCGACGACGTCGCCAGAGTTGCGTAGAGACGGCGTGGCTCGCTGGGCGCGATGGCCACGTAAATTTGCGACAGGTCCTTCGGCAAGCCGTTGGTCAATGGATGCCAGGTGCTGCCGCCGTCGCTCGACTTGAACAGTCCGCCACCTGCTCCGTTAAATTCGTTGCCATCTTCCCACGGCCCTTCTCGCACCTCCCACATCGACGCATACACGACATCGGGGTTCGCGGGATCGATCTCCAGGTCAGAACCGCCGGTATTTTCGTCCTTGGAAATAACTCTCTGCCAGTTCTGACCGCCGTCGGTCGAGCGATAAATTCCGCGCTCTTCGCTGGGCCCGTAGGGATGCCCGAGCACCGCGGCGAAAACGCGATTAGGATCCCGCGGATCGACGGCGAGCGCAGGAATTTGTTGTCCGTCGACCAGCCCGAGGTGCGTCCAAGTTTTACCGGCATCAGTGGACTTGTAGATGCCATTTCCCACCGACAGGTCGGGGCGATGTAGTCCCTCGCCGCTACTGACGTAAATGATATCGGGATCGGAAGGAGCGACGGCGATGGCGCCGATGGACTGCGTCGGTTCGTGATCGAAGATCGGGTTCCAAGTACGGCCGTAGTCGTCAGATTTCCAAACCCCACCGTTCACTGCCCCGACGTAGAACAGATTAGGCTGGCTGGGGACGCCGGCTGCGGCGCGGGTGCGGCCCCCACGAAACGGCCCAATCATGCGCCAGCGCAAATCCTGGTAGGTGTTTTCAGGAACCTGCGTCCAGCTTGCAGTTCCGGCCAGAAAGACGAAGCACACCAATACACGAAGCACTCTATGAGATCGGTTCACTTGCGCCCCCTCAAAGATCGAACGGCAAACTAGCTAGAATAAACCAAAAGCGCCGTGATCGGGATCGCCCAATGTAGAACCGTCGCCAAATAGTTTGGCCGCATCCTCGCGCCGCGGTTATGATGTCGAAGCTTTCAACCCACTATGCGTATTCAAGGTTCTGATCAACCTCGTAAGTTTCTCTCGTCCGTTATTCGCTATTTTCTTTTCCTGTGGATAATTTGCGCGGTCGCGGCGGCGCAGGCTGCTCCGGCCACCAGCGCCTCCGCAGATCAGGGACTCAAGCCCATTCTCAATTACATCGCTTCGGCCTGGGACACGCTGACTCGCTCCATGACCGATTGCGTAAGCGTCGTCGATCCCAAAATCAAGGTGGCACCGGTGCTGTATTTGCCGGTGGAGGTTGCCGAACCCCCAGCGGTCGACAAGCTGGCGACGGACTGCAACGTGCGCGTCGAACATTTGCCAGTACAGATTCATCGCCTGGGCGAGATCGACACAGGAAAAATCCAGCCGCATGGCCTCCTCTACCTGCCGAACAAATATGTTGTGCCGGGCGGGCGCTTCAACGAGATGTACGGATGGGACAGCTACTTCATCATTCGTGGCCTGTTGCGCGCCGGACGCGTGGATCTGGCGCGGGGCATGGTCGATAATTTCTTCTTTGAGATTGAGCACTATGGCGCGATGCTCAACGCGAACCGCACCTATTACCTGACGCGGTCGCAGCCTCCTTTCGTGAGTTCGATGTTTGTCGATGTCTACCGGGCCACCCAGCAAGCCAAGAAAAACCAAGGCCAACCGGACAAAGTCTGGCTGGAGCGCGCCTACGCCGATCTCGATAAAGACTACGAAATGTGGACTCGCGATCCCCATCTGGCGGGGGAGACCGGTCTGTCGCGTTATTACGATTTCGGCGAAGGCCCGCCGGCAGAGGCTGTGCAGGACGAAAGTGGCTTCTACCGCAAGGTGGCACAGTATTTCTTTTTGCATTCTGCCCTGGCCGACTCCTATGTGGTGGAGACTCCGGCCAAGTCTAACGAGGCGGTTGCGGGCTCGCCATATTCTCTGCAAGTCTGTGAAGTGCCCTTGACGATGGCCCCGCCGGGCTGCGAGAAATCGAAGCCCTTCAAACTGAGCGCCGATTATTACAAGGGCGACCGGTCGATGCGCGAGTCCGGATTCGACGTCAGCTTTCGCTTCGGTCCCTTCGGTTCGGCCACCCATCACTATGCGCCCGTGTGTTTAAACAGCCTTCTCTACAAGAACGAGAAAGATCTGGAGCAGATCAGCCTCTGGTTGGGCCACCCCGAAGACGCCAAGAAGTGGAGCAAGCGGGCGGCGGAGCGCAAGAGGCTCATCACCCAGTACCTGTGGAACGACGAGCAAGGTCTCTTCTTCGATTTCGATTTCCGGACAAAGCGCATGTCGAATTATCGCTATGCCTCCACGTTCTATCCGCTGTGGGCGGGCCTCGCGACGCCAGAGCAGGCGAAGCTGGTGGCCGCCAACCTGAAAGTGTTTGAACAGCCCGGCGGACTTCCCCTGAGCACGGAAGAAACCGGCGCGCAATGGGATTTGCCCTACGGCTGGGGGAACATCGAAATGCTGGCGATCGATGGTCTGCGGCGATATGGCTTCAATGCCGATGCTGATCGCATTGCTTACGAGTTCCTGTCGACAGTCGCGGAAAATTTCCGGCGCGACGGCACGATCAAAGAAAAGTACAACGTGGTGACGCGATCGTCGGAAGCGCACGTGGAACTTGGCTACGAAATGAACGTGGTCGGCTTTGGCTGGACCAATGCCGCATTCCTCGAACTACTGCACGGCCTGCCGAAAGAAATGGTCGAGCGCCTGGAGAAAGAACAGAACCAGCCGCTGACGACCGCTAAATGACGATTGCGTAATGATGTTACTTACCGCCAGGCGCCTCCGGGACCGCATTGACGAGATCGCGCAACGGTTTGATCACCGTGAAACGAACGAACCCTTGCGGCTTCTCCGCTTCATCTAACACGGCAAGCCTCGCAGCCTTCCAGTCAGCGGCAGAGGGCAATCCAGAGGAAAGATGAGAAATAGCTTCCAGGCCCACCGTCCCCAGTTCGGTGAGTTGCTGAGCTCTCGCTTCGGCCTCGGCCAATATTGGCGAGCCGTCCATCAGGCGTAGGATTCCCGGCGTCGCCGATATCCAATCCTTGAAGTCGTCAGTCAACTCTGCTAGCTCCTGCGTTCGGGCCCCGGGGTTGCGCAAATAATTTCGTATGAGCAACTCAAAATTATGGCGCGACGGCGGATCGGGCGGAAGCGCGTCCACCAACCGATCCAGTGGCGTCAGTTGATTGGCGTGTTGCAGGTGCGCGCGCTCGTCGAAGGTAAGCGGCTCGAGAACCGAAGCAAGAATTTTCAACGGGCCGGTCTGCCAAGTTCCGCTCAACCGCCGCAGGCTCACATCTTCCTGAGAGATGTGTGTGAGTCCAAAGACTTCCAGTCGCAGCGACTCGGCCTCGAGCCGGCGGTACATGTCATCCACATCATTTACACTGCGCTGCGACCACAACCGCTCGGCGACGGCCCCCGCACGCGGCCAGATGCGCGAGTCGATGTCCAGCCCGCTGGTCTGCTCCTCCCACATGCAGGCTTCTCCCCCGAGAATGCGTGCCTGCTGTTCCGGGCTGAGGTCGGTGTTCTCGGGCAGCGGATCGACCTTGTAATGTGCTTCCGCCGGGCTCATGAGATTCAAGTAATAACCAGCGGAGAGGATGCCCTGGTATCCATTTCTGGCTCCGGCGGCGAGCGAGTCGAAGCCCCGCCAGCTCTGCACCATGATGTCCTTGGGCAGCTCGGGAGTCAGAATCTCATCCCATCCGATCATATGCTTGCCGTGCTTTTCCAGAAGCTTGAGCAATCGTTGATTGAAATAGTTTTGCAGCGCGGCCGTATCTTTGAGATTGTGTTCGCGCATAAAACTCTGGATGCGCGGGTTCGCCTTCCACTCGACGCCATTATTCTCATCTCCACCGATATGCATGAAATGGTCGGGGAAAATGGCGGCCACCTCTCCGATGAACGAATCGAGAAATTTGTAAGTGCTTTCTCGGGTCGGATCCATCACCGGGTCGAACACCCCGAATTTCCGTTCAATCTGGAACGGCCCCGGCTCGCTGGCGAGATCGGGATATCCCACGAACCATGCGGTGGTATGCCCCGGCATGTCGAACTCGGGCACTACACGGATGCCGCGATCACGGGCGTAGGCGACGATTTCCCGCGCCTGCTCCTGCGTGTAGAACAGGCCGTCGGAACCGAGTTCGGTGAGCTTCGGGAAAGCTTTGCTCTCCATGCGGAAGCCCTGATCTTCGCTGAGATGCCAGTGGAAAACGTTGAGCTTGACTGAAGCCATGCCGTCGAGCGTGCGCTTAAGGACCTCGACGGGGATGAAGTGGCGTCCGCAATCGATCATCAGTCCACGCCAACGAAAGCGTGGCGTGTCGTGAATCATCACGGTCGGAACGAAAAATCCGCCGGCATCAGACTGGATCAGTTGTTCGAAAGTTGCGAGGCCGTGCATGGCACCGACCACGGTGGCCGCCTTAAGAAGAGCGTTCGAAGGAGTGATCTCAAGGGAGTAGGATTCGTCTTCCTCAACCGATTGGATCGTTTCTCCAGCGCCATCCACGCTGACGACCAGAACTGCCGATGTAGCGCCAGCTTCCATCGAAGGCTGAATGGGAATGCCAGTCCGAGTTTCTATGCGACCCAGGCTACGGCTGATCGCGGCGCCGAGGCGGGCGTCTTTGAAGTGGTCCGCAGTAGCGCTGAAACCTGGCGTGATCGCCAAGCGGCCGTCCTGCGCGGAAAGCTGCGAGGGTTGGGGCATGAGGGTATTCACGAAACCCGGGGCCGGGCTTGGTGAAGGCGTCGCCCGAGCGGAGCCGGCTGATAACGCCGCGAAATTTATGAGGATTGCCGCGATTGCGAACTGACGGATCATGATGCCTCTTTCGTATCTTTCATTAGCTGGAATGGCATGGCGCAGCGCGAGAGAAATATAAATCAATTGATCGACCCGCAGCGCTCCATCCGCAAAAAGTAAATCTCGGACAGTCTATGGGTCCCAATGTGGAATTGACTGTCACCGCTCTAGTGTCATATGCGGCCGAACATTTCCTTCAGAAAACCCGGGAAATCTTGCTATATTTACCCGCAATGCGCCTCCCTGATGCGCGCCAGTGGCGTTTCTCTTCCATGTTGAAGGTGCCATTAGTTTTTCTCTGCTTGACGTGGCCCACGTGGCTGCTCTCGCAGACGATCTCCGGTACGGTACAGGACCCCTCGGGCGCCTTCATTGCCGGAGCAAGAATCGAGATCACCGGGCCAGGTCTCGCACAGCCAGTCGTGCTGTCATCCGACGCGTCCGGCAAGTTTGCATCCCCGGACCTGACACCTGGATCGTATTCGCTCCGAATTGTGCAGGACGGTTTCGAACCTCTCGCAAAGACCGTGGAGTTGCAGGCGTCTGTCCAACTCCAACTCACGCTCGCCATCGCCAAACAGCAGGTCAATATCTCAGTTGCCGGGAAGAGTCTGGCATTCGCAAATTCTGACCCCTTGTACCGCCAACTCCGAGGACTTGGTCTCGGCGAGACTTTTCGTTTTGACAATTTCACTCTGCTGTGGGACGTCGCGACTTTTCAGTTTCAGAAAGGGACGTTGACTTTCTTGAGTCCGGTAAATGGCATTGTGACCGGCGCGATCTTCATCGGGGAGGGACATTTCAATCTGAAACCCGTGACGCCTCTCGACGCCCGCGAACTAAGCCGCCGTACTGGTGGGGACGAGTTTAACGAAGACTTCACCGAAGCGGTTTTCCGCTTCACCGGAGACGCTCGGCTGGGTTCTCTGCCGCGGACTGGGGGATCGAACCGAACCTTCGCCGAGGCGGCCGTGTCCTTCACCACTGGCGCGAGAGGATGCGGCAGCGCCGCGAACAACCGTGGGTTTTACCCAGTATATTTTGGAGGGCGAAACCATGGACAACGTGGACGCCGACCTTCTGGCCGCCATCTACAATAGCTCGCATCCAGAGTTCTTCAATGCCTATCTATCAGCGGCAAAAAACACAAGGATCTTCGATTCTTCGTGCAGGACTCGAGTGGGAGCGCTGTTCCCCAACTTGATTCACCGGAAGAAGTTGCGCTGATCAACTGCGATCCCGAAGGGATGGACGATGGCGTCTGGTACCTGGCGCACCTCAAACGGAATACGTCCAACACACTGCAAGTTCCGCCGAAGATCGCCGTTTATTTGCGACCCGCGGGTTACAAGATCGAGACAGTGATCGCTAAGAACGGCCACTTGTTCAGCACGTGCCACCATCCGTTTCGAGCCTCTGGTCGCGGGCGAGAGAGTGCTGAAGTTTGGCCTCTTGCCGAATCTTCGAGTTACGCGAGTCACCGACGAGCAAGGGCAGGATCTCTATTTCATTCAGGAGAGCCGCAAGGAAGATGGTTCGTTCTACGCGATTCTTCCCCAGGCGCCGCCTCTCGGCAAGGAAGCTTGTCATCCACGTGGAATACGCGGGCGACAAAGTGCTTGGAGGAGGCCGGAGAAGGAAGCTTCTACGTCCGGCGCCCGCACCTCCTGGTATCCGAACCTGAACGGATTTGGGGAGCGCGCTCTCTATGATCTTACCTTCAAGGTTCCGCAAGGATACAAGGTCATCAGCGTCGGGATGCTGACAAGCGGAGTCCATCGAGCAGGATCTTGCCGTGAGCCACTGGGTGACACCGTTCCCGGTGGCGGTGGCCGGATTCAACTACGGTGAATACCAACAGATGGACTTGCCGGATGAGATTACCGGCTACAAGATTTCCGGCTTCTACCTGAGCGAGTTGCCAGACAATCTGCGCGGATATCCCGCGCTTCAGTCCATGGCGCCCCGCAGCATGACCAAGTACGCCCTCGAGCAGACCCGTGCGCAGTTGCAGCTTTGCACGTTCTACTTCGGCAAGAGTCCCTTATCGACGAGATCTACATCACCGAACAACCGGATTTCAATTTTGGGCAATCCTGGCCCAATCTGGTTTACCTGCCCATCTCTGCCTACACCGATTCCACCCAGCGATGGATGCTCTTCGGAAGAATCAACAGCAAATTCACCGGCTTCGTGCAGGAAGTGACGCCGCACGAAGTCGCTCACCAATGGTGGGGTCATGCGGTGGGCTGGGCGTCCTACCACGATCAGTGGCTGTCGGAAGGCTTCGCCGAATTCTCCGCCGGGCTCTTTCTGCAGCAGGCCGTGGGCCCAGACTGGCGAAAAGACTATATCGAGTTCTGGGAGCGCCTCCGCAAGCGCTTCTGGAAAAAAACAACTTTCGGCATCGCACCCAACGACGCCGGCCCGCTCTGGATGGGACTCCGTCTGGTTTCTCCTCGCAGCGAAAACGCCTATCAGAACGTGACCTACACCAAAGGCGCCTATGTTCTTCAAATGCTGCGTTCGCTGATGTACAGCACTGAAGATCGGGACAAGGCATTCATTGCCATGATGCATGACTTCGTCGAGAGCCACCGCGAGCAAGCCGGCGACCACCGAGTCCTTCAAGGCCATCGCGGAAAAACATATGACGAAATCGATGGATATGGAGGGGAACGGCCGCCTGGACTGGTTTTTTGACGAGTGGGTCTACGGAACTCAAATGCCACGATATCACTTCGAATACCAGCTTGCTCCGCCAGAAGCCGGGAAAGTGAAACTGCACATGAGCGTCACACAGAGCGAAGTCGACGAGCACTTCGGCATGCTGGTTCCGGTGTTTGCCGACTTCGGCAAAGGCTGGGTCCGCCTGGGTCAAATCGGAGTTGTCGGCAACTCGACACGCAGTGTCGATATTATTTTGCCGGGCCAACCGAAGAAGGTGGCGTTGAATGTATACAAGGAAATTCTGGAACGTTGAGAGCTCCAGGACGAACGTTTGGATAATCGGAGTGACAGAAAACGGGCCCAGTTAAGTCCAGTTTCGTGGACATTGAACGTCCTCGAAAGGAGACGTTCCTTCCCCAGGCTAACTGACTGCATCCTCGGAGCCGGGTATTTTCGTTCACGCAGAATCAATAACTTGGTGAAATCGATTTCGTGCTTATCCAGAGTGTTCCTGCGGGATTCCGGCAACGTTGACGCCCTCTTTCATCCCACCTAAGATGGAACTCCGCTTTTTTGTTCATGATTAATCAGACCATCTCGCATTACCGCATCATCGGCCAACTCGGCAGCGGCGGCATGGGCGTGGTCTATCGAGGCGGAAGACCTGAACCTGGGCCGTAAAGTGGCGCTGAAGTTCCTGCCGCCGCAGCTCTCGCGCGACCAGAACGCGCTCGACCGCTTCCTGCTGGAGGCACGTACCGCATCGGGGCTCAACCATCCCAACATCTGCACGATTTACGCCGTCGAAAAAGCTGAGGGCGAGAACGCGCAATCGTTTATTGCGATGGAATTGCTAGAGGGGCAGAACCTCGACCAGAAGCTGACTTCCGGCCCGCTGTCCACCGACCGACTGCTCGACATCGCAATTCAACTCGCGGACGCGCTCGACGCCGCGCACGCCAAGGGAATCATCCATCGCGACATCAAGCCGGCGAACATCTTCCTTACCCCGCGCGGCCAGGTGAAGGTGCTGGATTTCGGTTTGGCGAAGCTCACCCGTCCTGAGATGCAGATGGAGACCATCGGCACCACGCAAGACTCGCCCAAGCCGGCACACCTGACGAGTCCGGGTGCGACCGTGGGCACGATCGCGTATATGTCGCCCGAGCAAGCGCGGGGGGAAGAACTCGACACGCGGTCAGATCTGTTTTCGCTTGGCACCGTGATCTACCAGATGGCCACCGGCAACTGCCGTTTTCCGGAGCGACCTCGGCCGTGGTGTTCCATGCGATTCTTGAATTGGATCCGGTTTCTCCGCTGCAGTGGAATGCGGCGCTTCCGCCCAAGCTGCAGGAGATCATTGAGAAGGCTTCTGGAGAAAGACCGCGAACTGCGTTACCAGTCAGCCGGCAGACTTGCGCGGCGATCTGAAGCGGCTGAAGCGCGATGTCGAATCCGGAAGGAGGAGCGCGGCCGCGCCTGGGTCGCCATCGCTTAGCGTAGCCGCTACGACCGGTTCTGGATCGGGCTCATCGGTGCCGGCCGCAGTAGAGTCAGGACCTTCTCCAGCGGCGTCATCTCAAAGTTCCGCGGCGCTTGCGGCTGTGCGCCAGAACAAGCTGGGAACGGGCCTGACCGTCGCAATCGTGTTACTGCTCGTCGCCGCCGCGGCTTACGGCATCTACTCCCTCGTCACGCGCATCCGCCCGGCGCCGTTCCAGAACTTTACCGTCACCAAGGTTACCGATACCGGAGACGCGGTCTCCGCCGCGCTCTCTCCCGATGGCAATACATCCTCAGCCTGATGAGAGAACAACGGCCTGACGAGCCTGTGGCTGCGCAATGTTCCGACCAACAGTAACACGCAAGTCCAACCTCCGGCCGAGGTGTATTACAACGGACTGCGATTTTCGACGGACGGCAACTATCTTCTATTTCGTGCGCAGCGACCCGGGAAATCCAGAACTGAAGTTCCTTTACCGATCGCCGTTGCTGGGGGGCGCGCCGCAAAAACTGGCCGAGGATGTGGATTCCAACATCACATTTTCACCGGACGGGCACCGATTCGCGTTTATTCGCATTGACAATCCTGACGCCGGAAAATACCGGCTGATCTTGCGCTCGGCTCGACAGTGGCGAAGAGACTGTATTGGCCAGCGGACCGAACTATGAAGGCCTCTACCAATCCGGACTGGTCGCCCGACGGCACGACGATCGTCTGCGTCGGTCTGCACGCCGGCAGATGCGGTGCAGAGCCTGGTCGCCATTAACGTAGCGAGCGGAGCGCGCAAGGTGTTTTTCGACAGTAACGAGCACCTGGTCCAACTCACGAGGTGGCTGCCCGATGGCAGCGGCCTACTGGGGCTGGCGGGCGATCAGTCCTCCAATTTCGATCGCAGGCAGATTGTTTTTGTCTCGTATCCCGACGGAAAGTTTTCCCCCATTACTCGAGACACCAACAACTATTCCGCTCTGAGTCTCGCGGCCAGTGGGCAGGTTTTGGCGACCGTGCTGAATGAGGACCGGTGGAATCTTTTCCTGCTGCCGGCCGCCGGCGATGGCCCGGCGCGAAACCTAACCTCTACGGGAGCGACCACGAACTTCAGCTGGACGCGGGACAACCAGTTGATCACCGACCAGGAGAACTCTCTTCACGAGATCAATCCCGAATCCGGCGTCAAGATTGCAATGTCCACAGAACAAGGACACATCGGCGGCGATCCCTCGGCTTGTCCCGACGGCCGCTATGTTGTATTTGTTACCGGCGGGGGTGCTGGAAGCGAGAATATCTGGCGCGTGGATTCGTCCGGCGGGAGTCTCAAGCAACTCACCCACGGTAAACTCGACACCTATCCAGTATGCTCTCCCGACAGCCGCTGGGTGTACTACGTTGACCAGCAGGCCGACGGTAAGCTGGCGCGAGCGCCGATTGATGGCGGAGCTTCCCAGGTCATGGCGGCTGGTCCGGTTTCTGGCGCGGGCGTCTCCTTCGATATCTCGTCCGATGGCAAACAGATCGTGTTTCCTACGTTGGAGCATGTCGGCGAACACAAAGAAAAGCTGGCGGTCTGTCCAAACCGATTCGGGTCAGGTCGCGATGAAGGATTTCGAGCGTTTCCGGTGGGGACTGATCTGCGCATCAGTCGAGATGGAAAGGCGGTGGTTTATCCGGCGCGCGAGAACGGCGTCGACAATCTTTGGTGGCAGCCGCTCGATGGTTCCAAAGGAAAGGCGCTCACCAGTTTCAAGGCGGAACATATCTACGACTTTCACTGGTCGTTCGACGGAAAACAGTTGGCGATCGTGCGTGGCCACACCGAATCCGATGTCGTTCTGCTGCGCAGCGCACAGCCATAGAACTGGTAACGCGCGTACCCGTACGCTTTCGGCAGCGGTTCCAAAAACACTAAGGGCGGCCACTGCTGGCCGCCCCCATTGTCGGATTGTCGATCGCGAAGGGTTTAGACGCCCTTGACGTTTTCAGCTTGCCAGCCCTTGGGGCCTTTGACCACGTCAAACTGCACTTGCTGACCTTCCTGCAGACTGCGGAAGCCACTCGCCTGAATCGCCGAGAAATGTACGAAGACATCCTCGCCGTTCTGGCGGCTGATGAAACCGTAGCCCTTGGCGTCGTTAAACCACTTCACTGTTCCTGTTTCCATGATGTTGCATATTCCTTTTTCTTGGATGTAGCGCTGAAACTTTTCGGGTCTTCTGCAGGCAGGTCACGCGCTGGGTTAAGCGGAGATGCTTGTACTGCGAAGGAACTCTAAAGTCAAACGCAGCTTGATTGTACGAAAACTGCCCCAAAATAGCTACATAATTTGCTGCGAGCTACGTCTAAACACTTGAAAGCGAGGATGTTATGGTATGGCCCTGTTTTGGCAAAAAATGCCCACACTTGCCACCCTGTGGCAAACGAATCATCATAGAAAAATGCGCTTGCGGATTCTTCTCGTTTCGATTTTGCTGACAGCTTCGGCGTGGGCTGGAATTGTCGACAATGTGCGCTTCGCTCTGGCGCAAAACAATTTTTCTGCCGCGGAGTCGGCACTTAATTCTTATCGTAGCCAGCAAGGTGTAACCGCCGAGTATCTGGAGGCATATTCGTGGTTGGCACGCGTCGCCTTGGATCAAGGCCAATATGATCAGGCGGCCGCTTATGCGAAGCAGACGAAGAGCCTCGTGCTCGAACAACTGAAACAGCGTCCCTTGGATGCTGAGCCGCACCTGCCCATCGCGCTGGGGGCGGCGCTGGAAGTTCAGTCTCAAGTTCTGGCCGAACGCGGGCAACGCACGCCGGCCGTCGCGCTCCTGCAGGCCGCGCTGCGAACGTATGGGAATACTTCCATTCACGATCGCCTGCAGAAAAATTTGAACTTGCTTTTGCTGCAGGGGAAGCCGGCGCCCGCGCTGAAGTCCGACGAGTCTTTGGGAGCAAAAGTGCCGGCGCTCAAGGGATCGCCGGTGCTGCTTTTTTTCTGGGCCCATTGGTGCGCGGATTGCAAGGCCGAAGCTCCCATCATCACGCAGTTGCGTTCAGAGTTCGCAGGTAAGGGACTGCGAGTGATCGGGCCGACGCGGCTTTACGGTTACACGGCGCAGATCGAGCATGCTTCGGCGAGTGACGAACTCCGTTACATCGATGCCGTGCGACATCGTTTCTACAGTGGTCTGCTGGACATGCCGGTGCCGATCAGCAAGTACAACTTCGACACCTACGGAGCTTCTACCACACCAACGCTCGTCCTGTTGGATCGCACGGGGAAGGTAGCCATGTACCATCCCGGCGCCCTGCCCTACGACCAGCTGCGCGCGGAGATCGAGAAAGTCGTGGCCCGGTAGTTGCTTGTGGCGCGGGCGCCCCCGCCCGCGAAAAGCCGAACGCCGAACAAAACCACAGGATCCTGAAGCGCAAGATCGAGCCGCAGTTGCCTCTCATGGCAAGACGCCGGCGAGGGCGCCCGCGCCACACGATCTAGCTTCCTTCCACTTCCTTTAGCCTCCCTGTCTTGACGTCGTAGACAAAGCCGCGCACCGGAATATGCTTTGGAATCCACGGGTGCGATTTCACGCGCTGCATCTGGAGACGCACGTTCGCCTCAAGATCGTCAAAGGCGTAGAAATGCGCCGGTTCGCTCGCGATCGTGCCCATCTTCTCGGTCAGTCGCGCTCTCAATTCGTATTCCTGCACCTTCAGCAGGCCACAGTCAGTGTGGTTAATGATGATGAACTCCTGCGTGTCGAGCAGGTGGTGCGAGACGATGAGCGAGCGCAGGGCGTCGTCGGTGGCGATGCCGCCGGCATTGCGGATCATGTGCGCGTCGCCGGGCTGCAAACCCAGGCAATGCTCGAACAGAATGCGGGAATCCATGCAGGCCAGCACGGCCACGTGCCGCCTCGGCCGGACCGCGAGATCTCCCAGCTTGAAATTGCGCGCGAAAGTTTCGTTGGCCTTTAGCAGTTCGTCAGCGACGGACAATTCGTGCTCCTCACAGCTGCTCTGGATGTGCAGCTCCGCTCTTTGGTTGCGTTTAGTTTACCCGTTACAATCGGCGCGTGAACCTTGGTTTGAACTTGGACGACACCATCGTCGCGATCGCTACGCCAGCCGGGCGAGGCGGCATTGGCGTGGTGCGGTTGGCGGGAGCGAGGGCGCTTGAGATCGCGGCGCCGATGTTGCGGCTGAGGCATGAGTTGGAACCTGGGCGGGCGGCCTTCGGCGAACTTGTCGAGCCGTGTGGCGCGGGCGCCCCTGCCCGCGAAAAGCCCGGGACTACCGATGTGCGGACAGCTGCATGTGAAGGTTCGCCTGCGCGAAACTCAGTTGAAGATGCCGGACCTCCATCCCAGGGCGAGACGAGGGCGGCGCCCGCTCCACAAAAGCCGTCGCAGCACATCGACGAAGTTGTCGTCACTTATTTTGCCAAGCCGCACTCCTACACGACTGACGACATCCTTGAGATTTCCGCGCATGGATCTCCGGTCGTGTTGCGCCACATCGTGGAGCTTTGTGTCGCCGCCGGTGCGCGGCTGGCGGAGCCCGGAGAGTTCACCATGCGCGCCTTCCTCAATGGGCGCATCGATTTGACGCAGGCTGAGGCGGTGCGTGACCTGATCGATTCGCAGACTCTGTATCAAGCCAAAGTGGCGGCACAGCAAATGGAAGGCGCGCTCTCCCGGCGCTTGCAACCGATCAAGAAAAAGTTGGTCGAACTAATCGCGCTGCTCGAAGCTGGAATCGATTTCGCCGAAGACGACATATCGGTGCTGCCCGATGCCGCGATTCTCGATCAGATCGCTGGTGTGCGTGCGCCGCTCGAACTACTCAGCGCGACCTTTGCCTACGGCAAGATCGTGCATGAGGGGCTCACGCTTGCCATTATCGGCCGGCCGAACGTGGGCAAGTCGAGTTTGTTCAATCAGCTCGCAGAGCGGGAGCGCGCGATCGTCACGGCGACTCCGGGTACCACGCGCGACCTGGTCAGTGAAACGGTTGCGATAGGCGGCATCCCAGTCCAACTGGTCGACACCGCCGGAATTCGCGACGCTCTCGATGAAGCCGAATCGATCGGCATTCGCAAATCCATGGAAGCCCTGGCCGACGCCGATCTGGTGTTGGTGGTGCTCGACGCTTCGCAGAGTGAAACAGCGCAAGACGCGAAACTTTTGCGGCAGGCACAGCATCGGCCTCTGATCGTCGCTGCAAACAAGTGCGATCTCGAAAGCGGTGGTCAGTGGTTAGTGGTCAGTGGTCAGCGATTCGTTCGCACTTCTGCCCTCACCGGGGAGGGCATTGCGGAACTGCGCGCCGAGATTCTCCGTCACATTGGTGGCGAAAGTGGAATGCAAGCGGAATCCGGTTTCCTGACTAACGTCCGGCATCAGGGGTTGATACAGGATTCGCTGGTTGCGCTGGATGCGGCGAAGAAAGCCGTGGTCGGCAAAGTGCCGCACGAGATGCTGCTGCTCGATCTTTACAACGCGCTCCGTCCGCTCGACGCCATCACCGGAGCGACTACGACCGATGACATTCTGAATCTGATCTTCAGTACATTCTGCATCGGGAAGTGAGGTGCGGGATCACACACACAGTCCTTATCGCTTAGAAATGACGGCCGCGAAGAGCCATGACGATGAGCCCGGCGGTTATGACCGCCAGGCATCCGACTGAGTAGATGTAGTAAAGCACTTTCAGCTTCGGCCAAATAAAGGCCGGCCACTTGTCGGAAAGTTTGTCGAAGAATGTGTCTCCGAGCCGTGGCGGCAGTGAGGCTTCCTCCGAGTCGGGCTTCCAGTTGCCGGCAATCCAGGTGGCGCGAAGGTTTGACACAAGCAGCGCAGTAACGATGATCCTGACGAAAGCAATGCCGGGCGATGCGAGGAAGGCGATCAGATAATAGGCCAGCAGAACCGCTGCTGCGAACGGGTTGTGTTCACGAACCCCAACCCCACCCAGATGAAATAACAGAAATATGAGCAAGGCTGAGATCGGCTGACTCGCGAGCGTAAAGAAAACGAGCGCCAATACGCCCACCATCGTGCACACCCAGAAGCCCTGCACGGCGAGATAGTCGACATCCGCGCCGCTTTGGATCGACGGCCAGAACAGGCTTTTCAGGCGACCCTCGCTGCGAGTGGTTGAATCAGAGAGTCCGAGCGTTTGCATGGTGCAGGATTAGACCGCAGGCCGCCCGCCGTGTCCATAGGAAAATCAAGCTACTTCGACAATGCTGCCAGCGCATCGCGAAACATCGCATCGAACGACCCGCTCTTGCCGTTCTTCAAAGCTACGGCGACGGCCTTTTCTGCAGCGGCACGCTGGTAGCCGAGATTCACCAACGCCGAGAGCACGTCCTCTTCGGTCGCGGTCATCGCAGGAGCGGCGGGGACCGACGCCGGTCCGGCTTCAGGCAGCTTATCGCGCAGTTCCAGGATCATGCGCTCGGCAGTTTTCTTTCCAATCCCTGGGATTCGCGTGAGCCGCGCCACGTCGTTTCCTCGAATCGCTCCGACCATGTCGTCGGCGGCCATTCCACTCAAAATTGTGATGCCCAGCTTCGGCCCGATCCCGCTCACCGTGATCAGCTTCTCGAACAGCAATTTTTCCGCGGGCCGCAGGAATCCATAGAGCGCAATCTGGTCCTCGCGTACGTGCGTGTGTATGTGCAGCGCAACTTCGGTGCCGACGGCCGGGAGATCCGAAAACGTCGGCACGCTGATGGTCACGTCATAGCCGACGCCGGCCGTTTCGATGATGGCCTGGTTTGGATGTTTGGCCAGCAGCTTTCCGCGAAGATGAGCAATCATGCTGTAGGCCATTGTAGCGGCAGAGGGCCGGTGACGCAGCGTACAAGCGTAGGCGGGATGGACACTCGTGGCAGACACTCTTAGAATCCTTTTAGTTCATAGTGGGTCCTATGGGGTTGGACAGATTTTCGTTCGTGGATCGATTCCGGTCCGTTCGCGCGATGTTGGTTGTCACGGTGCTGCTTGTCTGCAGCGCGATTGGCCAGGGACAACAGGCTGTGCTCGGTCTCGACGGCCGCCCCGTCAATCCGCTCGCTGCGAATTCCGGCAAAGTTGTCGTGCTGGTGTTTCTCCGCCGCGACTGTCCGGTTTCCAGCCGCTACGCTCCCGTCATTCAGCAGATCAGCAAGGAATATGCAGACCGGGCAAGTTTCTGGCTGGTCTATCCCGACAAGAGCGACTCGCCGCAGGCGATTCGGAAGTATCTCGAAGATTACGGATATCGTTTGCCCGCCTTGCGAGATCCTGGGCATGCGCTGGCCAAGGTGGCACGCGTGCAGATTACTCCCGAGGTTGCTGTGTTTGATCGCAGCCATCAACTGGTGTACGACGGGCGCATCGATGACTGGTATGTCGATCTCGGCCGGGCGCGGCCCGCGCCTACGACCCATGAACTGGACGAAGCCATCCGCGCGGCCTTGGCCGGCAAGCTTGTTGCCAAAAGCGAAGTCAGGGGAGTGGGATGCTACATCTCGGACCTGGAATAAACTCCTGGCTGCGCAGGGCGATGTGGACGCTGCTTCTGCTGGTGGCGGCGGGTGCCGTGGGAGCGCTTGCCGGCAGCTCCGCTGCTCCCAAGTCAGCCTCCGAAGGGACTGCGGCGCAAGTCACCTTTAACCGCGATGTTGCCCCGATCATCTTCCGATCCTGCTCCAGTTGTCACCGGCCGGGAGAAGCGGCGCCCTTCTCTCTGCTGAACTACTCCGACGCGAAGAAGCATGCGCGGCAGATTGCAGAGGTGACGCAGTCGCGGGCCATGCCCCCCTGGCTACCGGAGCCGCAGAAGTTGAAACTCGCCGACGAGCTTCGGTTGACGGATGCGGAAATTTCCCTGATCCGGCACTGGGTCGAGCAGGGAGAAATCGAGGGCGCTCCCTCCGATCTGCCTGCTCAGCCAAAGTTCGTCGAAGGCTGGCGGCTTGGCCAGCCTGATCTGATTCTCACCTCGAACAAGCCGCTCACCCTGCCGCCCTCTGGTACCGACACGTATTGGAATTTCATTTTTCCTGTGCCGATTTCACAAACGCGCTGGGTGAAAGCAATTGAGATTCGTCCGGGAGACAAGCGCTACGTGCACCATGCGAACATTCTCGTGGATCGCGAAGGGGCATCTCGCAAGCGTGAATCCGAGCCCGGCGCGGGTTTCGGCGGCATGGAGATTCGCATCGAGTCGCAGGTGTTCGATCCCGACAGCCACCTGCTCTTCTGGAAACCGGGAACGGTCCCTTCCGTCGAGCCCGAGGGCATGGCACTGCGTCTCGACAAAGGCACCGATCTGATTCTCAACACACATCTGCAGCCGTCGGGGAAGCCAGAGGTGATCCAGCCGAGCATTGGACTCTATTTCACGCCGCATCCGGCGACCAAGCTGCCGATGCTGCTGCAACTCGAAAACGATGCCAGGCTCGACATCCCAGCGGGGCAAAAAGATTTTCTGGTGACCGACGACTTCACTCTGCCCATTGACGTTGAGTTGCTGGCGATTTATCCGCATGCGCACTATTTGGGAAAGGACATTCAAGCTTCCGCAACGTTGCCTGATGGCACGAAGAAAACGCTGATCCACATTCCGCATTGGAATCTGAACTGGCAGGCGGTGTATCGCTATGCCGAGCCGGTGCGCTTGCCGAAGGGCACGAAGGTGAGTCTCCGTTATGTGTACGACAACTCGGAGGAGAATCCGCTCAATCCCAATCACCCGCCGGCACCCGTCAAAGGCGGCAATCGTTCAAGCGATGAGATGTGCCATTTGTGGCTGCAGGTACTGCCGGTAGATTTCGATCCGGCGCAAGGCGATCCTCGCAGGGTGTTGCAGGAGGCACTGGCACGCCATAACGTAGAGAAGAATCCCAACGACTTTGAAGCGCATTACAACCTGGCTGCGATGTTGCAAACCAAGAACCAACTGGATGGGGCGATCCGCGAGTATCAACTGGCGGTGCGCCTGCGCCCCGAGGACGCGGCCGCGAACAATGGTCTGGGAGCGGCTTTGGTGGCGGCGGGGCATTCCGAGCAAAGTGTTACATATTTGCAAGCGGCGTTAAAGGCGCGTCCCGATTCTTTCGAAGCGCACTACAATCTGGCCCTCGCGCTGGCCAGCCAGAATAATTTTGAAGGTGCGTCCGAGCAATTTCGCGTCGCGTTGCAGTTGCAGCCGGACGACGCCAACGTGGAGGCGAATCTGGGGGCCGCTCTGGCGGAGATGGGACGATTCGGGGAAGCGAAGTCACACTTCGAGCGCGCTCTGCAGATTGATCCCAACCAGCCGATCGCGAAAGAGAATCTCGACGCGCTGCAGAGAGAAATGAACTCTCACTGATGCGCTGGGTGTGGCGCGGGCGCCCTCGCCCGCGTCCCGCGCGACTGTGCTCTAATCTTGGATATGCAATCCAGTAAAGAAGGGAAGGCTTCTTTCGTATCTCAACTCGCGTTCTTCGCGGCAATCTTGTGGGCATGTTCTGCGGCGGGCTTCGCGCAGCAGTCGGCCCCTCGCCAGGCACCCTCCACGCTTCCGCCGCAATCGTCTCCAAACGCGCCACCTGAGTTTGCCGAGGCGCGAAAGCTCATGCAGGCAGGAAAACTCGACGAAGCCATCGCGGAATTGCAAACTGTCGAAGCCCGCGATCCCGCCGCCAAGGATCTGGCCATGGAAATGGGCACTGCATATTACAAGAAAAGCGATTTCCCCAAGGCAATCGAGTACCTGAAGAAAGCGACTGCGGTGGATCCGGCGAACGAAGAGGCGATTCAACTACTCGGGCTTTCGTATTATCTGGGCGGGCATCCAGCGGATGCGATTCCGTTGCTCGAGAAAGTGCAAGGCTGGTACTCGCGAGCCAACGTGGATGCTGCTTACATCCTGGGCATCTGCTATATCCAAACAAAAAACTACGCACTGGCGCGCAAGGCGTTCGGGAAAATGTTCGACGTGCCGCCCGACTCGGCCGCCAGTTATTTGTTCACGGCGCGGATGCTGCTGCGCCAGGAATACGATCCGGTGGCGGAAGAATACGCGCAAAAAGCGGCGGCGCTTGATCCCAAACTGCCGCTGGTGCATTTTCTGCTGGGCGAGTTGTACCTCTACAAATCGCGCGTGCCGGAAGCGATTGCGGAATTCCAGAAGGAGATGGCTATTAATCCGGCTCATGCGGCGACCTACTACAAGTTGGGCGATGCCTATTCGCGCGTGCAGAAGTTTGAGGATGCAGAGCGGGTGCTGCAGCGTTCTATCTGGCTCGACGCGACGTCGACCGGCCCTTACATCCTGATGGGGAAGGTCCTCGAGAAAAAAGGTGAATTCGATTTGGCGGTGCGCGCCCTGCAACGGGCTGCGACCATGGACCCCAACAATCCGACGACCCACCACCTGCTTGGCCAAGCCTACCGCGACATGGGAAAGAAAGAGGAAGCGGAGAGCGAACTCAAGCTCGCAGAAGAATTGCAGACGAAGCAAAACCCGCGTTAGCCGCGAGCTTAGAGGGCGGCAGCCTGGTCGCGGCGGCGCGCCTGAATATCAATATAGACGTGCACCAGAGACACCGCAGCGGGCGTCACGCCGGGGATGCGCGAGGCTTGGCCGATGGTGCGCGGCCGCACGTGGGTGAGCTTTTCCTGCATCTCACGCGAGAGCCCGCTGATCGAACGATAGTCGAACCAGTCGGGAATCGAATGCTGCTCGGCTTTCTTCAGGCGCTCCATGGCGCGTTGCTGCTGGAGCAGGTAGCCTTCATATTTGATTTCGGTTTCGACAGACTTCAATTCATTTTTGACTTCGGAAGAAAGCCTAACCACAGAGCACACTGAGTTTCTTGAGAAAAATTCCGGGATGAGTTCGCTCAGGATCGGTACGAGTTGCTCTACCGTGACTTCGGGACGCTTCAGGAGTTGTGCGAGCGTCTGGCCTGTCGCCGCGGAGCCGGACAAAGCAGCCGAGCTTTGCTCGGCCGGACAGCGGGGAGCGGCTGTTCCCACATGGATACCGCTCTGCTTCTCAAGCATCGCTGGGGTGAGTTTGGTGCGCTCCAGTAACATCTTCATATCTTGCAAGCGTTGCTGCTTCGCCTGAAAATCCGCCCAAGCCTCGTCGGAAATCAATCCGACGCGCCGGCCGTGGGGCGTGAGGCGCCGGTCCGCATTGTCGATGCGCAGGTGCAGGCGGAACTCGGCCCGAGAGGTGAACATGCGGTAGGGCTCGTTCGTTCCCTTAGAGATCAAGTCGTCGATCAGGATTGCCGTGTAGGCTTCCGTGCGGTCGAGAATCAGCGGCGGCTGCCCCTTCACCTGCAACGCGGCGTTAATGCCGGCCATCAACCCCTGGCACGCCGCTTCTTCGTAGCCTGATGTGCCATTGATCTGGCCCCCCAGAAACAGGCCGGCAATCTTGCGGGTTTCGAGTGTGCGCTCCAGTTCGGTAGGATCGATCGAGTCGTATTCAATCGCATACCCGGGCCGGAGCATGTCGGCATGTTCGAGCCCCGGGATCGACTTCAAAATCGCCAGCTGGACTTCCACCGGCAACGAAGTGCTCAGGCCGTTGACGTAGATCTCATGCGTGTTCAGCCCCTCCGGCTCAAGGAACAACTGGTGCATGTCCTTGTCGGGAAACTTCACGATCTTGTCCTCAATCGAAGGGCAGTAGCGCGGGCCAATCGACTGAATCTGTCCGCTATACATCGGCGAGCGGTGAACGTTTTCGCGAATGATGCGGTGGGTCTCCGCCGTGGTCCACGCCATGTAGCAAGGCACCTGCGAATCATGGTGCGCGACGCGCTTGGTGCGAAAGCTGAACGGTGTGGGATCCACATCGCCAGGTTGCACCGGGAAACGGGACCAGTCGATGCTGCGTCCGTCAAGGCGCGGCGGAGTACCGGTCTTGAGCCTGCACCCGCGCAGGCCGAGCTTCTTCAAGGCCTCGCCCAACAGAACTGCATTGGGCTCGCCCGAACGTCCGGCCGGATACTGCTGTTCGCCGCAGTGAATCAGGCCGTTCAGAAACGTTCCGGTGGTGATGATGACTGCTTCGGCGCCCACGGTGCGGCCATCGCGCAGACGAATGCCGAGAACCGGGCTCTGAGCGCTTCGGTCGATGCACGTCGCTTTCGGGAGCCGGAACCCGTCTCCACGATCAGATCCGCCACTTCCGCCTGCTTGATCTTGAGGTTCGACTGCGACTCAAGCACCTCGCGCATCTTCAGGCGGTAGGCCTGCTTGTCACACTGCGCGCGGGGAGACCAAACTGCCGGGCCGCGCGAAGTATTCAGCAGGCGAAACTGGATGCCGACCGCGTCGGTAATCTCGCCCATGATGCCGCCCAGCGCGTCCACTTCGCGCACCAGGTGCCCCTTCGCGATGCCGCCGACCGCCGGGTTGCACGACATTTGCGCGATCAGATCAACGTTGAGCGTGTAGAGTGCGGTCTTCAGTCCCAAGCGGGCAGAGGCCATTGCCGCCTCGCATCCGGCGTGGCCGGCGCCCACCACGACTACGTCGAATTGTTCGGTGAACTGCATGGAAAGCTGTCGCAGCGAACCCCAGAAAAAATTCTTGAAGCTGTTCCTTCTTTCATTCTAGCAACTTGAGCGTTCTCCGTGATTTCCATCACTTGCCGATCTTTTGTTTCATTCGTATATTGGGCAGTCCGAGCGGAAACTCCTAGGGGGCCTCATGAATACCGCGGAATTCTTCGAGCAACTGGACGCGCGCATCGCAAAGTATGATCTTCTTTGCCATCCCTTTTATAAGGCATGGTCGGCAGGCCAGTTAACTCGCAACGATCTGCGCGAATATGCGCAGGATTACTATCACCACGTCCAAGCCTTTCCTTCCTACCTGGCGGCCCTTGGGTTGCGGCTGGAGGACGGCGAACTACGCCGAGCTGTGCTGGCGAACATGTGTGATGAAAAAGGCGTGGAAGGCCGCCCGGGCCGGGATTCGGTTCCGCACTCGGAACTCTGGCTCGACTTTGCCGAAGGCATGGGCTCGAGTCGCAATCTGGAGTGGCATACTCCCGTGCCCGAAATTCGGCAACTCATCCGGCACTTTCGTCAGGTAGCCAGTGAAGGCTCCGCCGAGGAAGCGTTGGCCGCTTTCTACACCTACGAGTCGCAGGTTCCGAGAATTGCGCAGGAAAAGGAGCGTGGCCTGCGCGAGACTTATGGCGCGGATCACAAGAGCTGCGGATACTTTACCCTTCACGCGACCGCCGATGTGCACCACGCGCGGGTGTGGCGAACGCAGCTGGAAAATCGCATCGCTGCCCATCCGGAGGCCGCAGAGGGGGCTCTGGACGCGGCCGAGAAGGCTGCCCGCATGCTGTGGAAAGCGCTGGACGGCATCGAGGCGCGCCGGACCGCGACGGCCGCTGCCTAGGATTGGCGAGGAACCTGTAGTGTCCAAGTTTTCGGGGGTTCATGCTGTCTTCGCCACTTTCCGTTTTTGCTTCAGATGATCACGCTCGTCTCGTATCTCGTACTAGGCATTGCGAGTGCAGTCGCCCCAGCTTCGACGCTTGCGCCTTCGCCGTCTCCACCACAGGAGAGATCCAAGCTGTCTCCGCTGAGCCCATCAGAAATTTCCGAAATGCAAGCCAAGGCTGAGGCCGGAGACGTGAGTGCGCAGGCCGCGCTGGGCGGGGCGTATCAGGTCGGCAACGGAGTTCCTCAAAACGACGAACTTGCAGTGAAATGGTTGCGGAAAGCGGCGGATCAGGGCGACGCCGCTGCCGAAAACAACCTCGGGATCATGTACCGCATGGGCGACGGAGTTGCGCGCGACAAGGAAGAGGCGGTGCGCTGGTACAAAAAGGCTGCGAAGCAAGGAAACGCTAAGGCGATGTTTAATCTGGGTGCGGCGTACTACAACGGCGACGGTGTAACGATCGACGATCTCACATCCTATGCCTGGTTTTTACTCGCCCAAGAGTCGGGAAATGCCGCTGCAGATGAAGCGTTGCTCCGGGCGGCTTCCGAGAGGAACGCCAAACCTAGCGAAGCATTCGTAAAGGTCGCTCAAATGTACGAGATGGGAGACGAACTGACGAAAAGCTTGGTCGAGGCGTTGAAATGGTATCGCAAGGCCGGAGAGGAGGGAGACGCGCAGGCTGACCTTAGCGTAACAAAACTCTTACTGGCTTCAGGACGTCATCCCACACAAGAAGAATACGCAGAGGCGCGCCAAAGGTGCGAGACCGCGGTCAAATCGTCGCTCGCGCCAGCTGCGTATTGCATGGCCTTGATCTACAGGCGCGGTCTGGGCGTAACGAAGGATCCGATTGAAAGCATGAAGTGGCTGCGTCGCGCAGCAGAACTGGGACATCCCCGTGCCGCTCTTGAGTTGGGAGAAGCATACTGGAAGGGCGACGGGGTCAAGGCTGACCTGGTTGCTGCTTATATGTGGGTTTGGCTCGCCTACAGTTCTAAAGTACCCGAAGCCGAACAGGACGAACAGGGACTCAGGAAAGAGATGACCCCCAGGCAGACGGAACGAGCCAAACAGAAAGCGATCGAGTGGTGGAAAAGTCACCCATTGGCGCGCGAGCCGAAGCTGAGGAAACGGGCGAGTTCGAGCCCACGTCCACGTCCCAATCATCCGGAATTGCCGCCGGTGTATTCAACGCCGGACATGATCCGCCTGATGGAGACCGCTGCATTTCATGCCCTGCAGCCTTATTGTGAAGGCGACGAGATCACCGTGGGAACGTCCATCAATATTAAACATCGCGCCGTCAGCGGCATTGGCGCACGCGTCAAAGCCGAAGCCGTCCTGGAGTCTTTCGACGGACGCTTCTACACCGTCCGTGTCACCGCCCGGGACGACACGCAGGAGATCGGACGCGGCACCGTCCGCCGAGCGGTGGTAAGCGTCGGCAAGTTCGACGAGAGGATGAAGGACGAGAGCCGTTGAGCGCGACCATTTTGCCTATGACGAATCCGGAACAAAAGAAGAAGGCGGAAGCATTTCGGGGCCTCCATTCAGCAAGCGGAAGCTTTGCTGCTTCCCAATGTCTGGGATGTTGCCAGCGCCCGCATCATCGAAGAATGCGGTTTCGCCGCCATTGCCACCACGAGTGCGGGAATCGCCTTTTCGCTCGGATATGCCGACGGACAGAAGATTCCGCAAGAAGAGATGTTCGCAGCGGTGGCGCGGATCGCCAGCGCGGTGAAGGTGCCGGTTACGGCGGACGTTGAAGTCGGGCTACGGAAATACGTCCTGAAGACGCCGCCCAGACTGCCCGCGCTGTGATTGAGGCTGGCGCCGTCGGTATGAATTTCGAAGACGCGACCGGCGATCCCGTTCACCCGCTTGCCGACTTGTCGCTGCAGTTGGAGAAGATCCAGGCTATCCGCGAGGCCGCAGTGAGACTGGATGTGCCGCTGGTTCTGAATGCCCGGACCGACGTCTACCTGCTGCAGGTCGGCGATCCAGCGAAGCGCTATGACGAAGCGATGCATGGCTGCAGGCTTTCCGCGATGCTGGTGCGGATTGCGTATTTATTCCCGGCTTGCGGGATGCTGCGACGATTGGCCGGCTGGTTGCCGACCTGCGGTGTCCGGTGAACATTTTGCGGTGCCCGGTTCGCCCTCGGTTCCAGAGTTGAGCAGCGCTGGGCGTGGCGCGGATCAGCCTGGGCTCGGGTCCGATGCGTGCGACACTTGGCCTGCTTCGACGCTTGGCCGAAGAAGTGAAGACGACGGGTACGTACGCAGCGATGGACGGCGCGCCCTCCCATGCCGAGATGAACGAACTCATGAATTCAACTCGAAGATCAAAGCGAGAACTGAGAGCCTCTATCCTGATCGGCGTCATCTCCGATACTCATGGCCTGCTTCGCGCCGAGGCACTCGCAGCGTTGCAGGGCTCGCAGCACATCATTCACGCGGGAGATGTCGGCGCGGCCGAGATTCTCGAGAAGCTCGCAACCATTGCGCCGGTGACCGCGATCCGCGGCAACGTCGACAAAGACGCTTGGGCGCGCAGCTTGCCGGAGACTGAAGTCGTCGAACTCGGCGGCATTTCCATCTTCGTGCTGCACGATCTGGCGAAGCTCGATCTGAAACCGGAGGCGGCAGGATTCAAAGTCGTGATCTCCGGGCACAGCCACGTCCCGAAGCAGGAGACGAGCAATGGCGTGTTCTACTTCAATCCCGGCAGCGCTGGCCCGCGGCGCTTCAAATTGCCTGTAACGGTCGGCAGGCTGACGGTGGACGGCGGCAGACGTTCGCGCAGAAATCATCGGGATTTCAGATTGAAGATCGCAGTTTGAGAGCTGAACATCGGGCGGGTCCCCATTTTCGCCGCGGTCTTTGCGGCTAAAAGTGGGGAAGCACCGACTGCTTGAATCCGCGCCGTTGCTACAATCCAAATGAATGTCCATCTCGTTCCACATCGACACACAAGCGGCAAAGCCCGCAGGGGGCGCCTGCTCACTCCCCATGCCGAGATCGAGACCCCCGTGTTTATGCCAGTGGGCACGGTGGCGTCGGTAAAGGGCGTGCCGCAGGATACGCTCGAAGAACTGGGCGCGCAGATCATTCTCGGCAATACCTACCACCTTTACCTGCGGCCGGGAGTCGAGACCGTGCGCCAGATGGGCGGGCTGCATGGATTCATGGCATGGCGCCGGGCGATCCTCACCGACTCGGGCGGATTCCAAGTCTTCAGCCTCAACGAACTGCGCAAGATCAACGAGGAAGGTGTGACTTTTCGCTCCCACCTGGATGGCTCTTCGCATTTCTTCAGCCCGGAGAGCGTCATGGAGGCGCAGATAGGGCTCGGCGCCGACATCATCATGGCGTTTGACGAGTGCACGGAGTATCCCGCGGATCGCGCCCGCGCCAGAGCGTCGATGGAGATGACCGCACGCTGGGCGGGGCGCAGCAAAAAATATTTCGAGGAGCACAAGCATGAAGTTCCGTGGAAGGCAGCTTCTGCTCTCCGGCTTCCGGCTTCCGGCACGGGCCATGTGGGGACAGCCGCTATCGGCTGTCCGGCGGAGCGAAGCTCCGCAGCCGCGCAGGTGAGCTTGCGCGCGCCCGGACAGCCGGGGGCCGCTGTCCCCACACAGGCTCTTCCAACACGATCCCATGAGACTCAGGCGCTTTTCGGCATCATTCAGGGGGGGATGGATCGCGAACTAAGAAGAGAATCTGCCGAGAGAACGATCGAAATTGGCTTTCCTGGTTACGCTATCGGTGGCCTCAGCGTCGGAGAGCCCCGCGACCTCACTCGCGAGATCGTGGAGTCCACACTGGAGCATTTGCCAGCCGACAAGCCGCGCTATCTCATGGGAGTGGGTACGCCGGAAGAAATCGTCGAGTACGCCAACCTGGGCGTCGACATGATGGATTGCGTCCTGCCGACACGGGCGGCGCGGCACGGGCTCCTGTTTACTTCCGAAGGAAAGGTCTCAATCAAGCAGGCGCGCTACGCCCAGGATCCGGACCCGCTCGACCCCAACTGCGCTTGCCGAGTGTGCCAGCGCTACTCGCGAGCCTATCTACGTCACCTTTATGCATCCAACGAAGTGCTGGCGCAGGTCTTGAATACGATCCACAACCTGAGTTTCTACCTTGACACTATGCGGCGGGTACGGCATTCTATTTCACTTGGGGAAGAGTCCCGTTTTCTTTCGAGTGTCTGGTCAGGACCGAAACCGGGGACTCAATAGGAAGAACTCCCCGGATTCAAGCCTGAAGCCGAAGAACCCGGCCGATGTCGATCTAAACCCCGTGGTGACATGACAGCTCCCGCGGCGCTAATGGGCGCGGGCGGGTTTTCGCGAATACATGCGTGTTCAGACCTTAATATGCAATTCTTACTGGCAATACAGCTTGGTGGTGGCGGTGGTATGGGGTGGCTCGGCATGGCGCCCCTTATTTTCATTTTCGCCATCTTTTATTTTCTCTTGATTTTGCCTCAGCAACGCCGTCAGAAGAAATGGCAGGCCATGCTCGATCAGCTCAAGACCGGCGACAAGGTCACGACCTCCGGCGGCCTGCGGGGCACCATTATGGCGCTCAAGGATGATAGCGTGCACTTGCGAGTTCCTCCGAATAACCTCGTGGTGGAAGTAACCAAGGCCTCGGTGATGCAGGTGACAACGACCGAGGAGGAAGTGAAGACGAAATAGTGGTTCGTGGGCAGTGATCAGTCGTCAGTTACTTTAAACTGACCTGACCACTGGCCACTGACCGCTGACTTTTTATGAACAAGAATTTTCTCATCAAGCTCGGATTCATCGTGGCCACGGTGCTGTTCTTCCTGTTCGGCATTTTCGGAATTCCGAAGAGCTTTTCCGCACATGGCCTGCTCGCGGCGGTGGGCGATCACATCCACCTCGGTCTCGACTTGAGCGGCGGGACGCACCTGATCCTGCAGGTTCAGGTCAATGACGCCGTCAACGTGGTGGCCCAGAACGCCACGGAAATTCTGAAAGAGCAGTTGCAGAAGCGGAAGATTGCGTACACCGATATTACCCAGCCGGATCAGCAGAACAATCCCGACCATCTCGTGGTGAAAGGTATGCAGCCGAGTGCACGTGCTGACTTGCTTAGCATTGTGCAGGAGCGGTTGCCCGAGTACGACGTGGCTGGAGGCGCCGACAATTCTTGGAATCTGTCGATGAAGCCCAGCGCGCTGAACGACCTGAAGAAGAAGGCTGTCACCCAGGCGATCGATACCATTCGCAATCGGATTGACGCCCTCGGCGTCAGCGAGCCCACCATTGAAGAACATGGGCTTGGGGATTACCAAATTCTGGTGCAACTCCCGGGTGTCGACGATTCCGGTCGCGTGAAGGACATCATGCAATCCACCGCGATGCTTGAGATCAAGCAGATGACGGGTGGACCGTATCCCAGTGAGCAAGCCGCCCTTCAGGATAAGGGCGGCGTCATGCCCGCTGACTCGATCCTTTTGCCCGGCCAATGTGCGAACGGACCCGAGCAGACTTGGTGTTTCGTATCCCGCATTTCCGCTGTCAGCGGCAAAGATTTGCGGGACGCGCAGGCTAGCAGCGACCAGAACGGCCAGCCCAGCGTTAGCTTCTCCTTGACGGGCGAGGGCGGGCAGAGGTTTTACAGCTTTACCTCCGCCCACGTCGGCGACAATCTGGCCGTAGTGCTCGACAACAAAGTTCAGGAAGTCGCCAGTATCAAGGAGCCGATCCGCGATCAGGGCTCAATCAGCGGTGGCCGCATGAGTGAGCAGCAGGCGAAAGACCTTTCCATGGTCCTGCGCTCCGGCGCTCTGCCCGCCAGCATTAAGTATCTGGATGAGGAAACCGTGGGGGCGTCGTTGGGCGCCGATTCCATTCGCTCCGGCGTGCGAGCTGCGATCATCGGGATGGTGGCCGTGCTGATTTTCATGCTCGTGTATTACCGCGGGGCAGGCATTAACGCCGACGTCGCGCTCATCATGAACCTGATCATTTTGCTTGGGTTCCTGGGATGGTCCACCATTGCCGGGGTCAATGTCGCGCTCACCTTGCCGGGAATCGCGGGTGTGATTCTGACGGTCGGCATGGGCGTGGATTCCAATGTGCTGATCTTCGAGCGTATTCGCGAAGAGTTGCGCAACGGCAAGACGCCCCCCTCGGCGGTGGATCAGGGCTTCAGCCATGCCTGGATCACGATCGTAGATACGCACGTCACCACGATCGTCTCCGCCGCAATTCTATTCATCTTTGGTACCGGCCCGGTGAAAGGGTTTGCGACCACGCTCACCTTCGGTTTGCTCGCGAACCTGTTTACCGCGGTTTTTGTGTCGCGTTTCATTTTCGACTGGGTGCTCAGCCGCAAGCAGCGCGGAGAAGCGCTCAGCATTTAGGGAATTGAGCGATTGGGTAATTTAGTAATTGGACAATTGAGCGTTTTTCAAACGGCACAATCGCCCAATCACACAATCGCTAGATCTTGCTAAGTCATAGAAAGATAAGGGGCTAAACAAAACCCGTGGAGTTCTTTCGCAATACCAACATCGATTTTCTTGGCAAGAAGTGGTATTTTCTCGCCTTCTCGCTGATCTTTAGCGTCGCAGGCCTGCTTTCCATGTTGTTTTGGCACCACATCCCGTGGGGGGTAGACTTCCGCGGCGGAACGCTGGTTTACGTCAAGTTCTCGCACACGCCTGACGAACCCGCGATCCGCTCCGAGCTGGATCACGCCGGCCTCCGGAATTTCAAACTGCAGCGTTTGGGTGTGGCCTCCAACAACGAGGAGTTGATCGATCTCGACGTGCGCGAAACCAGCGAGCAGGCGCTTGATCAGGGCAAGCTCAAGATCATCCAGGCCCTGGAGAAGACCAAGAATCCACTGGGCACGACTTGCACGAATAGTTCAAAATGCGACTTGAACAATGCGAGTTTGTTGACGATCAAGAACTACCTTATCGACAAAGACCCACTCCACATTGGTTCCGACGATCAAAAATACGGGCAACAGGCGCAGGCCATCGTCGACCATCGCGACAAGGTTCAAAGCGGCGTGTTGAATTCTGTTGACCAATTGAAGAGCGCCTCGGGTGTCGATCCTGCCGTGGTTGCTTCGCTCCCAGATGGGTTTTTTCTCTCCGACTTTGGCGTTCGCAACGTCTCGATCATTGGGCCCCAGGTCGGCAGCCAGTTGCGCACCCAGGCTGGACTGGCTACCCTTTATTCGCTCTTGGGAATGCTAGTCTACCTGGGCTTCCGCTTCGAGTGGATTTATGGCATTGCCGCGGTGGTGACCGTCTTTCACGACACATTAATCACCGTCGGCGCGTTCTCCCTTACCAACACCGACATTACCCTGACCGTGATCGCGGCGATCCTTACGCTGATTGGTTACTCTAATAACGACACGATCGTGGTATTTGACCGCATCCGCGAAAACATTAAACTCATGCGGCGCGAGAAGCTGTCTGACATCGTCAATCGCAGCATTAATCAGACCCTAAGCAGAACGATCTTGACAGCGGGCCTAACCTTCCTTACCGTACTCGCACTCTTTTTATTCGGTGGCGAGGTGCTTCGTGGATTCAGCCTCGCGCTGGTAATCGGCATCTTAATCGGTACGTATTCGTCGATTGCGATAGCGGCCCCCATCCTGGTGGCCTACCAGGATTGGCGCATCGAAAAAGGTAAGAAGCCGCCCGTCATGGCGGCCCGGTCTAGGTAAGTTACCCGATGGCGCGCTGGTACTGATTGCGTTAGGGCTTGTTATGCAGGGAGTTAGTGGTAACGCCTTCGGGGCGCGGTTGGCCCGCGAAGTGGCTTGGGAAAACTGGGAGCAAAGGGGTAACGTTCGGTGTCTAAGTATACGTAGGGTTCGAAGAAGTATTGGGGAGAATCACAATGTTTGAAGACAGCCTTATCGAATCGGGCGGCAAACTCAAGACGAAGCGCGGATTTACGTCGATCATCTCCTTCGCCATCCAGATCATGATCGTCGGCGTCATGGTTCTGATTCCGTTGATTTTCACGGAAGCCTTGCCCAAGGGTACAACGCTCTTTATGCTGGTGGCCCCCCCGCCGCCTCCACCGCCTCCGCCGCCAGCCGCCGCGCCCGTGCGCGTGGTGAAGCAGGTTCAGACCGATATCATCAACGGCGAGTTACGCACTCCCACCAAGATTCCAAAGAAAATTGAGATGATCAAAGAGGAGGAGGCCCCACCGCCGGTCATGGCCTCGACGGGTGTGGTGGGCGGCGTTCCGGGCGGCGTTCCGGGCGGGTCGATGGGCGGCGTGATTGGCAGCGTTCTCAGCTCTACGCCCGTCGCGGTTCCCAAGATTGCCACTCCGCAGCGCGTACGCGTTTCTTCCGGCGTGTCGTCCGGACTGCTGATCCGCAAGGTCAGCCCGAGCTATCCTCCGCTGGCACGCCAGGCCCGCATTCAAGGAACGGTAGTTCTGCAGGCCCAGATCAGCAAAGATGGCAGCATCCAGAACCTGCAATTGATCAGCGGGCACCCCATGCTGGCTCCCGCCGCGATCGAAGCCGTGAAGCAGTGGAAATACAAACCGTACCTGCTGAACGGAGAGCCGGTTGAGGTCGAGACCCAGGTGCAGGTGAATTTCACCCTCGCCGGGGGGTAAACTCCCAGCGCGGCCTGGTTTGAACTTTTCGTAGACGTCTGCATAACCCTCCCGTTCCCCTGAAAACTGGCGGACGGGAGGAGTTTCGAGAGCCCGGCAGGCTGATCGCAAGATTCTGAGAAGCCGGGTTTGTGCCTGGTGTGGCGAAAGTCGCACGCGGTGGCGATTTATTTCTTTAGCCAGCGCTGGGCACCGCAAAACGCATCAAAGTGTCCAAGTCAATGTCGATAGTTCCGAGGAGGGAAAGCAACTCATGTTCGCAACTCATGTAGCAGGTGTCACTCTCAGTCACGCTATCTCCGCAGCCACCTGGGTCGTCCAGGAGGGTGGCGGCACCTTGGCGACCGATCCATTGGGCTTGTGGAAGGCAATGGGCTGGGTCGCCCGAACTGTGGTCATCATTCTCTTCATCATGTCGGGTTGGTCCATCGGCGTGATGATCGACCGTTGGATGGCCTACAGCGCAGCCCGCAAGCAGTCGCGCGCCTTTGCCCCGGCGGTGGCCGGAGCTTTGCGCGATGGCCGTATCGACGAAGCCATTAAGGTTGCCGAACGCAACAAGAAGAGCCACTTGGCCAAGGTTGTCACCGCTGGCCTGATGGAGTTCAAGGCTCACCAGGATAGCCCGGGTGCCATCCCCGGCGAAACCATTGAAGCCTCCAAGCGCGCTCTGGAACGCACCGAGGCCATTGTCCACGCTGAACTGAAGCGCGGATTGGGTGGTCTCGCCACCATCGGTTCGACCGCTCCCTTCGTGGGGCTGTTCGGCACGGTGATGGGCATTCTGAACGCCTTCATCGGCATCAACAATTCCAAGGCCACCGGTCTGGCTGCAGTCGCCGGCGGTATTGCGGAAGCGCTGGTTACGACGGCCATCGGCCTGCTCGTCGCCATCCCGGCCGTTATGATGTTCAACTATCTTACCGGTCGCGTGGAAGCCTTCGACGTCGAGATGGACAACTCGTCCAGCGAATTGATCGATTACTTCCTGAAGAAGCGCGGCGATATTCGCCGGTAAGCCGGTCGTCGAGAACAAAGCAGGCTCGGTCCGCTTTCCGCAGTGAGTTGCTTGTCCGGCGCTGGAGCAATCCAGCGCCGGGCCTTCCCAACTGAAACGCGGAACGCTGTTCCGGCCCGGACCGCGGCGAAAGCAGGGAGATATCAAGCTATGGCAATATCAAAGCGAGACGAAGGCGCAAAGATCAGTTCGGCAATCAACGTCACGCCCATGGTGGACGTGATGCTGGTCCTGCTGATCATCTTCATGGTGGTCACGCCCATGTTGCAAAAAGGCATCAGTGTGGATATGGCCCCAGTCAACAACCCGGAGCAGATGCCGGATGCGGACAAGGAAGACGCACTCCTGGTCTCCATTACTCGCGACGGCAAGGTCTATTTCGGCAGCGAACAGATGGCAGTCGACAACCTCACCGGCAAAGTAAAAGATCGCCTCGCCAACAAGCAGGATAAGCGTGTGTACGTGAAAGCGGACATGCGAGCCCGCTTTGGCAGCGTGGTGCAGGTCGTTGATTCGGTTCGTGCCGCCGGGGTCGATGACCTCGGCTTGCTCACCGAGCAGAAGAAAACTGCTCAAACCCCGCCACCCCCGGCTACGCCAGGGCAATGAGGGCTCAATAAGAGGAGAACGATCATGGGAATGGATCTCGGCTCGGGCGGAGGTCAAAGTGCAAACATCAACGTCACACCGCTCATAGACGTATTGCTGGTGCTGCTGATCATCTTCATGGTGATCTCGCCCGTCACTCCTAAAGGACTGGATGCGCTGGTTCCTCAACCGCCTCCGCCCAACGCGCCCAAGAACAATACGCCCGACCGTACTATCGTCGTGCAGCTGATCGACCGCGGAGCCGGCCAGGCGCCGGGTGTAAAGATCAATAATGAAGACGCGACCTGGGACAATTTGCAGGGCCGTCTCACCGACATTTACAAGCAACGCGCGGAGAAGGTTATGTTCGTGAAGGGCGATGACGCTATCCCCTTCGCCAACGTCGCCAATGTGATTGATATTGCCCACGCCGCTGGCGTGGACAAGGTCGGCCTGATTACCGCGAAGATCGAAGCGGGCGGCTAATCTGCCCGTCCAGTAGAGTTCGGAGTTGCGAACTTCGTACTCGGCCCACTGCACGGAAGCGCCAAGCTTCCGTGCTGCCGCCGCGGCCCGCGCTTGTCAAATCGATGTCTCTGGGCCTAGGATGCTCTGTCGAGGGAGACTTATACCGCAATGAATAAGAAAGCAAGATTCCTCCTGCTGGCGGCCGTAGTGCTGGCACTCTTCTCTTCTGTGGGATGCGACAAGCTGCGCGCCCGCGACCAGCTCAACAAGGGCGTAGAAGCCTACAAGAACAACCATTATGAGCAGGCCATCGATCACTTCCAGCAGGCGGTTCGACTCGATCCCAGCCTGATCAATGCTCGGATGTATCTGGCTACCGCTTTTGTCTCGCAATACATTCCCGGTGTGGATTCGCCGGATAATTTGCGCACGGCCCAGCAGGCCATCGATGAATATCAAAGAGTCATCGACGCCAATCCTTCTCGCGATCAGAAGGTCAACTCCGCAAAGGGCATCGCCTACCTGTACCTCAACGAGAAGAAATGGGACGAGGCCAAGAAGTACTATCGCATGGCGTCGGACCTTGACCCCAACGATCCCGAGCCCTACTACTCGATCGGCGTTATTGACTGGACCGCCGCTTACCAGCCCCGCATGGAAAAACGCGCCGCGTTGGGCATGAAGCCGGAAGAGAATCTGAATCCCAAGAACAAAGACCAGAAGAAGGTCTGCGAAGAGTTGAAGACACAGAACTCTGCCGCCATCCAGGAAGGCATCGACAGCCTTAACAAAGCCATCCAGCTCCGTCCCGACTATGACGATGCCATGGCTTACCTGAACCTCATGTACCGCGAAAAGGGCGACGTCGAGTGTGACGATCTTCCCACCCGCGCGGAAGATTTGAAGACCGCCGACCATTGGGTCGACGAAACCCTGCGAGTGAAAAAAGCCAAAGCAGAAAAGGCGGCACAAAACTCCCAGGGTGGAATCACCATGGACCAGTCGAAATAGTTTTAGCATTCCTGAGATTTTCAGCCTCCTTGCAAGTGAAGGAGGCTTTCGTTTCTCTAAATGGCAGTGCATGGCCCGAGCAGCTCTCCGCGTCCTCGGTTGTCCTTCGCGATCTCCGCGGTTCAAGCTTTCATTTTTTTCTCCAGCGTTCGGCTAGTCTTTGCTGTATAGCCGGACTTCAACTGTCGTGAACGTCCACCGCTGCATCCTGGGAAATGATTCTGGAAGCACCCTGCTCAGCATTACGGTCGTAGTATCGGGATGCTCCTCCGAGCCGTTATTCATCAGCATAACCCACATGCGCGGATGGCCTCCCTGCGCCGCGCGTAGCGATTCCGCCGTAGGTTTGCCGGTGAAGTCGCGGTAGTCGAGTCCCGCTCCGTGGCGAGGGAACAGAATCTGCGGCCCGAGCGGAGCTGTGAAATCCGGACTGGCAGTGTCTTCCCCTGCGCGCAACGTCCGGAAAAATTCATAGGGAATGCGAGTTTCCGCAATATGAAAGATCACAGCGTCTCCCGGCTCGGCATGATCGAGGATGAAATTGCTCGCCGCGCCAGAAGCGTCCCGTTCATGGTCGAAGTCGTGGCCGTAGACGAAAAGAATCCCCCGCCCGCCCAAAAGCAGCATTCCTGCAAGCGCAGCCCCCATCAGCCACGATTGGCGGATCCGCGCCAGCCCTGCGGCGGCCAGAATCAGCAGCGCAGGCAGGCAGAAGATCATGTAGCGTCCCAGGAAGACTGGGCGCGCAAATGACAGAAGGACCGTGAGCAACACAGGGAAAAGAAGCCAGGTAAGCAGAAACTGAATTCGCCACGTGTCCCAATCCTGCTCCCGCGCCCACAGCTGTTTCCGGACGGGAAGCACCGCCGCGATGCCAGCCACTGCGAAGAGGACTGGCAGAATCCAATTGCTGCCGCCAGCCAGGTGCTCGTAGAACGCGAGTACATCATGAACGCCCGGGCGCGGGATCCATCGGATTGGCCCAGCGCCCGTCTTGGCCACAAAAACCAGCAAAGGCAGCGCCGCCACGCCGATGGCGATCCAGGCGCGTCGCATTTGCACAGGTGGCTGCGGGCTCGATGGATCGACGCTGCCGAGCCGGCGCAAGGCCAGCCACTGGGCTACTACCAACAGCAGCGCGTAAAAGTGCGCGTAGACCGCCAGGCTGCTGATGAGGACATATCCGAGCCGGTTGCGGCGGGAGGGCTCGCGCAGAAATGCAATCAGAAAGCACGAGGAGAGCGTCGCTAGCAGCAAAAACAGCGCGTAGCTTCGCGCCTCTTGAGCGTAGCGGACACTGTAGGCGTTGAAGGCGAACAGCGCGGCTGCGATCAACCCGACCCGCCGGTCGTACAGCGACCGGCCGAGCCAGTAATTTGCCGGCAGGGTGGCGGCCGCAATCAGCGCCGAGAGGCTGCGAATGAAAAACTCGGTTTGTCCAAAATGCAGCCATATCCTCAGGAGCACGTAGTAGAGCGACATATTGGCTTCGCGCCACCACAGCAATCGCAGAAAGTTCTTCCAGCCAATTCGCGCGACTTCCACGCTGAAACACTCATCAAACCAGAAGGGCTTGCTGACAAGGTGAAGAAACCGAACTGCGACGCCGGCGGCGAGCAGCAGAAACAGTGTCAACCAGTGGGCCGTGGGAACCGGTGAAGCGTCTGCGCTTTGGTTCACCGAGGGTTCGCGTGGCGGCATGCTGGGTATTGGAATGAGGGCAATTCCAGATGATACTATGCTAGGAAATCCTCAAATTTTCGTATCTTTTCGACCGGAGCCTGAACGGTGACCCTCCTGGAAACCGCACCGCGCCACGACCTGACGGCGACCAATGATCGCTGGAAGGGATACGTGTCCGTGATCGTCCCGGTGTACAACGAGACCGCGCACCTGGACGAACTGTTGCGGGCGATCCACGACTCGCCGGTGAAAAAACAAATCATTATCGTCGACGATGGATCGACCGATGGTACCCGCGAAAAACTGCAGGCCTTGCCGCCAATCGACGACGTCACGGTCGTGTTCCACGGAAAAAACTATGGCAAGGGCGCCGCCATTCGCACCGCTCTTGCCTATGCCCGCGGCGAGTATGTGCTGATTCAGGATTCCGATTTAGAGTATGACCCGCAGGATTATCCCAGGCTGCTGTGGCCGCTCGAAGAGGGCGAGGCGAACGTCGTGTATGGCGTACGCCCCGATCGTCCCGAGCGCGGCCTGCGCTTTTTTCTTGGGGCCAAGCTCTTGACCCACCTGACCAATTTGCTGTTCCGAGCCGGCATTCACGACGAAGCGACCTGTTATAAGGTCATTCGCCGCTCGCTGCTGATTCAACTGCACCTGCAATGTCGGCGCTTCGAATTCTGCCCCGAAGTGACCGCAAAGCTGTGCCGTATGGGCGAGAAGATTGCCGAAGTTCCCATCTCGTACCATCCGCGCTCGGCGGTGGAAGGCAAGAAAATCCGTCATTCCGACGGATGGCTGGCGATCTGGACTCTGATCCGCTACCGCGTCACGCCCCGCCGCCGCTGGCTGCGCGGCATCAACGACGCGCCCCAGCCCCCGTTTGCAGTAAGCTTTTCCCGCCCGCCACGCTAGCGGCGCACCGTTGAGGCTCATTACCAAGCGAAGCTGTGGGTTATCAATGTTTATGGGTACTACTGTAGAAATATTTCGCAGGCAAATATTCGAACCTGAATTTCTCCGCGTCCTCCGCTCTCCTCGGTGTTCTGTGCGGTTTAAGATTTTGCTCTACCGCCGCACGCCGCCGCGACCGCGGAATCTCAGGTAGAATCTTGGGTTCGCCGAGCGCGGCTGCTCAAGAAATGTTCAAGAAAATTCTCATCGCCAACCGCGGCGAGATTGCCGTGCGCGTCATCCGTGCCTGTCACGAGATGGGAATCGCTGCGGTTGCCGTCTACTCCGACGTCGATCGTGCTTCGCTTCACGTCCGCAAAGCCGATGAGGCCTACCCCATCGGCGCGCCCGCCGCCTCCGAGTCATACCTCAACATTCAAAAGACTCTCGATGTCGCCGCGCGATCCGGCGCTGACGCCATCCATCCGGGCTATGGCTTTCTCTCCGAGAATGCGAAGTTCGCCCGAGCCTGCGCAGACGCAGGCGTGAAGTTCATCGGCCCCACCGCCGCGGCCATGGACGCCATGGGCTCGAAGACCCGCGCACGGCAAGCCATGGAGCGCGCCGGAGTTCCGCTTGTGCCCGGCACATCCCGCGGCCTCGAATCATTCGAACAGGCCGGACAAGTTGCCGCGCGTATCGGTTATCCCGTGATGCTGAAGGCCGCTGCCGGAGGCGGCGGTAAAGGCATGCGCCTGGTGCACGCCCCGGAAGAATTGAAATCTGCGCTCGAAGGGGCTCGCAGTGAGGCCGAGCGGTCGTTTGGCGATAGCGAAGTCTATATCGAGAAAGCCATCCTCAATCCACGCCATATCGAGATGCAGGTACTGGCCGACGAACATGGCAAGACTGTGTATTTGGGCGAGCGCGAATGTTCGCTGCAGCGCCGCCATCAGAAGGTGGTCGAAGAAGCGCCTTCCCCCATCGTTGATCCAGACATGCGGCGCAAAATGGGCGAGGTCGCAGTTCGCGTCGCCCAGGCTGCGGGATACACGAATGCAGGCACGGTTGAATTCCTGGTAGATCAGCAGAAGAATTTCTATTTTCTGGAGATGAACACGCGGCTGCAGGTGGAACATCCAGTAACGGAACTGATCACCGGCCTCGACCTGGTACACCTGCAGATTCGCATCGCGGCCGGCGAGCGCCTGCCTTTCAGCCAGGAAGAAGTGACGATTCGCGGGCACGCCATCGAGTGTCGCATCTACGCCGAAGATCCCGACAATAATTATTTCCCCAGCCCAGGCAAGATCACGCTGCTGCTGCTGCCTTCGGGCCCGGGCATCCGCCGAGACAGCGGGATGTATGAAGGCTGGACCGTGCCCATGGATTACGATCCGCTGTTGGCCAAGCTGATCGGCTATGGCACGGATCGCGAGCAGGCCATTGCGCGGCTGACGCGGGCTCTCAACGAATACTTTGTGGGCGGGATCAAGACGAATATTTCGTTGTTCCGCCGCATCCTCAGCGATCCCGATTTTCGCGCCGCGAAGCTAGACACCGGCTTCCTCGATCGACTCTTGAAGCAACCGCGGGCTGAGGTTCCCACGGATCCAAAGGCAATGGACGTCGCAGTGATTGCCGCCGGAATTTTTGCGCTCTTGGGCTCGGCCGGTGCTGGAGCCAACGAGCGCCCCGTCGCCAACGACAACGTGAATAAGCCGAATGCCCCTACCAACTGGAAGATTGCGGCTCACCAAGAGGCGACGCGATGAGGTTCAACCCAAGTACCGGCCACTGACCACTGGATTATGACTTACGACATCGCCATCGACGGCAAGAACTACCGGTTAGATCTCAGCCGAGCAGCCGGTAGCTGGTCCTGCCGCCTTGATGGGCGCGATGTTGAGCTCGACGCCGTGCTGGCGCGTCCCGATGTGCTTTCTCTCCGCATCGGCAACCAGGCTTACGAAGTGAAATGCGAACGCGTCGGTGAAGACCTGCACCTCTGGGTAGGTAGTGTGCGTTTTGCGGCGGAAGTCCGCGATCCGCGTTCTCTGCGCGGGCGCATCCGCGCGCTGGATGAGCATGGCCCTAAGAAGCTGACCGCTCCCATGCCAGGCAAGATTGTTCGCGTTCTGGTGAGCCAGGGAGACGAGGTCGAGGCGGGCTCGGGCGTGCTCGTCGTGGAAGCGATGAAGATGCAGAACGAAATCAAATCGCCGAAGAAGGGTACGATTCAGAAGATTCTGGTCAGCGAAGGCGCCGCCGTAAACGCCGGAGACGTGCTGGCGATTGTCGAGTAGTCATCTCTTCCCAAGACTATTTTCGGTAACGCGCAGTTTGAGTTTCAGATTGACGTCTCTGCGTCCTTTGCGAATCCTCGGCGTGCTCGGCGGGTTAAGATCTTTTAACCGCAGAGCTCGCAAAGAAAACCCGCGAACGCCGCAAAGAAAGACGCAAGCTCAATTCAGTACCTCCGCCAATCGCTATTTCTCCATGCCATTACTGTCGAGTACCTTCTTCGCGTAGTAGTTCTCGACCTTGGCCGAATCCCGCAAAACTTCGTAGTAGGCGGCTTTCAACAATTGCTCACGGCGGTCGTGGAGCTGGGAGCGGATGGCCTGCTGCACTCGCGGATCAGCCAGTTCACGCTGCCCCGCGGGTTCCTTGGATACCAGTTTGACGATGCGGTATCCGACAGCCTGCCGAGTCGCGGGGTTCACAACGCTGATCACGGCGCTGTACTGGCCCGGCTTAAGCTTCATGACCGCGTCGCGCGTGGCCGGATCAGTCCCTTTCAGACCAGATTCGGGCACGGTGCCGAGATCGCCGCCGTTGCCCGAGGTTTCAGGATCTTCGGAATACTTCATCGCCAGCGTGGCAAAATCGTCCCCGCTATCGAGACGGTTCCCGATCATCTGGATCTTCTTGCGCGCATCGCCCTCGTTCTGTGCCTTGTCGTTTTGATTGTGGGCCTGCGGGTTGGGCGCCGGGGTCACCATGATCTGGGCAAGATGGTACTGCGGTTCAATCAGATTGAATTCGCCTTTGTGCGCCTTGTAGTAATCGGTGATGTCCTGGTCGGTGACGTTGATCTTGGACGAAACTTCCTTGTTCATCACCTTTTCGACCGTAATGGAGCGGCGAATATCGCGCTTGAAATCGGCCAGCGTAATTTTTTTGTCTTTGAGGCGCTTGTCGAACTCTTCCTGCGAAAAGGGAGTCTTGATCTCGTTGTATTTGCGGTCTACTTCTTCGTCGGTGGCCAGCAAGCCGAGTTTTTCGGCGCGCCGCATCAGGATTTCATCGTCGATCATCTGGTGCAGTATGTTCAGGCGTAGCGCGGTGGCCTGTTCCCCGGTGGGGGCCTGCTGGGCCGAGGCGACGTTGTTGTCGTAATACTTGTCCACGTCGGAGCGGAAAATCTTTCGCCCATCCACGGTCGCCATCACGTCACCACTAGGCTGCGGGGTACAGGCGGCCAGGGCTGTCAGCAGGACGGCGGCTGAAAACGTCGCTGCGAACTGGGTGAATGAGGTTTTTCTCAAGAATGCTTCTCCGTTCCTGACTGCGACGACAGATGAAAATCGAGATGCGCGTGTTCCTCAACGAACCCATCACTGGGATACGGGGGTTGAGACCGATGGGGCGTGCTGCGGCACGGGTTGTCCGGCGTCTCTCAAGGCGGCGTCCAGCGCGGCTCGGACCTCACCGATGGGAACCGCGCCATCGATTTTCTGACCATTGATGAACAGGGCTGGTGTTCCGTTTACGCCCAGACCATCCGCTTCTTTCATGGACGCTTTCACGGCATCCTCGTTCTGCACTTTGACGCATGACAGCAACTTCCCTGTGTCCAGGCTGTGTCTCATGCCTTGCTGAAAGGCAATTTTGTCGATCGCGTCGAAGCGCGCCGGGGGAGTCCTCTGTGCGTCGATCTCTTGCTTGTTCGCGTGCATGTAGTCGGCGAAATCCCAATAGGCGTCGGCGTTTTGAGCTGCCAGACAGTTTGCGTCTACAGCAGCATGGATCGCCCAGGGGTGAATCTCCGCCAGCGGGTCGTCTTTGTAGATGAATGTCACTCGATCCCCATATTCTTTAAAGATCGCGGGAAACAGCGTCTGGTGCATCCGCGAGCAGAACGGGCATTCGAAATCGTCGAAATTGACCACCACAACCTTAGCGGATTTGGCTCCGCGCGAGGGCCGGCCGGTGACGTCGATCTTACTCATCACCTCGGCGAAAGGATCCTTGTTCAGGTCGAACCGCGTCACGCGCAGCATACTGCTGCGGTCCTTGGACACCAGAAACTTGTACTCCTTCGACTTGCCGTCATCGCCGCCGATGGTCACAGAGACGGCGTCAAAGCCCGCCATTTCGGTGCTCGGAGTGATTGCGCCGACTGTCACTTTCACTTCGGGGGGAATGGTATAAAACGAGCGTACGTGGCGCTCAATCTTGTGAGCCACGTCGGGAGGCGCCGACTGGGCAACACAACCCAGGCAGACCAGAAGCAGGATAAGCAGCGAACGTCGAATTAGAATCAACAGGAACCGCCTCAACATCACTAGTTATCTTTTGATTATCTCACAGCGAATGCGGGCCGACCGGAAATGGCACGGCCTGCGCCGCGTCTAACCGGTGCGACGGAGTTGCTCCGCGGGCAGTAACGCATTCATCGAGCCAGAGCGAAATCCTTCCAGATCGAGCGTGACGAACTTGAATCCCAGCGCTTTGAAGATCGCTGAAAACTGGGCTGCCATGGCGGGATTCAAGGCTCGTTCCAGTTCCTCGCGGGCGATCTCAATCCGCACGATGTCGCCATGATGGCGTACTCGGAATTGGCGGAATCCGAGGTTGCGAACGGCGTCTTCGCCCCGTTCAACTACATCCAGCGCCTCGCGGGTCACCGGCCGACCGTACTCGATTCGTGACGACAGGCATGCCGATGCCGGCTTGTCCCAGATGCGCAGACCAGCCTGGCGCGCCAGTTCCCGAATTTCCTGCTTCGTCAATCCGGCCTTCAAGAGCGGGGCGGCGACATGGTGCTGCTTGGCGGCTTGCTGCCCGGGACGGAAATCGCCTTGATCGTCGCAGTTCACGCCGTACGCAATCGCGTCGAAGCCGCGCGTCTCACGGAGTTTTTCCATCACGGCAAAGAGCTCATCTTTACATTGAAAGCAGCGCTGTCCGTCATTGCGGGAGTATTCCGGGCGGTCGAGTTCGGAAGTAGAGATGACTTCGACCGGAATGTTCTGCTCATTGGCGAAGGCGATGGCATCGCTCAGGTGAGTTCGGGCCAGGCTCGGAGAGTCGGCGATCACCGCCTGCATGTCGGTGCCCAGGACCCGGTGCGCAGCCCAGGCTAGATAGGCAGAATCCACGCCACCAGAATAGGCGACGAGAACACGGCCCAGTTGACGCAGCTCCGCCTGCAGTAGGGAACTTTTTCGATCGATGCCGGTTTCGTCACCCTGCATATTTCTTATCGTACCAGTACCTCAAGAGCAGGAAGAGAGTAAAAGCTGGAACCGCAGAGAATGCTAAGGGGCGCGAAGGACGCAGAGGCGAGCGAACCCGCACCTCATCCCGCCACTCATCTAATAGAGGCGCTCCTGATGTCTCAGGTTGCCAAACGAGCCGATATTCGCCAGGCTGAAGGTGAAGCGGAACAGATTCTCATTGCGCACATTGGCGATGGCATAGCGGCGATATTCCAACGTCACGCCGCAGCAATCCCAGTTGTAAGTGGTTTGCGCGGTGACGAATTGTAGTTTTCGTGTCTCTGAATCGAAGCCAAAGCTGCCAGCGGCGCTGAGTCCCCGCCGGGTGAGGCCTCCATAGCCAAGGGCCACTCGAAACTGCTGGTACTTGATGGGACTTGTGTTGGGCTGTGGAATCTGCAGGAATGCGTCTCCGCCCCCAATGGTGAAAGCTCCTAGATTGTAGTTGAGCAGCAGCGTGTTCTCGTTCACGCGTCCCAACTGGAAGTCGTAGTCGATGTCCCACTCGGTGTCGGTATGGCTGCTGGTCGCAGCCCGCAGGCGTGAGACCAAGGGGGAAAGATGGCGCGGCTGGGTGGCGAATGCGATGCCGGTCAGCTCTTCGGTCGTAGTAAACACATTGCGCTGTCCGGTTACCAACGCTCCGCCGAATGTGGGATCGAGGAAATATTTTTGTTCCACTTCCCAGGTAGCCACTTCCCTGGCTTGGGGACCGGGGGTGCAGGGCTGGTTGTCCAGATTGCTGACGCGCTGCCACGGAACGCTTTGTTCCGGTGCGGCAGCGCCTACCGCAAGGCTCGTCATTGGCGTGTCGCACTCCTGGATATGCGATGGGGACGGCGCTTTCGCATAGAGGCGGGTCACAAAGCCATAGCCGACCTCGTGAGTATTACTGAGGATGTCGCGCTCGTCGAAATGCAGGACATTCGCGAAATCGTTCACGCCGGTCACTAAACGATAGACCGCCCTCGGTTCGATGACATGCTTCCACTTTCGCCCAAAAAATTCCTTGTCGAAGATTTTCTCCAGAACCGGCGGCCGGACTTCCACCGACGTTTCCAGGGCCTGGCGGTTTGTGGGATCGTCGACCGCCAGGCCGTTCACAAACCGCTCGGTGTAGTAAGTCTCATGCAGCGCGAGGGCAGGACGCAGCGACCACCCGTGGAACTGAAAGGGCAGGGAAATCTCCGGATTGAAATCGAAGCGTCCCAGTAATTCTGCGGTGTGAAAGCCGGGTTCACTGCGGGAAAGGCCGGCCAGGGAAGCGTCGAAGGACCAGAAGAAGGGCGAGCGTCCCAGTTTCTGGTCTACGCTGGACGCATCGCCGCTGGGAGCCATGCAGGATCTGGATGGAATCGAATGTGGGCGGATTGGAGAGCGTTCCGTCGGGGTTCGTGGTCTGAAAGAAGTTCTGGTAGCGCTCGACCATTCCTCCGAAAGAAAAACCGTCGACCGACTTGGAGAGGAAAAGCTGGGACTTTACTTCTGAGTTCACGGCCTGGGTGAAGACGTCGTTGAAGGCTAGGCGGAAGAGAAACGAACTGAGGTAGTCAACATTGGAAACCGCGCGGAAGCCGTAAAAGTTGCCGTCGGCGGTCAGGCGCGCCTCCTGGCCACCTTCCTTCAATGGGGGCGTACCAATGCCGCGATCAATCACACTAAAAACATTCAAGTCCACGTAGGAAGTATCGCTGGGGCGCGCACGGAATTCTCCGCGTTGCGACCAACCGCGCAGGGAGAAGTATTCGGCCCCCACCGTGGCGTCCATGCTGGGATTGATTGCCCAGTAGAAGGAATCGCCGACGATATTGCCTCTGGTGGAAGACCGGCCGATGGTTGGCACCAGAAATCCCGTATCTCTCACTTCCCGGGCCACAGGATGAGTCGCGTAGGGAAAGTAGAAGATCGGAAATCCATGCAATACGAACTTGCTGTGGTAGATGCTGGCATTTCCCCCCACATCCACAATCACTTTGTGAGCCTCGAACTGCCATTTGGGATGCGGAAGTTCGCAGGTCGTGATGGTACCGTCATAGACCAGGTAGTGATCCGGGCTCGTCTTCTCCACGATTTTGCCGGAGAAAGCGAACGGGGCGGTCGAGGTAAGCACCACGCGGTTGCCCCGAAAACGGAGGCCCGTCGTCGCGCTCACGTCGTAAAAGCGCCCCCTCTCGGCTGTCAGGTTGTAGGTTCCATGACTGGCCCGAATGTGGTCGTCGTTGGGGCCGCCGTCAAGAGCGAAATGCCCGGAGGCCGTGGCCTCGCCGCTGTCTGAGTCGTAAGTGACTTCATCGGCCCGCAAAATATAGTTGCGATAATGGATTTCCGCATTGCCCAGCAATTTGTAGACGTCGCCGACTTTTTCCTGCCGGTCGGCGCAGATGGTGGCCGAGTCTGAATCTTGGGTTGCGGCCTGCTTCGCGCATGCTGTGCTCGAGGCTGACGCGACGGTTTCTGGTTTCTGCGCGGCGTGCTCAGCAGACAGAACCGCGGATTGGTCGGAATTGTTGGACGGCAACTGGCTGGTTACTAGCGCAGGAGCGAGAAGCTGATGACAAAGAAACAGCGCCGTGATAAGGAATCTAGTACGAAGAGTCATCGGAAGAAAATCGACGGAAGAAGATCGTCCATCGCAGGCGCACCTGCCCTTTCGGCTTTCTTGTCGCGGCATCGTGAACTTAGCACGGCGCTGGCTGAGAGGCAAAGTGACGAAAAAGGCTAGGATTCCCGTTGCTTCACTTCCGGTTGTATCTTGCATGCGAACCGGTGCGATTCCGAGAGACGGGACTTCATGAATTGTCCGCAGTGTGGCGAAGTTTGTCGTTGCCAATCGGAGCCCCTTCCCGTTTCTTTGATGCAGTCGAGTCTCGACGCCGAGCCAGAGAAGCGGTCGCCGGTGGTGGCGGCTGCCGTGGAAATGAAGTGGATCGATCAGGAAGGTGCTGGGACGGCTGCGGCCGAGGCTTCTGATTCGACTGTCCCGCCCGACATGGTGGCGCCCTCGGATTCGTCAGACCAGGCCGGGGAGGTCGACGCCGAGGCATGGCGCGACGAACTCTCCGCCCGGCTGAATCGTTATCGTTCGCGTCGCAAGGTGCGTCCGCCACGCTATCCGTCTCTCAGCTTGCGGTTTGAACCCTTTGAGTCGGCCCCGAGAATAAACGCGAGCAGCGGATTTTTGCCGCCTTCTCCTTTCGAGCCTCTCTCAAACCAAGTTCTCGCGCTCGATGAAGTCAGGAACGAGCCTTCGGCTGCCGCCGAAGCCGAGACGCAATCTCGGCAGGCACCGGCCCCAGAAGCCGCGCCCGCACCGGCCTCCCATTCGGCCGGATATGTGAGCGCCGGACATGCCACCGCCGGACATGCCACGGCAAAGATCATCGAGTTTCCCCGGTTTGCCTGGGGACCACCCCCGCCCCCGCCAGATCAGCTGGCGGAGCCGGTCAGCGAGAGGCCGCGAATTCTGGATGTTCCGGAGGTGGAGCCCCCGCCTCCGGCGCTGGGTGGAATTATCATGGAAGCTGCCGCGCACCCGGAAGCCGAGAAGCGGCCGGGCATCGACATTCCTCTACAGAGAGCGGCGCTGAGTTTACGCGTTGTGGCCGCTCTGGTTGACGGAATCATCGTCGCCCTCGCGTCGGCGCTCTTTGGTTTCATCTTTTGGAAGTTCGCCGCTTTACGGCCGCCCCAGGTTCAACTGCTGGGGCTCGCCGCCGCAATCCCCTGCTTGTTCTGGGCGGCCTTCCAGTATCTGCTCGTCGTCTATTCTGGCAGCACGCCGGGGCTACGCCTGGCAGGGCTTGAGCTTGCTCGCTTCGATGGCACGTCGACTACCCGGTCCCTGCGGCGCTGGCGCGTTCTGGCCGGCTGGCTCTCCGCTGTCTCCTTGGGAATGGGTTATGCCTGGGTCTTCCTGGACGAAGATGCCCTCTGCTGGCATGACCGGATCACGCACACATACATGGCGCCGAAGAAACGGGACCGCTGAAGCGACGTAGCTCTACGCGGCCCGAAAGTGGTACAGCCCTTCCTTCCCCTCTCTCTGTGCTATCTTCAATGGCTTAGGCGCAATTATCGTTTCCGCCCTTCATACCAAGCATGGCCACAGCCCCTGAGGGTACAAAGCCGGCAATAAAGGTCTTCGTCGCCACTACGGTGATGCTGACCTTCATCTCGTTCTGGCGGGCGTCTGCGATCGTTTTGTCCGACCTGGCTTCTTCCGCTTATTACGCGGGCGGCGACGCCGAGAAGGTCATCGGCAAGAGCGCACCCTGGTTCATCCTCGCCGTCATGTTGTTCAGCTATGCCGTGCGGGCGCTGTATATCGAATCCAGCAGCATGTTCGTCCGTGGCGGCGTCTACCGCGTCGTCAAAGAAGCCATGGGCGGAACTCTGGCCAAGTTCTCCGTGTCGGCCTTGTTGTTCGACTACGTTCTCACCGGTCCCATCAGCGCGGTTTCCGCCGGCCAATATCTGGCGGGATTCATCAAGGACATGGGCGTATACCTTCACCGCCCGCTGGAATTTTCCGACGACCATTTCGCCGCGGGACTCGCGGTCATCATCGTCATTTATTTCTGGTGGAAGAACACGCAGGGCATCCACGAATCCAGCCAGAAGGCGTTGCAGATCATGGCGATCACCACGGTGATGGTGGTGATTCTGATTATCTGGTGCACGATCACGGTTTTGCGCGCGCCGGTTCAGTTGCCTCCGAATCCGCTGCATCCCGGCGTAATTCCGCTGAACAAAGAATCGCTGGGATGGCTCAACGGAACCTGGTTCAGCCACATTACGTGGATCATTCTATTCGTCGGCTTCGGGCACTCGGTGCTGGCCATGAGCGGCGAAGAGACTCTGGCCCAGGTCAACCGCGAGATCGAACATCCCAAGTTGAAGAACCTGGAGAAGACAGGACTGGTGATTTTCCTCTACAGCCTGCTCTTCACCTCGCTGGTTTCGTTCTTTGCGGTGATGATCATTCCAGACAAGGTCCGCTCGGATTATTTTGCCAACCTCATCGGCGGCATCGCCATGTATCTGGTGGGGCCGACGAGCCTGAAGCTTCTGTTCCACGGTTTTGTAGTACTAGTGGGCGTGCTGATTCTGGCGGGCGCGCAGAATACTTCCATCGTTGGCGCCAATGGCGTCTTAAACCGAGTGGCCGAAGACGGCGTGCTCACCAGTTGGTTTCAGCGGCCGCATCACCGCTACGGCACCAGCTACCGCATCATCAACTTAATCGTCGGGATGCAGTTGCTCACCATCGTTCTCAGTTTGGGCAATGTATATGTGCTGGCTGCGCTTTACGCTTTCGGCGTGATCTGGAGCTTCGCCATGAAGTCTTTGGCGGTGCTGGTGTTGCGCTTCACCGAGCCGGGGAACCGGGAATGGAAGGTGCCGGGAAATCTGCACATCGGGAAGACTGAAATTCCCGTGGGCTTGATTCTCATCTCCGCGGTGCTGTTGATCACTGCGATCGTGAACCTGTTTACCAAGTACGAAGCTACCATCGCGGGAGTCATCTTCAGCGCGGCTTTCTTCACGATCTTCACGATCTCCGAACACCATGTTGCCAAAGAGCGGCACGGCAAGCCCGAGCAGTTGGACCAGTTCCGGGTGTACGGCAATCAGGAACTGGGCAGCGGCGCCATGGGAGTGCGCCCGGGTAATATTCTGGTTGCGGTACGCGATCCACGCAATCTCTACTATTTGCGGAACGTACTGAGGCACACCGACACCAACAAGCAGGATGTCGTGGTGATGAGCGCCCGCCTGTATCATCGCGAGCACAGTTTCAGCGGCAGTTCGGTCCTGGAAGCAAGCCAGGTATTCGACCATTACGAGCAAGAACTTTTCACCGCCGCCGTCGCTGTGGCCGAAAAAGAAGGGAAGCCGATCCACCTGCTGGTCGTGCCCGCCACCGATGTGTTCGAAGCGATCATGGTGACCGCGCAGCGGCTCGATTCCAGTCGCGTGGTCTGCGGACTTTCCAACAAGCTCACCGCGGACGAGCAGGCCAAGCTCACGGGCGATGCTTGGGAGCGCCTGCCTGAGCCGCGTCCACGTCTGATTTTGGAAGTGTATGCCCCGGATGGAACTACTCGCGAATACGCCCTCGGGCCTCACACCCCCCGGATGCGTCCGCAGGACGTGGAACTCATGCACCGGTTGTGGCTGAACATCACCGCCGATCCCAAGTTCGCCGGCGCGCACCACTACCACATCATGGCTCTGGCTCTGGAAGAGTTGCAGCGCGAGTTGAGCAGCGAGCAACGTGCCGAGCTCTTGCAAAAACTTCAAGAAGAGATGAATCGCCCCAACCCGAGTTGACCCGCGCGAAAGGAGTTCCTTATGGCCCGCATTCTTGCCACTCCCCGTGATCAGGGCGGCCCGATCCGCCGTTTGTTTGTGGGAATCGTCTACTGGCTCACCCGCCGCCGCCTCGGCCATGTGATCATGCCCGTACAAGTGACCGCGCATCATCCTAAAATCTTTTGGGCATACATCCAGATGGAGCAATCGCAGGCCAGCAGCAAGCTCGTCGATGCCAAGCTCAAGGGCCTCGCCGAACTCCGGGTTGCAACCCTGGTAGGGTGTCCGTTTTGAATCGATATCGGCTCTGCCGTGGGCAGGGCGAGCGGCATCTCCGCAGAGCAAATCGCCAATTTGAATCATTACCGCACGGATTTCAATTTTTCCGATTTGGAGAGGCTGGTCCTGCAATATGCCGACGACATGACTCAAACACCGGTCGACGTCTCCGATGCGCTTTTTGCCCGCCTGCGAGAGAAATTCACCGAGGCGCAACTGGTAGAGCTGACGTCCGCGATTGCTTGGGAAAACTATCGTGCCCGCTTCGATCATGCCTTCGGAATTGAAGCAGAAAGTTTTAGCGAAGGGGCGGTCTGCGCCCTGCCGGTGCGGACCGACCCGGTTCCATAGCGCCGGCGCCCAACGGCTGTCGCGAGGGCTTGCCCTGCATGGGGCGCGACGCCCAACGATAGCCGCCCGCGCTTAAGGGCGGAAGAAAGGCCCCAGCCGAAATGCCAGGGCCCAAACGATCAGTTTCCACAGAGAGTGGATTCAGACTAACTGTGCAACTCTTCTTTGCAGCAACTCTTGGCTGTCTTCTCGGTTTGCTTTGAGCAGCAGCCTTTCCCGTCCTGGCCGCAACTGCCACCGCAGCACGACGCCGCAGTCTTGTCTTTGCTGCAGCTGTCGTTGCCACAGTTATCTTTGCAGCACGAAGCGCCGGTCTTGCCATTGTCTTTCCTGATGCAGGACTTGGCATCCTTGCCGCTGCAGCAGGACATTGTGTCCTTGCCGGAAGCCATTTCCTTGCTGTCCTTCGCGTTCATATCATGATGCGCACAGCAGGCCTGTGCATCTTTCGCCTCCCCGGCCGCCATCTTGTCACAGCACGAACACTTCGCCTTGTCCGTCGCGACGGGGCTGTGCTGCACTGCGGAAGGCGAGGCTTGGGTTGCGGTTTGGGCCCAAGACATTACAGTCAGGGCCAGGATCAAAACGACCAGCTTGTATTTCATGATTCAAGTCTCCGTATTTTGTCTGAATTCGATTGCGGGCTCACGCCCGGTTTCGACGTAGGCAGACTCCAACTAGCCGGACTGCCTGCTTCTTTAGGGATTGCGCCCCCGGGGCGAGGGGAACCTCAGATGCGAAGAACCGTGCTTCGCAGATAGCCAGGCGGAACTGGATTGCTGCTGGTAGACGGGATTGTCCTGCGAGTTCGTCCGTCCGAGTGATAGTCCGCGATTGTCATGGGCGCACTTTCCGCGCCAAGTCGTGAAGGGTTGGTCGCTACTGGGAGCGATGCCGGGTTCTGCGGTCCTTGCTTCGCGCAGCACGGGTGCTGGTCGCCGCAAGGCATAGTGGCAGGTGCCGGTGTCACAAACAGTGGTGGCATGGACCGCGAGTGCAAGCCCGGACAGCAAGAGTGATCATGGAGCTGCTGGCGGATGAGCGCAGCTGAATTCGGCGTGGTCGCAGAAGCCATCTGCAAGGAAGACGAATACGCCACCGGCACGCTCGACAATGCAAGGGAAGCCAGCACCAGCGCGGCAATGAGTTTCTGCTTCATTCCCAGTCGATTACTACGCTGTCAGCTTGGCAGTGATCGGCCGGAGGTCTGTGATTGCCGTCACAGCCCGGAGTGAGGCAGCCTAGCTTGGAGAATATTCTCGAGCGAAGCTCGAAGGCTGTTAAAGCGGAACGGATATCCACTCATCACCAGTTGCGTCGGTTCGACGCGCTGGCTTCCTAGGAGCACAGTGTCTCCCATTTCGCCGAAGAGCCAGCTTCACGGCGAAGGCTGGCATGGGAAGAATCGCCGGGCGCGAGAGCACGCTGGCCAAGGTCTTGGTGAATTCGGCATTCGTCACTGGCTTGGGCGCGACCATGTTTACCGGGCCGTGCAGAAGATCGCTGTTCAGGATGTGATGGATCGCGCCGACCATGTCCTGAACGTCGATCCAACTCATCCATTGCCGCCCCTCTCCAATCCTTCCACCGACGCCCATCTTGAAGGGCGTCAGCATTTTGCCCAAGCGCGCCACCCGTGAGGGCTGAGAACGACGCCGGTACGCATCTGGACGGTGCGGATGCCGGCATGAGCCGCGGCATTGCGTCGCCTCCTCCCACTCGCGGCAAACGTCGGGAAGGAATCCGGTTCCAGCCTTGCTTTTTTCGCTCAACACTTCGTCGCCGCGGTCGCCGTAGTAGCCAATCGCCGAACTGCAGACGAATACACGCGGCTTGTCTTTGGCTCGCGCCAGAGCTTGTGCCAAAGCGGTCGTACCGGCGACCCGGCTGTCGCGGATTTTTGTTTTCTTGGTTTTGGTCCAACGTCCGACAATGCTTTCACCCGCGAGATGAATGACGGCGCTGAATCCGGAAACCGCCTCCGGCGCAATCGGTTGCGCCGGATTCCAGGGAATCTGATCGTCGCCTGCAGTTGCCCCGCGCACCAGGCGCGCAACGCTATATCCGCGGGCTTTGAGAGACGGAAGAAGGGCGGACCCGATTGGCCCAGAAACACCACTGACGAGGATTCGAGAGATCATGGCGGGCAGGTTGTCACTGTATCAGCTTGTGCACCACGATCCAAACCGCGGCCCCTTCGACCGATTCAAAACGGCCGAAATTTCAATCCTCAGCTCTATGTCCCTCCTGCTCGATTCCAATGCTTCTTTCTGCTTTTTCCCGTGCTTTTCTTTCAATGTCCGGCCAGCGATCATGCCGCTTGCCGCTTTGTTTGAGGTCCGCGGCCGTCAATCCAGTTGGGGCAAGGTCTTCACCATAGATAATCATCAGTTCTTTACGCTTGGCGTCGAAGAGATGGACCAGGCGCACGTACGTCATTCCTTCCGGCATCAGAAATCCCTTATTGCGAATGAGAGCCAGGATGTGCTCCAGGTCAGAGCCCGGTCGCATCTCTTCGTTCGTCGCCCGCACCCACGTGTCTACGTAAAAATCCATGCCTCCGATATCCGCATGCGTCGGCGAATCGTAGGTATGTTGCAGCTCCGGTTTTGTCTGCAGGTAGCCTTCGAACTGAACCCAGTAGAGGCGCCGAACATGTTTTTGAGCGTCGGCATCGACAAAGGCGTGGAGCTCGCAATCCGCCATGTCATACAGCACCCATCGGTCTGCGCCAACGTATTGCGCCGACCGCGGCAAATGGACCCGCACCTTAGGATCGCGTTGCGAGTCGACCACGCTGCCTTCGACCTTGCGCTCAGGGTCCGCCGCCTGGGCGGCAAGGAAAGCGCACGACAGGGCGACTGCGATGCATTGTTTGCGCAAGTCTCACCTCAACTAAACTATGTTGCCTCATTTTGATGAGACAGGCGCTCGAATAGATGGCGCAAATTCGGGCGCTGCCCGCAGATACAGCGTTCACGCCCGCGTGCCGACGGGAAGCCAAGGCCGCGCACGCTATAATAAAATCCGGGTCCCATTGCAGCATCTGCCCGGAGTCCCCTTCCTCGCAGGATATAATCCTACATGGCGAGCTTGCGCCAACAGATCGCGACCACTGCCCTTACCCTGACCAAGTTCCGCGATCTGATGAAGCGGATGCAGGAGAACCGTCCGCAGGACGATCTCACCATCGTCAAGAAAGCCTACGATTATTCCCTGAAGAATCACGAAGGCCAGAGCCGCGCATCCGGCGAGCCTTATCTGGTTCATCCCCTGGAAGTCGCCCTTGTACTCGCCGAAATGAAGATGGATCCGGTCGCCGTTGCTGCCGGCCTGCTGCACGACTCGGTCGAAGACACCTCGGTCACCATCGTCGACATCCGCAAGGAATTTGGCGAGCAGGTCGCCCACATCGTCGAAGGCGTCACCAAAATCAGCAAGATCGACTTCGCTACGCGCGAAGAGCAGCAAGCCGAGAACCTGCGCAAGATGATGCTGGCCATGGTCGATGACATCCGCGTCGTGCTCATCAAACTGGCCGACCGCCTGCACAACATGCGCACGCTGGAACATCTGCCGCCCGACCGCCAGCACAAGATCGCCGAAGAAACGCTGGAGATCTACGCGCCCATCGCCCACCGCCTGGGCATGGGCAAGATTCGCGGCGAACTCGAAGACCTGGGCTTCCGTTTTCTCGATCCCGTCGGTTACGAGCAAGTCGAAAAATCGGTCAATGCGCGCCGCAAGGAAGGCGAAGCCTTTCTCGCCAAAATGCAGCAGACCATCACCGACAAGCTGAAAGAGGCCGGCATCCAGGCGCGCGTCGAAAGCCGCATCAAGCGCCTGTTCAGCATTCACAAGAAACTGCAGCGCCAGCGCATTTCCGTGGACCAGGTCTACGACCTGTGCGCCATGCGCGTCATCACCCGCTCGCTGCAGGATTGCTACGCCGTTCTCGGCATCATTCATAACCTGTGGCGGCCGGTGCCGGGGCGCATCAAGGATTTCATCGCCATGCCGCGGCCGAATTTTTACCAGTCGCTGCACACCTCGGTGATCACGGAAGACGGCACGCCGTTTGAAATCCAGATCCGCACCGAAGAAATGCACAAGATGGCGGAAGAAGGCATCGCCGCCCACTGGAAATACAAAGACGGCCCGGTCTCGGCGCAGGACGAGCAGCGCCTCGCATGGTTGCGGCAGGTGGTCGAGTGGCAGCGCGATGTCAGCGATCCCAATGAATTTCTTTCCACGCTGAAGGTCGATCTCTATCCCGAAGAGGTCTACACCTTCACGCCGAAGGGCAAAGTCGTGGTGCTGCCGCGCGACGCCACGCCGGTCGACTTTGCCTACAGCGTTCACACCGAAGTCGGCCACACCTGCATCGGCGCCAAGGTCAACGGACGGATGGTGCCGCTGCGCCACAAGTTGCATTCCGGCGACATCGTCGAGATCCTCACGCAGCCCGGCCACAAGCCCAGCCGCGATTGGCTGGGGCTGGTCAAGTCGTCCCGCTCGCGCAACAAGATTAAGCACTGGCTCAATGTTCACCAGCGCGAGCGCGCCATTGAAATTGGCCGCAAGCTGATCGAAAAAGAAGCGCGCAAGTACCGCATCGCGCTCAAGGAAATCAAAGACGAAGATCTGCAAAAGGTCGCCTCCGGATACGGCCTGGGCAAGGCCGACGACCTCATGTCGGGCATCGGCTACGGAAAATATTCCGCGCGGCAGGTGTCTGGCCCGCCTGCTGCCCGCTGGGGCGACGCACTCCATTGCCGGCGACATCGAATCCGAGGGCCTGACGTCGCAACCCGGCGGCATTGCCAGCGTCGTGCGCCGCGTCTTCGGCGATCACAACGCCATCACCGTCCGCGGGCAAGGCGACATGCTCGTCTATCGCGCCCGCTGTTGCAATCCCATTCGCGGCGAAGGCATCGTCGGCTACATCACGCGCGGCAAAGGCGTGGCCGTGCACTCGATCAACTGCCCCAACGTGACGAATCTTCTCTACGAACCAGAACGCAAGATCGATGTCGAGTGGGCCCGCGACGAGAGCACTCCGACCGCCTATCCGGTGAAGCTGACCGTCTTCTGCGACGACCGCTTCGGCATGCTGAAGAGCATTACAGGAGTGATCGGCGACGCCAAGAGCAACATCCGCAACATCACCGCGCACACCTCCAACAGCCAGGCCAGCGTTGAAGTCGTCCTCGACATCGCCGACCTGAAGCACCTCGAGCAGATCATCGCCGGCCTGCGAAAAATCCCCGGGGTGCATGAAGTGCAGAGACTGCAGAAAATCTAAAAGCAGCGTCGGCTTGCCAGTGAATCCATATCTTGTCATCCTGAGCGAGGCGAAGGACCCATGCAACCCGAGCCAGGGGCATACCTTCGCGGCAAAGTACGCCGCTCAGGATGACAACTTGGTGGATGGTCCTCTGTGTTACTCTGAGCCCTCTGTGGTTTGCTCTTGCTGGGAACTGAGAACCGACAACTTACAACTGAGAACTTATTGATGCGCGAAATTATTTCCACCAAAGACGCCCCTCAAGCCATCGGCCCCTACTCGCAAGCCATCAAAGCCAACGGATTCGTCTTCGTCTCGGGACAAATCGCCATCGATCCCGCGACGCAACAGGTGATTCGCCGGCGACGTCGCCGCACAGACCGACCGCGTCCTGCGCAATCTTTCGGAGATTCTGGAAGCTGCCGGAAACGGCCTGGGCAAGGTCGTGCGCTCGACCGTCTTCCTGAAGAACATGAGCGACTTCGCCGCCATGAACGCTGTCTACGGCAAATACTTCAGCACTGCGCCGCCAGCGCGCTCCACCGTCGAGGTCGCGCGTCTGCCCAAAGACGTGCTGGTGGAAATCGATGTGATCGCGCTGGAATGAGAAAAGAGCTTGAAGATTTGGAGAAGTGACTGATGGCGAAGAATCTAGTCACAGTAGTAATGATTTTTATTGTTGCTGCAGCCACTCGCGCAAACGCCTGCCCACAAGCCCGTTCAACCCGTTCGCCCCAACACCAACGCGCCGACGAAAGTCACCGGCGACGGTGTCAAGACCGACTCCGGCCTGCAGTACTGGGACATCAAGGTGGGCACCGGCGAAGCCGCCAAAGACGGAAGCCATGTGAAGGTGCACTACACAGGATGGCTCACCACGGGCAAGAAGTTCGACAGTTCGGTCGACGCCAACCAGCCTTACGAGTTCACGCTCGGGAAGGGTGAAGTCATCAAAGGATGGGACGAGGGCGTGGCCGGTATGAAGGTCGGGGGGAAGCGGCAGTTGCGGATCCCGCCCGACCTGGCCTACGGAGCGGAGGGGCATCCGCCGCAGATTCCGGCCAGTGCCACGCTGATCTTCGACGTGCAATTGTTGGCTGTGAAATAAGAACATGAACCACAGAGACACAGGGGAGCACAGAAGAATAAAATTCTCTGTGGAACTCTGTGTTTTCTGTGGTTGGATTCTTATGCTTTGACGACTTTGCCGCTGCGCAGGCAGGACGTGCAGACGCGCATACGTTTGGTGGCCGCGCCTACGCGGGCGTGCACCGGACGCAGGTTGATGTTCCAGCGCCGCTTGGTGACGTTGTGCGCGTGGCTGATGCGGTTTCCCGCTTGCGGCTTCTTGCCGCAGATATCACATTGTTGTGCCATGACGACTCCCGAAGAATTCAGATCTTGTAGGGCAAACCTAGATTTTACAGGAACTTGAGCCAGATTCGGCAATGCCGCACCCGATCGTGCAGAAATTTCACCAAGGCTGCCCGGATCTCTCACGTCACGCCTGCGCTTCCCCATGCGATACTGATTCCATGCAGTCCCCGCTTCAAGCCGCCACTGCGGCCACCGATCCGAAGTCGGTGAAGGTGAATCTCTCCACCGGCACCGGCGTTGACATTGAGTGGAACGACGGCCATGTCTCGCACTATAACTTCGTCTACCTGCGCGACGCCTGCCCTTGCGCCATGTGCGAAGATGAGCGTGGCAAGGCTGGACGCCGCCCGGCGATCCCGTCACCGCCGCTCCCGGCGCGCTGCTGATTTTCAAGCCCAACGCCAAGCCTCTTTCTGCGGAAGGCGTGGGCAAATACGCCATCAAATTTTCCTGGAACGATAACCACGATCTCGGACTCTATTCGTGGAAGTTCCTGCGTGAAATCTGTCCCTGTGCCGAGTGCAAAGCGGCGCGGCAACGGGTTAGCAGTCCGCGCGACCGTTAGACGGAGCATCGAGTTCGGAACTAACGTACGTTCGCAGCATGAGTTCGATCAAGCCAATCTCCGCCGTGCAGTCCGTAGTGAACGAACTGCTGGCGGATCTCCACGCCAAAAGCGGCTGCGAGAAAATTGGCCTGACGCGCGAATCCTTCGGCAGCGATTCTCTGCGAAGTCGGCGCGAAACACGCCACGGCGGCCACTTCCGAGAGCGAAATCCGCACTTTCTTCCTGAGCTTCGGGTCGATGAACTCGCTCTCGCCCGCGCCTGCGCTGCCGGCAACAATTCCGCGTGGGAAATCTTTCTGACCCGTTACCGCGAAAAGCTATATCTTTCGGCGCTGCGCATCGCGCGCGAAGATTCCGCCGCCCGCGAACTGGCCGACACCCTTTACGCCGATCTTTATGGCACCAATACTCGCGACGGCCAGCGTGTCTCCAAACTCGCCTCCTACACCGGACGGGGATCCCTCGAGGGCTGGCTGCGCACAGTTTTGTCCCAGGAATACGTCAACCGCTACCGCCGCACGAAGCGCCTGGTGAGTCTCGACGAAGAATCCGAAGAAGGCGTCCAGTTCCGCGCCCCCGAGCCTGAGCCGGTTCCGGCCGCGCGACCAGCGCCTGGCGCAGGCCACCGACGAGGCCCTCGCCGTTCTTTCCGGCGAAGATCGCACGGTTCTGAGCGCGTATTATCTCGATGGCCGCACGCTGGCCGAGATCGCGCGAATGCTGGGCGTGCACGAATCCACCATCAGCCGCAAGCTCGACAAGCTGGCCAAGTCGCTGCGCAAGCAGATTGTTGCGGCTCTGGTACGGCGCGGCATGTCGCGCCGCCAGGCCGAGGAAGCACTGGAAGTGGATGTCCGTGACCTGCAGGTAGATATTCGCCGGAGCTTGGCGCAAGAATCGTCTCCTCCCGCGTTCTCTGAGAAGAGAGTAGAAGCCAGAGTGAGGGAAGGCGCGGGATAGCCATAGCTACGACCGTGCGTTCGATCCATGGAGCAAGATCGTCAACCGAGCAAGCTGGAAGCAGAAGCTAGAAGCTGCAATGCAAAACGTCCCCAAAATCGTGCGCGAACGCCTGAAGGCCGCCACGTCGGCTCGCCCAGCATCCTGACGCCGACGTCCTGACCGCGTTCGCCGAACAGTTCGCTGCCCGAACGCGAACGGGCCCGCGTGTTCGATCACCTGGCGCGCTGCGGCGATTGCCGCGACATTGTGGCGTTGGCTTTACCCGCGACGCAGTCGGTCGAAGTGGCCACGAAATCACCGGCCAGAGCGGTGGCTGACCTGGCCAGTTCTCCGCTGGGGATTGGTGGCTGCAGGCGTCGTCGCCATTGCTTCGCTCGGAATCGTGCAATATCAGGGAGGCATCCGATCGGCAAACATGGCCTCCAAAACGCCGGCACAGGTTGAAGTTGCCGCCAACGAGGCCAAAGAGCAGTCGCCTGCTTCTTCAGTTCCTTCGGCCAAGTCCGACAAGTTACAGGCCCCTCCGGCTTCTCCAGTTGCCGCTCCGGCTACTGCATTCTACGAGAAGAAAAGCGTGGTTCGGGCGGGAGCGGCGAGAGCATTTGTCCCTCCGTCACAGGTTGCTGTTGGCGGGGGTATTGGTCGAGCCGTGGGCGGTCCACTCTCTCATGGCCCTAGACTGGCGAACCAATGGCAGCAACAAAATGTCGCGCAGAATCAAGTTCCCGCGGCGCCTGCGCCGTTCGCCAAGCAGACTGCAGGCGATCTATACGCAAATATGCAGGTTCCCCCTGTTTCCGAGACCGTCGCGGTAGAGGCTCAGTCAGCCCAACAGATGCAAACTCAGAATCAGGATGCAGGTCAAATTCAAGACCAGCTTACGCCACCCCAGCCAGCCCACGAGGATTACGCATTGGACCGGGTCGGCAAGGCGAAACCGGCCGCGTCCTCGCCGGCCGGGCGTTCACTCGCTCCCGTGTCCATGGGTGGCCCAGTGTTGCTTTCGTCCGCACCTGCCCCCCGTTGGACCATCACGTCCAGCGGTGGTCTGCAGCGCTCGCTCGATCAGGGAGTTACTTGGCAAGCTATCGACGTGATGGCGAACCCGGAATCCTCCAGGAATGCGACGAGCCTTCAGATTAGTGCGAACGATTCCCGCGCGAAACGGAAAGACGCCCAAGCCCTCAAGCGGGATGCTCCCTTTCCGTTGTTCCGTGCGGTCGCTGCGAATGGCGCCGAAGTCTGGGCAGGCGGCTCCGGCGGCGTGCTCTATCACTCCCAGGACGCGGGGGAGCACTGGACCCGCATCGTGCCCGCATCCGCCGGCGGCACGCTAACCGGTGATATCGTCAGCGTCGAATTCCCCGACCCGCAACATGGGAAGGTTTCAACCTCCGCTGCGGAAATCTGGACCACCACCGACGACGGCCAAACCTGGCAGAAACAATAGCCTCATTGCAGGCCGGAACTCGTCTGTATTCTCAGTTCTGTCAGCCGCTTTAGGTCTGCTCTCAATTCCATTACCAAAGTGACGTTTACACGAAATGAGAAGGTCCTTAGTATCCATCTCGTAGTTGGGCAGTTCTGGGGGAGGGCTGCCGAGGCGTCCTGGACTGAAAGGTCAAGGGCGCTTTTTCTCTTCACCCTGGAAACCTAAAGAGCACGTCTACTTCGATCCCCGGCAAGCTGCACAATACCCGCCGATCTCCAGTCGTGAAATCAGCACTCGGAATCGGCAGTCTTTCTCCACCTGTTGTTTCAGCCGCTCAAAACTGTCGCTCACAAATTCCGCGATCTTGCCGCAGCGTAGGCACGCCATGTGAATGTGGTCGCGGACCAGTTTGCGCTCGTAGTAGTGTCCCTCGCCGTTGATGTGCATCAGGTCGAGTTCGTCGATCAGTCCCTGGCGCTTCAGCAGTCGCAACGTGCGGTACACCGTGCTGCGATCGACGCTGGCGTCGAGCCTCTGCGCTTTCCGCAGGATCTGGCTGGCGTCCAGGTGCTTGCTGGCGGTTTCCATCACGCTCAAGATGGCGCGCCGCTGTTGCGTCATGCGGATTCCGCGCTCGGCGAAGTGGGCCTGTAAACGGCCAGGCATTTCGGTTTGAGGGAGTGGCATGGTGCGCGATCCTCACAGTCGCAACTGGTCGCAAGCGCAGTGCGACGAATTCTGGTGCGCGAACTGGACAGGCGTAGCCCCAATCCGGCATGATTTTGATGGTAGCGCTAGATGCGACTTAGTTGCAAGTAAATATGCTTTTCCCTTTGCACCGTGCTCTCATCCGTCGCGCGCGTCCCTTTGTCCTCGCCGTCCTGGCGGCGCTTAGAGTGAGCTCCTCCCTTCAGGCTCAGGAAAACTACTTCGTCACCTATTCGCAAGAACTCGAAGAGCCTGGCAATCTCGAGATCGCAGCCAAGAGCGTCACCGGAGATCCCCAGGGTGGCAACCCGTTCGTCGCAACTGCTCTGGAGTTCGAGTATGGCCTCAAGACTTGGTGGACGACCGAAGTCTACCTTGACGGCCAAACCACGGCCGGCGAGAGCACGGTGTTCACCGGCTTCCGGCTAGAGAATCGCATGCGCCCTCTTCTTCGCGAGCATTGGATTAACCCCGTGCTCTACTTCGAATTCGAAGACATCAACGGCGCTGACAAGGTTTTGCTGGAAGTCGTTGGTCACGACACTCGCGCCGACTTTCTGACGCGCAACAACCGGAGCGAAAAGAAGCGGGAGGCCGAACTGAAACTCATCCTCTCCAGCAACTTCAAGGGATGGAACGTCTCGGAAAACATCATCGCGGAGAAGAATCTTGCGGGAACCCCATGGGAATTCGGCTACGCCGTGGGTGCGAGCCGCGCACTGGCCCTCGCCGTCAGCGCTAAACCCTGCAAGTTCTGCCCTGAAAATTTCGCTCTCGGCGCCGAGATGTACGGCGGCTTGGGAGAACGCTATAGCTTTGGCTTAGCCGACACGTCCCACTATCTCGGCCCAGTCCTCACCTGGAACGTTCCCCGCGGCCCCACTCTCCGGCTTTCCCCAGATTTCGGCCTTAACAGCCACAGCAATGGATTCCTCTTCCGCTTTATGCTGTCGTACGAAATCGAGCAAGCATTCTCGAAAATGAGGAGGCAACCATGAAGATGCGCCGCTCAACTCTCGCAATCCTGATTCTCGCGATGGCAGGCATCCTCTTCGCCGAAGCAGGGGATGGCAAGTGGCTGCTTAAAGTCCCGGCCAGAGACCGTGCGCGTCCCAACCCATTCGCCAGTAATCCTGACGCTCCTGCTGCCGGGGCCAAAATTTTCGCCGAACACTGCGCTCCCTGCCACGGGGAAGATGCAGCAGGCAAGGTGCACGGCAAACACATCCGCCCCAACCTCCACGCCGATCGCGTCAAGCAAGCCGCGCCCGGGGAACTGTTCTGGCTTCTCACCAACGGCAATCAGAAGAACGGAATGCCTTCCTGGAGTCGCCTCCCCGACGCACAGCGCTGGCAACTCATCACTTACCTCAAATCGTTACCCTAGATCTCCAAGGCTCGATCCCGGGCCAACTTAGGGCCAGTTTTCCTAGTCTCAGGGCTCCGCTTCCTTTTGCGACCTTCCGAACCCCCCTGCATCCAACTACAATGGTACGATAATTAGTTCGTCTTTTTGATGGGACGCACTTATAACGATCGCCTGGCAACGCAGCACGATGGAGCGTCCGCCGACAGCGCGACGTTCACAACGAGGAGAAGAAAATGGCTGGTAAGGAAACTGTCGAAGTTACCAAGAAGATGGCAGGCAATGGAATTTTCGAAGTCACCGATGCAAACTTCGACCAGGACGTTTTGAAATCGGACAAGCCCGTTCTGGTGGACTTCTGGGCAACGTGGTGCGGCCCTTGCCGCGCGATTGCCCCGATCGTGGAAGAGTTGGCCGCCGAGTATGAGGGCAAGATAAAAATCGGCAAGATGGATGTCGACTCCAACAGCGCTACTCCGATGCGCTACAAAGTCACCGGCATCCCGACGCTGCTGGTATTTAAGGGAGGCCAGGTCGTCGAGCAAATCGTCGGCTACAAGCCCAAGGACGCCATCGCCCAAGCGCTGAACAGGCACATTGGATAAGCAGCTTTTAGCTCTTAGCTAAAACTTCAAACGCGCGCTGATTCTTGAGAGCAGCGTACGTTCTTATGTGTGGTATGCGGCTTCGAGCCGCACTAGAATGTGCGGCTATGCGCATTCGCTGCTTGCTGGTACTCATCCTCGTATCCCGGTTCTCTGACGCGCATTCCCAAACCGTCACCCTCGACCAACCACTTCGCGAGCATTATGAGGGCAAGACCTTTCTGCTTCGTGGTTTTCTCACCGGTGATCACTTGTACTACGTCCCCTCTGGTGCGCCAATCGGCAACCAGACTCCTGGAGATTGGACAAACGACGGATTCGTGAAAGTCAACAATATTCAGGTTGGTCGACAAAGCTTGATTCTCCAGGCCAGGCGAATGGTCGCAGTCTACATCGATCATCAATTCCAGCTTCGTCCCGCCGAACAACTTCTGCCTGGGGAGAAAGAAACGAGACCGGTATTTGTAGAAATAGCAGCTGACTTAGGTGGGGACGCCTTCTCGTCTGAAACGATCGAAGCCGTGACCTCAAGAATATTTCTTGATGCGCGCGATTCTCTGGCAGACTTGGTTCCCGACTATTGGAAATCCTGTATTCGGTCTGGCCTGATTAACAAATCCCAAAATTGCCAGTTTTCTCCCGACATTCTCTCGATCCCGGGAGTGATATCTTCCGAAAGCAGTCGATCGGGGCTTCCCCCTGTGAAGCAAAGCTCCACTACCCCCACCCAGAGGTTTCGTGTTGGAAACGGTGTCAGTCCTCCAAGGCAGATCTACGCTCCGGAACCTGAGTTCAGCGAAGCCGCTCGAGGAATAAAGTTTCAAGGCACGGCGGTTCTTGGACTCATTGTCAATGCCGAGGGGACGCCCACTACGATTCGCATCCTTAGCCCTCTGGGAGCTGGCCTTGATGCCAAAGCTGTACATGCGGTTGAAAGTTGGAAATTCAGACCAGCTGAAAAAGACGGGCAACCGGTTGCAGTAGAAATCGCAGTAGAAATTGATTTCCACCTATATTGATGAGGTGAATTACAGGGGGTTGGACTCGCAAGGAAACTGGAAACTCCAAACTCTAATACTTCCGCAGCACCCCAATCACCCGTCCCTGCACATCCACCGATGCCGCCGGAACAATGATCGGCTTCATGGTTACATTCGACGGCTGCAGCCGAATGTTGTCGCCCTCCCGATAGAACCGCTTCAGTGTGGCGTCGCTCGAATCCACCAGTGCGACCACAATATCCCCGTTGTGCGCGGTGCGAGCCTTTTCCACCAGCACGTAATCGCCGTCGAGAATGGCCTCGTCCTGCATTGAGTCTCCCCGCACCTCGAGGACGAACACTTCCTTGGAGCGTACGAAATCCGCCAGCGAGATGGTCTCATTACTTTGCACTGCTTCGATCGGCTGCCCGGCCGCGATGCGTCCCACGAGAGGAAGCACGACCGCCGTGTTCACGCTCATGGCCTGCTTGAGCCGTCCTTTGGGAGGCAGCAGGTCAATCGAGCGGCTGCGGTTGTAATCCCGCGTCAGCAATCCTTTTTTCTCCAGGTTCGTGACGTGCTTGTGCACCGTCGCGAGCGAAGTCAACTCCAGACCCTTGCCAATCTCCTCAAACGATGGCGAGTATTGATGCTCCGCCACGAATCGCGAAATGAAGTCGTATACTTCCCGCTGTCTGCGTGTGATCGCCATGCCGCCATTATTGGCGAACAGAAGGCGAAAAAGCAAGTGATAAATCCGGGCCGTAGCACCGAATTTGGCGCTCACCTCATTGACGACTGCCCGAGCCCACCTCCGCCACTGCATGAACTCTGCGGTTCGTTGCCAGAACCTAGCGCGCATACAATGAGGCATGAATTCCACGCGCCCCGTTTTCCGCGAACCCAGCTCCGTCGAAAAGATGTTCAACCGCCTTTTCGGATTTCTTGTCGGCCTCGGTCTGGGGTTTTCTTACAACTACCTGCTGGAAGTCCGCGGACGGAAGAGTGGCAAGATCTACTCCACGCCGATCGATCTTCTGGAACTGAATGGCAAGAAATTTCTGGTGGCTCCTCGCGGGCGAACGCAGTGGGTGCGCAATGCGGAAGCTGCGGGAGTAGTCACGCTAAAGAAGGGAAGCAGGCGCCAAAAATTTCACCTACGCCCGATTCCGAACACGGAGAAGCCGCCGATCCTGAAAGCGTACCTCGACACGTTCCGCCGCGAAGTGCAGCGCTACTTTCCAATTCCTGCCGGTTCGCCGGGGGAAGAATTCGCGCCGCTTGCGGGGAGTTATCCAGCTTTCGAACTTCTTGCAGACTGAGTTCGAGCGTTTTGTGAGCCCGGCAGAAAGCAGCCGAGCCCCGCCGACTCGACCAGAGCCGTGAGGCCATCTTGGCATCGCATGCGCGGGCGGGACGCCCCCGCCACCGCCGCAGGATGCCGGCGCTACGGTCTATTCGGGGTCGCCGTCGTGGTCGGGTTGGCCGGCGCTTTTGAGCGTGACCTGATCGTGGGAGAGGGCGCCGCTTTTTGGTACCGGCGGAGTCTGGGCCTGAGGATTGGGCTTGGGTTCCGCAGGTGGCTGCACGACTTCGCGGATGTCGGTCGGGTGAACGCTGCTGATTGGAGTGATCATAGGGATAGGATCGGCAGAGGACGGGGAATCTTTAACGGATCGGCAGAGCACCAGAAATCTTTAGTAAGAGTTACCGTCTCGTTGAGAAGAAATTGATGCGACTGACCGGCGTGGACCGGGGCGTCGGAGCACAGGATCAATCGCTACTCATTTTACTTGTTCTTGCGCACTCGAACTGCGCGCTCTTTAAGAGCCTTGCCACCAGCATCGGAGGGCGCTTCGAATCCGATGCGGCGACGGTTGGGCTCTTGGGGACTCATGAGTTCGCGGATTGCGTCCATCAAGTCCTGGATATCGGCGTCATGACTCTTCAGACGGTGTTCCAGTTCTGCCAGCTTCGTAAGGATATTGCGATTCCCGGCGATGGCGCGACGCATACGCACAAAAGCAAGAACTACAAACACGCTCATTTCGATCGCGCGTTCGGAGTTCAGCACGGTGGCCGCCATGATCGTGCCGTGTTCGGTAAACGCATAGGGACGATAACGCGCGCCCCCATGTCCTTCACTTGAGATCACATTCTGTGATCTCAAAATTTTCAATTCGTGCGCGGAGAGTTGAAACCGAAAGGCGAGAGGAAATCGTCTCGCATTGCGCTTGACCTGCTGATTCAGGTGTCTGACTTGTACGCCATATAGTTCGGCGAGGTCCGTGTCGAGGATGACTCTCTGTCCTCGGAGAACGAAGATTTTCGAATCAACTTTTCTTGCAACCACAATTGCTGTTTTCGCCATTTGTTTTTAAAACTCGTTTCAAACTTGAGATCACAGATTGTGATCTCAAGTTTTCGAGAAGACACTAGCAGCAGAATAGCAGGCGGCTACAGGTTGGAGCACCGCGAAAGTTCATTCTTGGTGTCCGCGAGTGCCGATTAAGGAAGAACGTTATGACGAAACAGAACTCAACGTAATTAAACCCGAGACCCGGCGGCCATCAAGGCGCGCATCAGAGGCGATCCGCGCCCAGATGCGGCGTAGAAGCAACTGCGCATTGTGGCGTCACAGCCGTTTATCTATTGAGTATTCCTTAGAGTGAAGGGTGGAAGTCCCCCATTTTTACGCTCCGGCTGCAAAGGAGCTTTCGTCCGAGTCGTGTTCGGTCTGATCGGCGACGTCAGCAGTTACGTCCTGCGCAAACTCACGCCGGCGTTCGGGACCGTCGCGCTCCACTACGCGCACGCGACGGGCGGGCATAGTGCTGGGTTCGAGGCTAACGATGCGGCCTTCGCGTACTTGAATTTGTGCCCGGAACCAGTCGGTGCGATACATTCGGCCTGCGGCATAGAAGGTCATGGCGGCCGCGATTGGTCCTTCAAATTCCTCTCCTGTACAGGCCAGAATGCGGCGGCCCATTTCCTGCGACCAGGTCAGGCCGCCAACCAAAGGATCGTTTAAGCGGTAGCGTTCAAACGGCGTGGCATGCGACAGCTTGCGCAACTGCAGCAATTGCAGCAACACCGACGTCTTCGCCAGGTTGGTAACGATCACCTTGGCCTCGGAGGCAGAGACGCGCTCCAACTTAATGTGGATGTCCGGCGACCACTCACGCTCGAACTCTTCGCGGGCCAGGGCCAGGCCTTTGTCGGTTGCTTCGACGTAGCGCAGGGTGGCGCGCGCCAGAATTACGCTGAAAAGGCAGGTCACAACCGTAGCAATGACCGGAATATAGCTAATCAGAGCGCTAAACGGAATGCGAGACAAGTTGATCAACTGCATATGCATAGACGAAATGGCTCCTGCGGACGAGAGTTCGGACAGAGGGGAGCGATCTCGATGAGTCTAGCGGCAGAATGACCAGGGCTCCAGATACGAATGGTCCGACGCCAGAAACCCGCCTCGGGCAGGGTCTTTGGTAACCGGCGATCGTAGTACCGGCGTCTCGCCGGCTGTTGCGGCAGCACCCTGCCGCCGCACAGGCGCTTAAGAACTTGCTGGCGTTATTCCAGTACGCTGTCGTCCAGTTTCTTCTTGCCCCAATCGGCCGCCGCTTGCACGAAAGCCAGCACGATCGGATGTGGCTTTTTTTCTGTGGACAACAATTGCGGCTGGAAGAGCGTAGCCAGGTAAAAACGGTGCGTCGGAGACTCAATCGCACGGATTTCGCCCTGGTCTCCGCGCGCCACCACTGGGAATCCAGCTTCCATCGCCGCCCATTCGAAGTCGGGATTGATTTCGAAGTTGCAGAAGAACTCTTCGGTCACGCTCTCGTTGTCTTTTCCATAAAAAGACTGCAGATAGGAGCCGGGGCGCAGACGAATCTTCGGAACCGCGCCCGATAGTTTGGGGGCGTCGCCTTTGCGATTGGGCACCGCGCAGGCCACTGGATAGATGATGACGTTCTTCGAGCCGGAGTTGTTTTCTGCGCTGTCTGCGTCGGCGATGTGGAGGACGTTGCGGGCGAACTCGATGAAGGCGTACTGGAATCCGCCACAGGTGCCGAGGAACGGCCAGTCGCGGCGCCGGGCAAACTCGATCCCCCTCAGCATGCCATCGAAACTCTTGTAGGGACTGCCGGGCGCGGCCCACAGCCCGTCAAAACTTTCCAGCTTCTTTTCGGCGGTGTCGGCGGTCAGCGAAGTAGTCGGCAACCACTCCGACTCGACCTTTATTTGCAGCTTGCGGGCAGCGTGTTGCAGGGAATCGGTCGTGGCGTGGTGCGACCGGAAATCGGTATTGAAGTCGCCCAGGATTCCGATGCGGACGCCGTCGCTCACGGGTTTGATTGTACTAGAGGCGCAGCGGTGAGCTACGCGGGAGTCGGTGCCAGCAAGGTTAGAAGCGTGGTGCGGGATTTCGCCTGCGACCGAGGAAATGCTTTCCAAGGGCACCGCGCACCGTAATTTCTGCCGCCAGCACCCCCCGAATCAACCACCCATAGAATGCAGCGTTACCGAGGGTGATGAGAGCACCGCCTAGGCGGTCACTTCCTGACCCTGCACGGACGACTGCCATCGCGATCCAAGCCAAGAGCCAGCCGGGCTGAGATCCGGGCAACCAGTATTCGGCGTGGGTTTTCCACATTACTCCGGAAAGGACGCCGGATATAACCAAACCGCTAATGAGGCTCGCCGTCCACAGTCGCATTCTCAGGCCAGAAACTCTCATTTTCCTCCCCCGCTCGAGTCGGACGAATTATGACTCAATTTTTCCAGAGGAGGCCTCGCCAGTGGGGCCTGTGCCCACAATCTAACGCCAGCGTTCAATGCCCAAAAACAAATACAGCGAGAGCAGCGCGAGCGCCGGGCCTCCCCAGATCATCAGAGCGCATTTCCAGCCGAGGGACCTGGCGACCTCCTGCTGGCTGCGCCAGGAGAGCAGGAAAGTCTTGTTGTTGGTCCCCTTCATCAGCACCACCGGCGGGTGTGGATCGAAAGTATTTGCCCCGGAATCTCCGTTGGCGCCGTTATGCCCATTGGCCGCAGTCGCCGGGTCGGCTAACACCTGTACTCCTTGCTGGGCCAGGTTCGCTGCAGGCACTCCCGCCGCGGCCCATGCCGCGGGGCTGGATATTCCTGCCCTCTGCAGGGCGGCGGCGATCTTTTGCTGCTGCGTCATGTCTGCGGTTTTGAGCGCGATGGACGCCGGAGGAGTCAGGCGAACGACCTGGGGCGGAGTAGCGTCGGACTGGGTCGCGAACGGTTGGGCAGAAGAGTCTTCGTCAAAATCGTCTCGGGACGAGCCGGCGAGGAATGACAGCGAACCCAGCGACAGGGAGAATCCGCCGGTTGAAATCGAACTCATCGGCTCGGCGTCGCGAACTGGTTGCGGGCCGACTTCCAGTCCCGGGTTCTCCCTCAGAGTGCCCAGAATGAAGAGTGAATTCTTGGGCTTGATGCAGTACTCTTCCACCTTGATTTTGTTGTTGGTGACAATGCCGTGACGCGCCAGAAAGCTGCGCACATTCGTAGGCGCTGGATCCTTGGTAGTGAAAAACGACTCGCAGAATTCCTGTTCGAAATCGCGGTGCAGGTCAAGATCAGCTCCGCGCGGATCGACCAGCAAGCGTCCGGTATTGTCGTCGACGAAGAAGGGCACGTGCATGCACTCCCCGGCGACCTTAACCCAATCTTTATTCTTGCCGCGCTGTTTCCATTCCCACACCAGGGTGCGGTAGTAGTAACAAGGGCGTGCTGTGATGGGCGCGACCATGGTGTAGGGACCCACGGCGAGGCCGCTGACTTCAACCATTCCCAGCGCGGCGCTGCGAATCTTCGAGAACGGAGTGTCGAGAATCAGGCGCCGCCGCTGCAGCAGGCGGAATCCGTAGAAGAAGAGTCCGATCCCGGCGCAGAACCCGATCCCACACCAGACGAGCAGTCCGGTGGGGTCCGAAGAGCGAACGATGAGTGCAGAGAAGTTCACCGATGGAGTCTCGGGGACAGGCGACGAAACGCCAGCCTGTGGTTAGGCTAGCGAACCGGGAATGGCCGGGCAGTACAAAACGTCGCGTTGCGCTTACGTTGGTAATAGCTCTTTACGGCGGGGCAGTTCCTTCTGCGAGGATGAGCGCAGCATTGAGCACTGAGGGCGAGACGCCCTCGGGACAGCCGGCAAGGTGCCGGCGCTACGAGAACTGAGAACTGCTCTCCTACCCGCCTGCCTTCAGTTCCGTCAGGACCTGCTTGGCAATTTCCTTCAGGGTTTCAAACACCCCCAGGCCTTGGAAGGCGACCGCCTCGACGATGGGTTCATTCTTCTTGCGCAGTTCGGTGGAGAGCATGTCGATGGGCAGAATGTTGGGCAGATCGCGTTTGTTCAGCTGCAGCACGTAGGGAATCTTGTTGAAGTCGTAGCCGTGCTCTTTCAGGTTCGACATCAGGTTCTCGAGCGCTTCCACGTTGGCGTCCATGCGCTGCTCCTGGGAGTCGGCAACGAATACGATGCCGTCTACCCCGCGCAGAATGAGCTTGCGGCTGGCATCGTAAAAGACCTGCCCGGGCACAGTGTAGAGATGGATGCGCGTCTTGAAGCCGCGGACCGAGCCCAGGTCGAGCGGCAGAAAGTCGAAGAACAGCGTTCGCTCGGTTTCGGTGGCCAGCGAGATCATCTTGCCTTTCTGCTGGTCCGCCGTCTTCTGGTAAATCATCTGCAGATTCGTGGTCTTGCCGCCTAATCCGGCGCCGTAGTACACGATCTTGCAATTGATCTCACGAGCTGCGAAGTTGATGAAACTCAAGACTTTCCTCAAATGCGGGCATACCCTCAGGGGCTGCCGCCGTACACGAATCTCCTTTGGAGGCTCGCGCTCTTTATATCATATGGAACGTGCCCAACGCAGGTTACTCAGGTGACCCCGGGTGTCCCAAGAGAAGGTTAACGGGCTGACGGCACGGGATAATAGCCGTGCTTGGCATAGATATTCAGGCCTTTTTTTTCCACCAGAACTTCAATGTCGCGATAGGCTGGGCCCGCTGTGGCTTTCGGAATATAGGCCAGCGTGTACTGGTTTCTAGCCTCGGAGGTGATTTGCGCATATGCGTTTTCCATGGCATTGCGAGAGAGTTCGCTGAACACCTCTCCTCCTCCGGTAGCCGAGCAATATTTCGGCAAGATGTTGCTGTAACCCTGGCCCCAGAGATGAAGCTTGTCCACTTGCTTGTATAAGGGCAGCGCCCCGCTGTCGACCACCACAGCCTTTACCTGAATGTCGTGGGTCTCCAGCACTTTCAACACGTCGCGGTAGCTGGCCTTGCTGCCTAGGTCCCGGCCATCACTGATCACGAAGATCACTTTCCGTCGCGTACGGTCGCGTTTGCTCAAATCCAAGGCCGCGCGCAGGATAGCGTCATTCAAGACGTGAGCCTCTCGTGGAGGAGTAGTGACCGGCTGGATCACAGGTCCGCCGACGGGCGCTCCGTTGACCGTCGGTCCCTGGGGTCCCAGCGGGCCACCCAACACGGGCGGACCATTGTTGCGACCGCGCACCAGTTTCATCTGATTGAGCGCCGCCGTCAGTTTTTCGGGCCGCCCCGTGTAGTCCGTGACTTGGGTGACGGTGCTGCTGTAGGTATAAAGCGCCACTTCGTCGTAAGGGCTGAATGCGCCGACCAGGGATCCGTAGCTCTGGTTTACCTTCTGCAGAGCTACGTCTGCTATGCCGGTGTCGAGCAGAATCGCCACCGAAAGCTCAAAAGGATCGCTGCTAAAGTATGTCAGCGTCTGTACCTTGCCGTTTTCTTTCACGACAAAATCCTTGGAAAGCAGGCCCTCGACGCGGCGTCCATCGGAGTACTTGACTAGCACTGGAATCTGTACGACGTTGGCCGACACAGAAATCGTGTAGAGATCTTCCTTGGAATTGATCTGATTTCTCGGTCGGCTGCCCGCGGGAATCGTCTCAACCGGGTGCATGGGAGGCGCAGCCTGCTTACTCTGATCTGGTTGCTGCGCAGCCTCGCCCGGGTACGCAGGGGGGGCGCTCGCGCCCGGTTCGGGGGGCATATCAGCGGGAAGCTTGGGAGCCGGCGGCTGGACGGTCGAGGGGGCGTCCGGAATGTCTTGTGCTGGTTGGGAGTTAGCTGGCGGCTTGGACTCAGTCTGGTTTCCGCCGGACTGCGCCAGCAGGGCCGGAATCGCGAAAGCCAAGATCCCCAGTGCCAGCGCCATGAGCATGGACTTTTGGCGGATCCAACATTTTTCCGTTCTGCTTACCCGCATCATGGGCTGCCTCGCGAAAAAACTCCACTTACCGCCTTTAAGATGCCCAATCGCCCCATTTGGTGCATCTAAGGATTAGACTACCACTAACAGCGAATGCCCAGAGAGTTCCGGATGCCCAAGCTACTCATATTGCAGCGCCCTATGATCGCCGTACTAGCCTTAGCCGTTATATCAGTGGCGCCCCCATTTGCCATTGCCCAGCAGTCGACGCCCCAGCAGTCTTCCGCCCAGCAATCGGCCCCAAGCCAGAAACAGGACCAAAGGTCCGAGGACTCTCAGGGACCTACCGAGACCCTGAAAGTAAACGTGAACGTGGTGCAGCTTTTCTTCAACGTCAAAGACAAGCATGGCGCGCTGATCCCCAACCTAACCAAAGACGACTTTGAAGTCCATGAAGACGGCAAGCCACAGACCATCAAGTATTTCACCGCCGAGACGAACCTGCCGCTCACGCTTGGGATCATGATCGATGCCAGCGGCAGCCAGCGTAACGTCATCGACATGGAAAAAGAGGTCGGAGGCGCCTTTCTGCGCCAGATCCTCACTGACAAGGATGAAGCCTACGTCATCAGCTTCGATATCTCCGTCGATCTGCTGCAGGACTTCACCCGCGATGTTCACCGCTTGCAGGCCGCTCTGGACAAAGCGAAAGTGAACGTGGACTATACCAGCGGAGGAATCCCTGGCATGGGGGGCGGTCCCGTGCCTCAGCATAATTCGCCGGGAACGCTGCTTTACGATGCCGTCTATCTTTCCGCCCACGACATGCTCTCCAAAGAAGTTGGCCGCAAGGCCATGATCTTGCTCACCGACGGCCAGGATGAAGGCAGCCGGCTGAAAATACAGGACGCGATTGAAGCTGCACAGAAAGCCGACTCCATCGTTTACGTCCTGCTCTGCGCCGATCGCGGCTTCTATGGTGGATTCGGCTATTCAGGCGAATCCGATATGCGCAAACTCACCGAGCAAACTGGAGGCCGCGTCATCAACGTGGGCAACAAGTTCGACAAGCTTAGAGAGGCCTTTGACCAGGTCGCTGCCGAATTGCGCAGCCAGTACAACATCGGCTACACCCCGACCAATGCCACTCTCGACGGTTCTTACCGCAAGCTCGAGATCAAGGACAAGCAGGGTTACAAAATCCAGTCCCGCGCCGGCTACTACGCCGGCCGTAAACAGGACTAAAACCTAACCACAGAGGCCACAGAGTTACACGGAGGATTTTTATTTCTTAGTGTTTGCCTGTGCCGTCTGTGGTATTTCTTCCTCAGTGTTCCCCTGTGGCTCTGTGGTTAAAATCCTCTATTTCTCCACCCGCAATTGATACACTCGCTTGCGGAGGTCCCAATGCCCCGATTCTCCCGGCGTTCGTTCCTGCACCTGTCGGCTGCGGCGTCTGCAGCCGCTGCCTTCCAACTCATGACCGAACCCATGCTGGCCGCAGCGACCCGACGCCGCCCCCATGCCAAGGACGCGGTGCTGATCGATTCCAACGAGAATCCCCTGGGCCCCTGTCAGGCCGCACGCGACGCAATCGCGGCCATCATTCCGCAAGGCGGTCGCTACGCCGACAATCTTACCGACGAACTCACCAGCACCTTCGCCCAGTTGGAAGGCCTCAATCCGGACTACATTTATTGCACGCCCGGCTCAACTCCGCCGCTGAGTCTCAGTGTGCTGGCCTTCGCCTCGCCGCAGAGAAGTTACGTCGCCGCGGATCCAAGTTTTGAAACGGGCATGCATATGGCTTCGATTGCCGGCGCGCGCGTGGTCAACATTCCGATGACCAAAAGCTACGCGCACCACGTCAAGGGCATGCTGGCTGCCGGAGCGGACGCAGGCGTCTTCTATATCTGCAATCCCAACAATCCCACGGGCACGCTCACATCGCATTCCGACATCGAATATCTCGTCGCCAACAAGCCAAAAGACTCGATTGTTCTGATCGACGAAGCCTACATCCACCTGAGCGAGGCGCCATCCGCGCTCGATCTCGTCAAGGCCGGCAAAGATGTCATTGTGCTGCGCACCTTCTCGAAGGTTTACGGCATGGCCGGCCTGCGCTGCGGGTTCGTCATTGCACGTCCCGACCTGCTGGAGAAAGTCATCGCGCGCGGCGGACAGAACTTTATGCCCACGACCGCGGTCGCCGCTGCCATCGCCAGCCTCAAGGATCCCGCACTTGTCCCGGAACGTCGCCGCATCAACGCCGGCATTCGCCAGCAGACTTTTCAATGGCTCGAGCGCAACGGCTACTCTTACATCCCTTCGCAGTCCAACTGTTTCATGCTCGATACCAAGCGCCCCGGCCAGGAAGTAAGAGACGCGATGGCGAAGGAAAATGTTTTGATCGGCCGCGTCTGGCCGGTGATGCCGACATACGTTCGCATCACGGTAGGAACACAAGAAGAGATGGAGCACTTCCAGGCGGCTTTCCAAAAGGTAATGAAGGGCTAAGTGTGGTGCGGGCGCGGCCGCCCGCGAACGCCAATTCCTGCCAGCAGAGTGGAGGTTACTCCGCCGCTTCCGTCCACCGCACTCTTCGCCCTTCCCGGCTGCTCTTATGCGCCAGCAAGACTCCGCGCATGGTACGCAGCGCCTGTTCCGCCGTCACATCGAGCGTAGTCCCCTTCCCAATCGCGTCTCTGACGTTGGCATAGAACCCGCGATAGTCGCCCCGTTCTGTCTTCACCTTGCGAGTTTCCCCACCCACGCGGCTCAGAGTCCCCCAGCGTTCCTCTGGTTCCTCGCCCCAGTCCGCTCCCCAGGCCGGTCCGTCGGGGCAGTTCTTGCTTCGCAGAATCTCCTCCTGCGGATCCATTCCATACTTCACAAACGATCCTTCCGTCCCGTGAATCAGGAAATGCGGCCCCGGAGCACAGGCGATAATGCGCGCGCGCAGCATCGCGCGTAGAAGCGGATATTCCATGTGCACATCAAAGGAGTCGTCGACCTGCGAAACCTTCCGCTGGCAGTAGGCCGACGCCCAAATCGTCTCGGGCTCGCCAAACAGAACCAGCGCCTGGTCGATCAAGTGCGGCCCCAGATCCCAGAGAACGCCAGCCGCAGCAGAGTCCGCGCTTTCCCGCCACGCGTTCGCCTTGGCCTCCAGTCGAAAACGGTCGAAGCGGGCCTCGTACTCGGCGACCGCGCCCACCGCGCCCGATTTCAACAGCTTCTTGATCGTTTGAAAATCTCCGTCCCAGCGCCGATCTTGATACACGGTGACCAGACGTCCGCGATCGGCGGCGAGACGCACCAGTTGCTCGGCCTCCGCCATCGTGGGTGTGAATGGTTTGTCCACGACTACGTCGCGTCCCGCTTCCAGGCAGGCTTTTGTATAGGAGAAGTGCGAATCGTTAGGAGTGGCAACCACGCACAAGCCGATCGACTTGTCGGAAAGCATTTCCTCCAGCGTCCGCGCCACTCGAACGTCCGGATATTTTTCCTTCGCTTTGCTCCCATGGCGCTCGAGAATGCAAGCCAGTTCCATCCCCTTGACGCCTCGAATGACCGGCGCATGAAACGCCTGCCCCGCCAGACCGAACCCGATCAATCCCACTCGTACCATGCTTTTTTCTCCGCGACCGCGCCGAGACTCTTCAACGATCCTTCACGCGCCGCACAAATTTCAATCCCGACCAAATCTCAGTCACCGCGCACACTTTTACGTCCACCAAACCTGCGTCGAGTCCAATCTGGCGCACCTTATTTTCGTCCAGATCCGTGGCTACGCCCGAACTCTTCTTGGGCCAACTCACCCAGACCATCCCCGCTGGCGCAAGCAGTTTGCTGACTCGCGTGAAATCCTTTTCCAGCTTTGCTTTCGATTTCGTAAACAGCATTGCGAAGTCGAGCGGAGCCTTTCCGCGACGCCCGCTCTCACATCCGGCAAGCGCCGCGCTCAACTCCGCACCCACGTCGTTTGGAACGTCCACCAACCAAACGTTTGCTCGAGGTTGTATGCCCAGCTTTTTCGGAAGCGGTGTTCCTGAATATCCTGGCATGGATGTTGCGATGAGGGCGCCGCGGCAGATTGTACTCTGTGTGTAGAGAAAATTCAGCCCGAACATTGGTCATGTAGCGGAGCTACGTGATTGTATTCCGAATCAGCCGAAGTACAAGGTTCGAGGCCGTCCTACCGTACCGGCGCGTACCATCCGCGCCGCGCCCTCACCCGGAAATTCTTCCGGTCGTTCGCGACGATTTCGATGGTGCGGTAATGCCCGTCCGCCTTGAGGTCCGCCGGCTTATAGGAAACGGCGTACTGGCTGCGGAGTTCGTCCTGGATTTCGGCAAAGTCATTGGCCACGTCGCGAATCTGAAACGGAAAAAATGCCCGTCCCCCGGTGGCGTCCGCGATGCGCTCCAGCACTTTGTCCCCGGTTCCTTTGGTGCCGCTCACGTTCGTGCTGATGGTATAGACGATGGCCTCGGCGCGTTGCGCCATCTGAATCGCTTCTTCGCGGCTCACGTGGCTCTGGTTGTCGTCGCCGTCGCTGAGCAAAATGATGACGCGCCGCACCCGGTCGGCCTTCGGAGCCTTCAGCAACTTGTCGCGGCAGGCAAAATACAGCGCATCATAGAGCGCTGTGCCGCCGCCTGGGCGCAGTTCGTGCACCCCATGGGCCAGGCGCTCGGTGTTATCGGTGAAATCCTGTGCGACCTCCGGCGTGACATCGAAACCGACCACGAACGCCTGATCGGAACGCGGATGAATCGTCTGGTTCAGAAACTCGATCGCCGATTGCTGCTCGAATTTGAACCGGTCCCGCACCGAATTGCTGGCGTCGATGAGCAGACCGACCTGGAGCGGCAGGTTCGTCTCCGCGTGGAAACTGCGAATTTCTTCAGGCGGCTTGTTGTCATCGAGGACGCGGAAATCGCCCTGCTTCAGATCCGTCACCCGCCGTCCATGCTTGTCGGTGACCGTGAATACCACGTTCACTTCGTTGGTCGTCGAACGGATCGTGGTGACCGGATCGTCCCCGGTCGCAGCATTTGGGTCGGCAGTTTTTTGCACCTGCGCAGCCGCGGGCGGAGAGGCTGGAGCCGTCGATGGACTCCCCGACTGCGCCATCGCGGCCACCGCAAAAAGGATCAGCAGAACGAGCCTTAAACTGGTAACCAATTTCGTCCCCTAAGTTTCCCTCGACACTACATTATATCCGCCCGCGCCGCCTGAACCGCACCCTTCCTCAGTCGCTCTTGGCAGAGACTTTGCTGGCAACGTCTCTCTCGATCGTGGTTAAGAAGGCTTGCAATTCCGCGGGAAGGGGGCTCTCCAGCGCGATCTTTTTCCCCGTCCGCGGATGTACCAGTTCCAACCTCGCCGCGTGCAAAAAGTTTCGCGCCAGCGAGATCGCGCCGCCCTCGTCCGTTGCGCGCCCGCGCCTCGCCCGCATCTCGCGGGGCGCCCCATACAGCGCGTCGCCCACCACCGCATGCCCCAGCGACGCCATGTGGACGCGTATCTGATGCGTCCTGCCCGTGTCGATCTTCACTTCCACCCGCGTAAACTTGCCGAACGCCGTATCCAAGCGCTGAAGTACGACATAGTGCGAAACCGCGTCGCGTCCACCCGTTCCCCGCGTGGTCATTCGTATGCGCCGCACCCGGTCGCGGCTGATGCTGGCCGAGATCGTTCCCCCATCTTTCTTCACCCAACCGTGTACCAGCGCAATGTAAGTCTTCTTCACCTCGCGACGGGCAAACTGCGCCGCCAGCTTGCGGTGCGCTTCATCGTTTTTCGCCACCACGATCAGCCCGCTGGTCTCTTTGTCCAGCCGGTGCACGATGCCAGGACGCATTTCTCCGCCGACGCCCGAAAGCGTCGCGAAATGATGCAGCAGCGCATTCACCAGCGTCCCGCGATTGCGCTGGTCTTCGGTATCGCCCGCGCCCGCATGGACCATCATTCCCGCGGGCTTGTTGATGATTGCCAGATCGTCGTCTTCATGAAGGATGTCCAGCGGAATCTCTTCCGCATTGGCGCGCAACGGAGGCCGTTCGGCGGAGCCGAGCACGGTGATGCGCTCGCCGCCCCGCAGCTTTAGCGAAGCCTTCGCGGCTAGATCATTCACCAAGACTTTTTCTTCGGAGATCAGTTGCTGTACCCGGGCCCGGCTGACGTCGAGGTACCCGACCAGGAGTTGGTCTAGCCGTTTGCCGGCATCGTCAGCCGCAACAAAAATAAGAATTGGGAATTCTTCCGACATTTCGCTGCGAAGGATACTACAGGCTATCTCAGGAGGAGCCCGTTTACAGCAAACTTAGTGGGGAGGAATATCCGTTTTCCCGAACTCTTGCAGACAAACTGCAAAAGATTTGTACAGGCTTAACCGAACCGATGGGAGAGCCTTTTGTTGTCAGTATCGAAACTGGCCAGGAAATTGCCTCGCTTCTTGCCGTGTCGATGTCGCTGAGGAGGTCCCCCGTGAAAACATCGCGTCGCTGTGTTGGCAGTTTGTCCCTGGTTCTTCTTGCGCTGGGTTGTGTCCAGAGTCTGTATGCGAACTCGGTCTACAACGTCGTAACCGGATTTTCGGGTGCTAGTAACCCGAATGGGGTGTGGACTTACAACTATAACGGAATCGCCTTTACTGATTCCCAGAGTGTTAGCAACTTCGTCGGAGCAGGTGTTTCCGGTTGGTGGACTAGAGAAGCCATTCCGAATTCCCTTATAATCATCCAAAACGTCTCGGGCAGTACTGTCAGCTACCTCACAATCCGGGATCCTACGAGCACTTTGTGGCTGGACCCTGAGAGCGGCAATGTTTCAGTCATGTTCGCCGCCCCTTCGGCGGGTACTTACCACATTAGCGGCGCTTTTCTAGGCATCGACACGGGCGAGAATGCGCATCCGGTTGAGATTATGGACAACGGCGTGGTCATATGGACGGGGACGATTTCTAGCTTCGGAGGAAAAGACTCCTTCAATCTGTCGGAAAGTCTCGCTGCGGGCGGTACTCTCAGCTTTTACGTGGGCACCGGCTCCAGCGGTTGCTACTACTGCAATCTCAGCACCGGACTTACCGGGACGATCACCGAGGGAAGTACAACCACTGTGCCGGAGCCGGGCACGCTAAATTTGCTAGGATCGGGTTTGATTGTTTTAGTCCTCATGCTGCGTAGTTTGTCGAGCCAAGCGAGCGACTAGAAACTGGTCAAGCCGTTTGCCGGCATCGTCAGCCACAACAAAAATAAGAATTGGAAATGCTTCCGACACTCTGAGGAAGAATACTATAAGGTTGCCTGGGGTTTGCTGGTAGCAGACGTTCGACTGAAAGCCGGGCAGGCGATCTCAGTCTCTATCCAAGTCCTACTTGCCTCAATATTTCTCTGAATCTCGGATTCTCCCTCAATCCATCCCACTTGGGGTCGCGCAGGAATGTCATATGAACATCGCGTTCCTGAAGTCCCCGCTCCAGCCATTCGAACATTAGATCCTGCTTTTCCAGCCCGGCATATACCAATGCAATGTTCAGCGGAGGAACATACTTTTGGCGGGTGAGTGTGAGCAGTTCCGCCAAGACGTTTTCTGCTTCGGTCTGACGTCCATTCTTCGCCCATACATATCCCAGGAGGGAAATTGGCTCAGTGTTTCCATCGGAGAAGGTGCGAGCCAACTCCAACTCCGCGATGGCGCGGCCATATTCTCCAGTTTGTTCGTACACCTTGGCGAAGTTCACATGCGCAACCCAGAACCTTGGCGCAAGCTCGACTGCGTTGTGAAATTCCGCCACAGCCTCGTCATACCGCCCGGCATGGTAAAGAAACTCCGCCAGCAGCGTGTTCAGAATTGGAGAGAGCGGATCGAGCCGCACCGCGCGATGGATTTCAGCGATGGCTTCCTCATGTCGCCCTTTATTCGAAAGACAATGCGCCCGAAATAGCCGGGCAAATACATAGTTGGGATTGATCTGGAGTGCCCGCTGATAGCACTCGTGCGCTCCCGACCAGTCCCAGTCAAACCAGAATCGAATTGTCCCCAATGAGGTATGCGCTTCCGCCAGATTGTCGTCCAACTCCAGCGCTTTCGACACCGCTGTTGTGGCTTTGGGAAAGCAGTCTTTCGACTTCATATCGCTGGTGATGGGCAGAGTGATGTAACAGTCAGCCAGTCCGGCGTAGGCTTTCGCATAAGTGGGTTCCGCATCCGTTGCTCTGCGGAAATATTCAATCGCTTTGCGGGTTTCCGCGAACGTTCTCTTGGCCCAGTGATACCTTCCGCGTAAATAGGCATCGTGAGCTTCCGGATTTCTTTCCGCATCCGCGACGACGGTCGGTTTGTCCTTCCCGCCTAACTGTATTTTTATCTTCTTCGCGATCGATGCTCCGAGTTCGGTCTGCACCCCCAGGACACTTTCGATCTCGCGATCGTAGCTCTCCGCCCACAGGTGAGTTTGGTCGCTGACCCGGATCAATTGCGCAGTAATCCGGACTCGCTCCTTCTCCCTCCGGACGCTGCCTTCGACAACATAGTTCACCCCTAGTTCCCGCCCAATCTCTGCGATCGTTTTCGTTGTTCGCTTGTATACCATCGACGAGGTTCGGGCGATTACTCCCAGCGATTGTGGATCGAGCTGTCCCAGGTACGAGATCGTTTCCTCTGTCAGCCCGTCGCTGAAGTACTCTTGCTCCATGTCATTGCTCAGGTTCTCGAAGGGAAGAACAGCCAGCATCACCCGCTGGCTGACATCCAAATTGCGATTCGGCTCGGGCCTAACCTGTGATTCGTCGGTCACCGGAGCCGCAAAGCGATAGCCCTTGCCGGGCACGGTGTGCACAAATCGGGGATGTCGCGGATCATCGTTCAGAATCTGCCGTATCTTTCGAATCGCTGTGTTGATGCTGTTGTCCGTATCCAGAAAAACGTCCTTGCCCCAGAGTTTTTCAATGATTGTGTCGCGGCCTACAAGTTGGCCCGCATTTCGTACAAGAAGGCAGAGCAGATCCATCGGGATGCGCTCCAGTTTCAGGGCGCGGCCAGCGCGGCGCAATTCGTAAGCGCGCTCATCGAGTTCGAAATCGCTGAACTTCAGCATGACTGCTCCCAAAGGCTGGCGCTGTAGGGGATCCAGGCTTCGGGCTGCCAGACATCTTACCCCGCGCAGCCAGTCAGAATTGCTAGCTTGACGCTTCGTCTTAAGAATTTCTACAGGCGTTCTCCATTGTTTCCCGCGGCAAGACAGGTCAGTATGCGTTCCCAGTGCTGCCGAGGGGCAGCCAATATTGAAAGTCGAGGCGCATATGAACGGTAAACTTGCCGCATGTTTCGCTGGTTTCGCGCTGCTTTTCCTGGCAGCTTCCACTCTCGGATTCGCCCAGAGCGACTCTCCTCGTTGCAACGCAGGACTCATTGCCGGCAGCTATGGATTCAATCTCACGGGAAACAAACTGGCCGGAAACGGACCTATCGGACCACAGGTGGGCGTCGCTATGACCCACTTCGACGGTGACGGCAGTCTCACCCAGATCGATACGGTGACGATTGCGGGAAAAGTTGTCGCTGATTTCACCCATACTCCGGCCAACGGCACCTACTCCGTAAACTCCGACTGTACAGGAACCTTTACCCTCGATTTCACGGATGGGCGTCCGCCCGTGGTGGCGAATTTCGTGGTGGTAAAAAACGGCATGGAGATTGATGCCGTGGTCATCAGCGCAGGCGGGCAACAGGGAATTATCGCAGTCAGCAGTATCGGAAAGAGGCGTTTCGCGCGGCGCTAGCGGCTGCCAGGGCCGACAGTTTTCCCATGCCGCCCCCCGCTTGCTGCAACCACTCATTCGTCTAATGCGGCAGGGAAGTTCAACGGCCATATCTGGGCTTACGAAAATTAACGCGTCGCGCTGACAGTCCGCGCCGGGATTGACTTTGACCCAGGCCGCAGCCACCAGATCAGTCCCCCGGCCAACACCAACCCAATCGCGATCAACTGCGTGCCGGTCATTGCCCCGCCGAAGACCGACCCGCGTCCGGGATCATCGCGCAAATACTCCAGGAAGAATCTGGCAATCCCGTAGATGAACATGAACGCGCCAATCACCTGGCCATCGAATTTCCGGCGCTTGAGCAGCCACATGAGAAAGAAGAAATTCGCCAACTCCACCGCCGACTCGAACAGTTGAGTGGGTTCGAGTGGCACGCCTAGCGGCGTCCCGGTAATCGAGTTCGCCAGCGGATTGTGGAAGACCACGCCCCACCAGTGATGGGTCTCTTTCCCATAGCAGCAGCCCGCGGCGAAGCAGCCAATGCGTCCGATCGAGTGTCCGAGCGCCAGGCCGGGCGCAAACGCATCGCATGTCCCGAGAGCGGGCATCTTATGTTTCCAGACATACCATGCCGCCGCCACAAATGCGGCCAGCAACCCTCCAGAAAAGACGCCGCCTGCCTGCAGTGTATTGATGCTGAAAATTTCGCCGGGATGAGCCGAGTAGTAGCTCCATTCGTTGACTACATACAGCACCTTGGCCCCGATGATGCCGCACAGCACGACCAGAATTCCCAGGTTCCATGCCTTATCGCCGTCAATTCCCAGCTTCTCGGAATTGCGGACGCTGATCCATAATCCGATCAGGACGCCCAGGGAGACCAGGAATCCATACGTCGGAAGGAAGAACTTCCCTATGTGAAACAGTTGTGGGAACACAGTTTAATTAGATGCGCGAATTAAGGGATTTGCTACCCGAACAGTCTAGCAGGGCGTGCCAGTGAACCGCAGGAGAATCAAAACTTGGCGGATAGGAGTGTCCACCCTACACCATAAGAAAGCAAGCCGACCCACTAAGCCGTGTGACGGGGCCGAGAATGAACCCGTCGGTAGACGTTGGGTGCCCGCCGAGACCCTTTAGGCATCTGCGCATGGCGCAGCGTCGCTCACCGGATCCTAGTTCGAGTCGAGCTCCCGTTCATTCTGCATTGGTTCAAATATCGGTTACCCGCCATCACCAACATGGCAGGCCGGCTTTCAATCAGGATGCTAGGCAAATCTCGTGCTTGGCAAGAGGAAGAGCGCAAAAAGTTGGCAGGTCGCTTGCTACCAAAGTAACGGCGAGTTCACAAATGGGCTTGCTAAGCCGGAAATCTCTTGACACGGCGCCGCCCGTTGAGTTTCGCGAATGCGGTGAATCAATTTAGTGCTTAGTTCCTTCCGCCCAATAACTGCTTCGAGCCAGGACCGTGCCACCTTCAGCGTCTGGCGCTTGGGCCCGCAATCGTACTCGAATCTGATGCAGTCCGGGATGTGGCTCCTTCGGCGCGAAGCTCAGCAGATAGCGGCTGTGGAGATGATTGGTAAAGTCGTTCATCCGCACTTCGAATTTCTTCTTGGTTGCGAACAGCTCGTATTCCCCGCCGGTCATCGAAGCAATCGTGCTCGGAACATTTTTCTTCATGGCCTGCGCCGTTCGATACATAAGATCCATGAAGTCGATGCCGTTGTGCATCTCGCTCTTGTTGGTCCCGCGTCCGGTATCGAGGATGTTGGACAGCGCGGGCGAGAACGCCAGCGCGTACATTACCGCATTGCTCTGTCCGATCGCCGCCACCGCGTCGTCCAACTTTCGATGGCTGCCGTGGTCGCGGATCTCGCTGATCAGCAGCAGCACGCGTAACCGCTCCTCCGGTTCCTGCTTGAGCAGGTTCACCGACGAGTCGATCGCATCCAGAATGACCGCACCTTCATCTCCCGGCTGCAGGTTTCTCAGGTCGGCTTCCACCAGGCTGGCATCCTGCGTAAAATTTCTCGTGACTTCGACCTGGCTGTCGAACACGACCACTGCAACGCGAGCCGTTCCCAGGCTGAACAGCGGGTCCAGCATCGACTTCAGGCCCTGCATTCGCGGGAACTCGTAGGCGGCCCGGCGTCCGCGCTGAATGGCCACGACCAGCGAGATAGGCTGGCCCTCCGGCGCCTCGTCGAGGCGCACCGGTTGCTCCACGCCATCGTCTTCCACCACGAATTCCTTTGCCTGCAGCCCATACACAATTCCGCCCTCCCGGTCTTTCACCAGCGCCGGAATCAACACCAGATTGGATTGCGATCGGAGGGTTGTTTCCTGAGAAAGGGCAATGCTGCCGAGCAGCATGCAAACAAGAAGATTTAACAGGAGGAAGCTTATCCCGGAGCGCCGCCGCCTAGCTTGCCTTGCGTTTTTCGCCCAGAACCTCATCCAGCGCATTTGCTAATAGATGCGCCCGCTTCAGATAATCGGTTGCCCCGCTGTCCTGTCTTTTCTTCAGCAGGTGATATTCATCGGCGATATTCAGTGCCGCCAGCACGGCCAGCCGCACCGTATCGATCGTATTGGTCGCTTCGGCCACGGCGCGCATCTTGGCGTCCACATACTCTGCCAGCTTCAGAATGTATTCTGGATCGGACCCGCGCAGGTTATACGCCTGGTCGAAAATCTCCACCCGCACGCTGGAGTTCTGTGGATCTTTCACCATCTGGTCCTTGGTCGCGGTAGCCATAAACCGTTTCTCCGTAGGGTCGTACTTCGTAGAGACGTAGCTGGCTACGTCCTTTCCATGTACTACTGCCTAGCTGGCCTCGGCAATCGACTCGATCTGTTGGAGCATTTTCTCGACGCGCCCGCGAATCTCTTCCCGCTCTTTTTTCAACCGGACGGTCTCGCGCCGCAGCATGATCAGTTCTTCTTCCCGATCTTGCATCTGCTGCCGCACGCGCTGCGCATCCCGTTCGGCCGCAGCCTGAGCCTGCCGAGCCGCCTTGAACATCTCTATGGTGCGATAAATTTTGTCTTCGAGCCCCTGAAAATCGTCTGCCGGAACCTGCTCTGCTACCTGTTCAACCGCGTTCAACCCCATGATTGCACTCTTCCCGCTAGGATTTCTGGAAACTCCTCGCAGTATACTCCACATTTTTGTGGACAACGCACTTGTGTCACGAAGGGATTGATTCACAGGTGCTTCCTTCGTCTTACTTGGTGTCCTTCGTGGTAATGGCCCTCAAATTGAGCCACTACCGCTCCCTCCATCGAAGGAATCGGCGTCGCTGGATTGGTTATAATTCCTGCTGCCCAGGAGGCTCGAATCCATGAAACGCCTTGCCTATCTCACCCTCGGATTGTTCCTCGCGCTGGTCGCTCTTCCATCCCGCAGCGCGGCCAAGACCAAAGTCGAACTCAAAGATGCTCAGGGCAAATCTGTCGGCGACGTCATCCTCTGGGATCAGGGACCGGGCATCGCGCTCGAGGTCAAACTCCACGATCTCACACCAGGAGTACATGCCATCCACTTCCATCAGGTCCCTAAATGTGAAGGCCCCGACTTCAAGTCGGCCGGTGGACACTTCAATCCCGAGAATAAGAAGCACGGTTTCGAGAATCCCGAAGGCCACCATGCCGGCGATATGAAGAACTTCACCGTCCGTGCCGACGGCAAGGCCTCGGCTCATCTCGACGACCAAGATGCCACTCTCAAGGACGGCCCGCACTCGCTCTTGTCGAACGGTGCCGCGATCGTAGTCCACGCCAAAGCCGATGACTACAAGACCGATCCTTCGGGCAGTTCGGGAGACCGCGTAGCCTGCGGTGTGATCACGAAGTAATTCATGTGGCGACAGCCGCCTCGGCTGTCAGTCCGATGATTCCGAAGCTCAGTCCGCCGCTGTCGCGCGCAACTTGCGCAGCCGGCGGGCTGCTTCATCCAGCGTCTCCGGCTTCTTGCAGAACGCAAACCGCACCTGCCGTGCTCCATCCCGCGGATCGCGATAGAAGCTCGATCCCGGCACGCTGGCCACGCCAATTTCCTGCACCAGATATTTTGCAAACGAAACATCATCCTCAAATCCGAACGCCGAAATATCCGTCATCACGTAATACGCCCCTCGCGGGCGAAAGCACTTGAACCCGGCCTCGGTCAGGGCAGGCATCAGATGATCGCGCCGCACTCGATACCCCTCAGCTAGCTTCGCGTAATACTCCGCGGGTAAGCTCAACGCCGTGGCGCCGGCCTCTTGCAGAGGCGCGGGCGCGCCCACCGTCAGAAAATCATGCACTTTGCGGATCGCGTTCGTAATCTTCTCCGGCGCAACCGCCCATCCCACGCGCCATCCCGTTACGCTGTAGGTTTTCGACATGCCGTTGATGGTCACGGTCCGTTCCCGCATGCCCTCGAGCGACACCATAGAGACGTGCTCAGTCCCCTCGTAAAGAATGTGCTCGTAGATTTCGTCGGTAATGGCCAGCACATCGAACTCCACGCAGAGGTCGCGAATCAGTTCCAATTCCGCTCGCGTGAAAACCTTGCCTGTCGGGTTGTTCGGCGTATTGAGGATGATCGCCTTGGTATGTTTGTCGAACGCTCGCCGCAATTCTTTTTCATCAAATGTCCACTCGCCGCCGTCCGTCATTGGAGGACGCAGCTTCACGAACTTCGGTTTCGCCCCGCTCAGCACCGAGTCCGGCCCATAGTTCTCGTAGAACGGTTCGAAGATCACGACTTCATCGCCCGCATTGCAAACCGCCAGCAGCGTCGAAATCATTGCCTCGGTCGATCCGCAGCACACGGTGATCTCTTTTTCCGGATCGACGGTGATCCCCTGCCACACATCCATCTGCCGCGCAATCGCATTCCGCAGGCTCTTCGCGCCCCAGGTGATCGCATACTGATTCACGTCCTCCGCCACCGCCTGCTGCGCCGCCTGTTTGATCTCTGCCGGTGCCGGGAAGTCCGGAAACCCCTGCGCCAGATTCACGGCGCCATGGAGCATCGCCTGCCGCGTCATCTCGCGGATGACGGACTCGGTGAAGTGCCCAACCTTGTCGCTGAGAAAATGTTTGCCGGCCGCAGAAGTATGTGCCGCAGGTGCCTCATTTCTCGCGTTCTTCGCGAGAAGTGGGGATTCGCGACGCTCGAGTCGGGAAGATGTTCGAGAGGCCTGGGACACTGCTCTCTTAGGTTTAATCGAGGGACGGTCTGCCATAGCAGGCAGACTAGCATAGCTGCTGGAGGTACTGCGGCCCTCGGGCTTGGGGTTTTAAGCCCATTCGACGATTCACGCCGTGCATTTCGTATTCCATCGCCCGATGCATCGGCTTTCACAGCTGTGGATTATTTTTTATCCGCCATTCATCTCCGCGTCACCTTCCCGTAACACTCTGAGGCTACCTTCTCCTCTGCAGCTTCCTTCGGAGGAAAAAATATGTTTGCACCTGATCTCCTGGCGAAAGCCAGGCAGCATCTCGCCGTAGCCACCAGCCTGTTCGCAGTCATCGCTAACCTCGGGACTCCGCTTCCCGCCGCAGCTCAAAAAACTCGCACTCCAATTCAGCACGTTATAGTGATCATTGGTGAAAACCGCACCTTCGATCACGTCTTCGCCACCTATAAGGCAAAGAATGGAGAGACTGTCTCCAATCTGCTCTCCAAAGGCATCGTCAACGAGGATGGCGCGCCCGGGCCGAATTTTCCCGTTGCCGCCCAATCCTCCGCGGTGGATTCCAAACCCGACACCTACCTTTTAAATCCGCCCAGTAACCTGACCTACCCGGTGCTGCCTCCGGTACTTGCCGGCGGGTACACCACTCCACCGTTCCCCGATGTCGCCACCGCCATGAAATATGAGAACGGATTGCCCAACAGCTATTACGTGTACCTCACCACCGGCGGCACAGGCTTAGCGCACGGAGCGGTGGACACTCGCATCCCCGACGCCACCACTTTGCCTTCGGGCCCTTTTCAGATCACTTCCGCGACCCATCCCTACGATGCCTACGACAACAGCCCGGTCCACCGTTTCTATCAGATGTGGCAACAGTCCGACTGCAATGTGGCCAACGCTACCAAATGGAATCCCAGCGGATGTCAGGCCGACCTCTTCCCCTGGGTTGAAACCACCATCGGCGCTGGCTCCAACGGCCTTGCTCAGCCTTCCGGCTTCAACGACGAAAGCACTAAAGAGGGCTCAACCTCCATGGGTTTCTACAACATGTTGCGTGGCGATGCTCCTTACCTGAAGTATCTCGCCGACCACTACGCGATGAGCGACAACTACCATCAGGCCGTGATGGGTGGAACCGGCGCCAACCACGTCATGCTGGGCAGCGGCGACGCCATCTGGTTCGCCAACTCCAAAGGCAATCCCGCCCGGCCCCCGCACAATCAACTGGTCGCGGCCGGCAGCTCCAACGCCGGAGTGGTCGACGAAATCGAGAATCCCAATCCTCAAAAAGGGACCAGCAATTGGTACACCCAGGACGGCTACGGCGGCGGTTCCTACGGATCTGCCTCGTTTGGTGGCGGCACCTACACCAATTGTTTTGACGCTACTCAGCCCGGCGTCGCTCCCATCACCAGCTACCTCAACTCTTTGGATCGGCCCATCGACGCGCACTGTGAAGAAGGCCACTACTATTTGCTCAACAATTACAACCCCGGATACTACGGAGACGGCGCGAACGCCTACGCCGACATCGGCAACCCCAACGAGACCGTCTTCACGATTCCTCCTTCTCCCCTCCGCACCATCGGAGACAGGTTGATCGAGAAGAACATCTCCTGGGCGTATTACGGCGATCAGTGGAATGCCTATCTTGCCAACCCCGACGGCAACTACGTCACCGCTGACAACACTTACTGCAACATCTGCAACCCGTTCCAGTACGCGACGTCCATTATGACCAGCCCCGCCGGTCGCTCGCACCTGCGCGATACCACCGAGTTGTATCAGGCGATCCAGGACAGCGAGTTGCCTGCCGTGTCCTTCGTGAAGCCTGACGGTTGGCTGGATGGACACCCGGCGTCTTCCAAACTCAACTTGTTCGAAGGTTTCGTGAAGAAGATTGTCGACGAAGTCCAGGCTAACCAAACGCTATGGGCCAGCACCGCCATCATCGTCACCTTCGACGAAGGCGGCGGCTACTACGACTCCGGCTACATTCAACCTCTCGACTACTTCGGCGACGGCACCAGAATTCCAGCTCTGGTGATTTCTCCCTTCACCACGCCAGGCCACATCTCTCACACTTACGCCGATCACGTTTCGATCCTGAAGTTCATCGAAGCCAACTGGCATCTGGCTCCCGTGAGCAATCGCAGCCGCGACAATCTGCCCAATCCAGTCGCCACCAAGAGAAATCCGTACGTCCCGCTGAACACTCCAGCCATCGGCAATCTGATGGACTTGTTCAAATTCTGAACTCGAGGCGCGCCCCACCCTTGTCGCGTTCTAAGCGACCGGGTGGGGTTCTCGCCTTTTACTCAGTGACCCTCTGTGCCCTCTGTGGTTAAGCCACTTTTCGTACTCGAATCCTGCGCGCCCGTCCCCGCATCCTTTATCCTAGTACCTGCGTCCTATGACCCCGAAATCCAAGACTTTCAATGGCGGCTCAAGTGCCGCGGTAATCGAAACCTCCAACGGCTCCAACCCAGAACGCGAGCGCGTCTTTAGCGCCTATCGCCAGTGGGGATATCTCGAAGGCGACCTCGACCCGCTCGGTTTTCTCCGCCCCCGTGACACGCCGGAACTGGAGCACGAAGGCGAGTACGCCCGCGCAGCCCGCGCCATCTATTCGAGCACCATCGGCGTCGAAGTTAACCACATCTATTCCCCCGAGCGCCGCCGCTGGCTCTATGAGCAGATGGAGTCCGAGCCCAAAAAGGAAGATCAGCAGCGCATCCTGGACCTGCTCATCCGCGCCGACATCTTCGAACAGGTCATGCAACAGCGTTATCTCGGCAGCAAGCGTTTCTCGCTCGAAGGCGTCACGGCACTGATCCCGCTGGTCGATGAAGTTCTCGACACTGCCGCACAGCGCGGCGCGATCGAACTCGTCATGGGCATGAGCCACCGCGGCCGCCTCAACGTCATCGCTCACGTGGCCAAGCGTCCGCCCCAGGAAATCTTCGCCGGATTTGAAGATGTTGACCCGCGCAGCGTTCTCGGCTCCGGCGACGTGAAGTACCACATGGGCGCAACTGGCGAATACCAGACTCGCAGCGGCGGCAAGGTTCACATCCACTTGGTCTCGAATCCCAGCCACCTCGAAGCCGTCGACCCCGTCACCGTCGGCCGCACCCGTGCCAAGCAAGACCGCACCGGAGAAGGCGGACGCGAAAAATATCTTCCGCTGTTAGTCCACGGTGACGCCGCTTTTGCCGGACAAGGTGTCCTCGCGGAGACCATGAACTACGCCGATCTCCCCGGATACACCGTCGGCGGCACGATTCACGTGGTCGTCAATAATCTCCTCGGATTCACCACCAGCTACACCGAAGAACATTCCACCCGCTTCGCCGCCTGCATCGCGCGCCGGCAGTCGATTCCCATTTTCCACGTCAACGGCGAAGACGTCGACGCCGTCGTACGCGTCGCCCGTCTCGCCACCGAGTACCGCTACAAGTTCGGCACCGACGTGGTCATCGATCTGATCGGCTACCGCCGTCACGGACACAGCGAGGTCGACGATCCCACAATCACCCAGCCATTGCTTTACAAGAAAATCAAAGAGCATCCGCCGCTCTGGGAAATTTATGCGGATGATATCGGCGCCAGTGACGCGCAGACTCAAGCCGCAGCCGTCCGCGCCGAATTCGAAACCGCGCAGAAACAAGCTGGCAGCATCAAGCAGAAACCCTTGATGCGCGAGCTTCCGAAGTACTGGGACAAATACTTCGGCGGCCCCTACAAACCCGAATTCGAAGTCGAAACTGGACTCTCGCCCGAAGAATTATCGGAACTCACGACTCGCCTGACCACCTATCCCGGCGGCTTCCACATTCATCCCAAAGTAAAGAAGCTTCTCGAACAGCGCGCCGAAATGGGCGCGGGCAAGCGTCCCGTTGATTACGGCATGGCAGAAGCCTTGGCCTTCGCCAGCCTCGTGAAAACCGGCATCCACGTGCGCATGTCCGGCCAGGACACTCGCCGCGGCACCTTCAACCAGCGCCACTCTGTCCTCATCGACACCGAGAACGAAAACGAATTCGTCCCGCTGGAAAACATCGCGCCCGATCAGGCCCGCTGCGAAATTTACAACTCCACGCTCTCCGAAGCGGGAGTTCTCGGCTTCGAATACGGCTACAGCCGCGACTATCCCGAGTCTTTGGTCCTCTGGGAAGCCCAGTTCGGCGACTTCGTCAACGTCGCGCAAGCAATCATCGACCAGTTCATCAGTGCCGGCGAAGCCAAGTGGAACTTGCTCTCCGGAGTCGTGATGCTTCTTCCTCACGGCTACGAAGGCCAGGGGCCCGAACATTCGAGCGCCCGCATCGAGCGCTTCATCCAGCTCGCCGCCAAGCACAACATCCAGATCGCGCAGCCCTCAAACGCCGCGCAGTATTTCCATCTCCTCCGCCGCCAAGCTCTGCGTCATTGGCGCAAGCCGCTGGTCGTCTTTACTCCGAAAAGCATGCTGCGCCACCCGGATGCGAGTTCGCCGATCGAAGATTTCACTCACCAGACCTTTCTGAATGTCATCCCCGACACGGAAGTGGGCGAAGCCGACCGCATCCTGATCTGCACCGGAAAAATCGGCCACGAACTTCGAGCCGCGAGAAAGAAAAGAAAAGATACCAGCACGGCGATTGTTTTTTTGGAACAGCTTTACCCGTTCCCGGAAGAAGAAGTAATCGCTGAGTTCGATCGCCACGGCAAGAACGCCGACATCGTCTGGGTGCAGGAAGAGCCCGCGAACATGGGCGCGCTCTTCAACATGCTCACCCGCCTGCGCCGCATCGCCGGTGATCGCCCCGTGCTAAGCGTGAAACGCAGCGCCGGTGCCAGCCCAGCCACTGGAAGCGCCAAAGCCCACGAAGTAGAACAAAAAACGTTGCTGACGCTAGCCTTCACCACAAAGGTCTAAGCTAGGTTCATGGGGGGACAGCCGCCTCGGCTGTCTCCGCGAGCGAAGCGAGGCAAGGTTCGGGCGCGCGCGCTCCGAACCTAATCGGGCCTCTCTGTAACCGCCTTCCCACCCGCCCCCGGCAACTTCGCTTTCGCCCCTTCGCCAAATTCACCCGCCACCAATTCTTCCAAACTCCCATACGCATAAATCGTCGGGGCATGATTCTGCATCAACCCGCCAGTATCCGCTGTCGGCCCATAGTTGCTGTGCACCTCGCGCCCTAACATCCGCAGCATGGCCATCAACTGCCCGCGATGATGAGACGTGTGCGTCATCCGCCGCACCATTATCCAGGCCCGCGAGCGCTGCACGTCAAAGAACTTCGCATCCGCCTCCCACCATGCCTCTTCCTTCGCCTGCAGCGCCGCCAGCCGCTTCCCGCTGTCCTCCATATACCGCTGCATAAACTCCAACCGCGTTTCCGACACCGGCAGGGGCGGCGCACCCACATCAATCCCCAGCATGTTCCGGAACCACAAGTCCTCGCTCACGCATTGATGCACCATCTGCTCCCGCACACTGCGCCCCCGCGGATCTTCATCCCGTGGCCGCACTGGAAGATCCTCATCCCGGAACTCACTCCACACGCTAACCAGCTTCACCCGTTCGGTTGCGTAAGTCTCGACCAGAAATGCGTATCTCATAACCCGAAATGTTACGCCACCGCCGCCCCGTAGGGGGTGTGGCGCGGGCAACCCCGCCCGCCTTCTCCCCGCAGTGTTACTCTTTTCTGGCTCATGCTGCGCCGCCCCCAACCGCTCCGCATCGCCATCGACACCGGAGGAACCTTCACCGACTGCGTATGGCAAGACCGCGGCCGCGTCCGCATGCTGAAAGTCTTTTCGACTCCCGCTGATCCTTCTCAAGCCATCATCGAAGCCCTCCGCCGCATCGCCACAGACAAAGCGACGGCCCTGTACGACGGCGAACTCATCCTCCTTCACGGCACCACCGTGGGCACCAATACTCTGCTCCAGCGCAAAGGCGCGCGCACCGCGCTCGTCACGACCGCCGGGTTCGAAGACGCCATCGAAATCGGACGCCAGGCCCGCCCTAGACTCTACGACTTCTTCTTCGACCGCATCGAGCCGCTAGTCCCCAAAGATCTTCGCTTCGGCGTCAACGAACGCACCGCCAGCGACGGTGACATCCTCACCTCGCCCACGCCGGAAGAATTGCGTACTCTCACCGAACAGATCAGCCTCGCACACCCGCAATCCATCGCGATCTCGCTGCTGTTCTGCTTCGCAAATCCAAAGAACGAGCTAGCCGTCGCCGAAGCCCTCAATTCACTCGCCCTCCCACTCTCCATCTCGCATCAAATCCTCCCCGAATTCCGCGAGTACGAACGCACCTCGACGGTCGTCATCAACGCCTACCTGCAGCCAGTCATGCAGCACTATTTGGAGAATCTGAATGCTCGCGTGCGCGGGTCCTCAGCAGGACGGCTTCCGGCTTCCGGCTCTCGGCTTTCGGCGAAAGACACGCAGAAATTTTCTGAAGCCGAAAGCCGAAAGCCGGAAGCCCGATTCCGCATCTTTGTTATGCAATCCAGCGGCGGCATTACCGCCCTCTCCACTGCCGCCCGCGAGCCCGTGCGCACCGTCCTCTCCGGCCCTGCCGGAGGTGTGGTCGGCGCCGCCGCCACCGCCCGCGCCAGCGGCATCGATCACATCATCGCCTTCGACATGGGAGGCACCTCTACCGACGTCTCACTCATCGAAGGCTCCATCGCCACCGCCAGCGATGCCCAAGTCACCGGCCTACCCGTCAGCGTTCCTATGCTCGACATCCACACGGTTGGGGCCGGCGGAGGTTCGCTTGCCCGCTTCGATGCTGCTGGAGTTCTCCGCGTCGGCCCTGAATCCGCCGGAGCCGATCCCGGGCCCATCTGCTATGGCAGCGGCACGCAGCCCACCGTCACCGACGCGAATCTCCTGCTCGGCCGGCTGCAGCCCACGCGTTTTCTCGGCGGAGACTTTACGCTCGATCTCGAGCGCACTCGCCGCCTCACTCAAGAGTGGTTGAGAAAACAAACATCAGGTCTGACTCTGGAAAAGTTCGCAGCCGGCGTCCTCCGCGTGGTCAATGCCACCATGGAAAAAGCCATCCGCGTCGTCTCCATCGAGCGCGGCCGCGATCCCCGCCACTTCACGCTCGTCGCCTTCGGCGGTGCCGGAGGCCTGCACGCTTGCGCTCTCGCCGGAGCGCTCAGCGTCCCGCGCGTCATCATTCCCGCGCTGCCCGGCGCGCTTTCCGCTCTCGGCATCCTGGCCAGTGACGTTGTGAAAGATTATTCCCGCACCGTCCTATGGCGCGTCTCCGGCAAAGTTCCGGCGCAGCAATTGAGTCGCGAGTTCTCCGCCCTCGAAAGAAATGCCGCGAAAGATTTTCGCCGCGAGTCCTGGCAGGGAAACGCCCACTTCCATCGCAGCGTCGACGTCCGTTACCGCGGCCAGGGATACGAGCTCAATATCCCGTTCACGAAAAATCTACTGCGCGACTTCGAGCAGGAACACCACCGCCGCTACGGCTACACCCATCCCAACCGTGAAGTGGAACTGGTAACGCTCCGCCTCCGCGCCACTGTGAAGTCCTCGACAACTCAAGCGGTGAAGATGGACCATGTGGCAAAGATGGACCAGGAGGGGACGGGCGCAGTCGCCCGTCCAGGCCGAGCAAAGCTCGGCAGGTTGTCCCCGCCAAGCAGCGCGGTTCTATTCGACGGCGAGAAACTCGAAACGAAGATTTACTCCCGAGACGAACTTCGCCCAGGCAAGAAATATCCGGGCCCCGCCATCATCACCGAATACAGCGCCACCACAGTCATCCCACCGCAAAAAAGTTTCCACCTCGACCGCGTCTCCAACCTGATTGTGAATATTCGGTAAAAATTCACCCTCCACTCCGCAAACTCGCCACTCGGGACTAGGTACTGGGTACTGCCTTCGTTACAATAATCCCGTGAAACCCAGCCTTTCGGTCGTTGAAGACGATCCCGACATTTCGCGTCTCGTCCGCCATCACCTCGAAAACGAAGGCTTCACCGTGCGTGTCTACCCCACCGGCGCGAACGTCCTCGCCGACGCCGAACGCCAGCGTCCCGCACTCTTCGTGCTCGACATCATGGTTCCAGGCAAAGATGGTCTCGAAATCTGCCGTACCATTCGCCAGACGCCAGGCCTCGCCTCGATCCCAGTAATTTTCCTGACCGCGAAAAGCAGCGAATCCGACCGCGTCCACGGTCTCGAACTCGGTGCCGACGACTACATAGCCAAGCCTTTCAGCCCGCGCGAACTCGTCGCCCGCGTCAAGGCTGTGCTGCGCCGCTTCGAGCGCCCGCTTCCGCTCAGTTCCATGAAAGTCGGCGACATCGAAATCGATCCTTCGGCCATGACTCTGACCGTGCGCGGGAACCCGGTTCCCACCACCGCTACCGAGTTCCGCCTGCTCGACTACTTCGCCCGGCATACCGGGCGCGTCTTCAGTCGCGACCATCTGCTCGACTCCGTCTGGCGCGACACCGCCTACGTCACTCCTCGCTCGGTTGACGTCTACGTTCGCCGCATCCGCGAAAAAATCGAGCCTGACCCCGAGAACCCGCGCTATCTGAAGACCGTGCGTGGCGCCGGCTACCGTTTCGAGTCCCCTAAATGAGGAGCACGTGAGGAACCGCATCTTCTTCAAACTCCTGGCTGTTTTTCTGATTGTCATCGCCGCCACTGCCGCTATCCTCGACGTCATGATTGGCGGCGCATGGGAAGCCTCCCTGCGCACCGAGATCGAGCGCAATCTGACTCAGAAGACGCTTCTCTTCGCGCACCGTGTCGAAACCGACCGCGCCCACACGCTACCCGAAATCGCGGCGCAGGAAGCCCTCGCCGCCGGCGCCCGCGCCACCATCATCGACGCGTCTGGAAAAGTTCTCGCCGACTCCGAGGCCAATCCCGCCAACATGGAGAACCACGCCACCCGCAGGGAATTCGTCGCCGCCCTGGCCGGCAAAACGGGCGAGAACGAACGCCGCAGCGCCACGGTCGGCATCCCATTTCTCTACATAGCTGCTCCCGTTTCGGGGGGCGCAGTGCGTCTCGCGTATCCACTTTCTGATGTCGAAGCGGTTCAGGCGCAGGTGCACCGTCGCTTGCTTTTGGGCTCTTCCATTGCCTTCGTAATCGCTTTACTCATCGCCGCCTCCGCCTCGGTTTGGACTGCACGTCGTCTCGATCGCATCGTGGATGTCGCCGTTCGCATCGAGCAGGGCGATCTGCGCGCCCGCGTGCATGACAGGCCGCTCGATGAAATTGGCCGCGTCGCCGCTGCCATCGACAAAACCGCCGGCCAGGTCGAACGCAGTTTTGCCGCCGTGCGTTCCAGCCAGCGCCAGCTCGAAACTTTGCTCAATAGCATGCAGGACGCGGTGATCGCGATTAGCTCCGACGGGCTGGTGCAGTGGGCGAATCAGCCCATGGATCGTCTTGTCCCTCAGCACACTCGCCTGAATGCCCCCGTGGTCGAAACCATCCGCGATCCCGATTTCCTCGCCGCCGTCAAAGGCGCAACCAGCACAAAGCAGGTGAAGACCACTCGCGCTACGTCCATCGTCCCCGGCCGCGCCTTCGATGTCACCGCCGCGCCCCTGCCCGATGGCGGCGCTGTCGCCGTGCTCCGCGATCTCACCGAAACCGAGCGTGTCGAGAAAACCCGCCGCGATTTTATTGCCAACGTTTCCCACGAACTGCGCACGCCGTTGACCTCGATTCAGGGATACTCCGAAACTCTCCTCGATCTCAATTCCGACAACTCTACTTCCCACCGCGAGTTTCTCGAGATCATCCGCAAGAATGCTGCCCGCATGTCGCGCCTGACCGAAGACTTGCTTACGCTGGCGCGCGTCGAATCTGGCGAGACCCGCTTCGATACCGAAGCCGTTCCCCCCGTCGAACTGCTGCACGACGCGGAAGAAAGTTTCCGCGAGATCGCACGTACTCAGGAAGTTGAGTTAACCATCGTGGAAACGAATGGAGGCGGCGGTTCCGTGGAATCATTGCCCCCGGTGCGCGCCGACCGCGAAGCCATTCATCAGGTCTTTTCGAATTTGATCGACAACGCGATGAAGTATGGCCGGTCCGGCGGCCGCGTCGTTCTCGGCGCGCGCCCCGCCCGTCGCGGCATCGAATTCTACGTTCAGGACTTCGGCGCGGGCATCGCTTCCGAGCATTTGCCGCGCCTTTTCGAACGCTTCTATCGCATCGACAAAGCCCGCTCGCGCGAATCCGGCGGTACCGGTCTGGGCCTCGCCATCGCGAAACACATCATGCTAGCCCACGCCGGCTCCATTCGCGCCGAAAGCGAACTCAACCACGGCAGCACTTTCCTCTTCACTCTCCCCACCGCATAACTCACGTAGCGACAGCCGCCTCGGCTGTCAGCGAATGCCCCTAATCGACACGCGCAAGCCCACCGAACCCTCAGCCTTTCTCAGCGCTCTCGGCGAACCCTGTGGGTTCTCGGCGGTTAAATAAACTATCCACTAAAAAGAAACGCGAGATGCCCCTTGCATTCGTCGTATCTGGGCCGACACTGGTCCTTAACTCCCGCATCTCTGAAAAATGACCGAAAATTCACGGCGTGTTAACCATAAGTTTTACTGGCGCCCCTATGCTTAGCCGTACCTATCCAGTCCCAACAGCTGAGTCCTGACGACAGTTCCAACCGTCGTCCGCGTTCTCACCGGGTGGAGATACTATGAGTACCGCGACGAAAATCCCCGATCCCGAACCAGCGCATCACTACATCGTGCGCCGCACCGTGGAAGCCTGTCACGTGGCCAAGGAAGCTGCCGGCGCTGTGGCCGAGGGCATCGCCATCGGCTCCAGCGCCCTGCTCAACTCGCTGCGCCAGCGCGAACGTCAGCTCGATACGCTCGACATGGAAATCGACAGCGGAGTCACTACCGCCATCACGGAAGTCGGCCCTGCCGAAGCGCGCGAATTGCTCGCCTGCATGAAGGTGATGATCGCCCTCGAGCGCATCGGCGACTTGCTCCTCAGCTTCGCCAATAGCGCCCTGTCGGTCAGCGGACGCACTGACTCGGAAGACACCCGCGACCTCACCCGCATGGCGACGCTGCTCGAAAAGATGCTTACGGATTGCGCAGCCGCATTTTCCGATCGCGATGTCCCTAAGGCCATCGACGTTCTGCGTGCCGACGCCGAGATGGACCGCATGCGCAACCTGATCTTCCTGCGCCACATCGAGAATCCAGAAAACGCGCACCGCCAGGCCAGCCTGCAGGTGATCTTCATGACCCAGTCGCTCGAACGCGCCGGCGATCACGCTAAAAACCTCGCGGAAGAGGTCTGCCACTTCGTCAGCGGACGCACCGTCCGCCACGTCTCCATCGCCTACGACAAGCCGGTCGAGCAAATGTTCATCGACTACCTCCGCCGCTGCGACCACAACCGCTGATTAGGGACTTCTGGGTCGGATATTCCTGTCTGACATTCAATGGGAATACTTGTTGCGGAGGCCGCGCAGCAAACGAAGGAAGCCAAACTTCCTTACTCTGATTGTTCATCTGGCCTCGCCTTGCGAATCTGGTCTGCGGGGGCGCCATCCTTGTTGCGCCGTAAACGCACGCACCGACTGTTCCAGTCAGTGCCGAGACCGGGGTGGGATTGGCGGGATGCGAGAGCGATTGAAGGAACTGAGCGGCAATCTCGAAATAGAATCGGACGGCAGCGGGACAAGCCTGCGAGCCACGGTTCCTCTCTACGTCATGGCTCGACCAGGTCAGTTCGGTGAGTGCACCGGATTGAATGGACCGGCACAAGCCTGATCGGTCGGATCCTCTCCCTTGGAGTGAGTCAAGGCTGAAAAGTTGGACGAAAACTCATGTGGGACAGCCGCCTCGGTTGTTTGGTCGAGCATGCTCGACCGGCTTGGATCCGGCGCAACCAAACCAAGCCACCTCCAAAATGTCCGTCCCCTTGGAACACGCATTACGAGCGTCGTATTATGGAATGCACATGGTCTTCCCGATCAAAATCTGCAGCGTTTGCGAGGAAGAGTTTGAACTGAAGCCGGATAAGCCCGGTTTCGCCGACCGCTGCCCGGCCTGCAGCACACCCGAGAAAGGTGAGCCTGCGACTCAGCGCAAAATGGATGCCGTCGAGCGCAAGTCTGCAAGTGAAGCGAACGCCGCGCGCAGGCAAGCGATGCGCGATCTGCTCTACCGAAAGGACAGTTAATCGCGCTGTCCTAAGTGCCCGCTTTCAGCGATGCCCGCTTGAAGAGTTGTGCCTGACTCAGCATGAGCAGCGCCGTCTGGGCCAGTCGCTCCAGCACGGCGAGATCGCCTTCATCAAAAGCAAAACATTGGGGAGAGAAAACCTCCATCAACCCCACCACCTCCCGCTCGTACCGGATTGGTGCGCCCACGATCGAGCGAATTCCCAGCCGACGGCAGGTTGCAGCTTCCACCCGGGGATCGCCTTCGGCATCATCACAACGCATCGCTTTTCCCGTACGAATACACTCGCCGGAAAAGCCCGAATCCACATCCACATGGGTTCCGAGTGGTGGACCGCCGCTGCCTACACTCGCCCGGCACATCATCGGACCGCGGTCGATGAGCGCGATCGCCGCCCCACTTCCGCGCAGTAGTGTCCGCGCCCGTTCGCTGATCACCCGCAGCGCGCTATTCAGATCGGGCCCTAGCGAGTTGAATTCGTACTGAACTGTGGTCGAAAGTGCCGGCGATCCCCCCATGCCTTCCGCGCCGGCTTCTACTTCGAAATTTCCACCCTCTGCTTCCAAACTCACCGAGCGCGGCTTGCTGGCTCCGTTCCCCGAAGACTTGAGCTCTGCACTCGGCCCCAGCACGCGATCAAAAGTAAGCTTTGGAGCCTTGCGGCTCGGGGCTTTTTCGTTGAGGACCAGCCACTCATCCAGCCGTTGCCGAGCCTCTACCGGGAGTTCCGAGAATCGCACCCCAGCGCGGCCCAGAGCATCGGCCCACGCGATATATCCCGTCGTCTCCAGATAGGCGTCAGAATCTGGCAGATCCAGCCGCAACTTTACTCGCTGCTCCGCTTCCAGCGGCACCACCGTTTGCATCGACACGCCCTGTTCGCTGAGATCCAGAATCATTCCGCCGGTAACGCCGTCAAAACTGGCAAACACCGGCCCATGCACCTTGTGCCGAACGCAACTGCGTCTGTCTGGAATCATTGCCTGCTTCCCTGCACTTCTCTACTGGTTCCCGCCACAGCGTCCATCCGCAAAAACGATCCCCTCCGGAGTTTTTCTCCGTGAGTGCGACTCTGCGCCGACTGAGTTGTTTCTGATGATCGAAGCAAAACGCGGCGAAAGGAAGTGCATGACGGGGTTCGCCGTGTGGCGATTCCAGTCCGCAGTTAGGCGAGGGAGAGCCTATTTCCGCGTTGAAATGAAAGGCCAGTTCTGGGTCTTACTTGTTTGCCACAACTCGGGCCCAGGTGGCTAACGGGTCGAGAAATGGATAGGTGGTCGAGGGCGCGTCAATCTCACCGCCGAGGGAAGTCTTGAAACGCACCATATGTCCGTAGAACGCTCGTGTGCTGTCCTTGTCCAATTGGATGGTCCCGTGTTCCAGCGTGGCGCCGGCAAAGACTCCGCGCGAACGGGAATAACACAACACCTGGGCGCGCATTTTCCAGTCCGTTTCGGCCGCGGCCTGGCGCCCAACTGGACCCGCGGCAAAGCTAGCTTGCCCTCCCAGTTTAAATTTGCTGGAGATCAGGTTCGCCATGCCACCGTCATTCATGACCAGCATGATCACATCCACCGCCTGCCCGCCGAACTGCAAACCGAAACTGCCTCCCTTCACCATAAAAAATGTGGGTGCGCTCCATCCCTTGGCCGTACGGCAGGTAGCCACCCCACGGCCATAACGCAGGCCAAGTACGAAGCCACCATTCAACATCGAGGGCACAACCGCGACACACGCAGCCGATGCCAGTACCTCGTCGGGGATGCGATGATCGGGGGCCGCCTGAATCGCTTGCAGAATCGTGCCCGCCGCCTTCACACGGCCTTGCGCCTTCGTTGCATTCTCGGCCGACCATCCTGCGGTTGCCACACACACCACCAACATCACGCGCAGAAGATTTCTCATTGGCTTGCCTTTCTGTCCTGATTCTAGGAGGATTCGCAAGCCTTTCGAGGCGGGCGGTGAAAAGAGGTATTAGCGACTAAGGAACAAGCGGAAGATCTTCAAGCTACTCAGACTATCCTGCCCGGCCTAGCGATCTAGCGTATGTTTGGTGGATCTGTGGAGGTGTGTCTGGTGGAGTGTAAAGCACTTAAAAAAGATGTGGCGCAGCAGAGGGAGAACAGCTGCGCCACCTTACGAACGAGGAAACGACGCGGGTGGGGCCGTGGGGAAAACCGCGATAGTTCCTCCCGGATCGCCTTACGCTGGGAAGCAATCTACCAATCCCCAGATCGAACGTCTGTTCAAAATTGCACAGATTCTGAATTTTTGCCTTGGTTGACTCGTTGCGCGTTCCGAAAGACCATTTCTAATCCGTGCGGAACACCGTCTCATGATCATGACGCGCTCCGGATCGCAGATCGTAGTTCGCGTTCGGCAGACTTGGCCGCGGTGGGCGAAGTTGCGGTTGCAACGCTACGCTCGCCTGTGCGGATAAGAATGATCGCCCCCAGAATTGCCACCGACGCCAGCACCACTCGCGGGGTCAACGGTTCGGAAGCGAGCAGCCATCCCAGAAACACGGCGACCACTGGATTCGCGTAGGTGTGCGTCGCGACCAGGGCGGGAGGGCACCGCTGCAGCAGCCACGTGTACGCGGTGAACGCGATGACGGATCCAAAAACGATCAGATAGGCCAAGCCTAAAATTGATTTCATGGAAATGCTCGCCCAGTGTGTGGCGTGAAACTCACCCGTCAGTCCTGCGGCGGCAAGCAGCATCACCGCTCCGCAGATCGTGGGTAATGCTGTGCGTCCCAGCGCGTCCGAAGGCAGCTTCACTTTTGGCGAGATCACCACTCCGGCTGACCACGCGAACGAACCCAACAACACTGCCAGTAGTGCCGCCAAACTCGATCCCTTGACGGTCAACTCTACGCCGGTGAGCATAGCCACACCGAGCACGCCCAAACCCAGGCCCAGCGCGCTGAGCCGGCTGATCCGCTGTTGTCCCAGCAACCAGGCGAGGACCAGAATGAACATCGGTTCCGTTGCGATGAGCAGCGCCGCCAAGCCTGATCCCACGTACTGTTCAGCCCAGTGCAGCGATCCGTGGCCCACAAAAAAGAACAATGCTCCAACGACGATTCCAGAAATCCAATTGGCTCGCGTGGGACGAAAGCCGCGCGCCCACGCCCACGCCAACATAATTCCGCCGGCAATGGAGTGGCGAATGCCGGCGGTGACCAGCGGCGGAATGGTTTCGACCGCGTAACGAATCGCCAGGTAGGTCGACCCCCAGACGAGATAGATGGCCGCGAAGGCGAGCGCCAGTTGGATGGAGTAGGTGTGCCGGCGATCGCTTGCGGATTTGCGGGGAGTGGGGACGAGCACAGGTCGCCCTCCAATATTTTTCATCTTGGCCGCTGCGAATTAGGGCCATAATCTGCTCCGCTGGGTGGCTTGCCATAATCTAACCTCCAAATACATGTTTAGCGGTTAGGACCATCCTAGCCTGCAAGTTCTAACTTGTCAAGATTGTTTTGCTGGTTAGATAATGAGAAAGAAAGGAAACTTCTGACCCAGACTAAAGACAATAAGGAAATTTCCCGCCGGCGTCCGCCGCGCTTCGATCTGATTGGAGGCAATGTCAGCCTCGACTTCGTCAATACGCTCGACGATCGTCATATCAAGCCCAAGGAATTGCTCGAGACGTATGCGGATCTCGCGCAGTTCGGCCAAGACACAGGGCTGCTGCAACCAAGCCAGGTGGACCGGCTTTGCGAGCGCAGCTATGCCGATCCCGAACACGCGCAACAAGCTCTGCTACGGGGTAGAGAACTGCGCGAGGCGATCCACGATGTTTTCTGGGCGATCATGAACAAACGCACGGTGCCGCCCCTGGCGCTGGCCAGACTGAACAACTACCTGCAAGCAGCGGCCGAGCACATGCGGCTGGTTCCGGTGAAGGGACGGCTTCGGGTGGGAGTTCGACGACCTGCTTGATTTCGACAGTGTGCTCTGGCCCATTGCGCGCTCCGCTGCCGATCTGCTGGCTTCGGATCAACTGGCCTACGTGCGGGCCTGTTCCTCGAAAGCTTGCGAGTGGTTTTTTCTGGATACCAGCAAGAACCATCACCGGCGCTGGTGCGACATGACGCGCTGCGGGAACCGCGCCAAGGTGCGGCGGTTTTATGCGCGGCAGAAAAAAGAACGTTGACCATCGAGGACAGTGAGGCCACAGCCGGAAGACATACCTTGTCGTCGTGCTTCGAAAATCAATCCCGTCGCAAGAAACGCGACAAAGGTGGGTACCCAGGTTCTATTACAATCACGGCGTCGGACATACGGCTGAAAATTCTGGGAGGGTTCGTGATCGCTCGCATGCTTACGGCTGTGCTGCTGACAGGTTTGGCTCTGGCGCAGAACGTGGTGCACTACACGACCACCAATGCCAACGTGAAATATCTTTTCGCAACCGCTGAGCCGGTTTTGCATTTGAAGTCGGGAGACATTCTCGACACCAACACGCTGGACTGCTTTGGCAACGGGCTGAAGAAGCAAGGGGACACGCTCAGCATGGCGAAGGGCGACAATCCGCTGGCAGGGCCGTTTTATGTCGAGGGCGCGGAACCCGGGGACACGCTGGCGGTGAAGATTCTTGACTTGCAGGTGGATGGAGATACGGGCGTGGGCGCGTTCTCGCCGGGATTCGGGTCGATCAATTCCATCGCACTATACGCCGATGCTGGAGACGTCGCCGCTGCCGGAGCGGGTGTGGTTTTATCCCATCGATCACGCGGCCAACACAGCGACGTTCAAGGCAATCGATTCGGATTTCTCGGTGAAGATTCCGATGCATCCGTTCTTTGGCTGCATCGGCGTGGCTCCGGCGAACGGCGAGGCGCGAAGTTCGATTGTGCCGGCAGAGTTTGGCGGGAACATGGATTCGCCGGAGGCGAGCGTGGGGAACACGGTGTATTTTCCAGTGAATGTGAAGGGCGGGTTGCTCTACCTCGGCGACGGACACGCGGCGATGGGAGATGGCGAGGCGGCGGGATCGGCGATCGAGGTGCCGCTGAAGGCGCGGGTGCAGTTGAGCGTGATCAAAGGTCGCACGATCGATTGGCCGCAGTTTGAGAACGACGACGCGATCATGACCGTGGGCGCGTACCGTCCGCTGGATGACGCGGTGCGGATCGCGTTCACGGAACTGGTGCACTGGATTCATCAAGGACTACGGATTGTCGGATCTGGACGCGTACGAGTTGCTGTCGAAAGTGGCGAAGACTCACCTGAACGAGATGGTGGATCCGAACTATGTGGTCGTGGCGTCGATTGAGAAGAAGTATTTGCCGGCGAAAGAAGTAAGCCGGCTTTCCGGGAGAAACAGATTCCGCTTTGGCGCATGGCGCCTCGTCGGAATGACGAAGCTTTGTTAGGGTGGGCGAAAGGACAAAGTTAAAAGCCCCATCCTAAACGCAAATAGCGCGCTTAGGATGGGGCCGCCGCTTGCGGCCTCCGCCTGTTTCTTTGGGCTGTTCCGCCGGCTATCCCTTTACGATCTTCTTGGCGGATGGATCCCAGACTGCTACTGACTTGTTGAAGTAGGAGAAGTTGGCCAGGTGGCAGCCGATTGCGGCGTTGTTGCCGAAGACTTCGTTCTCGACGACTGGTTTGCGGGTGCGGACCGCGTTGTAGAAGTTGGCCTGGTGGTCGACCGTGTCGCTGTATCCGGGAGGCGTGGCGAATAGGACTCGCCTTCCTCGTCAATCTTCGATGCCAGAGCCGCGGGTTCCGGATGCTCTTCGTGCCACTTCTGCAGATACTGGTCGCGGAGTGCCTTCGGCCAACCGAAAATCGAATAGCCTTCGGGCTCGGGCGCGTGTCCTCGGGCTTATAGGTGAGGGTCGAGTCCTTGATGATCATCGTGCCCTTGGTGCCGTAGAAGCCGATGAACTCGCCGCCGTTGTTGTTCAGGTTGCAGCGCAGAGTGACGCGGAAGTTGGGATAGTCGTAGAGAGTTTCGATGAGATCGGGGAACTCGCGGCCATCCTTGAAGTGGTAGAGGCCGCCGCTCGATTGGGCGCGCTGCGCCGGATCATTGGTGCCGGTGATGAAGTGAATGCCGGAGATCAGGTGGACGAAGAGATCGCCGCCGAGGCCTTCGCCGTAGTCGGTGAAACAGCGCCAGCGGAAGAAGCGGACGGGATCGAACGCGTGCTTGGGAGCATTGCCGAGGAAGGTGTTCCAGTCGATGGTTTTCTCGCTGGCGTCGGGCGGAATGGGATAGACCCAGGCGCCGCTGGGAGAATTGCGATCCCAGTAGGCGTTGATGGAGAAAACTTCGCCCAGCTTGCCGGAGTCGTAAATCTCTTTCGCTTTGGCATAGAGGATGGAACTGACGCGCTGGCTGCCGACGGCGACCATGCGATTGTTTTTGTGCGCGGCTTCGACCATGGCGAATCCATCTTCGACGGTGTGCGACATCGGCTTTTCGCAGTAGACGTCTTTGCCGGCGGCGCAGGCGTCTTCGAAGATGTGGCGGTGCTGGTGGTCCATGGTGGCGATGAGGACGGAGTCGACATCCTTGCGATCGAGGATCGAGCGATAGTCGCGGGTGGCGGGCACGCTGGGATTCTTGACTGCTTCCTGCGCGGCGATGTGACGGCTGTCATAGAGATCGCAAACGGCGACGCACTGAATGCCGGGCACGTTGAGCGAAGCCTCGAGATGTTCGCATCCGCGAATGCCGGTGCCGATGGAGGCGAAGCGAATGGTGTCGCTGGGCGCAACCGGTCGAGCGGCAGCGGAAAGCATGTGAGGCTGCAGGATGTTCTTGGCGACAGTGGTGGCGGCGATAGCGCCGGTACCGATGTGGATGAACTGACGACGAGTCAGGGGATTTTTAGCCATGAGATTCTCCACTTTGGATTGAAGTGCGTCCGTGACAGCGCGGGAGCCGGCGCGGAGTGATTACGGGAAGGAATTATTGCACAGGAAAGAGGCATTTAGTAAATCGATTTTCTAGTAGGTTAGGACGAGGATGCCCGGCCCCTAGGTCTTCATGTCAGCGCTGAGAAGACGACTCCGTGGGGTCGGCCCGATCCTGCGGCCAAACGTGGTGGGCGGAAGTTGAAGGAATTTTCACGCGCTTGCGGCTGACCCCGCGCTGTTGGACTAGGAAGAACAGCGGGAAGAGGGTGAATAAAACGCGGAGCTTCTTCATGCCGACCCCAGACCATGTCGTTTTCGAAGAGGTCCCGAATCGAGAGAAACAAAAAGGCGGGGAAAAATTAAAAGGGCCGTGACATTGGTTATGCTCTAGCCGCCAGCTCCTGCGAGGGAGCTAACGACGTGGAGGCATGTACCGTCACGACCCCTTGATGCGATCACTGCTTTCGCAGTTCCAAACCCCAACTACCCCTCGCAGAGCCGTCGGTTTTTTCAGGTCTGGTCGCCTTGCAGGTTGCCCCGCCCGGCTGATCACTCAGTCTACTTCGGACTGGCTCAGTATTATTGTGCCAACCCTTTCGACCGTCGACGCAAGCAACCTTAACAGAGAAAAAAAAATCGTCAACGCAAACTTTTGGTGCAAGAGCCCGCGGCAAAGCTGTGAATAATGCGAAACGCAAATTACTGTAAGGTAGAACCTTAGCCGAAGGTACTAGGAATTCGTCCTGCTTTTGCACATAAAAATGCACAAGCGCAGGGTCAACTGCAAAACGATGAAAGGGAATCAAATAATCGTCTTGACGCAGAAACGGGATAAGCGCATCTTGCAGACAGAAGCGAAAATCGCAGCGATGCCGGAACTTGTAGCCTATGTGGACGGCGGTTGCCTGGGAAATCCGGGGCCGTCGGGCATTGGGGTCGTAATTAGCGGTTGCGCGAATGGCACGGTGCGCATCGCGAAGTGGATTGGCCATCAGGACAACAACGTCGCCGAATACGCCGCCCTGATGGAAGCCCTGCAATATGCGGTATCCCTCAAGGCCCAAAAGCTGCATGTGTATTCCGATTCGGAAGTAATGGTTCGGCAGATGACGGGCCAGTACATCTGCCGCAGCCCGCGGCTCTATTCTTTGCACTGGACTTGCCGCAAGCTGGCGCGGGCGCTGAAGTTTTCCATCTCGCACGTGCCACGGGAAAACAACGCTGAGGCGAATGGATTGGCGCAGGCGGCACTGCGGCGGCGAAAGAGGTAGAGTACGCCAGTTTCACAAGTTCCAAGGTTTCGCATGTTTCCAAAGTTTGCCCCTGAAACTTTGAAACGTGAAACTTTGAAACCTTTGCCGCACAGCTCTGCCCAGAGTGGCATTCCGAAAACGTCCTTACGGACAGCACTTTTGGCGTAGTACTTCCGCGCAGGTAATTTCTTGACACCTTGCGTGCTCCGAGCGAGACTCCAATTATCACATCCTTAATCGCTGGAATGAGTTTGAGGGGGGCGAGGTGCGTCCGCGCGCTTCACTCTGAGGATGTTGGCAGGGGTCATGGAACCTTCCGCTAGTCGAGATCACGCTTCGTGGGCGACGGCCCCTCCCGCTTCGAGCGAGCTTCCTTCCAATCTGCGTGTTCCCTTAGAGGATGGGTATTCGCTGGCCGAGATGGCGCGGCGCGACCTGGACGCAGCTCTGCAGTTGCTGGTCGACCGGGCGCAATACATCACGGGCGCCAGCGGGGCGGCGATCGCCCTGCGGCGTAGCGGCAAGAATGATATGCAGTGCCGCGCCAGCACGGGATCGAACGCGCCGGAGTTGGGGGCCCTACTGTCCACCGAGTTCGGACTCTCCGGCGAAAGCGTGCGCACGCGCCTGCCCTTGCGCTGTGATGATGCCGAGCGCGATGCTCGGGTGAATCGCGATGTGTGCCGCCACTTGGGCATTGCTTCGGTGATTGTGATGCCGGTGGTGACTGACGAGGAAGTGCTGGGCGTTTTTGAACTCTTTTCCGGAGAGGTGAATGCCTTTGGCGAACGCGATCTCTCGGCAGTGCAGCGGCTGAGCGAGATGGTGGAGACCGCGGTCCGCCTGGCCGAAGCCACAGAGAATCTGCCGGAGTGGCTGAGAAGCAGCGGCATCTCCGCGCCGGCGGTTGCGGATGCCGAGGTAGAGGAAGATAAGATTTTGGAAGGGCCGGATCTGGAGACGCTGGCTCCGCAGGAGTCGGTTCAGGAAAATCTGGCGGTAGAAGACCTGGTTCTCGAAGACGCTGTTCTCGAAGAGTCAAAGCCGGTACTGAAAGTTGCGGCCGACGCAGGTGCTGAAAAAACAGAGGTAGACAGCTCGGTGCTTGAAGCGCTCACCGCCTTCGGTGAAGACGCAACGCCGGAACCGCTACCTCCGAAAACCCTCTCCGCTTCGCCAAACTCGGGACAGGCTCCCTCGCAAAAGGATGAACTACCCGTTATTCGCGGGACGCCGGCCACATTGCACGAAGCGCCGAAAGCGGGCATCGCGAAAAATGTCCCCGCAGTCGCAGAAGCGCCGAAAGCGGTGATTGCGGAAAATGTTGCCGCAGCGCCTGAAGCGCCAAAAGTGGTGATCCCAGAGCATGTCGCCACAGTCCCGCAGGCCTCTTCACCCCGCAGGGAGTCTGTGCCGGTCGCTGAGAGCACGCCCTCAAAGAACCAGCTCTTCTGGTCAGCTGCGCTGAATCCTGCCGGGGATGCCGGAAAGCCAGCAGTCGATCAGAGCCATGTCCCTCCGGTGTTGCGGAATCTGCACAAGTGCCAGGCTTGTGGGTTCCCGGTTTCGGCCGGCCGGGTGCTTTGCGTGGAATGTGAGGAAAAGAAGTGGCGCGGACAATTGAAAGTTCCCCAAGGGAGCGCGCCTCGGCAGCGTGCCGTAACCGCCCCGGCTGCTCGAGTGGAAGCGGCGCCAAAAGCGGACGTCCGGGCTTTTGCGGCCGCGGCTCAATCGGTTGCCGCTGGCATTCCCGTACCGCAGCGTGTCTCGCCGACGGTCGTGCAAACATCATCGGCGGTGCAGCGGACAGAATCCAAACCCGCCGAGCAACGGGCAATTCCGCCAACACCGGTCGCCAGTTCGCCCGGACAAAAGACCTCATCGGACTTACCGGCGCCGACTTCGGAGGCGCAATCTCAGGAGTTCGTCCTGAGCGCAGGATTGCAGCCATCGCAGTCCTGGTTCTCGGCGAACAAGTACGTGCTGATCGTACTTCTAGTTGTCGGATTGGCGGCAGCGGCTTTCTTTGTTCTGCGCTAAAGGCCGATTTGGCAGCAAGTTCCGTATCCCTGAAATCTTTTCTTCCAACGGAGAACAGCTCCAGCCGATTAACTCTGTACGGTTCCGATGCGAGACTACGCCTCTAGAGAACCCGCAGAACTCGCTGAAACCCTTGACAACACTGGCAGGTCTGGTAAAGTGCGAAGCAAGCTTTCCAAAACTTCAACGCAACCCGCAGGTGCCATGGCTATGAAGAATGTTTACGAAGTATTGCGGCAGAAAGAAATGGAACTGACTCGCCTGGAGAAAGAAGTGGAGGCCTTGCGGCTGGTGGCCCCGCTGCTTTCTGAGGAAAAAGAGATGGGGTCGGAGAAGCCCGCCCTGGCCACTGCCGTGGGCGGACCGCAGGCCGCACCTCGCATTTCGGTTCCGTCGTCTCCGTCGATTCCTGCGCCGCAACCGGTGCGCGCAGCCGGATGGGAAGACACCGCCAAGCGCTGGCCGTAAAGATCGAAACAAACGGCCGCTGATTCTCGCGCCTTGCGGCGTGAGGATTGATTTTCGCAGCCCGGGATCGATCCCGGGCTGTGGTGCGTTTGGAGAAATTTTCAGACCGGAAGGAACGAATATAGACAAGAGGATTTCAGGGATATGTAGGGTATGGAATGACGCATTTACGTCTGGGGGCGGAAGAAAAAGCTTGAACCGCCGAGGTCGCTAAGGAGAAGCGAAGGTCGCTAAGGAAGTCCCAACTCCAGTTATAGCTTTCGGATCAGCGGATCAAAGTTTCCTGATCTGCGACGCACTTCCATTCTCCGTTTCGTTTTATCCACGTGTCTGTGAAGCGTCCGTGATGGATGAAGGGCTTGCCACCATCCGTGCCTTTGGTTCGATAGAGGCTGGTCACAATGGCGACATCGCCGTAGAGGTACACGCTGGTCTCGGAGTTGGCAATCTCTTCGGGCTTGAAGGAAAGATCCTTGAGTCCAGCCAGGTACTGGGACTTGTTCTCAATCGCACCATGATGATCAACGCTGATGAAGGTGTCGGTGATGATGGCTGCGACCGCGGTTGCGTCGTGGTGAATTTCCGCCTGATTCCAGGCACTCTCCAGAGCCAGGATCATGCTCCTATCAGCTGAGGAATCGGGCTGGTTTTGCGCGACTGTTATCAGAGTTGAACCCAAGATTAATAAGGCAATTGACAAGATGCGCATCATGAGCCGTTCTCCTTCCGAAGAAACTGTGGGTGCGCTCGCCTGTACTACGCTTCGACAATCTGGCGAAGAACTGCCAGTAGACGGTCCACTTCGTCAATGGTGTTGTAGTGCACCAGTCCAATGCGCAGGAAGCCGCCGGATTTTTCGACGTCGAGATGCTCGGTAAGATTCAGCGCGTAATAATTGCCGTCCCAAGTGAAGAAGCCGCGTTCGCCAAGTTTGGTGGCGAGTTCGAGCGGAGTGTGCCCGTCGATTCTCACGGCGAGCGTGGCACAACGCTCTTGGAAGCGTGCGGGATCGGTGATGCCGTAGATTTTCAGGCGGGGAATTTCGAGCAGGCCGGCGATCATTTTTTCGAGCAAGGCACGCTCGTGTTCGTGGATGGCTTGGTAGGCGGCTTCGATAACGGCGCGGCGCGTAACTGGTCGCGCTTCACTCGACGGACGGCCGAGGCGGCCGTCCCCACATGATTCGAGAGCGCGGCGGCCGAGGTCGGCGAGATATTCCACGCAAGCAGCAATTCCAGCGATGCCTTCGTGGTTGAGCGTGCCCCACTCCCAGCAATTGGGAATCGCGTTCGTGTTCGGGCGAACTTTGTAAGGACGCATACGCTTGAGGTGCTCGCGCTTGCCAAAGAGCACACCCATGTGCGGACCGAAGAACTTGTAGGTCGAGCACGCCAGGAAATCGCAATCGAGCGCGGCCACGTCGATCAGGCCGTGCGGGCCGTAGTGCACGGCATCGATGTAGGCGAGAGCGCCGGCGGCGTGCGCCAGACGGACGATTTCTTTCACGGGATTGATTGTGCCTACAGCGTTCGAGGCGTACCCGGCGGCGACGAGCTTCGTCTTCGGGTTGATCTTGGAGGCGAGATCGGCCATGTCGAGGGTACAGTCTTCGTCGTGGATTTCGACCCAGCGGACAGTGACGCCGCGGTCTTCGGCCATGGCGAGCCACGGAGAAACGTTGGCGTCGTGGTCGAGGCGCGTGACTACGATTTCGTCGCCGGGCTTGAGATCGCGGCCAATCGCGCGGCTCATGGCGAACGTCAGTGTGGTCATATTAGGACCGAAGGCGACTTCGTCAGCGCCGCAATGAAGGAAGTCGGCCATGGCGCCGCGCGCCTCGGCGATCATGGCGTCGGTGCTGCGGCTGGTGGCGTAAGCTCCGCCGGTGTTGGCGTTCTGGCGGCGCAGGTAGTCGGCGACGGCGTTGATCACACGTTGCGGGACTTGCGTTCCGCCCGGGCCGTCGAGGAATGCGGCCGGGTGGCCGTTGACGGTTTGGGCGAGCGATGGGAACTGGGAGCGGACGTAGGTGAGGTCGAGGGCGGCGGGAGTGACGTGCTCAGTCGTCGGCATGGTGATGTATCTACTTTTATCATGACCGCTCCGCGCGAGGGCGGGGCGCCCTGGCGACAGCCGGCAGGATGCCGGCGCTACTTGTTGGCTGTCACTGCCCTGACGAAATCCGCTAGCAGGCCGTAGGCGGTGGCGTAGAGGCCCGGATCTTCTTCGGTGATCGCCAGGCCAGGAAAGATGTCGGTCTCGAAATAGACGTAGGACGAGGTGCCTGCGATTCGCGCCATGGGTTGCGTGCTCAACACTTTCTCGGGACGTACGCTCGCCTTCACTCCGCTCGGCGTTCGGCTGGCGCGGCAGACTAGCTTGTAGGGCCAGCCGTCGCGCTTGGCGTTGCGCAGCGCGTTAGGACTCAGGTCGCGGATGCCTTCGCGCTCGATGTCTTCCAGTCGCAGGGGAACGTCCATCAGCACAGTGACCAGCGCGGCGGTTTTCACGGCGGCGTCCCAGCCGTCGATGTCGTGGGTGGCGTCGGTTTCGGCCACGCCGAGGGCCTGCGCTTTTTTCAAGGCTGCGTCGAAGGTGAGGCCTTGCTCCATCTCGCTCAGGATCACGTTGGTCGTGGAGTTGAGGATTCCGTGAAAGCTCTGCAGGCGAATCGCTGGCAGCTGGTCGAACAAAGAGAAGATGGGGACGCCGTCCATGACCGTGGATTCGAAGAGGAATTTTTTCCCGCGGGCCCTAGCTAGGTCGCGCAGCTCGCGGTACGCGTGAACGATGGGGCCTTTGTTGGCGGTGATGGCGTGAGCTCCGTGCTCGAGGGCGGCGCGGATGTGGTCGACGGCGGGTTGGCCATCTTTTACGTTGAGCGATGTGGCTTCGAAGAGAATGTCGGCGCGTACCTCCGCGAGCCATTCGCGAACTCTTGCGGGTTTCGGTTCAGATTCCCGGCCTTTCGCGGCAGAGGGCTGCCGCGCCACACAAGCCTCGGGATCAAGGCCATCTGGATCTGCGTTCCAGCCTAGGTGGCGGGAGGCGATTCCGGTGATGCGAAAGGCGATACCGTGGCGATCGCGGAGTTCGGTTTCACGGTCTGCGAGCAGACGGACTAGCGTTCGGTTGACGTTGCCGAAGCCGAGGAAGCAGAGGTTGTGGGTGCGGATGGGAATCTCCTCGAATGCATCTTGGGGATCGCGCGCGAGGGCCGCAAGGTGCCCTCGCGACAGCCGGCAGGACCCTTCGACTTCGCTCCGGGCAGGCTGCCGGCGCTACTTTGCGACTGCCGCCTCGGTATTCGTAGAGGCGTTGCTGGCAACGGTTATGCCGGCAGCGCCGGTGCAGCCGGACGGCCGAGGCCGCTGTCCCCACACGTTTATCCCATCACCGTGGTGTGCTCGGGCTTGATTTTATACATCACACGGACTTCGCTGGGTTGCGCGTAGGGATACTTGTCCACGCCCAGATATTTCTTGGCCAGCTTGTTGATGTGTTGGTCGGCGCCGTCTTCGCTGATCTCGACGACACGGCCACGAATCTCGATATAGCGGTAAGGGTTGTCGGGATCGACGACAGCCATCGATACGCGGGGATCGCGGCGGACGTTACGGTCCTTCTGGCGTCCCTTCGCGGAATTGAAGATTACGTGCTCGCCGTCAAAGTCGACCCATACGGGCGTGACTTGTGGGCGGCCGTCGGGCATTAACGTCCCCAGGTTGGCAAAGGCCCGCTTCTGAAACAGATCGCGGTACTTCTCGGGGATAACTTGCGACATGAGAGCCTCCGGAATTTAGCTTCCAGCATTATAGAACGGCGGGTCGGGCGGACGGACGCGGCCTGCCGTTGATCCGTCTCTTGTTAGAATTGTGGCCCCATGATTTTACTGCAGAGCAGTCAGAACCCTTCGCCGCGGCGGGCGATCGTGCTTGCCGCAGTACTCTTTCTTCTGGTCACGGTATCGGCGGAGATGCGCGCAGCCGATGACGCCGCATCGAAGTATCCGCCGACGATTGTTTTCATGACCGATTTTGGCCTGCTCGACGACTCGGTCGCGATCTGCCGCGGCGTAATGTACAGCGTGATGCCAGACGTGCGAATTGTCGACTTGACGCACCAAGTCACGCCCTTCTCCATTTTGGACGGGGCGCGGTTTCTGTATGGGGCGGCGCCCTACTTTCCTGCGGGAACAGTTTTTGTGGTAGTGATCGACCCCGGTGTGGGCAGCACGCGCAAGGCAATTGTGGCGCGCTCCAAGCGTGGTCAATATTTTGTGCTCCCCGATAACGGGCTGCTAACGCTGGTCGAGCAGCGCGATGGCATCGAAAGCATTCGGGAAATCACCAATCCAGAGTGGATGATCGGGAGAAAGCTCTCGTCGACGTTTCACGGGCGCGATATTTTTTCGCCGGTGGGTGCGCACATGGCGCGCGGCGATGACTGGACCAAGGTTGGTCCGGAGATGGCGGTGAAGGATCTGGTGCGGTTGAAGTTGAATGCGGCCAAACTAGACGAGCGGGGACTGAATGCCACGGTGATCGCGACGGATGGGCCCTTTGGCAACCTGGTGACCAATGCGGATGCCGATGATTTCCTCAAGCTCGGTTATCAGCGCGGGCAGGAGGTTCCGGTGACGGTCGGCGGTAAGGAGATGAAGGTGAAGTTTGTGAAGACGTTTAGCGACGTGCCGGTGAATGAGCCGTTGCTTTATATCGATTCCCGAGGGCATTTGGGGCTGGCGGTGAATCAGAATAGTTTCGTGGCGAAGTATGGGGTTAAGCCGCCGGCGGAGGTGTTCATTCCGCGGGCGAAGTGAGAAACGTGTAGGGGCGGACGCATTCATCTGCCCGGCGACGTCGCGCACGAGAGGCAAAATCCTCACCCTCTGGCTTAAACACGCGAGAAAGGTGGGGCACCCGGTCGGGGCGCGGGGCGTCGCCCACGCGGGACAGCCGAGGCGGCTGTCGCTACGTGAGTTGAGCGGCTAGGCGAGGTAACACTGCGCGCAGCAGCGATTCGAATATCGTTTTCACGCGTTCACCCGTTTCCATGACCTCCGCATGCGAGAGCGGGTGGTCTAGAATTCCGGCGGCCATGTTGGTGACGCAGGAAATTGCCAGGACTTTGATTTCCATGTGGCGCGCTGCAATCACTTCGGCCACCGTCGACATTCCCACCAGGTCCGCGCCGATCCGGCGCAGATACTCGATCTCCGCTGGCGTCTCGTAGCTTGGGCCGAGGAGAGCAGCGTAGACGCCTTCGTGCAGCGGGATTCTCAGCTTCGTGGCCTCCTCGCTTGCGATCTGGCGATAATCGCGGTCGTAGGCTCGCGACATGTCGGGGAAGCGGACGCCGAAGCGTTCGTCGTTCGGACCGACCAGGGGATTGGCGCCTTGTAGATTGATGTGGTCGCGAATCAAGACTAATGCTCCCTGCGAGTAGCCGAGATTAATGCCGCCCGCGGCGTTAGTAAGGATGACGGCGCGAATTCCCATGCGTCCGAAGACGCGGATGGGAAAGGTCACTTCCTGCGCCGAATATCCTTCATAGAGATGCGCGCGTCCCTGCATGGCCGCGACCGCTACGCTGCCCGCATTGCCGAGCACCATCTGGCCGGCGTGGCCGATGGCGGTCGAGCGAGGAAATGTTGGAATGTCGGCGTAGGGAACGCGGGTCGCGTCGGTCAGCGAATCGGCGAACGCGCCGAGGCCGGAACCCAAGACAAGGCCAATCTTCGGCCGCAAAGGAGTTCGCGTCAGGATGAATTGCGCGGCTGCGTCCGCCAGTTGAAAGTGATCAGGCATTTCTTACAGGTCGCCGTCGGCCAGATGGCGGCCGTGGCCGTTCCGTTCCAGCCAATCATACAGAAACGTCTGATAGAGGTAGGAAGCGACAATCTCTTCGCCGAGTTCGTGCGTTTCGGTGCAGATGAAAGGAACGCGCAGACCCGCGAGCACGGCGATCAGCGATTGGGTGATGCGGTTAGGATTCGGCGGCGCGGTAGGGATACTCGGACTTGATCTCGGTCAGCGACGCGGTGATGACGAGCAGGCTGTGGGGACGATCGCTCATGCGGCGCAAACGGTTGATGAAGACCGAGCGGTTCGAGGTGAAGGAACAGATGAGGTCAGCGAGATCTTTGCGTTCGACGACGCAGGAATTTTCCATTCCGCTGACGGAATAATCACCGAGCGGCAGGGCACGTTCCTCGATGTCGGCGAACCATCCGCGAAAGCGGCGGAAGGAAAGCGGGTTCTGCTCGCGAGTGTCGATGATGGCGACCGGGAGGGGCGTGCGAAGTTGTGTTCCGCCGCGTTCGGCCAGCACGGGCAGCGGAGGATGCGGAACCGGCTTGGTTAGCGTGGTCCATTGCAGCGGGGACGGGATGAGAGTGCGTTTGCGGGGCATTTTTCTATACGGTGTACGGTAGCATCGCTTCGTTGTCCCTGGGAACTCTACCAAGGTCGCGAGGACTTCTTGGCTTTCGGCAGTGCCGGCGAGGACGCCGCCACGACAGCCGCCGGGACGGCGGCGCTAGGTTACGCTAGTATTTCTTTTCAAAACTTGTGAACTCACTTTCCAGACGCCATTGCTCGCGGGCTCGCTCGCTACCGGCGAGAAACTCGGAGCACGCGTGTCTTGGTCTCCCTGCAAAATCCGATGCGCAGGCTGCCACGGGATGAAATGAATCTTTCGTCTCTGCCCACAAACTCTGCCCCGGCAGGAAGCTGTGCTCGATGCTTTGCCGCGTCATGCGCTTCAGTTGAGTGTACGTCAGGCGATAGCCCTGCACAGCGTGCAGATATTCGTGGGTCATGTCGGAGCGGGCGACGCCCTCGTCGTCGGTGGAAATCGCTACCGGCACAGCCGTATTTCATGTAAATGGGCAAGGGATGGTTGTCCCCGGCTCACGCCAAGAATCTGATCATTGGAAGTCAAATTAATTTCGACCAGCACGTTGCGGGCGGCCATTTCTTTCATCAGGCCGATGGGATCTTTTTCGAGCATTAGGTCGACACCGTGGCCGATGCGCTCGGCGTGGCCCCGCTCGACCGAGGCGCGAATGTGAAACGCGAGATCCTCGGGCTTCACGAATCCCATGGCAAGTTCCCCGGCGTGCAGGCTGATATGCACCTTGGGATAGACACCGTGCAGGGAATCGAGCATGGCCATGTGCTGGTTGAAATCGTGAATGGGAACGTACCAGTCTTCCGGCATGACCAGGTTCAATCCCACGAAATGGGAATCGGAGGAGGCGAGTTCGAAGCCGAGCACGATCTGCGCGAATACGGCTGCTGGCGGCAGACCGCGCAGCACTTGATAGAGGTAGCGCACGGTGACGGTGCATCCGGGTTCGGCGTCGGGCGTGCCGCATTTCAGTGCAGTGCGGGCGCGGGCTTCATCTTCCGCCAGAGTCTTGCTGGTCGCACCCCTGATTTCTTTCAGGCCGCCAGCCAGTAGCTCTTCTCGCATCTTGGCAAAGTCGTCGTTCCACTCCAACTTCATCCCAAGTCGAGAAGCCGCATCTACATCGGCGGTATGCATGAATTCTACGTACTGCACATGTTCACGGGCGGCGCGGTTGATGACGGTGGCGACAGACCTAGCCACGTTTTTGTCCGCGGCGAGTTCGAACTTGTCGAACGCGGCGAAGAAGTGATCGTGGCCCGATTCCTCGCCGGGGTGCCAGTTGCGCATGGACCATGCATCGATGATCTGGTTGTAGAGAATCTGGTCGTCATAGGCGCAGCGGACCGCGGGCTTAGGCGTGGAATGCTCGCAGGCGTCGCAAGTAGCACTCAACAGGTGCGAGGTGGTGCGGTCGATGCAGAAATTGTCAGTGGCGGCGAAATCGAGCAGATCTTCCGCATAAATCGCACCGCTGAGGTGATTGTGCAAGTCTGCCACCCTTGGGAATGTCGTGCAAAAACGCTAACAGCAACGAAGGCTGGCTGCGAATGGAGTCGAGATAGCGTCCGGTTCGCTGCTCAGCGGTTTGGGCGACCGCGACAACGGAAAGAAGGAGTAGCAGACAGCCACGAGCCAATTGGGCGTGCACAAGCGAGTCTCCGAGAATTCCGGATTGTAATGCGTCGGTGGCGCGCACGCCAGTCCGACGAGATAGTGAAAAACAACAAACGCTACGTGGGTCCCGCCTACTCTGCTACATTGTTTCGGTATGCCGCAGGTTTTGAACAAGGCCACGCGCAATTTTGCCAGCGACAATAATGCCGGAGTGCATCCGGAGATTCTGGAAGCGATCGCGCGCGCCAATCAGGGACATGTGGTCGCCTACGGCGACGATCCCTTCACTCGTTCGGCCATCGCGAAATTTGAAGAGCATTTCGGCCCGGATATCGCGGTATTCTTTACTTTCAATGGGACTGGTGCGAACGTGCTAAGCCTGCAGTCTTTGAACCGGTCTTATCATGCAGTGCTGTGCAGCGAATTCGCGCATATTTATACCGACGAATGCGGTGCGCCGGAAAAGCATACGGGATGCAAGCTGATCCCATTGCCGCATCAGGACGGAAAGATCACGCTCGACTCGGTGCGCCACGCTTATCACGGCATCGGCGACCAGCATCACGTGCAGGCTCGCGTCATCTCCATTACCCAGTCGACGGAGATGGGGACCGTGTACCGGCCGGAAGAGATTCAGGCGCTGGCCCAGTTCGCGCACGAGCACGAAATGTTTCTGCACGTGGACGGCGCCCGCATCGCCAACGCCGCCGCTTCGCTCGGACAAACGCTACGCCAAGCCACGCGCGACCTCGGCGTCGACGTGCTTGTCGTTCGGCGGAACCAAGAATGGAATCATGGGCGGGGAGGCGGTCGTCTTCTTCAATCGCAAGCTGAGTACGGATTTCCTCTTCTTGCGCAAGCAGGGGATGCAACTCGCGTCGAAGATGCGGTTTATCGCGGCGCAATTCGAAGCGCTGCTCACCGATGATTGTGGCAGCGCAGCGCCGAGCACGCCAACCGCATGGCACGGCTGCTGGAGGCGGAACTGCGGCGGATTCCGCAGGTGAAGATTGTATGGAAGGTGGAGGCCAACGGCGTGTTCGCGCAGATTCCGCGGCAGGCGATTCAGAAGATCAAGGATCGGTACTTTTTTTACGATTGGATCGAAGAAGAGTGCATCGTGCGCTGGATGTGCTCGTTCGACACGACCGAAGAAGATGTCAGAGACTTCGCCAAGGTTGTGGCTGAGGCGGTGAAGGGCTGACGCGACGACCCAAATGACTCTTGCTTTTTGCCTTGCCTTTTACTAAATTGGCGAATCCACCAAGGATACGCGTGTCCCAGGTTAAGAAATCCAGGAGCGGTCAATGAACGGGAAGTGGTTGAGCATTGTGGCCCTGGTCGCGGTTGCGGGTCTGCTGTTTGGTGTGAATCAGTTGCGGGCGCAGTCAGGAGTTGGTGGGGATTCAAGTCCAACCTGCATCTCAGACTTTCGGGGCCGCGACTATTCGAGTGATCGACAACGCTGGAGAGCAAATACAGCTCAGGGCGCTGGGGTACCTACATTCATCCGCCGGTGACCAAAGACATTACCAGCCAGGTGACGTGGACCTCGAACACGCCGCAGATGATTACGGTGGATTCCTCCGGCGTGATCACGGTAACCGGCGCGGCGTGCGGGGGAACGATGATCTCCGCGACTGTGAACACAAATAAAAGCTCAGGCGGGATCTCGTCATCCGGAGCGATCGTCACGGGATCCATGACGGCAAGTGTGGTGTGCTTTACGAGCAGTGGCAGTGGGCCCGCTCTAACCGTGACTTTCGCCGGGGCAGGATCGGGAACAGTCACGAGCTCTCCGACGGCTCTGAACTGCACCAGTCCTACCGCGTGTCTTGATCAGTTCACAAGCGGTAGTATAGTTACACTGACTGCTGCTCCGAATACAGGGTCAGTCTTTGGAAGTTGGCTGAACTGTGACACGCCGGCTAGCACGAATCCTTGCCTGGTTACACTGACGTCAAACCGCATTGTGACGGCGACTTTTAACTGAGACCTGGGCCTAACTATTCGGACTCTTCCAGCAGCTTGCCTAGCGTGGGCTTGTGTTTCTCCGGCTTCTTCTTCTTCTCGACGACGATTTGTCCGGCAGGAGGCGCGCCGACGCGGTCGCGGGCTAATTCCTTGACCGCGGTCACCGCCCGAAAGCGCTTCGGTTTTCTCTTTCTGACCATGACGATACCGATTCTGCCCAGTGGAAATGAGTGTATCTGAGCGCTCCCGGTCGGCGTTTAAGAATCGTAGGCCACGTCAAGTGTGCAATAATTCATATTTAGTCGGAAGGCCACGCCCGGGAACCCGACGCCGAGCTTATGGAAGAGCGCGATTTTTTTGACGAGAAGCAGGAGAAAAAACCAGCTTCGCTGAATTGTCCCCATTGCCATCAGGCGGCGGAGTACGAAGTGACCTGGGTGGTGCGCACCAAGAAACGCCAACTGCCCGGGCGGGCGCGATGAGCGCGACCGCGCGCGGTTCGCCAAATTCCGATCGTACATGGTGCGCAAGGACGACGTGATGGCCTGCAAAAACCTGCGCTGCCGCAAACGGTTCGACATTTCCGGCCAGTCGACGGTTATTACCGAGTAGAATTTCTTGTGCCGCCTCTTTCGGGGCTCGCGTCCTTTACCACACTCTTTCGGCACTGCCGTGCCGGGCTTTCGTGCCGCCACTTCGTGGCTGGCTTTCGGCGGCATTTTCAGGTGCACCGCTTTCCAAGGGATTTCGATCTCGAGCCCGCGGTAAGAGCTAAGCAAGCGCAATTTGCTGCCGAACCGAGGGCGAGGACGCCCGCGGGACAGCCGGCAAGTTGCCGGCGCTACGTCACCCTAGTCGGCGTGTATTGAGTGAGGAGAATTTCTGGCAAGCCTTCGAGGCCTGAGTGTTTGGCTTCAGCTTCTGCGAAGGCGATCAATTCCTGCTCGTGCTCGGGCGGCAGGGATGCCGCTCGTAGGCTGTCAGCAATTCTTCCACGCGCTGGCGGGCGCGCTCCATGATGCCGGGGGTCGAGCCGTCTATGGAAGGCAGGCCGCGATCGATCACTGCGGAAGGGAAGTGCTGCTCTTTGCGGAACAGCGCGCGGGTTTCCTTCAGTTTCAGGAAGTCCCCGCTGAGCCCGGTTTGCGCGAACATGGCCACGGCCAGCGATTCGGTTCGCGCATCAATGCCCTCGATCAGGCGCTGCGCCGAGGCAATGGCCTCGGCATCGATCACCAGTTTTTCGATGCTGTGGCAGGCCAGAAAATCGAGCATGCCCGCGCCGGAAATCATGTTGATGCCCGGCCAGCGCGCCGAGCACTGCGGACATGCCACTTTCCATTTCGACTTGGGCGTCGATCACGCGGCCGTCGCCGGCGACCATGTAGGCGTGGGTTGGCAGGCCGAGATACTTTCCGACTTCGGCGCAGGCCACGTCGAGCATGGCCGTCTCGATCGCGCCCATGGGAGTCTTTCCCGTGCGCATGTCGAAGATGGCGGGCGCGCCTCCCCAGACGATGGGCGCTCCCGGCTGCGCCAGTTGATGAATCGTGATGCCGCTGATGCACTCGGCGGCGTGCTGCACGACCGAGCCGGCGAGCGTGACCGGAGCAGTCGCGCCCGCCAGCGGCATGCTGACGATCTCCGCGGGAACTCCGGCTCGCGCCAGGTCGACCAGATTCTGCGACGCGAACTCCGACCAGTTCAGCGGCGGCGATGGGCAGACATCGAAAACGGCGCGCGGAAGCTGGCGAAGAGCCTCGCGGCCGCCGCTTTCGATGGCGAGCAATTCCAGCAGCGTGTGCAGGCTGGAGGCGGAAAATGCCCCGGTGACCACCGGCTTTTCCGAATACCAGAGCACCAGCAGCAGACGGTACCAGTCGCCGATTTCCGGCGGGACGTCGTTGCACACCATGGCCGTCGATTGCGCGGCAAACTGCGGCAACATCTCCGCCACCTGCACCAGTCGCACCAGATCGGCAGACAGCGCCGGACGCGCCTGCTGGGTTTCGGGATCGAGAATGTTCAGGCACGACGAGCCGGGATCGAAGTGGACGTCATCGCCTCCGTAACGCACGGCAGGCTTGCCGCTGCGGTCGTAGAGACAGAATCCGCGCGGCGCCAGATCGAGCAAGCGGCGAGCCAGCGCTTCCGGGATGTGCGCGACGCCATCTTTGACGGTGATGCCGGCGCCGCGCAGCAGATCGACGACATAAGGCGCGACTCGCACGCCGGGATCTTCGATGAGTTGGAATGCTTCTCCGAGAATGCGTTCGATGAGCGCCTTGTCGAGCAATTCGAGTTTCGGTCTCATGCAGGCTCCGCGACTCGCTCTGTGTCTTCTGCTGCATCAGCTGCCGGGCGAGAGCGACCGCGCTCATGGCGTCTTTGGCGTAGCCGTCGGCGCCGATCTCTTCCGCCCAGCGGCGGGTCACGGGCGCGCCTCCGACCATGATTTTCACCTGTGAGCGCAGGCCGGCTTTCTCCAGCGCTTCGACCACGCTTTTCTGATTGCGCATGGTCGTGGTCAGGAGCGCCGATACGCCGACGATGTCGGCATGGAGTTCGCGCGCTTTGGCGGCGAACTTCTCGCCGGCGACATCCACACCGAGATCGTGCACGCGGAAGCCGTGCGCCGTCAGCAGCGTTCCGACCAGAATCTTGCCAATTTCGTGGATGTCGCCCTTGGTCGTGCCCAGCACCACGACGCCAGCCATGGGCCGTTCCGTGCCGAGTTTCCTCAGTTCCGGATCGAGCACGGCCATCGCCGCGCGCATCGCCTCGGCGGAGGCCATCATGTCAGGCAGATACATCTGGCCCGCGGCGAACTGTTCGCCGACGTCGTGCATGCCCGGGACGTAGCCGTGGTTGATGGCGTCGATGGGCGCAACGCCGGAGGACGACGGCCTGCTGCGCGAGGTTCGGAAGCGGTGTCGGGCGCGCCGTCGATGATGCTCTGCCGCATGGCAGAGAAAGTTGTCGTCGGGCATAGAGGCTCTTAGCCATGCTGACGGAGGGTGGCGGCGCAGTCTGTGATTGGGATCACAATCGGACTCATTTCCACTTCACAGCACGGTGCTCATTTATACTTACCAGGTTTTCCTGCGGCTTCCCAAAGCCATAGGTGCAAGGAGTCCTACTCTTGAAAATCCTGGTGTGCATGAAGCAGGTGCCGCAGAAAGACGCACCGCTCAAGCTGAACGAAAGCGGCAGCGTGGATCCGCGAAGATGTTTCGTACGAAGTCAACGAGCCAGACGCCTATGCGCTGGAAGAGGCGCTGCGGCAAAGGGAAAAGCACAAAGGCGAAGTCGTGGTGATTACGAGCGGCCCGGCTCGGGCGCAGCAGGTTCTGCGCGAGGCACTGGCCAAGGGCGCGGATCGCGCGATTCACCTTGAAGACGACGAAGTTCGTCGGGCTCGACGCGTTCAACACTGCCAAGGCCTTTGCCGCTGCGATCAAAGACGAAACATTCGACCTGATCTTCACCGGATTGCAGTCCGACGACTACGGCTACGCGCAGACCGGCGTGATCCTGGCCGAACTGCTGGGATTGCCGCACGCCACCATCATCATGCAGATCGAGAAGACCGATAGCGGGATCCGGGTGAAGCGCGAACTCGAAGCCGGATACTTCCAGTTTGTCGACATGCCGACGCCGGCGGTGCTGACGATTCAGTCGGGCATCAACAAACTGCGCTACGCCACGCTGATCGGCATCAAGCAGGCCAAGAACAAGCCGCTGCGGAAGGTGGCGCTGGCGGAGGTGCAGTCGGCGATTGGGGAGAACCTGCAGAAGATTGAGCGACTGTATGTGCCGCAGAAGACGAAGAAGACAGAACACATCGAAGGTCCGCCGGGAGAGATCGCGAAGAAGTTGGTGGACAAGCTGCGGAACGAACTGCGCGTGCTGTAAGTGTGGCGCGGGCGCCCCGCCCGTGTGCCGAGCGAAGCTCGGCGGACAGCCGAGGCGGCTGTCCCTACGTGAGCCTTACTGGAAATGAGAACTTCATCATGACCGATACGATTTTAGTAGTTGTTGAACAGCGCGAAGGCAAACTGAATCGCGTCTCCTGGGAAACCATTACCGCCGGGCAGGCGATTGCCGCGGCAACTGGGTGGACTTTGGAGGCGGCCGTTGTCGGCAGCAGTCCCGGGTCCCTCGCCGCCGAAGTTGCGGCGAAAAAAGTGGCCAAGGTCTACGCATTCGAGTCACCGAAGCTCGAGCCTTATACGCCCGACGCGTTTGCGGCGGCGCTGAAACAATTCCTCGCGACGAAACAACCCAAGCTGGTGCTGATGCCGCACACCTATCAGGTGCGCGACTTTGTTCCCAAGCTGGCCACGGCCATGGGACGCACCGTCATCAGCGACTGCATCGGCTTCAAGTACGAAGGCGGGAAACTGGTTTTCACGCGGCAGATGTTTCAGGGCAAGCTGGCGGCCGATGTCAGCTTCACCAGCGATGCGCCGTGGTTCGCGACGTTTCAGAACGGCGCGTTTCGCGGCGACAAGGCCGAAGCCGGGGCCAGCGCGGCTCCAGTCGAAACTGTAAACGTGGCGATCGCGGACGGTATTATCCGCAACAAGCCGCAGGAAGTTTTCAAGGAAGCCAAGCAGGCGGTCGATCTGACGCAGGCCGAGATCATCGTGGCGGTCGGTCGCGGGATCAAAGAGCAAAAAAATATCGAGATCGCCAAGCAACTGGCCGAGGCGCTGGGCGGCGACCTGGCAGCGTCTCGTCCAATCTGCGATTCGGGCTGGCTTCCCATGGATCGCCAGATCGGATCCTCGGGACAGACGGTTGCGCCCAAGCTGTATCTGGCTCTCGGCATCAGCGGAGCGATTCAGCACATCGTGGGAATGAAGGGCTCGCGGACGATCATCGCGGTGAATAAAGATTCAGAGGCGCCGATTTTTGAAATTGCCGACTACGCGATTGTCGGGAATTTGTTCGACATCGTGCCGCCGTTGATTGAAGAAGTGAAGAAGGCGAAGGCAGGAAGCTAGTTAGGCCGCGGATTCACGCGGATTTTCACGGATCAATCACTTGATCTTATCCGTGGTGATCCGTGGCAGGTTTCTCTTATGCTTGTATTCCGAAAGCCGATCGAAGGCGTGGAGCGGCCGCAGATGCCCGCCGATGTAGTCATCGTCGGCGGCGGGCCCGCTGGCATGGGGTGTGCGCTGCGGTTAGCGCAGTTGATCGACGCGCACAATGCCGCGCATTCCGACTCGCAGCTCAGCAAAGAAAATATCTACGTGCTCGAAAAAGCTCGCGAGGTTGGTCAGCATTGCCTCTCTGGCGCGTTGCTCGATCCGCGATCCATGCGCGAATTGCTGCCCGGATTTGAAAAACAAGCGCCGCTCGACGCGGAAGTTACGAAGGAAGCCGTCTACTTCCTCACCAGGAAGGGCAAGCTCAAACTGCCTACGCCGCCGTTCTTGCGCGATCATGGCAACTATGTGATCTCGCTGAACCGCTTTGTGAAATGGCTGGGCAGCAAGGTGGAAGAGACCGGCATCACGGTCTTCACTGGATTCGCTGGCTCTGAGCTTCTCTACGATGGCGAGCGCGTCACCGGCGTTCGCACCGACGACAAGGGCGTTGATAAAGAGGGCCATCCGAAATCCAACTTCGAGCCGGGCTACGATCTTCAGGCGAAGGTCGTCATTCTTGCCGAGGGACCGCGCGGATCGCTGACCAAACAGCTCATCTCGAAGTTCGATCTTGCGAAAGATGCCAACCCGCAAACTTACGGCGTCGGGGTAAAAGAACTCTGGGAAGTGCCAGCGGGACGCATCGCGGCGGGTGAAGTGATTTACACCATGGGCTGGCCGCTGACTACGAAAGAATACGGGGGGGCCTGGATCTACGGCTCAAAAGACAACGTGGTCTCGCTCGGCTTTGTGACAGGGCTCGACTATGCCGATCCGCGGCTTGATCCGCAACATGTGCTGCAGGAGTTCAAACGGCATCCGTTTGTAGCGAAGCTGCTTGAGGGCGGCAAGATGATTCGCTACGGTGCGAAGTCGATGCCTTACGGCGGATGGTGGGCGATTCCGCCCGTTGCCGGCAATGGGTGGATGATCCTCGGCGATTCTGCCGGCTTGCTCAATTCGGCGCGGCTGAAGGGAATTCATCTGGCAATCAAGAGCGGGATGCTGGCTGCCGAGACGGCGTTCGATGCGCTCACAAAAGAGGATTCGTCGTCGGCGACGCTGGGCGGGTTCCAGAAGAAAGTCGAAGCGAGCTGGATCAAAGAAGAATTGTGGAAAGTGCGCAACCTACATCAGGGATTCCAGCACGGAATGTACGCGGGCATGTTCCACACCGGGCTGCAGATGATCACCGGCGGACGCGGCCTGCGCAATCGCTATCCAGCGAAGGCCGGGCATGAGCACATGCGCAAGCTAACCGAGTTGCCCGCGGATGGAGGCGCCGAAGCCCACCTGCTCGGCCCTGCCAAGGGCGACGCCAAGCTCACCTTCGATAAGCTGACGGATCTGTATCACTCGGGCACCAAGCATGAAGAAGATCAGCCATCGCACCTCGTCATCCACGATACGAACATCTGCAACACGCGCTGCGTGAAGGAATACGGCAGCCCGTGCCAGAGTTTCTGTCCGGCGAATGTCTACGAAATGGTGGAAGACGCCAGCCAGCCGAACGGCAAGCGCATCAGCCTGAACCCGTCCAACTGCGTCCACTGCAAAACCTGCGACATCGCCGACCCGTATCAGATCATTACGTGGGTTCCACCGGAAGGTGGCGGCGGGCCTAACTACGACGGGATGTAAGTGTGGCGCGGGCGCCCTCGCCCGCGAAACTTCTGAGGGTCGAGGGGCCCGCAATGAGATTCCAGTGCAAGTACGAAGCGCAGGATTATGTCCGGGGCTACGAGACGTATGCCCGACGAGGGCCACGCAGGTGGACTACCCGATTGTTGTGGGCGATGGGAATCGCCGGGATCCTAATCGGCGTACTTGGCAGTGTCGGTCCCAAGGGGAGCATAGGCCCTGCCGTGCCGCTTTTTCTCATTTCAGGTTATTTGATCTATTGCGCTTCGACGGTCTGGGCCCGGGCAGGACGGCGCGCCTTTTCCGGGCGACCAGAACTGGCCCAGGAATACACGGTGGATATCGATGAGGCGGGTATTGCGTTCATCGGGCCGATAAGCCGAGCGCAATGGACATGGCCTGCTTTTATCAAATCCCTCGAAGCTGAGCACTTGTTTCTTGCCTATCTGTCTCCGTGCGCATTTCTTATCTTGCCGAAGAGGCTTCTAGAATCCGAAGAATCTGACGAGCTTCGAGAACTGCTGTCTCGCAAGCTGCCGGCAAAGTAAGAGGCTGAACCATGCTGAGAGAGGACGCCATGCGGCCACATCCCGAAACAGTCACAGCAATCGCTTTTGCTCTTTTGCTCTCTCTCTCCGCCGGCGCGCAGCAGGCCCCTCCTTCTATCCCTTCCACCGGCTTCCAAGGGTTGGATCAATACCGGGCGTCGCGGATTGCTATCTACACCGATGACTTCGGTGAACTGAAACGCTATCGCGATGCCGATGCGGCGATCGGACCGGCTGCAGCGGGCGAGAATCGTGTCGTGTTCCTTGGCGATTCGATCACCGACTACTGGAAGCTGGCAGACTACTTTCCCGGCAAGCCGTACCTCAACCGCGGCATTGACGGGCAGTCCACTCCGCAGATGCTGGTGCGCTTCCGCCAGGATGTGATTGATTTGCATCCTCCTGTCCTGGTCGTGCTGGCCGGAACCAACGACATAGCCGGAGTCACCGGGCCTATGCACAACGAGGATATCGAGGCCAATTACGCCTCCATCGCCGAGTTGGCGCGCGCGCACCACATTCGCGTGGTCTTTTCCTCTCTGCTTCCGGTGCACAATTACACGGAGGACGCAAAGGAATCGTTTACTCTGCGTCCCCGCGAAAGAATTTTGGCGCTGAACGCCTGGCTCAAAAATTACTGCGCCAGGAACGGACTCGAATATCTCGACTACTTCTCAGCGCTGCTCGATCACAAGGGCATGCTCAGGCGAGATTTGTCCGATGACGGACTGCATCCGAATCTGGCGGGGTACAAAATCATGGCGCCGCTTGCGGACAAAGCCATAGCGAAGGCGATTGCGAGCCAACCGTGATCGTCGTTGGCGGATTGGTTTCAGTATCAGTCGAGCGAGACCGCTCTCAGCCTTATCCTGTTAGCTTGGGGGGATGACCACATGAAATTATCTCGTAACCTGCAGGGACTTACGTTCGCCCTCTTCCTCACGGTTTCCGCTCTGGCCCAGCAGCCGGCGCAGGTTCCCGCGATTCCGCCGACCGGCTTCGCGGGGCTGGATCAATATCGCGCGTCGCGCATTGCGGTGTTCACTGACGACTTTGGCCAGTTGGCGCGCTATCGCGAGGCCAATGCTGCGCTCAAGCCGCCCGGGCCTAGCGAGAACCGCGTCGTGTTCTTCGGCGACTCCATCACCGACATCTGGCCCATCGAAGAATATTTTCCGGGCAAGCCCTACATCAACCGTGGGATTGGAGGGCAAACCACGCCCCAGATGCTGGTGCGTTTTCGCCAGGATGTGATTAGCCTGCTGCCCAAAGTAGTCATCATTCTCGCCGGGACAAACGATCTTGCCGGTAATACAGGGCCGATGCGACTCGAAGACATCGAGGCTAACTATGCCTCTTTCACAGAACTGGCGCGGGCACATGACATCAAGGTGATCTATTCGTCGGTTCTGCCGGTGCACAACTACACGCCCCAAGCACGGGACTTTTTTGCGCAGCGTCGGCCGGAGAAAATTCTTGCGCTCAATCGCTGGCTGAAGGACTACTGCGCGACGGCATCGAGCGGCTGTTCCTATCTGGACTATTTCAGCGCCTTGGTTGACGACAAGGGACTCATGAAGAAGGACCTCGCAGATGACGGTCTTCACCCGAACGCCGCGGGATACAAAATCATGGCACCCCTGGCCAAAACGGCCATCGAAAAAGCGCTGGCCAATCAGAAACCATGAATCCTCTTTATCTCCGTAAGCGTCCTATAATATGAAAGTCAGTTTCCGACTGCCTCGGCCTTCGGGTATACCCAGGCTGAGGTGGCGAGGGATGATTTCGTCGCGTACTTCGCTTCAACTCACGTCCTCTGCGGTTAAAAGCTTTTGACCGCCGAGATCGCGGAGGCCTTCGCGAAGTTCGCAGAGAAATCTTCCTGAGGGTGCTGGTGGAAACGCCGGCGCCTCCCGCGTTCCGCAACGAATGCATTGGAAAGGAAACAGCCGCCGGGATGGTCCCGCCTGTTTGTTTTCTTTCCACAACAGCTTTTAGCTATTGGCTCTTAGCTCGAACCTAGCCAGGACGCCGGGTACGCGAGCTAGAGCTAAGAGCTAAAAGCTAAAAGCTAAGAGCTAAGAGCTTGTTTCTTCACGACAAATTCGGGCGCGCCATCACCGACTTGCGGATCTCCATTACGGACCGCTGTAACTACAAGTGTGTGTACTGCCGGACGGGAAACGAAGGAGCGCTCTACGGCGATCTTCCGTTTGAGGATTATCTGCGCATGGCGCGCGTGCTGGTTGCCCTAGGGATTACGAAGGTTCGGCTGACGGGAGGCGAGCCGCTGTTGCGCAAGGGTGTGGTGGAGTTCGTGCGCGAACTGGCTGGCTTGCGCACGCCGAGCGGAAACGGCGACCGCGAACCGCTTGACATTGCGCTCACCACCAACGGGCATATGCTGGCCGAACTCGCGCAGCCGTTGAAAGACGCGGGGCTGACGCGGGTTACGGTGTCGATGGATGCCGTCGATCCCGACCGTTTTGCGCGCATCACGCGCGTGCCCAATGGATACGATCATGTGCTGGCGAGCATTCGCGCCGCGCGGCGGGCGGGGCTGTGGCCGCTAAAAGTGAACTGCGTGCTGATGCGCGGATTTAACGAAGACCAGATCATTCCGTTCGGCATGTTCGCGCGTGAAGAGGGTGTCACGGTGCGCTTCATCGAATTCATGCCGCTGGAAGAGGGACGAACCTGGGCACCGTCGACCGTGGTCACGCTGGATGAAATCTTGTCGCGCATGGCGGAATACCGGCCGCTGGTCGAGATCCCGCACGGGCGTTCTGAAACAGCGCGGCGTTACCGATTTGAAGATGGGGTTGGAGAGATTGGGATCATCGCGCCGGTGTCGCATCCGTTCTGCGGACATTGCAGCCGCATCCGCATTACTAGCGACGGGAAGATTCGCACCTGCCTGTTTTCGGTGTGGGATCACGACTTGCACGCGCAGATTCGACGCGGAGCTTCGGACGATGAGTTGGCCGATTTCATCCGCGGCGTGGTTGCAAAAAAAGAAGAGCGGCACCACATCGGCGAGGCGGACTTTGTGCCGGCATCGAGGACCATGGTGCATATCGGGGGTTAGCTGTCAGCTATCAGCGACCAGCCGTCAGCTTTCAGGAGAAAGCTTTGAGAGCGCGAGTACCTCGAGACACTCGGATAGAAACAAAACGTAGCGCTGGCATCTTGCCGGCTGTCCCGAGGGCGTCCCGCCCTCGGCGCGGCAGGCGAGGTCGCCCGCCGGACAGCCGCCGGGACGGCGGCGCTACTTTTTCTCCATTTAAGATGTACCTGTGAAGAAGTCATGGAAACTCGCCGCGGTATTGGTCTTCGCGTGCGCGGCGCTGCATGCGCAAAGAGCGACCTACCTTGGCTTTGACCGCAACGATTATCCCGGCGACGCCAATCTCAAAACCCTGCGGCAGACTTTTTCTTACACTGGATACTGGCTGAACAATCCTCCCGGAGCATCGTCGAACGGCTGGGCCGGTCACCAGGCTGCGGTCGAGTCCGCGGGACTCGGATTCCTGGTGCTGTTCAACGGACGACTTGACGCTCAGCTGAAAACGGTGGCGAACGCCACGCGGTTGGGGAAATCCGACGCACTGGCTGCGGCGTCGGCCGCACGGCGCGAGGGGTTTCCGCGCGCGACCATCATTTTTCTCGATCAGGAACAGGGTGGAAGAATGCTCCCGGAGCAGCAGGCTTACATTTACGCCTGGGTGGACGGCGTTACTGCCGCGGGATTTCGCGCCGGCATCTACTGTTCAGCCATCCCCGCGCCAGACGACGGCAATGTGGTGACCGCCGAAGACATTCGTCAGAGCGCGGGAAAGCGTGAGATCGTCTACTGGGCAATCAACGACGCGTGCCCGCCCGCGCCAGGGTGCGCCTTTCCGCAGCATCCGCCAAGCCCGGCGCAGAGCGGAGTTCGATTCGCTGAAGTCTGGCAGTTCGCACAATCCCCGCGGCGCAAGGATGTTGCAGCGCAGTGCACGAATTACAGCCACGACGGGAACTGCTATCCCCCGGGGACAAAACCGGCGCAGGGCCTTCATGTCGACCTGAATACCGCCACATCGCCTGACCCTTCTCATGCCCGAACCCGCTGAACCGCGGTGCTGCAAAGAAAACCATCAACCACCAAGATTCTTTCTTGGTAGTAACCCGTTTCCTCGCTCACTGCAGTGTACGCTGTCAGATAGGCGGAATAGTCCGCGTCCCGCATGGATTAGAATAGGAATATGTCAGACCGGACCTTTAGTCTTGAAGAAGCGCAGTCTTTGCTGCCGGTGCTCGAGTCGCTGCTGCGGACTGCGATCGCGGGCAAGAAAGTTATCGAAGAGGTTGAGGCCGAGCAACAGGCTCTCAGCCATCGCATTTTTTTGAATGGTGGGACGTTTCTCGATGTGGTCCCGCTGGCCCGGCGCAAGGCGGAGCGCGTCAAGGCGGAACAACGCGCCAAAGATGCTCTGGCGGAGATCGACTCCATCGGGGTGCAAGTGAAAGACATCGATATTGGCCTGCTCGATTTTCCCTGCGAAGTCGAAGGCCAGATTATTCTGCTGTGCTGGAAGCTGGGAGAGAAGTCCATCATGCATTGGCACGGCACGCAGGAAGGATTCGCCGGGCGCAAGCCGATTGACGAGCGGATCGCACGCGCGAAGAAAGTTAATTAGCTCGCACCTCTTCCCCGACTGGTAAAGCGCTCTCGATCAATTCCTTTGTGCGCGCCGTTGGCCAATACGCTGCAGGTTCCTAAACCTCTCATTTCAAGTAATTTCCAACCGGAGCAACATACTCAAAGGTCCAGTGTTTACATAGGAGGAACGTGATGAGGGCAAGCGGTCGGTTTTGCCGCACAATGCTGCTAGCGGTTTAGTGCTTCACGATGGTAGAGAAAATCAAGGGGGGGGCGGTCATGAACGTTCATCGAGGCGCAGTCGGTTGGCTGATGTTGGCCATCGTTATTTTGACTTTTTCGGCTGCATCGTTTTCGCAGGTCGCCGTGGGCATCTCGGTTCGCATTGGACCGCCTCCATTGCCGGTTTACGCACAGCCCATCTGCCCGGGCCCGGGCTATTTCTGGACGCCCGGCTATTGGGCTTGGGACGATGATGGCGGCTACTACTGGGTGCCCGGCACCTGGGTGGTGGCGCCTGTCGGCATGCTGTGGACGCCCGGATACTGGGGATGGGGTAATGGCCTTTACCTGTGGCACGCAGGATACTGGGGACCGCACATCGGATTCTACGGGGGAATCAACTACGGTTTCGGCTACACCGGAGTGGGCTTTGTCGGAGGGGAGTGGCGTGGGCGGCAGTTTTACTACAACCGCTCCGTCACCAACGTCAGCGTCACCAATGTGACCAATGTTTATAACCGAACCGTGATCGTGAACAACACCCGGACGGTCAGCTATAACGGTGGACAGGGCGGCATTGAGGCTCGTCCATCGCGGCAGGAAGAACAGGCAATGCACGAGCGGCACTCGGCGCCAGTGCCGATGCAAAGCCAGCATGAGCATATGGCCCGTGAAAATCGCCAGAACTTTGCCCGCGAAAATCATGGACGGCCCGCCATCGCCGCCACCGCCAGACCTGCTGATTTCAGCGGTCGTTCTGCAATTCCAGCCCGGGCCGCTGGCGGAGCATATCATCCACCGGCCATGTCGCCCCGAGAAGCGCGCGGACCGTCAACCCCTGCCCATCGAGGAAACTCGAGCGAAGGATTCCGCCCGTTTACGCCCCCCTCGAGGAACGGAGAGTCCGTGGGGAGCGCCGCGCGTGAAACCAGAAATAACTCGAGTTACCCAACTCAGGCGCGGCCAAACGAAAGCCGTCCCCCTCAGAACCGCACAACCGAGAGCCGGCCGCAGAATGAGCGGAATACGTCTCATTCCGCAGCGCCCCCGCGGGAGAGTCCGCCGAGGCAGAATTCTCGCCCGCCAAGTCCGCCGCCCAATCGCCAGAGTCCTCCTAAGCAGGAGCACCCTAAGGGGCGTTAGGGTTTCAGGCCAGTGGGGAGCGAGTTTCCAAAGGCGGCCCGGGATTAACTTCGTGTCGGCTTCGCTGCAAGCGGGCTTGGGTCTGGCGTTCTAACCGGACAGGGCGCCACAAAAGCGATTGGCTGCGATGGTTCCGAGCCTGCAGTTCAGGTACCGGAGTGTGTCTCTGGGGGAAATCTTCTCTGCTACAATTTTTGCAGATCACCCTAGAGAAACAGCATAAAGAACCGCGCAGGCGCGCCCAAGGAGTCTCAACCAGAATGTCATCGACGACGCAAAAACTTCGACTGACTGGCGCCTTTGCCGCGCTTGTGACCCTTGCCTTGGCGGTGAGCTGCAAGGGATTTTTCGTGAACCCTACTCTGACCGGAGTTTCCGTCGGACCCTCGGGATTGACCCTCAATGTCGGCCAGACTTTTCAGATGACGGCGACTGGAACCTTTAACGATGGAAGCCAGAAGACGCTGACTTCCGGGGTTACCTGGTCTTCGAGTGCTCCCACTAGCGTGTCGATTGGGGCAACTTCGGGATTAGCAACCGGGCTTCAGTCGGGAACGTCTACCATCACAGCCTCATCAGGAGGATGTGCCGCGTGCACCGGATCGACGTCAGTTTCAGTGGTGCTTTCCGGCGTCTCGTCCATTACGGTCTCTCCCGCCAGCCAGTCGGTAGCCAGAAATGGGAGTCCGGTGTTTTTCACTGCAACGGCGTCACCGGGCGGCGACATTACTCAGGGCGCGACATGGAATGTCGTGGACGCCAGTGGTACCAACCAAAACGCAAACTTCTCAATTTCGTTCGTCGCTGGTCAGGGCGAGAGCTTCCTGCCGTCGAGCGCGGCCACACCAGGAACCTACACCATCAACGTTACGTATCCCGGCACGACGGTGGTGGGCAAAGCAACGTTAACGGTGAGCTAAAAACTGACAACGTCGTATTGATGGAGGGTGCCCCATTTCTCGCGTCCTTTGCGAGAAGTGGGGCTTTTGCATGAACCTCGCACCTCAACGAACACCTACTCGAATCTTCTCTTCCCACCATGACCAGTCGTTGATACGAACCAGTCCACCCTCTCCGTACGCATAAGATCGATAACCCTCCAGCGCCATTACGCCGGATCCTCCACGAGACACCGAACCACCGGATTGCGATGCATGTATTTGAGCTCCTCGATTTCCTGGAGGTGACTCCACAGATTGAAAGTGGAAGCGAGAGAACCAAACATGATGGCGCCCATCGCACGAAACGTTATTGAGATTAAGTACTCGTCTCGCAAAACCGAGTTTGACCGCCCGAACTACGGTGGAAGGATTCGCGATTTGCGGCTCAGACACGAGAAGATGTGCTCGGGCATGATCACGTAGCCGATCACCGCGCAGCGGTATCTCTAGCGCATTTTTTCCAAAACGGTGAGGAACAGATCACGGCACTCCGAAGTCCCGAGGAGCGGCTGACGATGGTAGCAACTCCACGTGATGAAGTGCAGGGAACCCGCGCCGTAATATCGCTTTAAGCCCCACGGCATGAAGAAAACACTAACTCGCACTCAAGACGTGTGTCGGTGACGGATGAACATGGTCCGCTCTGCGAGCCTGCCCTTGTTTGCGCGTTATCCTTAGGGGATACCCACGAAGATTAGCGGGCTAAAAAAAAAGCCCCACTTCTCGCAAAGAACGCGAGAAATGGGGCACCCCGGCGAGAGATGCGGCATCCGTCGCATCGGTTCACATTACGTCCACTCGTAACATTGTTTTGCACTTCACGCCGACCTATGATCGTGGGTACTCCTGACGGACTTCACTATGTCTGACATTCGTTGTATTGGCATTGCTACCGGAGGCGGCGACGCTCCCGGCCTCAATGCCGTGATTCGTGCCGCTACCAAAGCGGCCATTCTCAAACACAAGTGGAAAGTCATCGGCATTCCCGATGGCTTTGATGGATTAATCTGGCCGGAAAAATCTTTTGAACTCACGCTGGAGCGGGTCAGCGGAATTCTGCCGCGCGGCGGAACGATTCTGGGCACCACAAATCGCGGCAATCCGTTCAGCTACAAGACTCAGGAGAACGGGCAGGAAGTCGTGCGCGACATCTCCGACGAGATCCTCCTCAACTGCAAAAAGTTGGGCATTGACGCGATTATCACAATCGGTGGTGACGGCTCGCAGAAGATTGGCTACGAACTTTTCCAGAAGGGCATGAAGCTTGTGGGCGTGCCCAAGACAATCGACAACGACTTGTCGGCCACGGATTTCACCTTTGGATTCGACACGGCGCTGCACACCGTCAGCGACGCCCTCGACAAGATTCACACGACGGCGGCTTCGCACCACCGAGTAATGGTGGTGGAAGTGATGGGGCGCGACTGTGGCTGGATTGCGCTGGCCGGAGGGATGGCGGGCGGCGCCCACATCATTCTGATTCCCGAAATCCCGTTCACCATGAAGAAGATTTGCGACTTCATCGCGCAACGGGAGAGCCGTGGCAGCCGTTTCACCATTATCGCGGTCGCCGAGGGCATCAAACTGCCGCCGGAACTGAAGCAGATGGCTCGCGGCAATCCGGTGGGCAACACCATCGGCGATGCCATTGGACTGTTTGCCAACAAGGAAGTGCGGGTCAGCGTGCTGGGACATATTCAGCGCGGGGGATCGCCCTCTCCATATGACCGTGTATTGGCCACGCGCTTCGGAGTGGCGGCGGTCGATCTGATCGCCGAAGGCAAGTTTGGCCAGATGGTTGCGCTGCGCGGCGACTCGATCGTCGCTGTCGATGTAAGTCAAGCCATCGGCCAGTTGAAGACGGTGCGACCCGATGGAGAGTTGGTGCGCACCGCCCGTGCGATTGGCATCGGGTTTGGGGATTGAAGGTTTTTGGTGTGGCGCGGGCGCCCTCGCCCGCGTGTTGGCGGCAAAGGCAGCCAGTAAAGTAACGCAATCTTTCATCGCGCGTGATCCTAGTCACATTCCGGTTTGCGCCGTCGTGTGAGTATGGCTAAGACTGGGCTATTCCGTGCCGGATCCTTTCTCAACACAATTGCCGAATTCGGCGACTGCACGCCGCGACCAGGAATTGCGTGCGGCGCGCTTTGCCATGCGCCTGTCCCTGGCGGTCGGGGTGTTGATGCTCCTCGGCAAGACCACCGCCTATTACGTGACGGGATCGGCGGCTATCCTGTCGGATTTCGCGGAGTCGGTGGTGCACGTGATCGCGGTGGCGTTTGCCGCGTTTAGCCTGCGGTTGAGCGCGAAGCCCGCCGCTCCCACGTTCCTGTACGGCTACGAGCGCATCTCATTTTTCTCTGCGGGATTTGAAGGAGCGATGATCGTGATCGCCGCCATTTGGATTCTGGTGGAGGCGATCGAGAAATGGTTGGCGGGATTGCCGCTGGACCATCTGGGAACCGGCACGCTGCTACTGCTGGGAGCCGGCATGCTGAATGCCTGGCTGGGCTGGTACTTGCTGCGGGTGGGGAAGCGCAGCCACTCGCTGATTCTCGAAGCTGACGGCAAGCACGTACTCACCGACTGCTTCACCAGCTTTGGCGTGGTTGCTGGACTTGGCTTGGTCATGCTGACGGGATGGAAGCCGTTTGATCCGCTGGTCGCGATCGCGGTCGCCGTCAACATTTTGTGGTCTGGAGGACGCATGGCGTGGCGGTCGGCGGTAGGTTTGCTCGACTACTCCGATCCCGACACCGGCAAGCAGATCCGCGAGAAGTTAGACGCGATCTGTAGCGAACTCGGCATTCACTATCACGGAGTGCGCTATCGCACCACCGGCTACCGGCAAATCATTGAGGTGCACCTGCTGTTTCCGCATGCCACGGCCGTGGGGGAGGCGCACCGTTTGGCCACTGCGCTCGAAGAGCGCTTACCCGTGGAACTCGCCCAGCCTGCCGAAGTGATCACACACCTGGAATCACTGGAAGATCACGAGCACGTGCACGCGATTGAGCACTACACAGGACGGCCGGGGTGAGAAAGAATTGCTGACTGTAAATTGAGGTTGAAAACCATGGCAGGCGATGCGCCCTTTTCAATCAGCAATCAACAATCATCCATCAGCAATTTTCTTCTTACTCCTTCAACATGCTATCGATGGTGAGGTAGAGCTGGCTGTTGTCCTTGACTTCGACATACGGCCTGCTGGGATTGCGGCTGCTTACGATGTAAACCGTGGGAGTATGGTCGAGCTTGATGGCCTTGCCCAGATCGCGGTCGGCATTGACGAGGGCGGCGAGTTTCCCGCCAGGATCCAGAACAAACGGCAAATCCACTTTATGCGCGGTGGCGAATTTTTCGGCATAGGCGCGCAAGTTCTGGGGATTGATTTCGAGCTGGCTGGCAAAAATGTAATCGCGGAATTCGTTGCCCAAGGCCTTGGAATGGGTATCGAAATAGCGTGCCATCACGGCCGCCTGATAGGACCAGTTGTGCATGGGCAGCGGGAAATCGTGACGCACGACAGGAATCTTGTAGGTTTTTGAGGCCTGCTCGACCAGCGGCGCAGTGCGACTGCACATCGGACACTGTAAATCCTCGAAGACGACAATGGCGACCTGAGCTCCCTTTGGAGGACGCAGCACCGAATCCAACGTGTCCTGCGCTCTGGCGGAAACCGCACCGGCCAGCCCGATCATCAGCACGAGGCGCAAAATAACAAAACTACGGCGGAGTGTATTCGTCATGAGTGTTTGGTGGTCGAGTGAAAAGCAATTCACATAATATGTTAGACGCAGGAAAGCTCCAGGAAGCAACCCGTGTCCGGGAAACATCCCATCCCAAAGTCTGATTTCTATGGTAACCGAGACAGCTTACTCATGTCTTGAGCCGTTATCATCCGCAGGTTCATGAAGCGTAAACCTTTGGGCCAGGAAACTCCTGGCAGCAACGCGCTATAGTAGAAGGTCCTTCTTCCCTCGTCTTCCACCATGAATGGGTTGGGCTCATCCCGTATTGGCTGGCTGTCTGTTTCGGCTGGTCATGGCGGCCATGTTGTTGCTCCCGGCATGTGGCCGCGGACGCCACCGTGTGCTGGAGGTGGCTTACGTGTCGGCGCCGCAGGCCGGGCTGCGCGACCAGGTTGCGGCCATCTATAACCGCGTCGGCAACGTGAAGAACGGAGAGCGTGTCGAAGTGCTGGATCGCGAGAAACGTTTTGCGCGCGTGCGCACCGCCAGCGGACTCGAAGGCTGGATTGAGCAGCGCTATCTGGTCGACCAGAAGACCTTCGACGCCCTGCAGAAACTCACCGCAGGACAATCAGAACGATCCGGTGCAGGCGCCCGGCGTCCTGCGGAACGAGACCAATCTGCACGTCACCCCGGGGCGCGAAACCGAACATCTCTACCAGCTAGCATCGGGCGCCAAGGTCGCGATCCTGAAGCGGGCGACGGCTGAAAAGCAGGCGGGTGCGGCGCCTCCTCCGAAGCCGGCAGCGACGAAGCCTGGAGCAAAAGCTCTGCGGGCCCGGCCCTCGAGGACTGGTGGCTGGTGCGCGACGAGCACGGTCGCGTGGGATGGGTACTGTCGCGCATGGTGGACGTGGACGTCCCCCTCGAGATTGCGCAATATGCGGAGGGACAGCGCTTCGTCGCTTTCTTCGCCTTGGACGAGGTGCCGGATAACGACAAAGGTGTGCAGAAACAGGTCTCGCAATACCTTTGCGTTCTGACCGAGCCCCATGACGGCCTCGCCCTATGACTTCGATCAGGTCCGCGTTTTCACCTGGAACGCGCGCAAGCACCGCTACGAAACCGCCTACCGCGAACACGGCCTCGACGGAGTTCTGCCCGTAACGATCACCAAAGAAGACTTCGACAAAGAAGGAACTCTGCCGGTGTTCATCCTGCGCGTGAAAGACGACGCCGGCAATGTCAGCGAGCGAAAGTACAAGCTGAATACACCGATCGTGCGGCGCGTCCTCGCCCCCGGGGAAGTGCAGACACGAGCGGTCCGGAAGCGGCGGGGCTAGATCTAGACCTAAAGGCTTCTCATGGTTCGAACCTTCCAAATGCCATATCGTTTTGGCACCGCTAATACAGATTTCCGTAGGAAGACGAAACACTCGGAGACTAACTTGTTGAGAACATAATGTTTATCGCTGTTCACGTTTGGATTGTGAGTTGCACACACTAGTCAGTTCCGGTTGTGTATTGTTCGCTATTTGGCTAGTACGCTTAGCATGAAACCCGCAGCACACGGGTCAAAGTAAGCACTATTAGATTCTTGCAGTGCCCAGCTCTCGTGTTGGTTAAGGTCCCAGAGGATTGCAATCTACCGGATCGCGCAATTGTTTCAGAATAAACCGGCCATTAGCGCTTGTATCCGGTTCTGAAGAACAAAAATTCTAAGGAGGCAGGAAATGCGTTTTAAACGTCTTCCTATTGTGTTAGCTGTGTTATTCACGCTGTCTTTGACGACAGCCCCAATGTTTGGTCAATCGCTCATCTCTGGCGAGATCGCGGGCACCGTCACTGACGCCAGCCGCGCGGTAGTTTCCGATGCGCCGGTCGAGCTGAAGAGCTTGGACACGGGCTCCACGCAAACGGGCGTGACCAACAGCACCGGCTTCTATCACTTTTCGTTGCTCAAGCCGGGCAATTATCAAGTCACAGTGAAGCAGAGCGGCTTCGCTACGGTGCAAATTTCGGCCACCATCGCTGTAGGCCAGACAACGAGGGCGGACATTACGCTGACCGTCGCGGCGACGGGGACCACCGTCGAAGTATCAGGCGCCGCACCGCTTGTGGATACCACCAGCGCCAGCATCAATACCTCTTATACCCAGCAGGAAGTAGCGCTGCTGCCCAATCCCGGTGGAGACATCACCAACATTGCCCAGACAGCGCCAGGCGCCCAGATGAACAACACCGGCGGTTATGGGAACTTCACTCTCAATGGTTTGCCGGCGACCTCGAACTTGTTCACGGTCAATGGCGAGAATGACATGGATCCATACTTCAACATCAATAACTCTGGTGCGACCAACCTCACTCTCGGATCCAACGAAATTCAGGAGGTCACGGTCATCGGGAATGCATACTCCGGCGAGTATGGCCAGTTGTCCGGCGCCCAAGTCACGTACGTGACCAAGTCCGGAACCAATGGCTTCCACGGGAACGCCCAGTATTGGTGGAACGGCCGGACCATGAACTCCAACGACTGGATGAACAACAACTCGTTCGACGGTACTCCAGGTAGTATTACGCCGCGTCCTTTCTCCAACGCGAACCAGTGGGCAGCTGCGGTGGGCGGCCCAATTATCAAGAATAAAACGTTCTTCTTCTTCGACACCGAGGGCTTGCGGTTCCTTTTGCCTAACGTCATTCCGACCACCGTTCCGAGCGCGGCCTTCGCGAACGCAGTGCTGGCCAATGTCGGCGCCAATCAACCAGCCGAGCTGCCGTTGTATCAGCAGCTAATGAGTCTGTTTGCCAACGCCCCCGGAGCGGCCAGCGCGCAGCCCATCCCCAATAACGCTGCGTGTACCGGCCTTTCTTTGCCCGGCTTCAATGGGGCCACGCAAAGTTGTTTTTCCACTTTTAACTCAACCCCGTCCGCGCTCGGGAAGGAATGGATTATTGCCGCCAAGGTCGACCAGAACATCGGGCAAAACGACAAGCTGTTCGGGCGCTACAAGGTGGATCATGGTTTGCAGCCATCCTATCTGGATCCCATCAATTCCAACTTCGACGCCCTGTCGAACCAGCCCTCTTGGGACGCCCAAGCACAGGAGACGCACGTTTTCTCCCCCTACGCAACTAACGAGTTCACGGCGGCTGCGAGCCACTATGTAGCCCAGTTCCAGCAGGACGAAGCCAAGGCGCTGAGCACGTTCCCGCAAGGCCTGGTATTCGGGGGAACCAACCCGCTTGGCTCGAATAGTGGCGTCTTCGGCGAGCAGTGGGATTTCCCGCAGGGTCGCAACATCACCCAGTATCAGTTCATTGACAACTTCACTTGGACGCACGGAAACCACGGCCTTAAGTTCGGTGGCAACTTCCGCCGCTATGATGTCAGTGATCATAACTTCTTCCGCAACAACGCCGAGACTTACGTTGATTTGGGGGCCTGCAGTGTGAATCAAAGCCCGTGCGCGAAAGCCAACCAGGTTACCGCATTACAGTTGTTCGCCAATGGCTTAGCGGGCCAGTATCGCAGGTCTGATAACCTTGCCAGCAACGTACCCATTGCCCTATGGGGTCTTGGCGTTTACGGGATGGACACCTGGAAGGTAAAACCGAACCTGACCTTGACGCTGGCGTTGCGCGTAGAGCGCAATTCCAACCCGGTTTGCCAGATCAACTGTTTTGCCAACTTCAAGACTGAATGGTCCTCGCTGGCCAGCGTAACGGCGGGAGCCAACGCCGGTAATACTCCGTACACGTCCGACATCGCCTACAACCAGCACCAGGCCTACCATGCCGTGGACTCGCTGGACTGGTCACCACGCTTCGGCTTTAGCTGGGATCCGCGGAGCAACGGGAAGACCGTATTGAGTGGCGGATTTGGCCTGTTCTACGACAACCCACCCGCGGGTCTTGTGGATGATCTGCTGGGCAATCCTCCGGTTGCGGTTGCGATTCGCGTCCGGCCGTCGACCGGCACGCTGGCCTTCGATCCTGGCCCGAACGGCTCTGTCAATACTTGGAACCAATCTGCCCAGGCCTTTAATAACGGCTTTGCCGGTGGCAAGACCTACACACAGATTCATAATTCACTGCTGCCATTTGGAGTGAATTTCGCTGCCCCCACTTTCACAGCTCTCAATGGGACCATTAAGGCCCCAACGTGGAAGGAGTGGAACGTGCAGGTGCAGCAGCAAATTGGTCGTTCGACTGCGCTGATTCTAAACTATGTTGGTAACAGCGGCACCCGCATGCTGTACACCAACTCCTTTTACAACGCCTACGACGGGAATGGGTATTGGCCGGCAGGTACATTCCCAGCGGCGCCCGCGGTTCCGAACTACGGGACCGTTAGCCAAGTGCAGAACGGCGCAATATCGAACTACAATGGCCTGACGGCCAGCCTCAGGCATAACTTCACAAAATGGGTGACCGCACATGCCAACTACACCTGGGCGCACAATCTGGATGAACTCTCCAACGGCGGCCTCTTCACCTACGGCGACTCTCTTACTCTGGCGCAGCAATGCCCTCAGAGCCTCAGGTCGTGCAATTATGGCAGCTCCGATTACGACATTCGCAACACCTTCAATGCAGACTATGTCGTACATCCGACCTATCGCTTCAGCAATAGTTTCCTGAACTATGCCCTGGGTGGATGGGAATGGTCGGGCAAATTATTCTGGCGCGGCGGACTGCCGTTCTCCATCACCGACGGAAACCTGAACGGTGGTCTCCTCAACGGGACTGCGACTGTCCTGGCAACCCCGATTCTTCCCGGCAACGCTCCGGGGCAAGGTACTTGCGGCAGAGGAGCCGCCAGCGTTCTCGGCACTGCGACGCCTTGTCTGAATGCAGCAGCGTTCCTGGATACGTCTACTCTGGCAACGTCCGGCTACTCAACGCAGCGGCGTAATCAGTACGTCGGACCGCATTTCTTCGACATGGACATGGGCCTGTTCAAGAACTTCAAATTGGGTGAGCGCGTCGCGCTCGGTGTCGGCGCTCAGGCCTACAACGTGTTTAACCATCCGAACTTCTTTAACCCGGACAGCACTCTAAGTGATTCAACGTTCGGTCAGATCAACAGTATGGCACCAATGCCCACAAGCCCTTACGGCGTGTTCCTCGGATTCGATTCCTCAGTGCGCGTCGTTCAGGTGTCGGGCAAGCTCACCTTCTAACCCGATTCGGACTGTGGTTTAGCCGGGCGATCCCGCAAGGGATCGCCCTTTTCTCTGTATACTGCGGATGATTGACCAACTTCGGTCCGCATACGGCGATTCGCTGAATTGGTCTGCGCCAGCCAACCGCGAACCCGTTGCGTAGAGTTCCGCCAAGCAACGTTGTGCAGTAATCTACAATTGCAGCGTCTAGACATTGGAGGTGGACATCATGAACCGAATTACCTTAGTTGCTTTGGTCGTACTCGTCGCCGGGGTCGTGTGCTCGGGGCAGACTGCCAGTTCGGGTACCGCTCCTTCACAGGCTGCAACCCCTAGAGTTACTGGTCATGGAGCCTTTACTGTTAAGGTCGGTAAGACATTGGATTCCAGCAAGCTGAAGGAAGGCGATGCGGTTGAGGTCGAGATTGCGGAACCCTTCAAGCTGGCGGACGGCACCCTAGTTTCAAAGGGAAGGAAGCTCACGGGACACGTTGCGACCTCGAAGGCACGCGCGAAAGGGGACTCCGAATCGGAACTGAAATTGGTCTTCGACAAGCTCAACCTGTCGAACGGGAAACAACTTCCAGTCAAGGGTTCGGTGCAGGCTGTATTTCCCCTTCCCGATGATGCGAATCCAGTGGTTGCAGTCTCAACCATGTCCAAGAGTGGAGGTCCCGGATATCAGCCCTCGGACATCAAAAGCGGTTCTAACCTGGAGGTGTCCAACAATGCGCCACCTCTCCTGGGTCCAAAAACCGTCGGGGTGCTGGGTATCCGTGGTTTGGAATTGAAAGACGGCGTTCTCACTTCGAACGGCAAGAACGTCAAGCTGGGCGGCGATTTGCGGATGATTGTGCACGTCGACATCTTCGGCTCGCCGGTCTAGTCTTCTGATCTTTGATTTCCTTAATTCCGATGGCGCAGCTTGCACGCTGCGCCATCTTCATTTTCCGGAAGAGACAATTCCTGACATCCTACTTCCCGAAGATCACCGTGCTGGAGAAGTGCGAACTCGCCGCCATGTAGAACAGCAGTGGCACCGAGAGGAAGAAGTTGGTGCGCGAGGCCAGGAAGGCCTGGCGTGCCAGGGTGGGCGCGTTGGCGGGGGGAGTGCCGGCCAGCGTGCCCCGGATGATCTTTTTATTGTTGGGCCAGATGATGCCCCAGACGTTGAACAGCATCACAAAGCCGAAGCCGCCGCCCACGCCAATGGAGAGTACGTGGATGTCATCTCCGCCCACGGGAGTGCGGTTCACAAACAGCCAGCCGGCCGCGTAGACCAAAATCGCAGTAATGGCGCCCAGCACGTATCCGCTGGGCGTCATCTTCTTGATGACCAGGTAGAGAATGAACCAGACGCCGATCCATAGCAACAGGAAGAGACCGATCGTGCTTCCCGCGCCGGTCCCTTGGCGCTGCGCATCGGCTGCGACGTAGAACTGCGCCCAATACCAGAAGCCGATGAAGACGGTGGCCAGAGCGCTCCAGCGGAACCAGTTCAGGGCAGGCAGAGTGAGGTTCTGAAAGATCTTGGGTTTCATGGTGGCGTCCACCTGTTTCATGAAGGGGACGTTGACCAGGTTGAAGAAATACAATAAGCCGACCCAGAGAATGCCCGCGATGAAGTGGAACCATCGCAGGATGAGTTGGGTCGCTTCCTTGCCGGTGATGGTGGGCATGACCGTGGATACTGGTGTGACGAAATGGTGCATAGAATTTCCTCCGTCCAGGGGTTCGCCAAATTTGAACTGCCGGTTGCGGGATCCCGAATGCCTGAGAAGGTGCGCATTCGGTACACGCCTTCGTAAAAGAGACAGTCAGGCTTTAATGAAAAGCGAAGAAACTCGCGAACCCGAGGCACAAAACTCCTGCGGGTCGTTGAGTCGAAGAAAGTCTCCACTTTGCGGCGAGCGCTGTCAACTTGGATGGCGTTCGGCAACTTCCAGTTGAAAAGCTGCGGAGATCGCCGTATGGTACTCACATCTGCTGGAGATGCGCACCGTGCGGGGTTGTGGCGCGAAGCCGGCGGCTTTGTCCCCCCTTGTTCCTGTGGCAGCGGGAAGGCTTCCGGGAACATGCTGTTGCTTTGAGCCTGCCCACGGCGGGGCTGTGGCCGGGTGATTGGCAGTTCGCAGTTACAAATCAAGGAGATCGGCTATGGACAGCAATAAGCCGGCGCAGAACATCCAGGATTCCTTCCTCAACACGGCCCGCAAGGAGAGACTCAGTATCACGATTTATCTGCTGAGTGGAGTGAAATTAACGGGCCGCATCCGCTCTTTTGACAAGTACTCGGTGGTGCTGGAGGCGAACGGTCAGGAGCAACTCATCTTCAAACACGCCATCTCGACCGTGGTAATGGGGAGGGTGGCGGCGACGCATGTCGCCCACGCGGCGCATCCCGACAAAGCGGCGGGCGCGGCATCATCGGCAGGGCCGGTTACGGCGCCCACTGTTCCAGGCACCGGCACCGAAGGATAAGGCGTTTTCAGTTTGGGAAGTTCTCATACCAAGAAATCCCGCGGCACGGCGCGTCGAGGCCGGCGTGTGCCTCTGGGAACTGAAGTCGTTCGCCCGGAAACCGATCGCGAGCGTGCCTTTCTGGTAGGCATCGATGTCCGCAAGCGTGGCCGCGGCAGCGCGAAGGGAGTGGTCACCGCGCAAGCGGCCGTGGCGCGAGAAGCCGCGGCGATGCAGGCGACGGCTGCCGGCCTGCCAAAATCCAATGGCAAGCCCAACATCCCCGAATTCGATGCGGATGAGTCGATTGCAGAGCTTCGCGCACTAGCAGAAAGTGCTGGGGCAAAGGTCGTGGGCGAGATTCTGCAGCGGCGCGACCGCCCCGATCCTGCAACCTTGATTGGCGCCGGCAAGCTCGAGGAAATTGCGGGCGCGGCGGCATCAGTGAACGCCGACGTTCTTTTGTTCGATCACGACCTCAGTCCTTCCCAGCAGCGCAATATTGAAAAGATCGTTCAGCGGCGGGTGATCGACCGCACGCAGCTGATCCTCGATATTTTTGCGCGGCATGCGCGCACCCGAGAAGGCCAGTTGCAGGTCGAACTGGCGCAATTGCAATACATGATGCCGCGGCTGGCCGGGCATGGCGTGGAGATGTCGCAACTGGGCGGCGGCATTGGCACCCGCGGTCCGGGTGAAACCAAGCTGGAAACTGATCGCCGAAAGATCGCGCGCCGCGTCCGGCACGTGGAGCAGCAACTGGAAAACGTGCGGCGCATCCGCCGGCAGCAGCGCCAGAGGCGCGAGTCCGCGCCGGTTGCGACGGTGGCCCTCGTGGGTTACACCAATGCGGGCAAGTCGACGCTGTTCAATGCACTGACGCAGGCCAAAGTGCTGGAATCTTCGCGCATGTTCGCCACACTGGATCCGACGATTCGCGGGGTGGAACTGCCTTCGAAGCGCAAAGTGCTGCTGTCGGACACCGTCGGATTCATTCGCAGCCTGCCCCATACGCTGGTCTCGGCGTTCCGCGCGACGCTGGAAGAAGTGCAGCGGGCGTCGCTGATCTTGCATGTGTCCGATGCCAGCAGCCGGCTCTCGGCCGAGCAGGATGCGCAGGTGGAGATCGTCCTGAAAGGAATTGGAAGCGGAGAAGAAGCCGCGGCTGCGGGTGATGAACAAGATCGATCTGCTGGATGGGGAAGTGGCGCAGTCGCTTCAGGCGGATGCTTTACGGGAAAATTCGAAAACGGTCTACGTTTCCGCGGCCGAAGGCACCGGGCTGGACCGCTTGCTGGCTCGGATTGACGCGATGATCGAGGAAGATCCCGTCAGCCGCGTACATCTGCGCGTGCCGCAGGAAGAAGGCAAGACGCTGGCGATGCTGGAAGGGAAGGCGCGAATTTATTCGCGTACGTATAAGGATGGGGCGGTGGAGTTAGAACTGGAAGCACCGGCGTCGGTGATGAGAAGAGTGAGAGAGTGGGTAGTAGCGTGATGCGGGGGTAGGGCTAACGTCTGAGCTGACGATACAATTTAAATGGGCCGGCAACCAAGAAGCGGTGACATTCCTTGGCTATCGGCCCATTCGATCCTGAATTGGATCGGAGGTGATAATTCAATGCTAGTCCTCTTTTGGCTGAAGTCAAGCGCTATGTGCAGAAATTTGCGACGTACCCTGACTATGCCTGCAACCAGACCCTAAGTCCCTTGTTTCCAGCGAGCTGGACGGGGTCCATCGGGTTGTATCTTTTTCGGGAATCGGGCCTTCGCTGGCCGAATTTAAGGCGCGGATCGGTCTTCTTCGCGTTGACATTAACTCCTCGGGACGCTAGACTTGACAGTTTTCATAGCCCTCATTTTTCCGGTCTATATCAGCACTCCATGGACGAAACGCTTCGCCAACTAGGGGAATTACTGCTCGGAGCGGTGCCGACGGTGATTCTGCTGGCGCTGCTTTACGCGCTGTACACGACGATTGTGCACAAGCCGTTGCAGCGCGTGCTGGCCGAGCGGCGCAGCAAGACGGAGGGCGCGGTCGAGAAATCGCGCGCCGATATCGCGGCGGCTGAGGCGCGCACCGCGGATTACGAGCAGAAACTGCGGGCCGCGCGGGCCGCGATCTTCCAGGTCCAGGAGGCGCGGCGCCAGATGGTGCTGCAGGCGCGAAGCGACGCGCTGCAGGAAGCCCGCAGCAGAACGCAGGCCCAAGTGCAGGCGGCAAAAGGAGACATTGAAAACGACCGTGCTGCTGCCGAGAAGGGTTTGTCGGCCGAGGTGGCCGCGTTGGCGCAGGAAATCGTTCGGCGGGTGCTTCAACCTGCGGGAGCAGGGCGCTGATGACTTCCACAAAGATCGCTTCCATGAACCGAACCATCGGCAAAGGTTTTCTGGCGTTGATGATGGTGAGTTGCGCCAGCCGGGTGCCGCTCCGGGCGCAGGAACAGCCGGCGCATCCCGAGCAGAAGCAATCCACGGCTCCCGAGCAGAAAAAGCCAACCACCGACGAGTCGGCGTCCCAGTCCTACGGCCCAGGCAGACAACTGGCGCACGAGAGCAATGAAGCCGCTGGGGAAGGGAAAGATGAGATGGCCGAGTTTAAGGAATCGACCTCGGTGCGAATGATTGGCCGGCTGACGGGATTGAATCTGCAGCAATCTTACTGGCTGAGCGTGGTACTGAATTTTGTGGTGATTGCGGCGGTAATTGTTTGGGCCGGGTTCAAGTATTTGCCGGGAATGTTTCGCGACCGCAGCACGGCGATTCAGAAAGCGATGCAAGAGGCGCAAATGGCCAGCGAAGAGGCGCGCCGCAGACTGGCCGAAATCGAGTCGCGCCTGATGAAGCTGGATGGCGAAATTGGCATGATGCGCAACGCCGCGGAGAAAGAAGGCGCGACCGAAGAATCCCGCATTCAAGCCGCCGCCCAAGAAGATACCCGCAAGATTGTGCTTTCGGCAGAGCAAGAAGTTGCGGCGGCAGTGAAGGCCGCACGGCGCCAACTGACCGCGTACGCCGCCGATCTCGCGGTGGGACTGGCGCGCAAGCAAATTCACGTGGACGCCGCCACCGATCAGGCGCTGGTGCGCAATTTTGCCGGACAGTTGGGCGCACGCGGAGGATTCGGGAAAGGACCGGAACTGATGGCTTCGGTCGCCAGCACGTATGCGCGGGCGTTCGCGGACGTGGTTCTCCGCGCGCACCTCGATGCCAGTCGAGCCGTGGCGAGGCTTGCGCGAGATCGCCGAGATTGGTGGGCGAAAATGCACTGTTGAAGCGGGTCTGGGAGAATCCGGCGGTTCCCGCGGACCAAAAAAGAAATTTACTGGATGCGGTCGTGCAGCGCGAAGGCATCGATAAGCCGGTACGCAACCTGATCGCAGTGCTGATTGATCACCGGCGCGTGCCGTTCTTGCCGAGAATCATCGAGCAACTGGAAAAGGAACTCGACGCGCGCCTGGGATTTGCAGAAGCGCAAATTTCCAGCGTTCGCGAATTGGCCGACGCGGAGAAGCGGGCCCTGGAAGCGCAGGTCGCAAAAACCACGGGCAAGAAAGTCCGTGCACAGTATGCACTGGACTCCTCGCTGCTGGGCGGCGCGGTGGTCCGCGTGGGCAGCACGATTTACGACGGTTCGGTCAAAGGGCAGTTGGAGAAGATCAGGGAAGCGATTAGCTCCTAGCCGCTTCGATCGACGGAGGCGACTCGCTGACTGAGGCGGAGGAAAGCTCTTAACCGCAGAGTTCGCTGAGAAGGGCCGCAGAGGACGCAAAGAGAATCAAGTGAAGGCTGACAGCTGAGGGTTATCCTGGGCAAGCAGAATGACGGATTGAACAATGGGCGGTAGCTAAGAGCCAACAGCTAAAGGCTAAGAGCTGATTTTATGGCACAAATCAAGGCAGACGAAATCACGAAACTGATCCGCGAGCAGATCGAGAACTACGAAACCCAGATTTCCGTGGACGAGACGGGCACCGTCATCACGCTGGGCGACGGCATCGCGCGCGTTTATGGGCTCGACAAGGTCATGGCCGGCGAACTGCTTTCCTTCCCGCACGGGGTGGCCGGCATCGCCATGAACCTGGAAGAAGACCAGGTCGGCGTTGTGCTGCTCGGCGAGTACACCGAGATCAAGGAAGGCGACGAGGTCAAGCGCACCGGGCGCATCATGAGCGTTCCGGTGGGCGATGCCATGATCGGGCGCGTAGTGAACTCGCTCGGCGAGCCGATTGACGATAAGGGACCGATCGCCACGGATAATTTCATCGCGCTGGAGCGCATTGCACCGGGCGTGATCGACCGGCAACCGGTGCGGGAGCCGATGGCAACTGGCCTGAAGGCCATCGACAGCATGATTCCGATCGGCCGTGGCCAGCGCGAATTGATCATCGGCGACCGCCAGACGGGCAAGACCGCCGTCGCGCTTGACACCATCATCAACAGCAAGGGCAACGACCTGATCTGTATCTATAACGCGATCGGGCAGAAGCGTTCGTCGATTGCGCAGGTGGTCAAGATTCTCGAGGATGCCGGGGCAATGCAGTACACCATCGTCGTGGCGGCGTCAGCGTCCGAGCCGGCACCGATGCAGTACATCTCGCCCTACGCGGCATGCGCCATGGGCGAGTACTTCCGCGACACCAAGCGCCATGCTCTGGTCATCTATGACGATCTTTCGAAGCACGCCGCGTCATATCGCGAGATCTCGCTGCTGCTGCGGCGTCCGCCGGGACGCGAGGCATATCCTGGAGACGTTTTTTATCTGCACTCCAGGTTGCTGGAACGCGCGTCCAAACTGAGCGAAAAGATGGGCGGAGGATCGCTGACTGCGCTGCCCATCATTGAGACGCAGGCGGGTGACGTTTCTGCCTACATTCCGACCAACGTAATTTCGATTACCGACGGGCAGATTTATCTAGAAACGGATTTGTTCAACCAGGGCGTGCGTCCGGCCGTGAACGTCGGTCTGTCGGTGAGCCGCGTTGGCGGCAGCGCGCAGATCAAGGCTATGCGACAGGTCGCGGGCACGTTGAAACTGGAACTGGCGCAGTACCGCGAACTGGCAGCATTTGCGGCCTTCGGCAGCGATCTCGATAAAGCCACGCAGGCGCAGTTGAATCGTGGGCAACGGCTCGTCGAACTGCTGAAGCAGAATCAGTTCTCCCCGCTGCCGTTCTCGAAACAGATTCTGATCATCATGGCGGGCACGGGCGGACTCCTCGACGACTTGCCGGTAGCGCAAGTGCGCGACTTCGAGGCGGAAATGTACAAGTACGTGGATTCGACCAACCCCGGCCTGCTGCGCTCGATCATGGAGAAGAAGATTCTCGATGACACGTTGAAATCGCAGTTGCAGAACGTGATCAAGGAAGCAAAGCAGCAGTTCGTGTCGGAGCGGGAAGCGGTCGCGAAGTAAAAGTTCGGGTTCTCAGTTCTCACTCAGAGCTTGGAGCCGAATGGTTTTAATGAGAACTGGCAACTGACAACTGGTTTTCCATGGCAAACATTCTCGACATTCGGCGGCGGATTCGCAGCGTGATCAACACGCGGCAGATCACCAAGGCCATGAAAGTGGTCTCGGCGGCGAAGTTGCGCCGTGCGCAGGAGCGGGCCCTGGCGGCGCGTCCCTACGCGCAGATGTTGACGAATGTGTTGAAGTCCCTGGTTGCGCGAGCCGAAATCTACGATCCCGAGACCGGGGAGCCGAAACATCCTCTGCTGGCGCAGCGGCAAGAAAAGAACGTTCTTCTGATCGTGGTGACCGGCGACAAGGGCCTGGCGGGCGCGTTTAACGCGAACATCACAAAAGCGGCCGCGCGTTTTCTCGAGTCCAAGGCAGGCAAGAACGTCGACATCGAAGCCATCGGCCGCAAGGGGCGCGATTTCCTGCGTCGGCGATATCCGGCAGCCAAGGTGCAGACCCGCAGTTTGGCGGACCTCTCGGAATCGCTCGAGACAGAGCAGGAAGCGGCTGAGCGTGCCGGAGAAATCCAGATTACTGGCGAACATGTAGGCATTCTCGGCAAGGTCGAATTTGCGCAGGCGCGGACGCTATCGGAAAACGTGATTGCGCGTTATACACGCGAAGAGATCGACGCGGTTTACATTGTGTTTAACGAATTCAAGTCGGTGATCGCGCAACGCCTCATCGTGGAGCAGATTCTTCCCATCGAGCAGATTGGCGAACGAACCGTCCGTCTGGTCGAGGAGATGTCGGAGGAAGAAAAGAAGAGAGCCAAAGAGGCAGCAATCAGCGCCGGCGTGGGCTTGCGCGGCCCGGACCGGCAAACCGAAGAGGCCGCCTCGCAGTTTGGCACATCACAAGTCGATTACATCTACGAGCAGCCGCCGGAAGAGTTGTTCCGCGCGCTGTTGCCGAAATATGTGAGCATTCAGATTTTCAGGGCGTTGATGGAGTCCGTCGCTGCCGAACATGCCGCCCGTATGACCGCGATGGATTCGGCCACCAACAACGCGACGGACATGATCGATTCGCTGACGCTGGCCATGAACCGGGCGCGGCAGGCGAAGATCACAAAAGAGATCATCGAGATCGTCAGCGGCGCGGCCGCAATGTAATGTACCGAGTCGCGAGTACCGTGTACCGAGTACCGAGTAGGAAGTTAGTGCTAATTCCTGACGAAAGCGGACAGCTGAGAGCTGAATTTTATGCCTGAAAACCTAGGACATGTCATTCAAATTGCGGGTCCGGCGGTGGACGTGCAGTTTCCCGAGGGGAAACTGCCTCCGATCTATGAGGCCGTCAAGGTCGTTAGCGACGGTTTCACCGTGCCCAGCCCGATCGGCGTGATTCTCGAGGTGCAACAGCATCTGGGCGAGGGGCGCGTGCGCTGCATCGCTATGCAACCCACCGACGGTATGGTGCGCGGCATGAAGGCCATTGATCAGGGTGGACCGATCTCTGTGCCCGTGGGCCGAGGAACCCTGGGCCGCGTGATGAACGTGATCGGTGAGCCGGTCGATCAGTTGGGACCGATCGAATACAAAGAGAGAATGCCGATTCACCGTCTCGCCCCTGCATTCGACGAACAGGCCACTACCGCCGAGATGTTCGAGACCGGGGTCAAGGTCATCGATCTCATCCAACCGTTTTTGAAGGGCGGCAAGATTGGTTTGTTCGGCGGCGCCGGCGTGGGCAAGACCGTAGTCATCATGGAATTGATCAACAACGTCGCCAAAAACCATGGCGGTTTTTCCGTGTTTGCAGGGGTTGGGGAGCGCACCCGTGAAGGCAACGATCTGTGGCTGGAAATGACGGAGTCGGGCGTGATTAAGCCGGGCGATCCCGCGCACTCGAAGGCCGCGTTGATTTACGGGCAGATGACGGAGCCTCCAGGGGCACGTCTGCGCGTGGCGCTTACCGGACTGACGGTCGCGGAATACTTCCGCGATGCCGAGGGTGCGGACACGCTGCTCTTCATCGACAACATTTTCCGTTTCACCCAGGCCGGTTCGGAAGTTTCCGCGCTGCTCGGCCGCATGCCCAGCGCCGTAGGCTATCAGCCCAACCTGGCGACGGAAATGGGCGAACTGCAGGAGCGCATCACATCGACGAAGAAAGGCTCGGTCACGTCGGTGCAGGCGATTTACGTGCCGGCCGACGACTTAACCGATCCCGCGCCAGCGACCACATTCGCGCACCTCGATGCAACCACGGTGCTCTCCCGCGCATTGACGGAAATTGGAATTTATCCTGCCGTAGATCCTCTGGGATCCACTTCGCGCATTCTCGATCCGCGCATCGTTGGTCAGGAGCACTACGACGTGGCGCAGACCGTGAAACGTACTCTCCAGACCTACAAAGATCTGCAGGACATCATCGCGATTCTCGGTATCGACGAACTGACCGAAGATCAGAAGCTGACGGTGGCCCGCGCCCGCAAGATTCAGCGCTTCCTGTCGCAGCCCTTCCACGTCGCCGAGCAATTTACCGGCGCAGCCGGGCGTTACGTCAAGATCGCCGACACCGTGAAGGGCTTCAAGGCAATCGTGGAAGGCAAGTACGACGACATTCCCGAGCAGGCTTTCTACATGAAGGGCCCAATCGAGGAAGTGCTGGAAGCGGCGGAGAAGATGAAGGCAGCGGCCTAAAAACAAGCTGTCAGCTCTTGGCCATCAGTTTTCAGCTTAAACAAGCTGAGGACCAAACTGGATGGGTGGATAGCTGACAGCTGAATAGCTGTTTCATGGCAGACACATTCAAACTCGAGATCGTCACGCCGGAAAAAAAAGTCGTAGATACGGCGGCCGAGGAAGTTCAGATTCCTGGGAAGAACGGGTATTTGGGCGTGCTGCCGGGGCACGCGCCCCTGATCACTGAATTGGCGGTGGGGGAGATTAGTTACTGCGAAAATTCTCAGGAGCTGCGTCTGGCTGTGGCGTGGGGATTCGCCGAGGTCCTGCCCGACAAGGTAACGATTCTGGCGGAAACGGCGGAGCGTCCCTCGGAGATTGACGTGGAACGCGCACGCAAATCCAAAGAGCGTGCCGAGCAGAGATTGACGAGCGGCGATACGACTGTCGACGTGGAACGCGCACTGGACGCTCTGCATCGTGCCGAAGCCCGTTTGGATGTTGCCGCAAAAGGCAACTAAGATGCAGCTTTTGGCGATTAGCTCTTAGCTGTTAGCTAAATCGAAATCAAGACCCAAGATCTAACACCCAGGACCTCAGACTCAAAACCTCAGACCCAAAACCTCAGACCCAAGACCCTGCCCTGCATTGGTGCCGCCCGCGTCCGAACTTATACAATTGTGCCGCTTACTCACCGGAGGAGACGGCACCATGAAATTTCAATCTTTCTTTCTTCTTTTTTCTTTCTGGGCTCTTTGTGGCCTGACGGCGGCGCAGCAAGCCAAGCCCGCGCCGGCTCAAGCTCCGCAACGGCCGCCATGGCTGGATACTCCCGAAGTTCATTCCGACAACAGTGTGACGTTTCGCTTCCTCGCTCCCAACGCTCAAGAAGTGAAACTCGCGAGGGAAGGTGCCGAGCAGGTGGCGATGCAGAAAGACGACAAGGGTGTCTGGACCGTGAACACCGCGCCCCTGCCTCCAGACTATTACGGATACTCCATCATCGTCGACGGCGTTCGCTCGATCGATCCCTTCAACCCCCTGCTCAAACCGAATCTGCTCTCCACTGAAAACATGGTCCATGTGCAAGGGCCGCCGTCGCTGCCTTGGGAAACGAATGACGTGCCCCGCGGAGAAGTCCATCACCATTTTTACAGGTCAGCAGTGGCGCGCGACCAGCGGGATTTCTACGTGTACACGCCGCCAGGCTATGACCCTGCGGCGAAAACGACATATCCGGTGCTCTACTTGCTCCATGGCTACAGTGACGACTCGAGTGGATGGACGGCGGTGGGACGTGCGAACGTGATTCTCGACAACCTCATTGCGCGCGGTAAAGCGAAACCGATGATCGTGGTGATGCCGCTCGGATATGGCACCATGGAAATCATTAGCCTGGGATGGGGAGCATGGAGCCATACCGATGTGCGTGACAAGAATTTCGCGAACTTCCGGGAGGCGCTGCTCACCGAAGTCATGCCGAAAGTTGAAAGCGAGTATCGGGTGACGAGCGACCGCAATTCGCGCGCCATTGCCGGTCTTTCGATGGGCGGATCAGAATCGCTGCTGACTGGACTCAACAGTCTCGACAAGTTTGCCTGGATTGGCGCCTTCAGTTCGGGCGGCATTCCTGATGAGTTTGAAAAGGATTTCCCAGGCCTCGACGCGAAGGCGAACCAGCAGATCCGCTTGCTCTGGATCGCGTGCGGCACCGAGGACCGGTTGATCACAGTGAATCGCAACCTGCGGGAGTGGCTGAAATCGAAAGGCATCCAGCACAGCGACATCGAGACCCCCGGCATGCACACCTGGATGGTCTGGCGGCGAAATTTGGCGGAGTTTGCGGGGTTGCTATTCCGTTAAAGGAAATATTTAACGTGAGGTCCTACTCGAGGCGGGTTCTGTCATGGACGATTGTCTTCTGCGCGATCGCTACCGCGATGACAGACGCTCAGCAAAAAATGTGCACTCAACAAGAGGCGGCACAGGCGGAGCGAGAGACAGACTCCCTCAAGACGTGGAATTCTGTTTACCAGTTTTACAAAGGGTTCTCGCAATGCGACGATGGCGACATCGCGGAAGGCGTCAGCGATGCCGTTGCGAAGCTACTTGCGAACCGCTGGGACGGTGTAAGTGAGCTCGTGAGGTTTGTTTCCAACGAAAAGGGATTTGAGAATTTCGTTCTTCGCCATGTAGATGAAACGATCGATGGGGAACAAGATGTTCCGAAAATTCGGTCAAAATGCGAAATCGCGCTGTCCGACCAACTCCACGCGGCTTTGCAAGGCGCTCTTAGAGAAGATATCGCCCCAACGTAAGTAAATGAGAGAACTTCTCAATTGCGTTTAGGCCACTGGCGGATGGCCGTCCTTCGACTCCATCCATTTCGCGAATGGCTACGGCACGTTGACGTGATCCCGGGTCTCCGCCGGCACATAGCTCACCGCCGCCGTGCGCTCCAGTTTGTCCCAAGCGAACTTGCGGCCTTCCAATGCTCGCTTCAGAGTCTTGAAGAGCACGATCGAAAATAATTGGCGGTAGGCGAAACGTTGCAGCCACACCTGGCTGAGCAGCCAGCCGTCCTCTCTGTCATCGGGACGGCGGCGTTCCAAAGCGAAAGCAATTGCCGAGGCAATAAAGTCGATCACCAAGAAAGCAAAGAAGAACAACACCAGCTTGTGGAAGCTCGCGGGATCGGTGGAATCGGGATGGAAATATTTCTGGATGAGGTACCAGATGGTTCCCACTGCGAACATGATGTCGATGAGCGGCGAAACCAGCGGCAGCAGAATCTGGAAGATCACAATGTTGGGCAACGCCACCCATCCCAGCGCTCCCTTGCGAGCAAAAACTCCACGATGTTTATAAACCGCCTGCAGGATGCCGAACGACCACCGGAAACGCTGGCGCATCAAGGCGTTCGCGTTGGTCGGAGCTTCGGTGTAGGCCAGCGCCATGTCTTCATACTCGACGCGATATCCTCGGCGCAGCAACGCCATGGTGAGATCGGCGTCTTCCGCGACCGTGTCAATGTGATACCCGCCAGCCTCGCACACCGCGGAGACGCGCCACGCTCCAATTGCGCCGGGTACTACGCTCACGGCGCCAAGAACGTCAAGAGCTCGGCGCTCGAAATTCTGGCTGGTGATGTATTCGAGAGCCTGCCAGCGCGTCCAGAGATTCACGCGGTTGCCCACCTTGGCATTGCCCGCGATGGCGCCGACTTTCGGATTGATGAAGTGCGGCACCAGGCGTGAGATCGCGTCCGGAGCGATGATGGTGTCCGCATCGATGCCCACGAAAAGTTCCGCGTCTCCAATGTGCTCGATGCCGTAATTGAGGGCCTCGGCTTTGCCCGAATTCGGCTTTGCCAGGATCAGAACTTTTCCCGCAGTCGCTTCAGCGGCGAATGCCCTGCGAGCGACTTCGAGCGTCCGGTCCTTGGAACCATCGTCGATGACGATCACGCTCAGGTTCGGATAGTTCGAGTTGAGAGCTGCCCGCACGGTTCGCTCAATAACCTTTTCTTCGTTGTAAGCGGGAATCAGCACCGCGACCTTCGGCTTGTAGGACGCGACTTCCGCGGGCTTGCCAAAAATCTTCTCGTGCACGCGGTCATAGACCGCCGCGGCTCCAATAAAGATGAGACGCCCCGTCATAAGCAGGTCGCCGACCAGAAAGATCCAGGTGATACCGAGGATGCCGGCGTCGAATAACCAGAAGCCCAGCCGGTCCAGGCGAGCGGCCCACAGTTCGCCTCGAGGCAGCGGAGCCATCACGTCCGCCCGGGTTTTGCCCAGGAGTTCGTAAACTGGCGCAATCTCATATCCTCGCGCTCGGACTCCGTCGATGATCATGGGCAGCGCTCGAACGGTTTCGCGGCGATCTCCTCCCCCATCATGCAGCAACACGATGTTGCCGCAGCGCAGATTTTCCGGACGGCAGGGCGGCAGATGCGACAGCACATAGGATGAGATCTGCTCAGCGGAGCGTCGCGGATTCTCGCTCCAGTCATTGGGGTCGATCCGATTGCCGACCGTGATATACCCCATCTCCTGCGGAATTTCCATCGGACGCACTTCGTCCGCAGTGTCCGGCTCTTCATCAATCGCGTAGGGCGGGCCGCATCAGCGTGGCGCGTATTCCCACCAGGCTCGCAAACAGACGCTCCGTCAGGTTCAACTCCACTTTCATGTAAGCCGTGGAGATGTTGCTCACATCGGGATGGGTGAAGGTGTGGTTCCCGATGGTGTTGCCTTCCCGATAAATCCGTTTCGCGATGCTGGAAAATTTGTCGGTCTGGATGCCGATCAGAAAAAAAGTCGCGGTAGCATTCTTCTGCCTTGAGAACGTCGAGAATCTTTGGAGTCCATTCGGGGTCGGGGCCGTCGTCAAACGTCAGCACAATCTTGTTTGGGCTGTAGCCGTAGCGACCGACTCGATAAGGCTCGGGCAGGTTCTGGAAAACTTCATCGGCGATGAGCTGGCTATCCGCATCGATAGTCAAGTCGCGCGTTCCATGGGCGGGCTTGTCTTCGATGCGCAGGATTTCTCCCTGGCCCTCCATGTCCACATCGGCTCCGGGTGGTACGTCGCGTCAATTTGTCCGCCGCCCCGGCGTCGCCCGGCACGTCCCACACTCTCCACAGCGAGCGGTCCTCGCTCCCCAGTCGCCACAGCGCGAATGTGCTGGATTCCAAGCGCCTGCGCAGATCGCATGTGATTGAGCGCCGTCACAGCGTCGAGGAACCAGATGTCGTGCCGCAAACTCAGTTCATCGAGATAACTGAAGTGGGGATTCATCGCGTCATCGTCAAAGTTGACGTCCTCTTCGGAATCGCGCGCCGCGAGCCACGCCTCCTGAACACTTACGGAGGTGTCGTGGACCTCCGGCGGCAGGCTCCCCTTTTTGGGTTTCAGCACCCAGTCGTAGCCATAGTTGGCGATCGCGCAAATGATTTTTTCTTGCGGGATGACACTCTTGGCAAATTTCAAGTTCTGGACGAACCAGTCTTGCGACGCCACCGGGCCGGAAGCAGCGCCAGGAAAATGCTCATCGTAGTTCATCAGCACGACGCCGTCGGCCGCCGCCGCGACCGCGGGATAATCGAATTCGCCGTTATGTGCCGGCACCGCAACATAAAGCTTCATCCCGCGCGCGTGCAGATCGCCGGACATTTCCTTTAACAGGGCGACATAACCGGGCTGACCGCTGGCAGGGAACGACTCAAAGTCCACCATCAGGCCCGCGGAAGCGGCCGGAGGAAAGAAACTGCGACGCTTGCCGCGGAAAATAGCCCGCGCCTCGGGATTGTTCAAGAACCCGACAATATCGCCCACCCAGTCCTTGCCGTCGAAATTGTTCACCATGGGGAAGACTTCCATCCCCGGGTCTTCCGTCCTTAGAAACGGCATGACGCGGTCGTCGACCGGAAGAACGGTGGTGCCCTGCACGACATCGAAATATTTGTTGGTCTGATCGTCGATGCCCTGCAGTCGCCCGTCGGCGGTGAGGACGTGCAGCCAGTCGGGATAAAGCATGTCGATCTGGCGGGCGTATGAGCGCAGCGACGAGAAACTGGCAGCGTCCCACGGCACGTAAAAAGCGGCGCGAATCCCTTCTCCCTGATTCAGTGTGACCTGCGATGCCGCCAGTTTGGATTTGCGGTGGGAACGGGCGGCCAGTTTCTTCTGGCGGTCGCGGGCCTTTTCTTTTTCGCTCTCCTTCAGGGCCTTGAAGGCGCGCTTCTGGGGGGAGAAGAGAAGTTCGGGCAAAGGCTCGTCGCGCAGCGCCGTATAGACGAAGAAAATGATCAAGGCGGAAACGAAGACAGCGGTAACGTCGACCAGGCGCCGCAGGCGTTTCCATCGGGCGCGTCGCGGATCATAAAAGACTGGCTCAGCCATGGGGAGCGATGTTCATCGTATGCCGCGCACGGCACACGGTCAATTCTAGACGAGACAGGGTGAGATTAGCTGCTCTGTCTATTTTAAGATGCATTTTACAGGCCACGGGATTGCCGCAAACGCGCTATCATTCGCAGCGTGCGGGAACTCGTGCAGCACAAGAAGGCGCGGTTCTTTCTGGCAGCGAGCCTGGCTGCGCTAGGCCTGCGCTTATGGTTGGTCGCCTATTTCCCGGCGGTGGTCGACGATTCCCGCCTCTACGCCGACATCGCCGAGAACTGGCTGCGGCACGGCGTCTACGGGATAACGAACTCCGGCGTGATCATGCCCGACGCTCTCCCGGTTGCCGGGATATCCCGCGTTTCTGGCGGCGATCTTCGCTCTGTTTGGAGTCGGGAACTTTCGGGCAGTCCTGCTGGTGCAGGTCCTGTTCGACTTGGCGACGTGCTTCCTGATTGCCGACATGGCGCGCCGGCTGTTTTCCGAGCGAGCCGCAAAGGCTGCGTTCCTGTTGGCTGCGCTCTGTCCGTTTCTCGCCAACTATGCCGCGGCCGCCCTGACGGAGACGCTGGAGATTTTCTTCACCGCGCTGGCCTTCGACTTGGCTCTCCGCGGGCTGGGCTGTGGGCGAGATGGCGACGCCGGGCAGTTCTACGCCACTTGGTCTGGCTCGGCTGCGGACTCGCCATCGGTGGAGCGATCCTGCTTCGGCCCGACGGCGGAATCTTGCTGGCAGCGATCGGCGGATATCTCCTCTGGCTGCTGCTGCGCAGTCTGAGGACCGTGCCAGCCGAACCGCGCTTTGGTGCCGCGAGCGATCCTCTGCGCGGGAGTATTGGTCGCCGTCGGTGCCGCCGCGCCTCTCGTTCCTTGGACGCTCCGGAATCTTCACACGCTGCACCGCTTTCGAGCCTCTCGCTCCGCGCTATGCCAACGACTCCGACGAGCCGGTCATTGAACGGCTTCAATCGCTGGGTCAAAACCTGGATGGCGGACTATGTTTCCGTGCAGGAGATTTACTGGAACGTTCCCGGAGCGGAGATCGACGTCACGCGTCTCCCCCGACGGGCCTTCGATTCGCCGCAACAGGAAGGGCGAACCAGATGAACTTTTCGCCGACTACAACCGCGATCACGATATGACCCCGGAACTCGACGCCCGCTTCGGCGCCTTGGCGGCGGAGCGCATCCACGCCGCTCCGCTTCGCTACTACGTATGGCTTCCAGCCTTACGCATCGCCGACATGTGGCTGCGTCCGCGGACCGAGTTGTTTCCCTCGGACCCGCGCTGGTGGGAGTTCAATGACGACCGTCGCTGGCTGGCGGTGAGCCTCGGGTTTGGCCTGATCAACCTGGTTTATGTCGTCCTGGCACTGGCTGGATTGCTGCGTGGCCGCGAATTTTTTGGCATTGGGCTATTCGTTTTATTTCTGGCTGTGCGTTCCGCTTTTCTCGGAACCCTGGAAAATCCCGAGCCCCGCTATACGCTGGAATGCTATCCCGCGGTCATAGTCTTGGCTTCCGCTCTCTTCCATCGCCGTGCATAAATTTCCATTCTGTTCGCTGTTATGTGTTCTTGGCGTATTTAAACGTTTCACGGAGACATAAATATTACAATTTCGACTTGAACATTGGGATGCCGACAGTTGCACAATACCGCCCCATCAGGTTCCCCCAGGGTCTCAGTCGTCTCAAATTCCTGGGCAAAACGTAATCGGAATACGACGCCCGTTTGCGGCGAAGGGAGCTTCCTATGCGTTCTGGCTCACGGCAGTGCGGCAGTGGTCGGTTCTTTTCTCGCAGTCAGCACATTGGTGTTCGCGCAATCCGCGACGACTTCTCTGCGCGGCACCATCTCCGACGCCAAAGGAGCCGTGGTGTCCGGCGCCACCGTGACTCTCAACAACAAGGCTACGGGATTTTCGAGAACCGTGAAGACCGATGACCAGGGGGTATATCAATTTCTGGAAGTCCCGCCGTCTACTTACGTCATGACCGTGACCGCGGCCGGCTTTGCCACGACGAAGCGCGAAAATGTCGTGCTGCAGGTGAGCAGCCCCGCCACGGTCAATCTCGCCCTGCAGGTGCAGGGAGGCTCCGTCATCGTCGATGTCACCGGCGAAGCGCCCGTGGTCAACACGCAGGACGCGACGCTGGGCAACAACTTTGGTGCCCGGCAATTGACCGAGTTGCCTTCCGAAGGACGCGATCCGGTATCGATTTTGAGTCTGCAGCCCGGCGTTGTGTACATCGGCAAGACGACCGATGCGCAACAAGACGACGACAGTCGCGGCGGCGCGGTCAATGGCGCCCGCAGCGACCAGACCAACATCACCCTCGATGGCTTGGACGATAACGATCAACTCGAAGGCTATGCCTTTGAGGGTGCGATGCGCGCCACTCTGGATTCACTCGCAGGAATTTCGCGTCACCACCAGCAACTATGATGCGTCTGCCGGCGCTCTTCCGGAGCGCAAGTCAATCTGGTTACCAAGAGTGGCACCAATAACTTCCATGGATCGCTCTACGAATATCACCGGCCGTCCTTTACGTGGCGAATGATTACTTCAATAAGTAGACGCAGTTGAGCAGGGCCTGCCAAACGTCCCCAGCACATTCTGCGGAACACCTTTGGGGGAACCATCGGCGGTCCGATCTGAAGGACCGCTTTTCTTCTTCGCCGCGTACGAAGGCCAGCGCACGGCGGACCAGGTGCAGACAACGCGCATCATTCCCACGCCAGCCTAGCCGCGGGGCAGTTGAAATATCTGTGCAACCCCGACACGACCCGAATTGCTTTGATGGCAATCCAGATCCGAACGGGGCGAGCTGTCTCAGTGCGAGTAGCGCGCAATTCGCGGCTTTAACGTTGCCACGCTTAACTCCGGCCCAGTATTCCTCGCTCGATCAAGGCTGCTCGTCCAGTGGCACCTGTCTTGCAACCCCTGGAATGCGCTGGGCCCGGGCCGAACTCATTGCCAATATCGGCGGCGCCAATCCCAACGCCTTGTTTACGCAGTATCCATCCCCAACTGCCCCAATTCGGCAACGCCACCAACGGCGGCGGCGACCTGCTGAACTCGTCGCGGTTACACGTTTCCCGGCAACGATCCGATCAAACACAATACCTATATTGTTAAACTGGACTACAAAATCACGGCAAACGGCAACCATTCGCTCTTTCTTCGCGGCAACCTGCAGAACGATCATCAGAAACGCCTCCGCAGTTTCCCGGCCTGCCCCCCAACGATTTCTGACGAACAACAGCAAGGGAATCGCGGCTGGTTATACCGGATCTGCGCAACAATCTGATCAACAACTTCCGTTATGCATTTATCCGCCAGGGGTTGGGAGATGCTGGCCTGAACAGTCAGCCCTTTAATCGCCTGCGCGGACTAGACGATACAGTCGGCCTTACCCACACCATTCTCACGAACGTTCCGGTGCAACAATTTCATTGACGATGTGTCCTGGACCAAGGGACGACACACTCTCCAATTTGGCACGAACTGGCGTCTGATCCACAACAACCGTCAGTCCAACGCACAGAACCTTTCCGAAGGATATGCGAATCTCTACTGGATGAATCCGTCGTTCATCTCCGGCACGGGCGCAAGCCTTGACCCCGGCCGCTGGGCGCCAGGGCTTTCCCCTCGTGGATATCCTTCTTTCGGCACTTCGTACGATTTTGCCGCCGTGCAACTGACGGGCCTGATGAGCCAGGTGTACACGGTCACCAACCAGGACAAGAATGCCAACCTGATTCCCAGCGGGGCACTGGTTCCACGGCATTTCCGCAACTTCGAAGGCGAGATGTACCTGCAGGATAAGTGGAATGTGACGCCCAAATTGACGGTCACCTACGGATTGCGCTACTCGCTTCTGCAGCCTCCTTACGAAACCGCCGGCAATCAGGTTTCGCCGACCGTAAACATGCACCAATGGTTTACGAATCGCTGGCAGCAGACGTATCAGGGCAACGTCGTTCAGCCCGATCTTAACTTCGATCTTTCCGGGCAGGCCAACGGGAAGAAACCCTACTGGGCGTGGGATTATAAGAATCTGGCTCCGCGCTTTGCGATCGCCTACTCGCCGCACGCGGCCAGCGGTTTCTGGCACAGACTTTTTGGCGATGCCGGAAAGAGTTCGATTCGCGCCGGATACGGGCTGTACTTCGATCACTTCGGCGAAGGCGTTGTAAACACCTTCGACCGGCAAGGGTCGTGGGGTCTGACCACCACCATCAGCAACCCGGCCGGCGTTACCGGCGTCGATACCGCGCCGCGCTTTACCGGACTGCTGGGCCTGGCGAATCTTCCTCCGAGTCCCGGAGTTCCGCATTCCCCACGGATTCCCTTACACGCCTTCGATTGATCCCGAACACCTACGGACTGGCCATTGCCTGGGGCATCGACGACAACTTGAAACGCCTTACTCGCATGTGGTCGACTTCTCGATCACCCGTGAACTGGGCCACAACTTTGTGATCGAGGCCACCTACACGGACGCTTTGCGCATCATTTGCTGCAGGAAATTGACTTGTCCGAGCCTATTGATCTGGTCGACCCTGCCAGCAAGATGGATTACTTCACAGCGGCGCAGATGCTTCGACAAGGCGGCCTATGCAGGAGTGTCCGAAAACGATCCAGTCGCGACCGATTCCCTACTGGGAAAACCTGTTCCCGCAGGCGGCAGGAGCTCCGGTAATAGCAGTCAGGATCGTGCGCCCAATCCGTCCCAGGCAACCCCACCGCAACTCAGAATATTTATGATCTCTATTATTGCAACGTGGGCAACGAGACGCTGTCGCTGGAAGACCTGGACGCCTTCTGCTTCCCGGCTTGTGCCGGCACGGGCTCCAATTCTCTTGGCGGTTTTGTAGGACCCACGGGACACCCTTCTCGTACTATCAACCGCAGTTCTCGTCCCTCTATGGCTGGCAAACGCGCGGCAACAGCAACTACAACGGCCTGCAGCTCACTCTGCGTCACGCCATGTCGGCAGGATTGCAGTTTGACTTCAACTACACCTACTCCAAGTCAATCGACGTCGGATCCAACGCGGAACGTGTCAACGGTTTCGAGTCTGGCGGCTTTGCCTTCAACAGCCAGGTCATCAATGCCTTCTCCCCGGATCTCTGGCGCGCGCGTTCCGACTTCGACACGACCCACCAGATCAATGCAAATTGGGTCTGGGATCTGCCGTTCGGCACGGGCCGCCATTGGGGCGCACGTCGAAGGCTTCGTGAACGCCATATTCGGTGGATGGGGCCTCAACGGCCTGTATCGCTGGACCAGTGGATTCCCCTTCTCTGTCCTTGCCGGCGACGGATGGGCCACCGACTTCGAATTCGAAGGCTCGTCGGTTTTGTCCGGGCCCAAGCCGAAGACCGGAGTGTTTATGGATCAGAACGGCGATCCGAACGTCTTTCAGAATCCGCCGAGCATCACCTGCGCTTGTGGTGCCGCGCGCAGTCTACCGCGGGCGCCGCAACTTCCGCGCCACCTACCCGGCGAAGCCGGGCAGCGCAACATCTTCCGCGGGCCTGGATTTTTGGACTTGATCGGCGGACTTTCCAAGACTTGGAACTTCAGCGAAAGCAAGTTGCTGAAGTTCTCCTGGGAAGTATTCAACGTACCAACTCGGTGCGATTCGATGCCGCCGGCTCTCTGATCAACCAGGATCTGGTGGATATCACCGGCTTCGGAAAGTACAACACGGAGACTTACCAGCCCGCGCGTGATGCAGTTCTCGCTGCGGTTCGCCTTCTAGTGCAACGGCACAATCGAAACCAGGGGACGGCGAAAGCCGTCCCTTTTTCATGGGTCGATGAGTCTTGCGACACGATGCGTATGACTTAAGACGGAATGCCGAGCAGCATTACGCCAGCGGCGAGTCGCTCATCCGGAATCGGGTGCGGACGTGTTCAGAGATCAACTCGATCGCGGGACGGTTCTGCACCGGATCGGCTTGCGCCAGATACTTCATGGCTTCCACCAGCAGGCGTTGCCCATCCACGTAACGAGGATCGGAGGTGCGTTCCCGGCGCTTGTTTCCCAGCTTAGGAGGGACAGTAATCGTAAAAACCTTGGCCATGAATAAACCCAACTGAAGGTGCGGTCAGTATATCTCCGAAAGTGCAATTCTCAGCACACCTTCTTGTCCTTTATATTCAATAGCTTAACCCTTGGGTGAAATCGTCTGCGTCTTGCTCGTGGTTTTCAGCTTGAAAACATCGTCGGGAATCTTCTTCCCGTTCATCTGAATGTTGGAATACTTGGCCAGCCGGTAATCACCCTGCGGCGAAAAAAATTGCTGCTGCACCGAAATTCCCTTGTCGAGATCGATCCACAGAAAAATCTGGTTGTAATTGTTGCGGACCTTTTCCGACTTGGGGATCAGTTGCAGTTTCGCGGTCGCGACGCCATTGATGGTCTCCGGACCGACATAGGTCACGTCGAATGTTTTCTCCAGATCCTGCCCGCTGCCTCCGAAACCGAGTACCATGTAGCTTTCAAAATCGGACTCGGTTCTTGCCGAGGTCGAGATTCCGTCACCTGATCTGATCTTGGGCTGATACATGCGAATCTTGCCATTGCTGAAGAGCACATATTTCGGCTCGGCTTTCAGTTTGGCTGCGCTGCTTCCAGCCTTCTTGACTTCAGCCATCATCTCGATGCTCTTTGCCGGTGCGGCGGTAGTAGATCGTGCCGGTCTGATCGTCGTCGACTTCATCGATAACTTTTTGGTAGATGTCCCACTCGAAGTCGGCCTGCGCGGTGCGGAAGCTGGCGGCAACCGTGTCCATTTTTTTCAGAACTGCATCCAGGTTGCCGGAGTCGGCGGGCTTGGGCCTGCGGCGCCGACACTGAAGCCGAGAGTGCTCGAGGCGACCGCGACGGATGAGGAGGAGCGGAGAGACGTTTCATTCGAGCTTTCCATTTCGAATCGCTTTCCGGATTGCTGCCTTGGCCGCGGCTACTCCCGCTTGGCGAAAACCTTGTAGCTCTGAACCTTGCCCTTGCCGTCGGAAATCGGCTTCGTAACTCACAATCGAAACTGCACCCGAGATTGGCTCGATGATGTGCAGCAACTGCTCTCGCACCGATCTGGTCGTCGCCCGGTGTAACGGCGCCGTGCCGCGACCTGGTAAAAAAGACGGCCCTCCGCATCGGCCGTCACCACCACTTCAGTCGGATGCGGATTCGCGCGCGATGGGTTTGTCGTTGAAGTTGATCACGCGCGGCGAGAACAGAACAAAAATCATAATCAGCGTGACCATGATGTCGTAATGCAGCGTGCCCCGCTCGTACTGCCACAGAATGTATCCGCGGATTGTTCGCCAGATGGCGTTCATGGGCAGGGGCGCGCTGGGCGCGGTGGTTGTGAGTTCTGCTCTTTGCAAGTCTAGTGACCGCTCCTTCTCTTGGCAATGTGAAGCCAGCTATCAGCGATGAAGTCCTGGGCGTCGGTGGGTGTTGGCTCTTAGGTGTTGGGCTAACAACCCTTAACAATTCAAAGCCAAGACCCAGCGCCCGATGCCTAACACCAGAAACCCAAGACCTGATTTTCTAAAACTTCTTCGGCGTAATTCTTTCCGCACCAATATAAGGGCGCAGCGCTTCGGGAATCAGCACGCTCCCGTCGGCCTGCTGATAATTCTCCACAATCGCGACCCAGGTTCGGCCCACGGCCAGCCCGCTGCCGTTCAGTGTATGTACAAATTCCGTCTTGTTCTTGCCTTCGGGACGGTAGCGAATGTTGGCCCGCCGCGCCTGGTACGACTCGAAATTCGAGCACGACGAAATCTCGCGGAACAGTTGCTGTCCCGGCAGCCACACCTCGATGTCGTAAGTCTTCGCCGAGGACGGCCCCATGTCGCCGGTGCACAACGTCATCGTCCGGTAGTGCAGGCCGAGTTTCTGCAAGACTTCCTCGGCATTGCGCGTGAGTTTTTCGTGCTCCTCGTAAGAGTGTTCCGGACGCGTGAACTTCACCAGTTCCACTTTCTGAAACTGATGCTGCCGGATGATGCCGCGCACATCTTTCCCGTACGATCCCGCCTCGCTGCGGAAGCACGGCGTGTAGGCGGTGAGCGAAATCGGCAGTCGCGCCTGGTCCAGCACCTCGTCGCGATAAAGATTTGTGACCGGAACTTCCGCCGTGGGAATCAGCCAGAGATCTTTGTCGCCGTGCGGCACGCGGAAAGAATCGGCGGCAAACTTCGGGAGTTGCCCGGTGCCGTACATCGACTCGGAATTCACCAAATAGGGCGGCAGAACCTCGGTGTAGCCATGTTGCCGCGTGTGTAGATCGAGCATGAAGTTCATCAGCGCCCGCTCGAGTTTCGCGCCCAAATCCCAGTAGACGGCGAAGCGCGCGCCGGTGAGTTTTACGGCGCGTTCCAGATCGAGAATCCCGAGTTCGGCGCCCAAGTCCCAATGCGCCTTGGGAGTGAAATCAAATTTGGGTGGCGCGCCCCAGCGGCGCACTTCGACATTCTGCTCCGCGCTGTGGCCGATCGGCACACTCGCGTGCGGCAGGTTGGGAATGCCCGCGAGCATATCGCGCAGCCGGGCGTCGAGATCCGCCGCTGTTTTCTCCAGCGTCTGAATCTTCTCTCGAAGTTCCTTGGTCTGCGCCATGGCGGCGCTGGCGTCCTGTCCGCTCTTCTTTAACTTCGCGATATCTTCCGAGGCCTTGTTGCGCTGAGCCTTGCTGGTCTCCGCCTCGGTGATCGCCTGTCGCCGCTGCGTGTCGACTTCGCGAAAATCCTTCAGCACCGCAGCCGGATCCATGCCGCGCTGGCGCAGCTTTTCTTCCACCAAAGGCAGATTTTCACGAACAAAATTCAGGTCAAGCATGGGAACTCACTAATGTATCGGAAACGAGGCCGGGAATGCACGCGGGCGGCACCGCTCATGTGGGACAGACGTCCCTCGGCTGTCCGGTCGAGCGAAGCTCGACAGCTTTGTCGTCGGAGGGCGCTCGAAGGAAATCACGTTCCTGGAAGATTAAGGGCTTCGCGCTGGAACCGACGCTCTCTCTCTCCTTTCGCCCAACCCGCTCGACTGTGTACACTAACTTCGCGATGCGATCGTCCCGCAGTGCACTCGTCCCGCGCCTTCGTTTTCTTCTAGCACGCCTTGCGGCTGTCATCGCCTTATCGGTTTCCACCTTCGCCTCTGCTTACGACGGCCACCCCAAACTGGTTGTGGTGGTCGTAATTGACCAGTTCCGCGGCGATTATCTGGAGCGTTACCGCGCCCAATTCGGAGACGCCGGCTTCCGGGTCCTTCTCGACCATGGCGCCTACTTCGCGAACTGCAACTACAACTACGCCAACACGCGCACCGCTCCGGGACACTCCACGTTGTTCACCGGCGCTTATAGCAACGGGCACGGCATTGCCGCCAACGAATGGTGGGACCAGAAGAAAAAGCGCATGGTGACATCGGTCGAGGATGACGCCACGAAACTGGTAGGCGTCCCGGGCGACCAAAAAGGCGCCTCACCCCACAATCTGCTGGCCGATACTTTGGGGGATGAACTCAAGCTGGCTACGCAAGGCAAGGCCCGCGTCTTCGGAGTCTCATTGAAAGACCGCGCTGCCGTCCTGCCCGCCGGCTTCGCGGGAGACGCGGCCTACTGGATCGAACCAAAGAGCGGCGTATGGGTCACATCCACTTACTACCGCGACAATCTTCCGAAGTGGGTGCAGGATTTCAACTCCACTCACCCGGCGCAATATTGGGATCGGGAGTGGAAGGACGCGCAGGGCAAGACTCTTCGCTCCACCGCCCACCGCAAGGGCAAAGACGGGTCGGAAGCCGGCTTCTACGAAGTAGTCGGGCCGACCACATTTGCCAATGAATACGAATTCGAATTCGCCAGGGAATTAATGACGCACGAAAACGTGGGTCGCGGTCCGGCGACGGATTTGCTTTCCATCAGCCTCTCGCCCAACGACATTTTGGGCCATCAGGTTGGGCCCGATTCCCCGGAAATGCAGCAGATGGCGCTCGACCTCGATCGCGAACTTGCCGATTTCATCAATTTCCTTGGACATCAGATCGGATTAGCCGATGTGTGGATTGCGCTGTCGGCAGATCATGGCGTTTCTTCGCTACCCGACGCGGTGAAAAAGCTGCGCATCCCGGCGGCGAACCTGGACGCGGGAAAACTCGAGTCGCGGATGAACACCGCCCTCACGGCAAAGTTTTCTCCCGGCCATCCTGCGGCCTATGTGAAGCTGGACTATCCCTTGGCTTGGCTCGATCAAGATGCCTTCGCCGCCGCTCATGTGCGCGAACCCGATGCGGAACTTGCGGTCGGCGAGGTCATGAAGCAAGCTGGGTTGCGCGGCTACTACACAAAGTCGCAACTGGGCGCGGGCGAAGTTCCCGACACAGCGCTAGGGCGAAAATACTTGAACAGCTATACCCCCGAAGGAAGTTGGTTTGTCATGGGTGTTCCTGATTTCTACACCGTGGGGCCGAGCACGGGAACAGATCATGCCTCGCCGTACAACTACGATACACACGTTCCCTTGGCCTTTTACGGCTTGCCGTTCCAGCCCGGAACCTATCGGACCAATGCCGAACCCGTCGATCTGGTCGCCACGCTCGCATCGTTGCTCGGAATTAATGCTCCGACGCACGCTGTCGGTCGAGTGCTGACCGAAGCTCTCGCGCCCTCGCACCGCAGCGCAGCGTTGGTAGAAGGCCAGCCATGACCTCTCCCTCCTCCACTTCCGGACCCTCGAATCCCGATCTCAGCGTGAGCTTCGCGGGGATTCAACTCAAAAATCCTGTGATCGCGGCCAGCGGCACCTTTGGCTACGGAGTCGAATTTGAGGATGTGGTCCACCTCGGCAAGCTGGGCGGTTTTGTGGTCAAGGGGTTGTCGAAGGAACCCATGATCGGCAATCCTCCGCCGCGCTTATGGGAGACCGCGGCGGGCATGCTCAATGCCATTGGCCTGCAAAACATCGGGGCGCAGGCGTTTCTCGAAGAGAAGTTGCCGCACCTGCGGGGCATCAAGAACACCGTCGTGATGGCGAATATTTTCGGCTACACGCGCGAAGACTACGAACGGACCATTGAAATTCTCAACGAAGGCGAGGGGATCGCCGCCTACGAGCTGAACGTTTCCTGTCCCAACACCGAGCAGGGAGGATTGCAGTTTGGCACTGATCCGCGCTCGCTGGATGAGGTCGTAGCCACCGCCAAGCGAGTCGCGCGACGGCCGCTGATCGTCAAGCTTTCGCCCAACGTGACCAGCATCGCGCAAATGGCCTACGTAGCGCAGGAAGCAGGCGCCGACGCGTTGTCGGTCATCAATACATTCGTGGCCATGGCCATCGATACCGAGACCCGCAGGCCGCGCATCGCCAACGTTACCGCCGGACTGTCGGGCCCGGCGATCAAGCCCATCGCGGTACGCATGGTGTATGACGCCTCGCACGCGGTGAAGATTCCAGTGATCGGCATGGGCGGAATCTCAACCGCCGCCGACGTCGTCGAATTCATGCTGGCGGGAGCCACCGCGGTGCAGATCGGCACCGCCAGTTATTGGGACCCGTGTGCCACCGAGAAGATTGTGGATGAGTTGCAGGAATGGTGCCACGACCACCAGGTGGCTAGGCTGGCCGATTTCACCGGCGGAATGCTGCTGGAATAAAAAGTGGCCAGTGATCAGTAATCCGTGATCTTGACTTCTCTGGCCCTCAACACTGACCGATCACTGATCTACCGCCCCTGCGCGTACCAAATCGATCCCGGAGACTTGTAATTGCGGCCTTCGCCCCACACCGCGTGCGTTGTACCCTCGCCGTCGATCGCAAGACTCAGATAGTCCCCGAACGGAAAGCGGAAACCGCCAGGCAGGATGTAGTCATATCCCCGCACGAGACCAGAAAGCTGAGTCTCGGCGCTCCACGTAGCACCGCCATTGGTTGAACTCCGGTAGTAGGTATTCCACAAGGGACGATAGAGGCGCCCCGCTTCCCTCGCTCTTGCATCCATCCAAGCGATGCGAACATCTCCCGCCGCCCCCCCAACCAGCGCAGGAAACGAATGCTCGACTCCAAGCACCGCATTCGACACATTGGCCCGCTCGGACCAGTCGGCCCCCGCAGTGGTCGACGACGAGAAATAAATGCGCTCCGGCCCGCCGTTCGTGGCCCCCGCATTCCACAAGGCGTAGAGTGCGCCTGCCGCGTCCGATGCCAACGCGATCTGCGGACCCAGATACCCGGTCTCACAGCTTTGCGCGTCGCAGCCTGGAGGCGCGCTCGATACATCCAGCAGCGAAGTGCTCCAGGTGCGTCCACCATCGGCCGAGCGGCTCACGTAAATGCTGACCGGCCGTCTCGGCATTTCGTGGCGGGCATAGGCAGTCCAGCCGAAATAGACATTGCCCACCGGATCGACTGTGGCTCCGCCTGCCAGCGATGATCCCGGTCCGGCGTTGAGGTTCACTTGTACTGTGGCGAAGGTCTGACCGGCATCATGGGAGGCGGACACAAAGAACTCTTCATCGTGGTTGAACCCGACGTAAACATCGGTCCCACGAACCGCCAATACCGGTCTGTCGGCTTCTTCGTGCCCCCGGTCCGCCCAAGAAAACGACCAGTTCCGGCCGAAATCGAGCGACCGGGCAACAATAATGTCGCGCTTATTATTCTGCATCCACGACGCATACACGGTTTGCCGGTCCACCGGGTCCACCACGATTTGCGGATCGAACTGCCCGGTTGGAAAGGGAAGCAGCGCGCGGGACGTCTGCCAGGACAGTCCATTGTCGTTACTCATGACCAGGACTACCGTAGGAGCCGTACAAGTTGGACAATCGGGAACGGCGGCGTATTGCGGATAGAGAACGTAGACGTGCCCGTGCCCGTCGGCGGCCATCGCCGGCTCCCATTGGTCGCCGGTGCGGTATCCGAGGCGTGTCTGCGAGGTGAAGCCTGAGGCGGCCAGCGCGGCGCCGGCGGTGGCCAAAACCAACAGAACCAGAAAAGCTAGTTTCTGCACAGGTTTAGGCCGGGCTTGGAAGTGGCTGGTCGAAAGCAACACGCAACTGAATCCTTGAAAAACCCTTCCCGGACTTTATCGTGATTCCGCCAGAGCGTCAATCGCCGGCAGGGCAATCTTGCTGATTTTACAAGCCTGTGACTTTTCTGGCGTTCAGTCATCCAATGAGGGACAATACGAGTTCGAACGCAATACTTAGGGAAAATTTCATGGAAAAGGCTACATTCGCAGCAGGATGCTTCTGGGGAGTCGAAGCCACCTTCCGGCAAATGCCGGGAGTCATTTCAACCCGGGTGGGCTACACGGGCGGCCAGACTGAGAATCCCACGTATAAGGAAGTCTGCACCGACCGCACCGGGCACGCCGAAGCCGTGGAAGTCGAGTTCGACCCCGCCAAAGTTCGCTATGCCGACTTGCTGAAAGTCTTCTGGGAGAACCACGATCCCACGCAGTTGAACCGCCAGGGCCCGGATTGGGGCTCGCAGTATCGCTCCGCGGTCTTCTTCCATTCGCCCGAGCAGAAGGCGCAAGCCCAGGCCTCGAAAGAATCGCTGGAGAAGGCGCACCGTTATTCCAAGCCGATCGCGACCCAGGTCGTTCCGGCCGTAACGTTTTATCCAGCCGAAGACTACCACCAGCAATATCTGGAAAAGCGCGGCCTGGCCAGTTGCCACATCAGCACATCGTAGAGACGTTGCTTGTAACGTCTTCCCGCCGTGCAGAAACCATATTTTACCGGCGCGATTTTAACGGGGCGGAAATCCCGCGCTCACCGGCGGTTTCGGCCGGAAGAACAAAAGCAGAACGAAGCCCCCCAGGTAATAGGAAAGGCTTGCCGGCAGCGGGCTCCCTCGAAAGCGCAGAATCAGGCCGAACAAAGCCAGCGTCTCGCACAAGCAATAGGTCGCAATGTAGCCCGTTCTCCAATGATCAAGACTGAGGTTGTCTTCGGGATGAGCCGCCAGACTTTCCGCAGCCGGGAAGACCAGCGTTCGCCGCACAACGAAGATTGCTCCGACAATCGCCACGCTTAAAGTCGCGAACAAGTAGCTAAGTGTCGGATCGACTCCCCGCGGAAGCGGTCCCGCAACTTCGCCTATGATCCCGTAGATTACGATGCTGGCCAGCATCGAGCACTGCACCATCCGCAGTGTTTGGAGGGCCTTAGTCATGGAAGGTGATTCTCTCCGAACCGGGGAGAATTGCAGTGATTCTACGGCGGAATCCCGCCAAGGAAAACTTTTTTCTGTCTCTCTTTTTTCTGTCTCTCAATGATGACGTTGGTTTGATCGCCCCGGCCGCATCCGCAGAAATATCTGGAACGACACGGGATGAGTGCCGTAAGCCAAATCGAGTACGGCAGGCTTGGAATAAAACGTCACATCCGCGCCCAGCCCCAATTGCCAGGCGCGGTCGTGAATCAGGTCGCGCTCACCGCCGAACGTGTAGGCGCCGATTCGGTAGACAGGATGCACCGGCGCCTGGGGAAAGAGTTCGTCCTTATCAACCAATTCCAGCCGCGAGAAAGCGTAGTTGCGCTCGCGGAAATTCAGCGTCGATTCCAGCAGATAGCTGTTCAGCGTCGTATCGGTGGCGATCTTGTGCACCCGTCCCCAGAGCAGCGTCGTGGTCCAACGGCCCGTTGCCAGCGGTCGGTTGTATTCCACCGATGCTGACTGTCGCCACTGGCTACCCGGCTCCAGCGCTTCGGGATGTTCCAAACGCCCAATGCTGTATTGCGCCGTCCAATTGGCGGCAGGCGCAAACATAGCCCGTCCCGACCAGGAATCCAGCGCCGCCAACTGGATGCTCCACCGTTTCTCATTCGGTTCGCGCCCGTTAAAAGCCGAAGCCTCCAACTTGACGCGGTCGATCACAAATCCTGTCGTGACTACTCCGAAGCTCGTGTGCGTGGAATCCTGCAGATGATGTCCAAGAGGGGCCAGCGGCAGTTCCGAGGCCGAAGCCCGGTGCAGATAAGTGACGGGACCGAGTGCAGGCTCTGCTGAGGGCCCACCGTAAAATTCCCACGAAACTTTTTCCGTTAGAGGCACCATGTAAAGCATCGCCAATGTGGCAAACACATTGTGCGGGTGTTGATGATCGACCAACGGCTCGCCGTGATAAGTCTCTCCGGTCTGAAAAAGTTCAGGAAATCCCGGATGCGGCGACGTCAGCGATTCCGCGGAAAACATCTGCTGGAAAAGAATCGTTCCCTTTCCCAGCTTGTGCTGTTCCATGGTCATGCCCCAGTTCACCGACTCAGCCTTGCCCTCGCCGCGCGGACCACCTTGCTGGTTATAGTCCACGAAGATCACCCCGTGCGCCATCAACTCCCAACCACCGCGCATCCACATCCACTCGTATCCCTGTACCGAAGCCGGCTGCCATGCCGTGCCCGACCCTTCATGCGGCGAAGGCAACTGCGATGACATTTGGTCCATCGGCATACTCATATTCATTTGCCCCATGGACGTGTCCTGCTCCGGCGCCTGATCCTCGGCGTGCGTATGCCCTGCAACAACCCCATCGATCTCTTGCGCGCTAGCTGGTGCCAACGCCACCAGCAGCAACAAGACACTAGAAAATATCTTCCCCACAGCAAACCTCATCAAATCGATCCATCAATGATCTTGGTAAAGAGGTCCGGCTTCAGCCGGCCGCTAAAAGCTAGAAGCTAGGAACGATCCCCAATGGTCCGGCAAGGGCACGGCTTCAGCCGTGCCACCAAAAGTACCGAAAAATGTGGGCTTTAGCCCCTGGGGGACTTCCGGTTACTTCCCGGCACATGATGAATGGTGTGTTTAGATTCGCAGCGGCACGGTGCCCGGAGGACTACTGGAAGGAACGATCAACATCGCAGGAAGTCGACCAAGAGCGAAACCCTGGGAGAGCTGCTCACCGGCCGCCAAGCCGCAAAGCGCATCCCAAGGGAGACTTGAAAACGACGCATTCGGCATCGCCGCCTGGTGTCCGCTCACACAGCACTGGAAGCGATTAGGCGCAGGAGATGGAGTCGCAGGACCGCGGCCGTGACAACCCGCGGGATGACCCGATTGCGTCGTCAGAAACACAAGCGCGTGCGCGCCTGGAACTGCTGCAGCCGAAACCACCAGCAACAACGCCGCGATCATCCCCGAGGTTCGATTCATTCGGTTTATGTCCCAGTAATTTTGATGCGCAGTTCTTCAGGGAGCCGTTGACGAATCTCCTCCGGCAAGCGGTCATGAACGCGCCGCGCGCCCTCTTTGGCCGCATCGAGAACGGTCACCGGCGCCGGGGTCGCCACCGCTACTCCCAGCCAGATCAGCGCGGAAAGCCCGAATCCCGCCAGGGCAGCAATTTCCAGCCACAACGCGTGCCGCGGGCCGAAGTGCCAGATCACGCCAAAAGCCAACAGGAAAACTCCCGCGGAAACCGAGGCCAGCGCGATCAGGCCTACATCGATGATGCGATGAATCTCTTGGCGGCTGCGGCAATGTTCACATGCCGCAAAATGGTTTTCGTAGTCGCCACGCATCTCCGGCGCCAGGCCAGAAATGTCATAGCGCCAGCCCGCCAGAATCTTGCCTACGATTGGATCAATGCACTGCTGACTCATGGGGTTCGATCTATCAGCCCCGCTACAGGCGAATCGGTTCTATGGCCTCAGTCTGGGACGCCAGGAGCACATGGTTGTGGAACAACCCACCCCGCGTGGATAGCGCTTTTTCCGCCTCTCTCCGCGCGATTTCCGGATGATTGTTCTGCTCTGAGAGATGCGCCAGCACCACAAACGTTGCACTATTATCATAGTCGTTCGTGAGGAAATCAGCGAGAGCCAGGTTCGAAAGGTGCCCCACGCGGCTCATTACCCGCTGCTTCACCGACCACGGGTAGGGCCCTCCCCGCAGCATCTCCAGATCGTGATTCGATTCCACCACCAGCACATCGCAGCCCCGCAAGTGGTCGCGCACGCTCACCGGTAAATAGCCCAGATCGGTGGCGACTCCGACCTTGATGCCCTCGGCGCGAAACGTAAATCCCACCGGGTCAGCCGCATCATGCGGAATAGTGAAGGGCCTTACCTCAATATCGCCCACTTGAAACCGATGGCCGGACTCGAACTGCTCCAACTTTTCCAGTTGCGGTCGCTCGCCGTTTTCATTGCGCATCGCCCGCGCCCACGCCTGGTGGGTCGCCCCCGTCATGAACACTGGGATGCGCAGCTTTTTGGCCAGCATTGCCAGCCCATAGACGTGATCGGAATGCTCGTGCGTAATGAGAATGGCGGAGAGCGTATGCGGATCTTCGCCCAGCGTCTTCATGCGCTTGAACGTTTCCCGGCAGGAGATGCCGGCATCGACGAGAATCCTTGTGCAAGCGCTGGCCACCACCGCGCAGTTTCCGCGGCTCCCGCTTGCCAGCATCGAGACACGCACACCCATGCTCGCAGCATACGCGACCACCCTGTGGATCGGGAGTAACTCTTTGATTATCCGACACCTTTGGGCTCCAGGTCTTCGGTCGTAGGTCTTAGGTGGTAGGCCGCCATCCCATCATCCAATACCTAAGACCTAGGCGCAATCGCCTTTACTTTCCATGTCTCAAATTATCCATCACGCGCCGCATGATCGCCCCGCCATACGCCCCCGCGATCCCCGGAAGAAATGCCAGGTACGATCCGTATACCTGCGCCCGCGTCGGCTTCACCGTAAGAATCACGTAAGCAGCCAGTTCGGTCAGCGGAATGCATACTCCGACCACCAGCACCCAGCGCCACGGCCACCGCGACCGCAACATCCCGAGCAGGATGCAAGCCATCAGCACCAACAACGCCGTGAACAGTAGATCGTTAATGGCAACGTCGGCCCAACCGGTGCCGATCCCGCAAGCCGCAGCCAGCAAATAGAACCAAGTATCGCCAGCGCTCTCATTTGTTTTCATGCAACAATCAACAATCAAAAATTTGAGATCAAAATCTGACTTCTGCAATCGGCAATCGGCAATCAACAATCATCAATAAGAGTAGAACCCTCGCCCGCTTTTCCTCCCCAGCCACCCCCCGTCCACCATCTTGATGAGCAGCGGACACGGCCGGTACTTGGGATCGCCCAGCCCGTTCTGCAGAACACGCATGATGTCGAGGCAAACGTCGAGGCCGATAAAGTCCGCGAGCGTCAGCGGCCCCATGGGATGCGCCATCCCCAGCTTAAAGACCTCGTCGACCGCCTCAGCCGTGGCCACGCCTTCCATCACGGCATACATTGCCTCGTTCAGCAACGGCATCAGCACGCGGTTGGAAACGAAGCCCGGCGCGTCGTTCACCTCCACCGGCGTCTTTTCCAGCTTCACCGACAGATCGCGCACGCTGGTGAACGTCTCCTGCGAAGTGGCCAGCCCGCGAATGACTTCCACCAGCCTCATCACCGGCACCGGATTAAAAAAGTGCATGCCGATCACTTTCTCCGGCCGCTTGGTCTGTGCCGCCAGCTTGGTGATCGAGATGGAAGAAGTATTGGTGGCCAAAATAATTTCCGGCCGAGTCAGACGGTCGAGATCGCGAAAGATTTCTGTCTTGATCTCGAATTTCTCGGTTGCCGCCTCGATGACGAAGTCGCAGTCAGAAAGTTCGCCGCGATCCATAGCCGGCCGAATGCGGGTTAACGCGCCAGCCTTGGCCTCCGCGGTAATCTTGTTCTTCGCGACCTCGCGATCCAGATTCTTGGTCACCGTCTGCAGCGCCTGATCCAGAAACCGCTGCTCCACGTCGCACAGCACGACGTTGTATCCACTTCGCGCGAACACATGCGCAATGCCGTTGCCCATCGTGCCCGCGCCCACCACTCCGACTCTTTGAATGTCCATACCCTTTGCCCCTGAGGAAAACGTTCGAGTCTACCACCCCGGCATCGAACGATGCTGCAAATACCCATGTGGGGACAGCCGCCTTCGGCTGTCCGTCGAGCGAAGCTCGACACTCTTGTCGGAAATACCGGCAAAACTTACAGATTGCTGAGTCTTCCGCCTACTCGCGGCGCCCAGCGTATCATAGAGAGTTTTCATCCCTGAGCTATTGGTTCTGAATGGACGGCCCGCATGTTAGTCAAAACCATCATCGAGCCATTTCGCATCAAGAGTGTCGAACCGCTTCGCTGGACCACCCGCAAGCAGCGCGAGCAATTGCTCGAAGCCGCCTACTACAACCTTTTTCTTCTCCCCGCCGACGATGTCCTGATTGACTTGCTGACTGACTCGGGCACAGGAGCCATGTCCACGCATCAGTGGGCGGCGATCATGGAAGGCGACGAAAGCTACGCCGGCAGCCGAAGCTTTGACCGCTTTCGCAATTCCGTTCAGGACATTTTCGGCTACAGACACGTTATTCCCACGCATCAAGGCCGCGCCGCCGAGCGCATCCTGTTTGGCGTGGCCTGCAAGAAAGGGGACGTCGTTCCGAACAACACGCATTTTGACACGACGCGCGCGAATGTGGAGTTCGTCGGCGCCGAAGCCGTCGATCTGGTCATCGCCGAAGGCCACCAACCGGCCCTGTCACATCCCTTCAAGGGCAACATGGACGTGCCCGCGCTCGAAGCTCTGATCCAGCGTGTCGGCCGCGAACGTATTCCGCTCGTCATGCTCACGGTTACTAACAACTCCGGCGGCGGCCAGCCAGTCTCCATGGAGAACGTCCGCCAGGTGAGCGCCGTGTGCAAGCGCCATGGCATCCCGCTCTACTTCGACGCCTGTCGCTTCGCCGAAAATGCCTGGTTCATCAAACTGCGCGAGAAAGGATACGAATCGAAAACGCCGAAGGAGATCGCTCAGGAAATGTTTCGCTGCGGCGACGGATGTACTATGTCAGCCAAGAAAGACGGCATGGCCAATATCGGCGGTTTCCTCTGCACCAACGACGACCTTCTGGCCCAGCAGGAAAAAGACTTGCTGATTCTCACCGAAGGTTATCCGACCTACGGCGGCCTTGCGGGCCGTGATTTGGAAGCCATTGCCGTGGGCGTGCAGGAAGCGCTCGAAGAAGATTACCTGCGCTACCGCATCGCCTCGACCGCATATCTGGGTAATCACATCGCGTCGCATGGAGTGCCCATCGTTCAGCCGCCGGGCGGTCACGCCATCTACCTCGACGCCCGCGCCTTCCTGCCGCACATTCCCACCGATCAATTCCCTGGCGTAGCTCTTGCCGCCGAACTTTACCTCGAAGGCGGAATCCGCTCCGTCGAAATCGGCACGCTGATGTTCGCCGCCGCCGCGCAGATGGACTTGGTCCGCCTCGCCATCCCGCGCCGGGTCTACACCCAGAGCCATATCGACTATGTAGTCGAGGTGATTCTGGAAGTCTGGAAGCACCGGGACACCATCCCCGGCATGCGCCTGACCTACGAGGCGCCATTCTTGAGGCACTTTACCGCGCATCTGGAACCCGTGGGAGTGCCGGCGGTTGCCCATTTATGAGTTGTGCACCGCTGGGGGTGCTGAAGACTTCGGTTGGTCAAGGAACCCAACCGAAGCTGGGACGAGCCCCCAAGGTTTTTTCAGGCGCTCTCCCGCGCTGCCTGGGTTCCACTTTCAGGATGCCCCTACCAATCGGATCGATCAGATACGCTCGCCCGCTCACCCCCGCCACCACGCTCCGGGCCGTCTGCACGGTGGGCACTACCGCAGCCGCAGCATTCCGAGTTGCCGACACACCCGATCTGACGCGGTCACTCAGAGCGCAGCGCTTGCATCACATTGACCCGCGCAGCCCGGGCGGCGGGTAGCAGCGATGCGACCACTGCCACGGTCATCAGCACGAACGCCGATACCAATAGGGGCAACGCGCCCGGCATTTTCATGTCCGGGAAATATCTTCCCGCCAAACGCGCCACCACGAGCCCGAATGCCGCGCCTGCAATGACGCCTGCTGCGGCCATCACGGCGCCTTCTGCGATCACACCTCGGAGAAGACTCTGCGGCTGCGATCCCAACGCCAACCGGATTCCGAACTCGCGCGTCCGAGCGCTAACCGAAAACGTCAGCACACCGGCGACTCCAACCACCGCAATCGCCAGCGCGACTGAGGCAAACACGCCAAACACCAAAGAGTTCAAGCGATTGGGCGCGAGCACTTCGGCGCGAACGTCTGCCAGCGTGGCAGCGTGCTCCACGGGTTGATCGGCGGACATTTCGCGAATCAGGCGAGTGACCGGCGGGACCAACGCATAAGGGTTCGCTCCTGTGTGGATGAAAAGGCGCCCGCCAAAGATGATACCCGCTTCCAGAGGACCATAGACGGTAAGGGTCGGCTGAGGAACGAGGTGGCCGTCGTCAATATCGGCGGTGACTCCGATGACGCGGCGCGGTGCCATAAGGCGGGCCTTTTCGGCCTCGGTCCCAGGGAAAAACTGGAATACGGGATCCGTCCAATAGACATGCCGATTGATGGGATCTTGATTGGGAAACATGCGCTGTGCCAGCGTCTCGCTGACAATCACGACGGGCTCTCCATTATTTTGGCCATCGAGAGCGTTAAAATCGCGCCCGGCGATAATGGGAACTCCGAGCGCCGCAAAAAATCCGGGAGAGATGGTACGCGACTGTGCGCGCGGATCCTCCACGCCGGCAGCATGGACGTGACCATCCCCGGAGAATTGAAAACTGAAATTCGAGTCGCCATCGCGCCAGGGAACCACGTCGCCGAACGCGGTCTTGCTTACGCTGGGGAGCGCATCAATGCGCCGCATCGCTTCCCGATAGAAATCGACGACCTGCTGCGGAGTCTTTCCGTGAGACATGGCGGGGACATCGATGGCTAGGACGTGCTGCGTGTCCAAACCTGTCTGCGTCCTCTGCAGAGCGATTAGCGTAGTGATCAGCATGCTTGCGCCGGCCAGCAGCACGAACGATGCGGCGATTTGTGTCACCGCGAAGATCCGCTGGCGTCGACTAGTGCTGCCGCCAGCGATCCTGACATTCCCGCTGGAAAGGCTCAGTCCATTCGACACGTCGGACGACGGCAGGTGCGGGACAAATGCCAGAATCACCGCGGCGACGATTGCCAGCGCCGCTCCTACCCACAGCAGGCTGTTATCGACTGTCAAATCGAGCGCGCGAACCGAGAAACGGGAGGCGTAGCGGGCCAGGATTGCCACCATCGGCTGCGCGCTGATTACACCGACCGCCGCGCCGGCGCCGCAGAGCACAAGGCCTTCGGCCAACAGCATGCGGCGCAGCGCGCCCCTGCTTGCGCCCAGCGCCACGCGCACCGACAACTCCCCTTCGCGGCGAACCGTCCGCGCCAGAATCAGGTTGGCGACGTTACAACACGCGATGATGAAGACCAGCGCCGCGGCCGCGAGCAACACAAGCAGCACGGTCCTCGCGCCCGAGGTGATCTCGTCGCGCAGCAACTTGGCCCCAATCTGGAAATTCGCTTCCGCCGCATACGCTTCAGGATGGCCTTTCTTCATCGCGGAGTAGACAGAGCCCAACTCGGCGCGAGCCTGGTCGAGAGTGACCCCAGGGGCGAGACGCCCAAAAAGCTCCGTCATGCGATGGATGCGGCCGGTGACCATAGTTGCGGAAAGATGATGCGGACTGGTCACCACGTTCGCGATGATCTCGGTATCTTGCGGATATGGGACGCAGGGTTCGAGGACGCCAATGATTGTCGCAGAGCGGTCCCCTATGCTGCCGAGGCGAACGGTTTTGCCGATGACCGAAGGATCCTTGTGAAGAGAATTCACCCAGAAACGATAGGTGAGAACGACCACCCCGTCCGCCTTGGGGCCGTCGTCTTGGGGGCCGATGAGGCGACCGAGCACAGGATGAAGGCCCATCACGTCGAAATATGTGCCGCCGACCACGCCCCCTCGAATGGAACGAGGCTCACCGAGGCCGATCATGGTGAAACCCATAACAGAAAAGTCCCCGAACGCGCTCACGGTTTTCACGCTGGCGCTCAGATCCTGGATCTCGGGTACGGAAAACGTGGTGTTGTCGTCGCCCATGCCAGGGGCGCTCTGCCGGACATAGATCAACCGGTCCTCGTCGCGGTTCACCAGTGGCTTGAGCAGGACGCCGCGTACCAGGGTGAAAATCGCTGCATTCGCGCCAATACCCAGCGACAGTGTCAGGATCACGGCGATCGCCAACCCTGGCGTACGACGTAGCGAATGAATCGCAACTCTCAGGTCGCGCACGAATGACATGGCCTTTGCCCCCGTCCTGCACGGCTTATGAGCATCGCGTCTGCCAATCCTAAGCACCACATTGTAAATCACTTACCATGCGATGGTTCGGAATGGGCTGTCCGTTTCAGGACACCGTTTTGCAAAAGCGGACACCCCAGCACGCCTCTGACACTGGGCACAACCTCCCGAGCTTCGCCGCCGAGAACACCTTTCTTTTTCCCCAAACCTTCCACAGCCCTTAAGGCGCGCATCGCTCGCCTCCGCTCTCGCGTCTTTACCAGGTGTAAACTAATCAAAGTCTCATACCGGATGAGTCATCTCTGAAAGGAATTTCTCCCATGGCAACGCTTGAAGCCCCCGTCCGGCCGCGCACGACCCTGCATCAGGGTCCATTTGTCACCGAGCCTTTTTTTGATTTCCGCAACGAAGAGAACGCCCGCCGCATGCGCGCCGCCATCGCCAAGGTCCGCGGCCAGTTGGGCCGTGAGTACGACCTCGTCATTGGCGGCAAGCACGTCAAGACTACCGACAAAATCAAGTCTCTGAACCCTTCGCAGCCATCGCAGATTGTTGGCGTCCATCAAAAAGCGGGCAAGGAACATGTCGAGCCAGCGATGAATGCGGCATTGAAGGCTTTTGAATCCTGGAGCCGCACCACGGTGGAAGAGCGCACCAGCCTCGTCTTCCGCGTCGGCGATCTGCTGCGCCAGCGCAAGATGGAATTCATGGCGTGGCTGGTCTTCGAAGTCAGCAAGAATTGGGCTGAGGCCGACGCCGACATTTCCGAGACCATCGACTTCTGCGAGTTCTACGCCCGCGAAGCCTTGCGCTTTTCCACGGCGCAGGCGCCCATCCAACTGCCCGGCGAGCACGACTCGCTGCTGTACATTCCGCTGGGCGTAGGCGCCGTGATTCCACCGTGGAATTTCCCCTGCGCGATCATGGCCGGAATGACGATCGCTTCGATCGTCAGCGGCAACACCGTTATTCTGAAGCCGTCGAGCGATTCGCCCACCATCGCCGCAAAGTTTGTCGAACTCCTCGAAGAAGCCGGAATGCCGGAAGGCGTGGTGAACTTCTGTCCCGGCGCTGGAGCCAGCTTCGGCGATGCCGTCGTGGCGCATCCCAAAACCCGCTTCATCGCTTTCACCGGTTCCCGCGAAGTCGGACTGCACATCAACAAAGTGGCGGCGACCGAAGCTCCCGGCCAGATCTGGATCAAGCGCGCGATTCTTGAGATGGGCGGCAAAGACGCAATCATCGTCGATGCCGATGCCGACATCGATTCCGCCGTCGAAGGCGTGGCGCAGGCCGCATTCGGCTTCCAGGGACAAAAGTGCTCAGCCTGCTCGCGCGCCATTGTGGACGAGCGCGTCTACGACAAATTCCTCGAGCAACTCAAAGCTCGCGTCGAGAAGATTCAAGTCGGCGATGTTACCGAGAACGCCGCGATGGGCGCGGTGATTAACGAAGGCTCGATGAAGACAATCCTGGGCTACATCGAGCAGGGCAAGAAAGACGGACGCCTCGTCACCGGCGGCGAGCGCGCTCCCGGCGAAGGCTATTTCATTAAGCCGACAGTCTTTGCCGACATTCCACCAAAATCGAAACTCGAGCAGGAAGAAATCTTCGGACCCGTGTTGGCGGTCATCAAAGCCCGCGGCTTCGATCAGGCACTCGAGATCGCCAACGACACCGAGTTCGGTCTGACCGGCGCGGTTTATACGAAGTCGCGCGACAAGATTGACCGCGCGATTCAAGAGTTCCACGTCGGCAACTTGTACATCAACCGCAAGTGCACGGGAGCGATGGTAGGCGCGCATCCCTTCGGCGGCTTCAACATGTCCGGGACGGACTCGAAATCCGGCGGACCTGACTATCTGTACCTGTTCACACAAGCGAAATCGGTAGGAGAGAAGATCGTTTAGTAATGTAGCGCCGACGACGCCGATGGACGGCGCTACGCAACGATCGGCAGCGGGTTCCGCTCCACAAATTGCCGCTGATGCCAGTACGGATATACCGGCGTCACTTCGCTGGCCCGGTCCAGTGTGCTGACCTGCTCGGGCGACAAATTCCATCCCGCCGCATCCAGGTTCTGCCGAAGCTGTTGTTCATTGCGCGCCCCAATAATGACCGATGCGACCGTGGGCCGTTGCAGCAGCCAGTTGAGCGCGACCTGCGGGATGCTTTTCCCGCTCTCTTTCGCAACCGCATCCAGCGCTTCGACCACCTTGTATAAATGCTCGTCCGAGACCGGTGGTCCCTGCTCCCAGGTCTTGTGCAACCGGCTCTGCTCTGGCAAAGGCTTCCCACGCCGGATCTTCCCCGTGAGCCGTCCCCACCCCAACGGACTCCACACCAGCGTCCCCACGCCCTGATCCAGGCCGAGCGGCATCAGTTCCCATTCGTACTCCCGGCCGATCAGCGAGTAGTACACTTGATGTCCCACGTATCGCGCCCACCCATAACGATCCGCGACATCCAGCGATTTCATCAGGTGCCAGCCCGAAAAGTTGGAGCACGCGACGTAGCGCACCTTTCCGCTCACAATCAGATTGTCGAGCGTGCTGAGCACCTCCTCAATCGGCGTGAGCGCATCAAATCCGTGCAGGTGATAGATGTCGATGTAGTCTGTCCCAAGTCTTCGCAAGCTGGCCTCGCAGGCCTGGATCAAATGATGGCGCGACGACCCCAGATCGTTCACGCCAGGCCCCGTTCGAAATGTCGCCTTCGTGGAGATCAGAACCCTTTCGCGCCGTCCAGCAACGGCTTTTCCCAGAATCGTTTCCGAGCCCCCGTCGGAATAAACATCAGCCGTGTCAAACATGTTCACGCCTGCATCCAGACAGACGTCGACCAAGCGTGTCGCCTCGGCGATGTCGCTTGCACCCCATGCTCGGAAGAATTCGTTCGCACCGCCAAAGGTTGCGGTGCCAAAACTCAGCGCGGGAACTTTCAGGCCAGATCGGCCAAGCTGTCGATATTCCATACCAGCCATAGATGCTGCTGCCCGCACCATAGATGCGCCTGCTCGCACGGGTTAATGCGGGAGAGTGACGGAGTAGGGTGCCCCATTTCTCGCGTTCTTTGCGAGAAGTGGGAATTTTGAGAAGTGTTTGTTTTTGTAGAACAAAGGCCGCCTTCGCAGGCGGCCTTTGAATCTTAGAAGGATGTGAAAAGCTTACTGAGCCACTCTCGCGGGGGGTTGCGGTGCAGCGCCTGTGGTAGTCGCGGCCGCGGCCTCGTTCAGAATGCGGTGGTGGATCGTGAACAGCGCCAGCTCCAGACGGTCCGAGACTCCGATCTTGTCATACACGTTGCGCAGATAGTTTTTGATCACCTGCTCGGTGGTTCCAAGCTGCGAAGCGATTTCCTTATTCTTGTAGCCCTGCACGATCAGCGCCACGATGCGGAGTTCCTTGGCGGTCAGCCGGTCGCGCACGCGCAATCCGACCATATCGTTCTCGGTGAGTTCGCTGGGCACAGCAACGTCCTGCACCCAGGTTTCGCCGCGTGCTACTTTTCGCACACAGTCTACCAGTGCCGCGCTGGTCACGTTGCGATAGACCACGCCGTGGGCGCCGTTCGTCATGTGCCGCTGCGCGCTCTCGCCCGTATCCGCGAGCACGATTACGCGAGTCTTAGCTTTGTTCGCGCCCTGCACGATGGCGGCAAAGTCGTTGTGAAATCCCGCCGCCACCACCAGCACTGCGGCGCGGAACTTGTCCAGGGCCATGAACATCTGTTCAGGCGTCTGGGCCTGGGCCACGATACGCATCTCATCTTCGACGGCCAGCACTTTGGCAATGCCCGCCCGGAAGATCGCCTGGTTGTCGGCCAGAATCAGTTTGAGCATGTTGTCAACGCTCCCAGAAAGTCTATTTCCTCACGAACTCGTACGAGTCGATCACGCAGGCCACACCGCGGCCTTCTCCACCTTCTCCGGTCTCATCGGAGCGCACCACTCGCCCCTTGCACTGGATGGTCACGTTCTCCGGACCGCCCGTCATTTCCGGCGGCAGCGTGATTTCAAATTCCACCGGCGAACCAATCTGCATCGATGAATCGGCGCGGATGTATACTCCGGCCGCGCTGAGATTCCCAGTGATCCCCTCGGAGTCCCCGCCGGTTTCGCCCTTATGGATCTTGATCGGCAATTCCAGCGGAAATCTTTTTCCGGTCCGTGCTTCTTCCCCCACGGTACCTCCTCTAGGCTGGCCTGCTCTGTGTTGCTCGTCTGCGATTGAGGCCAACATGGTCAAACCAAGCTCCTGGCGGGGCGCAGACCCGCTTTTATGCTCACGGGCGGTTATATCACGAAAGGCATCCGCGTAAAAGCCTGATAACCCGTTAGTTAACGGTAGCAACTAGGTTCCCCCCACCAAAATGTCGCGATCGCCGTCGCGCCGCACGAGGATGGACCGACTTTTGCATGGGGTCCCTAACGCGCATGATAGTGTCTTGTTCACACATCTTCATATTCGGAGGGCCATTCTCATGGCGAACCTATTTCGAATCAGCGGGGATGCCAAAGCCCGATCTCTCCCTATTCTAATGCTTGCGATCTGCTTTGCCGCCACGGGAGACGCCTCGGCGCAAACCAGCCAGAAACCGGCCCCGCAAGAGCCTGCCCCAAAAAGCGTCAGCGCTAAAACTATCGAACCTAAACCCAATGAGCCTCCCGGGGTTTTGGTCCAGCTCAATGGCGCCTTGGAGAGTCTGGCCGCGAAGGTTTCTCCCGCCGTTGTGCAGATTCTCGTCACCGGGTATGGGCCGCTCCGCGAACAAGATCGTTCCGAGACGGCGTTCATCGTACGGCAGCACGCGGTCGGCTCGGGCGTGATTGTAGACTCCAACGGCTACATCATGACCAATGCGCACGTGGTGGAAGGAGCACAGCGCATTCGTGTCGCCCTGCCGTTGCCTATGGGCGAATCTGCCGGCCAGGTCCCGGTCGGAAAACGCCGGATTCTGGAAGCCCGCCTGCTGGGCCAGCACAAAGAGAGCGATCTCGCGCTCCTCAAGATCGACGAAACCGACCTTCCGACCCTGCCACTTCTCAGCCAGCAGCGACCTCATGTCGGCCAACTCGTGTTCGCCATTGGCAGTCCGGAAGGCCTGCAGAATTCGGTTACTATGGGAGTGATCAGCGCGCTCGCCCGTCAGCCTGATCCTACCAAGGCGCTCACCTACCTTCAGACCGACGCTCCCATCAATCCCGGTAACAGCGGAGGCCCGCTGGTCGATATGAATGGCTTCGTCCTGGGGATCAACACCTTCATTCTGTCGCAAGGTGGAGGCAGTGAAGGCTTGGGCTTCGCCGTTCCTGCTCGCGTCGTCGACTTCGTGTACCACAGTCTGCGCGACCATGGACACGTCCATCGCGTCGAGATTGGTGCTGTGGCGCAGGAGATTACTCCCACCATGGCCGAGGGCCTGCACCTGCCGCAACGCTGGGGCGTGGTAGTGGTGGACGTCAAACCGGATGGCCCTGCGGCAGCAGCGGGCCTGCAAATTCAGGACATCATTCTTGCGGCGGATGACCGGCGCATCGAAACCCTGCCGTCTCTTTCCGCTGCTTTGTATTTGCACCGTCTCGACCAGGTAGTGAAGTTGGAGATTCTCCGTGGCACCGAAAAGAAAATTCTCTATGTCCCGGCGATTGAGGCCCGCGATCACATGGACGAACTTCTCGACACGGTCAATGCCGAAGACAGTTTGATTCCGCGTTTGGGAGTTCTAGCAATCGACCTCTCGCCCGAACTGCGCACTCGTTTGGGCTCCTCGTTACGAATTCCATCCGGAGTTGTCGTGGTGGGACGGGCCGCCGACCTGATCATGCCCGACACCGGCCTTCAGGCAGCTGACATCATCCACCAACTGAACACTACCTCCATCGATTCCATGGACACGATCCGCGCTGCGATCGGGGCTCTCAAGACGGGCGATGCAGTCGTGATGCAAGTGGAGCGCGACGGCGGGTTGATGTATGTGAGCTTTGAGATGGAGTAAATGGGAGGGCAGAAGTTCGGAGCAGAAATCCAACCTGTCATCCTGAGCGAAGCGAAGGACCCATGTATTGACCGCGGGATGCATAGGTATTTCGCTTCGCTCAAGATGACAGTGTCAATTGTGTCGCGCCTTTGGCGGAATGACACTCCTTCTATTGGGCCGATCCAGCGCTTGTTGCCGAAGCCTTAGTCCTGTCGGCCTTCTCGATTGCCATTCCCAGCCCCGCGCCAATTGCCTCAACGACGCGTAGATCGTCGGGCGTGAATGCATCCTGCCCGGCACGATACAGGGCCAGCACCGCGGCCACTCCCGCGGCGCCTTCGAGAGGCACAGCCAGCGCCGAACGCAGCGTGCTGTATTTCGTGGAATCGTTCAAATAGCCAGGCTCAACCGACGGGTTGCCGTTCAAGATGGCCTTATGGTTCTGCGCGACCCATCCTGAGAGTCCTTCTCCATCGGGAATCTTCAAGGAAGAGAGCAGACGGAAATTCTCGCCGCTCACAAATTCCGCGGCCAGCGCGCCATTCTTGGGACAGTACACGGCCATCGAATCGTGGGGCACCAATTTTCCCAAGCGCACCGCGAGTAGAGAAAAAACATCTTCGCGACGCAAGAAAAAACCGGGCCGGCGGTTGAGTTCAAGTATCTCCTGGCCTTGCCGCCGGGCCGCCGAAATCAGCTCACTCGAGTGCCCGCCTACTTCCGGCGCGTTCTTATCGGTGCCGGCGGACTCCGCGAACCCCGCCGCCGGCGCTATTCCGCGCTCCACCTTGATGTCCGTGGACAACTTCGGAGGAGCCTGCAAGGGGTGCTCGTTCGCCAGTTTCTCAAGTTCAATGTAACGGCGCTGCAGAATGGCAACCACTTTCGGATCGAAAGCTTTTCCCGCATCCTGGGCCACCTTGGCCATGGCCTCATCGAGCGGCAGCGCCTTCCGGTACTGGCGGTCCGAAGCCAGGGCATCGAGGCAATCGACTGCAGCCAGAATGCGAGCCCCAATCGGAATGTCCTCTCCCGCCAGTCCGTTCGGATATCCGCTGCCATCCCATTTTTCGTGATGGGCGCGTACGATCGGCACGACCGGATAGGGAAAGTCGACCTGCTCCAGAATTTCCGCGCCGACCGTAGGATGGATTTTCATCTTGTCGAATTCTTCGGGGGTCAGTTTGCCCGGCTTTGAAATAATGTGCTCGGGTACTGCCAGCTTTCCGATATCGTGCAACACCGATGCCGCCCGCAGGGCTTCAGTTTCGTCCTCGCTCAGTCCCAGTTCCTTCGCGAGTTCCATGGCGTAAACCCGCACCCTTTGAAGGTGTTCGCCGGTAGTTTCGTCTTTGGCTTCAATGGCCAGCGCAAGCGCCTCAATCGTTCGAAAGTGCAGGCTCGAGACCTGTTCGGCGTGGCGCTTCTCGGTCTCCAGTTTGCCGAGATAAAGACGATAGGATCGGTGCATGAGATAGATCGGCGGCAGAACCAGCAGGGACGACTGCCATCCAATATGCCCGTTCAAGAAATGGATCAGCCCGGCGGCGGCCGCTCCTACCATGTAGTAGGGGAAGGACCAGAGATAACTTTCATTCCAGACCTTAGGGATGGGCTTCTCCTCGGTCAGCCCAATGATGGTCGACATGGCCGCTGAGTTGCAGCCGAAGTTGGTGATCGCCGCCACCAGAAGAGCAAGCGGTCCGGGCGCGTGCAGGACGCGCGCCACCACCAGCGCGTAGGCGCCATAGGCCACCGTGCCCGACACCGTCAGCTGCGCCCAGTTGAAGATGAACTGCACCAACTTCACGCGGTGCCTTCGGCGCAAATAAGCCTGCCCCACCGTGCTGGCCAGGACAATCAGCAGCGTCTCAGGCATGCTGAGTTCCAGAATTCCCAGCAGAGTGAACAGGAAGTTCACTGAGAGCGTTGCATCAAGGCCCGGGAGCGTGACCTTTAGGGAGGATGCCATCAAGGCCGCAATCAGGTAACAAACGAATTTGACCGGATCGTTCGATTGCCAGTGGGAAAACGCCAGGGCAAAGCACAGGGCCCCTGCCAGAGCCGTTCCGGCAATGAACATGCGTGCGGCAATGGAACGTATCCACGACATGAGCGGTGTTTAAATTTTCAACGATGAGCGGGACCATGTCCGCCCAAAAAGGAACTCACTGATTACCATGGTTTTCGATAAATCAGTTACTTACAACCATGGGGGCCGCTGACAGCCGTGCCGGCGCGAGTCAAGTTGGCCCGTGGCCCGGGCGTGGGACAAAGTGCCCGTTGAATTTTGCCACACCCTTTGCTAAGTCACTGATAACCAAGGGAATCCGAGTACCATTTTGGGCCCCCACCTGCACATATAACAGTCACTTGGGGAATGGTTACGCGCCTGTGGGCGCATGTCACTGGGGGACAAATGAAGAAGTTCTTGCTTCTACTACTAATCGCTACGGTCAGGTTGGCTCATGCCGACAGCTCCAAGATATCGCCGGACCTGCAAAAATATCCATCGACCCAGAAGGCGCAAGTCATCGTCCAGTATGCGCCGGGAACGCAGGTGAATTGCAGCGGTTTATTCGCCTTGGTGGGATGCCTGGTCAACGATGTTCTGCAACTTGGCGGCACGATCCTGTCGGACTTGCCTGTGGTCAACGGCCTGGTTGCGGTGCTTGACGGCAACGGCATCGTAAATCTCTCGAACCAGTCGAATGTCGTGTACATCAGCCTGGATCGGCCACTGACCCCTACTCTTAGCAACGCCGCGCCAGCCGTAAATGGGTTCGCGGCCTGGCAATCCGGCTACACCGGCGCCGGGGTTGGAGTTGCGGTGGTTGACAGCGGAATCAGCAGCCATCCTGATTTGAAAGGCGGATTTTGGGGATCGTCGCGCGTGGTCTGGAATCAAAGCTTCGTTCCGGGCAATGCCAGCGCCAACGATCAGTACGGTCACGGCACGCATATTGCTGGCTTGATCGCAGGCAATGGTTCCAGCTCGACCGGCGCACAATATTCCAAGACCTTTGAAGGCATCGCTCCGCAAGCCAATCTCATTAACCTGCGAGTTCTCGATCAAAATGGCGTAGGCACTGACAGCGCGGTGATTGCGGCGATCAGTACGGCAATTTCGTTGAAATCTACTTTCAACATCCGCGTGATCAACCTTTCGTTGGGACGTCCGGTATACGAGAGTTACAAGCTGGATCCTCTGTGCCATGCCGTCGAAGCCGCGTGGAAGAGCGGCATCGTGGTCGTGGTCGCAGCCGGCAACAGCGGGCGCTATCAGCCGACGAATGGCTATGGCACCATCACTGCGCCCGGCAACGATCCTTACGTGATTACCGTGGGCGCGATGAAGCCTATGGGAACGCCGACCCGCGTCGACGATTTGATCGCCAGCTACAGTTCGAAGGGGCCGACTGCGCTCGATGCTGTCGCCAAGCCTGATCTGGTCGCTCCCGGTAACCTGCTGGTTTCGCTGGAGGCCCCCGGTTCGACGCTCTATACCAGTTATCCTGGCAACCAAGTTCCTTACAGCTACTACGCGAACGGCGGAACGAACGCACCGTCCTCCAGTTACTTCACGTTGAGCGGCACGAGCATGGCGACGGGGGTGGTGAGCGGAGCGGTTGCCGACCTGCTGCAGAAGAGTCCGAGCCTCAATCCCGATCAGGTGAAGGCGCGCCTCATGAAGACCGCATGGAAGTCCTTGCCGGCCTACAGCAGCATGACGGATCCGACCACCGGAATCACCTACACCGACCAGTACGACGTGTTCACCGTAGGCGCCGGATACATCGACGTGGAGGCTGCGCTCAGCAACACCGACGTGGCGAAGGGGACCGCAATGTCTCCGGTCGCCACCTTTAACGGAGCCACCGACAGCGTCAATTTGAACGCCAACTCGTCCTCCGTCTGGAATACTTCTGCCACCTGGTCCTATTCGCTGGTATGGGGAGCTTCTCAGTTCGTCACTGGCACTTCGCAGACTTCTGTGTCGTCAGGCAGCACATCAGGCAGCCAAACCTCTGCCAGCAATGCCATGTGGGGAAGCAATGCCATGTGGGGAAGCAACGCCATGTGGGGAAGCAACGCGATGTGGGGAAGCAACGCGATGTGGGGAAGCAACGCGATGTGGGGAAGCAATGTGTGGGGTAGCAATGTTTCCGCTGGCGAACAATAAACCCTGCGCACTCGAGGGAAGAGGGGCCGCTATCACCCGGCGGCCCTTTTTCTTGGTGTTAAGAGAAACGCACCTAGCGACAGCCGCCGCGGTTGTCCAGCCAGTGATCTGAGCTCTCTAATGAGTGGTGACGGCTTTCACTATGGCGGCCTTCAGTTCATCCGCATGAAACCCAAAGGGCCCAGGCCGGCTCTTATAAGCCACGCGCCCCGCACCGTCGATCAAATAAAGCCGATCGGGCCAGCCGGTGTAAGCACTCTCCGTCGAGTTGCCAAATTCATCCAGCACCGCGGGAATCTCAATTCCCAGCTTGCGCACGCAAGCTCCCGCGACGAAACCTCGTTCCTCTTCATTGCGAGGACTAGCGAACACGACCTTCTCTTTTACGTTGCTCTCCATCTGCCAGACATCGCTCGGATGCGCCTCGGTGATGTAGACCACCAGAAATGTAATCCGGTTACCGAATTCCTTGTAGAGCTTGTTCAGGGCAGGAACCTCCCGCCGGAAGGGCGGTCACGTGTAGCTTCCAAATACCAGCACGACCGGACGATTCTGCGCGGTCAGAGATGACAGTCGCACTTGTGCCGTCTTGTCGAGCTCTGTCAACCAAAAATCCGGCGCCGGACTGCCTACCTGCAGAGTTCCCGCGCGGGCACGCATCCATAGCGTTTCAAAAGGAAGAAGCAAGAACGGAACAGGCCCCGGGATTTTCGCCATCACCCGGGCAAAGCTTTCCGGCGATTGCCGCATTACGCGGTACAGCGCCAGGCAAGCCACTGCCCACAGTGCAGCGATCACACAGACTGTGGCGACGGCTGCCTTTTTGAACGACCTGTACTTTGTATGCAAGCGTACCCCAAAAAAGAAGTGGGCCGATTATAGGTGGAGTCAGAAGGAGATCAATAATTGAAACGTAGTACTCGCCACACGATTGTTGCGATCAAGATAGTGGCCGTTCAAAACGCGCTTCCACCGCCGCCCCCAAACCCTCCGCCCGAGAAACCGCCTCCGCCACCTCCGCCGAAGCCGGAACCGCTGGAGCTTGCGCGCGGGGCAGAGACGAAAACCTGGTGCATGTCGCTCGCCATGTTGTGCATCGAACTCGAAAAGAAAATCGGATTGAATCCTACATAGGGCCCACCCGGCCCGACATACCACTGGGGCGGGTCTTTCACAATCCCCGCAAAAGCCTGCGCCCAGTGATGTTCGACTCCCAGCGCCATCGCATAAGGAAGAAACTTTTCAAAAGTAGTCGGCGGCATGATCTTCAACCGCTCCGCATCTACGCGATTCATAAACTCCTGGAAACCAAGCACCGCGATGCGAGTCCGCGATCCCTGCAGCGTCTTCGCAGTCATCACTCGCGCAAACAGCCACCAGATCACTGCGGAGAGCAGCAGGCACACGATCAGCACAATCGCGGAGTTGAAAAAATTCGCCCACCCCAGGTACTGTAAAACTCCAAATGGGATCAGAATCGCGGCTGCGGCTCCGATGCTGTAGCCATTGGCCGATTCCGGGTCGAGCAGATAAATCCCCCTCCTCTTCAGGGCCGACATAATATCCTCGCGGATGATCGGAACGGCCGTATAGAAGCGGTTCTTCAGGCTGGAAAGGCGAGTTTGGTCGCCCCCCGCGAACACATTCTCCAGCATCACGCGTTCGTGCGGAGCGAGGTCGGTGCCCCATTGATCGCGTGGCTTGAGCAAATGGAAGACGTAATCTTTATGTGTGAAGATGAGTGTCTTGTCGGCAGTCTCTTCGATCTTGATATACCCGCGCACCGCCAGATCGACCACAGTCGATGTAATGTCGCGGGGATGAATGCTGTCATCGAGCAGCGTGCCAGCTTCCGCCGGAGAAATTCCGGCAGGCGGTTCGTACATTGGCGCAATTGACATTCCGGGATCGGGGTCGCGTCCCTTGTACCACCAAAGCGTGAACATCCCGGCGAATGTGACTAGCGGCAGAAAGACGATGGGATTGCCGTCCACGAACCAGAAAAACTTTGTCAGCGCGCTGGGTTCTTTGAGAATGTCTTTCGGGACGTAGACATCGATGGTCAACCCACCGCGCATGGGCAGCGGGTTGCGGGTTTCGAATTCCGCCTCTGCAGCTTCGACTTTGGAAATCGCGTCGCGCTGAGTTGAACCGTACACCCCGGTAAACGCTTGTGCCCTCAGAGAACCCGCGGCCGACTCCGGGAACCGCACCGTGGCCGCGGCGTGATCAATCGGCACCGGCCAATCGTTGCCCGTCACGTTCCAGTAGAACTCGTCGTAATCCTTAAAGAAGCGCGTTCCGTTGCGAACCTGGTAGGTGATCTCGACCGTCCGCGTCGCATCCACGGCTTCGGGAATATAAATCTTCAAATCGCGCGCGCCGTTGGAGGTCGACGAATCGTATTTCAGTTTGGCGCCGCTGCCGTCGGTGACGCTTGTGACTTTGAGGAAGAGTTCGTAATTCGTTCCATTCGGCCCGGGATATTCAATCGGAATCGTGCGATGAATCCCGTGCCACTCACCCTCAAAGTTCAACATGATGCGCTCGGTGACGACGGCGCTGCCGTCCTGCTCGACCGTGATGTTGTCCTGAAAATCGGCAACGCGCCACGACTTGGCCTGTGCTGCACCGACGGAGACGAGCAGCGCGAGAAGGGTCGAAACAATCGCCTTTGGGACTTTCAAATTACTCGATTCCCCAATTACAAAATTACTCAATTCATTAGAACTTGACCTGCACGGGCTCACGGTCGGTTTCCGCTGTTTCGAAGAATTGCCGCAGCGTGAAGCCAAACATCCCGGCCAGAATGTTGGTGGGAAACGATTGAATCTTTGTATTCAGGTCGCGCACCACCGCGTTGTAATAGCGCCGCGCATTCTGAATAGAGTCTTCGGTCTGGCTGAGCGATCCCTGCAGTTGGGTGAACTCTTCCGAAGCCTTCAGCTCGGGATAGTTTTCCGCCACCGCGAACAGACTTTTCAGTGCGCCGGTGAGTTGATTTTCCGCAACCGCCTTGTCGGCCGGCGTAGTCGCCTGCATCGCCTGCGACCGAAACTTGGCGATGTTTTCGAACGTTCCCTTTTCGTGGGTGGCGTAGCCTTTGACCGTTTCCACCAGGTTGGGAATCAGATCATGCCGCCGTTTGAGCTGCACATCGATGTCGGACCAGGCCGAATCGGTGCGCACACGCAGCTGCACCAGGCTGTTGTACATGCCGATCAACACCACGGCGATGACAACCAGAATTACCAGAAAGAGGATGCCGATCATAAGCGTCTCCGCAGTAGTCTGAAGGATGAACTGGAAATCAATGGGACGGTAACATACCAGCAGCGCTCTCGCAATGACGGGCTTCCGGCTCTCGGCTTCCGGAAAGCGCTTTGCTCCCAGACCTCGGACGTCGGACCTTAGACCTTGAGCCGCATTCGAGGAGAGAGAGAGAGATCGGTGGCGAGCCAAGATCGAGGTGCGTTCCAGGGGAAGCGGAGGTCCTACGGCGCTCAGTTCGGAGGTCCGAGGTATGAAGTCGGTGACTCTGAGGTTCTCCCGGAAGCCGAGATCCGGAACGCCCCTACTGCTGTGGTGCGAAGTATCCCTTGCGCGCCCGTACTTGCAGATCCTTCTTCAGCGAGGAAATTTCAATGGACCGGTATCGCCCATCCGCGTCAAAATTGGCGGGCTTGTAAGACACCACGTACTGGCTGCGCAGCTCGTCTTCGATCGCGGCGAACGAGTGGGTAATGTCCTTCATCTTGAAGGGAAAGAATGCGCGTCCTCCGGTGGCCTCGGCAAGTTGCTCGAGCACTTTGTCGCCACGCATCACTAGACCGCTATCGTCGGTCGAGATGGCATAAATAATCACTTCGGCGCGCTGCGCCATCTCGATGGCCTGCGCTTTCGAAAACTCGCTCTGGTTATCTTCTCCGTCGCTGACGATCACAATCGCCTTCCGCACCGGCCGGTCCGGCCGATCCTTCAGGAATTTCTCTTTGCACGCGCGGTAGACGGCGTCGTACAGCGCGGTGCCGCCACCATTGCGCAACCTGCGCACGCCTGCGGACAGCAATTGCGCGTTGTCGGTGAAATCCTGCGCCACCTGGCTCTTGGTGTTGAAGCCGACGATGAAAGCCTTGTCGAAATGGGCGCGAAGCGTGTGTTCCAGAAAGCTTGTCGCGGCGCCTTGCTCAAAATCAAACCGGCCGTTCACCGAGCCACTTACATCAACCAACAGACCCATATGCAGAGGCAGATCGGTTTCGCGACGGAAGTTCAGAATTGCCTGTGGAGGCTTGTGATCGTCCAGGATGCTGAAATCGTTCTGATTCAGATCGCGCACAAACTTGCCATGCTTGTCGGTCGCGATGAACAGCACGTTCACTTCGTTCACCCGGGCATGCAGGGTGATCATGGTGTTCGGATCGTCCGCACTGTCGGCAGGACGGCTCGCCGCGTTGTACGCGCTCAGGCGGGGGGCCTCAGCTAAGTAGGCGGACTGCGCCTGCCCAGTTGAGACAAAGGTTGCCAGGAGAAGCGTCAAAAGACGAAAAATCGAGTTCGTGTACTTCATGCTCATGGAATCCAAATTTTTCACTCGAAACGGCGTCCGGTACACTCCCAAGCTATTGGATGCACGTCAGATGCCGAATACTGTCCCAACCGGAGACGGCTATCTGATTGACTCTAGGAGCGCACCCTCCCATATGCCAAGTTACAAAAGGAGCACGCGTTTGGTCATAGCACAAAACCTGCAGATTCTTGCGCTTACCCGCCACCACGAACGAATGCACCGCCCGCCGTTATCCACTCGGATTCAGGGGTTAACATAATGCCACAGCTTGAACCGTTTTTCCTTAAAATCTCTTTGGGAGGGATTCGTGAAGAAATTCATGGTCTGTTTCATCGTGGTCCTGATGTCGGGCGTCGCCGGGTTCGCCGCCAATGACGAGCGCGAAGCAGAGCGAGTGAAAGATGCGGGAGTGGTGTTGAAGGAAATTTTGAATATTCCCGATGACATTCCCCAAGATCTGCTCGATAAGGCCGAGTGCCTGGTCATCCTGCCTTCCGTCAAAAAGGGGGCCTTTGGCATTGGCGGCAGCTATGGACGCGGCGTGATGGTTTGCCGCAGCGGGGAGCACTACAAAGGCAAATGGGGAGCTCCGGCCCTGTACGCGCTCGAAGGCGTCAGCATCGGATTTCAGCTGGGGGGCCAGGCCACTGACTTTGTGCTCCTGGTGATGAATCCCAAGGGCGCGAATTCGCTTCTCTACAGCAAAGTGAAGCTGGGCGCGGACGCCTCCGCGGCTGCCGGGCCGAAAGGCCGCACCGCTGAAGGCGCAACCGACATCGTCATGAGTGCCGAGATCCTTTCCTATTCGCGCAACAAAGGCCTGTTCGCCGGGGTTTCCCTGGAAGGCTCGACCCTGCGTTCGGATGGCAGCGCCAACGAAAAGCTCTACGGCAGAAAGTTGACCGCCAAGGAAATCATCCGTGGAGGCAAAGTCGGCATCCCGGCAAGCGCCCACCAACTGGTTTCGCTGCTCGATTCCAAATCGCCGGTTAATAAGTCGGACCCGAAGTCCCTGCAGTAACTCGGCCAGCGGTGGTTGCAGTCGAATGCTCTGTGGGCCTCAGTGTCCTCTGTGGTCAAGGGTTTTGCCCGGGGAACGCATCTCTTAGGGATCAAATGACGATCGCCAAAACCAGCCGCCCGCAGCCGGTTCGCTGCGGTTGGGCGACTGGCGAACTCTCAATCCGGTATCACGATGAAGAATGGGGCGTGCCGGTGCACGACGACCGCACGCTCTTTGAATTTCTGATTCTGGAAGGCGCGCAGGCTGGCCTGAGCTGGACCACCATTCTGAACAAGCGCGACAACTATCGCCGGGCCTTCGACGGATTCGTTCCCGAGCAGGTCGCGGGCTACGACCGCCGCAAAATTGAGCGACTGTTGCGCGATCCCGGCATCGTCCGCAACCAACTGAAGATCGCCTCTGCCGTCGCCAATGCCAAGGCATTTCTAGAAGTGCAGAAGGAATTTGGCAGCTTCGACCGCTACCTCTGGCGGTTCGTGGACGGCAAGCCGAGACAGACTTCGCTTAAGTCCCTCAAGCAAGTCCCCGCACGAACCTCAGACTCCGATGCGATCAGCAAGGACCTAAAGCAGCGCGGCTTCAACTTCGTCGGATCCACCATCTGCTACGCTTTCATGCAAGCCGTGGGAATGGTGAACGACCACTTAGTGGACTGCTTTCGCTATCGGATGTTGCGCTGAACGGTCGGCGCTTCCTGTTCGAGTAACCACATCAGGGACTCCGGGGTTCCCATTCCTGAGTCATTTTGCCTTGACGTTTCGGCGCCGAAGCACGATATTCTGTAAACACCGTAGAGAGATCCTGAAGCAGCCGATCTATAGGAGAGCTGCCCTCGGGCATAGTACTTGCACCACTACAAAATTGACCTTGCGCCTGTGCGGACGCGGAAGTTAAGTGTTCCGCCGACTCCTGGCCTACGGGCGAAAGGCCTCATGAGATTTCTGAAAAAAATGTTCCGCCGCCTTCCCACTGCCAGTAAGCTGCGGGTCATTGTAGGCGTTTTCGTCGCCATCGTGATCTGCGTCTTTTTCCTGGGAGTGCTCCGTTCCGAGATCCTCACTGGAGTTCGTGCTTACGTTGGCGGTGAAGGCCTGTGGTCAAAGGCAGAAAAACGCGCCGTCCTGAGTCTGACAAAGTACGCCGCTAGCCATGCGGAAAGCGATTACCAGCAATACCTGCTCGAAATCGCGGTTCCTAAAGGCGACCAGCAGGCTCGGTTGGAACTGCAGCGTTCCTCGCCCGACATGACGGTGGTTCGTCAGGGCCTTCTACAGGGGCGCAATAGTCCCGAAGACGTAGACAGCATGTCTATGCTCTTCCGCCGGTTTGGACGCGTGGGCTACATGGCGCGAGCCATTGCCATCTGGACCGACGGCGATCGCTACATTGATCAGCTTCGCGTACTAGCGGATGAACTCCATCGCGAGGTCAACTCTGTCCATCCCGACGCGCAGAAAATACGGGCCATCACCGAAGAAGTGGTGGCAGTCGATGCCCACGTCACTCCGCTCGAGGACGAATTCTCCTCGACCTTGGGCAAAGGCGCTCGCTGGGTCAATCGTGCATTGTCCCTCGCTAGTTTCGGCACGAGCGGCGTGTTGCTGTTGATCGGGATTGCCTTGTCCTCCGCCGTGCTGAAGCAGATCCGCAACTCCGAAGAGAAATACCGCAACCTGATCAATACCGCGAACGATGCCATTCTCGTCATTGACGCGAAGACCCGCCTCATTCTCGAAGCCAATAACAAAGCTGGTGAGATCCTGGTCATCTCTGAGCAAGAGCTCGTAGGCAAGCCCGAATCCCAGCTTTATCCGCCCACAGGGGACAAAACCGGGGGGCAATTTCTGACTCCCACCACCGACGGGCGGGCGCGCAGCCGAGAATTGAAACTGCGTCGTTCCGATGGAACTCTGCTACCAGTCGAAGTCAGCGCCAGCGCCACCGAACTGAATGGAAGGCACGCGGTTCTTGGCATCTTCCGCGATATCCGCGACCGCGTGGAAGCTGCGGCTGTCCTGCGCCGCAGCGAAGAACGTTTTAGCTATCTGATTCAAAATCTCTCGGACGTGATTACCATCGTCGCCGTCGATGGCACCATGCTTTACCAGAGCCCTTCGATTGAACGGGTGGCGGGATACCAGCCTTCGGAGCTTTTGGGAAAGAGCCTTCTCGCTTTCGTTCATCCCGAAGATGCGCCTGCGGTGCGTGCGGCGCTAGAGCGCCTCACGCTCAATGTAGGAAGCGCCGCGCCTCCCGAGTATCGTTTCCGTCGCAGGGATGGTTCTTGGGTCTGGCTGGAATCGGTTGGCAACAATCTGCTGAACGATGTTGCGGTGGGAGGCATCGTGGTAACTTCGCGCGATGTCACCGGCCGGCGCGCGCTCGAGGAACAAGTTCGGCAATCGCAGAAGATGGAAGCGGTCGGCCGGCTGGCGGGTGGCATTGCGCATGACTTCAACAACCTGCTCATGGTCATTCGCGGATACGCGGAAATCGTGATGGAGGAAGACAGTGCGACTCCTCCCGTGCGCAAAAATGTGGAAACCATCGTGCGCACCACAGAGAGTGCCGCCAGCCTGACGCGGCAACTGCTTTCCTTCAGCCGCAAGCATGTATTCAGCCCACAGGTGCTCGATCTCAATTCCCTGGTCAACCACATGAGCGAGATGCTTCTCGGAGTGCTGCGCGATGAAATGGAATTCGTGGTCAGGCTCGACCCGGATTTTTGTTGTGTCAGTGCCGATCCCGGACAGATCGAGCAGGTCATCATGAATCTCGTGGTCAACGCCCGCGATGCCATGCCGCAGGGCGGAAAGCTGACGTTGGAAACCGCGCACATCGCTTCGGAAGCGCCTCGCGCTAGCCGGCCCTCCGCGCTGCCGCGCGGAGATTACGTGATGCTGGGGGTCACCGATACTGGCGTCGGCATGGATCGCGAAACGCAGAGCAGAATTTTCGAACCTTTCTTCACCACCAAGAGCAAGGAGGAAGGAACAGGTCTCGGGCTTTCGGTGGTGTACAACATTGTCCGCGCGAGCGGCGGCCATGTTCGTGTGAACAGCGAGCCGGGACGAGGGTCAACCCTGCAAGTCTTCTTCCCGCGAGTCGCTGCACCGCCGCAACCGCAGACGGTCGAGGCTCCGGCCAAGACTTCACGCGCCGGCAAGGAAACGATTCTGGTCGCGGAAGATCAGCCCGACCTGCGCTGGATGATCTGTCAGTTTCTGCAGGAACTCGGCTACTCGGTGCTGGAGGCGAAAGATGGTGGGGACGCGGTCGCGCTGGCGGAACACTACAATAACGCAATCGATGTGCTGCTGACCGACGTCGTGATGCCGCATATCCGCGGCTCCGAGGTTGCACGCAGGCTTTCCCGGTCACGGCCTGACATGAAGGTCATCTATATGTCGGGCTATACCGAAGGCGAATTCGGCGCTGTCCCGGGCGAGAACCTCGGGCCGGGAAACACGCTTCTGCAGAAGCCGTTCGAGTTGGACTCTCTCGCGTTGAAAATCCGCGAAGTGCTGGAAGCGCGAAGCCGGCGCTAAGCAGAGTTGCAATTCGCGATGCCATCAGCGCGGGCTTCTGAACATCGCTGCGGTTAAATAGATCGCCACCAAACCCAGCAGCAGCACCGCACCTTCCACGCGCGTCGACCACACATGAAGTGCGTCAAACTGCACGCGCGCAGGATTATCCAGCGGGACCGTCGCGAAGTCGCTGACGGAAGCGCGCAGTGTATCCATGCGTGGGATGATCCAGAACTGCGAAAGCAAAGTCAGTCCAAGCATCAGGCAAATCAGCACGTGGCGCATGGCAAAGACATGCGCGGTGCCTTCCGAGAGACGGCTGTAGAGCAGCGAACTCGCCAGAAAGATGATTCCGGAAACGATGGCGATCCAGTGCAGCTTGCCCAGCGCGCGTCCGACTACGTTTCCGGCGAGATGCGTATTCGGCAGAACCTGAAACGCGGTGGGAGCAAGCACGAACGCAAAAAAGATCAGACCACCGATCCAGGCCACAAGCGAGAGCAGCATGAGGAAGCGAAGGAAGGACATGACGGGAGAATTATAGTCGGGTCAACCCGAATGGTTGCGCCGAGGTCAGCCGTCGCGTTTGAAGAGACTTCGCCGAAGAGTCTTCCACGCAATGAGGGGAAGGCGGCAGGAAATTCTTAGCCAGAGCCTGGACCAGAACCGCAGATATTCCCATACGAGCGGTGCCAAGGAACGCAAGGCAAGGTTGGAGGATCGCTCTTTATGTGCGAAATATCTCAGGCTCCTGCCATCCCACGAAACCGAAAACCTGGGGGTGTAGCTTAGCGTGTTCAACCTTGGGAAAGTGTCGCCGACCCTGCGAAAGAGCGGTTCTACCAGAAAGCAGCTGCCGTCACTAAAATATTCCACCCACGCGTGTCCTGTTCCATAGCGTCCGTGTCGCCCGAAGACAAGACGCACGTCAAATCCCATGTCCAACATCTGCCGCCAAGTCCAAAACGCGAAGTCTTCGCAGTCGCCCTTCTTCCGTCTCTCGAACTCATCCGGAGGCTGCCAATAGTCCTCCTTATCGAATAGCTTTTTGTCAGAAACATATCTGCAGCCAGCCAGAAATTGCCGAATGTCGCGGATTGTCTGACATGTCACGGTGAGTGGTTGACTGACATATCGTCCCATCGGGAAGGTGGGATGCGGTCCCTTACGCCGAAGGAATGGCTGTGAGACCTGTCTTCCGGTTGAGTCGTAGGCTTCTGGGACGGTTTTTGCGATCACGGAAATCGCATTCTCTCACGTCAGGAGGAAGAAGGTAACGACTGAGGGCGCACACCGAAGAAGGTCTATACCGGTACAGGAACGTTCTCGATGATTTCCTTGAGCACCTGATCCGACTGCTCGGACTTCTTCAGCGTTGAGGCATAGAGGCCGTTCACGACCACGCGATGGGCGAAGACGGGGACGACAAGCGGCTTGAAATCTTCAGGCGTGCAGAAGGTACGGCCTTCGAGAAAGGCCATGGCTTGTGCGGCGCGGTAGAGAGCTTGCGATCCGCGCGGCGAGACGCCCAGCGAGAGAAATTCCGACTCGCGCGTGCGGCGCACAATTTCCAATGCGTAGCTCACCAGCGATTCGTCCACGCGAATCTGTTTCACCGCCTGCTGCATTTCGAGCACGTCCGCGCCGGAGAGAACTGGGCGGAGATCGTCAAGGTGCGCAGCTCCAGCTTCGGAACGCAGAATCTGGCGCTCGGCTTGGGCATCGGGATATCCCATGCGTACGCGCATCAGGAAGCGATCGAGTTGCGATTCGGGCAGCGGATAGGTTCCGTGATGCTCCACGGGATTCTGCGTCGCGATTACCAGAAAGGGTTGCGGCAACTCGTAAGAATGCGCGTCGACGGTGACCTGGCCTTCGTTCATGGCCTCGAGCAGCGCAGACTGCGTCTTGGGAGTAGTGCGGTTGATCTCGTCTGCCAGCAGCACGTTGGTGAAAACCGGGCCACGCTTGAACTCGAACTCCTGCTCGACCGCCGAATACACCGAGATGCCCAGAACATCGGAGGGCAGCATGTCGCTGGTAAACTGCACGCGCTGAAAGGTGCAGTCGATGGCGCGGGCGAGTGCCTGTCCAAGCGTGGTCTTACCAACTCCCGGAACGCCCTCGATCAGCAAGTGGCCGCGCGCGAAAATGCTGACCAGCGCGAGGCGGACCACGTCATCCTTACCGCGAATCACTCGGCGGAGAGCTTTTTCCAGTTCGGCGGCTTTGTGAGAAACAGCGATGGCGGTCTCGGGCGACATTGTCTGGATTTTACTATCGGCATCGTGGAGGCGGAGTTACCTACGTCATAGGACCGGAAACAAGCTTTTAGCTGTTGCCGTCAGCTCTCGACGCTCGAACTGAAGATCTCGCTCGCATTTCTGCCTTTACTAGAACGGTCGGTCGGGTCACGCTTGCATCGGCTTGAGCTGAAGCTGAAAGCTGAGAGCTGACAGCTCTACTGCATAAACTCCGCGGGCCTTCCGGTCAGGCGCTCGATGCGCTTGGCGATCGGCGGATGGGTGGAGAACAGGTTGCCGAAGCTCATTCCCGAGCAGGGCTGAATGATGAACAGATGCGCGGTCGACGGGTCGCCTGCATCGGAAGACGGCGCGCGTAGGCGTCGATCTTCTGCAGGGCGCTGGCTAGGGCGTAGGGATTGCCTGTGAAGTGCGCGCCGGTGGCGTCGGCTTGATATTCGCGAGAGCGCGAGACGGCAAGCTGAATCAGGTCGCAGCGATCGGGGCGACGATCAGCATGAAGAGCGCGGCCAGACCTCCGCCGTCGCGACGGTCGCGGTCGCCGCCTCCGAAGCCGCCGAAGAGCATGCCCAGCGTCCCATGCTGGCGAGCATCGTGATGGCGCCCGCGATTGTGGCGGCGACGGAACTGATCAGGATGTCGCGATTGTTGACGTGGCCGAGTTCGTGGGCGAGGACGCCTTCGAGCTCTTCGTCATTCAGCAAGCCCAGAATGCCGTGAGTCACCGCGACCGAGGCATGGCTTGGATTGCGTCCGGTAGCGAACGCGTTGGGCGACTCTGTCGGGATCACGTAGATCTTCGGCATGGGAATGCCGATTTTCTGCGTGAGGCGTTCGACGGCTGCGTAGGCGCGCGGCAGTTCCTCGCGCGTCACGGGCTGGGCGCGGTAGGTGGCGAGCGCGATCTTGTCGGAGAAGAAGTAGGAGACGAAGTTCATCACGGCGGCGAAGACGAGCGCGAGGATCATGCCGTTCTGGCCGCCGAAGGCGCGGCCGATGAACATCAGCAGCAAGGTCATGCGCGGTCAGCAGAAATGTGGTCTTGAATGTGTTTCCCATAATTTTTGGTGTAACGTTATTGGATGTTTCGGCGATGCGGGAGATGCATAGGTGTCGAAATTTGGAAAATCGGGTGATACCCGGGGCTTCAGCCCATCACCGTTAGCAGGAAACGTCAAAAGTCTCAGGAGCACAATGAGTTAGGGAGTGCTCCGGGTTCCTACAGAGGAAGCAAGAAAGCTCTTAACCGCGGAGCGGGCCGAGATTGCGCGGAGAACGCTGAGAAAATCCTCGATGTTCTTCGCGCTTTGCGTTCTTGATCGCTCTCTCAGCGATCTTTACGGTTTCCCGCAGGAAGAGCAAAAGCGACGGACACGAGTGAGGGCCCCACCTTGCTGTGTCCGCCGGACACCTGGTGTGCCCATTTCACACTTACCGTGCTTCCTCCTTGCTGCCGGCCAGTCTATGCCTTTTGCGCTTCGCGCTTCAGGGCTCGCTGCAGGGTTTGGTCCAGGGCGGATTTCGTCTTTTCGTATTCCTGCTGCGAAATGCGGCCCTGTTTGTGTTCCACTTCGAGCTCGAAGATCTCGTCTTTTAGGGCTTCGAGTAGTATGGCGGAGGAGGAGACTCGGGGAGCGGCTGGCTGCGGGCGGGATTCGAACAGAGGCACTTCGCTAGTGCGGATGGCGCGCGTCGGGGGAGGTCCTGCTGGTTCATAGTCTTCATCTTCTTCCAGTAACTGGAAGAGGCTTTCCCTTGGCCCGGGCACCGCGATTCGCGGCTTGCTGGCGCGAGGCGACGAAGACTCCGCCGACGATGAGCACGGCGGCGAATCCGCCGAGGATCCACCAGCGATATTTTTGGAGAGGATCGGGAGCGTCGATAGGCGGTCCCGAGGCCGCCGCCGGGACGATTGTCATTTTGCGCTGCGGACACCTTGGCTGGGCACGCCGCTTTCATCGGGTGGAGGCGCCAGCGTGCCTTCGCCGGAAAGCTTGAATGCCATTGGCTGTGCCGACCTGAGCGTTGGAAGCCACTTCGACATTGGCATCCGGCTGTCCGGGGAAGGGCATAACTGATAATTGGCTCCGGAGCCGGCGGTGAATTCCATGGTCTTGGGCGCGATGGCGACGAAATGCTCCAGCGGATAAACGCTCTTCGGATCGATATTCGCGCTGCCGGTGTAGGGAACCGTATAGGCGACACTGAATCGAGTCTCACCCGGGCGAAGCGGAAACAGGAAGGAGTAGCGATTCTTTTCGTCGCTCCCTCCGGAACCGGCGCGGACTTGACCGGATTGCCGCCAGCCGTCATGGCCTGGCCCTCGGTGATGGTCGCGCCCATCGGGCACGTAGAACTCCAGGTTGTGCTCGTTCATCTGGGTACGCGGCGGTTTGGAATTGTTGTTGACCGCGAACGTGCGCTTGACCTGAAGCTGTCCCTTACCTGCCTGAAAGCGCATGATGTCGGCGACGACTTCGATGCCATCGACCTTCTTGCCGACGTCGTAGACCTCGACCTCGACCGAAGTCGTTCCCGGAGGGGCCATGCGGTGATAGGTCACTTCCTGGTGAATCACGCGAACTAGATGAGGCCCCTGCGCGTCGAGTTTGAAGCTGAAATTGCCTCTTGCGTCGGTCTTGGTACGCCCAGCTTCTTCCATGCCTTGCCCGAGGCTAATCAGGATGACTTCGTCGCCTGCGGCGGGTTTGCCGGTGGTCGAATTTTGACGGTGCCGGTCAGGGTTTGCGCAGAGGCCAGGGCGGTGAGGAGCAGAAGGCTGACGCGAAAACCGTCGCTTGACCGATCCCACGAAAGAAGAAATTGTCCGTGGTACGGGGGACTGGAAGTGGGTCCTTCGGCGGGCAAACTCCGTTCCCGGTTCAGAATGACAGAGAGAGCAGAACGGATTTCAAAATGTAGTTGCTGTCATGGTCTTGGTTTTCTTGGCGCGGAACAGCTCTGGCTTCTAGGCGGGCGATCTCGGCCAGCAGTGTCGCGGCTTCGTCTTGCAGGGACGCTTTCAGGGACTGGTAGTCGACGTCGGGCATTTTGCCGGCTTTGAATTCGAAGTTCAGGTCGCGCAGATTTTCGTAGACGGCGTCTTTGCGCTCGCGCAGGTATGAGGCGCGTGTTTTCTCCGGGCCAACGTAGAAGCTGCCCGGGGATAGAAAATGTAGAAGAGCGCGGCGGCGGTGGCCAGAAGGCAGCAGGCCAGTTCGAAGCTCATAAGTCGGTCTCCTTGCGCGCCTGATCGCGGAATTGTTCGAATTCGGCGCCGCGAACGGGGCGCAGGCCGTCGGCGATGGCTGGCGCAGGGCGATTCTTCCAGGGGCGGACTACCATGATCACGAGGCCGAAGCCGAGAGCCAGCGCAACGAAAGGCACGATCCATGCAGTGCGATCAAAACCCTTTGCCGGTGGGAGCGGCCAGGACCGTGGGTCCGTATTTTTGTACGAAGGCTTGCTCGACCAGGCTGTCGCTGTCGCCGCGGCTGAGGGCGGCCGTCAGTTCGTTGCGCATGCCGTCGGAGTCGGGACAGCCGACGTGATTGCATTCGAGAAGAATCTGGTTGCAGCCGCAGATGCACATCATCTGATGGCCGAGTTCGTTGAAGCGGGTGGCGGGATCGCCGGCGCCGGCGAGGGCGAAGACGGCGAGACAGAGCAGGCCGCAGTGCAGCAGGCGGCGGAGGATTGGTTTTGGTCTCGTCTTCATGGGTATTCCGGTCCTGCGAGTTCGAGTGCGTTGGCCTCGGATTCTTCTTGCCGAGCGCCTTACTGCGCTCGGCGGACAGCCGAGGGCGGCTGTCGCCACATTTGACATCAAGTCTCCTGTGCGCCACGGGAGCAGCGTGCTCCACCAGTCTTGCTGCCTGGCACGCGACTGAGGCCGGGGCGTTCGGAACCAGGGCCAGCACCGTGCCTCCCAGAATGATCCACACACCCAGCCAGATCCACATCACCAGAGGATTGAGGTGGGCCTTGATAATAGGCTGCCCTTTTTCGTTCTGGCCTTCGTAAACCAGGTACAGGTCTTCTTTGAAGGTTGACCGAATACTGGGCTTGGTGGACGCCTGGCTGGCTGGCCTTGTAGAACAGGCGCTGCGGCGTGACCGTGTCGATCATCTTGCCATTCTGATAAACGTCCATAATCGCCCACTCGCTGGAGTAGTTCGGGGAGTCATCCTGCGTGTAGGAACGGCAAACCAGTTCGTAGCTTCCGATAGTCATCTTGTCGCCGTAGGCCAGACCTTTTTCTGCTTCCTTGTCCTGGTTGAAAGCCGAGCCGGCGAATCCAATGATGACGACCACCACGCCGAAGTGGACGATGTATCCGCCGTAACGGCGGGTGTTGCGGTGCGTGAGTTGGACCATCGAGGCGAACATGCCCTGGCCAGTGTGTCCGGCAATTACTTTGCCGCCGCGGTAGTATTCGCTGGCAATGGTCAGCGTGACCAAGCACGCAGAGGCCGATGGCCATCAGCGAATAGAAATAGGAGACGTCCTGCCAGGGGCGCAGGCCGAAAGGCGATCCCCAGCTGGGAGGAGTGATCATGAGGAAGCCATCGACCACGAGCGCGCCGATGCTGGGCCACACGAAATTCCGCTTCAGGCTTTCGAAAGAAGTCTTGCGCCATGCCAGCAGCGGGCCGACAGCGGTGAGGATCAGGAGCAGCAGCGCGACCGGGATCGCGACTCGGTTATAGAAGGGCGCGCCCACGGTGACCTTGTTGCCCTGCACCAACTCGGAAATCTTCGGGAACCATGTGCCCCACAGCACGGTGAAGCAGAGCAGCACGAAAAGAAGGTTGTTGAACAGGAAGCTCGACTCGCGGGAAATCAGCGACTCGAGTTTGTGCTCGCTGCGCAGGTGCTCCTTGTTCTTGAAGAAGAAGAAAACGAAAGACCGCAAGGCTGATGGCGAGGAACCATGCGAACCAGCCGCCGATCGAGGACTGCGCGAAGGCATGGACGGAGCTGATGATTCCGCTGCGAGTGAGGAACGTGCCCAGAATCGCGAGCCAGAACGTGGCGAAGACCAGCCACATGTTCCAGACTTTCAGCATGCCGCGCTTTTCCTGCATCATCACGGAGTGCAGGAAGGCGGTGCCGACGAGCCAGGGCATGAGCGAGGCGTTCTCGACGGGGTCCCATCCCCAGTAGCCGCCCCAGCCGAGCACCGCATAGGCCCAGTGCGCGCCGAGGAAAATTCCGCAGGTGAGGAATCCCCAAGTGACCATGGTCCAGCGGCGGGTGATGTGAATCCATTTTTCGCCGGGATACTTCATGATCAGCGCGCCCAGCGCGAAGGCGAAGGGACGGTGGATCCGACATATCCCAGGTACAGCATGGGCGGGTGGATGACCATCTCCGGGATACTGCAGGAGAGGATTCAGACCGCTGCCATCGGCGCGCATCGGACCTTCGAGCAGGCCGAAGGGATTCGCGGCGAAATTCACGAGCGAAAGGAAGAAGATCTGCACGGCGGCGAGAACGACGGACGCGTAAGCGAACAGGCGAGGATCGGTTTTGTAGCGCAGGCGCAGAACGAAGCCGTACCCGGCGAGCAGCAACGACCAGAACACCAGCGAGCCTTCCTGGCCCGACCACAACGTGGCGAACTTGTAAGGAGCCGGGAAGGTCGCGGTTGCTGTGATGGAAGATGTAGGCTATGGTGAAATCGTCGCGGAAGGCGGAGACGACAAGGGCGATGGCGGCGAGAACGACGAATCCGAAAACAACGACGCCGGCGCGGCGGGCGGTCTCGCCCAGCCGCTCCCACAGCGGCTCGCCCCGAAAGAAGAGGGCAACAAGGCCGACACCGAACGAATAGATGCTCAACGCCAATGCGAGGAGCAAGGCAAAACTACCAATTTGCGCCATGTCGGAGAACCCCAATTTATTTTTTCAGAAACCGCGAGCGCAGGCAACCGGAACCGCAAAAATAGGACGCCGGAAGGACATCGGCCAAACGGACTAGCCGAGATCGCCGCGGAGAATTGTGAACCCAGAACGAAACGGAAGATCGATGACAGGGCACATGTCCACCGTAAACGCGGCGGCCGGGGCTCGGCCGCCAGGCGGTTACCGGAGCGAGCGGACCCTACGCGCTTTGCTGACGGTAGCGTTGACGAATCTCGCGCTCCGCAGTCAGCCAGTCTTCGGCTTCGTGGCCTGGCTCAAATCCGCGCCGCTCGGAGAGCAAGATAGGCGAGGCGGCGAATTTCCTCTTCGACGTTGATGGGAACGAGGTTGGCCCGCGGTTCGCTTCTTACGATTTCCGGCTTTTTTGCGGGCTTCCTTGCTTCTGACCGGGTTTCCGGTGGGGTTTGCGGCGTTGGGGTTTCTGCGACAGCGACTGCTGACGATCCATCTGCTTGCCCGGCACGCGCATCCGACAACGGCAGAGTGTTGCTGGTAGCGCGAACGGTCTCTTTCACTTCGTTACTCTTCTTGGGGAATCTTGGTCTAGCCATAATGGGATACTCCTTGCATGCTCCTAAGTTTAGGAATGAATGGATTTGTGATGAATGAACAACATTTACGTCTTGCCCCCGCGACTTGCGGATACCAGATAAGTGTTGATTCGTGGATTACATCTACTATAGCGCTTCCCGGCCTGTGGATGGGAGTCGAGTTGGACAAAAAAATGTGATGGGTCGAAGCGGAATTCCGGAAACGAACATAAAATCAAACCCAAGAGGATGCAACCACGATCTGACCCGCGCTGAAGACGCAGAATGCTTTGTTATAATTTAGACTCGCCTGCGGGGCGCTATCGTCTAGGGGTTAGGACGGAAGATTCTCAATCTTCAAACCCGGGTTCGATTCCCGGTAGCGCTACCAAACCTTCCTAAGCTGCTCATTCCAGCAAGGTTCCCAGCCTGCCGAAACGCTTGTCCCAAATTTGTCCCAAAAGTCGAAGGCTGTGCCCGGAAAGTCGAGTATTAGAGGGTATGGCGAACACAACAGTCAGCATCAGGGAACGAATCAAAACCGCTGGGCGGTGGACGTGGAGTCCCAAGATTCCGATCCCGGAACGCAAGCTGAAGCCAGAGGAGGCCCAACGCAAGGGCAATTTCTATCTCGTGTATACCGAGCACGGCAGGAAGCAGGAGCCAAAGGTTAAAGGCAAGACCTTTCTCATCATCGCTTGCTATGGGATTCTTGCGAGAGCGTGAGTCTCTACCTCATTGCATTGGCTGTCCCGGTGCCAGCACGCCCTTACCCGTGATCCACGGATGCATTTCGGTCTTCAACAATCCGGCTTTGACGATTGGATCATCACTGTACGAGTCTTCGCAGTTTCTTCTGCACCAACGCGGAATATGGTGACTCCTCGTAACTCGCCCGGATCGCCTAACGGGAAAGGTCCTGCAACCGCAATCTTCCCTTTTGCTGTCATTTCTTCAAAGAATGCATGATGCCGTTTCATCACATCTATGAACCCCGGTGCGCTCGGATTCCAGTTTTCGCCACTCCTCAGCAAGACAAGCGTGTACTGCTCCATGCCTTGAGTCGTCTCTGGTTCGTGAATCGCATTGGGGTCGATGTCCCAAGGCCCGTGCATTTCCGCTGCAAGACGGCCAGCCTTAATTGCGGGGTCGCTACCAGCCCAATCTTGTGCCTGCTCCCGTGATTCCGCTTTCAGGACAAAAATGCCGCGCAAAGCTGTGTCGTCCATGAAAGGGCCTGCGACTAGCAACTTATGTTCGGAATGCAATTTGCGGATGTTCGCCATGTGCTCCTGTTGAAGCTTTTCACCAGCACTCTTTGCCCAGTTGCGGGGCATTGGACGGGCGCTCTAAGAGCACAAAAAAGTATTTAGAGGCGTGTGCCTCAGACTGGGCAGTAGCGAAACTTGCAAAGAAAAGCGGAAAGATAAGAAGCAGGTTGCGGTATCGGACTTTATTCATAGGAACCGCCTCGGTTGGTTTCCGTTACACGGCAGGAAATTTTATCAGCCGCCCATGATTAGCTTCACAGCACAGCCACCACGAACCGTGTTCTGAATCTCGGTGACAGCATCCGTGGTGCGAATCAGATCATCAATCGTGGCTTGCGGCGCATCGGCATGCACTTGCACGCGGTAGCTGATGTCCCGTGCTGGCTCGCCGGGATTCCCAAATGTGCCCGTTACTTCCACTTCGACATCCTCAACATCGACACCCCGCTTCGCTGCCTCCGGATAAAGATCGTTACAGAAGCAGGTCGCGAGAGCAGCGAACAATAGCTCGCCCCCATTGATACTGGAGCCACGTCCACCGCTCTTTGGAGCTATCGCTATTGATTGCTTGCGACCCTCTGTTTCGACTTCAACCATGTGACCTGAGCTAGTATTTGACAGGCGAGCAGCGATCCTCATCTAAAGCTCCCCTTTCATTTCCGACGCGAGGAGGTCGGTTCACGAGATGGTTTGCGCTCTGTTCTTTTACCTCAAGGACACTTGTTCGGGATGTCTTATCAGACGCACGGTCAAGAACGCACCGAAAACTACATCAGATGCCAAGCAAAAACCCGGCCACCATTGCGGAACACCGAGGTTGTCGATGAAGAAGTGATGGACGAAGTCAAAGACCCCGTGACCAATAAGAGCAGCGATCACTAGCCAATAGTTCCCCTTGAAGCCGAGAACGGCAAACAAGACGAAAACGCCTGCAACGATGCTTTCAATGATTAGCGTGCGCGTAGAAGCTCCCATCACAGCGAACAAGCCATAGTAGGACGCGATCACGATTAGTACCGTTGGATAGAATGCACGCTCACGGTCAAAACCGATGACAGCAGCAAAAGCAACCACCGCCAAAGTTAGGATCACCCCGATCAGGTATTCCATTTTCCCGCCTCCAGGGGGAGTTTCTCTCCCTGCGCATACCCGAATTTTCTACGAGAACAGCCGATCCTGAGCCTCGACGAGTTCCACAGGCCGCGAGCATTCCAAGTCATCGTTCGATACGCTGTTGACCCTTGTACTCACTGGATAACACCGCATCGAGCGGGCGTCGTAGGGCTTCAACAGTTCGGAGATTGCAGTGACGTTCTGCATTCCGGGATCAAGCCAAAGATCGTAGTCGCTGGCATCGAGAATTACAGGCATCCTGTCGTGCACAGTCGAGGTCAGCGCATTCGGCGTCGTGGTGAGAATTGAGCAAGTCTTTACCCATTGCCCGTTTGAGTCTTTCCAGCCGTCCCATAACCCGGCGAACGCGAACAACTCACCCTCATTCACTTCGAAACAGTAGGGCTGTTTTCTTGTTGCAGTTCGCTTCCACTCGTAAAAAGCGTCTGCCGGGATCAGACATCTGCGGAACTTCAACAAATCACGGAACGCAGGCTTTACGGCAGCTGTCTCCGACCGTGCGTTGATGGTCCGTGCAGCGCCAGAGGCATCCTGCGCCCAATGAGGAACCAAGCCCCAACCCATAGTCGAAATCTGGCGAATGGGTTCCTTCGGGTGCTGTCGGATCACAGGAACAGGTTGAGTAGGAGCGATATTGAAGCGCGGATTCCAATCGTGTTCCCACGGCGTTGTGTCGAAATACTCCTCAATGATCTGTTTCCTACGCGACAATCGATACCGTCCGCACATTTGCTGATTATGGCAGATCGGATAGCGTGACGATTATGGGGGTGTGGTCAGAGGGCTTTTCCTGCCCGCGAGGTCCTCTATCGATTTCGCAGCTTTCCAGTCGATCCGCCAGCGTTTGAGATAATAAAAAGTGATCGATTCGTATACCTCGATTGTTTTGGAACGCCTGCCGAAAGTAATCCCAAAATGTGAAATGTCCAATTTCGCCCACGTGCAACGACCGGAACGCATCCGTATAGCCAATCGCCAACATCGCACGATAGCGGGCTCGCGGCTCCGGCTGAAACAAAGCATCGTGCTCCCATGAAGACGGCTTGTGACAGTCGATGTCTTCAGGAATCACGTTGAAGTCGCCGCCTATTAGCGTCGGCACATCGTCCTGCTTCCATCTAATCATTTGCTGAGTCAGTCGATCCATCCAAGCTAGCTTGTACGCGAACTTCTCGCTCCCTACCGGATTTCCATTGGGAAGATAGATATTGACGATGCGGATGCCGTTGATAATTGTCTCCAAGAACCGCGCATGACTGTCGGAATCGTCTCCGACGAGAGCCTTAGCAATCGTGTTCATCGCATGTCGCGACAGAATCGCAACCCCGTTATAGGCTTTCTGCGTCACCGCTACACTCTCATAGCCGAGCGACTTGAAGGCTTCGAACGGGAACTCCGTCCCCTTCAATTCTTGCAGCAACAACACATCCGGGTCGTGAGCCTTCAGCCATGTCGTGACATGGGTCAGCCGAGAGCGAACAGAATTCAAATTCCAGCTAGCGACTCGAAACATCAATCCCCATTCTAGCGTCGGAGTAAAAGGCGGGTCACTGGCTGGGAAGCTTTGTGGTTTATCTTGTCATCAAGCGAGGGATTTCAGGCTAGTTGCCGCCCCAGCTTGACCCTTGCCAGGCTCATGTTGGATATTGAGACGCATGGACGTTGAGCGCACGATTGATGAGATTGAGCAGCTACAGGAAATGTTCGAAGCGCCGGATATTAGGCCACTCAGCGCAAGCGACATCTCTGCTGCCAATCGAAGGCACGATGAAATGCTCGCACATAGCCCGTGGTTTAGGCTTTGGCAGCATTTCGGCGTCTGCTGCCGAACCGAGTCCCCAGTCCTTCGATTAGGGGAATCGGACAGCTAACCCTTCCGCGAATGGACGTGAAGAATGGCGAAGAAGAAAGTTGCTAATGTCCCGCCAAAACTCACTGAGGTCGAACAAGACCTCCTGTCGCACATCCAAGACGGATACCAGCTTGAAACTGATTCGCTAGGCAGCAACCCAGTTCTGCGGCGGTCGAAAGATAACGAAGAAATTCGCCCGCTGTCTGCCAATCGCAATACGATCAAGGCGCTGGAACAGCGCGGACTCATCAGCCCCGGCAAAGGTCGAGACCCGCTTACTATCGTGTGGCGTCTGAAAAAGAAAATAAACTAGCACCTCTGCCGTTCCGCCAACTTCTACGTTAGGAGGTTCCTTTTCACCACATCGATTCCCTAAGCTGCTCGTGCCGCAAGCACGGGGCGGGGATCAAAGATCACCTTGAGCGAGTGTATTCTCCCGCCCTGAACCTGATACCATGCACACCCGAAAATGGTAGTCCCCGATATGGTGAGATCATAGAAAAGGCACACATCGTTCTCATCGACGAACACCTTCTTCACGTCATATTTAAGGCGCATCCGCTCCATGTCGATGAAATAGCTAATCAGCGCCTTGACGCGAGCCCAATACTCCGACGAAGGACATGTCCTCGACGACATATTGCCGTGCCGTCTGGAAATCTTCTCGGTTGATCGCATTCACGCACAACATGACTACTTCCTTGGCATCTTGAACGGTCATCGCAATTTCTCCTCTGGTGCTAAGTCAGATGCATCCAAAAGACACCGAGTTCGTGGAAAACATCTTTACTTCATAGCGTCCGGTGGCTCTGCCCTACAATCAAAACCAATGTTCGAGCGACACGGTCGTGTCATCCCCATCCTCGCTCTTGCAACGGCAGGCTCCCTTTGGGAAACAGGATTCTTTTTCGGCAAGGTCGCGCTGGGCGAGATGCCAGTCGCCACGATGGTCTTGTTCCGTTTAGTGTTCGCGTGCGCCGGACTGCTGCCCTTCCTCTTCTTTGATCGTCCGCTTTGCCGGGATGGAATGGGTCTGGGTCCTCGCCGCAGCGGTTTTCGGAGTGCCTGTTCAGTTCCTTGTTCAGTTCAAGGGACTCTCCCTCACCACGGTCTCGCATGCCTCTCTGATGGTCGGGACGCTTCCTATCCTTCTCGCCATCGCAGCTGTAGTGTTCTCCGGAGAGCGATTGCACTTTAGCGGCTGGGTTGCTTTGGTAGCTTCCACCGTTGGTGCTGGGTTGATCGCTTTGTCGAGCAAGACAGCCTCCGGCACAGCACACGCCAGTTTTCGGGGCGACATGCTCGTGGTCTTTTCAATGTTTGCAGCAATCGCGTGGCCTCTGATTTCAAAACGCCTGATGCGGAGGCACTCTGCAATGATGGTGACGGCCTTCGTGTATTGGATCGGTATGCTGTTGCTTGCGGCTGTGGTCGTGACCACGTTTGGGGTTCCTTCCATGCATTACTCCACCCGCGTATGGTTCGCTGTTGCAGAGCAGGGATTGCTGGCTACCGCGAGCACAACTTTGTTATGGAATTCGGGATTGAAGCGGGTCCCAGCATCTCAAGCGGGAATCTTCGTGAATCTGGAGCCGCTTGTGGGCGCGATTCTCGGTGTTTCCGTTCTTCATGAGGTCTTGGGGAGGATGGCTGTGGCAGGTGGTGCGCTGATTATCGGAGGAGCCTTCTATTTCAGCTATAAGCCGAGAGCAGCAGTTGAGTAGGACGAGACAAGGGCAGCGGGACGGTTAGCCCCGTCCGGGCTGAGTTGGCTCCCCGTATATTTCTCTCTACTTGCTGAGGTAGCGCAGAGGTATCGAACCCGGTTTTTGTCCCAATTTGTCCCAAAATTTCTTCAAGAACGAACTTGAATTTCACCATTATTTGTGCAAAAACAGATGGGTCAAAAAAACGAGGCTTTTCCAATCGCGGTAAGTTTAACCAGCAAAAGCGCTAAGAAAGTCCCAGTTTTATTGGCAAAATTCAATGGGTCACAACTTCGATTCCCGGTAGCGCTACCAGCTTATTCCTCAGTAAAACCGCAGGATCAGCAGGTTCCATGCGGCCCGCCGATCCCGCCCTTTTTCCTTCCCCGCGCTCGTTAGCACCCAAAAACGCTCGCCGTGGTACATGGGATCGTACATGTCATTGCACCGAGTCGCGCTGGGGAAGGCGGCCGCGATCCCCTCGGCTGTGCCGCGCTCCGAGTACGCCACGAACTTCTCGAAGCCGGCTGGCCATTCATGAACAGCGCTACATACTCAAAGTGAAATTAAACGGAGCAAGCACCGCCTGATCGGGCGACGGGAAGAATTATCAGGGATGCTACATGTCAGGAGTAGCGGGATCATGCGGTTTCCGAGACTCTCCGTCGAGAAGTTGATTCATCTCTTTGATAAGCGCCGTGAATTTGTCGTGGTCTTGTTCAGTGGCGATTTCAGAGGCCAACTCCCGCAATCGTTCGCTCTTCTCGTTCTCAGGTTTCGTCTCCACTTAGCCCCTTCCCTGGCCAGTTGCCGAACGGCCAGTGTTCGGATTTTGGTGACGTGCTCTTGCAGCGCAGAGCGTAGTTCCGCCAAGCGGAAAGATCGGCTTCGTCCCACGAAAATGATGAAACCGCTCTGGTGCAAAGATCGCGAATGCGATCCTCTAAACGGGGGGAGGGTACGAGCCAGATTGCGACGGGTTTATACCTAACCTCCATACAGTGTTTAATGTATCTCGCAAATGAGAGGTTGTACCACGAGAGTGCCATCCTCTCTCGCACTGCAAGGGCGTCCGTGATTGTGTTCTATGCTTGAGGGGATCGAGGACCTAGAGTCTTTAGGGTATTCGGAGTCTACTGAGTGTAGGGTATCCAACAATCCTGGGAAGCGTAGTAAAAAGAAAGATCATCCGCCCCTGGAAGAAACCAAAGAGGAAGAAACCAGAGAGAAAGAGACGCTTTTTCATGTCCACGCACTCCCGTCGCCTTGATGACCGTGTACGGGAGTTGTGTGCAAGGCTCATCGCCCCAACAGAACATCACGATGTTGACCAAATCCTTCATGAACTCAAGGAGGCCCTTCATCAGAGCGTCGTGCGACTGAGAAAAAGAGCTGCTGCTACTCTCGGCGGTCGCCACGAATTTCCCGCGGAAAGGCGCAACATCTCTTGAAGCGCCCTCGCTCCCCCTAGCCTCCATTTTTCCCCTCGGCTTCGTGCATCGCTTCGCCGATGATCTGCAATGCATGTCGCGGAGCATCGAACAGATGAGTCGCCGAAATGATTCGAAGTCCTCTACTACGAGAACCCGAACTGACGTGGTTCGGTTGTAGCCGGTAGCCATGCTCAACACCCTGCAAAAAGTGCGGCTGGTGCTGAAATTCTGCTCGCGAGCTATTCGCCTTGTTACTCCATCGCACACAATATCCGGGAATTTGAGGAGGCCGTCTGTGGCCCATCACTGCAGTTGACACGGTTCTACTAGAAAAACCCGATGGAAATTGCATGGGAACGCGAACATAGTCACGCTCAATTCCTTCGTCGCAGGTACGACCGTGAAAGCCACTCTTGTCTTCCTCATCCTTGCGTGTACTTCCTTCACGATATACGAAGTCGTAATGCCATTGCGTGCAACCGACCGATACCTCGCCCTTATTGTATTGACAATGTTCATTGTGGGCGCGGCAATGGCCTGGGCGGAACTGCGCGAGTGGTGGAAGACCAGAACGGAGCGATATGGAGAGCCACCTCTTGCCAATTTGTTGAGATTTGTGCCGAGCCCCGACAAGCTCCGTGGGTATTTCCGACGTTCAGCGCAGAACCTGAATCAATCCGCGGAGGACACCGAGAATGTTGAGCCAACGAAGGCGGCGTGAGGTGTCCGCTCCCGTAGAAAAGGGACTGAAGTCATTGCTTCACTCGGTCTGAATACGGCACGGTTTTCTCCCTCCAGCGGTACATGCCATTCCGTGAGGGCCGTCGCTATTCCCCGGGTTGATGGAAGCATCCGTTTGGATATAAACCATCGGACGGCTCGGATCTGCCTGCCTTGCAACTGAACTCACTACGCCCATGGTCACCGAATTCTCAAGTCCTTCGGGGCTGCCCAACGCGGCCCCTATCCGGTAACCAGAACTTGAACCACCGCGCGGGAAATCCTGGCCGTTAGTTGTTCGATCGCTGACTTGAGTTGCTGCAGCACCAGTGGTGGTTCTACTGGGCGGGTGCCACTCAGCTTTGCTTTGTCGATGTCAGATTTCGCCTTTGTAGAATCCGTAGCGGCCGGGTTCGGCGACGTTGACTGTTGACCAAAGCTCGGAGCCGCTAACCACCGGAAGCAAGAACCCGCAGCGAAAACAGAGACTTGGAATAATTTTCTTGCACCGCAAGTTGGGAAGTTGGGAAGAGCATACCGATACACTCCTTAGACCCGTTTTCGTCTTACGACTGAGATCAATGATTGCGCTTTGGTAGCACAAAAGCCACTGTCTGTCTCGATTCTGAACACCGTGGCCAAATGAAAATGCTGATGGGTAGCTACTCGATGCTCTGAGAAGGTGCAGGTCGACCCCTAAGCGTTCGGGCAACGCACCTGTCCGAAGGAGTGGAGCGTGTCCTGAAGGGTAGGTGTAGAGTCACGAACGGCAACAACAGCTAGCGACAGAGGCGATGGACGCGAGACGAGGTTTGGGACGCATGGGAATTCGCGAAGCACCGGGCGGAAGCATCACTTTGGGAAGTTAAGCTTTTGTTGTAGGGCAACAAAACGCGGGTTGGAACGCAGGTCGTCGAGTCCGGGCTCCACCTTCAGAAACACCAGACCATTGGATCGGTCAGGGAAAGCCTTCTCGAGCCAATCGATGGCTTCCTCAGGTTTCCCCAGACCCACGTATACAACTGCGAAGTAGTACGGAGAGACGTACTGTTGTTTCGACTCCGAAGAAAGCTCTGCAAGAAGTTTCTGGGCCTCCGCCACGTTTCCCGCGCGGGCGTAAGCGTTCGCCAAGGCCGAGGTCATGAGCGGCGTTCCGTGAGACAGCTCGACCGCTTTGCGCAATTCTGGAATGGCGAGACCAAAATCGCCCTTCTTCGCATACGACAAACCGAGAACCAGATGGGGCAGTTCGTAGGACGGGTCCATTTCAAGAGTGTCGCGAAGCTGCTGGATGGCCCGGTCGTACTGTCGTGCCATGTAGAACCGCCATCCCAAGCTGAAGTTAATGCTGATGGAGAGCGGATCGAGTTCTCGCGCTTTGTTGATCTGCTCGACGCTGTCGTCAGGCCGACCCATCGCCATCAAGTAAAGAGAATATCTCTGGTGAGCGGTCGCATAACTCGGATTATCTTTAATTGCCTTGGCGAAGCCAGCCGCGGCAGCACCCCAATCCCAATCGTAGTTGAAACTCACCGTAGCGAGCGAAGTTTCCGCTTCCGCCAGAGTGGGATCGAGTTCAAGAGCCCTCAGGGCAGCCGCTTTGGCTTTCGGGGCCGCTTGCTCCGCTGACATAGTCCCGAAAATTTCGGCGCTGATAATGGCATAGCAATCGGCAAGGCCAGCATATGCGAGCGAGTAATTCGGGGCCTCGTGCGTGGCGTCTTCGAAGTATCGGATGGCCCTGGTCAGGTTCTCTTCCGATCTCTTGTTCCAATAATAGCGTCCCTTGAGATAGTTCTCGTATGCCTCCGGCGCCACCGCCGGGTTCTTGGCGAGCCGTTTCTGGTCCTCCGGAGTTAGATTGATTCGGATCTCATTGACAATTGCGGAAGAAACACGATTCTGCAGCGCCAGGATATCGCCCATCTGGCTTTCGTAAGTGTCGGCCCAAAGATGGCGGTCGGTCGACACCTGTACTAGTTCTGCCGTGATTCGGACGCGGTCCCCGACTCGAAGAACCGTGCCCTCGACGACCGCGTCAACGTTCAGTTCACTCGCGATCTGCGACAGAGGCTTGTGCGTGCCCTTATAGGTCATCGCGGTCGAGCGCGAAATCACTCGCAAAGAATGAATCTTCGCCAGATTGGCAATCAAGTCGTCAGTCATGCCATCGGCGAAGTATTCCTGATCCTTATCTCCGGAAAGATTCTCCAGCGGCAACACGACAAGCGACTTGTTGTGCGGTGGAAGTATCTCACTGGCGGCCGCCCTGCGGTAACGGTAGAGCACGGTCGCACCTACAAGGCAGGCCAATAGGATCGCAGTGCCGGCAACCAGAAAACGCGCGGCAGGCTCCCATCGGCGACCTGCTGGTTCCAAGCGAACATCGTCCGGCAGCGGTTCAGCGCTGTCTGGCTCCTCCACTGGGACGGGAACGAGCCCATTCCTTATCCGACTCTGGATCTTTCCCGGGGGAGAGTGACCCGCAACCGGCGCAATAAACCGATACCCGCGCCGCGGGATTGTTTCCACGAAGCGGGGGTTTTCGGAAGAATCGCCCAGGACTTCCCTAAGCCGCATCACGGCGTTGTTCAGTCCGTGGTCAAAATCGACGAATGTGTCGCCGGGCCATAGCCGGCTGCGCAAGTCGTCTCGGGTGACAATCTCGCCCGGGCTCTCGAGAAGTACGGCGAGGACTTGAAAAGGCTGTTCAGAGAGTTTGAGCCGGACCCCGTGCTTGCGGACTTCGCAGGCCTTGAGGTCTACCTCAAAAACCCCGAAATGGAGAATCCTAACGACGTGGGCAGGAGTACCCATGGGACCGAAAGTGCCGTCGGCGAGTATATCCCCTTACAACTCTCAACGTCAAAATCGGAGAGAGAAAGCAGCATCTTCTTTATTTTCAGATAGAAGCACGGTGATGTGGAAAGGTCCCGCATCGGACTGTTCAAGGATTGCGCCGGACGCCTCACAGTGTGCAAAGTGACCGGGCTCGCTTGAGTGCCTTCTTTTGAATGCTCAGTGCCGGTGGGGTGCCGAGCAAGGTTGGTTGCAAGAACTCCAGCAGCGCTTTGCAAAGAGCGCCACAAATTCCTTCCTAGCCGCGAAGCGAGGATACTATGACAATCCAAGACAGATTGGGAGCAGTGGTAGGTTGCAAGACGTGCTGGGTGCTCGTACTTTTTGTCGGCGGGTTCTGGTCGGCGCAATCCCAAGCGCAGGTCGCGGGTGCCACTCTTTCTGGCACGGTCACCGACCTGTCTGGGGCGGCGATCGCCACCGCCAAGGTCTCGATCAAGAACCTCGGCACCGGAGAGGTTCGCGAGTCGACCTCGAATGGCGACGGCTTCTACTCAGCCCCCAATCTCTTGCCTGGATCTTACGAAGTATCTGCGTCTAGTAAGGGATTCTCGACAGCGGTGCAGAAAGGAATCATTCTCACAGTCGGCGCACAACAGTCCCTCAACCTCGCCCTGAAGCCGGGGGAGGTAAGTGAAACGGTCCAAGTGATGAGCACTCCGCCGGACGTGCAAACCTCGTCGTCGGCGGTCAGTTCGACCGTAGATTCCAAAACCGTCCGCGAACTGCCGCTGAACGGTCGCGACTGGACGAGTTTGGCAACCCTGGAGCCGGGTGTCGTCAACATCCCAAACCAGGCCACGACGTCGTTCAATGCCAACAAGGGAAATCGTGGCTTTGGAAACCAGTTGAGCGACTCGGGTCACCGTCCCAACGAAAACAGCTACCGTCTCAACGGCGTCAGCATTAACGACTACACCAACGCGGCCCCCGGCGGCTCCACGGGACTGAATCTGGGAGTAGATGCAGTCCAGGAATTCTCAGTCATTACCACAGGCTACACTGCGGAATACGGGAGAACATCCGGTGCGATTATCAATGCGATTACCAAATCGGGCACCAACGAGGTACACGGAACCGCATTCTTCTTCGACCGCGATAGCATTTTCGACGCCCGAAACTATTTTGACGGACCGACGATTGCCCCCTTCCGCCGCATCCAGTTTGGAGGTTCCGCCGGCGCCCCAATTGTGAAAGATCGAACTTTCATCTTCGCTTCCTATGAGGGATTCCGCCAGAGCCAGGAGGCTTCTGGAAGCATCAATGTGCCGGACGCAGCCTCCCGCGCCTTTGCCGTTCCTGCAATTCAGCCGTATCTGGCCTTGTGGCCAGTGGCACCCACGAGTGCACCCGACAAAATCGTCGACACGGTCAACGGCCTTGGAATACAAACTTTCAATGTGAACGTGGCCACCATTGCCAACGAGAACAATTTCATTACGCGGTTTGATCATCGCGTCTCAAATTCCGACAGCCTGACCGGCAGCTACTTCTTCGACTCCGGCCCGCAATCGCAAGCCGATCCGTTGGCGAACACAGTACACCAGGTGTTCTCGCGCCGGCAGATGGGCAGTTTCGAAGAGACGCATATCTTCAGCCCGTCGTTAGTGAACACCCTCCGCATCGGCTACAACCGGGCTTTGGGAAAGATCAATAACCCTGTCTCGGGCGATGCCGTATCGAAAGATGCTGCGCTCGCCATCGCGCCCGGCGCCAGCGCCCCTCCCCAGATTCCCGTGCCCGGGCTCACAACGGCGTACGGTTTAGGCGGATTTAACCGCTTCACGCACGCCTGGAATTCGTTGCAGGCTGCCGACGACGCTTTCCTCACCAAAGGCACACACTCCATTAAGTTCGGCTTTGCTTTCGAGTACATGCAGTACAACGTTCTCGAACAGTTAAGCCCGAATGGCAGAATGAGCACCTACGGCAGCCTTGCCGACTTTCTTACCAACCAGGGCGATCAACTCAATGCGTTGGCGCCTGGCGGGTCCCATGAAGTGGGATTGCGCGAAAAACTCTTCGCCGGATACATACAAGACGATTGGCATGCCAAGTCGAATCTTACGTTCAACATGGGACTGCGGTATGAGGCGACGACCAAACCGACGGACGCAAACACGATCCCCGGCTATACCGTGAATGGCTACACTGTGGCCTCGGCCGGGTTCCAGGAAATAACCAGCCTATCGAATTGCCTCTCGAATCCCACCGCTTGCGGCCCCGTCGGCGTAAACAGTCCGCTTCTGCAGAACCCAACCACCAAAGATTTCGAACCTCGTCTTGGGCTGGAGTGGGATCCATTTAAGGATGGGAAAACCTCGGTGCGCGCCGGCTTTGGAATGTTCGACGTGCTACCCCTCCCCTATGAGTTCGGGCTGAACACGGCCGCCACCGCTCCTTTCCAGATTATTGGTGCAGCTCCGGGCGCTACGCTGGGCGCTGGCATCAACAACACCGTCAACTTCAATGAACAGAAAATTCGGAACCGTTTCATTGATGCTTATCCGAAACGGCCGTATGTCATGAACTGGAACGCGAACGTTCAGCGCCAACTCGCGCCTGGCTACCTGCTCCTGGTCGGCTATGTAGGATCGCGGTCCCTGCACACTTCGGCCGCGGCCGACGACATCAACCTGGTTCAGCCGACGGCAGGGAGCGGGGTTGGATTAGTTTTTCCCTGCAATCCGTCGCTGTTGAGTGCGGGCAACACCTGCGCCAATCAGCAAACCGGCACTCGCATTGATCCAAATTGGGGAGGCGGAGCCGGCATTCGTCCCGTGCTCTACGACGGCGCAGCTTCGTATAACGCTTTGCAAACGCAACTGAAGAAAAGCCTCAGCCAAGGGGTTCAGGGTCAGATTTCTTACACGTTGGGGAAATGCCAGGACTTGAGCTCTGCCCCAGTGACCGGAGATACGTTCCTCAACTCAATTGCTGTGCCTTTGTTGCTACTCAAGTCCGCGAGACTAGGACCGTGCGACTTTGATATTCGGGACGTGCTTTCCGCTACTCTGATGTGGGACCTTCCGTCGATGAAGGGTGGCTCCCGCTTGCTATCGACCATAACCGGCGGTTGGGAATTGGGAACCATCGTTTCCGCATACAGCGGAGCACCGTTCACCGCCACAGTCGGCGACGGCAACGATCCTTTAGGCACGGGTTTCAACGGCGATTTCTCCATGGATTTTGCCAGCCTGACACCCGGTTGTAACCCGATTCGCGGCGGCATCAATTACTTGAATACAAATTGCTTTACGCCACCGACGGCGCCTGCCTCGTTGACTGTGGCAACTGCAGCAAACCCTTATGGTTGTGCGCCGAATTCCTTCCCGTCCTCGCCTGTATCGGCGCCTACAGGTACTCAGTTCTGTTCCAACGTTCTGGGCAATACCCGTCGCAATCAATTCTATGGGCCCCGGCTTACCACGGTGGACTTTCTCGATTTTCAAGAACACGCGCATCCCAAGTATTTCCGAAGCGTTCAACATCCAGTTCCGAGCGGAATTTTTTAACATTCTGAATCACACCAACTTCCTGTCACCGGGTTTCTTGAACACATTCGGCCAGAACAACTCGGTTTACGACTTCAACGGTAGCTCGCTACCTACGGCTTTGAACCAGACGTCCACAACTTCGCGACAGATTCAGCTGGGGTTGAAAGTAATTTTCTAGCAGCCAAATGACGCGAGGCCTAACGAGGTTTCGGTCTCCCGCTTCTAACACTCTCGTCTGCAGCTCAGACGTTAATTACGTAGAGACCCAGGGCCAAGGGTCGCAGTTGCGATGGCGGCTAAACAACAAGGAACCGCCCGGAAGCGCGCAGTCGCCGTCCGTTATGAAAAGCCGCTTGCACGAGCCAACTGGTGAATCCGACGGCTTAGACGAAGCCGTCGTGGGCACGCACGTCCGCTGGGTAGTAATGAGCATTGTCATGGCCATCATGGCCGTCACTGCGCTCAATCGCCTTAACCTGAGCATTGCAGGGAAATACATTGAAGAGGAATTTTCCTTCAGTACGATTTCCATGGGACGGGTGTTCAGTGCTTTTCTCTGGGGATATGGGCTGTTTCAGATTCCCTGGGGATATGTTTGCGATCGCATCGGCCCACGTAGAACCTTGACAGCATCCATCTTCTGCTTCGCAGTCGGATCCGGAGCGATGGTGTTTGCACCCAGGTTTGCGGCGAGCAACGGGGATCAGTGCTCTCGCGATCTTTCGAATCGTGCGCTTCCTAACCGGGGTGGGCGAAGCGGCGGTCTCTTCCAACGTAACTCGCGTCATCGCATCGTGGACTGCGCTGCGCGAACGCGGGTTCGCCAGCGGTTTGCAGGTGTGCGGTTTGGGCCTGGGCGGAACGCTAACTCCCATCGCCATAGCGTGGACCATGGTTCACTGGGGCTGGCGAGTCTCGTTCGCAATTTCCGCAGCACTCGCCTTCGTCGTGGTCGCGCTGTGGCACTGGTACGCGACCGACTGGCCGGAGGAAAATCCGCGCGTGAATCAGCAAGAGCTGCGGACGATTCATCCAGGATGGGAAACCGCCAACGGCGTGCCGCAGCGAGTTGCGACGAAGGTCCCGTGGATGAAAATGTTCTCTAGCGTATCCGTATGGGCCTTGATTCTGGGCTACGGCTTTCAAGGCTATGCTTTTTACGTTTATTACAACTGGTTCTATTTTTATGCCGTGAAAATGCGTGGACTGGACCTCATGCACGCGGCGGCATGGACTTCCGCGCCTTTCCTGGCCATGGCGGTATTGTCCCCAGTCGGCGGATGGTTTTCTGACCGCGTTGCCTGCGTCTCAGATCGCCGCCGGGGACGCCTGGTAGCGGTGTGGGTTGGCATGGGCGTCGCAGCTTTGTTGTTGTACACCGGCAACCATCTCAGCGTCACAGTGGTGGCGTTGCCCATGATCGCGCTGGCAGCCGGTTTTACCATGTTTGCCGCGGCGAATTTCTGGGCATCCTGTATCGATCTAGCGCCCGGATACTCCGCTTCGTTATCCGCCCTGATGAACACCGTGGGGAGTATCGGCGGAGTTGTCTCCTCCACAGTGACTGCCTCGATTGCGGTTCATCGAGGCTGGGCGCCGGCGTTGGATGTTGCTGTGTGGGTTACGATTGGGTCAGGATTGCTTTTTACCATGGTAGACGCGAATCACAGTATTGGAGAGAAAGGGAGTGCGTAGTGAGCGGTGTTGCGGTGCACGAATGCGCTGCACGTAAAAGACGTCGGCTTGCCGAAAACTCACCCTATTTCGACACCCATCCCACTATCCGTGGGCGCTGGTTACAAAATCCATCGGTCCGGTGATCCTAGGCGACCCACGCAGCGGGAGACTCGGCATCCTTGGGTAAGCCGATCAGCAGATAGGCGGATCCTCGAAGGTATAGGGCGTTTGCCCGTCTGAAAGCTCGCACAGGTCGTAGGGAAGCGCGCCTTCAATTCCTCGATGGCTTGCTTTGGATTCTTGCGATCCAGTTGAATTGCGGCGCGGGCCGAAGCCAATACTATTGACCGGCAGGTCCAGAACCCCAGCGGGCCGTGATGGCGAAGGAGTTGAAATGTTATGGACCATAACGGGCGGGGTGATAATCCGCTGGCACGTGCTTTCGCCGAATAATGGGCGAGAGAAATGCACGTCATCAGGCGAATTTGAACCCACGATTTCCGCCCACGATTCTCGTGTCTCTCACGACTTCTCAAGTACTTACGCGGCCACCTGAAGTCACTTAAGTTGTTTAAAACACTGTATAACGTAGCCTGAAAAGGCTGCGCTCTACATCGGCCGATAAAGCAGCGCGGCTGGTCCACATTCCCCGCAGTCCGATCTTCGTTGTCCGGGTCCGCCGACGGTCATCACACCGCAGAACGGGCATCCGGTAAGACGCGAAATCGACACGGTGAGGTGTCCCAAAATCCCCGCAAGGGGCCCATCTGGCCGGTCTGCTGCCCTAGTTTGCTCGTCGCTGTCAGGGCGGGGCTTTTGCAACGCATTGTGGATTCTGAAGCGTTGGAGCAAGCAGTCGCCTTCTGCCAAAGTCGTAGGTCGCAACGCTTTCCCCTCCGTCTCATCCAAGCCAGCATGGACAACGGATTAGCAGTTTCGGTTTTGGATCTTGTGGGCATGCGGGCAGGGGAGACCGCGGGTAGCGCCATTGCCCGTTCCGTGGATCTGGCGCAACACGTGGAGCAGTGGGGATACAAACGCTACTGGCTGGCGGAACATCACTCCATTTCTGGATTGGCTTGCTCCGCAACGCCGGTGCTGATTGGCCATGTGGCAGGTGCGACGAAGACGATTCGGGTCGGCAGTGGTGGAGTGATGCTGCCGAACCATGCACCGCTGGTGGTGGCGGAACAGTTTGGGACGCTGGAAGCGCTGTATCCGGGCCGAATTGATCTGGGACTGGGACGCGCTCCGGGCGGCGACTTTCAAACGATGCGGGCGCTGCGGAGGGATTCGCAGCAGAGCGGGGACGATTTCCCGGCTGCTGTTGGAGGAACTGCGGACATACCTGGGGCCGGAGAAGCCGGGGCAAGTCGGTCAAAGCGATTCCCGGACAAGGGAGCAATGTGCCGATCACGTTGTTGGGATCGAGCGGCTTCAGCGCGCAACTGGCTGGGATGCTGGGGTTGCCCTTTGCATTCGCGGCGCACTTTGCTCCTGAGTATCTGTACGCAGCGGCGCAGCTCTACCGCGAGCACTTTCAGCCAAGCGAGGTGCTGCGGAAGCCCTACCTGATGGTGGCGGTGCAGGTGATTGCGGCGGAGACGGATGCGGCAGCCCGGAGGTTGTTCACGACGCCGCAGCAGCGTTTTTTGCGACTGATACGAAACCAGCCTGTGGAATTGTTGCCACCAGTGGATTCCATGGAGGGGCTGTGGCAGGACTACGGGGAGCAGGCGGCGGTCGAGAGCAGACTGCGTGCGGCGATTGTGGGATCGAATGCGACGGTGAAAGCGGGTCTCGAGAAGTTGGTGGGTGACACGGGAGCCGACGAGGTCATCGTTGTGACTGATACCTATGAGCATGAGGACAGGCTGCAGTCGTATCGGCGAGTGGCGGACGTTGCGACACTGAGCGAAGCGAAGCCATCCGTGGTAAGGAGCCTAGAATGAATTGAAATGCCTGTCTCACTCGAGCTGCATAATACCGGCGATCCAAGCATCGGGGCCGAAATTCAGGCGCTAGTTGAGCACTACCTGGGCGGCAGGCCGGGAGATTGGCGCGTGTCGATCGTCGGTTCTCGGGAGAGTGATGGTTGGGAAATGAAGGTTCTGGGACCGAACGGGTTTGAGAGGTCATACACATTGGCAGGAAATGCGGGAGAGCACGAGCCTTTAATGATCGGGAACGTGCTGCTGAGGTTGCTGCCGTCGAAGAAGATGGCGCGCGGATGAACGGATCGTGTACCACGACTAGTCAGCAACCTGGATTTAGTTCTGAACCGGGATTCTCTACCGAGTTTCCCATCGAGGAGCATGATGTGTTCGGCTTGAGTCTTCTGCCGTTCGAACCTTGTCACGGTATGTCACGGTAAACGCCATTTTTCAGGCTTTTCATCTGCCATTTCTACTGGGATTCTGGAAAGTGAGTGTTTGTAGCCAAACCTGCATGAATACTGGCGTTTTCGCTGTATTTGTGGCAAAATACGTAGCTGTCCGGGACTGTTTCCCGGTAGCGCTACCAAATACTTCCGGCATGTTTGGCGCACTTCACTCATCCTCACGCAGGGGAGGGCCGGCTCTGTTGTCGCCGATCTTAGTGCTAAACGCCTTCTTGACCAGGTTTCGCCTTCTCACCCCGGCTGCAAAGCTCAGCAATCATTGGCAGCAACTGTTGCCTTGCTTCAATTTTAGGCACAAAGGCATCGACCAGGGCCAACGCCTGCGTTGGGACTTCGCTTCCGGACAGCAGGATGATCACCATTTCCGGCTTTACGAGTTTTATTTCGGTGGCAACTTCGTGTCCGTTCATCCCGGCCATCTCGTAGTCGAGGAGCACTGCATCGACGTTGCGCGCGATCGCAAGCATGAGTCCCTGTTGCGCCGACGCTGCCGTTAGGACGGCGTACCCAGACCTTTCAAGGAGGGCTCTCTCGTAGCGCAAAATCGAATCGTCGTCATCAATGCAAAGAATTGTTTGCTTAGAGATCGGATCGGTCGGGATCATTGTGGCCTCCTGCCAACTGCAGGCCGCTCACGAGTATTTGAGTTAGCTCGTAAGTCTGATGCAATGCAGGGAAAATAGTGAATCATTCGAAATGATGCCCTACTGCATGCAGCCCTGTCTGTTCAAAAATGCTCACTTTCGGGGCCGAATGCGGCGACGGAGGACTATTCTTTGGACTGCCCTACGAGGTCAGTCAACAGGGATGACTTTTGACTTGAAGAAGCTCGTCCTACTCCAGAGCAGAACGTCGGATCGGACAAACGTCAGTGGCTGTACAAGGGGACCTTGTCGAAGCGGGCGCAATCCATCGCCCCGCCGAGGGCTTTCGAACTCGGCGGGGTAAGTGGTTTGAAAAAAGTCTTTCCTAGAGCTTTACTGCCCTTCGTGCAGCTCGCGAATCCAAATATTCCGAAAGCGCACCGGGTTGCCGTGATCCTGCAGACTCAGCGGCAGCTTGTCCGGGGTCTGCTTGTAAGGAGGCCGATCGTGGTGGGCGGTAGGACCTGACAGTTCCACGTTTTCCTGTACTAGCACACCATTGTGCAGGACAGTTACGCGCGCCGGGTGCAGCACCTTGCCATCTTTAAAATGGGGAGCGTGAAAAATGATGTCATAGGTCTGCCACTGTCCTGGAGGGCGCGAGGCATTCACTTGCGGAGGAAACTGGCCATACAGTGCTGCGGCCTCGCCGTCAGCGTAGGTCTTGTTCTCATAGGAATCCAGCACCTGGATTTCGTAAAGGCCCATCAAAAACACGCCACTGTTGCCGCGCTCCTGACCCTCGCCCATGGGCGGCACCGGCTCCCTGAACTCGACATGCAATTGGCAGTCACCGAACAGCTGGCGCGTGTGGATGTTGCCGGTATGGGCCACCACTTCCATGGCGCCGTCCGTTACCTTCCACCTGGCGGGCTGGCCATCTTCGCTCAGCCACTGGGAAAGATCTTTGCCATCGAACAACACCACCGCGTCGGAGGGAGGACGCCCGGGTGAATCCTGCGTGCTCGCGGTTCCCGGCTCAATCACCGGAGGCACAGGACGATCGGGATCGTTGGGCTTCCAGCGCGGGTCCACCTGTGCCATGGCAAGTGGAGCAATGCTCAGAGCGAAGACTAGTAGGGAAAAAATCGTTCTCATCGTCATATACCTCGATGACAAGATACACGATTTTCTGCTCTGATCACTTCTTGCTTTTTGGAGAAGAGAGAGACCGTTAACGTCGGGTTACGTGGGTGGTGTTACTAAGGTTGAATTACTTCTATTCTGCGCTCGGATGGATTGTTCCCCTTCCTGCGCAAAGGATTGCACCGAGCTCGCTCGCGAAGGGCCAAGTCAAGCATTCTTCGAACTGGGGCAATGGCCACTGCGTTGCATGAAGAAGGAGTCGTTGCAGTGGAGAAAATAGCAGAAATGCGAACGCTTGGTATTGCAGGAATCTTTCTCTTTGTTGTGGCCATGGCGTCGCTCTGCACTGGTTCGGCGTTTGCCAATTCCACGGTCGAGATGCAACTGGTTAGCGTGGGCGGTAACAACGCTGGCGGCGTGTACACGTATCCATACTACCTTTCCGTCAAAGGTGGCGCGCCGGTCGCAATGATCTGCGACAGCTACGACAACGAAGTGAGGATTGGCGAATCCTGGAAAGCTCATGTGGTTGGACTGTTAAGTGGTTCCGGGCTTTTCGGCAACCGGTTGCTCGATTACAAGGCCGCGGGACTGATCTTCAACAGCATTCTTAACGGCACGCTCAAGGTGAACGTAGGCAACTTCGCCATCTGGGGCTTGTTCTCGACCAACGCGCAGAATAGCTCTTATTTCCAACTGAGCGGAGCAGGAGCCGTTGAGCAGCAATACCTGGCTTTGGCGGGAACCGCGCCCAACAGTGCGTTCAACGGCTTGGTCCTCTACAATCCGATCTTGGGCACGCAGTCGGCGAACGGGATGCCGCAGGAATACATTGGCTATTCGCCTGTTCCCGAACCCGGCACGATGATGCTGTTAGGCACCGGCGTGCTTTCCCTGGCGGGGATGGGCCGCCGCAAACTGAAACGGCAAAGCTGAACACAACTGAGGCGTAGTCACTCTCTAGACTCGGATGGAAAGCCGGCCAGGTGGAGCGCTCACCGCCGCCGGACGGCAGTTTCGATTGAGTCCGTGCGAGATCTTTTCTGCAACCCTGAAGTCCACTCCGCCTTAGATTCGCATCTTTTATACTCAGCCTTTAATCTAAATGTGAAGATTGACAGTGAGGATACCTATGCGAGTCGGTACTACCTGGATTGCTTCGATAATTCTCATCCTTCTCCCCATGGCCGCGTTGCAGGCGGCTGATCAACCGTTTCATGACGCACCGGCGTCAGCAAAAGCGCAGAAGAATCCATATGCGGGGCAGCAGGCCGCGGTGGATGCCGGGAAGGTCGTGTATGCGCGGAACTGCCTCGCGTGTCACGGAAAGACTGGACAGGGTACTGGCAACGTGCCGTCTTTGGTGGAAGGAAAACTGAAAGGGGTTACAGGCGGCGAGCTTTTCTGGTTCATTACCAAGGGATCCAAGGATAACGGGATGCCGTCGTGGGCGGCTCTGCCGGAAGAGAAGCGATGGCAGGTTGTGAGCTACGTGGAGTCGTTGGCTTCAGGCAAGAGGGCCGCCGCCGGTCCAACCTCCGCACCGCAACCGGAAGTCACTGGGACAAAGGTGAAGACTGCGGCTCCGAACGCGCCATTCACGGATTTTCGCTTCGAGAAGCCGGGGACGGTTCGCAAGATTACGGTGAAGGACCTGCCGCAGCCCTATGCGACCGACTCGGCGCAAAACGCTGCCGAGGTGGTGGCGCGTCCGCAGAACGCGTGGCCAGTGGCGCCGGCCGGGTTCAAAGTAGAACTTTTCGAGTCGGGATTGGAGAATCCGCGGTTGCTGCGTACTGCTCCCAATGGCGACATCTTCCTGGCGGAGAGCGAAGCTGGACGCATTCGTGTGTTTCGGGGAATCACCGCCGATGGCAAGCCGGAGCAGATGGCGATTTTTGTTAGTGGCCTGAAGCGCCCATATGGGATTGCATTTTATCCTCCGGGGCCGGATCCACAGTGGGTTTATGTGGGTAACACCAATGAGGTCATCCGTTTCCCGTATCACAATGGAGATTTGAAGGCGAGCGGGGAATCGCAGCACATTGCAGACTTGCCATCGGGCGGCGGACATTGGACGCGCGCCATCGACTTTTCTCCGGATGGCAAAAGAGTGTTTGTCGGAGTCGGTTCGGCGTCGAACGATGACGATACCGACACGCACCCGGCGGAAAAGGACCGCGCCGACATTCTGGCCTGCGATCCTGCGAATTGTCAGTTGCAGGTGTATGCCTATGGCATTCGCAACGCCGGAGGCGGGATCGCGGTGAATCCGAAGACGGGCGAGCTATGGTGCTCGGTGAACGAACGCGACGCTTTAGGCGATAACCTTGTTCCCGACTACATTACGCATGTCGAAGAGGGTGGTTTCTACGGGTGGCCGTGGTGGTACATGGGGGCGCATCAGGATCCGCGGCAGCAGGGAAAGCATCCCGAATTGAAGGATAAGGCGATCGTCCCCGACGTGTTGCTGCAGCCCCACAATGCGTCTCTGGAATTGACGTTCTATCAGGGCGATAAGTTTCCCAACGAGTATGACGGAGACATTTTTGCTTCGGAGCATGGATCTTGGAACAAGGCCACACGGGTGGGCTATGAAGTGATTCGGGTGCCGCTGCATCAGACGGGGCACGCCACCGGCGAATATCAGGACTTCCTGACCGGATTCGTGCTGCCCGACGGTCACGTATGGGGACGTCCGGTTGGAATCACGGTAGCGCATGATGGTTCGCTGCTGGTAAGCGATGATGGATCGAACTCGATCTGGAGAGTGAGCTACACGGGAAAGTGAGGTTCAGCACGGAGACACGGAGAAGAAGAATTGTTGATTTCTGATCGTTGATGGAACGAGCTGTATTCAATGTTTTCTCTGTGCCTCTCTGACTCCGTGGTGAATTGTTTTAATGAAAGTCGTGCGAGACGGTTTCAGCTTTCGTGACGAAGAGCGGGAGCACGCGTTCGGCTTTGACGGAGATCACGTTGTCCTGATTCTGCAGAATTCCTTCCACGGCGAGGAACTTCTCGCTCGCAAGCAACAGGCGATTCTGATGGAACAGGTCGGGCGTGATGATGGCGTTGGCTACGCCAGTTTCATCTTCCAGACTTAAAAACACAAATCCTTTGGCGGTTCCGGGACGCTGGCGGACGATGACGCATCCGCCGATGCGGAGACGCTTGCCGCTGGGAATGTCGGGCAGTTCGCTGGCGCGGCGAATGCCCATGGCATTGAGCCATTCGCGGCGGTAGGCCATGGGATGCGGGCCGACGGTCAGTCCGGTGCCGCGGAAATCAGCGACCAGGCGCTCTTCGTGATTCATCGGCTGCAGCGGCGAAGGCAAATCGGGCTCGGGTTGAGTTTCGAGCAGGGGACCGGAGTCGCGGACGGCGCGTTCGACTTGCCAGAGCGCGTCGCGGCGGTGAAGGCTCTTTTCACCACGGAGGCGCGGAGGCACGGAGAAATTTTCGATTGTTGATTTTTGATTGTTGATTGAATCCGTTAGCATCCGTTGGAATCCGTGGCCATTTGTTTGATTGTTCTCTGTGTCTCTGTGTCTCCGGGGTGAATTCCCGATGGAGTTCAGCGCGCCGATTTCTGCCAGCGTGGTGAGTTCGTCTTTGCGCAGTTCGGGAACGCGGCGGGTGAGATCGTGAATGGAGGCGAAGGGAGCCCGCAGGCGTTCGCGAACCAGAGCCTGACCCGCCTCCTCTCGCAGACCACGGACATAGCGCAGGCCCATGCGAAGGGCAATATTCTTTCGCCCGTCCGGGGCTGAGGTTTTACTGGCTACTGGCCACTGACCACTTGCACTGGTCACTGGTTCGCCGTTTCTGCTGATAGCTGACGGCTGATAGCTGACAGCCTGCAGCGTGCACTTCCACTCTGAACATGTCACATCCACGGGCAGCATTTTCAGGCCGTGACGCTGCGCGTCTTTGACGATCGTCGCGGGAGAATAAAATCCCATGGGCTGGTTGTTGAGCAGGGCGGCGGTGAATGCGGCGAGGTAGCGGCACTTCAGATAGGCGCTGGCATAGGCGATCAGCGCGAAGCTGGCGGCGTGCGATTCGGGAAATCCGTAGAGTGCGAAGGAAGTGATGGAGAGAATAATTTCTTCCTGGGCTTTCGGCGAGATGCCGTTTTGCGTCATGCCGGTGCGCAGCTTGGCTTCGATTTCGCGCATGCGGGCTTGCGAACGTTTGAAGCCCATGGCGCGGCGCAAGTTCTTCGGCTTCGCCTCCGGTGAAATTGGCCGCGATCATGGCGATCCGCAGCAGTTGTTCCTGAAAAAGCGGAACGCCGAGCGTGCGTTGCAGCACTGGCTCGAGCGATGGGTGCGGATAGGTGACTTCTTCGCGTCCCTGGCGGCGCAGGATGAAGGGATTCACCATCTGGCCCACGATTGGCCCGGGGCGGATGATCGCGACTTGCACGACGATGTCGTAGAAGCGTTTTGGAAGCAGGCGCGGCAGAGACGCCATTTGCGCGCGGCTTTCCACCTGGAACAATCCCACCGTGTCGGCCTGCTGCAGCGCGGAATACACCTGCGGATCGTCCGGCGGAAGGTGCGCCAGATCGACCTCTTCGTGATAGTGGTCGCGGATGAGTTCGATGGAATCTTTGAGCACGGCCATCATGCCGAGGCCGAGCAGATCGACTTTGACGATGCCCATGTCGGCGCAATCTTCTTTGTCCCACTGCACGACGACGCGGCCGGGCATGGAGGCGGGTTCGAGCGGGACGACGGAATCGAGTTGTCCCTGGCAGATGACCATGCCGCCGGAGTGCTGGCCGAGATGGCGCGGCATGTCCTGCACGGCGACGCAGAGTTCGTAATATTTGCGCAAGCGAGGATGGTTGAGGTCGAGTCCGGCATCGCGAAAGCGGCGGTCGAGGGCATCGTTTTCGTCGCGGAATTCCCAGGTGGCGACGGCCGCGGAAATTTTCTGGAGCGTTTCCGGATCGAAGCCCAGAGCCTTGCCCATTTCGCGCGCGGCCATGCGATTGCGATAGGTGATGACGTTGGCGGTCATGGCGGCGCCGCGTGCGCCGTAACGCTGATAGACATACTGAATGACTTTTTCGCGCTCGTCGCCGCTGGGCAGGTCGAGATCGATGTCGGGCCACTCGCCGCGCTCTTCGGAAAGAAATCGCTCGAAGAGCAGTTCCATGCCGACGGCATCGACCGCCGTGATGCCGAGCGAGTAGCAGACGGCGCTGTTGGCGGCGGATCCGCGCCCCTGCACCAGAATGTTTTGCTCGCGGCAGTAGCGGACCAGGTCCCAGACGATGAGAAAGTATCCGGCGAGTTTGAGTTTCTCGATGAGAGCCAGTTCTTTCTCAATCTGGCGGCGCGCGCTGGCTTGCATGTCATGGGTAGCGCGGCCGTAGCGCTGGCGGAACCCTTCCCAGGCGCGCTCGCGCAGGAAGGAATTCATGGTCTCGCCCTCGGGCACGGGATAGCGCGGGAATTCGTAGCCGAGATCGTTGAGCGTGAATTCCAGGCGAGAGGAAAGTTCGCAGCGTGTTGGCGATGGCTTCGGGCAGGTCGGCGAAGAGTTCCTGCATTTCCTGCGGAGATTTCAGAAAGCGCTCGGCGTTGCGGGCCAGCAGGCGTCCCGCGGTAGAAAGCGTGCGGTGGTGGCGGATTGCGGTGAAGGCGTCACAGAGTTGGCGACCTTGGGGGATGGCATAGCTGACGCCGTTGGTGGCGAGCAGAGGAAGATGCAGCGAACGAGCGATGGTGATCGCGGCGCGATTGCGGGATTCTTCTTCGCGCTGGAAATGGCGCTGCAGTTCGACGTAGACATTGCCGGGGCCGAAGATTCCGACGAGTTGATCGACGCAGCGTCGAGCTTCATCGATGCCGCCTTGCTTCAAGGCTGCGGCCAGTGGGCCTCCTCGCCGCCAGTGAGGCAGATCAGGCCTTCGGCGTGTTCTTGGAGTTCTTCTCACAGACTGCGCCTTCACCTTTCTTGGCGCGCAACTTCATTTTGGTGATCAGGCGGCAGAGATTCTGGTAGCCGGTACGGGAGGAGACCAGCAGAGGAAGACGGAATTCACCACGGAGACACTGAGGCACAGAGAAATTCTTGAAGTTTTGCTTGCTGATTTTTGATTGTTGATTGGTTTTCTCTGTGTCTCGTCGTGACTCCGTGGTGAAAAGAAGCTGGCCGCGACTTCCGCGCCGATGTGCGCTTTGAGACCTATTTTCTTCGTGGCCAGGTGAAAACGCGGAGCGCCGTAAACTCCGTCGGTGTCGAGCAAAGCCATGGCAGGCATGCCGAGATGAGCGCAAACTCCGGCCAGTTCCTCGGGCAGGGATGCACCTTCGAGAAAGCTGAAAGCAGAGCGGGAGTGGAATTCGATGTACATCAGTGTTCAGTGATCCAGTGGCCAGTGGTCAGTAAAAAACTTGAGTTCTGCGTTCTTACTGATCACTGACCGCTGGCACCACTTTCTTTTCAGTCATACGTTCCTTCCACGAACCAGCCGCCGCCCAGCAAGTCATGCACGAGACGATAGAAAGAAACTGCTTCTCCGTTTCGTACGGCGAGGTCCCATTCGTCGCGGGACCAGGCTTCGCGCTCCCACCAGTCGCCGGAGGCGCGCCAGGGACCAGCTTTCCAGAGCACCTCGCCTTGCACTTCTTTTTTCTTTGCACACGCCACATGCACCGGCTGACAGCTTTCCAAGGTCACTGGACGCGCAGAGGGGGACGAAGGCGGCGCAGGGCGGTGACGGCGGATTTTTCTTCGGCTGGGTCAGGAGCTTTTTCGCGCTCACTTTTGCGTGGGGCCTCAGATAGAAAGCGCCGCATGCGAAATCCTTCGGGACGATGCGTGTCGAGCAGCTCCACCGCACCCACATTGTTTTCGCCGACCATGCTGGCGATGCGGGCGAGTGTGAGTTCCAGTTTTTCTGGCTCCGGTGACGGAGGCAGAAACAGGCCGCCCTGCGCGGAACGCGGGCGGGCCGGTTCGGCAGCCAGATGGATCTTCAGGATGGGCGCACCGGGGGGATGCGCATTCAGATCCAGTTGCAGTAATTTGAGAAAAACCTTTGAGTCGAGCATGGGTTGTGGCAGGCGGAGGGTGCGGACAAAATGTTGATTGTTGATTTTTGATTGCTGATTGAGTGAGGAGAAGGTTTCGAGTTCTAGCGTGAGACGAAGTTCTTGCGTGGCCAAAGCACGCGAGCCTAATCGGGCGCAAAGTTGTTCGAGCAGGCGATTTAGCAAAAAAGCCAGAGGCTCGAGCAGAACGATGGCATGCTCCATCTCGACGGCTTCTTCAAATATCAGCGGGGCTTCTACGGGGACCAGAGTGCGCGAAGCGGCGCCACGCGCCAACCGTTGCAGACGCAAACCTTCCTGTCCGAGACGTTCGCTTAACGCAACTTTCGGAAGCGCCGCTAGCGCCTGCAGGTTGCGTACGCCCCAGCGGGCGAGGGTTTCGAGCAAACCGTTGGCAGCTTTTTTCTGATCATCTTCCGCGAGCGGGTTCGCAAACAACACTTCCACCGGCAACTGGCCTAGTCGTTCTGCTTCCTTGCCTGCGGGAATTACGGTGACGCCAACGCGGGCAAGAGTGCCCGCGCCACACAATCCGCGGGCGGCGACTGCGGCTGCATCGGGATTGGAGGCGACGGCAACGTTGGCTGCGAGTCCGAGCGTGGTTGCGCGGTTAGAAATCGCGCGAGAAATGTCGGGTAATGAACCGAGAAGAGATTGCATGCCCGCGAGATCGAGCAGGGCAGTGTCGCAGGCCGCATCTTCTACACACGGGGAGAACGATTGGGCGCAGTCGAGCAGGGCGGCGTGCGCAGCGGATTCCTGTAGTGTGGAACGCGGGCGTAACGCGAGTTCCGAGCACAGTTCGGCTTGTGCTTTGGTCATGCCCGGCGCAATGCCCAGGCGGGTGGCTTCTTCATTGACCGCGAGAATTTTTTCGAGCGGAGGCTTGCCCTCGACAATGGCGATCGCGTGTGCCTGCAGTTCCGGTTCGACGCGGAGTGCGGCCGCCACGGGGAAATTTGGCACGTAGATGCAGGCAAACGGCATGGCAAGAAATCATTTCGTAATTTTGGAATTTAGTAATTGAGTAATTTGTTTCATCATTCATCCCGCCCATGCAGTTTTGCTGGCGAACATGACGGAGCGTGCGGGCTTGCGTTCCAGACGGGAACGAATGTCCGCGGTGATGTCCAGGCCGGTTAACAATTGCGCGTGCGTGGGCCCGGCGATTTGGAAATCCATGGCGGACTGCTCGCCTGCGCACTTTTTCTTTCGCCGCTCCGCGGCTGTTTCATTTCCTGGTCCCAGCTGCAGCAGCAGGGAGGAGCAGCTTCCGGCGATGGGATGTTGCTCGATCGCAAGCAGGATCGTGGGGGTGTGTTCTATGGCACGACGAAAGCGGAACCAGGTGGTCAAAGGAATCCGTCGCGCTGCTTGTTGTGGCAGGTCGCCAAGATCGAGGACGATCAATCCAAAGCCGCCGCTTTCGAGAAGCAGATCGGTGGCTCGCAGGACTTGTTCCAAGCGGTGCCAAGACGGCGGTGAACTGGTGCGGTCGAAGTTGAAAGCGACTTGGGAGGAGACCCTCACTTCTCGCGCCCCGGTTTCTTGCGTCAAAGATGTGCGAGAAGTGTGGTGTCCCTGGTGGGTGCGTGATTTTGGTGAAGGATCGTCGCTACAGCGCACCCACAACAGGTGGTCCAGGTCCACGCCGGCGGCGGCTGCGGAATGAGGGTCGAGCGCGTCGCTGGCATCGACCACCACGCAAAATTCTCCGCGGCGGGTAGCGGCGGCCAGAGCAGACAAGAGTAAGGTGGTGCATCCCGAGGAAGCGGGACCGCAAATTTCGGTCAGGCAGCCGCGGGGCAGGCCACCGGTGAGGGCATCGATGGCGGGAACGCCGCTGGAAACCATTTTCGGGGCGGGACGAATATCGAGCCGCGAAGCCGGGGTTACGTGTGCCAGCCTGGGATCGACCGAAGCAAACTCGGCCGGGCGGACGCGTTGCGGCGGACGACTATGCAGATGCCCCTCGGCCGGTTCAAGGGGCAGAGACACTTCCGGAACTGCTTCAGTATCAAAGACAAAAGGGCGGCCCTGGGCCGCCGAAGTGGAAACCACTGCGGAAGACATAAGATTCCTCGGAAGATTTCAGGGAGCGCCGGGGCTGGAGCCGCGGAGGCTATTTTCGCTTTTTATTCGCCTATTAAAATTCTGCTCCGAGGGGGGCGATTTGTCAAGCGGGAAGCAGAAAAAAAGCATTACCGCTAAGATCGCCAAGAGAAGCACCAAAAGGACGTAGAGAAGAACCAGGCACGGAGTTCCTAACAACCTGCTTACCTTGACCGGTGCTACTCGTCTAACTCAAACGTCAATTCTGTTTTCCCAAGAACCGTGCTCAATCCCTGTTGTTCCATCCACGCTGTGCCACAACGGCTGCTCGATCCCAGCCGCAAAAAAGGAGCATCCCATGCGAAAAGTTCGTCTGCTTGTTTTGTTCTCAATTGTTTTGTTGAGCGCCAGTTTTAGTCACGCTCAAACCGCTACCGGCGAAACCTTAATGCTCGATCTGCCGCGGCAGAGTCAGCATGCCACGGTGATGCAGCGCATCGGCATCACCGATATCACCGTCAACTATCACCGGCCGCTGGCCAATGGACGCCAGATCTGGGGTAAGGTCGTGCCTTACGGGCAGGTGTGGCGCTCGGGCGCAAATGAAAATACCACCATTACGTTCAGCGATCCGGTCACGATCGAAGGCCAACCGCTCGACAAAGGAACCTATGGGCTGCACATGATTCCGGGAGAGAACCAGTGGACGGTGATCTTCTCGAAGAATTCGAAGGATTGGGGGAGCTTCACTTACAAGCAGGAGGAAGATGCGCTGCGCGTCAATGTGAAGCCGCAGACGGCCGAGGCTTACAACGCACTGGCCTATGACTTCGATGACGTCAAGCCGGATTCTACCGTCGTCACCATGCGCTGGGACAAGGTTGCGGTGCCGTTCAAAGTCGAGGTCAAAGTGAATGACCTCGTCACCGCCAGCATTCACCGGCAGTTGCACGGGCTCAATCAATATTACTGGGAAGGCTGGGATGATGCGGCGGGATACTTCCTGGCCAACAAGATCAATCTCGACGAAGCGCTGAAAGATGAAGACCAGTCGATCCAGGCGGAAGAGCGCTACGACAACTTGATGAACAAGTCAAAAATTCTGGAGGCCATGGGGCGCAGGCAGGACGCTGAGATGTTCCGCACTAAGGCTCTGGACAAGGCGAGTCCGCTGCAACTCTATTTCTATGGGCGGCAATTGCAGGGAGACAAGAAGCAAGATGAGGCGCTGGCAATCTTTCGTTCGACCGCCAAGAAGTTTCCTGATTACTGGACTTCGCACATGGGCATGGCAAGGGTCTACAGTGCTCAGGGCGACTTTGAGAATGCGGTGAAAGAAGTGAAGCTTTCTCTGGTAGGAGCGCCCGACTCCAATAAGGCCAACCTGGAAAACTATGTGAAGCGGCTGCAGGCTAAGGAGGATATTAACCGGTAGGGAGCCCAGTTGCGGACGCTCGGCTTCGCCCGTGCTTGGACAGCCGAGGCGGCTGTCGCTACGTTCCTGAATCCGGGGCGGGTGCACCACCGGGGAACTGACGGCAATCTGTGACATGATAGGAGCATGAAGAAACAAGCGTCCGATCAACAGTTCCATGACCGCCGATATCAGGAGCGGAAACGCGCCGAAGCGGCCAAGCGGCCGGCCAAAGCGAAAAGCGCCCGTAACGACGACAGTCAAGCCGCTGCGAGCCCTGGCAAGGAAGCGACCAAGGAATAGCTAGCGGACAGAGACTGCAGATTTAAGATTTCGGATTGCAGACCTCGCGCCTCGACGCGAATCTTCAATCTAGAATCGACAACCTGAGGTCTGTTTCCTAGCCCGTGTTGTGCAACCCGGCGGCGATTCCGTTGATGGTGGCGCCCAGGGGGTACTCCAACTCCGAACTTTGCTGTCCCTGCTGTTTGCGGCGTAACAGCTCCACCTGAATCAGGCTCATGGGATCGACGTAGGGATTGCGCAGGCGAATCGACCGGGCCAGGACGCGGTTTCGCGCCAACAGTTCGCGCTGTCCGGTCACGCGGAGAATCATGCGACGCGAACGCAGGAATTCTTCTTCCAGCATCGAGAACACGCGTTTTCTCAGGGCCGCATTTTTCACCAGCCCGGAATAATCACGCGCGATTCCCAGATCCGCTTTGGCCATCCCCAGTTCCACGTTGCGAAGTAACTCCGCAAACACCGGAAAACCGCGCGCGATCTGGCGCAGAAGTTGCTCGTGTCCAGGGCTGCTTTTGGCGAATTGCTGCAGCGCGTGGCCGACGCCAAACCAGGCGGGCACGGCGTGGCGACTCTGCATCCAGCCGAAAACCCAGGGAATGGCGCGCAAGTCCTCAAGTTTGTGGCCTTTGCTGCGGCGTGATGGCCGGGATCCGATGCGCGCCGTGTCCAACTCGTTGACGGGAGTCGCTTGCTCGAAGTATTCCAGCACGTCGGGATTGTCGGCGATCTCACGGCGGTAGAAGCGGTACGCATCCTGCGAGATCGCCTCGATGGCTTCTTCCCAATGGGCGGGATGCTGTTCTCCATGGCGCGTAAATGCTTCCAGACTGGCCGCGATCATCAATTCCAAATTCCATTCGGCAAGAACGGGGTCCGCATATTTCCAGTTGAGCACTTCACCCTGCTCAGTAATACGAATCTCGCCGGAAAAACATTCTGGTGGCTGAGCGAGTATGGCGGCATGCGTAGGCCCACCGCCACGGCCCACCGTCCCACCGCGACCGTGGAAGAGGCGAAGCTTCACGCCATTTTCCTGGGCCGCATGATGCAACTCGCGATGAGCTTTATAAAGTTCCCAGGTGCTGGCAAGCATGCCTCCGTCTTTGTTGGAGTCGGAATAGCCAAGCATGACTTCCTGCCAGCGCCCCCAGGAATTGAGCAGCGGCTGATACTCGGGATCGCTCCACAAGCGGCGCATGACGGTGCCCGAGGCACGAAGCGAGTCGATGGATTCGAATAGGGGAACAGGCATTAAACCGGGATCGTCGGTGGATGCCACAATCTGAACTTCGGTCAGCCGCGCCAGACGGACCACAGCCAGCACGTCCTTTTCTGATTCTGCGCCGCTGATGATGTAATGCCGAATCGCATTTGCGGGATAGGTACGTTTCAGCTGTGCGATTGCCCGGAAAGTGTCGAGCAGTTCCACGGTTTCGGACGACGGGGCATCGCCCTTGAGGTTGGGCTCAAGTTCCTTGAGGGCAAGCTCATGCACGCGGGCGTGTTGGCGCACGTCGAGGGTATGCAGGTGAAAGCCGAAAGTGCGAACCTTCCGTAACAGGGAATTGACGGTTCGTGCCAGACGGTCTCCGCGGTTGGAGTGCAAACTGTTCTCCACCAGCATGAGGTCGTTCTCAAATTCTTCTGCATTCCGGTAGGCCGCTGCAACATTCTCCGAATCGCGGCTGCGCTGCAGCTTGTGAAACATGTAGGAAAGAAAGCGGCGATAACTTTCGGTCGTATTGTGCGGCCCCCAGGCCAGGTGCACTCCGGGAATCGTGCGTTCGTAATGTTGCAAGCGCGAGAGCAGTTCTTCGGAGATGCCGGTTTGGCGGCGCGAAGAACTAAGCCGGTCGCTGAGGGACTCAACATCGTTGAGATATTCGCGAAGAATTAAAGCGCGCGCCATCTCCAGGGCGCCGCGAATGCAGTCTGGAGTGACCAGCGGGTTGCCGTCCCGATCTCCACCAATCCAGGATCCAAACTGAATGAGGTTCGGCAAGGTATTTTCGTCGAGGGCGAGGCCGTAGACATCGCGGAAGGATTCCACGACCTCGGCATAGATCTTGGGCAGCGCGTCGAATAGCGAAAGCCGAAAATAGCGCAGGCCCATGCGAATTTCGTCGGCCACGGTGGGTTTCGCCAGCCGCACCTCGTCGGTCTGCCACAGCGAGGTGACTTCTGCGCGGATGTTGCTTTCGCAGTCCTCCGCTTCTTCCGTCGTGAGCGGCAGGCGGTCGAGGCGTTCTAGTTGTTGCGCGATGCGGCGTCGCTTTAGAAGAACGGTCTGCCGCGCGACCTCGGTGGGATGTGCTGTGAAGACTGGAGTAATCGCGATCTGGCGGAGGGCCGCAGCGGCGTTCCCCGCCGAAACTCCGTTCTCCTTCAGACGCAGCAGCGTTCCACGAAACGAGCCTGCGAGCGCTTGATGTTCGCGATCCAGTTTACCCGCGCGGCGCCGGCGTTTGCGGTGGTTAGTCTCGGCCAGATTAGTGAGTTCGAAATAGGTTGCGAAGGCCTTTGTGACCTGGTAAGCGCGAGGCAAGTCCATTCCCGAAACGATCGCCTGTGCCTTCTGCATAAGTGCGGGCGAAGAAGCTTGCTCGGGGTGGCGACGCACCGTCTCGCGATGCTCAATCAGTAATCGCCGCAGCTCTTCCACCGACTCGAACAATTCTTGACCGGACTGCTCGACCAGCGTCTGTCCGAGAATCGCACCCAGAGAGCGAACATCCCGCCTCAGCGGATTATCTTTCGCGGCTTCGTCCGACTGCGCAGTAAGTTCGGCCAGGCGCGCTTGCTGGTCATCAGCCTTCCAGAGCGGCTTGGTCTTGTTCAAGGCCATTAGAGAGGGACTCGGACAGAATAAACGACGCGGCAGGAGCGCGCGATGAAAAGAGTTGTTCCTTGCCTTTTGTTTTTCTAAGAACTAAGAACTGAAAACCGCTAGTTCGCCGCTCTCTTCTTAGGAGCATGCCGCAGGCTGCGGCCTTCGATCAGGTTGTAGAGATCCTCCGCCAGGTTGGTGGTGTGGTCTCCGGCGCGCTCCAAGGCCTGCGCCATCAGCAGCACGTCGAAACCTGTTGTATCGCCCTGCGCCACGGTTTTCTCCAGATGCTTCTGGAACATCGCATGACACACGCGATCAATCTCCTTATCCATCTGCAATACCCTTCGGGCGCATTCCAAATCTAGTGTGGAGAAGCCCTGGTGGATCAGGTCCAGCATGCCGCGCAACACGGACGACATTTCCACCAGTTGACGGACATCAGACGGCGCTATCTTGGTGGTCCTGGATTGCGCGCGCATCGCTACGCTCATGACCAGGTCGCCAATGCGCTCCAGGTCGGTCGTGGACTTCAGGCTGGAAAGCAGCTGGCGGGCTCGCGCTTCATTGACGCGCGTGATGGCAGCGGGCAGACGTTCGTCGATCTGGCGCTCGATCTGGTCGAGTTCTTTTTCGCAATCCTTGATGGCCAGAAAAGCCATGCGGGAAGAATTGGTGAGTAAGTCGCGGACGTTGAAGGCGGCATCGCGGGCGATGAGGCAAGCCCTGAGGGCGAGGCGTGCCAGATCATCTGCTCCGCGCAGTCTCGGCTCTTCCTCATCCGGTCCAATATTTCGAGACGTTGGCGCTTTCCGTGGCATCGGAAGAAAAGGGGCGCACCCGCGACTGGCCGCCAGCAAGCAGTCTAGTCTAGAAATGTGAAAAGATGGTTACAACATTGCCGAAGGGCGCACCACCAATCATATTGGGTGCGCCCCAGGCTCCCCTGCCAGGGAGGGCAGTTTCGTGAACCTTGCTGACTATCTGCGCCGCCAGTTCTCTTATGATGAATGGGCAAACCGGGAAGTTCTGAACGCGATCCGAACCGCCGGCGGCGCAAACCAGAGATCGCTGCAACTGATGTCCCATATTCTTGCCGCCGAACTGGTATGGCTGGAGCGGCTGACCCAGCAGCCGCAGAGCGTGCCGGTATGGCCCGAACCCGATCTGGCACAGTGTGAGGCGCAAGCGACCAAATTGGGTGGGCAGTGGCTTGAGTTTCTCGATTTGCTCACCGCCGGGGACGTCTCGCAGTCGATTCGTTACAAGAACAGCAAGGGCGAGGAGTGGACGAGCACCATTGTGGACGTGTTGACTCATGTGGTGATGCACTCCGCCTATCATCGTGGACAGATTGCCAGCCACATGCGCGCCAACGGGCAGACTCCCGCCTACACCGACTTCATTCACGGAGTGCGCCAGGGATGGGTCAAATAAACCGTCGGATCACGGAATGTCCGCAACAGCCTTTCACCGCAGAGGACGCCAAGAAAAGCCGCAGAGCGCGCGAAGAAGAGCCTGGAAGTTCTTTGCGATCTTCGCGTTTTTTCTCAGCGACCTCTGTGGTTAAGCTTTTGCCGCTAGCCCTCCCGAAGACGTAATATCTCAGCAATGAAAAAACTGCCTGTCTTCTTTCTCCCGGCGCTCTGCGCCGTTTTCCTGCTGGCGGCCGATCAACCGAAAATTCCGCCCATGCCTGCCGGGGTTTCCAACAATGCGGTTGCCGAGCTTAGGAATGGGCTTGAAATCTATTCGGTGATGGGAATCGGCAACAAGAAAACCTGGGACGACATCACCAACAAGGTCTATATCCTGCGGCTCTCTTCGGGGAAGTGGACCGAAGGCCGAGCTATACCGGGAGTTGCTGGCCGCGTGGGCGCGTCCGCTGTGGGGGCCAAGGGACAGATTTTTGTGTTTGGAGGATATGTAGTGGACGGGCAGGGAAATGAAATCACGGTGCCCGACGTGAATTCCTACATGCCCGCAAACCAGCGTTGGTACCGCGCTGCGGACATCCCGGTACCGGTGGATCGCGCGGTTCTCGGCATCAATCACGACCGCTACATCTATCTTGTCGGGGGAAGATCGAAGAATGGGCCGGTCAACAATGTGCAGGTCTATGACGCCGAGAAAAATACATGGAGCCAGGCCACCCCATTTCCGGGGACTCCGGTGTTCGGTCATGCCGGGGGGTTGGCAAACGATGCGATCGTCTACGTCGATGGCGCTAAAAAGAACCCCGCGGGGGGTGACCCGTATGTTGCTTCTGACGAGTGCTGGTTGGGCAAGATCGACCACAAAGACCCCAACAAGATTGAGTGGAGCAAACTGCCTCCGCATCCCGGGCAGGGGCGCTACGGCATCGTGGCGGGGGGAGGCGAAAAGGAACATAGGGTTATGTTCTCGGGCGGTACTACTAATCCACACAATCTCAAAGGCCTGGGATACGATGGCAAGCCGGCCGAGATCTCGCCAGTGACGTTTGCCTTTGAAGTGCATGGCAACCGCTGGGAGACGATCACCGAGGACACATTTGACGTGCGCACAGACGGCCGAGGAATCCTGTCGACGCCGCTGGGGCCGTTAATTCTCGGGGGCATGCTGAAAAATCAGGCGATCTCAGCGCGCGTGTTGGCTCTCCCGAAAAAGTAGCGACGCACAAAAAGAAACAGGCGACGTCCATAAAGGACGCCGCCTCCGGTAGGCTGCCGGGATGCCGGTTCTGCTCACTGGTTTATCGTGCTGTGGCTAAACGCAATATTCAGCCCGGTGGTGAAAACCACATCGTTCTTCTTGGCGCTGAGTGGCGGGTTGGTCACGTAGATGTCGCCGAATTGATTCTGCCATCCGAGCCACTTGCTGATCTTGGTCACCGTACCGATGTTAAAGGTCCAACGGTACTGGCTGGTGTCCTGCAGGTCGGGATAGAAGTACAAATTCTGCGTAACCGCGGTGCTCTTGCCGAGCTTTTTGTTCAACTCTTCGCCCAACGTAAGAGCCACGAACTTGTTGGTTACGCCGTACGAAGCATAGATCGGAGGGATGCTTCCCACTATCAAGGGACCGTTCGAATAGGTTTCGTGCGTATAGTTGACGCCACCCAGAAAGTTCAAGATGGTGGTATCGGAGTTGACGGCGTGGAAGCCGAAACCCCCGGTGTAGACGCCGCGCAGGTCGAGGAACTGCAGGGCATTAGCCATGAAGTCCGCGCCCGCAAAAACAAATAAGCGGGGATTGAGATTGCGGTCGTAGCGGATCCCACCTTGTTGCAGGCTGGCCACGTCGCTGGGTGTAGCCAGATCGTTCTTCGTGTTGATGGTGCTGGCGTAGAGTGTGATTTTATCGTTAAGCGTGGGATGGATTGCGTTGAAGGCTAGCGCGAGATTTTCCGTCTGGGCGTTTCCGCGAGCGATCGAGAAGCCGACGTCGATCCCGCCATCCCAGCCGTGCCGCAGTCCGGGATGCACAGATCTTTGATACGCCTCTTCGCTGCGGATCAGCTTCACGTCCTCTTTGGGCGCTTCCACCGTACCGGCGGTCTTGGTGGCGACTTCAATCTTGCCATCGGTCGTCGTCACCGGACCAACCGCCGTCTTTCCATCTTTCAAGCTGACATGCAGGACCTGATCGCTCGTGATTCCCTGAATGTCCTCATACTTGAAGGTTACATCTCCTGCCGCATCGGTGTGCAGGACCAGGGTCTTGCCGTCTGACTTTACGACCGTGCCGGTCAGGCGATCTCGATTTTTCAAGGTAACTTGATCCGCAAACAGAGCGGAGGATAGTCCAAAAAGCAGCGCGAACACTTTCCATTTACGCACGTTCTCAACCTCCAAAGTGGCAGACATTGGAGAAGGATAATCCCGTGCGGGTTGCTTTGAACATAAAGAGGGATACGGCAGCGCCGAGGAACGGGGATGGCTGCCGGGAAGGGCCGGATCAGGCCTTGGGTTCGGTCTTCTTGCTCGTGTCTGTCGAAGCCTCTGCCGGGGGATTATCTTTCATGCCCTCTTTCAGGGCCCGAATACCCTCGCCCAAACCTTTGCCGAGTTCGGGCAATTTCTTGGGTCCGAACACCAGCAGAGCAATAAAGAAGATCACTACCAGATGCAGCGGTTGAAATAGACCTTCCAACATCGGAGCCTCCAAAGGGCAAACTACAATTCCTAATCATACGCTATCGGGTGCCTTGGCGAAAGGTCAAACGCCTTCGACCAAAAAAGCAACTCATAGCTTTTTCAGAGCCTTGCATTATTTCTACCCGACCCGCGAAGTCCCTTCGGTGAAGCCGGCCACGGCCAGTTGTGATCGGAATCACACTCTAGGACCTTCGACCCGCTGCGACGCTCGAAACACGCGCGGTTACCTCGGTGATCTTACCCGGGGGTTCGTCGGCGGGCTATGTTTTCCTAGGGTTTTCTGAGTGCGCTTGCGATCGCATGCCCTCAAAAGTCCCACCAGCCAGCCAATTCATGTGTCGGGGAGTCCGGTGAGAGTTACTGCCCTTTTATCCTTTGTTTTAGTGTCCAACTTGGCAGTTGTCGCCCAGTCCTCTAACACGCTAGGCATTGCCCAAGCTGCTGATAATCAAGCGGTGAACACAACCCAGCTCGTGGCCTGGATGACCGGAGGCATTCCCAGCAGCCGTCTGGCTCGTCTGGTTGCGGAACATGGGCTGGCAACTCTTCCCACGAATCACGAACTGCGCCAGCTTGAGTTGGCGGGCGCCGGTAAGAGCTTGATGAGCGTCCTCCGTTCGGGGAACGCTTTATCCGCAAAAATCGGGCCTCCGATCCCGGCCGCGCTGTTGAAAGCTGCCGCCGAAGTCCGCCAGCAGCAATTTCCCGAAGCTGAGGTAGACCTCCGCGAGGTCGTGGGTTCTGACGGTCAGAATTCCGCCTTGCATTTTGCGCTCGGTGTGGTTTACCGGCAGGAAGAAAAATGGGACGAGGCTTTCGACGAACTGACCCGGGCCACTCACCTCATGCCCGACTTTGCCGAGAACCATGGCGCCCTGGCCTACCTTTTCTATCGCCTGGACGATGGCCCGAACGCGATTGCGGAGGCTCGCACAGCGCTCAGCGTCGATCCCCAGAACTCCGATGCCTATCAATACCTGGGACTTGGCCTCTATTCCAACTATCAGTATCGGGCCGCAGTCCACGCATATGCCGAGTCGCTGGGGCGCGATCCCAACAACGCCGACACCTATTACGACATGGGTATTGCGTTGCATGCAGATGGAAATATGTCTGGCGCCACCATCGCCTACGAGCAGGCCATTCGCCTGAGACCGGCGTTTTGGGAGGCTCATTCCAACCTGGGACTGGTGCTGCACGAACAAGGAAACCTCAATCAAGCGGTGGTCGAATATCGTGAGGCCAAGCGGATCGCCCCGGGCGAACCCTCTATACGCAACAATTTGGGCAACACCTATTGCGATCAGGGGAATTACGATTTGGCCATCGAGGAACTGCACGCGCTCTACAGCCAACATCCGGAGTGGCAGCAAGGCCATGCGTGTCTGGCTAGCGCCTACATGGCAAAGAAGAATTATGACGCCGCCGTGGATGAATTGCGGCTGGCGCTGCGCCAGAATCCGACTGGGTCCACCGAACACCGCATCCTTGGCCAGGTCTTGATGCTCGACAACAAACCAGACGATGCCGAGCGCGAACTGCGGCTGGCCGTTTCCCTCAATCCTGACTCCGAGACTGCGCACCACTTGCTGGGCACGGTCTTGTTTCAGCAGCAACAACTGCATGCGGCCGAAAAGGAATTCCGCGAGGCGCTGCGCCTGAATGCCTCGGCGGACAATCACTATTCGCTCTCTGCTTGCCTGATGAGCCTGGATCGTTACCAGGAAGCATTATCGGAGCTGGAATCGGCTTCGCGTCTTGATCCCGAGCGCACGCTGTACCGCGCCCGCCGCGAAGAGCTTCTCAAGCTGATGAAGGAAACGAACGCGCAATGACTCACGTAGCGACAGCCGCCTCGGCGAAGCCAGGCGGATCGAAGTAATGATTGAGACCTGGTGGCCGTTCAAGTTCCGCCACCAGGAATTGGCTTAGGCTAACCCGCTTGGCCAGTATTCGGCGCTGTACCACGGTGCTTAGGCGAGCGCGCAGGCAGTACATACACTAGAGTCAAGCCCGAGCACCTCTCGGAGTGTGGCAACGATCGACAGGGGAAGATTTACGATGCCGACGAATGGAACCCAATCTCAGCAAGCCGCCGGAAACGCGGCAGCCCGTGCGGCTGTGGCGAAGGAAGCCAGCGCCCGCCGCATGGATTCGTCTTCCGCGCCCATTCCCGATTCTCCCCGCAAAGTCTCGGGATACGGCTTACCGTGCGCGAAATGCCATCTGTACTTTCCTGCCGATCTCGATGTCTGCCCAACTTGCAAGCACAACGAACGAGTTTCGCCCGTGGTGCCCAAAGCGCCGCCCAGAATCGCCCAACCTGCTCCCGAGCCGGTGCCTGATACCGCCATCGTCGAACAGGAGCGTGAGGAATTCCTTCGCCAATTCAAGTCCCAGCTTCTGGAGGCGCACGCCAAAGTGGTCAACCCTGAAGAACCTGTTTGCAAGTTTGGGGAACACCATTCCGGAGCGCCGGCGCGTGCTGAAATCTGTCCGGGCTGCTATGAGCGCCTGCAGGAGCGGGTGGACATTCTGGAAGCCACCCTGCATCTGGATCTGAAAGAAGCGGCACAAATTATCTATGATGCCGTATGGGCGGATCCTTCCGATCCCAGTAAGACCTATCAAAATGCCGCCAGCGCCCTGCTGAGCGAACTACGCAAGCGCGCCGGTATGAGCACGCTGTTGGGCCCATTCCAGCCGCTGTCGCATTAAAAAACAGGGTGGTATGTCTTAAGTCGTGGGTCTGAGGCACACGAGCGCAAATATCACTCGCAAGCAAACCCAACATTCCAACACCCAACACCCGACTCTCCTACTCTGCCTTGATCGCCACCCATTTCTTCCCGGCATAGAGTTTGTAACCAACGCCGGCCTCCACCAACTTGAGCGGAACGGCATGCTGCAGCGCCTGTTCAGTTTGTGAGGGCGTGCTGAGCACATCGTTGTTAGCGACGTCCATCACGATAAACTTACCGTCGGCAGAAAATCCGAAGCCATATTGCCCCGGCTTCAACTCGGACCCTCCAATATTCAGCGTCACTTCTGTAATCAGCATGCCCTGGTATTTCTGCTGGATCGCCGTCGAGTAGCCTGACGCGTCCACCAGCGCGGCTAACATCATCTTCCCGTCTGCCAGCTGAAATCCGCTGGCGTTGCGAACCTGTACGGGAGCTTTCTGGCCGCGGAAGAAGTATTCCACCGGGACCGCTTTTTTCAGTTCGTCGCTGCTGAGTAAATGTTTCGATGCCTGCTGTGCGACAGCCGAAGCCAGCATGGCGAGCGTGAGCGCGCCCAGAATCGCCAGACGACTATTCTTCATTAGATTCATCCTCAATGTGAGAGAAAGTGCTTCCGGGAACTGTACCCGTTCTGAAGGTCGGGAGCAAATCCTGCACACGTTCAGGCGGGAGACGCATATTTATTTTGCCCGCAAGATTCGGATAGTCCATTCCGCAGCCTTCGCCGTAGGCTTTTCTTACTATGACCACCAATGCCATACTCACAGTGGAACGCTTGATGCCAGCCTCTCAACCCAAACCGGGAGCAGCCGACGACCCGCGCTGGAACGCCGTGGTAGCCCGTGAGGCCGCCCGGGATGGAGAATTTGTTTTCGCCGTATCAAGTACGGGCGTGTATTGCCGGCCCTCGTGTCCGGCGCGCCGTCCCCGCCGGGAAAATGTTCAATTCTTCCATAGACCCGAACAGGCCGAACAAGCGGGATATCGCGCCTGTCTTCGTTGCCGCCCCAAATCGCTCAGCGGCAATACCGAGTCTGATGGCGTGAAGGCAATTTGTCGTTTCATCGAGCAGCATCTTGACGAACCGCTGACCCTCGATCGGCTGGGCAAGGAATTCCGTCAGAGCCCGTTCCATCTGCAGCGCCGCTTCAAAGCGATACTGGGCATCACGCCGCGTGAGTACGCGGACTCCTGCCGCTTGCGGATGCTGAAGCGCAATCTGCAAGCCGGCAATTCGGTCACCCGGGCGATGTATGACGCCGGATACGGCTCCAGCAGCCGTCTGTACGAACGCACCGCCTCGCAACTCGGGATGACGCCCGACAAGTATCGCCGCGGCGCCATCGCCTCCGCTATTCGCTACACCTGCGCCGATTCGCCGCTGGGGCGAATGTTGATCGCTGCCACAGAACGCGGCATCTGCTCCATCCAGTTTGCCCGCTCAGACGGGGAACTGCTGGAGGGCCTGAAGCGCGAATTTCCCTTCGCCGCACGCAAAGTGGATGGAGGCGGCCTTCAGTCATGGGTGCGCGCCTTGCTCAAGCGTATGCAGGGACGGGACATCGACTCAGCCTTGCCTCTCGACATCCGTGCGACCGCTTTTCAGCGGCGCGTTTGGGCGTACTTGCAATCGATTCCCTTCGGAGCCACGCAGTCCTACAGCCAGGTCGCGAAGGCCGTTGGCCGGCCCAGTGCGTGCCGCGCAGTTGCCCGCGCCTGCGCCACCAATCCAGTCGCGATAGCGATCCCCTGCCACCGCGTCGTGCGCGGGGATGGCAGTACGGGCGGCTACCGCTGGGGCATCGAGCGCAAGAAGGCATTGCTGGAGATGGAACGGCGGTCGTAGAGGCGTAGCCTGCTACGTATCTCTCGCCATTGCTCAAGCGGTTAGGAAAGACGTTGCGGCAACGTTTCTACCGAGGCGTGGTCCGGCGATTTCTCACCGCCCACCAATTCACTAACCCGATGGCGATCGTCGCCAACAGAATCAGGGACTGGCCGAAGTCCACTCGCGTCACCAGCGCGGCGCATATGAGAACAGCGAGGCCGGCGAAAAAGTTCCCGGCGGGCAAGCGGAAGCCGGCATTCCCGATCCGTCTTCGCCGGAGTACCGGCAGTGCGGCGCAGCATACGCCATAGTAGAGCAGTCGCGCCACCGCAGAGAGCGTCACATTCCACTTGAATTCGCCGCTCAGGGCAAACCCCCACACCAGAGCAGCGAATACGAGAATCGAAACGTACGGCGTGTGAAAGCGAGCATGGACCGCGGCGAACGCTTTCGGAAAATCTCCTTGCTCCGCCAGAGCGAACGTCACCCGCGGCATCCCGAGAATCTTTGCGCTCAGATATCCATAGAAAGAGATGAGCGCGCCAACCGCCACCAAGGCCGCGCCGAAAGAGCCGACTGCGATCCGCGCGACGTCCGCCAGCGGACGCTCGCTGCGGGCTGCGTCCGGCACGACTCCCACCACCACCCATTGAATAAGTGCGTAGATGACCGTGCACGCCACGAGTGCAGCGAAGAGCGCGAAGGGAGCGTCGCGGCCGGGATCCTTGGCCTCGCCCATGGGTGCGAGCGCCGTTTCGAATCCGCCATAAGCGAATACAAGGAGCAGCACAGCCTTTAACCACTGGCTGGCCGTGACCGCAGCCGGGGCGGACGGCGAAATCCCGCCGGAATGCACGTGCATCACGAACAGTCCCATCCCGATGACCGCAAACAGCGGTAATAATTTCGCGGCGGTGAAGACGTTGCTGACCTGCGTGCCTGCCCGCACTCCGCGCACGTTGATGAGCGCCAGCACGCCGACCAGGATGGTCAGAATCAAAGCGCGTGGAAGAGGGTCGCGAGCGTGCGGCCAGAACTCGCCGAGATAGATCACGAAGAGATTGGCATTGGCGGCGGGGGCTGCCACCTGCCCGAGCAAGAGCATCCAAGCCATCTGAATGCCCATTCCGCGCCCGAAGGCGGCGCGAGCGTACAGGTAAGGGCCTCCGGCTTGCTGAAACCGCGAAGCGACCTCGGCAAAGCAGCCGAAGATCACGCCCATCCCGGCCCCGGCCGTGAGCACGGCTATGGGGCTCAGGTTTCCGAGCAGGCCAGCGACCGTGGAAGGCAGCCCGAAAACGCCGCTCCCGATTACGGAGTTCAGTACCAGCGCGGTCAGGCTCCAGCGGCCGATGGCGCGAACCAGTTGCTGGTTACGGGGGACTTGCGGGAGCGATTCTGGCACGGGGTGGTTTTATCACAAGTCTGCGCGTCTCGGAGAGAGTGTGTAGGGGCGCCGTGCTTCGCCCTGGCTTGGCCAGCCGAGGCGGCTGTCGCCACATGGTCTTTAACTAGTGACCTTCGACTAAAACCGAAAGCACCAACGTGCCAGCTACGGATTCTACTCGGAGAAATTGATTGTTAATGCTTCCGAGGTACGTGAAAAGCCGCGCCAATTCAGGGGTTTAGCCCAGTGACTTTTTCCCGGACCAAAGTAACGCGCAGAATTACCAAAGGCGCATGCCCGTGGGACATCTATTCGCTACACGTTGCCGATGAGATGTTTGACTGGCAAACCGAATGGCCATCGACGACATGGACGACCTTCATCGCCGCATCGCGCGCGTCACCGAGGACCTGCGGAACATCCAGCAGGAGCTCAACTGCGCCGCCATGCAGGCTCCGAGCGACCCGGAACTCATGGAATCGCTCAACTCCCTTTCGGAGACCGAGCCCATTGAAACCTTGCGCTCGGCTCTCGACCAGATGCGCCATTTCCTCTGGTTTTATTCGCAGGTGATGAATAACGAACCAGAACTGGGAGACAAATTGCGGCAGTGCGCTCCGGCGCCGACCGCAAATGATGAGACGCCGAAGACAGGCAGCGCTTTCCTGGATCAGTTGTCCCGCGCCGACGAGATTATGCTGCTCCATCATCTGGCCGAGGCCCGACGCCGCAAGCCAAACTAGCGATCGGTTCCGTAGAGACGTAGCTCACTACGTTTCTCGCCGTATCCGATGCGTTGTTCTCTAGAAACCTTGCCCGCGAACAATCGTTTTGAGTACTTCGCCCGTCCCGCTGAGCACGGTGAAGTCCGCCTCAGCCCCCGGCGCCAGAACTCCGCGATGGCTCGACAGTCCTACGGCTTGCGCCGGATTCAGCGTGGCCGCCCGCACCGCATCCTGCAAACTCCAGTTGGAAAACTGCGTCACATTGCGCACGGCACGGTCCATGGTGAGCACGCTTCCAGCGAGGCTGCCATTCGAGGTGCACTTGCCGTCCTTGACATCGACCTCGATGGGCCCAAGCTGGTAGCGTCCGTCCGGCATGCCAGTCGCTGAAATCGCATCCGTGATGAGCACGGCGCGTTCGCGTCCTTTCGCCAGCAGGAAAAGCTTGACGATGGGCGGCGCCACGTGAATTCCGTCCACGATGATGTCAGCGGTCAGCCGGTCATCGGTGAGCACTTGGCCGATGATTCCGGGATCGCGATGGTCCAGCGGACGCATGGCGTTGAAGGTATGCGTCGCATGGCGCGCACCCGCATTTACCGCGTCCTGCGCGACGGGCAGTTCGGCATCCGAGTGGCCGATGCTGACGCAGACCTTCCGCCGCGCCGCCTCCGCAATCACTTCCATCGCGCCCGTAACTTCCGGCGCAATCGTAAGCATGCGCACGTGCCCGCGCGCCGCCTGCCAGAGCCGCTCGAAAATTTCAACCGTGGGCGCGACCAAATTTTCCGGCGGATGTACTCCCCGCCGCTTGTGGCTGAGAAATGGCCCTTCCAGATGAATGCCCAGGGGACGAGCTTGCACGGAATTATCATGGGTCGCGGACGCGTCCGCTTCGATCGCGTCCGCCAATCGTCCCAGGGCCGCGCAGGTCGCATCGAGCGGTGCCGCAACGGTTGTCGGAAAATATCCTGTCACGCCGTGAGTCGTGAGGAACTTCCCCAATCGCGGCAGATCGGACGGCGCTGCGCGCATCACATCCAATCCCGCTCCGCCGTGCATATGGATATCGACAAAACCCGGAGCCAGCACGGCATCCCCGAAATCAATCAGCGAAGTCTTGCCAGGCACTTCTTTTGTGGATCGCGAACCTAGTTGGGAGATGAGCCCATCTTCGACCACCAGCAGCGGCTGGTTGATCTCCTCAACTGGAGTGTAGAGTCGGCTTGCGGTAAATGCGGTTTTCATCGAACGGTCGTCGGGAAGCGAAATCTATCCTAGCCGTCGCTAAGGTTTCAGACAACACGGCTCTCGCCATCAGGTCATCGGGTCGTACTGCAAGGGGGCTTTGATCTTTTCGGCGCAGTCCAGGCATTTCCACACGGAAGTTTTAAAACCGTGAAAATATCTTCGGAGCGATTGACACGGGAATGGAGATAGGACACACTTACCCCACATTTTTGTGCTTCGCCCTTTCGTTTGCGCCTAGACGACTCTGGACTCTGGCCAATTCCAAGGAGTTGCGATGGCTCATCAACCCATACCATTCCCGTCACCTCATGAGCGGGAGGAGCCTGTCAATGGCTGGCATTCTCCCGCCCGGAACTCTGAATTGGTGGAATCGGAACGCGTCTGGCTTGCTCTAGCGGAGGATATGGCAGTATTGCGGGAACAGCTAGGAGCTCACGGTCTGGATCTTGATGCCTTTCTAGATCAAGTCGTCAAGCATGCACGGGCTCTCACCTGCGCAAAAGGTGCCGCCGTTGCCTTGCGTCAAGGGACGGTCATTCTGTGTCGGGCACGATGTGGTGAGACGAGCCCCCCCTTAGGTGCCCAACTGGACGCAGATTTCGGAATCTCGGGCGAGTGTTTGCGCACCGGCAAGGCTCTGCGCTGTGACGATTCGGAGAGAGACCTCCGCCTAGACCCCGAAGTCTGCCGACAACTCGGATTGCGTTCGATTGCAGTCGTGCCAATCTTTGAGTGGACCACGGTCGCGGGTATCCTGGAAGTGTTTGCCAGTCAGCCCCACGCCTTCGATGATCGTCATCTGGAAATCCTCCAGCAACTTGCCGAATTGGTAACTACCGTCAGCAGGCGTGTTACCCAAGAAAATCCGGACATGATCTCTGAAGGTGTCTTAGAGCCGACGAATGGGCCTAGGCGGGACACTCATGCAGCCGAAGTGAACTGGTATGCCTCGCCGACTCGCAGCGAGAGGCTGAGGAAGTGGACAGCACTTATTGCATCATCGCCGTACTCCGCGTTAGTAATTGCGAGGCTGAGGAAGTGGACGGAGCCGGTTGCATCACGGCGGTATTACGCTGCAGCCATTGCGATTTTCGCGCTTGCGGGACTGCTCACAATCCTCGCTTGGAAGCCGTGGAACAGGACGGAACGTACTGCCGTCCCATCGACGAAGACTCTTGCGCAGGCCGGGACGGCGTCAGCAAGTGCTGCACCAATGGAAACTCGACCGCGGTTGAACATCGCGGAACCGACAGCAGTCGGTCGGAACATCACATTTCGCCCGGCGATCTCTTCGATTCCTTCGGATCATGCGTCCAACGCAGAACCAGAAAAGGTTGCTCTGGTGCAACCGTTGTCCGCCGAGGACGAGACCAAGAACATTATTGTGGTGCCGTCCCTGTCGAGGCAAACCGGCGACCGGGCGCGGCCTGCCGACACCGAAGAGCCGCTCGCACCGGTACTGATTGGCATTCCAGGCGGATTCGTCCAGGATGCAAAAGTATTGGATAGCACGCTTTCGCTACAGCCGCACCTTCCCGAAATAGTTTCACAGGGCGTCTCTGGCGGCTTGCTGGAGCGGAAGGTGCAGCCCATCTACCCCGTCGAGGCGCGGTCTAAGCGGTTGCAAGGGCCGGTCGTCTTGCAGGCTGTGATTGACGAATTTGGAAACGTGCGGAATCTAAGGACGGTGAGTGGTGATTCTATCCTTGCTCGGGCTGCCATGGATGCAGTGCGCCAATGGCACTACCAACCGTATCGGCTCAACGGCCAAGCGGTAAAGACGCCCACTCAGATCACGGTAAATTTCACTCTGCCATGACACGCGATGACTCTGTGTGCTCGACCGCGAACCGCTCTTCCCCTTTCCCCTGCGTCTTCGCAGCTTGCAGCCTTTATGACTTAAGATCACACCGCACCACTACCAATTCCTCTCAAACGGGCAGTTGATGTAGAATGTGGAAACTAAGTAGTGTCGGGGAGTGGCTCAGCCTGGTAGAGCACCTGGTTCGGGACCAGGGGGTCGGAGGTTCAAATCCTCTCTCCCCGACCAATCTTTCTCTCGCTCTTTCAGTTGTTTACGCTGCCTTTTGTGCTTCAGTTTTTTCGACGATTTTCGGTACATTCGGTACAACTGAAGGCAATTCGAAGCCGAAACCACACTGTTCAGCCCACTTTCTGCGAAATTCAACGTCTTCTTTGGTCTTGTCGTAGAGGTCGCTCATGTCCTTTACCCAGCATGGCCCATTTTGCGCAGTGCCAATTTGCGCCTGAATTGCGGGCAGCCAAAGCGACTGCAAACCCATTTGGCTCGATTGGCCGCCGCGGGTCAAGAAATTTAGTATTCTGAGGCGAGTCGACTGGAACCAACGCCACCTGTTGCTTGGGACTGTCGGTAGACGCAAAGGTCGCAAACGCCGCCAGCTTGCCCTCTGGAGGAATGTCGAATTGGTGCGCAGGAAGCTCGGAGACTCTTTCCGGTTTGCCTCCGTCCAAAGGCACCTTGGTGAGTTTTGCGCAACAAGGCTTTGGAGAAAGACCCGAATCTGCGCTACCAGCACGCCAGCGACATGCGAACGGATTTGCAACGGCTGAAGCGGGACCCGGAAAGCGGACACGGTTCTGCGGCAAACTCCAAAGCCTGCGGGTCTCCCGCCAGTTCATCAGGCAGGGATTTCAGTGCTACAAAACACCCAAGCTCGGTGTCCTCGGCCTTGTAGACGACGCCCATCCCTCCGCCACCGAGCTTTTCGAGGACGCGATAGTGCGAAATGGTTTGGCCGATCATTGGAGCAAAATCCTACGTCTTGTGAAACTGGCAAGTCAATGAAAGCTGTGGGGTTGGCGCTATCGCAACAAGTTTGTTGGTGTTGATCCCCATCCTGAAGGAAGCCAAAGCGGAGTACGCGAAATTGCAATAGCGTGTCTTGAAAAGGTTCCTGTTCTTGCCGATAACGCAACCCATGCCAAGAAGCACAATCAACTTCGACACCGTGCGAAAGATCGGCTTGGCATTGCCCGGTGTGGAAGAGAGCACAGTCTACGGGTCACCCGCGCTCAAAGTTGGCGGAAAGCTCTTGGCGTGTGTGTCTGCTAATCGTTCGGCTGAGCCGGGTTCGCTTGCGGTTCGCGTCGGCTTCGATGAGCGCGCCGAATTGCTCGCAGCCGCTCCCGATGTTTACTACGTGACCGACCACTATCTCAACTACAACGCCGTGCTGGTTCGCCTGTCCCGCGTCACGCCCGATGTCCTGCGGGACTTGCTCCGCATGGCTCACAAGTTTGTGACCGCTGACGCGGCACGCCGTTCGCCATCGCGACACCGCCGCAAGCCTGTCTGATTCTGGCTGGGTTCCGAGCAATCCGAGAGCGACAGCGGCTTATAATTTGCAACAAGCAGTGATCGTTCTGGGGTGAATCCATGACTATGACCGTCGCATCCACTACGAGCGTTAACGTCAAGCAGGCGGCGCCCTTTTTCGACGTGACCAATATGGATGCCTCGCTGCGATTCTATGTTGACGGACTTGGCTTCAAAATGAAGCACTTGTGGATTCTGAATCGTGAGGAGGACAAGCCAGACGGTAGGATTCGTTGGTGCTGGCTTGAGCTTGGCGAAGCCGCCATTATGCTTCAGGAGTTCTTGCCGGAGCGCCAACCGAAGGAGACGCCGGGGACCGGAGTAAATGTCTGTTTCCAGTGCGAAGACGCGCTGGCTCTTTACCGCGAGTTCAAATCGCGTGGAATTCAGACGCGGAAACGCCCATTCGTTGGCAATCGTCTTTGGGTAGTGCCGCTCGCCGATCCCGATGGCTACCGCATTGAGTTCGCAAGCCCAACCGATGCGCCAGAGGAAAGCGAACTAGCAGAATAACAGCGGAAACATAGGAGGCGACGATGAAGCGAGAACGGGCACTGAAAGTCGTTCTTCTGGTCGTAGGATTGCTCTTTTGCGCTGGCGTTTATCCGCTAATTCTGATGATGAAGCAAGACCCCGCGCTGGCGATGATGATGAGCCTTTACGCAACGCTCGGAGTCTTCTTGCTGATTGCATCCCGCAACCCATCCGCGCACCGCAGCTTGATCGCGTTCACAGCATGGTCGAGCTTTGCACACGCAGGGCTAATGTCCCTCCAAGCATTGCTCAACATGATCGCTCGCAGAGAAATGATCGGGTCGGCTGTGTTCGCGTTGATCGGCATGGCTCTGGTCGCTCTGGCCCCGGCAAAGAACTCAGTAGAGCGAGCCTCTGCTGTGATGGTGCAGGTCGGCGTGACAACCAAGACCCCATGATCGCCGGAGCCATCATAATCATCGTCATCGCCGCCTCAGGCGTTTTGATGATGCGGTTTCGGAAGCGATGGCTCGCGAAGATCAATCACGGAACCGTTGACAGATCGTATAGCGTAGCTATACACTATACGAGTGATTAAGAGCTATCGGCGCAAGGGGCTGAAACGCTTTGCGGAGTCCGGCTCCAAGGCCGGAATTCAACCGAAACATGCCGACCGTCTTCGCAGACTTCTTACCGCTCTTGACGTAGCAAGCGTGCCGCAGGACATGGATGCACCTGGCAATAAGTTGCATCGGTTGGAGGGAGATCTTGCCCATCATTGGGCCGTAAGCGTCAGTGGCAATTGGCGACTCACATTCTCATTCGATGGCGAAGACGTGATTCTTGTCGATTACCAGGACTACCACTAGAGGTGAAGAACATGATTTTCAATCCTGCACATCCAGGCGAAGTTTTGAAGGACTACATTGGCGACATCACCGTTGCCGAAGCCTCAAGGCGTTTAGGTGTGACCAGGGCGCATCTTTCGCGGATTCTGAACGGAAGGGCGGGTATTTCTGCCTCCATGTCCTTGCGTCTTTCAGCCGCGCTGCGCACATCGCCCGATTTCTGGCTAAAGATGCAGATACAGCACGATCTCTGGCAGGAGCAGCAAAAGAAGCAACCCAAGATAAAGCCGTTTCGAAGAGCGGAGCTGTTGGCCTAGCAGCCCGCCGCGTCCGCAAAGGACTTGAAAGGGGTTTCTTCCCAGAGGTTCCTTACTTCGAAGGTGCTTAGAAGTCTTGTAGTCTTTACAACATAGTTAGGTGATGCCAGAGGGTCGCCTAAGTACTTGAGAAGCCGTGAGAGACACGCGAATGGTGGGTTGGAATCGTGTTCAAAGGGGAGCCTCAACGGATTAACGCGGCTTTACTTTCACCGACTTAATGGAGGCACCCTCACGAACTGACGGTGAAATGCCTGCGAACCAGCACAGGGTTTACATAAAAAAACTTACATTCTTTCGGACGCTGATTTCGCACTGATCATCCGCGGGTTTGCAAAGGCTCCAAACTGGCATGATTGAGCATGAATGAGACGGTTGAAGACACGAGAAGCCGGCGTACATCTGGGATCCTACTGTTGTGCCGGGCGCCCGATATTGTCGAGGCGATTGCCCGGAATGCCGGAAGCAAGTCGCACTTAGCTGGGTCAGCTATGAGGCCTATTTGCCAAGGACTAGATCGATTCCCGAAAACAGCAATTCCAACTTATGACGTGGCAGCTTGCTGACGCGTTCACTCAGAAGGGACTTGTCTAAGGAAATGATTTGCGGCACGTTCGCGACGGAATCTTTTGGCAATCCAGTAACCCGCGCGGACAAGCTCACATTGCCCGGAGCTAGCGCCCACTTCAAATTGCTGGTCAGTGGAACGCAAATGGCCGTAGAGATGCAGCTCTGATTAAGAGCATCGCTTTGAACGACAACCACAGGTCGCCGAAACCCAGGCCCGGAGCCGGTGGGTGCTGGCAGGTCCGCCCACCAAATCTCACCCTGAGAGATCACCACTCAGTTCGCTCTAGCCTACGGCGAGCTACGGAGGAAACGAACTCGTCCTTTCCCTCGCCGACTTCCATTATTGCTTGGTCCATGTCCTCGGTGACTTTGTCCGGTGCGTGGCGGGCTAGATATTCGCGTAAGGCATCAGTGAAGAGCCGGCTCCGCGACCTGCGCGTACGTCGGGCAAGACGTTCCGCTCCATCAAACAGATCATTAGGAATGGAAATCGCCGTCTTCATACCCAGAGTATAACCACATGACCAATTTCTGGCAAGGAGCATCGTTCAGCTTCATTTCGACCTCAGCCCATCCACCTGCACCAGCTCGCCAAAGTGCGCCTTGCGCTCCTTTCGTTTGGCAGTGCTTCTTCCCTTTCCGCCGACTCTAGAGGTACTTCGCCAACATCCAGCGGCGCAACCTCTCATGATCGACCACAATCCCATCTTCATCAGCCAAATGCTCGGCGGCTAAGGTCGAGTCGAATCGCTCTTCCTCCGAACCGGAATATTTTGCTTGAGTTTTCTTGATTAAGTTCAGCGCTGGACGCCGTAGTCTCATCGGCTTACCGCGATTTGGGGTTTGAGGGCCGACCCGCATGGGCGTGCTTCATTCCCTGGCTGCCTACCTGCTGATAAGGTCGCCACATACGCTTTACCTTGCGATAACCCAACTGCAGCATGGCTGCTGCATCCACCACTTCAGTCCCTCCTCGGCAACTCGTCCCACCTCCACTCGCTCCAGGTCGCGAGTGCTCGTTGCCGTCCTCTTCAACACTTCAACAAGACCTCCTTGGCCGGGGGCCTCAGTTTAAGGGGACATTTCTAATGAGTCCGCGAGGGGACATTATCAAAGAGTTTCAACACGGACGTCGCGGGGGACCTCCACAAGCCGCAGCTTCCCGGGTTACACTTGCACTGCCCGAGTGCACGGAAACCCTATGCGGGAGATTAAGGAACCTGATTGGAAAGTGCTGCGGCGCGTGCATCCGCTCGCGCTCGAACGCTTCTGCGAGCGTGTCCTTGCCGAGATCGACCGCGTCTCGCGCGATGGCCCGACGAGTCACCATGCGCGCTACCTCCAAATCTTCAGGATTCTCCAACAACGTGATCGGGAGATGGCGCGTCTCTTCGACAATCCGCGGCGCTCTCATGCACTAACGATGCTTGCCCAGATTCGCTCGCAGGGATTGCTCACGGAGAATGAATTTTCCAGTCTGAGCCCAGAAACGCGCGGTGCCATTCAAATGCTGCTCGGTGCAGGATGAAGCTCCATATGGTTGCACGGTCTCGCTTTTCCACCTCCACCGTCATCGATTCCGAATACCTCGTCCCGTGGCTGTCCGCAGAAGGACCCCTGGCCTACAGCCCCACCAAGCCGCCGGCGAGGGACTACTTCTTCCAGTACACCTGGATCCTCCCGGGAATCTTCAATCCGCAGATCAATCTGCGCGAGCATCGCTACTTCGGCAGTTCCCTCAAGGACAGCGCACGCTTCCTTTTCGACTTCTGGGCAAATGCCCGTAGAGGAGATGGATCGGCGCTGCAAAGATACTGCCAGTTCGGATTCTTTTCAGACAACGAGTTGAGGACGCCGATGGCGGCCTATCATCATGTCCGCCGCTATCGCGACACACCCGGTTCCCTGCTCATTCAACATGGTAGTTATCAGTGGGTCTCCCTGGAGGATCAGCCGAGCATCCCGGCCGGAGAGGTCTCGCTTTATCGGGGCATCGGACAGGCCACTCGTTTCCGTTGCTTGCGATTCCGGCCCGAAGAACTCTCGCCCGCTAACGGGGAAATATGGCGAAAGTACCTGCGCGTCCAGGCAGACATGCTGTCGGACTCCATCCTGTCTTTCAACACGATTCATGACCGCCTCAAGCGCTGCGAGACCGCAGGCCTGCGCGACGGGACTTGGGTGGGCGACGAGCTGGCCACGCAGGCCGGATTAGACATTCAATCACCAGGCTTCGCCAAGGATCTTTGGCACGCCGCCCAACAGTCGTATTCGCTCGAACGGGTGATGGGAGTAGTGAAGTTCGGTCCCCACCATGTCGTCGTCAAGACCCCCCTGAGCAACATCCGGATCACGACGTTCTTCGCGGGTGAGTCGGAAGCAAAGATAGTGGATCCGAGCCGGATCTCGCAAGTGCAAGCCGTCGGCTGTGAGGTGGATTTCGCCCCTCCAATGGAATAATCACCCTATGACCCCCTATACCTCATGTTGACGAAACCGAGCGCCGAGCTGACGCTGTTCGACACACTTTCGCGACTCACTTTCACCAGGGCGGCGAAGCTGCTCGGCCCCGGGGGTAACCGCCTCATCGCCACAGGCGGCAAATTCGACATTGACCTCACCACTCAGGTCAAATTCGATCGGGACATGTTTCGGCTGACTGTGGACGGCGCGGCGGTCACGCTGACTTTGAGTCCGGCCGCCCGCCATCGTCTCGAATGGCGCTGCGACGCGTGCGAGGTGCCGTGTGAGCACGCCGGGGCGGCCTTCTCTCTGATTCTGGAAGAGAAGCTCGCGCTGGGACTGGCCGGAGCCCCACCCGCGCGGGCCCCAGCTGAAAGCGTGAGCGAGGAGGCGCTGGTCGCGCAAGCGCTCGCGGAGCGGGCAGAGCGCGCCCGGACCGAGAAAATGCGGCTCACGTCTCTCGACAGTCAGGAGATCTGGACCGACTACACATTGACCAATGCGGCCTCGGGCAAGTCGTACAGGGTCGCTCTGCGAGGGTGGCAGCCGGGACAGTCGTACTGCTCGTGCCCGGATTTCCGTAAGAACACGCTCGGCACCTGCAAGCATATCCTTCATGCGCTGGAAAAGGTCCGAAGACGATTCTCCGACTCGCAGCGCAATCGACCGTATCGGCGCCGGGACATCAGTGTGCATCTGTCATATGGGGAGGAGCTGGAATTGCGTATCTTGTTGCCGACCCACCTCGACGAGGTGACCAGCTGGCATCGTGCGCCCGATCCGCGATAGGCCGATCACCGATCTCCCGGATCTGCTGAAACGCATCCGTCAACTCGAAGCACACGACGTCGCCGTGACGGTCTATCCCGATGCGGAGGAGTACATCCAGACCCGTCTGCGGCTGCAGCGCATCGCCGCAAAGGTCGCTGAGATCCGGCGCAATCCGAAATCTCATCCACTGCGCACGACGCTGCTGAAGCTGGAGATCCTTCCCTATCAGCTGGAGGGCATCGCTTTCGCAGCAAGCGCTGGGCGCGCGATCCTGGCTGATGACATGGGACTCGGGAAGACCCTGCAGGGTATCGGTATGGCGGAGCTGCTGGCGCGCGAAGCAGACATCCGCAAAGTCCTGGTCGTTTGCCCCGCGTCCGTGAAAGCCCAATGGCGCAGCGAGGTTCTCCGCTTCTCAGGGCGCGATTGCCAGATCGTGTTAGGGAGCGCTGCAGGGCGGAGCGGTCAGTACGAGAACGAATGCTTTTTCACCATCTGCAACTACGAGCAGGTATTGCGTGACATTATCGCGATCGAACGCGTGAGGTGGGATCTGATTGTTCTGGATGAGGGCCAGCGCATCAAGAACTGGGAAGCGAAGACGGCTCAGACCATCAAGAGCCTGCGTTCGCCGTTCGCGCTCGTGCTCTCCGGCACGCCGCTCGAGAATCGGCTCGACGATCTTTTCTCTGTCGTCGAGTTCATCGACGATCGACGTCTCGGGCCTGCATTTCGATTCTTCAACCGTCACCGCGTTGCCGACGAGCGCGGCAAGATCCTGGGTTACAAGGATCTCGATCTGTTGCGCGAAAGACTCAAGCCGGTACTGCTGCGCCGGACGCGCAGCGCGGTGATGAAGGATTTGCCCCCGCGCACGACGGAAATTGTGCGGATTGCGCCCACGGATGAGCAGGCGGGCATCGAACTCGCGCAGATGCAGATTGTGAGCGCCATCGTCCGTAAGTCGTATATCTCGGAGATGGACCTGTTGCGTCTGCAGAAAGCATTGCTGCTCGCACGGATGAATGCGGACAGCACCTTTCTCGTGGACAAGCATGCTCCGGGCTTTTCGAGCAAGCTGGAGCGGCTGCAGGAGCTGTTGGAAGAGCTGGCCGCGGAGGACGATCGCAAGATTGTGCTCTTCTCGGAATGGACAACGATGCTCACTTTGATCGAGCGGCAGATCACGCGACTCAAGCTCGATTCCGTAAGGTTGGACGGATCGGTCCCGCAGAAGAAACGGCAGCAACTGGTGCACCAGTTTCAGCGCGATCCGACCTGTCGCGTGTTCCTCACCACTAACGCGGGCTCGACGGGGCTCAACCTCCAGGCGGCGAATACCGTCATTAATGTCGATCTGCCGTGGAATCCGGCCGTTCTCGAGCAGCGCATCGCCCGCGCGCACCGGATGGGGCAGAAGAACCCGGTGCAGGTCTATTTGCTCGTGACGGAAGGGACGATCGAGGAGAAGCTGCTGGCGACGCTCTCGGCCAAACATGACCTGGCTCTCGCCGCGCTGGATATGGAATCTAATGTGCGGGAGGTCGCACTCGCATCCGGCATCGAAGAGCTGAAGCAGCGCCTCGAGGTGCTGCTCGGCGCGAGGGCGCACGCCGCGGTAGATGAGACGGAAAAGCAGCGCCAGCAGCAAGAGGCAGATCGGCTCGCTCGCCGCTCGCGTGTGGCAGAGGCTGGAGGCCAACTGGTCGCTGCCGCATTCGCATTCCTCGGCGAAATGATCCCGCAGGTCAGCCGACGAACGGTGCAGAGCAAAAGACAAGCGAGTTCAAAGCTCGTCTCGCCGAGTGTCTGGAGCGCGACGAGCAGGGCCGCCCGCGACTCACTGTCACACTTCCAAACGAAGCCGCGCTCGAGAGCCTTGCTAGGTCACTTGCCGCCCTGTTCACCGTTACCAAGAATAACAGCGCCGCTTGCTGACAGGGTGCTGTGCTGTGCTGTGCTTCTCCTGCCTAGCCGAACTTCCCCCGCTTACGACTATCCGACCCCTTCTCAAAAACCCACGTCGATCCTCTACGCCGGACCGGCTACGCGTGGAGAGATTTGTGCAAACATCTTGTGGCTAAACGCTGAGGATGTAATTGCGCTCCTTTGACGTTGGCCGACATCGCCTATCCGAGCGAAGCTTCCATCGTCACGGGTTTGGCGACCGTACAAAGATCACGTCTCGTTTGGTACAAGATCGGTACAACTGAGCGAGAGAAAAAGAGGTATGCTCCCTAAGCGACACCAGATAAAGCACTTGGAGTTTGTAGTTTCATAGCTCGGGACCAGGGGGTCGGAGGTTCAAATCCTCTCTCCTCGACCAACAGTTTCGCTCCGTCCTTTTGCAGGCATACCCATCCTCCACTTTTGACCCCCAACTCAAGGTCAATGCATTTATGAAAGAGCGCCCCGCTTAGAGGGTCGACGCTGGATGGAGCGCCGCCTCCGCTTTGGACCGCCGGATTCCCTATCGATATCGCGCCGGGTGTTGCTTCACGATGTTAGGCGCAGAGCTAACTCAAGGCCCTGCCAAATCGCTAAGGCGACGAGGGCTAGAATCGTGATCGTTATTACGATTATCTTTCGCCTGCTCATTGACTGCTCTTGTTCTTGAAGTGGAGTGTTCATTCTCTTTTCCTCCTCCTGACGGGTCCGCGAGGGGAGCTTGGTTCAAGGCACTCGCAAAATTCGCGTGGGCCGAACAGCGCGATGACGAGGATTCGATTCAATATCTCACCTCAGTCGTACGCCAGATTCAACCCGTCTTAAATCTGATTGGTTGCGCGAGCGCAATGACTATGTAATTTGTCTGTAAATTGGTAAATCATCAGGGTGTTGACAAAGCGGTTTCAATCGACTAGTGCAATGCCTTCGCACAATGGGCCGGGTTTCAGTACAGTCTCGTATTCAGATCTCGACGAACCGTTTATCGTCCCTGCGGGATTGTTTTCAGTTTTCCTCTGCACGGCACGGAGAGATGTACCGAGTGCTGAGCTCTCCCAATCTGACCCTGAAGAGCTTTTCGCGCACAATGGATACCAACGGATCTCCAGGCTCTACGCCCAGGGTCAGCTCCGTTCCCCGGTTCGAAATGACTAATGGCCATTGTTTTCGCCTCGGTTTAGTCCTGAACTCGGTGAGAGCGGGATAGAGATTCATCTGAACGGCAACCAGTCCCGCCTACGCGATCTCATTGACCTCGGACGGGAACCAAGTCAGGCTGTAAACTGCTGAAAAATAGACTCACAGCCGCATGGCATCAGGAGAAAAGTTCGAAAAATCGTCCTCTAGCTAGGGCCGACCAATTATCATCGAAGAAACAAGGCGCTTAAACAACTTCCTGCAACGGCCGATTTCCCTGTGGTTCTGGATTGTGTCCAACCCGATTCGAGTGGTTGATTGATTCTGCCTGTATAGAGACGATCAGAAGATCCAGTGGGGCGAACGGTTAACCTGCTTCCTTAGATCCGTCGTCCCGTTGAGGATCCCGGAGCATGTGTCGCTTCAGTTCACCCACCATGGCGCGAATCAGAAATTGAGAGAGAAGGTTCGTTTCTGTGGTGTCTTTAGGCACGGAAATGCTGTTTCATTTCTTTACGAGCGATGCATGAGCGCGAAGAAAAGCGATATAGCCTGCTTCGTCGAGGTTCCCGCTCGCCAATTCCAGCACTACCTGCGCCGCGTCTTCTTCGCTAGCGTTGAAGCGATAACCGTTGAGTTCGAGAAAAAGGACTCCCACCACAAATCCCGTGCGCTTGTTGCCATCTATGAAAGGATGGTTGCACACGATGCCCCACGTATACGCGGCGGCCATGTCGACAATGTCGGGAGACTCGGCATAGGCGAAGTGCTGTTGCGGCCGAGCCAGGGCTGATTTCAACAAGCCATCGTCGCGCAATCCCACCGCCCCGCCGTGCAGCGCGAGCAGGCGATCGTGCAAGGCAAGCGCATCGCGCTCGTCGATCCAGACCAGTTCCTTCACTTGGCGAGAACGTGGAGTGTATTGCGGTAGCGGCTGATGATGTCGTCCGCCTTTGCCATTTTTTCCTCGAAGCCGGGATCGTAAGGCGTGAGCAGGTAGCCGCCCTCCGAAGCTTCGATCAGGAACAACGGTTCACCGTCCCGGGTGTGCAGACGATTGATGACCTCTTTCGGCAAGACAACTCCGAGCGAGTTCCCGAATTTGCGGACCTTGAGTTCGACCACAGCTGACCTCCGAGGTGTTATTACTATTGTAATAACCATGAAGTCGTATGGCAACAAGGAATCAGCCCTAAAGAGAAGCTGCTTCTGATTCCAAGCGACACAGCTAAGCGAGTCTGCAATCTTAGACTGTTCGGTACAAGATCGGTACAACTGAGCACAACTGAGCGAGAGAAAAATGAGATGCCCGATCCCTAAGCACACCAGATAAAGCACTTGGAATTTGTAGTTCCATAGTTCGGGACCAGGGGGTCGGAGGTTCAAATCCTCTCTCCCCGACCAACAATTTCGCGCCCGTCCTTTCAGGAGCTTGCAGGCATAGCCATCCTTCACTTTTGAACCGGACTCAAGGTCAATGCAAAGGCCTGATTTCGTCAACAACCGAGTAAAATGCTACCGGGAGAAACAAACCATGCAACTTCTGGATCATACCCCATCCGGCTCCGCCCTCAATACGCGTAAAGATTTGCCGTAAAGATTCTGGACTTCGCCTTTGTCTGAGTCTTTGAAACTCACCTCGAAATACCCCATTCCACGGCCATTTCTCCGAAAACATTTAGGTCCTTGATATCGTGGTGATACTTCAAGACCTTAGCCGTAGGATGTTTGGCCTTATCTTCTTCGTCCTCCGCAAGAATCGCTTTTTTGCCGATCACCGCTACCATCCCCAGCTCGAACTTAGCTGCGAGCACGGTATTACAGCTCTCGGTTCTGCATTGCACGGCTCCATGAACGGCTGGCATCGCGAAACAGGAAATTATGTCGCGACGGTTCGAGAGTCTGCTGGGTGCGGGAGCGAAGGCGCCCATAGTCACTGATGATCTGGAAGCCAGCGATGCGGTCCGCGATCTGCTGCTGCGGCACGCGGAAGCCCGATAAACCATTTGAGAATCCCCAAGAAAGGACAGGTATGCCTCCAACATTTGCGAACGGTAAGATCTGCTACATCGAAATGCCAGCAATTGACGTTGCCCACTCGGCCGAGTTCTACAAGCGGGTCTTCGGCTGGAACATCCGGAAACGCGGCGACGGCAACATTGCTTTCGATGACACGGTGAACGAAGTGAGCGGCACTTGGGTTAAAGGAAGACCGCCTCAAGGCAATCCCGGGTTCTTGGTCTACATCATGGTGGACAGTGTGGCTGCAACCGTAAATGCCATCGTGGCTAACGGAGGCGAGATCGTGCAGCCAGTCGGCGCGGATGCGCCTGAGATCACTACGAGGTTCCGCGACCCGGCAGGAAACGTGCTCGGTGTGTTCCAACAGGGCTGGCGCAGCTCACCGAAGTTCTGGTCTGCATAAAACGGGCACTGTTTCTTTAACGGCACAGTTATGTTCGGGATACAGTCACCCATTGCGACGCGATCAGGCTGGGCGAGTGCTTTCCATGGCTGGCAGAGTGGCTCGACGGAGTCCCGAGTCGTGTGCGAGAAAATAGCACATTCCCCCTGGGTGTCATGCAATACGGAAGTCCCGGTCAGTTGGCGGGTTCGCTCGACGTCGGGAGGTTCAAATATTTTGTGTTAAACTTTGAAGCCGATGCCGCAGTTTGTTATCGAACGCGAAGTAGCTGGTGCTGGATCCTTGTCAGAGGCCCAGATCAGGGACTTATCAATTCATTCCCTGGAAGTTTTGAAAGAAATGGGACCGCAGATTCAGTGGCTACACAGCTATGTCACCGAGGACAAGGTGTACTGCGTTTACCTTGCGCCGGATGAGAACAGCGTTCGGGAGCACGCACGTCGGGTAGGCATTCCGGCGGATCGCGTTTCTGCCGTGCGCCGGCTTATTGACCCTGCTGCCCTGAAATAGCAGGTCCCGTTTCATCCAAAGAATATTCGATCGCTTTTCCGACGCTCATTGCGGATCCTTCCGCCCATGCGTCCCGTGCTTCCGCCTCACCGAGCGATTCCCATGCCGGAAGCAGAGTCTGATCGAGTTTGGTCTGTTCTGCTTGAGGCAAGGGAGCACTGATCAAGCGGCGTAAATGCGCAGCAGCCCCAGCCAGCTTCAGCGCACGAGCGGCATGTCCTCGAGCCAGAGCGAGACAAGCGCAGCCTTCCAGGGCCCGCGCCATACCACGCCGGTGCTCCAGGTTTGCGAAGATCTTGAGAGCTTCGCGGTACGCCGCGCGTGCGGCCTCGTAATCACCCTGCTCACGACAAACGTGACCCAAATCGGCCAGCGACCGGGCCGAGCCCCACCGATCCCCCGCTTCCCTAAATGCCGAAAGCGCTTGTTGATAGAACTCGCGTGCGACCGCCATCTCACCCTGCTCGCGCGCAATGTCACCCTGCTGATTGATAGACCACGCGGCGCCGCTGCGATCGCCAAGTTCCTCAAAGATACTTGTGGCCTCACGCAGTGCCGATTGGGCTGCTGAATAGTTGCCGCGAACCCGAACAACATTGGCAAGATTATGAAGGCAACGTGCGGTTGCCGATCGGTCCGAGAGCGCACGCCAGCACTCGAGGCTTCTTTCAAAATTCATCTGCGCAGAGGAGTAGTCCCCCCGATCTCGTGCGGAGATTGCCAGCGCATTCAGAGATGCACCTCGACCCCATCGGTCGCCCAATTCCTCATAGAGAGAGAGACTCTGTTCGAGAAAATGCTGCGCAGCTGGATAATCGCCCTGCGTCGTAGTCAGAGCGCCAAGAAAGATCGAGAGCTTAGCCCGTTCTTTTGAATAGCCATCGCTCGCGAGCCGCAAAATCGTCTCCAATCGCGCTCGGCCCTCAGTCAGGTGTTCACGCATATCCCAGAATCGGAACAGAGCCACGCACAAGCGCAAGCCCCAATCGAGATTCTGGGTGTGAAACAGCCAGTCAAGGGCAGACCGAAAGTTATCGATTTCCAGGTCGCATCGGGACAGCCATACATCCCGATCGTCTGGGCTCAATTCCGGGTTTCCTTCTTCGGCAAGCACCAGGCAATAGGCGGCGTGTGCCTGTCGCGCCGCAAACTCCTCACCGCTCGAGGTAAGACGTTCGAGCGCGTACTCACGAATGGTTTCCAACATTGCAAACCGCGGTTCGGCTCCTGCTTGGTCCGCATTCTGAACTAGATTCTTGTCGACCAGCGACGCCAGCCCTTCAAACAGATCAATATCGAGATCGCGACTCGTATTGCAAACTGCTTCTGCCGCCTCCAGGGTGCATCCGCCGACAGACACGGACAATCGACGGAACAGTTTCTGCTCAGCGTCAGTCAACAGGCCGTGACTCCAGTCAATGGTGTTGCGCAGGGTCTGTTGCCGTTCGGGCAGATCGAGCGCACCGCCTGTCAGCAACTGCAGTCGGCTTTGCAAACGGTCAAGCATTGTGCTGGGTGATAGCACGCGAGTTCGGGCCGCCGCCAACTCAATCGCCAAGGGCAAGCCATCCAAGCGTGCACAGATTTCCCGAATAACGGATGCGGTTTCCGAATTCGTGGAGAAGCTCGGGCGGACGGCCTTGGCGCGCTGCACAAACAGTTCGACAGCCGACTCCTCCGCCAGCGGCGTCACCGGAAATTCTTGCTCGCCGTAAATCCGCAGGCAAGCCCGGCTTGTAACCAGCACTTTGAGAGATGGGCAAGCTTCCAAGATTTCAGCCACCAACGTTGCTGCCGGCAAAACTTGTTCGAAATTGTCCAGTAAAAGCAGGAACGGACCCGCACCCTGCAATTCATCCCCCATCAACTGTGGGATGGTACGGTTGGCGACCTGCTGGAGGTCGAGCGCTTTGCCGATCGCAGTCGACACCAGATCGGGATGGCTGATGGATGCCAACCCGACGAACTGAACGCCTCCGGTGAAACGATCCTTGATCGCTGCCGCGATCGCAACTGCCAGGCGCGTCTTTCCGGCACCACCCGCACCCGTGAGGCTCAGCAGACGAACGTTTGCTTGAAGCAGCAACTCTGCGGCTTCCGCAACTCGTTGTTCTCGCCCGATGAGAGAAGTGCGCGGTACCGGCAGATCGATGCGTTTCTTGACGACTTTTGTTAACGGAGCCTCGCGAATTTCTGATAGGCCCATTCCATTAGTGACCGATAGCGGATCCGGCTTTTTCGGACCTCGCGTCACCTCCGGAGTGAATAGGTATCCCCGGCGAGGCACGGTCTTGAGCAACTGTTGCGCGTGATCATCCAGGGCCCGGCGCAACTCAACCGTGCATTGCACCAGGGAGTCGTCGGTGACGAAGGTTTCCGGCCAGACAGCCTGAATCAACTCCTTTTTGCTGATTAGGCGTCCGGGATTTTCCACCAGATATTTGAGTGCCTCATATACCTTAGGCCGAAGCTTGATCTCCTCCCCTCCCTTGAGCAGACAGCCCCGAGTGACGTCCAGCTTGAATTCCCTGAACCCATAGGCTAGAACCTCGGTCTGCAAGGGTGGTCTCGCTCTCCGCAAAGCTTAAGGAAGCCTGTGCGCCTTGATTTTTTTGCTTTTCTTCGGCGTTGTTTCGTTACTTCCCGTTCCTATACCCGCTAGTTTGAAGTTGCCAAGCGAGATCAGCACCCCTCGTAAGGAACGCCGGAGGACAGGCCGCAGAGCGGATTCTAGCAAAGCTGCTGCTGCCAAAAAAGAGCCGGTGAGATGAACAGGACTAGTTTCGGGCTCGAATGCGAGATCCAATCAGGAGGCTTTTACCATGAAAATCCGACAGTTCGCGACCCACCTTCACTATCCGCTAATCGCTCTTTTAATGAGCGTTTCTCCCTTACCCACTCTGGCGCAGGACGGCCACTCGCACCTGCAGGCGGCAGAGCAACCACTGACGCCCGCGCAGAAGAGCAAAGCGGGTGCCCTTGTCACAGCTGTTCGCGAGGCCACAGCGCGCTTTCAGGATGTGTCCGTAGCTCAGGCCGAAGGCTATGCCCTTCAATTCGGCTGCGTCAGCGGGGGCGACGTAGGAGCAATGGGAATGCACTTTATCAACGGACGCCTGGTGGCGTCAGGCGTAATAGACGCCGCGCATCCCCAGATCGTACTCTACGAGCCCACCTCCGACGGAGGCGTGCGCCTTACTGGTGCAGACTACCTGGTTATGGTCGACACGTGGAATACCCTGCATCCGAACGCCGGCCCACCCGAGCTTATGGGGCAGCTCTTTCATTTTTTCGATGCTCCCAATCGTTTCGGCCTTCCGCCCTTCTATACGCTGCACGTCTGGGCGTGGAAGGACAACCCGAACGGCGCGTTCGTGAACTGGAACCCCAGCGTTTCGTGCCAAGCATTCGCCGGCGAATAGTCGGAGGGGGAGACAGCCCTTTCGATGTCCTCGTCAGCCCGGAGGGGCTGTTCGCGGTCGTTAACGAACCAACGCGACCCAATGAGACTAAGAGTGAAAACTAATCGATTTCGAATAGGAGAGAGATTCCAATGAGCACAGCACAAGTCCCCGCAATTGATATGAACAAACTGAATGCCTTCATCGGACAGTTCGTAACTGATCTCGGCGCTTCAGTCCATACTGGGATGGTAGTGATCGGTGAAAAGCTGGGGTTGTACAAGGCACTGGCTGATGGTCCCATGAGTTCGGCGCAGCTTGCCGCTAAGACAGATACTGACGAGCGCTATCTGCGCGAGTGGCTGTCGTCACAGGCGGCAGGGGGTTACATCACTTACGATTCGAAGGCAGACAAGTTCAGCCTGACCGAAGAACAAGCTTTCACACTGGCGGACGAGCACAGCCCCGCCTATCTGCCGGGGGCCTTTGAGCTGGCCTTGGGCTCGCTCGCTGCTGTGCCGCGCATTGTGCAATCCTTCCGCACCGGCGCTGGGATGGGCTGGCATGAACATGTTGATGATGTCTTCCACGGCTGCGAAAAGTTCTTTCGTCCAGGCTACGCTGCCAATCTGGTAAGCTCATGGATTCCCGCCTTGCGCGACGTCAAAGCAAAACTTGAGACCGGCGCAAGAGTAGCCGACGTGGGCTGCGGGAAAGGTGCTTCCACGCTCTTAATGGCAAAGGCATTTCCCAACTCTCAATTCTTCGGCTTCGACTACCATCCCGAATCGATCGAAGCAGCCCGCGCATCCGCCCAGCGAGAGGGGCTTGCCAATCGGGTGACGTTCGCAGTCTCAAAAGCGAAAGAGTTTCCCGGCAGGGACTACGACTTTGTGGCCGTCTTCGATTGCCTGCACGACATGGGTGATCCGGTCGGGGCCGCGGCTCATGTACGACAATCCCTGTCGAAGGACGGCACCTGGATGATCGTCGAGCCCTTTGCCAATGACCAATTGAAGGACAATTTAAATCCCGTAGGCCGGGTTTATTACTCCTTTTCCACCCTGTTATGTACGCCATGCTCCCGATCGCAGGAAGTCGGTCTCTGCCTGGGAGCGCAAGCGGGCGAGAAGCGCATTGGGGAGGTGGTAACGGCAGCCGGCTTCAGTAGATTCCGACGCGCCGCAGAAACCCCCTTCAACATTGTTTACGAAGCTCGACCATAGGAACGGGCGATTTCTGCGGCGCGAGTAGGTTAACTTGGCGGAAATGACGCGAATTGGTCAAAGCTCGGCCTGGTTGAGACGTCCCGCGCTGTAGAATGCTCCGCAATTAATCCTCATTTGGGGGAGGACCAGATGAATCCGAATATTCAAGCGACGGCTTCGAAAGAAGTACCAATTAACGGTTCGGGAGATCCAGAACACACGAATGCGCGGCTTCGCTCCGTGGACCCATTTCTTACCGAAGAGAAGCTGGCGCGTTTTGCTGCACGCGCCGCCGCCTACGACCGTGAAAACCGCTTCTTCCAGGAAGACTTCGACGAACTCCGTGCGGCGAACTATCTCCTGCTGCCGGTACCCTTGGAATTCGGCGGCGCAGGCATGCCGCTTGCCGAAGTGTGCCGCGAGCAGCGTCGGCTCGCCTATTACGCGCCCGCAACTGCCCTAGCCGTGAATATGCACCTATATTGGGTCGGCATCGCTGCCGATCTTTGGCGCCGTGGTGATCATTCCTTGGAATGGATCCTCGGTGAGGCGGCCGCCGGAGAAATTTTCGCGGCGGGTCATGCCGAAACTGGCAATGACATTCCCGTTTTGCTCTCTACCTCGAAGGCAGAACGGGTCGACGGGGGCTACCGGTTCACAGGCCGAAAGCACTTTGGCAGTCTGACCCCAGTCTGGACCCGCTTTGGGCTCCATGGAATGGACACGAGCGACCCGACACAGCCGAAAATCGTTCACGCCTTCATGCCGCGCGACACTGCCGGATACGTGATCAAGGAGACCTGGGATGTTCTGGGTATGCGCGCGACCCGCAGCGACGACACGGCTTTGGAAAATGCGTTTATCCCCGACCGTTATATCGCGCGTGTTGTCCCGGCTGGCGGCGCCGGAATAGATCCTTTTGTGCTCGGAGTCTTTGCCTGGGCCCTGCTGGGATTCGGGAATGTCTATTATGGTTTAGCCAAACGCGCACTAGACGTCACAATCAGCTCAGTGAAGGCCAAAGGCTCACTAGGTCTTTCCCGGTCCATGGCGTATCACCCCGAGATTCAGCACGCCATCGCTGAAATGGTCATCGAACTCGATTCCATCGGACCACATCTGGAGGCAGTCGCACAGGACTGGTCGAATGGTGTCGATCACGGCACCCAATGGCCGTCCAAAATCTTTTCCGCCAAGTACCGTGCGGTCGAGGGTTCCTGGCATGTTGTCGATCTCGGCCTCGACGTCACCGGTGGCACAGGAATCTTTCGCTCCGCGGGATACGAACGGCTCTTGCGGGATGCACGTCTGGGCCGGATCCATCCTGCAAATTCCTTTCTCACGCATGAGGTAGTGGCGAAAACAGCCCTTGGTATCAGCCTGGATGAGCAACCTCGGTGGGGTTAGGGAAAATGGGGTGAAAGTATTCGGTCTTCTGAGGATTGCATTTTGCGTGTCGATTCCTTCGAAAGTTGTTCATATCCTCTTCCAAGATAAGGGCCAACCCGAAGTTATCGACTCGTGCGCCTGATTGGTGCGGGAACAGATGAGCATTTGTCGGCAACTCGGACGGACTCGGTGAGGATAAGAGCCTTCGATGAAAGACTTGATCGTTTCCGCGTCTGAAATGTCCCATCACGTAGTCCGGCGAAGTGGAGGTCTTCAGGACTTCCCCGTCCACTAGCAGACGCGCTCTACTCGGCTCTCCCGAGAGTTGAACCGAGGATCGATGGTTCCTTGGCTGTCGAGGTGAACCCTGTCTCATGATCGGGTTCAAAACCCCGAGCGTGAATCCGCAAGCCTGCAATCCTGCCATGAAGTCGCCGACACAACTTTGTCTTAGGTTCCCCTTTGTGGATTCCGCGTTTGCTGGGTGATGGCAAACCGGAACATTGCTTCCTGGTTGCTGACAAAACCTCCGTAATTCGACTCATTCCCTCTCGCAACGGCGTTTGTCGGGACTAACCGTCAGATGTCGGCGATGGCCACAACCCCGGTTAGTCTCCCGTTGCTCCTCTTCGCTTCGGCAAACAAGCATTCATTATTCATCACCCAAATCTGGGTTCTAGGCACCTGCTGGTCAAATCTCGTCACAAAGTAGGAGTGTCCATTTGGGAAATGACGTAGATTGTCCGCGGAGGCCGACTGGCGCAAAGCAGGTTCTGGATATTGGCTTGGCGTTTCCGGCACTTCTTGGGGGTACAGGTCCCTGCACGGGAATCGCAGGACGTTTGCTGATCAACATCAGTAGGTTTCATGTGATGGAAAGAATATGAGTACTACTATTCTCAGGATTCCCACGGCGTTTGCCACGCGCCCGGGTGCATTGTTAGTCGCGCGCATTGGTTTGCTTGCTGGTACTTTAGATATCGCAGACAGTCTCATCTTCAACCAGTTGCGTGGCATAACTCCCACAATGGTATTTCAATACATCGCGAGCGGCCTGCTCGGCATGAGATCATTCCAAGCCGGTTTCTTGTCGGTGGCTCTTGGAGTTGTTCTGCACTACTTTATTGCCCTCGCGTGGACCTCGATCTTCTATGTAGCAAGTCACAACCTAAAGACCCTGCGCCGCCAACCCGTGATTTATGGACTGCTGTATGGCGGCTTTGTGTATCTGTTCATGAACTTGGTCGTGTTGCCGCTTTCCAATGTTCCCTATTCACCGAAGGCAATCACACTTGCTTCACGTATCAACGGCGTGCTTGCAGTTATGTTTTGCGTCGGGCTCCCCATTTCAGTTTTGATCAGCAGGAATTCAACGGCACATGAATTCCACTCCAGACTGAAGAACAACGAAGTCAGGGTTCGCTGAAAAGGACGCTCCCTTGTTCACCGGATGCCACTCATAGCTCAGAGGGGAAGGTGTCGGTGCCAATCCAGGACCCTGCGAGTAACTTCAGGTTTTTCTTATATGTTCTTGTCACGGTGTATTGCTTTCCACCCTTAAGTCGGAGTCCATACTCTCCCGTGAGTAATGGTTGAATCTCTTCGACGAACGAACTATTCACCAACACGGATCGGTGAATCCGAATAAATCCGTAAGGTGTGAGTTTGTCTGCCACCTCGGAAATTGATTCGCGCAACAAGTAAGAACCGGCCTCACCTTGCAGCAGCACATAATTACCCTCAGCGTGAACGGCGACCACATCCCTCGGATCCACGAAAAGAATCCGCCCTTTAGTCTTGATTGCGATTTTGGAACGTGTTCTGTTTCCGAGAGCTTTTAATTCTGGCAAGATTTCGACCAGTCGGGCAGCGCGTTCGTCCGCAGTCCTGCGGAAAGCAACGTCAAGGGCGGCGTCAAGCCGTTCCTTGGAGAAGGGTTTTAACACGTAGTCAATCGCCTGTCTTTCAAAGGCCGTGATCGCGTGTTCGCTGTGAGCCGTCACAAATATGATGGATGGCACGGATTGGCCACGCTGCTTCAAGCGGTCTAAAAGCTCGATACCCGAGAGCTCTGGCATGCTGATATCAAGTAGTAGAAGGTCGTAAGATGTTTCCCTAAGCCTTTCCAGGGCCTCAATTGCATCATCGGCGTGATCGAAGTGCTCAACATCTTTCCTTGCCGCCAGGATGTTGGCTAAAGCAGTTTGCGCAAGTGGTTCATCATCGATGATCAATACTCGCACCGTATTCCTCGTGGGTGTTGAATTTGTCAAGCATGCACGGTTCCGGAGAACTGATGGAACTCAGTACAGGCAACACAAGAGTGGCTGTAGCCGTCTGATCCTCGGCTAAAGCGAACGAAAAGCTGGCATCACCAGAATACAAATACCTCAGTCGTGCTTCCGTATTCCGCAGACCCACGCTTGTCCCGGAAGATGCTTTGGCCCCCACGCTGTTGCGTATGCGGAGTTCGAGCGATCCTCCGGTTTTCCGCGACAAAATCTCAACCCAGCCGCCTTCCCGCGAAGACGCGATTCCGTGTCGAATCGCATTTTCAACCAGAGGTTGCAAGATCAACGGGGGAACCAGTATTTCGTGAGTGTCGAGATCGATAGATCGATCGACTCGAAGTCTTGCTCCAAAGCGCATTTGTTCAAGATCCAGATATTCGCTGACAAACTTCAGTTCTTCCCGGAGCGGGACGAGATCGGAATCACCTCGCTCCAACGCCCTGCGCAGCAAGGCAGAGAGTTTTACAACCATATCTTTTGCACTTGCCCGATCGGTGTCGATCAGGGCTGAAATTGCGTTCAGGGTATTGAATAAAAAGTGAGGATGAAGTTGCATCTTCAGGACCTGAAGCTCGCTCGCGGCCAACGCTCGCTGAAATTCGTATTTTTCCAACTCCTGTCTCCGGACCCGTTCAAAATACTCGTACGCATGTGCTGCAACCACGATGGCAATGTACATCGTGATCTGGTCCGCAAAGCCCTGATGAATAATCTCGAGCGGACCGTGTCCTGTTCTCGGCACGTATTTTTGCAGCACGGCATTCCAAGGCGGGAGAACTGCCCAGCGAATACAGGCATACAGAAGCATGAAGGGCCCGAGCGCAAGACAGTAAAGACCTAGATAACGCGGAAGAGGTCGGGCGCTTGCGATACTACGCCGCACCAGGTAGAAGATCGGAGGAGTCAAAAGCGCGAAAGCAAAGCCTCGTGATTCGGCAAGGAGCACCATGTCGAGCAGAGAAGAGTGGATATTCAGTTCCTGATCGAAAATGCGGTATTGCCAGCCGGTCAGCAAAGCAAGGCCGCACCATATCGCAATCGAAAATGCATATGCTTTTGCAACCGGCCGCAGTTGTCCTACGCTCATAACGCTGCATTGTACGCTCCCCGCTTTGAGAAGACCGGGGCCTGACGCCGGCCAACAAAAAATCGCTTCCAGCATACTCAGAGCAGCTTCCGTCTGTCGTAGAGACGTACCTGGTTCGCCCCACTACACGGGTTGCGGCGTTAGCCGAGACGTTACAGCAAGCAACGTCTCTACGAAAGAGTCGCACAGCTTTTTTCCTTAAATCGTTTCTTAGATGCGCACATTCTCTCTCTCTCTCTCTCTCTCTTTCGTCTGTATCTCTGGAATATCCCCACCTTTGTAGGTGTCCGGCCCTAATGGGCTCCAGATTCTAGAAAACCTCACTCCACAATGATGTAGTTCAACAAGAAACTGTGGCGATTTATCAAATGAACATCACGAACTACATCATTAGCACTGCTACGTTCGGGAAAGGCGGGTCGAGTTCTCCACTAAATCGGATTATCGAGGATGCCGTCGTTACGCAAACACAACAAAACACAACTCCGTCTCACGCCGATGGTGTGGAGCTTCGGTTGCATACCTTTGTTTCTGTTTCTGTTGGAACCCTGTCTGCAAGGAGCGAAGCAATGCACGTGCTTAACACAAATCTGGCGCGGTTTTTCGTCGTTGTATTGTGCGTCGGCACTCAACTGATGTGGGCGCAAGCCACCAACACCGGCACTGTAGTTGGCACAGTGACCGACCAATCCGGTGCCGTGGTCAGCGACGCTACGGTGACGTTGACTGACGTGACTACCAGCACCCCGCGAAGCGTTACAACGAACAATTCCGGGCATTACGTCTTCGTCAATGTCGCTCCTGGCAGTTACAACATGACGATCAGTAAGCAAGGCTTTGCCACCACCAAGGCTCCAAATGTGGACGTGAAGGTCGGGCAGGCGACCACATTCAATACGGCCTTGCAAGTGGGCGGCACCGCCGTGGTGGTCGAAGTGAATGCTGCGGGCACGGAACTGCAAACTATGAATGCCACGGTGGGCAATACCGTCACCGGCGTTGCATTAGAGTCGCTGCCTAGTCTTGGTCGCGACGTTAGCACGTTCGTTACGCTGCAGCCCGGTATCAGCCCGGATGGCAGCGTCGCTGGCACGGCGGTAGACCAGAGCAGCTTCCAGTTGGATGGCGGCAACAACACCAACGACATGGACGGGAGCATGAGCGTGTACACGCCCAGCTTTTCTGGCGATCCGACGGGAGGAGTTGCCAACCAGAGTGCTGGAGTCGCCGCCGGACCGACGGGTGTGCTGCCGACACCGGCCGACAGCGTCGAGGAGTTCAAGGTCGGCACCACCAACCAGACTGCGGACTTCAACAGTTCGTCTGGGGCGCAGGTATCGGTCGTCACCAAGCGCGGAACCAGCGCCTGGCACGGGACGGCATATGAATATTACTTGGACGACAACTTCAACGCGAATACCTGGCAAAATAACAACGCTAGCCCCAAGGTTCCTGTGCCCAGCTATCACTACAGCCGCTTCGGAGGGGCAATTGGCGGTCCGCTCATTCCCAAAGACTTTCTTGGGGGGAAGACCTACTTCTTCGCCAACTATCAAGGCTTTCGCTGGCCGAATTCCCAGACGATTGAGAAGACCGTTCCGTCGGCGAACCTGCGCAACGGAATCATCACCGACCCTTCAACCGGCACACTTTTCAATCTCAAAACCCTTGATCCTCGCGGCATCGGGATTGATCCCATGGTTCAGCAGCTGTGGCAGAAGTACGAACCGCTCTCCAACGAATCCGGCTGCGGTCTGCCGCGATGCGACGGTGCAAACGTCCAGGGGTTTCTGGCTAACGTAGCTGTCCCCCAGAGCGACAACTTTGGAGTTCTCCGTCTTGATCACGACTTCTCTGCAAAGTGGCACTTTATGTCGAGTTACCGCTATTACCACCTGACCCGCGCGACCATCGATCAGATTGATATTGGCGGTTTCTTTCCGGGTGACACGCTGGGCAAGCCAGCTTCGCTTTCTAACAATCCGCAGGTGCCGTGGTACCTGGTTGCGGCCCTGACCACCAACATTACCTCCAATACCACCAACGATTTTCACTATAGTTTTTTGCGCAACTGGTGGGCCTGGGGCAGAGAGGGAGATACGATACAGTTCGCCGGCGTGGGCGGAGCGCTGGAGCCCTTTGGCGAATCGCGTGACAACGTGCTCGCTCCCTACAACGTGAACACTCAGCAAACTCGTACACGCTTCTGGGATGGGCGTGACCAAATGTTCAGGGATGACCTCTCGATGTTGAAAGGAAACCACCTGTTCCAGATCGGCGGTTCTTACCAGCACAACTTCAACTGGCACCAGCGAACCGACAACGGTGGTGGCATCAACTATCAGCCGGTTTATCAGCTTGGTACCACACGCGGAGCAGGCACGGGAGTTACCCTAACTCCTCCGGCAGCGTGGACGGGGAGTTCATCCACGTGGGGCCGCGACGAGGCTGCGGCGCTAGGCATTGTTTCGGCATCACAGATCGCCTACACACGCAGTGGCCGAAATCTCGCGCTGAATCCGCCACTGACTCCGGCATTCGACCAGAGCACGATTCCTTATTACAACGTATATTTCAGCGACACCTGGCACATGAAGCCGACCTTCACCCTAACCTACGGCCTGGGTTGGACGCTGGAGATGCCTCCCGTCGAGGCGAATGGAAAGCAGATCGAGCTGGTAGATCAAGCGAACCAGCTGATTGATGTGCAGGCATTCATGAACACGCGCGAACAGGAGGCTTTGCAGGGCCAGGTCTACAATCCGATCGTCGGATTCACTCTGGTCGGTAATTCCGAGAATGGGCGGAAGTACCCGTACGATCCCTTCTACGGCTCGTTCAGTCCACGCATCGCGGCCGCCTGGAACCCCCGCTTCCAAAGTGATTCCATGGCGGGGAAGATTTTCGGTCAGGACAAAACTGTCGTTCGCGGCGGCTATGGCCGAATCTTCGGACGGCTGAACGGTGTGGATCTGGTGCTCGTGCCTCTGTTAGGTACGGGACTCATCCAGCCCGTACAATGTTTTGCACCCACAATCGGGGGCGTGTGCGGCGGCAGCTCGAACATATCCAATGCGTTCCGCGTCGGCGTGGATGGCAACATCGCGCCGCTGGCAGCTGCTACTCCTACGCTGCCTCAGCCTGATTTTCCCGGACTCAACGCGGTTTCTGCCGGTGCAGGTGAGTCGTTGGACCCGCATTTCCGGCCCAATGTAGTGGACTCGTTCGACTTCACCGTTCAACGACAGTTATCGAACAAAATCACGCTCGAGCTGGGATATATTGGCCGGCGTATTACGCACGAATACCAGCCGATTAACATCAACGCTGTGCCGTACATGATGACCGTCGGAGGCCAGAGGTTCGACAAAGCGTATGCCAACATGGTTCTGCAATACTGCGGTGGCGTAGCAGGAATGGCAGGTTCCAACTGTGCTGCGAATGCAGCTGCCGTAACGCCGCAACCATTTTTTGAAGCAGCATTGAAGGGCACGGGCTATTGCAAGGGGTTCGCCACTTGCACCGCGGCGGTGGTGGCAAATGAAGGAGCCAAGGGTTCTGGCAATCTCAGTACTCAGTCAGTCTGGAGTTTGTGGAGCGACTTGGATTCCGGTACTTTCGGAGATGGATCATCGTTGGGCCACGACGGGTTCAATTTCCCCCGCACCATGATGAATACACCGATTGTTCCCGGTGACTTCAGCACGGCTCAGTTATCGTCGGGTGTGGGCGTCAACGCCAGCATAGGTTATGGGAACTATAACGCTGGCTTTGCCACTCTTAAAATGAGCGACTGGCATGGATTGACCGCGCAGTCGAACTTCACCTGGAGCAAGGCGCTGGGAACCGGAGCTGTAACCCAGTCGACCAGCGCGGACACCGCGGTCGACCCATACAACTTGGGCACCGGTTACGGCCTGCAAGCGTTCGACCGTAAATTCGTCTACAACGTGTTCCTGGTGTACCAGCCGCCGTTCTATAAGGGACAGCACGGTGCGCTCGGACGCGTCCTCGGTGGCTGGACCTTCGCGCCAGTTTTCGCCGCTGGAACCGGGTTTCCGCTGCCGGTTACAACGCTTAACGGAGGGGGCCAAGCATTCGGAGAGGGCGACTCTGTGGCTTTCGTGGGCAACGGGAACACGGAAAACGCCATACACATGGGGCCTTACAACCAAGGCAGCTCAGCCCACTACATTCTTGGATCGAACGGCGTAGGGGACGGTGGTTATGCCCTCAACCTGTTCGGTAACCCAGCGGCCGTCTACAACCAGTTCCGACAACCGATCTTGGGCCTTGACACCAAGGATGGTGGTTTCGCTAGCGAAATGCGGGGCTTGCCATACTGGAATCTGGACTTCAGTATAAGAAAGGTTGTTAACATTACGGAACGTGTGAGCACGGAATTCGACTTCGTGTTTACCAATATTCTGAATCATGACCAACTCCTTGATCCTACCCTCGACACGAGCAGCCCTGGAACTTGGGGAAGTCTGGCCGGCGAGGGCGACGGTACCAACAACGCCAGCCAACGCACGCCGCGATCGATGGAGTTTGGTGTTCGGGTTCGCTTCTAATTTGTTCTTGAGTGCAGGGAGGCGCGATTACGATCGCGCCTCTCAGGATTAAATTAAGAGACGCGGTGGACGGACAGGAACGCGAGCGCCAGTCCAAGACTGGCCGTTTGCCGAACCCACCTGCCTCGTGGAATTCTCTGCTTCGTAGGTATTACTGAGCACCGCGTAACCCCGATATTCAAATGCTCGCGCGGAATTGTTACGAACTTCAATCGTCCCGTCACTTGGATCAGGCCCGGTCGGCAGTAGTGCCCTAGCCCAACACCAGGGGGTCATTTGATGAAGGTCAGCGCGCGTGGGGGCCGATGTTTACAGCCTCTATCCGGGAGTGGATGCGATTGCACACGAATACGAATTCAGCGAGGGCGACCACATGGCTTGGTCGCGAACGCCGCTCGACTGGTTCCGCTATCAGCTGGGAATGCACACCTTCGCTCTTGGATGTCACGCTGACTTCCACTCCCGTTTGCGGCGCTTGCACTGCATTCTAGCCTCCGCGCAGCCTGGCGAAGTTCGCGAAAAACACGTGAATGCGGCCACCGGCAAGGGTTTCGTTCTTTCCTTCCTGGGCGACGTGCAAACCGTGAGCGGGGCGCGACACGGCGACAACATTACAACGCTGCCTGCAATCAGCAAGGGGGCCGTGTTCTGGCACGACCTTAAGTCAGCGCGTCATAACAAACATAATAAAGAGGGTCGTACAAAGAGCGGCCCCGGACGAATGCGTCCGGGGCTAGATACGTCAGAATTGCGTGCGCCTTTAGCTGCTCACATTGTTAGGGCTGGTTTCCAAGAATATTTTCAGAACGCTTCGCGAGGCGAGTCGTCGCTGAAGAGTCGCTCTGGGCCAAGGTTTTCTGGAGGAGACCCCAATCACGCGAAATTTCCGCTTCGGACAGGCCTTGCGGCGAGCGTCGTAATTCCGCCTGGAGGCGAGCCTCGAGAAGTTGACGCATTAGCTCAGGAGGAGCGTTACCACTTAAAACGTTGTCAGCCGCCATGCCGATCTGCACGCGGCGCTTTCCCACCTGCATTTCGAGAACCGGTCGACCCTGATCGTCAACGCCCGTCTTGGCTTTCGATTGCAATCTGGCCCAGGCTTTGTCAGCCTTAAGTCCGGGCTGATCCGGATAGGTGTCAGCTAAAAAATGTTTCAGTTGTTGCTGGTAGGCGCGGCGATCTTCGCGACCCAGGGTTCGCTCCGGATCGCCGCCTGCGACGAAAACCATCGCATTCCGCCCGGGTTCGAAGTGGCCCGCGCCCGTACCGACGTAAACCGCAGCGACACATCCGGCAAAGATCGGGCTGACGACAACGCTGGGCACAATGTACTTCTTCGCTTTGAAGAAAGATTCAAGGACTCCATGCACATTCGAACTGCGAGGCATGCTGCCGGGCACCTGCGCGATGAGGAGCCTCGAAAACTCCAGTTCAGGATGGCGCGCACTAAACTTGGTGAGCATTTTTGCAATCTGTTTTGGGGTGGTGATGCCGACATCAGCGACCAGGCTGCGGTGGAGCGATTTGGGATAATAAAAGTTCAGCACAGCCTTGGCGAAATCGGCGCAGTTGTTCGCAGCCAGGTGGAAATGAGAACGATTGGGAGATTCGTTGTATTTGCGGATCAGGGCATCGTCCTGCTCGGTCGTGGTTTCAATTTCGAAGCCGTAGATGGCGCGATCGTAGGAGGATCCGACGAGTTGGTACCAATTTCCGCCGGGAGTTTCTCCATTCCTGACATCGGGAGCGATGTTTTCCAGATACTTGCGGCGGTAACGGTCGCGCAGGAACGCGGCCATCTTGGCATTGGCAAACAGCGGCACATCTTCGGCGCGTTCGACCGCGTAAAGATAAGGAATCAGAGGAATGGCGACCCAGTCGTATCCGCCCACGCCGTCGTAGCGGCTGATCACGACTCCGGTTTCCCCCGGCGCACAGTGCCGCAGAAGCAGCGGGGTCTCGGCGCATACCCCGGAAAGATAGACGGCGGCGTGACCGGTAGCGGTGAAGAATCCCATCCTACCGTAGGGTTCTTCCAAAAGAAGGGTGGCCGAAGCCCCCGCGAACGAGGCGCAGGCCAAAATCATGACAACTAAGCTGCCCACAGCGCGCCGCATTGTCGGAATGTGGCGTGAAAACATACTCCCCCCAGACTTCAGTCTAACTTCCTAAATAAGAACCCTTTACGCAAAGATTAGTTGCGGGTAAGAGGAAAAGCCAGTTACGGAAGTTCCTGTAAATCCAACGGGAGATTGTGTTAGGGAGGGCGAAGACAACACAAATCTGCTGAGTGGACCCTGTAACGCTTCACTCCGCCACTATTCGGTAGGCGTCGACAACCGAGTTGTGGCCCAATTCGCGCTTTCGCGGATGGATTGGTCTTCGTCGCCAGCGAGTTGGTCGAGGAGCGGAAGGAATTCCTTGTTACCGCTGTTGCCCATGGCGATGGCGGCGTTGCGCCGAAGGCCGGAGCGCTTGGTGCGGCGAACGGGAGACCCGTGAAAGACCTCGCAAAACTCTTCTGCAGACATCTCGGCGAGCCAAGCGAGGGCGGGGTTCACCAAACCGGGACGAGGTTCGAATTCAGGCGCTGCCGCCACTGGGGCTTTACGGTTCCATGGGCAAACATCCTGGCAAATATCGCAGCCGAAGACGTGGCGGCCCATGCCCGGGCGCAGTTCCTCGGGAATCGACCCGCGCTTTTCGATCGTGAGATACGAAATGCACCTGTTGGAATCGAGCTGGTAAGGCGCGAGGATTGCGTCCGTCGGGCAGGCTTCGATGCAGCGGGTGCAGGTGCCGCATCGGTCCGGGGCGGGCATATCCGGCGCGAGTTCGAGGGAGGTGAGGATTACGCCCAGGAAGAGCCACGAGCCCTTTTTCTGATTGATGATGCAGGTGTTTTTGCCGATCCAGCCCACGCCCGCGTACTTCGCAAAGACGCGCTCGACGATCGGTCCAGTGTCCACGTAGCTGCGCGTGGTGAGAGCTGGCTGTTGCTCGGCGGATACGGCCTGGCGCAAAGCAGCTTCTACCTGCTTTAACCGGCGGAGAACCGCCTCGTGGTAATCGTCGCGGCCCCAGGCGTAGCGCGAAATCCATCCGCAGTGGGCGTCATGGACGTCGCGTCGAGTAAGGGTTCTCCGTGTTGTAGTTGATGGCACAAACCACCACGCTTCGTGCCCAAGGCGCGACGCGCGCGAGCGAGGACCGCTTGAGATCGCCACGATCATCGCGAGCTTGCAAGTAGTTCATTTCGCCGGCATGGCCCGCGGCAATCCACGCGGGAAAGCATTTGAGTTCCGCGGCATCGGTGGCAGGGGCGATGCCCGCGAGGTCGAAGCCGGCGGCTTCGGCAGCCCCCTTCACGATGGCTTTCACGTCGCGGATCTGATCTGCCATCGATCACCTCTGAAGAAAATCGGCCCGGCGAGGAAGGAATTGCTAGATGCCCAGCTTTTTCACTTCCTCGTTGTAATACTTGCGGTAGAGGATGTCCCACTCTTGCGAGCCTTCGAGGATGGTGCGTTTCTGGCTCTCGATTTTCTGGCGGGCGGCGACGTCGATTCTGTGCTTCCTGATTGAGCAGCTCTTCGAGAATCTTGCGGGTTTCCTGGCGGATGGTATTGGAGTCTTCGATGAATTCGACCTCGTCCATCTGCTTGAGCACGTCGGAAACGGCGCGGGCCAGTACGTTGACTTTGTCGCGGCTGAGTCTCACAGCACCGCCTTGTACTTGCGCACCAGTTCGGTCTTCACCTTGCGAAACATCTCCTGGTAGTTGGCTCCGCTATTGCGCATTTCGTCGGAATAGGCTTCGAGGATGACGCGCACTTCGTCGTTGATGCGGTCCTCCAAGGAGAGTTCGTCGACCAATGCCGCATTGACCCGCTCGGTCACGGCGGGAACCGTCGAGGTCTCGATGAACTTGCCGGCGATCAGTTTCTTGGTGACTTCGCGGGCCAGATAGCCCACATATTCTTTGGAAAAAAGCATCTGTGGATTGGGCGTCCTGCGTGCAAGTTTCTCAGTATGAATCAAAAAGTGTAACACAGTGCGCGCCGCAGCGGAGGGTCGCAAAGCGCCGGTACTTTGAGAGGCTGGAAGTTTTCTGGCTTTGCGTTCTCGGCGGGGCTTCTTTGGGAACTTTGCAAGAAAGAATTAACCGCGAAGGACGTCGAGGAATCGCGGAGTTCGCAAAGCACACCGCGCGCTGCAGACTGCTCTACTGAGACTAGGATCTCTTGTGAATGAAAACATGTCCTGCTAGGGTCTTTGGGCCGGAGGCTGGTCGCGCAGGGTATACACAAACTGCCGGATCTCATGGCGCTCGCGTTCCGCCTTCTGCGCTGATTCTTTGACGATCTGGTCGTAGACTTGAGTCTCATCTTCGGCTTTGGCGGCTTCGCCGGTCTGCCGGTAAGCCTGAGCCAGACGATAATGCGCCTCTTCCATCTGCGGATCTGCCTGGATCGCCTGTTGGAAATTCATAATCGCCTTCGGATAAGTCTCTCTGTTCTGAATGGAGAATACCCAGTTGAAGTACGCGGCGGCAAACTTCGGATCGAGATGCATCGCCTTTCTCAAAAGCGTCTCGACTTGCGGTTGCGGTAGCCATATCCTGCGGCCCTGTCCGAAGCTTCCAAAGACCGACCGCATAGTAGTAATTGGCTTGAGGCACTCTCCGGTTGCTGCGTCACAAACCGGTGCAGTTTCTCGACGACCTTCCTCGTGAAGGTGCGGACTCCGCGCCTTGCATTTTTCCCAGGAACAAGTACGGAATCGAATCGTTCGGATTCAGGTCGGAGGCTGCACATAATTCGCTGCTCTGCCTCGTCATAGGACCCGCGAGCAAACAAGGATGCCCCCTGCCCGATCAACATGCGAATCGAAGCGAGGAAATAAGCGCTTGCCCTGGCGAAAGACTTCCATCGCGGGTTCCGGGCGTGATGCAGCAAAAGTTCCGATCCCCAGTCGAAAACATAGGGCTTCGCGGGGATCCAGTTCAGCAGCGCGCTGGTACTCGCGGACCGCCTCAAGAGAATTTCCCAACTTCTCCTGCGACATCGCGAGCAAATGATGAAGTTCCGCTGTGTCGCATTCACGCCAGAGGCCTGAGCCTGGTCGCGGGCGCGCTCGTAATTGCCCGCGTTTTCGTTTGCCACTGCGAGATCGTAGGAATTTTCGTAGTCGCCGGGCTTGAGTTCTCGTGCGCGCTCAAGGTATGGGATCGCCTCGCGAGCCTTGCCATCTTCGATCAGCGCTTTGCCGAGAAGGTGGTTCGCGTCAAAGCTCCGGGGCTCGCGTTCCACGGTCGCGCGCAGCGATTTTTCTTTTTCAGACACAGCGGCCGGCATGCGCCGGTCGCGGGCTTGCCTAATGAAACTGTTTCCTTGGCGATCGTCTCCCGGCTTCGCACGATCGTGTCGGAACCGTGACCTCCGAGACTGGTTGTATCGGTCACGCCCGCGACCGCAAATTGCGGCTGATCAAAAAATGCTGGCTTTTGGCCGAGAAAGCCGATCGCGAGGACTCCAGTTGTTGCCGGCAGCAGCGTCGAGATCGACAGCTCTTCGCCTCTTTCGGAGCCAAGAAAATGGAGGGGATTTCTGTTTCGCTGTATCCAGCTCATCTCCGCTCGCAGAGCGGTAGACCCCGCCGACTGCAGCCCGGCGAAACCATATTTCCCTTGCAAATCTGATGGGCTGTTTGAAGCTGTGTTTCGTCCTTGGTCCTGCAGTTGCATGTTGCGCCAGCGACCGCTTTGCCTTGCGAGTCGCGAACGGTGCCGCGCAACGAAGCCAACTCCTGCGCTTGTATTGGAAGCGAAGAAGGAACACGGCAAAGCGACAACGCAACAACTCCAGCCTACGCGAGCGATCTGAGTTGCTTTGAGACACGCAGAGACGGCCCATGAAGAGGGGCGCCTGAATGAATACCAACAAAACCGATCCCTGGTCGTGCGCCTAGCGGGCATTCTATCTGCCGAACTTGCACTCTGCAATCCGGGGTCCATCCCTGAAAAGAAAAAAAGCGCTGGCCAAGTTCAGACGCGCACAAAATAGAATGCAATGTTTTGCTACATCGTTCCGAGGCGCACTCAAGAGAACCTATGAAGACGAGTTCCGAGCTACGCGACGGGAATTCGCAACCGCCTCCACCGCCGGTTTGGCCTGAGTCGATTCGCGCAGTCGGCTCCGACGGGGCCGCAAATCAGCCCGCCGTCTTTCGGAAAGCAGGCGACGAAATGAAAGTGGGCCGAGTCTGGACAGTAGTCGGCATGTTGATGATTATGCTCCGTTCCGGGCTGGAGTCAGGCATCGTCCGGCAAACGCAAGATCATCATCGATCAGGATGCTGCCGGGCCGGGAGGAACCGATCAGCAATCCATCTTGTTGCTAGATCCAGTCACCGCAAACCGAAGTTCTCGGAATAACAGTGGTCACCGGCGATGCCTGGCTGAAAGAAGAAGTAGCGCACACCTTGCGCATGCTGGAGATCATTGGGCGGACGGATATTCCCGGTCGTAGCGGGAGCCGAGTATCCGCTGGTGAGACGACAGGCAGAAACCGAACTCTGGGAGCAGCAGTATGGCTCCATCCCGTGGGTAGGCGCGTGGACGCCGCGGCGGTATCACCCGGCAGATCAGTTAGGCGAAATGCCGGAGGGCAAGCCCGACCACCAGACCGCTCGACGAAGACGCTGCGCATTTTCTGCTGCGCATGGTCCACAAATATCCGCACCAAGTCACTATCTACGAAGGCGGGCCGATGACCAATCTCGCGCTTGCTATCTCCATCGATCCCGAGTTTGCCGAGTTGGCGAAGGAGTTCGTGTTCATGGGCGGGAGCCTGAATCCGAAGACCGACGATCCTGAGTTTGTGAATACGCCCAGGCACGAATTCAATCTCTGGTTCGATCCCGAGGCCGCGCACATCTGTACTGATAGCGCCGTGGAAGAAAATTATCTGCACCACCGTGGACGTTTCTGTGAAGACGCGGCTGAGCCAGGACCTGCTTGATCGGGTAAAGGCGGGCAACACGCCAGCGGCCCGCTATGTCGGTTCCTATTCGCACCTGTATGGCAAATACAACTACTTATGGGACGAACTCGCTGCCCTAGCGTGGCTCGACCCGAGTCTGATCACAGCGAAGGATCACACGCTATCTGGATGTGGACCTCAGCCGCGGCGCTGGTTACGGAAATACCCTCAGTTGGACGGAGAAGGACAAACCAAAGATCGTGGGACCGCCCGCCGAGATACAAGTTGATCTCGATACGACAGGTTTTACCAGATGTTCGTCGATTTGCTGACGGCGCCGACACCGAAACCTTGAACTCTGTGCAGACGCAGCCTGCCGCGTCTCCACAACGTCTCTACAATTGCTCAAGCATCTGCTTCGCCTGCGGGTGATCGGGATGCTGTTTGAGCAAATCGAGCAGAACGGCTGCGAGCCTTGTCCCGCGCACCTTCCAGCGCATACACGCGCGCCAGATTCAGATATGCCTGGTCGAACCCGGGAGCCACGCGGATACATTCTTCGAAACTTGCCACCGCGTGATCCCGCCGCTGCGTCACCAGATAAAGCACTCCCAAATTGTTCAGCGCCTCAGGATATACAGGACGCGCCTTCAGGGCGCGCTGCAAATACTCATAAGCTTTGTCAGTGTCGTCGGCCTGCGCAAATACCATTCCCAGACTGTAGTTCGCCTCAGGATCCTGCGGAGCTACCTCCACCGCGCGTTCCAACACCTGTGCGCGCATCATCCCATCGCTTATGCAAGCGATAGGCATTGCCCAGATTGTCCAGAGACAAGAGATGGTGCGGATTCAGGCGCAGCGCTTCCAGAAAACATGGTACCGAATCGTCCACGCGACCTTCACGCGTGGCGATCACGCCAAGGTTGTTCCAGGCGTCGGTAAGCGTGTCAGGATAATTCGCCGGAAATTTCATGGCGCGTTCGAAGGCATCGCGCGCGGCAGCGTTTTTGTTTTGATTCAAGTAGACACTTCCAATGCCATACAGCAGCCTCCGCGCTCGACGGATCCTTGCGCAAAGCTTGCTGGAATGAGGCTTCGGCCTGGTCAAGATACCCGCGCTGGAAGAAAAGCGCGCCGGAAGAGAGATAGTTGCGGCCAAATTCGAGTGCAGACGTTCGCGCTCGGGAACGGCAAAGCCCGCGCCAGTCGCTCTGCTTCGGTTCGCGGAATATGCTGGAAGTCCTGTTCCACGTGCTCGGGAACGATGAGGCCCTGGTAGACCTTAACTATGTCGCCGTTGCTATCAATCAGGAAGGAGGTCGGAAGGCTGAGATCGCGATGACGGTCGAACAATTGGCGATAAAGAATGTTGTAGATAGCGGCCACATCGTCCGTTGCGCGCAGAACCGGAAAGGAAAGCCCTGGCGCGAGCGCCCGCACTTCGCCATCGGCGGGATCATCCACGTTCACCACGAGCAGTTGCAGTCCTTTCGCTGTCCAATCCGATCTGAAATTTCTGCAAGCACTCGCAACTCTTCCTACGAACCCGACGACTTCGTGGTCCAGAAATTCAGCAGTATCGGCTTTCCACGGAGCGCAGCAAGCGTCCGATTTTTTCCGGACAGATCGGTAAGAGAAAAGTCTGGAGCGGCAATCGGGACGAGAAGCCAAGTTTCACCTCGGGTTGGAAGTTGCTCAGCTCCCTGTGCGGTTTGTCTGACAGAGAAGTTACTGGGTTTGGGCACTACGGTCTTGAATGGCTCGCTGCGCGCGGGCTCTGTGCCCTCTTCGACCCAGATCCTGTGATTGATTGGAAGATTGTGAAGTTCCTGCACGAGGCCGCTCGGCCAGCGAACCGTACGCTCGCACCGGCCCTGCCGCATTTCCGAGGCCGAAGAACAATCTGTTGCTGTGCTGGGATAGAAAACCGGACCCGGCCTGAAGCATGCGTGTCTGCCGGCCAGCATCGGTTTCCATGGTCACAGACTGCGCCGATCGCGTCGCGATTGCTCTTCGTGCCTCGCAGGCGGAACGCAATCGAGGGCGGCAAATCCTCCACTACGTTCTTCAGGAGCCGCAACTGGGGAGCATTGCGGTTCTTAAGACACACTTCGAGCCGGCCATCGTGATCGAAATCGGCGAGGGCAAATGATCTCCCATCTTCCAGGAAGTCCATGCCAACCACGCGGAGACATCCGAGAAAGTTCCATCTCGGTTGTTCGCGTAAAACACATTCCGCTCGTAACCGCTCCAGGTTCCGTCAGAACGAATCAGTTCATTGATCGCATTCCATCCCTGCTCGTATTCGTGAGACGGGCTCGAGCTTCGTCGGGGGAACAAGCCACTACCTGCCGCCAGAAAAAACTATTGAAATCCTGGCGCGAAGGGCCGGAGACCATCCCGTTGGCGATGTATAGATCAGGAAACCCGTCATGATCAAAATCAAACGCGTCGCTCGACCACGCCCAGCGGCCCATTCCGACGCCTGAAGAAGTCGTCGCGTCGATCGAATGCTCGCGCCTGCGATTGCGGAGCAGCGAATTTCCCATGGCGTGTTTTTGATAAAGCGCACGAACTTCTTTCGACGAGTCGCTCTTGAAATTTTCCTGAGTCGACATGCGTTCGCCGGCCGCTGTCCACATATTTGCGACGTATAGATCCTGCGCGCCGCCATTGTCGTAGTCGAGCCAAGACGACGCTCATGCCCGCGCCAATGTCTTCAACCCCCGCCTGCGGAGCAACATCGCTAAACGTTCCATCCCCATTGTTGCGGTACAAATTCTTTCGTCCAAAATCATTCACCACGTAGAGATCGGGCCAGCCGTCGCGGTTGAAGTCACTCCATCCGCAGCAAAAGCTGTAACGCGTATTGTTCTGATTCAAGCCCGAGGCCGCGGTTACGTCGCGAAAGGTGCCGTCACGCTGGTTGCGCACCAGGAAGTTGGGCGGCCCGTTCTCGGCATCGTGATACGGAGACGGATACTTGTATTGTCCAGAGCCCTGATAGTAGGAGTACAGGCAGAAGTAGACGTCAAGCCACCCGTCGCCGTCATAGTCCGCAGCGGCCGCGCCAGTGAATGTACCCTGCGGAGGACTTGCGAACCGGAACGCGTCGGGCCTCTGGCGAAACTTGCCGCCACCTTCATTCAGGAAAAGCAACGGTCCATTGGCGCGCACCACAATGACATCCTGGCGCCCTTGGTTATTGAAGTCGGCAAACAGAGCGCAGGCCGTATTTTCCAACATTCCCAAGCCGGACGATTCCGTAATGTCTTCGAACGTTCCGTCGCCCCGATTGCGATATAGGCGATTGGGCAAACCTGCAGGCTGGCACACGTAGAGATCGTCGAAGCCGTCGTTGTCGATGTCGGCGACTGAGACTCCGTTGTGTCCATAGATGTCGATGCCAGAGGCGCCGTCCAGCACCGTGCGCCAATAGTCGGTTCCGTGCAGCATCTGAGAGGAGTAGGAAGAATTACCGCTCAGTGAGGCCGAAGTGATGTCGACGTAGATGGGAGAATTGGAATGGGCTTGAGTCTCTTCCAGTGCGCGCCAACTGCGGACACGAAACTCGGCGGACGAGGACGGTTCCCATACTAAGTCCCAAACCCCCACGCGCTGTTCGCGATAGAAATCGACGCCCGTCCCCACGATTTCATAGCGAATGCGCGTTTGCAGTCGTTCAGGCGATTGGGAGGAAGCCGCCGGCGTGCTCGTCGCATCCATCCTTGTAATCTGGAATTCGGCAGTCACAATGCTGGAAAAACCGCTGAGGCTGGACTGCCACTCTTTTAGAAAGCTATCGCGGCGAAGCGCGGCCTGACTGGCGAATTTATTCTGACGCACCTGAAGCGCCGAACTCGAACGCAGGACTCGCGACTCGGCTGGCTTGAGCGAAGAGCCACAGAAATCGCTCGCTAGAAGCTTGGCGACTGCCTGCGTTTCCTGCGGATGCTGCAACAAGCTGGCGCTCCACTCCGCAAACATAGCCGCAATCTGATCGGCATATTTTTCCGTGATGAAATCGTCGAGACCTGCCTGCACCTTGCGCAGCGTGTCATCGAGCGGCCGCCCGGTTCGATAGTGCGGTTGCAAGTGCAAACCGTCGTCGGATTCTATCGGCGATGCGAACGACCCGGAACCGGGAAGGTTGAGTCCCCACAAGCTTGCGGGAATCAGTGTCGCTCCCGCGCTCTGGCAGAAACGGACAAGAAACTTCCGCCGCCGCAGATCGACGGATCCAAACGACTTCCCTGTCCCGCTCAGAGTGATTTCCCTCGAAGAGCCACGTGTGGAACCGAAACTAACATTCGCGTTGGGCGCGGTCAAGACGAAGGCAGACGAGTTCACGGCATACTCTGTAGATCCGTCTTCCTACCTGTCCGGCCACGGCGGCGATCGCGGCCTGATCGGCCGGGAAATTGAGCCTTGTGAAATCGTGACATGAGATACTCCGCGTAGAATCAACATGGCACCGGTGACTATGCGACAGCCTAACTGGGAGGTGGTCCGGCGTGTGGCCGACGCCAAGTCGAGGAGAGCTGCCAGCGAAATCGTTCTCATTGTTCAGCTGATCCTCTGCTTACTGTGGAGCGCCCCCAGCCTTCGTGCTCAAGCCTCGCCGGCCGCCCCAGCGCCTGCGCCCCATCAGGCCGCGCAGCCGCGTCGAGCCGCTTCCGGCAAAATGTCCGCGAATACGGTGCCGACTGCATCGGCGATCCAGTTCGAGAACGTCATTGAGCAATCGAAGATCAAGTTCAAGCTCAAGAACAGCATCAGTCCGCAGCGATACACGTTTGAGACCATGACTGGCGGAGTAGCGCTGTTCGACTACAACAACGACGGTTTGCTGGACATCTTCTTTACTAATGGCGCGGCCATCCCGTCGCTTGATAAAAGCGATTCCAGTTACTCCAACCGGCTCTTCCGCAACAATGGGGACGGCACCTTTACCGATGTCACTGAGAAAGCCGGCCTCGAGGGCATCGGTTATGCGATGGGAGTGGCGGCAGGTGACTATGACAATGATGGGTTCGTCGATCTTTACGTTACGGGCGTCAACCACAACCAACTCTTGCACAACAATGGAGACGGCACCTTCACGGACGTGACCGCGAAGGCGGGAGTCGGCGGTATGGTTCCCAATCTTGGCAAAGCGTGGTCTGTAGCAGCGGGATGGTTCGATTACAACAACGATGGGCTGCTCGACCTTTTGGTGGTGAACTACTTGAATTACAACATCAAAACTGCAACGCATTGCGTTCAGCAGGGACTTCCAGCCTACTGCTCGCCAGTCGATTTTCTGGGAACGCCCAACATCCTTTATCGCAACAATGGTGACGGCACTTTTACCGACGTCTCTGAACCGTCCCACATCTCGAAGTATGTTGGCAAAGGGATGGGGCTAGCGTTTGCCGACTATGACAACGATGGATTTACCGATATCTTCGTTTCAAACGATACCTTCGAGAATTATCTTCTTCACAACAACGAGGATGGAACGTTTACCAATGTCGCGATGCTCGCCGGCGTTGCGTACAACGCATTCGGCAACGCGATAGCCGGCATGGGAGCGGACTTCCGCGACATTGACAATGATGGAAGGCCGGATATTTTTGAAACCGCCATGTTCCGAGAGGGTTTTCCCCTTTATAGGAATCTAGGGGATGGACAATTTCAGGATGTCACCGCCACGGCGGGACTGAGCGTCTTGACCAGCCGCTCAACGGCCTGGGGAGTGGGGATTTTCGATTTCGACAACGACGGGAACAAGGACCTGTTTACCGCCAACTCCGACATTCTGGACAATGCCATGGAGTTGGCGCACCGCCCCTTTGCGCTTCCCAATCGAGTGTTTCGCAACAAAGGCAGCCTCGCCTTTGAGGATCTGAGTTCGAAGGCAGGATCATCCTTCTCCGTTGCGGCTCCGCACCGCGGCGCCGCCTTCGGCGACCTCAACAACGATGGCAAAATCGATGTTGTGGTGACGGTTCTGAACGGTCCCCCGGAGATATGGATGAACCGTTCCAGCAGCGGAAACCACTGGATCATTCTGAAACTGGTTGGCGTCAAATCCAACCGCGACGGTCTGGGAACAAAGATCAAGGTAACAACTTCTCTCGGCACCCAGTACAACCATGCCACAACCGCGCTCAGCTACAACTCTTCGAGCGATAAGCGCGTACACTTCGGGTTGGGCTCGGCTGGCGTTGTAGACACGATTGAACTCACCTGGCCGAGCGGCATCAAGCAGGTTCTGAAAAACGTCAAGGCAGATCAGATTCTTACCGTGACGGAGAGCGCACCATGAGCTCTATTTTTTGCGCCAGATTGGCCGACAAACGCTGCGCAAGCTCGGTTTGCCCATTACGGACAAGAAGCTCATTCAGTTCTTTCATGATTTGAGGATTGTTTCTCCCGTACGCCGCCATCGTTTCGGCAGTCAGGTCCGCATCCGACGCCTTGCCTAGATGGAAGTAAGAATCGCAGAGCATGTAAAGCAACTCCGGAGTCATGGTTCGCGACTTCGCCAGCTGTTCCGCCGCATCGGACCAGAGCTGCTGACGGTAGCGGACCTCGCCCATCTCGGCAATCGCCGTCTGATAGTTCGGGTCATTTGCGAGTTCCGCCTTTAAACTCCTTCTCGGCCCGGGTCATGTCACCCAATTTGAGCGCCAGTATTCCCTCATAGGTATGAGCTCCTCGAACCGTGGGCTGGATTTCCAGCGCATGATGAAGATTGCGCAAGCCATCTTCCGTGTTTCCCAGGAAGAGATATAGTTTTCCAACAAACACATACGCATCCGCCAGAGTGGCCGCAGTTCCTTTGAAGTGGGCCCGATACAGCTGTAACGCATCCTGTTCGCGATGGTCCGCCAGCAGTTGACGCGCCTGAGCCCGGATGGGACTTTCGCGTTCCTCACTCTCCACGGAGCGAACGAACGTCATCTGCTCCATCATTAACTGATGCAGCGCGGCCTCGTGCTCCGCGTCCGCGGTTTTGCCCATCCCGGCAAACGCGCGTGACAGGTAGAAATGCGCCAATAGGCGCGTCGGCTCCAGCCGTAACACCAATTGCAATTTGTCGATCGCGGCCGGATAGTTCTTCAGTTCCACTTCGCATTGCCCAACCCCCAACAGAGACTCCACATCATCGGGCTTGAATGTCAGGATGTGTTCAAATGCATCCTTGGCCTCTTGCCATCTGGCGAGCTTCAGCTCTGCGATAGCCAGCAGTTGCCAGGCGGTCACGTCGTTGGGCTGGGATTGAACCGCGTGGGCGGCATATTGCGCGGCACCGGCAAGATCCATCAGTTTGTAATCCGTCGCAGCAATGTCGTAGTCGATCCGCGGCAGGGTAGCATCCGAGCGCTGTGCCTTGAGCAGCCACTTCAGCCCCGCCGCGCAGTCTCCCGTGCCGCACAGCAGTTCCCCGTACTTCTGCCACACCGCTGCATTGCCAGGTTCGGCCTTCAAACTCTGCCGGATCGCGCGCAGTGCCAAGTCGTCCTGCCCATTCAGGTGATAGGCCTGGGCCAGATAATACTGGGCGTCTCCGTCCTCGGGGAGAATCCGGATGCAGCGCTGCAGCAGCTTGATAGCGTCTTCCCTCTGGCCGGCAGCCAGTTTGTAGATGCCTGCTTTCAGCAAGAGATCTCCGTCGTTGGGCGCGAGCTTCAGAGCCTCTTCATAGGCAGCCGCCGCCTCAGAGCTGCGACCTGCTTCCTCCAGCAACATGCCCTTCAACTTGATTGCCGGGGCAAAATCCGGACGCTGCTCCAAGCAAGCGCAGAACAAGATTCATTGCTCCCTGCCTGTCGCCGTGCTGGGCGAGGTCGAGCGCCTGCTGCAATTGCCGCATCTGGGGAGACGCGGCGGGATGGCCCGTGTTCTGCGCTGGAGCAGCGGCTCCTCCGGCAGCAAACACCGCCGCCAAAAGCAGGAGTGTAGGGAGACGATTTGCCGGCGCGGATGGCCATACTAAGGAAGCTTGACGCCGTGCTCGGGCAGTTTGCTGGAAACCACTCCTTGCCCTTCGCGCACCACATAAAACCGGTCGGCGGCCAGATTGGAGAGCGTTTCCTTTTTGCCATCCGGCCACAAGACTTCAGCCTTATCGACACGCTCATGTTTGCCCAGCCCGAAGTGAATGCGCAGATCGTGCTGCGACAGGTAACTTCCGCCGCTGAGGACTTCGCCCAACTGCACCAGCTCTCCGGCTGTGGCCCTTACGCGCGCATTCAAGGCGAGACGATTGCTCTTTACGCCTTCCAGTTGAAAACTGACCCAATGGTTCTGCGGGCCTCCTTCGGGACGCAGGATCATGGGCGGCCCTACCAGGTTTTCAATTACGGCTTCTATTCTTCCATCGTTGAAAAGATCGCCGACCGCAAGCCCACGGCTCACCTGCGGGATCTGAATCGCGTCTCCAATCAGCTTGCTGGCATTTCTGAAAGTTCCGTCTTGTTGATTGACGAACAGAAACTTCGGCTCCAGGTATCTGGCAGAAGTTTGAACACGATCCACCTGCGGATACACGTGTCCGTTGACCAGAAAAAAATCCACCCAGCCATCGTTGTCGAAATCGACAAAGGCGTCGCCCCAGCCCACATAGCCCTGTGTGCCCCTGGCAATGCCTGAAGCGATCGACGTATCGGAGAAGTTCATCCCTCCGTTGTTGGTTGCACTATCGTTGCGATAGAGGGCAGCATACTCGATGTCAAAATGCGAAAGCACCAGAGACATGCGACCGGTGTGCAGATAGTCGCCGAAGGCCACTCCCATATTGGCCTGTTCCAGTCCGTCCTCGTTCGCCGCCACGCCGGCAGTAAGGGCGACATCCGTCGAATTTTCCCTTGCCATCGCCCTGGTACAGGTAGTTCGCCTGGCCGTCGTTGGTGACAAAGAGATCGAGCTTTCCGTCATTGTCGAAGTCCGACCATAGGGCGGTCAGGCCATAGCGGCGCTCGGGATCGTCCACTCCGGATTTCTTCGACACGTCGGTAAACGTGCCGTCGCCGTTATTGTGGTAAAGATTGTCGGGAGATCCTTTCAGCCCGCGCGGGCCGCACTGCACATCGAGTCCAAGGTACTTGCAGGATTTTCCGGAACCGAAGGCGGGCAGATCGTCCAGGTGAAAATCCACATAGTGCGATACGAAGAGATCGGCAAAGCCATCGCCGTCATAATCTCCAAAGGCCGCTCCCGTCGCCCATCCGGAATCGCTGGCAAGCCCGCTGGCCTTGGTCACATCGGTAAATGTTCCGTCGCCGTTGTTGCGATAGAGCACCACGCCGTTCAGACAGGTCACCAGTAGATCAGGCCAGCCATCGTTGTTGTAATCGCCGACGGCGGCGCCCATCGCCCAGCACGGATACCCTACTCCTGCTTTGTCGGTGACATCCGTGAATGTGCCGTCGTGGTTGTTATGAAACAAAGCGCTCCGCGCTTTGACGCCATGCTGCGCCATTTCCACGCTCTGCGCATTCGTAAAGTAAATGTCCGGCCAGCCATCGCCGTCATAATCGATCAGCGCAACTCCGCCGCTCATCGACTCCGCAATAAATTTCGCCTCCGGACTCGACAGGTGTTCGAAATGAATGCCGGTGGAATCGGTGATATCGACTAGCTTGGGATAATTGGCCAGCGCGCCAGTTGCCTTGCTCTCGGCTTCCGCCTTTTGGCGCTCCGCGGGCGGCAGCGGCGTGGGCGTTCCCATCTGTCCCATCGCGCTGCTAGTCAGGCAGAGGATGAAAAGCGCAGTGTATGGTCGGGAAAATGCGCTCAGTTGCTTCGATGTTCCAGCCCCGCCTCGCGCTCCCATCCTATTGTTCATCCTGCTCGTCCGCACGAATCTCCTTGGGTTGAACCTGCAATTCTTTATAGAGTGCGGCCAGTTTCTCTTTCATCTCCTTAAATTTCTTGTAGAGTTCCATCTCGCGCTTCGCATCGTCCGCGCGGCCCATCTTTCGATAGAGCGTCGCCAGTCGGTAGTGCGCGGTGGCGTTGGTGGGCTCCAAGCGCACGGCATCTTCGAGCAGAGCCAGCGCCTTCTCCGGCTGATTGATCTCAATCAACGTCTTGGCCAATCCAAGCTTTGCATCCGCATCGGCCGGCTGCAGTTCGACAGCTCTCGTGTATTCCTTGTAAGACTGGTCGGTATTTCCCTTTTGCGCATCGATCTCGGCGAGCCTGAGGATCGATTTCTCATTCTGAGGATTTTCCAGGAGTGCGGCGTCGGTATTCCTGTTCCGCCTCTTTCTTTACCGTCTCGTCCTTTGAAGTATGGAGCAGTTCCGCCAGTTCGAAATGAACGCCCGGAAGATGCGGATCGAGGGCAATTGCCTTGCGATACTGCGCGACCGCGCCGTTGGTATTTCCCTGCCGGTAGTCTTCATGAGCCATCAACTGATGCATTTGCGCCGAATCCGGCGCAGCCAGAGACAGGGCAAGCATCGACTCGCCCGCAAGGTCGGAATAGGTGCGGTAGGAGGCATAGAGTACCTCCGCGTTGTCGGGATCTGCCTTCCGCAACTGCGTGAGAATGGCCGCGGCCTTTTCCAGGTCGCCGCTTTCCGTATCCAGGCCGACTAATTCCAGACCCAGTTGCATCTGAAATCGCCGGTCCTCGAGCGAAGGGAAGGCGGCTTCCATATCCTTGCGCGCATCGTCAAAGTCGAGCGTGCGGCTCTCGGCCATTCCCAGCAACCCTTGAATCTTCGCCAAGCCGGGCTGTAGTTTGAGTGCCGCGCGAAAGTGAGGGATAGCATCGGCAGCCTTCCCCTGAAAGAACAGCAGAACTCCCAGGTTGGCCTGCGCGTCTACGCTTTCAGGATTAATGGACACAGCGGCTTGCAACTCGGGAATGGCCAAGGTGGGCTGCTTTTCACGGAGGTAAGCTTCGGCCTTTTGGATGTGCGCCGCAAACTCCTGCTGCTTATCTTCGGCCGCCTGAGAGAGACAGAACGTAGCACCCAGCAGCAGGACGGACCCAACAACTCCAAGCTTCGAAATCATTCTGAACCATCCAGATTATATAGTGGGCTGAATCCTAGAGTATGACGCAAAAAAGAAGAGACGGCGACGAATCGCCGTCTCTTCAACAGGTCGAAATTGCCGAGCGTTAGAAGCTCACACGCAGCCCGAGCTGCAGGTTGCGCCCGTATACAGTTAACCCTCGGATGGGGGCTGTCCCCGTGTAGGGTTGGCCATCGCCAGCCGCGCCGCTCAGGTTGACGTTGGAGGGAGTGCCAAAGGCGGGATGATTGAACACGTTTTGCGCATCAGCCCGGAACTCGATCTTGATTCCCTCTCTCCACGGAATCGTGAACCCCTTGAGAGCCGAGAAATTGAAGGTATTGATTCCCGGCCCATAGAGGCTGTTCCTTCTCACGTTGCCGAAGGTTCCATTCGCCGGCTGAAGGAATGCGGACGGGTTAAACCAGTTGAGGATGCTGCGATCGGATGGATACAGAGGCACGCCAGGATTCCGGTTTGGAAATTGGGTACCCGCCTGCGCGAAGGTGTTCTGATTCCCGTACACCGTGAAGGGATTCCCGGTCTGGAGAATAACCGTCCCGGCAATCTGCCAGCCGCCAACTGCCTCGTCGAGCGCGCGGCTGCCGTTCAGGAACTGCTTGCCTCTGCCGAACGGCAGTTGATAGACCGCGTAGCCCTTGAAGGCATGGCGGACATCGAAGTTGGAGTTGCTGTAGTTTGCCGCGGGGTCATATGTACTTGCAATTTGAAAATCCTGCGGACCCGCGTGGCTTCCCCATCCCGAGGAATCCCAGTCATCCAGCATATGCGACCAGACATAGTTGAAGCTCAGGCTTAGACCGTTGGTCATGCGCTTGGTGACGGACGCCTGCAGCGAGTTGTAGTTGGAGATGGCATTGTTGGTGCTGCCCGGAGATGCCCTGGAAGTTCGGATACGGGCGATTTGCCGAATCGTTCGACGATAGCAGGTTCTGCGGCACCTGGTTGAGATCGGTAGGGAAGCTAAGGCTTGATCCGTGGCTTGCCACGTAAGCCACCTCGGCCACAAAATCCGTGGTGAGCGCGCGCTGCACCGAGACGTTCCATTGCATGATCCGGGGAACCGGGGTGTGGTATTGGATGTAGCCCGCTGGTTGACCGTTGAAGGAGTCGGCACCCGTAGGCACACCGTAAGGTAAGGGCGTGAGACGTTCCGAATTTGGTGCCCGATCCATCGAGTATTGTGGCCGGTGTGATGCCGTTGGTCGGGTCGGTGTAGCCGCCGGACGCAGCTGAAGGCGGCACCCATCCCATAGGTGGTGTTGTTCCCGCCGTACGTGTCCAGGCTCCAGGTATAGGAGTAAAGTCCAAAGCCACCACGCAAGGTGGTCTTGGAATCGTATGCCCAGGCGAAGCCTACTCGTGGCTGCCAGGTGTTGAAGGTATTGCTCTGCATGGCAGTGCGGCCGTTGGCGTGCGTGGTGGCATACCAATAGGCGCCCGGAGCATTGGTCGCCGGGTTGATGACAGTTGGGTCGAAGCTGGATATATTGTTGTGGACTTCGTTCCAACCATGGTTGATCTGGTAACGGAGCCCAAGGTTCACGGTAAGATTCGGTCGCACCTTCCAGTCGTCCTGAACGAAAACCTGCGGGCTCTTCAGGCGCGCGCCATACTCGGGTGAGGCGCTTGCTTGCCACTGCTGTGCGTAACCCAGCAGGAAGTCTGCGTACTCCATGCCCGTTCCGGAGACCGGGGCGGCCACACCTGTCTTGGGATCGACCGCCCATTGCTGCGTGTACTGGCCCGAGAACTGGAAGGCGCCGGCGTTGGTGTTGCCCCAAGCGGTGGAATTGTTCTGGTAGGCCAAAAGTTCTCCGCCGAAGTGAAGGATGTGCTTGCCGCGCATCATGGTCACTACGTCGGACGGATCCCAGGTGAACTCCTTATATATGGAATTGGAGCTGGGATCGATCCAGGCATAAGGATATGAGCCGGTGAAGTTGATCGCCGGGAAGTCATCCGCCTTGGCATATTGCCATCCCAGTTGGCTGGCATAGCCTTTGTTCAGGGCGAGGTCTGTGAAGAAATTCAACTGACTGGTGAAACCCATCCTGGCTTCGTTGACCGTCCGCGGACTGATGTTCCACACATCGGTGATCTGGGCGTTGTTGTTGTCCACGTCGCCGGTCTGGCAACTGACGGGGCAGGCGAAGATCGGTGCTCGGGTACATGACCGGAGTATCGCTCTGCGTATCCGACATGGTGATGCGGTTGTTCGACTTGATGTCGTAATCCAACCGGCCGAAAAACTTCCGATAGGGCGTGGACTGCAGCAGGCTGGCGCGGAAGTTATTCTGTTCTTCCCCTTCCGAACCAATTGTCGGAGGAACAAACGAGCCTCCGGCAATATGATTTGTCGGTGTCGGGTAAAACTGCTGCACTTTTGCCGCGAGGGCATCGATCAGAGCGGAAGGAACGGCATTTCCGAGAGCGGGATATTCATCGGCAAAGCTCTTTCTCACCGGGTAAGGATTGCCTGATTGGAATCGAGAGCGATGGTCTGCGTGGTCGGGTCGAAGATCTTCTGCATGCCGGTAAAGTCTCCGGCCATGACGCTGGTGGTCGGAATGCTATTCGTGTTGCGTATTGTTGCCGTGGTCTACGATCTGGTCGTAGTCGAAAAAGAAGAACATCTTCCTCTTGATGATCGGGCCGCCGATGGCGAAGCCGAAGTTGTTGTAGCGCAAGTGCGGGATCGGCTGAGCCGTAGCGCCGAACAGATAGGGTTGTGCGGTCAAAGCATCGTTCTGAAAGTAGTCATAGGCCGCGCCGTGGAATTGGCTGGTGCCGCCCTTGCTGATCTGGTTGAAGATCGCGCCGCCAATGCCATACTGGGCCGAAAACGACGAAGTACTGACCTGCAGTTCCGAGACCGTTTCAAACACTGCGGGGTTGGCATTCTGGCTGTGCGAGAGCGTGGTAGACGCTCCATCCGCCAGAATGTTGCTGTATGGTAGGTTTCCGTTGATCGCCACTTCCTGGCCCGGATTGGACGATCCTTGGTTTCCGCTGGGTGTGCCAGTGGCGCCGGGCAGCAGGATCATGAAGTTTTCCCAGCTCACTCCGGAGCCGCCTGCAACCTGAGGCAATTGCTCCATGGACTTCGCTTCCAGCGTGGTGCTCTGTTCGCTGGTCTCGGTCTTCAGTAGAGGCACGTCCGTCGTGACCGTGACCTCTTGCGACGTCGCGCCCACCTTCAGTTCACCATTCACCGTGGTGAAACCGACCTGCACCGAGACCGGGCCGCGCACCAACTTCTCAAATCCTTCTTTTGTAAAGGTGACGGTGTAAGAGCCGGCCACAATCGAATTCGTGTCATACAGCCCCGCGTCGTTGGTGCTGAAATTCTTCGATACACCCGTGTCGACATTCGTCACGGTGATCGTCACTCCGGGAATCAGCGCCCCCGAAGGGTCGGTTACGCTGCCGCGAATGTCGCCGGAGTTTGTGCTCTGCGCCAAGCATGTCCCGGTTCCAACAATCAGAAGGAGGGGTAGGAGCCATCGCTGCGTCTTGCTCATGGAAGTGCCTCCAAAATTCTTACGGTATCAGTGGTTTTTTTTATGTGGGAGAATAGCCATTTGAACAAACAGGCAAAAGAAAATCGTTCTTCTTGGATAACCGCGGATTTAATCACGCATCAATAATCGTTGTCAACCACGGATTCCTTGCTGACGCCGTTTCGGGATTTGCTGATTGGGTACTCTGATGGCGTCCAGATTCGGCGATCGCCCGAAGCGCCCATCCACTTCAGATCGAGGGGCTGCGACCTACTTCTTTCCTAGCTCACTGCTTGGATTGGAAGCCTTAGCTTTCGCTGCAGGAATTATGCCGCACTGGTTTCGGGCTGCTCGTTACACCGTGAGAACTCACGATTCGAGATTCGATCGTTAAAGTTAACAAACGACTTGTTGGCTTCTTTCGCAAAATTGGAGCTTTCGGGTTTCCCCTGACAATGTCAGTGCAGACTGGCTTGCTTGGGCGGCGCTGGAAGGCCGAGTTGCGCCTCGGTGTTGGCGACGCACTGGGAGGCTTGTTTCGCGGAGTCATGCTCCCCACTCTCCAATTCCCCGCGCTTTTCCTTGTCGTTCCAGAGAGAGAGACTCTTCTCGCAGGCGGAATGGGCTTCCTGCCAGTACGCACGCGATTGATATCGGGGAAGGGCCTTTTCGGACGCAAGCGCAGAATAAGCGTCGGCCAAACCCGAATAGGCGTTGGCGAGGCCGGTTCGAGGATAACGATTGCTGGAGGTTCGCGGAGACATTTCTTCAAAGGTCGCGATGGACTCCCGGTAAGCTCTTAGCGCCGCAGCAGGCTTCGCGAGCTTGACCAGGCATTGAGCCGTGCCGATGTTGCTGAAGCCGAGGTTGGCTTTCGCCAGTGAATTTCTTGGATCTGCTGCCAGCAAGTCGCCAAAGATTTTATGAGAACTCTGGTAGGTGTCCAGAGCGGCGGCGGTGTTACCCTGCTCCTGCTGATAATCGGCTAGCCGAATGGTGGCCTCGCCGAGATACTCTCGCAGGGATGTGACCTGCGGATTGGCCTTACACTCCTCCTGCAAAAGAGCGATCACTTGGGCCTGAAGTTCCGTCGCACGAGAATAATTGTGCTGCTCCGCGAGGCAATAGGCAGTGCCGGCGTAGTCTCCCCCCAGATGTGTGCGCAAAAGCTCGTTCTTCGGATCTAGTTCGAGCGCCGCCTTCATAATTGCGGCAGCGTGCTGGTAGTCTTCCGCTGCGCTGGCAAAGTCTCCGGTTCTGACGTGAATCTCGCCTGTAAAGTAATAGGTACCGCCATAAAGGTCGCTATCTGCCGAATTTTTCCCAGTTGTCGCCAGGTGCGCTGCAATTAGTTGGGCTTTCTTCAAATTCGCAATTGCCTCGCTGAAATTGCCCACGGATTCTGCGACCTGCGAAATCCGGATGTACGTTCCCGCCAAATCACGCTGCAGCGGGACATCTGGCGAACCTGCGGCCAGGGACTCCCGGATCGCTAATGCTTTGTGATAACTCTGCAACGCGCCCGGCGCATCGCCCAGATTGGCGGCTAAGGGGTAGCCTAGGACATCGCCCACCCTTTCGTAGGCTGCCGCCATTTCTTTTTGTAGAGAGGCGTCGCCCGTGGATTGTTTGCTGAGGTTGTCCAAATACTCGAGGGCGCGGGTAGCGATCAGTCTTCGGGCGGACGTCGAACCGGGCAACTCTCGAATCGCATCGTGGATCTCGAACATGAGCGAGTTGGCCAGTTTGCGAACGTCGTTGAATCGTTCCTCGGCGCGCTTCTCACTGGCCGCCGCGAGGCGCGCCTCACGAATGGTCGCGGCGACGCCGCCCACCACCGCCAGTAGAATGAGGGCACTCGCCGCAACTCCCACTTTATGGCGGATGGTGAATTTTCCGGCGCGATACCTCCACGAATCACGCCGAGCACTGACCGGCAAGCCATTCTGATGCCTGCGGATGTCCTCAGCGAATTGCTCGACCGAAATGTACCGCCGCTGCGGCTCCTTATGCATCGCCCGCAGGACGATGGTGTCTAGATCTCCCGCCAGCCGGCGGCGCAGCTTCGCAATCGATGCCTCGCGCACGCTGCTGAGAATTTCGGCAGCCTCCACCGGCCGCGTGCCTTCCACACTCATACGTCTCAAAACCACGGAACTGGGCAGTGGAGGCTCAGATTCGCAGATGGCGCGAGCGAACTCGTGGGGCGCATTCGTGTTTTTTGGATAAGGCGAACGCCCGGTTAGCAACTGATAAAGAACTACCCCCAGCGAATAGACGTCGGTGGCGGTGGTGACGGGCTCGCTGCGAACCTGCTCGGGACTGGCGTACTCCGGCGTCATAGGATTTACGGCGGTCACCTGCGAACCGATGGCTGGATCGAGGATCCTGGCAATGCCGAAATCCAGCAGCTTGGGGACGCCTTCTCTGGTCACCAGAATGTTGCCCGGCTTAATGTCGCGATGAATCACAAGATGCTGATGGGCGTACTGCACTGCCGACGCCACCTGCAGGAAAAGCCGCAAGCGTTCTGTGATCGTCAGCTTTTGCCCGTCACAATACTGATCGATAGGGGTACCTTCGATCAGCTCCATCACAAGATAAGGAATCCCTTCCTCGGTGGTGCCGCCGTCGAGAAGGCGGGCAATGTTGGGATGATCGAGAGAGGCTAAGACCTGACGCTCGTTGCGGAAGCGCTCCAGGATGGCGGCCGTATCCAGCCCGGCACGCACGAACTTGATGGCTACTTGCTTGTCGTATTGGCCATCGGCGCGCTCGGCGCGGTATACATCCCCCATTCCGCCCTGGCCGATCAGTTCTATAAGACGGTACACCCCAACTCTCCGGCCGACGCGACTGCTGTCCTCCGTCGAGGCGAATCCTGGAAGGTTCAGGCTGAGCGCGGGCTTCCCGAGAAAGACGCTGCCCGCCTGATGATGAGACCGAAGCAAGGATTCCACTTCATTCCGCAGTTCTGAATCGTCGGAGCAAGCGGCGTCTAAGAGGGCGGTGCGCTGGGCATCCGGAGCGGCGATGGCGCGGTCGAGGAGGTCCCGTACCTGCTGCCATCGTTCGGAGTTCATAAGGTTGCGCTCCGGTCGAGTTCGCGGTGAAGCCAGGCGCGGGCCGTGACCCAGTCGCGCTTGACCGTCGAGGAAGAAACTCCCAGCACCTCCGCCGTGTCTTCAATCGAAAGCCCGCCAAAGAATTTGAGTTCGACGACCTTGCCCTGTTGCGGATCCATGGCTGAGAGCGTTTTGAGGGCATCGTCGAGTGCAACGATATCTATATCCATCTGCGGGGAATCTTGGTCTGCTACATCCAGGGCGAGGTTACAAACGCCTCCTCCGCGTTTGTCCGAACGATAGGCGCGCGCATGGTCCACCAGAATCTGGCGCATCAGTTGGGCGGCCACGGCAAAGAAGTGGGCGCGATTCTGCCATTGCGGCAGATCTTGCTTGATCATTCGGACATAAGCCTCGTGTACCAGGGCTGTGCTTTGCAGAGTGTGTCCGGGCCGCTCGTTGCGGAGATAGTGCTGGGCGATGCGCCTGAGTTCGTGGTAAACGAGCGGAATAAGAGAATCGAGGGCCGCGCGGTCTCCGTTCCGCCAACGTCCCAAAAGTTGGGTGACCTGAGTGGACGAATTCGACTGCACTTGAGTTTGCCCCGGGAGTCGCGCTTGGGGGGAGGAAGCGCTTTGGTGGGGAAGCATACTCATTCCCCCCGCATGTGTCAATGTCGTGAAAACAAGGAATTTAGGCTGGCCGCAAAAGGCTCGGGAGGCCGCCAATGAAACGTAGCGCCGCGGTCTCGGCGGCTGTCATGAGGGCGTCCCGCTCGGACCTGCGAGGGCAGGATGCCCTGGCGACAGCCGGCAAGGTGCCGGCGCTACGAAAAGCTGCTGACCTCCCTCGACCGGGTTTAAAAAAAATGACTTCGGGTGATCCAATCGGCTCTTTTTTTACGCCTTTTAAGACAAGGGGAAACATTCAGCAGGTCGTCACGGTTGTAGCATCGCCAAACAAGTTGAGAACCGGCCGGTCGGCCGTGACGACTGCAGAGTGAACACTCACGCCAATGTAGAAGGAGCACAACATGCCTACCTCGATTCCACGTTACTTCTCTTGGACCCTCGTTCTGCTCGTCGCCGGTGCGGCGCAAGCGCAGGATCTCCACTTTAAGAAAAACATTTCGGTTGGAGGAAACGTCGTCTCCAGCATAGAGACCTCGATCAAGGGAGCGCGTGAACGGACAGTGAGCCAGACGCCGGCCGGCAGCACGGTTACGATCCGGCAGTGTGACCTGAAGCGGACGATCACGATCAATGATCAGGCACAGGCATACTTCATCGCCAGCGATCCGCAAGACGATTCCGCGCTAAAGGCGGCAGCATTGGTAACGGGGATGCCCGATACCGACTCCGGCGGTGGCTTCGTCACCGAAAGCAGCACGATCACCGATACCGGGGAGCGCAAGACCATCGACGGATATTCCGCGCGCCATTTGAAGGCAAAGGTGTCGGTGCAGCCTTCGCAGAACGCCTGCTCCCAGCAGAGCCAGGAGTACGAAGTGGATGGATGGTATGCGGATATTGCCAAAGAGATCAGCTCGTGCCAGCAATCTCTTCCGCCGGTCCGCCTGAGCGCGGGATGTACCGATCGTGTGATTCACAAGCACACCGGGAGCGCGAAACTCGGCTATCCACTCTCCCAGACGATCACCCTAAACAACGGCGACGGAAACACGATGCAAGTGGTGGTGCAGGCTGCGGAGATCACGAAGCAAGATCTGGGAAAGGAACTGTTCGACGTGCCGGCGGGTTATCGCGAAGCCAAGTCACTGGCCGAACTGAATAACATTGCAACGCCACCAACGGCACAGCCGGCTCCGAGCTACGCGTCCACACCACAACCGGTGCAGCAACATCTGAGCAAGGTCGGAAAACTCCCAAGCGCCGCTGCATTAATGTCCAACCCAGCAGCCGCAATGGGATTAGCACAGAATCCCAGTGCCATGGGCATGCAGATGATGGCTGCAGGGCCCGGCATGCAGCCTGCTGGCAGCGCGCCAGTCGCGGCCCCGCAAGTCCTGGGCCCAAAGGCGCCCGGCAAGATCCGGATTGGCGTGGCTCCGCCGGACGCTCAGCTCGGACAGGGCAACGCCGCTGGAGCGGACTACAGCACTCCGATTCGCAATGTGGAAGTGGCGCTGATGAGTGGTCCGGCGGTGGAGATCGCCGCATTGGAATCGCACGTCCCGATGCAATTGCAAGCGGAAGCTCAGCAGAAACAATGTGACTACATTATGTACTCTGGTGTGATCGTTAAACATAGCTCGGGCGGAGGATTTGGCAAGTTCATGAAGATTGGACAAACCGCCGCCAGCTTCAACCCGGCCGTGATGATGACGAAGAGCGTCGGCAGTGTTGTTGCAGCGCAGGGTGCGGCGGCGGCCGCGTCCCAAATGGCTGCTCAGCAGATGCAGCAGCAAGCCATCAGCCAACTCGCCGGATTCAATGGACAAATCAAATCCAAAGATGACGTGACTGTCCAATATCAACTCTTCGCCACGGGGCAGAACTCGCCGGTTTTGCAGAACACTCTCCAGGGCAAAGCAAAGTCCGATGGGGAGGACGTTCTGACGCCGCTGCTACAACAGGAGGCGAATGCGGTTCTCACGCAAGTCAGCCAAAAATAGGCCGCGGGGGAGGGGCACCATTGCCACTCAGTTCAACGGTAATGGTGCCCTCTGTTTTTACGAAGAAGTCCACAAAGATTGGTGCGCTCTGCGCAGGTCACGGGAAAGAGCTCTGATTTCAAAGCACGGATCTAAAGTAAGGCACAGGCAACCTTATAGAACTGGGATGATTTTCACTCAAGCAAAGCGCCGATAACCTCCGGCAGCAGGTTCTGCTTCGCGATGGCTGGAGGTGTCAAGCGTGCGGCACCCTGTCCAATCTGGAAGTCCATCACAAACAGTTCCGCAGCCAATCCGGCCAGGATTCCGACGAATACCTGATCACACTCTGCTTCGCATGCCAAGCGAGCGCGCATCAAAGCTGAGGAGACTCCGGGAAGCTTTTCTCCTCGCCCTGTGAGCAAAGTAAATATTCGAAGGACGGTTCTTACCAAATTGTCTGAAGAGCCCCCGACCGTCGGATCTCGCGATCCGCAGTAATCTGACCAAGCATATGCCCCCAAAAAATTAGAAAACTGAAGCACAACCAGTCTCTTTGCTCCGCCTGTTCGAGGTGAAAGAAAATTTCGGTGGATACCGTTGTCCATCGTTTATACTGATTCTTATTCGATAATTATGCGCCTCTCCCATGAACAGTTCCGTGAACTGGCCGCGAAGCACGGTTTGGCGGTCACCCACCAGCGCCAGGTGGTCTATGAGGCCGTAATTGCTTCCCACGGGCACCATTCTCCAGAAGATATTTACGCCGCGGTCCGGCGTCGTATTCCATCTGTGTCTCTCGCCACGGTGTACAACAATCTGCGGCTTTTCATCGAATGTGGGTTGCTGCGGGAGGTCACGCCGCATGCCTCCACTCTGCGGGTGGATGGCAATCTCGAACCGCACCATCACCTGGTGTGCTCGCGCTGTAAAACGGTGCGGGACATCGAGGGCGACTTCGTCGATTTCAAAAAGTTGTCCAAGCACGCTCTTAATGGCTTTGACCTGACGCAGCCCGTGGTCGAGGTTTTCGGCCTCTGCCGCCGGTGCAGCGCCAAACAGTAACTTATTCACGCAGTACGCAATCAAGAATCGAAGGAAAAAATATATGGAAAACACACTCGCGACTTCATCGGGGAGCGTTTCCCCCGAAACTAAAGATAAAAGCACGCTAGCCGAATCGAAGTGCCCAGTAGCGCACGGCGCTCGCCAATCCCACACGAATGTTGATTGGTGGCCGAATCAGGTGAACCTCAGGGTGCTGCACCAGCATTCCCCGCTGTCCGATCCGATGGGCAAGGAGTTCAATTACGCGCAAGAGTTCAAGACGCTCGACCTGAATGCCGTGATCAAGGATCTGAATGCCTTGATGACGGATTCGCAGGAGTGGTGGCCGGCCGACTTTGGCCACTATGGCCCACTGTTCATTCGTATGGCGTGGCACAGCGCTGGCACGTACCGCATCGGCGACGGCCGCGGCGGTGCCGGATCTGGGCAGCAACGCTTTGCGCCACTCAACAGCTGGCCGGACAACGTGAACCTCGACAAGGCGCGTCGGCTGCTCTGGCCGATCAAGCAGAAGTATGGCCGGAAAATTTCCTGGGCCGACCTCATGATTCTCGCCGGCAACGTCGCACTCGAGTCGATGGGCTTCAAGACATTCGGTTTTGGCGGCGGGCGCGAGGACGTCTGGGAACCCGAAGAGGAAATTTATTGGGGACCTGAGGGCACCTGGCTGGCGGACGAGCGCTACAGCGGCGATCGTGATCTTCAGAATCCGCTCGCTGCCGTGCAGATGGGTCTGATCTATGTGAACCCGGAAGGGCCGAATGGAAAGCCAGATCCCATCGCTGCGGCGCGGGATATCCGGGAAACGTTCGCCCGCATGGCGATGAACGACGAAGAAACGATCGCGCTCATTGCCGGCGGACACAGCTTCGGCAAAACCCACGGCGCTGGCGTTCCCGCTCAATATGTAGGCCCCGAACCAGAAGGTGCCGACATCGAGGATCAAGGCCTGGGATGGAAAAACAAACTTGGCAAAGGTTTTGGTGGTGACACCATCGGCAGCGGCCTGGAAGTCATTTGGACCACGACGCCGACGAAGTGGAGCAATAACTTCTTCACAAACCTGTTCAGCTACGAATGGGAACTGACGAAGAGTCCGGCCGGTGCGCATCAGTGGACACCGAAAAATGGAGCAGGCAACGGCACGGTGCCAGATGCGCACGATCCGTCAAAGCGTCATGCGCCATCCATGCTGACCACCGACTTGGCCTTGCGGTTCGATCCCGCTTACGAGAAGATCTCGCGGCGCTTCTATGAGCATCCGGATCAGTTCGCAGACGCCTTTGCCCGGGCGTGGTTCAAGCTGACACACCGTGATATGGGTCCGATCCAACGTTATCTCGGCCCGCTGGTTCCAAAAGAAACTCTGTCGTGGCAAGACCCCATCCCCGCGGTGGATCGCCCGCTGATCGGGGAGCAGGACATTACTGCTTTGAAGGCGAAGATCCTTGCGTCTGGTCTATCTGTTTCGCAGTTGGTATCGACGGCGTGGGCGTCGGCGTCGACGTTCCGCGGCTCGGACAAGCGCGGCGGAGCGAACGGCGCGCGCATTCGCCTCGCGCCGCAAAAGGACTGGGAGATCAACCAGCCGGCTGAACTGGCGAAGGTGCTGCAGAAGCTCGAAGCCATTCAAAAAGAGTTCAACAGCGCCCAGACGAACGGCAGCAAGGGAAAGAAGGTTTCGCTTGCTGACTTGATCGTTCTCGGCGGCGATGGGGCGATCGAGAAAGCCGCGAAGGCTGCCGGGCATCCTGTTAAAATCCCATTCACACCGGGGCGAATGGACGCGTCGCAAGAGCAAACAGACGTCGAGTCCTTCGCGCCGCTCGAACCGAAAGCCGATGGCTTCCGCAACTATCGCCGCGGCAAGCAGCGCCTCTCGGCTGAGGAGATGCTGGTGGATCGGGCGCAATTGTTGAGACTGACTGCTCCCGAAATGACGGTTCTCGTTGGTGGCCTGCGTGTGCTGGGTGCCAATGCCGGGAAGTCATCACACGGCGTCTTCACCAAGCGGCCCGAGACGCTGACAAACGATTTCTTCGTCAACTTGCTCGACATGCATACGCAATGGCAGCCCTCCACTACCGTCGAGGGCGTTTCCGAAGGCCTGTACGAAGGGCGCGACCGGAAGACGAATGAGGTCAGGTGGACCGCTACGCGCGTAGACCTGATCTTCGGTTCGCAGTCGCAGCTGCGTGCTCTTGCTGAAGTCTATGCGTGCGCGGACTCCAAGGAGAAGTTTGTGAAAGACTTCGTGGCGGCGTGGAGCAAGATAATGAACCTTGATCGCTTCGACCTTGCCTGATGTTCGGCGAACAGAGAGCTGTCAGTTTCCTGCTGTTGCTGTTATTTGCAACCGCTAAACCGTAGTCGTTGCTTTCCTGGCTCGTGGGGCGCAGCGTGCGCCCCATGCCGCTTTGATCACTGGGCGGACAATTTTTATTCGGATCGAGTTTGTCGCCGACCGCAAGATTGAGACGACTCACCAAAGGGTTCTCTCGCGTGAGCGGTTTCCTCTGCGGCCTAGCCGCCGGCTGTAGAGAGCCGTCCATGGTCGCGCGCCGTTTCTCCTCAGGGCCGGTCACCAGTGCCGGTCTGATCCCGCGGTGGGTTGGTTTCGCAAAACTGTTCCGCCGCGTCGCTCGAGAGCGAAGCAGGCTGGTTGTTTGCTTGCAATTGATACGGCGGGGGCGCACTCTCGCCTTCGTTCATGAGCGCCTCCGACCACGACTCCCTGTGGGAAAGTGTCTCGATACGCGCTTCTTTTACCGTTTGGTCGGATTCGCATGAGCGAAAGTACAAGTTGCGCAGAGCTTACCATATCTTGTTTTTTCTTTCCAAACGTTTCTGTTATCGTCGTTCTCGAAAGGGAAGGGAAGTTCTAAGATGCTAACCTCATTCCCAGGACAACAATGGCTGGAAGCGCTTTCGGTTCGACAAGGAAGAGCCAGAGAGTTGCTCGCCAAAGCTCTAGAGGAACAGCAGCAATCAGGATATTTCCACACCTTGCCTGAGATCTGCCGCCAACCTCAGACCTGGCGCGAAACCTGTGAACTGATGATCAACTCGACCGCTGCCGTGAAGGCATCATTGCGCGGAGCGAAGAGCCTCATATTCACAGGTTCCGGTAGTTCCGAATACGCAGGCGACTGTTTGCGCGCCAGTGTGCAGGCGGAGTTGGGCATTGACTGCCAGGCGATCGGCGGAGGTGTTCTACTCACGGGAAAAACAGAAGCGCTACCCGTTTGCCGGCCTCGCATGATGGTTTCTCTGGCTCGATCCGGAGACAGCCCCGAAAGCACCGGAGCGCTGTCCCTAATGCTCGAACACGACCCGGAAATGCGTCATCTCGTGCTCACTTGCAACCGCACCGGAGCGCTGGCTCAGACTTATCGCGATCATACGCAGGTCAGCGTCATTACCCTAGGCGACAAC
>CAVZFP010000011.1:0-146860 GCA_963774565.1 uncultured Acidobacteriaceae bacterium | reverse complement strand
GCTGAGAAGATCATTCCAATCAATCATGAGACCGCGGAGATCATTGCTCAGCAAAAGAAACTGTTTCGAGAACAGTTTGGCCGTGAACCGGAGCCAGATGATCCATTGTTTTTCGACCCAGGCGTCGCCGCTCCCCAATTTCTCAGTGATGAGTCCACTGATGAAATATGGAAGAGTTTATTGCAGGCTGCTGGCGATTCTGGAATAGATCCAGCCATTGTTTACGCGATGAACAAGACTGGCCGCATCGTGACAGAAACCAACGTACAGTTTCTGACCGACGCAGAGCTTCAAGAATGGAATGACGCTGTGGATGAGTACCACCAGAAGGTTGAAGCAGGAGAGACCCATTAGGAAGTCTTTCCCCCCGAAAACGCGATGCGAGCCTAAATGGAGCAGCGCAAAAGCATCCCCGCCGCCTTTCAGTCGGCGACAGCACATCCACAAGCACGATCTCGGCTGACGGTGAAGGGCGGCGCCGCTATTTAACAGCGGCCCTTTTCTTCTGTCCCCGCTTGGCCGAATCTCTCTCATTCGCCGCTTTCCGGCCTGGCTTCTTCCGCCACTCGGGGGAAAGTTCATCGCCTTCCATAGGGGGATTCCCTTGTCCAGCACGTTCAAGAATCCGCAGGGTTTCGGCGCGATCAGCCCTGCGACCCCTTTCCCGGAAGTACTCCTCCGTACGCAAAGCAGAGACCTTTTCCGCCACTGCTACGTTGATGAGCTGGTTTAGAGCAACACCTTCCACTTCAGCAGCCTTGCGCAGCTCTTCCAGTAAAGAGGGCTGTAGTCGCAATGCGAAATTACTTCGTCTCATGGGATCACACTCCTAATCTGTTGTAGCGCCATTGCTGGCAGAATCACCGCACAACTAAATCCCTTTATTCCAGCCGCAAAATCACGCTGATTGAATGTCACGATTGCGCTGGCACTCCCGTTTATAGCCGTTTCCAAAACCATGTCGTCATCAGGATCGGATAGCCTTGGCCGCCATCGGAACGCAAGTCGAACCGGCCTCGCGACCGCCGCCAGGTCATCGAGAACATGACCGACTTCGGCACTAGTCAATCCACATGCGGCCAAATGCTGGGAGCGGGTCAAGACCGCTTCGTACTCAAGTATGAGCGGAACCGAAAGCAACAATTCAAACTGCCCATTTAACGCAGCCAGCAAGAGCTGGCGGGAAGCACCTCTATCACTCCGCAGTGCCGCAACTGCCACGTCAGTATCGAGAACATAAGAAGCTGGCACCTAGTTATGATATTGCATGCAATATCACTATTCAAGCAGTTACTTTGATATGAAGGTACCCACATCGGAAGCGATGTCTGCAGAAGATTACGGAACGTTGGTGCGCGAATGTTTGTTGTCCAGGGAATCTGACGGGGGCGACCACGAGGGACTTCATCCGTGCCGTGCCTGCGAAAACAAACTGCCTGCGCTCTTAAGTTTCTGAAAAGATTCGGCGGCCCGACGGGATTTGAACCCGTCGTACTTCAAAATGGCCCGCTGATTCCAAAGCACTTAGGCACGCCAACCACTGATTTAAGTCCCCAATTAAGGATAGTTTTGCGGCGTTTTGCGGCGAACAGAACTCTTTGAAATCATCCCTGGCCATTCCCTACCACGACAGAGGTGTCATAGATCGTTGAGTACGGGCGATAGCGGATTCGGATCTTGGTTCCGGGCTGATAGTGACTGATCTCATTCCTCAGGCGAAGATCGCAGCCTGAGGCCGCGCCTATGAGAAGACCCCGTACACTGATTGGATGATTGGATCCCCGTCGAAAGCGCAGATGTGAGCAGTGTCTATCCCACACCCTGCGATCCGATTCTCGCAGCTCGGCCGGCCAAGGGTTCGGTTCCTGTGCAACGAGAGCCACGAACTGAGAGAGGAACTTGTTGCTTCCGACCTCGATCAGGTCCATCCTTGCCATTGGCTTGAAACCAACGATTACTAATGCTTCCTCGCCGACAACGATTTTTTAGAAACGCGTGAGCCGCGCGAATGGGAACGATCCATAATTTCGCGCGGACGAAATATCTGCGGAGCACAAGGCGGAAAAATGGTTAGTGAAACCAAGCGGATCACTCTGGATGCGGGCTCTGATCTGAATAAGATCGTGTCGAGCTATACGTTTGATGGAGAGTCTTCCCTCGATCTAGCAGCGGGAATCGCAATTCACGAAGGCGGCATTGCCACGTTGCCCGCCGGAAGGAATATTGCCTCCGTGTGGGACACGCCGCAAAGGCCATCCGCAGGCAGAATTGCTACCGGTCTGGTGTCACTGCCCGCCGAACATGCGAGGACAACGACTGCGGCGAATCATGCCTTGATGATTTTTGAGCGGCATTCGGGTGAGTCATTCACGTACTTTGCCGGGTCGGGCTGGTCTAACGCCGATATGCCAACTCAGGACGACTGGAAAACGTATCTAGTGCGTTTCCAGGAATTGCGTGAACACCCAATTGCGGTTACTTGGATGCGACGATGAGCGCGAGTGCCGCGGTCTGGAGGTTCTTCGAGAGGAAATCAAGTGAATAGGAGACAATTCATCGCTTCAGGGGGTGCCGCAGGCTTGGTTGCCGCTCGCGGGACCATCCCGGCGGCTGCGAGCTCTGCCCCCGCCTCAACGCCGGTTCTGATGAAGTTGGGATGCCAGACCGAGCCAACCAATGATGTTCATCTGAAGTACCTTGCCCGCTATGGCGTGCAAAACATCTGCGGCTATCCGGAGATCGAAGGCGACCGTCTTTACGCAACCGTGGACGAACTCAAGCGCATGATCGATTTGGCCGGAAAATACGGCATCAGCGTCGACTGCATTGCGCCGCCATTCCTTGCGTCCAGCTTCATCGACCAGGAAAAGCATCCGGCCATCATGTTGGCCCAGAGTCCGGAGCGCGACCGCGACATCGAACAGTTGCAGACCCTCATCAAGAACTGTGCGCAGGCCGGCATTCCATCCATCAAGTACAACATGAGCATTCTCGGTGTCCTTCGCACCGGGCGCATACCTGGCCGCGGCGATGCCATGAACCACGTATGGAATCTCTCCGAAGCTCATCCGGCAACGCCGCTCACCAGGGCCGGGCGTGTGGATGCTGACGCCTTCTGGGAGCGCATTACGTATTTTCTCGACCGCGTGATTCCTGTGGCCAATGAGTACAAAATTCGCATGGCCTGCCATCCGCAAGATCCGGGCGTGCCGCCCGAAGGCTATCAAGGCGTGAACCGCGTGCTGGGCACGGTCGACGGGCTCAAGAAATTCATCACCATCCAGGAGAGTCCTTACCACGGGCTTAACTTCTGCCAGGGAACCATCTCTGAAGATCTCGAAAATCCAGCGGTGGAGATCTTTGATGTGATTCGATATTTTGGCACTCGCAAGAAAATCTTCAACGTGCACTTCCGCAACATTCGCGGACACCGCAACAATTTTGTTGAGGTCTTCCCGGACGAAGGCGATATTGACTTTGTCAAAGCGATCAAGGTTTACAAGGAGATTGGCTATCCCTACATGCTGATGCCCGACCATGTTCCGTTGGCCGAGGCCGATCCGGGATCTCTGCAGTCCTTCGCATTCTGCTACGGGTACATTCGCGGCCTGATCCAGTCTGTCACCGCCAACACCTGAAGATGTAAACGAGTTTCGTTTTGCTTCACAAAGCGGCCTTGGTTTCTGGCTCGACTCTTATAGCGACGCGAGGATTTGCACGAATGGATGTCGTGACGCTGCCTGAAGTCAGACCAACCCGAGTGCGATATCTCATCATCGCTATTCTTTTCGCGGTAAGCTGCTTCAGCTTTGGCGATCGAGTGGCTCTCTCGCTCGCGGGAGCCGCGATGGCGAAAGTCATCAATCTGAACTCCCGTGAGGTTGGGCTATCTCTTCTCCGCATTCAGTTGGGCCTATGTGTTGGGACAACTGCCCTCAGGCGGTTTGCTCGATCGCTTCGGATCGAAAGCGTCTACGGCATCAGCATCATCTTATGGTCGATCTGCGCTTTCCTGACGGGGTTCGCGGGCTACCTGGCCGCAAGCGCGGCATTCACAGCAATCTTCGTCTTGAGGTTGTTCTCCGGCCTCGCCCAAGCGCCCGTCTTCCCCGGAAACGGCCGCATCGTTGCCGCCTGGTTTCCCAACACCGAGCGAGGGCGGGCTTCCGCAATCTTCAACTCCGCGCAATACTTCGCGTTGCTGATCTTCGCGCCGATCTTTGGATGGATCATTCATGATTACGGCTGGCAGAGCTGCTTCTGGTTCATGGGAGTGCTCGGCTTTGCATTGGCTTTCGTCTGGTTCACGAACATCTACGGCGTCAAGGAACATCCGCGCATCTCGCAAGCGGAGATCGCAACCATCGAACTCGGCGGCGGTCTGGTGAATTCCGACCATCGGAATATGCGCTAAATCGGCGCGCAACACACTTACCTGGCCCACGGTCAAGTTGCTGCTGAGTCATCGCATGCTCGTTGGTGTCTACATCGGCCAGTACTGCATCGCTACATTGACTTGGTTCTTCCTCACATGGTTTCCCGTTTACCTGACCCAGGCGCGACACATGTCGATCTTGAACGTTGGATTTGCGGCTGCGGTCCCGGGTCTCTGCGGAGGCTTCGGCGGGATCCTTGGCGGCGTGCTCTCCGACAAGCTTCTCCATCGGGGCCACTCGCTCAGCTTTGCCCGCAAGGCGCCGATCATGGCGGGAATGGCTCTATCGATGACGATGATTGCCTGTAATTATGCTCCGGCGCAAAGTATCATGCTGCTCTTCATGTCGATCTCTTTCTTCGGAAAAGGAGTTGGCGCATTGGGCTGGACAGTCATCTCCGATACATCCCCAAAAGGAATGGTCGGCATGAATGGAGCGCTCTTCAACTTCTTCGGCAACATGGCGGGCATCACCACGCCGATCATTATCGGATATCTGGTCGAGAAGACCGGTTCGTTTAATGACGTCCTGATCTTCGTACCCTTGACGGCACTCTGCGCCATCGTCAGCTACGGCTCGATTGTCGGGGAAATCAAGCGCCTCGACCTGACCGCCGGCGCGCCTGCTGAAAGAGCAGTCTGAATGAACCGAGGAGATCGGACTTATGCCCGAGTGGCCTGGAAATTTTCCGCGTAACGCATTCAAGCAAGCACTCTCAGGCTTCCAGCGTCAGATTGGACTGTGGAGCGGACTTTGCAGTCCGATAGCTGCGGAGATCATCGCTGGCGCGGGTTTTGATTGGATCGTCATCGACGGTGAACATGCTCCCAACGACATCCCATCCCTTCTTGCGCAACTGCACGCGATGCGTGGAGGCACCGCCGAGCCCGTATTCCGCGTGCCCTGGAACGACATGGTGATGATCAAACGCGCGCTTGATGTGGGCGCTCGCTCTCTGCTGGTTCCCTTTGTGCAGAACGCGGAAGAGGCGCGCAAAGCGGTGGCTGCTACTCGCTATCCTCCGCTTGGCATACGAGGAATCGCTGTTGGGCCACGTGCGAATGATTACGGACGCATTCAGGGATATCACGCGAACGCGCACCTTGACACCTGCGTGCTGGTGCAGTTGGAAAGCAAAGCTGCGCTCAAGGGAATCGAGGCGATCGCGGCAGTCGAAGGCGTTGATGGTCTTTTCATCGGTCCTAGCGACCTTGCCGGGGACTTCGGTCATCTTGGCAATCCCAGCCATCCTGAAGTGCAGGCCGCCATCAAAGATGCCGCCGAGCGCATCCGGGCAGCAGGAAAGTCCGCGGGTACACTGTCGGGCAATGTCGACGCGGTCGAACGTCTCATCTCTTTCGGATTCAACTTCACAGCTGTAGGCAGTGACGTTGCTCTTCTGGCTCGGGCTGCGGAAAATGCCGCTGCACGGTTTCGCAAGAACTGAGGCAGCACAAACGTGGTCACACAAGAAGGAGGGACAGCGGGCGGACTTGAGCAGATTAACCCGGCGGCATCTCAATGGATTTCAGGCTCGGGAATGGCCGCAGTACCTTCTAGAAAGTCGAAGTCACATCCTTCGTCGGCTTGCTTGATATGTTGCATGAATAGCTTGCCGTAGCCCCGGGGGTAGATTCCTTCTTTAGAACGCCAGGCTGCACGACGGTGGGCAAGTTCTTCATCGCTGACTCGCACGTTCAACTGACGGGCGGGAACATCAAGGTCGACGATGTCTCCTTCTTTCAAAAGTGCCAAAGGGCCGCCAACGAAACTTTCCGGGGAGACATGAAGTACGCAAGTGCCATAGTGAGTGCCACTCATTCGCGCGTCGGATATGCGGACCATGTCCCGAACGCCCGCGGCGAGAAGCTTTTGAGGAATGGGTAGTTGGCCCCATTCGGGCATTCCGGGAGCACCCTTCGGACCGGCGTTGCGCAGTACGAGAACGCTGTCGGCATCGACCTCGAGGGCGGGATCGTCGATTCGAGCGTTCATCTCGTCATACGTATCGAAAACAATCGCGCTGCCCGAGTGTTTGAGGAGGCGCGGTTCGGCGGCGGCGGACTTGATGACGGATCCGTTGGGAGCAAGGTTGCCTCGGAGAATGGCCAAGCCGGCAGATCCGTAGACCGGATTGTCTAGCGTGCGAATGACGTCTTTGTCGTAGATTTTGGCGCTGGAGATATCTTCCCCCAGAGTTTTTCCGCTGACGGTGCGGACACTCAGATCCAACTGAGGTGCGAGCGCTTGCAACAAGGCCGGCAAGCCACCGGCATAGTAGAAATCTTCCATCAGGTACTTGCCGCTGGGTCGGATATTGGCCAGTACAGGGGTCTTGGCAGAGAGTTGATCAAAGCGGTCAATCGCCAAATTGACTCCGGCTCGCCCTGCCAAAGCCAACATATGAATGACCGCGTTCGTTGACCCTGCAAGCGCAAGCACGGCGGTGATTGCGTTGTTGAAGGAAGAGGCCGTCAAGATGTCCCTTGGTTTGAGATCCTCCCAAACCATCTCCACGATACGGCGGCCGGAGAGGTTCGCCATCTTAGGATGGTTCGAATCCACCGCGGGAATTGAGCTGGCCCCCGGCAGAGAGAAGCCAAGGGCCTCAGCAACACTGGTCATAGTGGAGGCTGTCCCCATGGTCATGCAGGTACCCGGCGAGCGGGCGATGCCGTCTTCGATTTCTTGCCAGGCCCGGAAATCGAGGTTGCCGGCGCGGCGCTCGCACCAGTATTTCATCACGTCGGAGCCGCTGCCTAGAACCTGACCATGCCAGTTGCCGCGAAGCATAGGTCCGGCCGGAACGAGAATGGCGGGAAGGTTCATACTGATCGCGCCCATCAGCAGCGCAGGCGTGTTCTTATCGCATCCACCGAGTAGAACGCAGCCATCAGCCGGATAAGAGCGGAGGAGTTCTTCGGTCTCCATGGCGAGTAGGTTGCGATACATCATGGTCGTGGGCTTCTGAAAGGTCTCACCCAGAGAAATGGCGGGGATTTCCATGGGAAATCCGCCGGCCTGCAGCACGCCGCGCTTGACGTCTTCGGCGCGCTCGCGAAGATGGATGTGGCAGGGATTGGCCTCGCTCCAGGTATTGATGATGGCGATGACGGGCTTGCCGGCGTAATCCAGTTGCGTGCATCCCATGGAGGCAGCCCGAGAGCGGTGGCCGAACGAGCGCAGATCGTCCGGACCGAACCAGCGGTAGCTCCTTAATGACTTAGAAGTCTTGCGTGACATAGAATTCCCCTCTTATTAATCTCGACTCAGACACGATTACCCTTTACCGCGTTTTGTGCCATGAAAAATAACACAATCCTTGTGCTGGGTGAGCCTGATGTATCGCAGACGGCGATGCTGGAGAAGGTGCGGCCAGAAACAACGGTTTTCGGGGGAGACTCAGCAGAGGCGTTCGGGCAAGCAGTCGCGGATGCTGAAATCCTCCTAAATTAGTCGGGGTCTCCGGCACAGTTTCGCGAAGTATTGAACAGCTTGTGAGCTGATGAATATCCACAGAACCCCTCTCAGAGAGCAGCGGAAAGAGACGGCAGCGTTTCGATGCGCCGGTTCTTGTTAGTGTTCTTAAAGCGCTGTTTTAGTGTTTCCGGCTTGACACTGGAAAATGTTCTTGCCTCTCGTTCGCGGCCATGGTCACTGTACCAACAAATGCGACCGGGGATATATTGTCTCTAATCGCAGCTCGTTCGGAACCAAGCGGTCCGAATGCGGGCATTTTGATCTGCGGCTGACGAGAGAGCACATTGACCGACAACACGGATGTCACGATGAGAGAACTTGGTGGAGGAGATTTTGCAGCATGAGCCGGAGTGCGCGTGCGGTTGCCTCTCCTCGAGTGGTGAACATTGACGATCTCCGGCTGCTGGCCCGCCGCCGTGTTCCAAAGATTGTTTTCGACTATATCGAAGGCGGAGCCGACGGCGAATTCACGCTTCGCGAAAATCGTGCCGTATTCGACGCTGTCACGTTTCGGCCCCGTCAGGCTATTGCGGTCCAGCAAGTTGACTTGCATACCCGCCTTCTGGGTCTCGACTTATCCCTGCCCGTACTACTTGCGCCTGTTGGATATTGCCGAATTATGCATCCGGGCGGCGAAGTTGCAGCAGCCGGAGCAGCCGGAGACGCCGGCACCGTGTACATCCTGTCAACGGTCTCGGGGCATCGACTCGAAGATGTGCGAGCGGCGTCTTCCGGACCCGTGTGGTTCCAACTTTACTTAACCGGCGGCCGCGGTCCTGCCGAGGAAGCGATGCGCCGGGCTCAAGCGGTCGGCTACAACGTATTAGTGATTACAATCGATAGCACCGTTATCGGTCTTCGGGAGCGCGAAGTTCGAGATGGGATGAATGAGCTGTTGCGCGGCAACCTCTGGTCGCAGCTTCCTTTTACGCTTCAATTCTTCGCGCGACCCCGTTGGTTTATCCGCTTTCTGCTGCATGGTGGACTGCCGAACATGCCGAACATTGTGGTTCCGGGCAAAGGCCCTTTGCGAGTCGGTCAGGCGCATTCCTCGATGGCGCGAGGCGCTTTTTTCTGGAAGGACATGAGTTGGATTCGCGATCTCTGGAAAGGCCCGATCGTCATCAAAGGAGTCCTGTCCGCGGAAGATGCCCGGCGTGCTCTCGATTACGGGGCTGCGGCACTGGTGGTCTCCAATCACGGTGGCCGCCAACTCGACGGTGTGCCTGCCTCGCTTCGCGTGTTGCCTGAAATCGTTGCGGCGGTGAACGGGCGTGCTGAGATTCTTATGGACAGCGGTATTCGACGCGGAAGTGATGTTGTGAAGGCAATCTGCCTGGGCGCCAACGCGGTTCTCTGCGGGCGGGCATACGCCTATGGACTGGCCGCCGCTGGAGAAGCCGGTGTGGCGCGGGCATTGGAAATCCTGCACACCGATCTGGAGCGCACCCTGAAGCTGCTCGGGTGCGCATCGATTCGCGAATTGAACCGGTCGTATATCAACTTCCCAGCAAAATGGGGTACCGTATAAGACGTAATTTTGATTTGTCGATCATATCTCTTTGTTCTACCGCTTCGCCGCCTGGTAGATCTCTTCTACGAGCGCAAGGCTTCTGCGGCCATCGCGGCCATCGCACATGGGCGTGCGATTTTCCCGGATTGCTTGAATAAAATCTTCGAATACCGCTTGATGTGCGGTGAAATCACTCACGACAGGGGATGCAACGTTCTCGTTACCCTCTGAGGGAGCGCTTACACTCACGCCGGTGACCCTGGTTTTTAAGTCTGCGGCAACCACTCGATCGTTCTCCAGGATCAAGGTCCCTTCTGTTCCTGTTATTTCCACGCGTCGTGGATAGCCGGGGAATGCCATGGTTGTCGCGAGAAAAGTGCCTAGCGCCCCACTGGCAAATTCCAGCAACGCGATCACGGTATCCTCGCTTTCGATGTTATGCATCGCAGTAGCGATGCGAGCCTGCACGCGAGATACATCGCCGAGCAACCAGAGGAGAAGGTCAACCGTGTGCACCGCCTGATTGATCAGCGCTCCTCCGCCGTCCAACGCAGAAGTACCGCGCCACTTCGAGCCGCGGTAGTATTCGGGCGGGCGGTACCACTTCACACGAGCATCAACGAGCAAAGGCTTGCCAACTACGTCGCTGTCGATCAATTGTTTCAGGCGCTGGATATCTGGCTTGAGTCGATCCTGAAATAGTACTCCGAGTTTCACGTTTGATTGCTGCGCCACCTCGATCAATTCGTCAGCGCGCCGGGTTGAAATGTCGATCGGCTTTTCTGTCAGCACGTGCAGGCCGCGACGCGCGGCAGCAATTCCCTGGGTTGCGTGGAGACCAGTGGGACTTCCGATAGCAACCATGTCCATTGGCGTGTGACTCAAGAATGCTTCGAAATCCTGATATGGCCGTCCACCGTGATGACGCGAAAGGCGATTCACTTTCTCGGCGTTAGTGCCGTATACCGCGACGATTTCAACACCAGGAATCGCGCTCGTGGCCCGCGCGTGCGTTTCGCTGATATTCCCTGCGCCGATCAGTCCTACGTGTACGGTCATAGGTCTGGAGATAATGCAGTGTGGAGCGGTTGCCGCTTTCAGTCTTTGCGCTGCTTGTCGACTCTTGCAAGCGTCCCACTTGCGAATGACGCATCCTCTTCGGGATACTTCCGCGCCAGGGCTCGGATGTCATAACTGAATTTCAGGAAACGCCTTTCCCATCGCTTCGCTTGCAACGGAGTGTAATTATAAAAGCCCTTCGCGTTTGCAACACCCTGCGCTCCGGACTCGACCAGCCTCTCCATCAGGGCTGGAACCTGCTGGCTGCAGTCAAGATCCGGCAGAAGGTCGCGCATGACCGCGCGATAGGCGGGAATTCCGGTGAGATCCATAAAGCGGAATGGCCCGGCGAAAGTAATCCAATATCCCAGATCGTTCCGCAGCGAGCGGTCGACGTCGGCGATCGAAGCCACGCCGGATTCCACCAGATGGAATGCCTCCCGCAACATCGCATACATCACTCGATTGGTAATGAAGCCGCGCACATCCTTGTGCAGGAGAGAAGGCTCTTTGCCAAGCTGCCGCGTCAACGCCAAAGCGCGTTCCGCGTAGACTGGCAGCGTATCCTTGCCGCATATGATTTCCATGAAGCGTGTGATGTGGGCGGGTTCCGCCCAATGCGTGCCCAGGATTCGCTTAGGATGGAGCGCGCCTTGCTGAAGCTCGGTGGGCGGAATCGCAGAAGTGTTACTTCCGATGATGGTGTCGGGAGATACCACCTGCTCGATCTTTCGGATCACATCCCGTTTGACATTGAGATCCTCGGTGACGCATTCGACGACGATTTCGCTGTGCTGCAGGTCAGAGTAGTTGTCGGAAACGGTCAGCTTTTGCAGAATCTTTCGCGGACCTGTCTTTAACAAGCGTTCTCTTCGCAAGCCTTCAAGCAGTGACAAGACTTGACGGGGAGCTTTTCTCCTTTTTACCGGGTCTACCTCCACCGCCGCCACTGTGTGGCCCGCGGCGAGAAGGCAGGCCGCGATGCTGCTCCCCATAAGCCCCATTCCGACAATGCCGGCATTGCCGCAAATAAGGGCTCGTGGCCTGCTCTGGTTGCGCCGCCCTGCGCCGACTCTTCCGCTATGCTTGGTCTTCTGCGTCATTTCGCCTTTTCCGAAGTCAGATCATGCGCCACTGTTACTGTGGCTCTGGTACAGTGGCGTATCCTTCTGAGTTCTGTTTTCCGAAACGGTGATCACCAGTGTGCTGCCTAGAATCAAGACTCCGCCCAAAGTTGCCAGCAAAAGTCAGTCTCTTCTTTAACCAAATCGCCGCGATGGGACCCCCAAAGAACGTGATCAGGTAATTGGACAGCGCTGCCTGAATCGCATCGAGCTGCTTGAGAGCCTTCAGAAAAAGAACCATCGACAGATAATTGTGGAAGAAGGTCAGCAGGGCTAATCCGATCCATGTCTGGAGTGTGAAGTGAGGGATGGCCACAAACACTTTTGGCTCCTGCGCCAAGGTCAACGGCGTCATGATCACAAACATTGCCAAATATGTAAGAAACAACATTTCTGTTGGCGAGTAGCGTTCCAGCACTTTCCTTGCCATAGGAGTTGTAGAACGCGCTGCCCAGGGTGCCCATGATCACATATTCGTAGTCCTCGACTCCGTCCCGCAGGTATTGAGCCGCATGGACGGGGACGACACCTTTGAGGCCAAACGGCTCGCTCGGGTAGACCAGCACGCCTTCTCCGGGATAATCCGGGTTCTGCCCGCCTTGAGGGTTTTTCCGGGGCTCAGAGGACCAGTCGTCGACGCTCCAGTACAGTAGCCCCGTCAACCCCAGGCTCTGACTGATGAAGCCCGCCTGGATGCGATAGTTGATGGGCAGGAAATCTATTTCCCACTTCGGAGAGTATGAATCCTGCACCAAGGCGTTATAGGACCAGGCTTTGTCGCCCTTTTGCAGGACATAAGCCACGCGCGGTGGGGAAAACGACTGCGCGTCATCGTACGCCAGCGGAAGCTTTGTCCAAACATCGACAGCAGATCGGCCGGTTCCCAAGCCGTCATCGTAAAGTTGTGGCACGGGTTCCTGGGTTACCAGGTTATGGATAACCGCCCGATGCAAGTTCTGCGCCCAGGCGATCATCGCACGGTAAAATGCCGGACTGGTGCAGCTACTCTCGGGGTCTCCGGATTCGTCATACAGGTATAAGCCGTGCTGGTGGAGAGCCTTGGCGGTTTCTATCATCGTGATTGAAGGTGGAGTCGAAACGTCGCACTGGCCATAGGAAACACCGCTAAAGAAGCCGAGATCGGTAGCGTTCAGCCCATGTCGATCGATGGACGTCCGTTCGTTAGTCGGATTCACAGAGTCCGGCATTATCCGGTTTTTCAGAAGCTCCTCATTGATGCCGGGCCGTGGAGTGCCGCCGCCAGTGAAACTGGATTTGAGGGATGGCTCCAGCGGCAAAGTGAATCCCCAGACCTTCAAACAAATCCGCCCCTCGAAGGTCCCTTGATCGCTCGTTAGCGTATAAATGCCCCGGTAGCGCCCAAATGCCGCGCCCCTGGGCACGAAGTTGTCCAGCCAGAATACGGCATTGCGCCCGGCCGCGAGGTCAAAAGGAACTGCTCTGAATTGGGCGTCCACCGGTGGTTTTTCAGTGGTGGGGTCAAAAAAAGGGATGAGCGCATCAAGAAATGTGGAAACGTCGGTGATTGGAAGATTCGGCGGGCCGTTGTAGGTTGGGCTGTGGTGCTTCACCGTTACGTACCATTCCCGATAGAGAATCAGGTTTGCTCGAGAAAGCTTCGCACCGTGGAGGCCCACCAAGCTGGAAACTAGAAAGTTGACGTTGGTGAGCCCACCGCTAGGTGCTTGAATCGCGACCTGAAACGATTCGTACTCCCCCCGCGCAGCGCGGATCAGCACCTTAGTTCTGTCACCCGGTACATCCGCCGGTCCCACGCGCTGCAATGAGCTTGGAACAAACCACACGATGGGCGTCCCGCCCAAAGCGCTGCAGCAGACTGCGACAGTCCAAACGATCGTTAAGAATGCTGCGTTCTTCATTGCTTCACCCGGACTTCGAGAAAATGTCCGGAGTATCGCTATGGAACACACGAGCCATCACTTCGGCACGAGCTACCGTTCTCTTCCTGCACATCCCTGGTCGTCTCCTCCTCTGAAAAAATCGCTTAAATCTCTGGTTGCTGGGTTCCCAGCGGCTCCCAGCAGTGGACCGACCCGGAAGATCTCCTGGAGAGTTTTCAACGTGGAGCTATGGTCGTAGTGAATGAAATTGGTATAAGCCGTCTGACCGCACCCTTTTGCGAACGGCGAAAGCAAGAAGAAGCCAATCGGGGCCATCGCTGAACGGATCGGTGTCTTCGCCTTCGTCCCAGATGATGAACAAAGCGCCGCCTTCTTTGTACTCACGCGTCTGGGTAATAAGGGGCACGTTTTGCTTCAGCCAGGTATCTCCCCGCAGCGTGTTATCCGAGGTTCCGTCTGGCACAAGGAGAGACGCCTTCGTGGCCGTCATGACAAACGTTGGGGGTGATGAAGTTGTAGCGCGCCGACGGTGTGGTCGGCCAGATCAGTCGCCAGCTGATAGTAAGGCCGGACGTGCGCAATACAGTCGGCCGAGTTTGGATCCGGCGGTTGCCGGCCACGTCGTTGAAATATACGAACGCGAGATGTTCGACATCGAGAAAGGTGAAATCGACGGGGCAGATATCGAAGACGGGACTGCCAAAGTCCGGCTCCGCGTAGGCCATCCAGGAAATGCCATTGTCCTCGAAGAAGCCTCACTAAATGCTTCGCATCAACATTAAACGGCGACTGACCGGGTTGAGTGTCAGCGAGAACTCCGAAGTTGGTCCCTGCCTCCAGCCACAAATAGTTCGGTTGGCTGGGATGGTTCCCCGGAGGATTGAAATATCGCTCGGCGTGTGCCGATCTGTGCAGCAATGTCCCATTGACATACGGGGCCAACGGGCTTCCTTTGATATCAGGATCGCCAAAGGCAGCGCCGGCGTTATTGCCGGTCCAATTGTGATTTTCCATGAGTATGATCCAGACCGTTCTGACCCTGCTCATTTGCGCGCTGACAGCTACCGGCAGCGACACCAGTAGCAACAAGGTAGCCGCGCTTAACGTCAAAAACTTCTCCATGTGTTTCACAGTCTCCTCCTAGTTTTGTAGTAACTACCGGTCTAGAGATCTTCGCTTCATTCACTGGACGATGCACGCCATCGTTTGCTTGGGGGATCGAACTCGTGAACGTTCAGACTCATCGCGTGCCTCCGAAGGAATGCGTTTCTGCGTGCTAGGGCAGAAAGAAATCGCTCAGATCGTTTGTGGACGAGTTAGCGGCCGCTCCCAGCAGCGGCGTAACGCCGAGGATTTCCTGGAACGTTTTCAGCATCGAGCTGTGGTCGTAGTGAATGGTATTTTGATAATTTGTCTTGGCGAACGGCGAGAGCACGAACATACCAATCGGGCCATCCGGGAATCCGGTATCTTCACCTTCATCCCAGACGATGAACAAGGCGCCATCGGTTGTGTAGATGCTGGAGTTGGTAATGGTGGGTACACCGACGTTCTTCAGCCAGCTATCGCCGCGTAGCGTGTTATCGGTAGGATCACTCGGATTACAAGGGGAAACACCTTCGTGTCCGTCATGACACAGGTTCGGGGTAATGAAGTTATATTGTGCGTAGCACGGGGTCCCCGCGGTGATGAGCGCAGACGTGCAGGCCGTTCCTGAACCCAGATCTGTCGCCAGATGGGAATAGGGCCTGACGTGCGCGATACAGTTGGCCGACGACGAACTGAAACCGTTCGTGGTATCCGAGAAGTAGACAAAGGCTACATGATCCACGTCGACTTCGCTGAAGGTTAACGGGCAGTCGGTGAAATCGGGATGGGGATAGTCGGGTTCGGCGTATGCCTTCCAGGTTATGCCGGCATTGACCAGTTCGGTGACCAGATGAGCGGTCGTGGTTTGACCGTTGAGTACCTTCCTACCATTTTTCCGCAGGGGAAGATTGTCATTAAGGATGCCGAAATTTGTCCCTGCCTCGAGCCACAGGTAATTCGGCAGGCTGGGATGGTTTCCCGGAGGGTTGAAGTATTGCTCCGCGTGTGCCCGCAACGGTATCAAGCTATTGATATACGGGGCCAGCGAACTGCCTTTGATATCTGGATCTCCAGACGAAGCGGCGCTGTTGTCACCTGTCCAGTTGTGATTCTCCATAAGTATGACAAAGACGTGCTTTACTTTACTCATTTGCGTTTGTGCTTGAGTCGCCACGGGCATAGCGCCGGGCAACGACAACATGGTTACGGCGAACGTCGTCAGAATCTTTCGCAAATGTTTCACTGTATCCTCCATAACTTATGCTCTGACTGCCGATCACCCCTTTAAATCATTAAATTGAATCGAGTTCCTGCGAGCAATGGATGCTCGATGGCCCACAAGAACTTGAGCGCGAACGTCATATTCCGCGGATCGGTCTGGATGCCCGTAATCTTGCCGAAGGTGCATCCGGCTTGATGAACCAAGTCAGTCGAGCCAACCGGGTTGGGAGGCAGGCAGAATGTCGTGTTGGGACGACCCAGATTCTGATGGTTGAGAGCATTGAACACTTCCCACCGGAATTCGACAACTGCTGCAAGTCGCGGCCGGCTAAAGGAAGACTCTGGATGATGTCGGGTTGCAAGGTGCTGCTGAAGTTGCTGGCATCCGTTTGGAGCATTGGCAACTCGGCTTTCACGGTTACTTTCTCGTTGAACGACCCGACCTTCAACCTGGCGTCGACACGGATCACCTGGGCAGCAGCAGGCGCACTGATCGCTGTCATGTCCAGCATCGCGAATCCCTTAGCTGCGAAGTTGGCACGGTAGGTGCCCGGCACCAAAGCCTCTGCGCGATAGTAGCCGGCACTGTTCGTCGTAGTGGTGGTCACCACGTTGGTATCGACGCTGGTAAGGCTGACGTCCACCCCGGACAGTGTCGCCCCCTGCGGATCGGTCACCGTGCCCTCGATCGTGCCGCGATTCAATCGTGCGGACAGAACCGTGGTGCAAGCCAGGACTAAACCAATGTGCAGAGAGAGAAAAGACAGCCGCCGGTGGGTCATGCCGACCTCTGTTCGTTCAGGCGAGGATCAGCGCCTGTTTCTTCGAGTTGAGAGTTTCAAACACAGAACCGATAATGGACTAAAGGAGTAGTGCTCCGAAGCCGCAACTGTCAACCGTTTTCGCCGCGACAGGGGCATTTTCGTACAATCGGCTGGACGATGGACTCTGGGGTCCTTTCGTGATCCGGCTTGCACGCGATTGATCGTCAATCACATTTCTGCTAACGTTCTCAGTCTGTCCAGCTGGTTGGACGCATTTACCTTTTCACAATCGAGGTATGCCATGTCTCAACCTAGGGAATACTCCGTTCCGTCGGTCGACCGGGCACTCTCAGTGCTTCAATATCTCGGCTACTCGAAACGGGGCTTCTCGATTTCTGAAATTGGTCGAAGGCTCAAAATCCCGAAGAGCTCGGCTCACCTGATCCTGGCCACTTTGGAGCGGCGGGGATTCCTTCAGAAGAACACGCAAACGGGAAAATACCACTTTGGCTTGCAACTGGTTAGCTTGAGCAGAAGCGCGCTTGAGAACCTCGATCTGCGCGAAGAAGCCCAACCTTTCCTGCGCGATCTGATGCAAGAAAGCGGACTGACCGTACACATGGCGGTGCTGGAACGCGATGAAGCAGTAATCATCGAGAAGGTTGAGGCGCCGGGCTTGGTGAGACTGGCTTCCTGGATCGGGCGCAGACTGGATGTCAATTGCACCGGAGTCGGCAAAGTGCTCATGGCATTTCTTCCCAGTGACGAGCTCGAGTATCTCCTCAAGACCAAGGCGTTCGCACGCCACAACAGCCGCACCATCATTTCCACGAGTGCTTTGCGGCGAGAGCTCATGCTGGTGAGAAAGGCAGGGTACGCTCTCGACAATGAAGAGGATGAGCCAGGCGTGTGTTGTATTGGCACCCCCGTGTTCAACGAGAACAAGAAGGCGGTGGCAGCAATCAGCGTGGCAGGGACGACAAGCCAGATTGGAATCGATCGTGTTCCAGCCCTGGCACGGCAGGTAAAGCGAGCGGCACTGGGAATTTCGGCGCGTCTAGGCTATGTCGAGAAACAGTCTGGCGTCGCATAGCTGCGATACCTTCAGCCCAAGATGGATTCTGCCCCCGGGATAAGCGGGCTGGTCAGGGTGTGCCGTGCTCACTGGTCAGCGAATCTTCCCTCGCGCTGCCACGCGCCAGGTACCGACCAACTCTTCATTGCGGAGCACGAACACTTCGTCGTGCATGTTTACGCAGGTGCACACGTGGTTCGGAATCACGGTCAAAATCTCTCCTACGTGAAAGCGATGAGCGGACCCACGGATGTCGAGATACCCGTGCTCCACCCCCAAGCTTCTGGATTCAACACTTCTACTCGTACTTCTTAGTGTCGCCCTTTCCGGGAACGGCTGCACTGCCGATTCGCTTCACTTCGGTTGGAGCAGCCACTAACGAAAGGCGGTCAAGATCGAAGTCCTTGAATAGATCGAGGCAGAAAAGCTCCGGCGCGGAGCGGAAAGGTACCGAGTTCTTGAGCAGGTAGTCTAAGCTTCCCATCCACTGTCGACTTTCAATCCGCGTGAACGCAGTGGGTTCCAGGGCGGCAGAGGTCACAGCGATCACCTGATTACGAATCCCCTCGGTGACAACACTAATGCCGAGCCCCGCGTTCGTTCGAAGCCATGCAGCTATCGCAATCAGCTGCGCTGCTTGCAGACCGAGCGGACGATCTCCGGTCGTGGTAGCTAGCATCTCCCAGTCCGCGGGATGTTCTGGTGCCGTAGCTCCATTGAAAAGCAAATCGAGCGCAAGCACGTGTTCCCCGCGATTCACGCGCTCAGAAACCATGTCCCCTGCCGCTTTGTACCCTTCATCCGCAAGCACAATAGTGACCGGGGCGTCTGATGGCGCCGAAATGGCCTTCAGCCAGATTCCGGTGGCGCTGAGCCCATTCGAGAAGTTGAACCGATAAGAGAGCGTTTCCAATCCCTGATGCTTGCTGTTGTTCGTCCTCCAAGCGCGCTCAACTGAAACGGGAGCATAGCGAACCACGTCCTTCAGGTGTTGTCGCTGAGAGTTGATCCACGACGCCTGTGCACTGGCGGTTGGAATTGCCGGACGGGCAATTTGGCCTGCCAGCTTTCTCGCAAGACCGGCGATCGTCAAGTTCTGCTGCGGCAACCCCGCGGCGAGCTGATCGGGTGACCTGATCTCGTCATCGCTTGGGATTTCATCTGAAGTAACAGCCAAACCGAAGTGTTGAGTGAAAAACTTGTAAGCCTGCTCGCGGTTGTCGAGTTGATAATTGTGGGTGCCGGGATCGCGGTTTTCGTGCCACGCGAGATCGTCCTCCTTGCCAAACAAACGGAAGAACGGCCGAACTTGATCATAGATGTAGGGCTTCACCAATGCAGCGCGAAAGCAGCAGTCATCCTCGGCGTTGTGAATAAGCAACATCGGACGGGGTGCGCGCATGGCCACGAAGAAAGGGTAGTCTTCATTTTGTGTGAGATCCGTTGCTGTTTCCTCAATTTCGTCGAGGTCGAGAGGGCGGATGAGGTTAGACTCCAACGCCCCAATACCCGCCACTTCCACAGCCGCCGCGACACGTTCGTCGAGAGCACTCAGCATCGTTGTCTGCCAGCCGCCGCCCGACAAGCCGGTAACCCCAAGTCGATGGGCATCCACCTGCGGCAGACTTGCCAGATAGTCGAGCCCACGCCGTATCGAAAGATAAAAGAAGCCCAGCGCATTGGCTCCCGCGAGATCGAGGTACGCGGCATAATCGTGGCCATTTTCCGGCTGCGCCAGTTCACCAAATCCCGCCCAGGAGAGACTCAGAGCGAAAATTCCGCGCTTGGCAAAATTGATGCAGCGCTTTTGCTCGTATTCCGCCGCATTCCCCGCGACTTCGTGGCCGATCACATTGAGAATAGCGGGCGCCTTCCCGTTAACCGTTTGCGGTTCATACAAAATTGCTGCCGATTCAAAACCAGGAACAATCTCATACCGGAACTTGCGCAGCCGGTATCCTTTACCACTCTCAATGACACCCGTTTCCTGAAAGCGGGGCGCAGCTTCGACCCATTCCCGAGGCCAACCATGAAAGGCCAGATCTTCCAGAATGTGGTGTCTAATCTTTGTTTCCTCCGCGAACCATTTGTCCGCGTTGGAAGGAAGGAGCAGCTTCGGAGTACGTTTGGCGAAATAACTCTGCAGCTGGAACTCAGTAACGGCAGCGGGCTGGATCCGCTCTGCTAGCACGCTCTCCACGGAATGAGGCGTAGTCTGGGAGCTGGCACCGACAAGCATGGCAACGGGCACTACCCAGCCCGCAAGGAACGGCATCCTTTGTGACACGCTCACCCCCTCTCCTGATCCGGCGCAGCAGAACTAAACGCGCCTCACGACCGCGCTTTCTGTCGCGCCATTAGTAAACACTACTTCTTGAATTGGTTTCGAAACGCGATTCAAGGCGAGAGTAATGTCTCGATTGCCATCTCCGGCGACCTGAACCAGCGCGGAACTGCTCTCATTAGCGGAGCAGGACTGAACCATTGCTCCTTGCACGTCTTCCAGCGAAATGACTGGTTCATTCTGTTGTGACTTCGGGTTGCAGACACGAACCAGTTCGAGATCGCGAACCTTCTTGCATTCCACCGAGGGTCCGCCCTTGCTGTTCACTATCGCGTTGCTGAAACTGAATCCGCGCACCTGGTAGCAGGAAAGACCTCTCTCCGCGGCATTCACGAACACATTGTCCAGTGACACGTGTTGAATCGGGCTTTCAGGCAGACCCTCGACGACAATCGACGCCTTCGCCCCGTCCAGAAGAATGTCGCTGCACTGGAAATTGCGAAAGACCGGAGTGCTTATGTCTACTGGGTGCAAAGTGTTTCGATCTTCGTCCTCGTAAAACATGCTGATGACAATTCCTGTCTCCTCCAGGTTTCGCATCACTATATTCATGGCCGACACGTTCTCCACGACACTGCCCCGGCCGCGCGCGCTCCTGAAATATAACCCGCACGTGGTTCCGTCGCATGCGCAGTTGCTGATGGAAACGTTGCGCACTCCCCCGGCGGTTTCACTGCCGATGCCTACTCCGCATCCCCCGGCGTTGAACGTGCAGTTCGTCACCGCGATATTCTCCGAGGGCTGAAACGGTTTTCCGGGAATCTGCTTATAGCCCGACTTGATCATGACGCAGTCATCCCCGGTGCTGATATAGCAACCGGAGATGCGGACGTTTCTGCAGGACTCCGGGTCAATACCGTCCGTATTCCACGAGTGTGGCGGATTAAGAATGGTCAGGCCGTCGACGTACACGTCCTCACACGAAACCGGGTGAACTGTCCACGACGGTGAACTATGAATGGTGAGGCCTCGAATCAGCACCCTGCGGCTGCGATAGAGATTGATCACTCGCGGGCGCGGCCACGGCAGCGGAGAGCCAGTAGGATTCTCGGGCTCTCTTCCGACTAGTCCTAGTTTCTTGCGCAACTCCTCGGTTCTGCCCCATGCGTCCAGCCACACAGGTCCCTGACCGTCGAGAGTCCCCTGGCCCGTGATGGCAACATTCTCCAGATCGATGCCGGTGATCAGAGAAGCATAAACCGTGCGATCCAGACCCTCCCACCGCCCTGCAATCGTGGGATAGTCAGCGAAATTGGTGCTCCCGAGCAGGGTGGCGCCCGCCAAAACCTCGAACTCCAGATTGCTTTTCAGAAAAATGGGGCCGGTGAGATATTTTCCGGGTGGAACGAAAACCTTGCCGCCACCGGCGGCGGCACAGGCGTCAATCGCGGCTTGCATGCCGGCCGTGCAGAGCGTGCGGCCATCGCCGACTGCGCCAAAATCGCGTACATTTATCGCGTATCCCGATATTGCTTTAGTCGGAACAGGTGCTTCGGTTGCGCGAGCGGAGAGCCAAGACTCGGCTGCACCACTCCCGGAGAGAGCAACCGAGCTTGCCGCAAGGCGTCGGAGGAAGGTGCGCCGCCCGGCATCATCTATAGGCATTTTCGTCCTGCCTCAAGAACGTGGTTAACTGCTACACCTGACTGGCCGATGTTACGAGATTTCTTCGGTTCTTCCTAGCGCCGTCCAGTTAGATGGACACTTTGTTCGGAGAAGACGGAACGACAGAGTTTGATTGTCTTGACTTAGCAACGTACAAAGACGAGCATGTCATGCATCCAGGGCTGGGGAACCTTTCCTCTGTGGTTCAATTCGGAAATCAGCACGTGAGCACGACTGTCCTCAAAGGCGGAACGGTCATCGACGGCACGGGTTCGCCGCCCAGTCTGGGTGATGTACTGATCTCCGGCCCGACCATCGAGCGGGTCGGTGCTTTCGAGGCGCCGGTCGACGCGCGGGCAATCGACTGTCACGGGCTGGTGATCGCCCCGGGTTTCATCGATTCGCACAGCCATTCGGATCTTCAGGTGCTGGAAGATTGCCCTGAGAAAGTTGCGCAGGGAGTTACCTCTGAAGTAGTTGGCAACTGTGGCTTTTCGCCCTACCCGGTGCCCTCCGACCGCCGCTTGCTCCATGACTTCGCCAACGGTCTTTTCTGTGGCGGCACGGACTGGGGCTGGACGAGCGCCAGAACTTACCTCGAACAGGCCGCCCATTCGAGGACGACGTCGGTGTTTTCTCTGGTCGGACACGGAAGCCTTCGCATCGCTCGCGTCGGACATCGACTCGGGCAGCTCGAAGAACGCGATCTGGATTGGATGGAGCAGAAACTTTCCGAGTCACTCGAAGCAGGAGCGTGCGGTTTTTCCACGGGACTCATGTACTCCCCAGGCGCGAGCGCTCCCTTCGCCGAGCTGGAGCGCTTGTGTCGCGTCGTCGCGCGCCATGGGAAGACTTACGCCACCCACATGCGCAGTTACGGCGATTTCCTGGTAGAGGCGGTGGAGGAGCAACTGCAGCTCGTTCGCCGAACAGGTTGCCGCCTCCAGCTCTCTCATTTCCAGGCGGTTGGGACTCGAAATTGGAGCAAACAAGCCGTAGCCCTGGAAAAAGTTGAGAACGCAGTTGCAGAGGGACTTGACGTGGGCTTTGATTGCTATCCCTACATCGCGGGCAGCACCGTCTTGACACAACTGCTTCCCCAGTGGTCGCTCGCAGGCGGAATTGAAGGCCTTCTTGCCCGGCTTGCCGATGGCGCAGAAAGACAGCGAATCGCAACCGAGACCGATGCGAACCTTGAGCAGGGCTGGAACAATATTTTGATTGCCGCACTCGGAACGCCGGCCAACCGCGGCTTGATCGGCCAGTCCATTGCGACGATTGCCACGGCCCGCGGGCGTGAGCCTGTCGAGGTCGTCCTCGACTTGATCCAGGAAGAACAGGGCCGGGTCAACATGCTCGAAATGAATCAAAGCCAGGCGAATCTCCGCGAGACCCTTTCGCACCCGTTGTCTTGTGTCATCAGCGACGGTTTTTACGTGAAAGGCCGCCCCCATCCCCGCCTTTACGGAACATTTCCCCTGCTGCTGGGCGAAATGAGTCGTGAGCGTGGATGGCTCTCCCTGGCCGCTGCTGTTCACAAGATCACGGAGAAACCGGCGCGTCGTTTCTCGATTCCACAGCGCGGACGCCTTGATCGCGGTTATTTTGCTGATCTGGTTGTTTTCGATCCCGCAATCGTGAACAGCCCGGCTTCCTACGAGACACCGACGCTTCCGCCGCGCGGCATCTGCCACGTGTTCCGCAGCGGAATCGAGATTTTTTCGGAAGCAGTTCTGTCGTCGCGCGGAGCATAGGATGCGTCTGATCCGTTTCGGACCTCAAGGCAAAGAAAAGCCTGGAGTGATGCTGGATGGAAAACGCAGGGATTTGTCCGCGTACTTCCAAGATTGGAACCGGGCATTCTTCGCAGAATCCGGGTTGGAGAGTCTCTCGGCGTTCCTGAAAAGCGGATGAAGCAAAATTGCTTCCCGAGGTCAAGCAGAGTGACCGCCGGGGTGCTCCGGTTGACCGACCCGGCAAAATCGTTTGTGTCGGACTCAATTACTCGGATCATGCGCCGGAAGCCGGGATGCCTGTGCCGACCCAGCCAGTGCTGTTTCTCAAGGCGGCCAACACTAGTGGTCGGACCGTTTGACGACATTTTTATCCCGCGCAACATTAATCCGCCCGCGCGCGCTGGGAAGATTCGAAGACTTGCTGCTTGCTATGAAAACCGATTGAGAGGTTGAACTTCGCCTGATCATCGCGCGCGAGGCACACTACCTCAATTCAGTCCACGACGCAGCTGCCTGCATCGCCGCGTACTGCATTTCGCACCATGTTTCCGAACGCGAATTCCAGCGGGAGCGCGGCGGACAGTGGAGCAAGGGTAAGAGCTGTGACATATTCAAACCGCTCGGTCCGTGGCCGACGACGAGCGCTGAACTGACCGATGCTCCCAAGTTGCGAATGACGCTCAGGGTAAACAACCAACGGATGCAGAACGGCAGCACGGACACCATGATTTTTCCTCCCGCGCATCTGGTTCACTATATTTCGCAATTCATGACACTTGAGCAAGGAGACCTGATCTCGACCGGCACGCCGCCAGGAGGGGGCCTTGGCATGAAACCGCCTCGCTATCTCAACCATGGTGATGTTGTCGAGTTAGAGATTGAGCAGTTAGGGAAGCAACGACAAACGTGTCGGCAGTCATAGCCCACTTTTCAAACGCGCAGATGGATCGTCATGACCGGATTCGAGATTGACGGCATTCTTCCGATCGTTCCGACTCCATTTCTTCCCGACGGGAGTGTGGATCGGGCGGCCCTCGACCGCCTGCTGGAATTTGCCGTATCTGCTCGTGTCTGTGGAGTCTGCCTTCCGGCATACGCCAGTGAGTTCTACAAACTTCGAGATGGCGAACGGCGAGAGCTTGTATTGTACGCGATCGGGATTGTGCACAGCCGCCTTCCCATCGTGGCGCAGGTAAATCATGTTTCCACCGATTACGTCGCGGAAACCGCGGGCGAGTTTGAGCACGCCGGCGCCGCGGCAATTGCGGTCGCCGTTCCGCGGGTTTTCAGTTTGCCGGAACGTGATCTGCTCCGCTATTTTGATTGAATCCTGCGGGTACTCACGGTTCCGCTAATCATCCAGGACTTCAATCCTGGAGGCGCAACCGTGAGCCTGGAGTTCGCGAAAACTCTTTCAAGCCGACATCCGCACTTTCGATATTGGAAGCTGGAAGAACCATTAATGGTTGAGCGGGTTCGTTCAAGTATCCAAGCAACGAACGGTACTGTCGGCGTGATCGAGGCATGGGGCGGCGCTTACATGCTTGAGCTCGTTGACGCCGGCATTTGCGTGATTTCGGGACTGGCCGTCTCAGACCTGCTTCAGATCGTCTGGAACCGGGCACGCGCCGGGGATAAAGATGCAGCCTATGAACTGTTCCAAAGGATCCTGCCGCAGATTACCTACAGTTTGCAGAATCTTGAGTTCTTCCATCACGGGGAAAAAGGCGTTGCTCGTGGCGGGGCGCCCTCTCAGACCCCGGCGTTCGCGATGCAACCCTTACCCTCCATGAGGTCGATCGCGCGCACATTGATTTTCCTAACAGGAAGATCCTGGATCTCGTGAAAAGGATCCTATCCGGCCGCAACACTCAGTGACAGCAGTCAGTCTCGCTAGAAACTCACCTTCAATCCGAACTGCATGATTCTGGGTTCGGCCATTCCGTAAGTCGTTGAGTTATAACTTTGGTATCCAGCAGTGCCAGAGATCACGCCAAATCCTCCACCTGGAGGCGGGCCAGCCGCCACATTGTTGCCTGGGGTCCCAAAATTGGGATGGTTAAGAGCGTTGAAAAACTCGGCACGGAACGTGACGGTGACGCGCTCTCCCACCGATGTCTTTTTAACAAGCGCCAAATCGGTATTGGAGAACCTTGGCCCACGCATAGAGTTTTTCCCTATGTCGCCGAAGGTTCCGACCGCATTCTCCGTGAACGCGTTGACGTTGAACCACTCTTGGAGGCTCCGCGGAGGTGGAGGACCAGAAACTGCAACCGAGTCAGCCCGGTCTTCTCCTATGGCACTCGTAGAATTGTCGATTCCGCTGAAGATGGTGTAGGGGAACCCGGATTGCCAGGAAACAATCGCCGTGAGCTCCCATCCGTTCAATAGCTTATCGCCAAAACTGTGGACGCGGAGGTGCGGGATCTCGTAATTCCCGTTGATTTTGAAAACCTTGTTCAGGTCATCCACCGACGGACCGTAATCGAAGTGACGGCCACAGGTGCAGCTGTTTGTATACTGAGAGCCCCCGGAGCCCTGCGGGTTGGGGGCAAAATCGTCCAACGTTCTTGACCACGCAAAGTTGGATAAGAAGGAAAAGCCGTGCCCGAAGCGTTTTTCAAGGGTTAGTTGCAGCGAGTTGTAATTGCTGTTCACCCCGGGATCGATCTCGGCAACCGATCCAAAATTTTGATTCGGGCGCCGCTGCTGGATGGTGTTTTCGTTATCTTGAAACGATAACGCCGGGTTATAAATTGCCGGATTCAACTGGAGGAGACCGCTCTCCTGGTCTCCAGTCCCAAAGAGCCTGCGCCCTTTATTGCCCACATAGGCAGCGCGCAGCATCCAGTCCGCCCCGAAACCCCGTTCGACTGTCAGATTCCAACCCAGAATCATTGGCATGCGAAGATGCGGACTCTGTATCTGTGAAAACGAGGGAGGACCACCAAGGAAAGTTGCGGAGGAAGGCGGGTTGCGCGGACCAAAGTTTGTGGGAAAAGGGTCGGTTCCTCCTCCACTCACGTTGTAGGGATCGGAAAGGCTTACGCCAAATAGGTTGAAGACGGGCGCGAAAGGCGGCACGCCGACGATTTGCTGATAGATCAGCGAATTGGGCGGCTCGTAGTAGTAACCTGCACCCCCACGTATGCTGGTCTTCCCATCCTTTGTAAGGCGATAGGCAAACCCAAGCCTTGGGCCAAAGTTGGATAGATTGTTAAAAATTGCCGCCTCCGGGCATCCGGGATCATGATGGCTTCCCCCGTATAGCAATCCATTAGGGGCATTGGGATACCGCGCGGACTGATGGCCTGGATCAAAACATGCGACTCTTCCCAGTCTGTCCTTGGGGGGGATAAACGGGTCCCATCTGAGCCCGGCGCTTATCGTCAAACGCGGAGTCGCCTTCCAGTCATCCTGGACAAATGTGCTCCAGTTAATCCCGGTGAAATCCAGATAAAGGCCACCTCCTTGGATGAACGAGTTAACGTACCCAATTTCGAAATCCGCAAAGCCGTTGCCCGACAGATTGGAGAACGAGAATGTACCGCCCTCTTGGAATGTATTTGCCATGGGTTGCGCAAGGCGTACCGCCTCGCCGCCGAACTGAATCGTGTGCTTCCCTTTGACCAGCGTGGCGATTTCACGAAAGGACTGAACTCCTCGATCAAACGCTCCATAAACGCCGCCTCCGACACCAAACTCAGCGGTGCCGACATTCAGCGACGCTATATTTCCCCGTCCACTACTGGCGGGAACGGCCATGTTCACGCCTGCGTCAGCCATGGTGAACGGATTCGAGGCATACGTCGTTCCCGTAAGCTTGGTGTAACTGTAGTAGCTCCCCAGCATGAAGTGCGGCGAGATCGTATAGGTGTAGTCCACGCTAACGTTGTGGTCCGTCAGGGTTTGCGCGCCACCCGACGTTTGCAGATAGTTCGTGGCCGGGTCCGGATTAACCGCAGTTGCGCTTGAACTGGCGAGCGGCGGGGAAACAATCGGCACACTGTATTTCTGCTGGAAATAGTGGCCGCTGAGACGGTGCTTTCCGAAATTGTAATCGATTTTCCCCAGGTATTCGTCCGTGTCTTCAACCGTGGGCAGGCTACTGTAATTCAATGCATTCGTCTCACCCAGGCTTAATTGGGCCGGAGTCGGGTTGGGAAGCGGAATGCCCTTGAGAATGAACGCCGCGACTGGATTGACGGGAACTTGATTGTTGGTATATGGAGCTCCTGTGGACGGATTGACCAGTTGCGTTCCGGGTAGTAACTCGGAAAAATCCCCCCTGCGTTCGCTGGCATCCGGCACAAACGCGAATCCCAACGCGTTGGTAAGGTGAAACCTGGTGCCCTGATAGCTTCCGAAATAAAACAGCCGGTCCTTCAGAATGGGGCCGCCTACATCGCCCCCAAATTGATTTTGCTTATAGGGGCTTACGCCGGTTGTCGAAAAGAAGCTCCTGGCATCAAACACATCGTTCCGCAGAAATTCGAACAGATCCCCGTGGGTTGAATTTGTTCCCGATTTTAGCGTTACATTAACCACTCCGCCGAGCGCATTGCCATAGACGGCGCTCATATTGTTGGTTTGAACATCGAATTCCTGAACCGCGTCCGGATTCGGAAAAGGCATATTCATGTTGAGGTAGACATCATTAAAATCAGCTCCATCCAAGTGATAAGTGACGCCATTGGCGCCGGCGCCATTGACCTTGGCGTATTGCTCGCTGGGGAAGGTGGCGCCTTCACAACCCGAAGCGCAGTAGTTCGCGGTGACGTTGAGCGCTCCGGGAACAAGAAATACCAGTTGCTGCGTATACCGCGTGTTTAGGGGTAACTCGGCAACATCTTTCTGATTGATAACTTGAGCGACAGTTGGGGATTCCGTTGTTACCATTGAAGCATTCGCGGTGACCGTAACCCGTTCCGAGACTGCACCCAGTTTCATGTGGATCGGCAGGTCCGCAGACTGGTCAACCTGCAACACAATGCCGGACTGTACATACGAAGCGAACCCCGTCATGGTGACGGTAATCTCGTAAGTGCCGACCGGGAGGCTGGGAAACAGATATCCCCCCGAGTTGTTTGTTGTTGTGTCTTTCGTGTACGACGTCAGCTCGTCCTTTACAGTCACTTTGGCGCCCGCCAGCCCCGCTCCGGAAGGATCGAGAACCGCGCCTGCTAGCCGCGCGGTCGTAAACTGTGCCAACGAGGGTACGATGAACCCGGGAGCCAGGAGCATCGCCAGTAAGCACAACATCACCCGACACGCCAATCTGTTCCAGAAGTCATTTTTCATGGCGACGACCTCCTTAGGGTTGCCGTTGGACATCCCACGGTGTTCCCTAAACCTGCCTTTGACGGCCACTCGCTCCAGACAGTGCCGGCGGAACGGTAGTTAAGAACCAGAGGCCGTCCGAATGGCATGGAGCGGACAGACACCGACGGAGAGGGATGCCACTTCGTTGATCCTGTGCAGGGAACCTCACCTGTCCGTTCGACTCGCCGGATCAGACACGCAGCCGACCTTAGATGCACAAACAACTAGCTCGCTTCCGTTTGAACTGTCAATCAATTTCCCTGCCGAAACGGTTTTTTCGTACAGTCGGCTGGACGAAACGTGCGTTTCTCAGGAGGCGCGGGCAGTTGCCGTCAGGGTCATTTGCTGTTCTTGGTGGCCTCCAGCTTCCAGGAGTGCGTCCCCAATCCGGGAGGAAGATCGATAGCGAGAGTCTCGCTCTTGAAGTCTGCCTCTTTTATGCTGACAGGCTTGTCGTCGATCGAAGCTGCCGGGTGTGAAGCCGCCAGTTGTTCGCGTAAGGGATCGGAAAGCCACAGCTGCCATGAAGAGGGATGATTGGCGAAGTAGGCACAGTAATGGCTGTCTTGGGCAAAGGTGAGGTGTAAGCCTTCGCTGTCGGGGGACGAATTGATTTGAGTATGGATGATCCCTATGTACTGGTTAGTTCCCAGGGTCTGGTAGTTGCTGGGCAGCGCAGCGAAGAGCCGCTCCATGAAACCATGATCCAGAGCAATATCCCTGTCGTGAAACCCGAGGATTACAGGTGCATCCGGATGATCCGGCCATCGTTCCGGATTAAGAGTAACGAGCATGTCGTAGCCGGTGTTGAAGTCAGGTATCACGTTAGCCATGTCAAGCGCGATTTGGCGGTCGAGATAGTAGGTGGCCTTGTCGCCATGAAAGAGGCCAAAGCCAACGCGTGCCGCCAGTCCGGCAGTGTTATTGAATTGGGACGTCGACCAGGAGTTGTTCCCCGGCTTCAACTCCAATGCCTGCGCTGCAAAGTCCTCCTGCAATTCCTCCAGCGAGCGCTGCATGTGATAGATCTGAGTGACCGCCGGGACTTCGTCGCCGCGTCGTTGGTCGGCAAACTCTGCGTACCAACCGACCATCGAACCTTCTCCCGACAGATCCGCTGTCCACCAGGGGCCTGGAGGCGAATCCAGGTTGGGCTCCATGTGTGTCCTTCCGTGACTCTCGATATCCAGCGCGCCCGCCTCGACAGCGTCCTTGAGGCCTTGGCGGGTCGAAGCGTAGTCCTGATTCAGTCCATACAGATCGGTGAATTTCTTAGTCCACGGCGACACGACCCGCTTCGATTGCCGATCCACGTATCCGGTATCGACTTCAGCGCTTGCGATGCCATGATGTCGTTGCAGCGGCACAATCAGGTACTGGCGAATTGTCTCTTCCTTGGGCTCGAGATAGTGCCAGTAGGAGAGGAAGCCCTTGTCTGCGGTTCCCCAGTCGTCGAGTTCAAAAATTACGCGGTGAGCATAATCCATATTGGGGACGACCACATACCCCAGGCTCCAAACGAGTGAACGAAACAGGAGGTTCTTCCAAAAGCCGGACTCAGACAACATTGATAGATTTGGAGGTCCCAACCATATTGCAGAAACGCCCGATCCCAATTGATTCACGGTGAGAACCGGGTGTTGGCTCTGCGCGATCAGAACTTCCGCATTGATCGGCTGAACCCATAGACGAGTGGAATAGTCATGACTCTCCACCGGTGGAGCCTTCTTGCCGGCTGTGACGTCGCGTGTGATGAAATGCTCCTTTGTAACCTGCAGAACATCCGTGGACGTGTAGAAGTCCTTGAATTTGAGACCCAGCAACCTGCCAAGCGTAGAGTCAAGAGCCCGAGAATCGACAACTATCAACCCAGTCCCGGCGCGCGTTGCTTCCTCCAGCGACGCGAGATCCTGGTCCCCGTATGACGCCGGATCGGCGAGCCAGACGACGGCGCCATAGCGACTTCCTCCTGAGCGACGAAACAAGTATGTGGCATCGAGATGCTGCTGATCTAACCGCAGAATGTCAAAGGGAATCGACCAGGCCTTGAGGAGTGCCGCTACGGGTTGGAATTTGTCGGCTTCGCTACCTACCACGACCCCATAAGGATCGCTCCAGTGCTCGACAACAAGCAACACTCGGTATGGCTTCGTATGAATCAGCGGGGTGGCGATGTTGGTGACGCTCCAACTTCGGGTGCAGGCAGTAACACATAACAGCAGGAAGCAACAAGTAGCAACGGCTCTTTTGTAGAAGCGGTATGCATCCAAACATTTCATGGTGAGGCGCGTTCCCCAAGCTCTCTTGCTACCGTTGTATCCTCCAGCCACTTGCCCATAGCCATTGGGACTCGACTCAGTGCTCAGCATAGGCCTTTATTACAACAACCGTAAGATATGAAGCAAGCCCAGACTGCTAATTCGCCCGTTCTTGTCAAGATCCACAAAACACTTGCGGATCGCCCCGGCGATGGCTCTGCCCTGTCCAGTCATGTTTGGAACTTAAAGGAAATCGCGTTCATGGCGGATCAGCGAGCCGAAGTGCGGGAAGCGGGATCGCGAGGGGGTCTTCTCGTTGTCATAGTGGCATCACCGCGCTAAAGGAATCAAAATCACGCCCAGCCTATTGAAAATTAGGGAACGCTATAATGAAATGCTGTTTTAGCGGTTGCGGTTCCTATCTGTACGGAAGTGGTGGAACTGGCAGACACACCATCTAAAACCGCTAATTTCAGAACTCCTGACATGGTATATGGGAAACCTGTCCGCTTTTTGCTTCAGGATCGCGGGTGCGCGACCGCGAAACGCATTTGAAGCGGAGTACCGGGAAACATCGTGTTGGTTTTGTTCAGCGCCGCGCAAAGGGATTCGACGACTCGCGAGCGATGGGGAGAACTCAGCGGAGCAAGGGTGATGCGAAGCTCACCCTCCCCAGGCTCGAGATCTGCCGCATCCTGCAGGATGGTTTGTGCCAGAGTGCGCCCTTCGTCCTCCGTCCTTTTGTAGTGGGGACGAATCATCTCCACCAGATCACTCTCGATCTGGAAAGCGACCATTTTCAAAATGTTGGTCAGGTGCTTGCGTTCGGTCGACAGTTTCACTACCTCTTGGTCCTTTCTTGCCTCGATCAAGGGCAGGTGAGTGGGAAGAGAAGCCCGTCGTGTCTCTAGTTTCTGAACACGAGCCGTGACCTTGTCCATGTCCGTGCGAAGTTTCTTTTCCGTGTTCTGGAATATCACTTGGGGCGTATTTCGGTCGACATAGTCGAGGGCCATGACCCCGAAGCGCTCTTGCAGTTTGGTGAAAGCGGCGCGAGCTAGGCGTAGCTCTTTGTCCAGAACTTTTCGTGCCGGATTCGGAACCAGACGAGTGAGATCGTCGGGCTCGACCTGGTAGTCGACCAGGGCATCGATCAGATACTCCTGGCGGAGATATTTAAAGAAGTTCTCCTGGCGCCAGCGTTCGAACATGCGGTAGGCAATGACGATGGCGCGCAGATCCCAGCGACTGGTCACAATCGGCGTCTGATGGCCGTCCTCGGTCAGGCGCGTCACCTGGCGGAGGCGCAGCTTCCCCTTCAGAAAGCGAACCGGTTGGTCATGAAGAAGATATTTCACCGCTCGCCCGTCCAACTTGGCTTGGTGTGGGGAGAACCTAGTTTCGGCAATGCGGCGACTGCGGCCCTTGCGATAGGTCAGGATGTCGAAACCTAGGGCGAGCAGGCTGCGAAACAGTTTCGGACTCCAGCCCCCGCGGTCAAAGACGATGGTGGAAGGACGGCGTGGTCCGAGCAGTTGGCGTACCTCGGTTAAGATCGGGAGGAGCATCTTGGTCATGGCAGCATTGGCATCGGCGGTAACCACAAACAAAGGGTCGCCGCGCTGATCGTTGACCCAATAGTCGGTGGTGGCGGGAGCGGCCAGGTGCATGCGCGTCACATAGGCCTTCGCAATACTGTGTTGACCGTGGTAGGCCCGAACGTGGCCATCAATATATAAGAAGCCGAGCACTTTCCCCCGTTCGGCAATCCGCCGCTGAGCGATCTGATACCCCAATTGATAGCTGCCCTTCCGTGCGGCCAGGCGTGCCAGTTTGCGCCGCAGAGTCTTCACTTCCGGCATACGATCCAACCCCACAATGCGACCCAGATCTCCGGGCGAATATTCCTTGAGCGCTTCGGGGCGAGGAATCCGCAGCAGGGCCAACAGAACATAGGCGACCAGGGTCGTGCGCAGTCCGTAGAAGGCGGGAGCGAGGTTGCCGTAAATCTTCTCGGCGGTGGAGAGCAGACCACTGGCGAGCAGTGCGGGAATGGCAACCAGAACTCCGGCTCGCGGCAGATTCTGCGCGCGGGCAAACACCGGCAAAGCATCGTCGAGCAGCCCCATGGCAGCCAGGAGACGATCCATCGAGCGATCCAGAGCAGTGAGGTCGAGGCTCTCCGCCGCCGAAGCGGCGCAAAGTGGAGCCCGAGGAGAAGCCGGCGCTGGCGCGGCAGAGGGCAGAACCTCGATTCTCGGACTGCCAGTTACAAAACCCATGGCTGGGTCTACTTCGGAAGCACCCACTTCCAACTCGAAAGGAAGAGGGAGAGGACTGGGTTCGGGGCCAGGGTTCCACCCCAGCCGCCGGAGAGCCTTGCGGATGGCTGTTTCGCTGAGACCAAGCCGGCCCGCAATCCATCGATTGCTCCTTTCTTTGACCTTGAGGTGGAGGATGGTCCGGTCGCGCGCGGGGATTTTCTCTAGCGCAGGAACCCGGGCGAGGGGTCGTCCTGGCAGTCGCGCCAGGGCACGCAGTCCTCCCGCTTGCAGGCGCTGTTGGTAGCGACGAAGAGTTCGTGTCGAGTAGCCGAACGAGCGAGCAATATCGTTCTGATCCGCATATCCCGATTCGAACAGCGTGACCATGGCGTAGGCTTCCGCAGCGAGATCAGCAACCGAATAGTGAGAAAAGAACATGCCGTGGACCAAAATCACTCGCTGCTTACCCTCGGTCTGGAAAGAAACGCGATCGTTGACCAAGACGGTACCGGGCGGGCCAGCCGGGGCGGGCAACAGCACTGGTTGCTGCGAATCTGGTTTCATGGGCGTTAGCATGCCCGACTGATCCGCGAGAGGAAACAAAAAAGCCAGAAGGTCCGAAACGACGGGAAACACAAAAAGCGGACAGGTTTTGGTTCGCACCTGCGGGCGGCGAAAAAGGCAGGCCAGTGGCGGCTCCAGACGAGGCACGGCCGCAACCATGCGGGCTGTTCGTTGATCTCGTTCAAACTCCCGAGTGCGAACCTTCAACGGGAAACACAAAAAGCGGACAGGTTTTGGTTCGCACCTGCGGGCGGCGAAAAAGGCAGGCCAGTGGCGGCTCCAGACGAGGCACGGCCGCAACCATGCGGGCTGTTCGTTGATCTCGTTCAAACTCCCGAGTGCGAACCTTCAACGGGAAACACAAAAAGCGGACAGGTTTTGGTTCGCACCCGCAGCGGCGGAAAAGGCAGGCTAGTGGCGGCTCCAGGCGAGGCGCAGCCGCAACCATGCGGAGCTGATCGTCGCTCTCGTCAAACTCCCGAGCTGCGGATCTTCAGCGGGAAACACAAAAAGCGGACAGGTTTTGGTTCGCGCCCCGAAGGTAAAAACCGAAATCCATCAACTATCTTCCAGGGGGTATGTCAGGAGCTCTGAATTTAGACCTTACCCGCAACCTGCTGACAGCGAAGCGAATAGCTTACGGCTCATCCAATTACCCATCGGCACTGACTAGCCAAGGGCTTCGCCCTTGATATCCCATCAGGTGCTATGGCTTTCCTGGAGTGATGCCGTAGAAGCGTTCATGGCAGTAATCTTCTGGGTATTCCACAACACAGGAGATCGCCATGAACGCGTTCTACGAGCACCATAAGAGTAGCATCGAGTTCGCATATCGATGTTTCGATCGGATCCTACTGAACGGACTCATTCAACCCTTCCAACAACCCGAACGGGTAATCGGCTTCTTCAATACCTATCGGGATGCAAAGCGGGTAATCCATCGGACCCTCACCGAGATTGCCGACCAGTTTCACCATTGGGTTATCAATCGTGCGGAGAGATGGGGTGCGCCCATCGTCGAAGCTCCGCAGCAGGGGCGGCGCGACGATTTCGTGCTGCCGTACTTGCAAAAGACCGAAGCCGATCATGTGGCCATCATTCTGAAAGCTCGCGAACCCGCTCGCATCCTAGTTGCCATTGGCGGAAAGCAGAACCAATGCCCTCATCTGGAACTGAAACAGCGCTGGGTGAATCAATACAATTTCTATCTCAACGACCAACATTGGGGGCCCATGTTTGTCCGCATGTGTCCTTACTTTCCTTTCTCCGCCCGAGTATGCCTGAATCAGCATCATTGGCTGGCTCTTCGCATGCAGCAGGAGGGCATTTCCTTTCGGCAATGCAAAAACGCCTTCCTGCAATGCTCCAACCCCGAACGGCTGCAACAACTCGCCGACTCTCTGACTGCCAAAGACTTGCTGCGCTGTGGGCAAAGTGGCTGACCGCATTCACTCCCTTCTTCACCTCCCAGGAGCGGCGACAGGCTGGCTGCCAGCACCGGCTCTTCTTCTCTCAGGTCGAGCTTTGCGACAACCTGATCTTCTTCCGCCGCGCCGCTGTCGACCAGTTCGCCGAGCGCTTGCTCGACATGAACCGAACCATCGGACAGCCCAAGAAAATTACTCTCATCTTTGGCCGGAAAGTGACCCGGCAATACAGAGGCAAGCTGCAAACTGAGATCGAAGACCTCGATCTTCCCAATCCCGTCATTCGCAGTCACTACGCCCATGGATTCGCCAAGCAATACGTCCGCGATGACCGCTTGCTACGAACCGAGCCGGCCACCAATGACGTCACCGACTATGGGGTCAAAAAGAACGTCGAGAACCTGCCGCAGCTGCGCCAGCGCATGTCCGAGATCATTGACCACTACCACGATGCCCAGCAAGACATCCTGGAAACTTTCATCGATCGCGGCCAACTCCAAAAACTGGCTGAGCCCACTACCCTGACCAACGGAAAGCGGATCCCAGGCCTTAAGCTCGATCACCCTCGGCAACTGGCGGTGATGCATGCTCTGGTCCGCTATGCCAACATCGCCGCCGGCTCCACTTTTACCACCGCCGATCTCTACCCGCCGGTGTTGGACGCTCTCGGACTTCCCCAGTCCCAATACTCTTTGGCATCGCTGCGCTACGATCTCTCCAAACTCCGCGCCAAGCGCCTGGTAGAAAAACTGCCCCACTCTCGTCGCTACCGTCTCGCCCACAAGGGCTATTCCATCTGCGTCCTCTTCCTGAAGCTATTCGAGCGCATCTATGCTCCGCTCACCGCCGGTCTCCTCAAGCCTTTCGCCGGCGATCGCAACCTCGCCCCGGACAAACGTTGTCAACTTGACCGCCTCTATCAACGGCTCACCGACGATCTCGACGCTCTCCTATCCGCAGTCGGCCTCAAGACCGCTGCTTAACCAATCCAACGAGAACAAAATTCTCGTTTCGAGGTGCATAATGACTAATCGCGGTTAGTCGAGAACAATCCTAGTGTGCAGCGAGCGCATACAAAACCGCATACATTCTAAATCATCTGTTTCACCGGTGGACGGATTTTCCCCAACCGAAAATTGGCCCGGCTGAATTTCAGCCGGGGTTGATTCTGCCTCAACAGTAGGAATCAACTTGATATTCCGAGCCGACGCACGGCGTGTAGAGATACAGCCCATTCGGAGCAGCGCATGGGCTCGGTCTGCAACGATGGGAGGCGGGGGGGCGGTGGTCCAACTGCCTGTTGTAGGGTTGTAGGTCCCGTTTGATGAATCAAATCTGTGCATCGGGAAATGACGGAACCGGCAATCAGCAGATACAATTAAAGCGCCGAGCAGGTAAATAGCTCCTCCTTCGTGCAAATTGGGGGGGATTGAATCCCTTTGACGAAGCGACGCCGACGGGTCATCCAGCTTATTGGACACGTTTCAGTTGGAACAGCCGCTGTGCATTGACACCTGTCTGCCCGGATGAGAACTTACGTACGAGACCCGGTGCCGATTCCAAGGGTTTTGTGCGTCCTAACCAGCTAGAGGTATATCGCAAGATGAGTAAGCAGCCAGTTAAACATCCTGATAAGTCGGCCAATACGGGTGCATATTCTGCCGCAGTTGCATGCGATGGATGGCTTTATGTGAGCGGACACGCTTCGCTGGACTTGAAGACCGGTCTAGTGATCGGCGGTAGCATCGAGGAAGAAACCAGCGTCACGCTATCGTCGATCGGAAAAGTATTGAAAGAGGCTGGATGTAGCTTTGAGGACGTAGTCAAATGCACATGCTATTTGGCGCGCATTGAGGATTTCGATGGATTCGATCGTGCATACGCGAAATTTTTTAGCGGTGTTCCACCCGCGCGTACGACCGTTCAGTCGGGTTTAGGTGCTGGTCTGAAAGTGGAGATCGATGCCATCGCGCGCATTCCATCGAAATCGAACCGATGAGTTGTAATCGCGCGCCCTTACCTGCCTTGAAAAGGACCACCCGACTTTACAGAAATCTAAGCGCGGTCGCTTCGTAATGAACCGATCTGCAGAGGTTGACTATGCGGCACTCTCGATGCATTCTTGCGATTACTGCAGTCCTCGTTGTCGTTCTGAATTGTAGATTGGCAATCAATGCGCAACCCACCTTGGCGGCTACACCGCCCATGGGCTGGAACAGTTGGAACCACTTCACAGATAAGGTGAGCGATGCGGACGTTCGCGCTGCGGCTGACGCCATGGTATCGAGTGGAATGCGAGATGCCGGCTACGTGTATGTCAACGTCGACGACGCGTGGGAAGGCGAGCGCGACACGCGGGGGACCATTCATCCCAATAAGAAATTTCCGGATATGAAGGCCCTGGCCGACTATGTGCATTCAAAAGGACTGAAGTTCGGAATCTATTCTTCTCCAGGCCCGAAAACCTGCGGCGGCTATGAAGGCAGCTACGGCCACGAGCAGCAGGACGCGAACACGTACGCCGCGTGGGGGGTTGATTATCTCAAATACGATTTATGCAGCTATATGGAGATTATGAAGCTGCACGATCCCGGGCAGGACCCCGACAAAGCCGTCGCAATGATGCAGGCGGCCTACGCGAAAATGCACCAGGCGCTCGTGAACACTCATCGACCCATCGTTTACAGTCTCTGCCAATACGGAGTTGGCTCCGTTTGGAAGTGGGGTCCCCAGGTGGGGGGAAATCTGTGGCGCACTACGGATGATATTCGGGACAACTACCGCAGCATGGCATTGATCGGCTTTTCTCAAGCAGGTCTCGAGAAATATGCCGGGCCAGGGCACTGGAACGATCCGGACATGCTTGAGATCGGCAATGGGGAAATGAATGCAGACCAATATCGCACGCAGATGAGTTTGTGGTCGATCCTCTCTGCTCCATTGCTTGCGGGCAACGATCTGACCAAAATGGATGCCCTAATAAGAAGCATTCTGCTCAACAAGGAAGTAATCGCCGTCGATCAGGACAAACTGGGCATACAGGGTCACAGGGTTGGGCCGCCGCAAATTTGGCTAAAACCGCTGAGCGGCGGCGCAGAGGCAGTGGCGATTTTCAATTACGTCACGGACGATGAAGCGGAACCCACGACTCTGCGGCTAAAAGATGTGGGCTTCGACGGACCGGTTCACGCCCGCGATCTGTGGGCTCACAAAGATCTCGGCATTCTCCACGGTTCTTATACGGTGACCGTGCCCCAGGGGGGCGTCGTGATGCTGCGGCTTTGGAAGTAGCAGGTGGTGGTAATGTCTTCAACCGTTGACTCCACCACGATTTCCGCGGGTTTCAGGTCGACAATGTCGGTGGAAATCGCGACCCGCCCGATTAGGGTGGACGCATTTTCGCGCATCGCTCCTTCCGCGGCTGCGTGGGTCAATAATTTCAAAAGTCTCGCGCGGGCACTTCGACGTCTCGCCGCGTTTGTCTCAACCCAATGCAGGGAGTGGCCGGCGCCGAGCAGGCACGCGGAGATGCTCGTACCCGTCAGACCCATGCCTACGACGCCGGCGGAATATTGAGTGGGCCCATCGCGAGAAGGCGGTTTCGCCGGCGATCGCTTCAATTTGACTTTGTTCGCTGCCGTTTCTCTCGAACGGACCATCGTATTCTCCGGAATTGTATTTCTTGCGGTTATGCGGCGATCAGGATTTCTGCCGGGCCCGCATCGAGACCGTTTCGTGGCCCGCTCCCATCACGAAGTTCAGCGACTCTTCAATCTGGCGCAATGTAGTCTGGACATCGGCTTGCGTATGTGCCGCTGAAAGAGAATATTGCTTGGTCGCCTGCGGAAACGCGTAGATGCCGCGATCGACGAGCGCCCGGCGGAATGCGGTATCCAGTTGGAAATCATGGCTGGATGCGAGATCATGCCAATCCTGCGGAGCATGGTCCATGAAATACACGCAGAAGGCAGAGCCCTGGCGCACGATCACCGCATTCAACGACATTGCTTCGATGATCGCCTGGACGCCGGCTTCCATTATTTCTCCGAGAGCCTCAACATGCCGATATACTTCTCCGCCATTCATCAGGAGTCGCTCGATGGTCGCAATCGCGGCGACCGTCGGTAGCGGATGTGCATTGTATGTTCCCGCGAGAAGCACTCTCTTCGAGGCGGAGGGATCGACAAAGCGTTCCATCAAGTCTCGTCTGCCGCCGAGAATCGCCATGGGATACCCGTTCGCAACGGCCTTGCCGAAGACGACCAGATCGGGCCTGACCTTGGCGATGCTGGCATACCCGCCGATCGCGTGCCGAAAGCCAGTCTTCACTTCATCGAAAATCAGTACGAATCCAAACTCATCCGCCAATGCGCGCAGGCCGTTTAAATATCCAGGATTCGGCTTAATAATCCCCACATTCTGGAGGACAGGCTCTGTGATGAGCGCCCCAACAGGATACTTTTCGCAGACATATCTCACGGATTCGAGGTCATTGAAGTTGATGCTGTGCACCAGTCGCCGGTGTTCTGGCGGGATGCCCGCGCTGATAGCTTGGAAAGAATACTCTCCGGGCGAACGCCGGCTTCCCAACTCGCTCAGCGGCGTCATGAGATTGCATGCGACATCGTTGTGCCAGCCGTTGTAGCCGCCCTGCATTTTAATGATGTGGTCTTTGCCGGTAGCTGCGCGGCCTAGGCGGAGCGCCTGATAAGTCGCCTCGCTTCCAGTGTTTAACATCTGCAACGAGTCGACGGCAGGCACGTGTTTGCAGATGAGTTCGGCAAGTTGTCCTTCTAAGGTGGTTGTGCCAGAACCGAAAAGGCTGGCCCCGTCCCGCAACTCCCGAATGACGGCCTCCGTTACATAGGGGTCGTTATGGCCTAAGAAATGCGGACCGAAAGCGGCGTGATAATCAATGTATTCATTGCCGTCCACATCCCAGATCCTAGATCCCTTACCTCTGGCAAAGGCAATTTCCGGTTCAATCCCGCGATTGACAGAAACAACGCCGCCGGGGATATAGTTCTTATTTTTTTTTAGGAGTTTCTCTGATTCTATGTGGCTCGGCATCCTGCCTCCTATCCTCCACTGCGAAAAAGGCGGGGCCGCTCGCCTATATCGGAACTGTTGTTCACCCTTGAGATGTCAGTCCCCTCGAACGCCGAATGCGTTGACAGGTGATCGTGTATGCAGTCAATGACCAGGCCCACAGCGTCGCGGGCACAACACAGTTTTACGCTCGGTGTTTCTGAGATCAAGCGCAATCTGGTAGAATCCGGTAGCGTTTCGGTGTTTGCGTCTAACGTATTGGATGGGGCACCCCGGTCGATTTGTATGGCAAACGCGTACTCGGTTCCATCCCTAAGCCGGGCACTTCGCATTTTAGAGCTGCTTGCTCAATCCCGGCGCGGGCTTACACTTTCCGACATCAGCAGGAAACTTGCCCTGCCGAAGAGTTCAGTCCATCTGCTGCTCAAAACGCTCGAATTGATGGGCTATCTGAAAAACAATCGGGTAAATGGGAAGTATCACTTTGGACTGAAACTTGTCACATTGAGTCATACTGCGCTTGAGAATCTCGATCTGCGCGAGCAAGCTCGGCCATTTCTGCAAGACCTGATGCTGACCACAGGATTGACTGTGCACATGGCAATTCTGGAGCACGCTGAGGCGGTGATCATCGAAAAGGTCGAGGCGCCGGGCATGTTGCGCCTGGCAACCTGGGTAGGGCGGCGGCTGGATGCGAACAGTTCCGGTGTGGGCAAGGCCCTGCTGGCCTTCGCTCCGGAGAGCAACACTGACCAACGCTTTACGACACATCCGTTGGCGAGGCATAACCGAAATACCATTGTGTCTCCCGACAGGCTGGCGCGTGAGCTTAGAAAGGTGCGGGAGCTCGGATATGCATTTGAAGATGAAGAAGGCGAAATCGGCTTCCGCTGCATAGGAGTTCCCATTAATGACTCCGGCAACCGGGTGATAGCTGCTATCAGTGTCGCGGGAACGACTGCCCAGATTTCCAAAGAGAGAGTAGGCAAGCTGGCATCTACGGTTAAAGCCACAGCACTGGAGATATCGGCGCATCTCGGATACAAGCTGGGCTCGGAAGCAGATGGACATGCCGAAATTCTTTCCAGCTAACGGCCCCACTCTCAATCAAAGGATTAGTAGGTTGCCCGCCCGCCACTCAGATCGAAAGTTGCCGCGGTGGTGTAAGAGTTCTCTTCAGAAACCAGCCATGTCACCAGGGAGGCGATTTCCTCCACTTTCACGAATCGGCCTCTCGGAATTTTCGAGAGCATATAGTCGATGTGTTCCTGTGTCATCTGCTCAAACAGTCGTGTGCGCGCCGCCGCTGGGGTGATACAGTTGACGGCGATGTTTTGCTGCGCAAGTTCTTTACCCAGGGATTTTGTCAGAGCAATAACTCCGGCCTTCGACGCGCTGTAGGCGGATGCGTTCGGGTTGCCTTCCTTGCCGGCGATTGAGGCGATATTGACAATCCGACCGTAGCTCTGCCGCATCATAAACGGCACGATCGCGCGGCAGCAATGGAAGACCCCATTCAGGTTTACGTCGATAACCTGCCGCCAGGCGTCCACGGGGTATTCCCAGCATTTCACATTTGGCCCCGTGATCCCGGCGCTCGTCACCAAAATGTCAATTTGCCCGAACAGCTTAGCGGCGGTTTCCGCCGCCCTTTGAACGGCGTCCCCATTTGTTACGTTGACTGCGTGAAAATGTACTTTGCCCCTCTTGCTTAAGCTATCGGCTGTGGATTCCACCAATTTCCCATCGGCGTCCCACAAAGACAGAGAAGCACCAGAATCGAGCAGCCGCTCGGCAATTGCTAGGCCGATTCCCTGAGCTCCGCCAGTAATGACTGCGCAACGGCCGCCAAGATCGAATGTATTCATCCCCCGAGGCCTCCCCCGCGAATTACGACGGAGATGCATCCTCCCCGCGGAATCAGAACGACACTTTCACAGCTAATTGTATGTCTCGCGGTCCTGAGCTGGATGAAATGATTCCTATATCGCTGGTACCCACCGTCGCAGACGGAAGCCCAAAATTGGGATGGTTGAATGCATTGAAGAGCTCACCCCGGAATTCCGTTGTTATCCTCGTTCCGATATTGGCCCGCTTTATGAACGCTAGGTCCCAATTCTGGGTACCTGGCCCAATCAGAATGTTTCGACGGGAGGTTCCAAAGCGAGGATTCCCGCTCGCAAAAGCCTGCGCCAGAGCGGACGTAGTAAAGCAGGCGGTATTAAACCATTCCGCAATCGTCTGCGGGCCGGTACCTTTGCATATGCGATCGGGTCGAGGCGATTGAGTTCCCGTATTGGAATAGTCCAGGGTCGAATTTACCGTGAATGGCAATCCACTATGAGCGGTAATGATCGCGCTAGCTTCCCAGCCACCGGCCAGCGCATTGACGAAACGCCCGTTTCCCAGGAACCTCCGCCCTCTGCCAAAAGGAAGCTGGTAGATAAGGCTGGCTACAAATGTATGAGTGATGTTGTAATCGGCCAGACCGTAATCGACGTTCTGATTATTGTCATTCTGTACGGTGGACTGGTTGTCAACGTTCCCATTTCCCGCATTTAAGCTCTTTGAAAAGGTATACGAAACCATCCCCGCCAATCCATTTGAAGCCCTTTTCTCAACTTTTACATAGCCGGAGTTGTAGTTCGAATATCCAGTGAAATCGTCATATTGAAGGGCATTGAAGTCGGGCCATGGCCTGCGGGGTTGCAGGTCCCCGACACCGGGCTTCGGCTGATTGCCAAAGTTATGTTCATGATCTAGATGTATAGCACGGTTTCCCACATAGGCGACTTCCAGCGCCCATTCTCTTGCCAACTGGGACTGCACGCTCAAGCTCCATGCATAAGTTTGAGATGTCTTATAGAACGGGCTTGGCATGAGCTGTGCCGTTATCTGTGAAAGTGATACTGAAGGCGCATTAATGAATACCTGTTGTGTTTTGGTTGGAACACCATTGGTCAGCGGAGGAGAAGAGCCGAAAGCTGTGGAATAGGTGGGACTCTGCGTGGACACCGGGTTGTTATTGGCAAATGAGCCCTGACGGTTTGTATCGGGCAGGTTAGAAAATAACCCGCCGCCGGCGTGCAACACGAGTCTGTCGGAATTCGTAGGCTGCCATGACACCCCAAGACGCGGAGCGAAATACCCGGGACCCGGCCCATAGCTTACTTGTTTCACCTTATTGCCGGTCAGTCCTTTTTGTCTTCTCATGCCGGAAGTCATTACCAGGCACTGTCCGGTAGCTGAGATGAAATATGGATTCGAACAAAGCGCATCGTTTTGCGCGTCCGGATAGGCGGTAAGCAGAAGCGCATCCCCCGGGGTAAAGTCATTGGCTAGGGGGAAAATGGTTGCCAACTGGTTGTGGGTGTCCATAGGCTGGCGGTTGTACTCCCATCGCAGTCCGGCCTGCACGGTGAATCTTGGGCTGACCCGGAAATTGTCCTGGGCAAATAGACTGACCCAGCGCCCACCCACCAGATTGGTGATGATCGCGTTTTTTGTATAGTCGCCGCCGGAAGGATAACCGAGCTCCAAGTCCGCTAGATCCGAAAAGGAGCTGGCGTCAGGTATTTCCCCGGCCAGGGAGGAATATTGGCCATTGAAACTAAAGTTTCCATTCGATTGCAATGGATCGCTTACACCTTTGGTTTGCCAGAAGTCAAACTCCGCGCCCAAAGCAATCGTATGCCGTTCGATAACTTTCGTGAAAGTATCTTCATATTTCTCAATGGAGTCCGGGGCCGCAACAGGGAAATAGCCAGGGAAACCATCTCCCCATGTCGGGAAGTTTTGGAAAGAAAAATTTGGATACAGCTCAAACTGAGGCAAAGGAGTCGTCAACCCGGCGATGCCGAAGCTCGCCAGTGTTCCTTGCGGCCTCGGGCATCCCTCGCAGGTATAGGTCAGATAGTCCTTCTGATAGCCGATCCGCAAGTCGTTAATGGTTGAGGGCCCTAGGACACGCGTCCAGCCGCCAACCAGATTGTGTCCTCTGAAATGCTGATAGGCATTGAAGGACGGGAGCGCTCCAGGAAAGACAATGTTGGAGTTGCCGAGCAGATAGCGGACAAAGAGTGTGTTGACTTTGGAGAGATTTGCATCCACCCGCACGTCGAATTGGTCGTTGTTCTGCTGCTGGGGAGTTTGGTTCGTATAATTGACGACGCCTGGAGTATTGGGTGCGGGGAAAAGAGTCAGTACCTTTTGCGCGACCGGGTCGAGCGTGCGTATGATGTTCCCCGTTATGGGTGTACCCACCAAAATTGTTGTTTGCCCGGCGCCGGGATTTGCGGGATCGGCTGGGCAGGTAAAGTTGTACTCGGAACCAGGATCGAAAAGCTGGCCGCTGTCGAAATTAAGGTTGGGAGGTGCGGCCGCCCCGCTCGATGCGCACAGGTTTATGGTCGTCCCCGTGAAGTAGGAGCTGAAATCACCGGCTTTTTGAGCAGCTGTTGGCACAATTGCGGTTGAGACCTGTCCCTGTGTCAGTCGCAGTCCTTCGTAGCTGCCGAAGTAGAACATCTTTCCCTTCATGATTGGGCCGCCGATCGCACCGCCAAACTGGTTCCGAGTCAGTGCTGGTTTCCCTTGGGAAAAATAGTTGGATGCATCCAGTGCGCTGTTTCTGACATATTCCCATGCTGAACCATGCAGGGCATTTGTACCTGATTCCGTAATCAGGTTCATCACGGTGCCGGATGCCAGGCCGAAAGCGGCGTCATAGATGGTGTTTTGAATCTTGAATTCGTGCACCATCTCCGGCGGCGGAGCTAATGCAAAACTGCTGTTATTCAACGCCCGCGAGATCATTCCGTCGATTAACAGAAGATTGCCTCCCGAGCCTCCTCCCGAACCGCTGTAACCGAAGTCGTTAAAACCGGAACCGTTGGCTGCGCCCGTGGCAAGCGACCTTCCAGTGGTATCGACAGTCCCTGGGACCAGCAGTGCGAGGGCAGTAACCTCGCGCAAATTGAGCGGCATGTCGAGGATTTCGGCCTGGTTGACAGTTGTCCCGATGCTGGCGTTTGTCGTGTCCACCATTGTGGGAGCTGCCTCGACCGTGATCGTATGTTTGGCGGTGGCGACTCGCAACACCACGTCCTGGGTGATCTGTTGATAAACCCTGAGGGAAATCCCGGAAAGCTCAGTCGTATCGAAGCCAGTGTGTATCGCTGATAGGTTATATGTGCCTGCCGGCAACGAGAGGAAATCATAGCGTCCCGAAGAGTCAGTAGTCGTGCTGCTGGCGACACCTGTGCTGGTGTTCGTTGCTGTGACTGCGGCGCCGGGAACGACCGCTCCCGAGGCATCCGTCACCGTTCCGGCAATGGTTCCAGTGGTCACCTGGCCCCAGCACGGGATCGCCGATAAGACGAAGCTTACCCAGGCCAGCGCCAGCAAGAGGCAGAGACCCTGTTCTAAGCTCACCTTTCGAAATTCAGCAGAGATCAAGCTGCGAAACCCCCTGAGATGACACGCTTCCATACGCCCTCCCAAATCCGTTCTGTTAATGAGCCAAGTTAGACCACGTCAATGCAGAACGTCGATAAAAACCGTCCAGACGAAAGACAATACGTCCAATATGCTGAACATCGGTCATAGACTTTTGGCCTGAGAATTGGAAGCAACAGAAGTCACTTGGGATCGGGCCGGAAAGGAGAACTGTCCCCTAGGCGAGAAAAGGGATGCGGAGCGGAGTGCCGACCGGCGTATATTGTCCCGTAAACGTCAGCAATCCGGTCTCCTTGTCGATTCGAAACGCGGTAATCTGGTCGCTCCGTTGGTTGCATACATACAGAAATGTGCCGCTGGGATCCAGATTGAACTGACTCGGATAATCGCCCCGTGTCCATGCTTCTCCAACCCATTCCAAGTGTCCCTGGTGCCGACGGCGAACACTGCGATGGAGTTGTGCAGCCGGTTGGCAGCCGGTCTGCTTATCGAATCCCGGAAGCACCGCAATATTCCCTCCGAAATAGTTGGCGACGCATGCGTACCTGCCGGAAGCGTCGAGGCTAAGATAGGCCGGACTTGCGCCCTGTGAACTGACGGAGTTTAAGAATCGAAGCTCGCCATTGCTGCGGTCGATGGCGAAGGCACTGACAGAACCGTTTCGGCCTTTGAAATTTGAAACCTCGTTGCTTGCATACAGGTATTGTCCCGAAGGATGGATCGTCTGCGTATGCGCGCCCGCACGCCGCTACCGATTTCAAAAATGATCTGCGCGAAACGGGACCGGGAAGTACGATTGGGACATCAAACTTTCGAATTTCACCGCACTCCCCTTCTTTTGCAGCCGTGCCGAGAATATGCCGAGGACCTAAAAAAATGGCTTTCACTTGCTATTGGCCGGCAGAGTTCCGGGATTTTCTATGATCTCGTAAAGAGGTGGTAAAGTGTCCCCTTCATGCGAGCTATCGTTGAAATTCCGTAGCTTATCGTGAGCGCGACGCCAGTATTGGTACTCGGCATCCCAACGGCCTAAAGCTGAACCCATGCGATAAGGCGTGTACTCCTGGAGCCACTCTGCCTTGTATGACGGTCGCAGGTCTGTAATACGATCCATAAGGTCAATAAGATAAGAGTGGTCGTAGTGCGTGACCTGGGACTCCCATTCGTTCCACCAGCGATCGGAGTTGGGCCGTGTCGGTCCCAGCTTTGTCCATAGCCCGTTCAGATCCAAAGGCGTCTGGAACCTCTCGCCGGCATAATCGAGTAGCTCGCTTCCGATCATCAAGCTGTTCACTGTCGTTGGGTCGGCTCCAAGATACTCGGCATGAAAAAGGGCCGTCGCGGCTGCCTCGGCTCTCAGACGGGAATCACGTAGGTCCTGGCGGTGCGCAGGCAAAACCGTTCGATATTTCGGCAGAAAAGGATCATCCCAAAGCGCGAACATGGTCTGCTCGGTTCCAATCACCTTCTGGAGGTCTGTTTCAGCGTCAGACATGTTGGAGAGCGCGGAGGCGATGTCTGGAGCAATGGCTGCCGGATACATCAGTTGCGCATACTCGGAGAAAAAGTTTGCGCGGTCCATCGGTGTGGACTGCCAGGGCGCTGCGGCGCCGTAGGCAAAACCGGGCAAGGACATTTGGAAGAGCAACTGGGCGTCGTCGGCCCACACGGAATTGACAAGACCGAGCGCTCCAGAATTCCGCCCCGCGGCCAAGAAGGTGTCAATATTTTCGAAGGTCGTCGTGTAATCCGGAGTTATGTTGTCGTAGCTCATCACCCCGGGCTGCACGAAATGCGGAACGTGGTTCGCCACGAGCGGCCCCAGCCAGCGCTTGTAGGTGGGGTCTTCTGAGGTGTAATACCAAGCGACCGCTATCAATCCTGTCGGAAGCTCGGGAATCATCTGCGGATACTTGACCATGATGTCGTCGTACGCCATCACATGCTTCCCGTGCTGCTGAAACAATCCCGCAACTGCGTTGAGCTGCTTTACAAACAGCGCTGTGGGAGCTGCTGCGGCCGCGGATGTCTGCGCCTCCGCGATCTGAAATGTCTCGTCAAATCCGATGCTTACGAAGGGGCTCGGAAACAACTCGGAAAATTGATTGGCCCAATCCGTCAGAAGGGGCATTACATCGGGATTTGTTGGATCGAATTCAGTTCCGTGCGGTTCATCCGATAACGTGGAATATTTCTCTATTCGAAAAAGATCATGCTGGTGGGCGTACAAGTCGAAATTGGGGATGACGTCGATGTGCCGCTGGCGGCCATAGGCGACAATCCGTCGCACCTCATCCTGGGCCAGGCGTCCCTCAGGATTCAGCAGTGGATAACCTTTGAGCGCGATGCTGTCTTCGGTGTAGAGGTAGTATTGGTTCGCCTTCCAGCGCGCCAGAAATTCCAATTGGCGTTCAATTTCCTTCTCGGTCGGCAACGGACCGTGGCTAATATCGACCATCGTCCCCCGAAAGGCCAGGGAGGGCCAGTCGTGAATTTCGACCAGGGGAAGCGCCGCATCGGACCCGCTTCCTTCGACGAGCTGTCGCAGGGTCTGGATTCCGTGAAAAATTCCAGCCGACGAACACGCTTGGACCTTAACTCCCTGCCGCGTCACCGTTAGGTCGTAGGCCTCGCTGGACTTTGGGCCGGGCAAATCTCCGGGTAATGAGAGCGGCTGGTCCGTCTGGCCAGTCCGATGAAGCAGGATTGCGGGTTTCGCGGTATTGGAGGAGGCTGCGATTGGCAGCTGAATTCCGGTATCATTTTTTAGTATCCGCGACAGTTCCGCGGCCCCGAATCGGTCTTCCGCAGTGGGTGACGATGAAAGAACAATCGTCATGTCGGCGAGCGGGATCGATCCCGCCGCGTAGTTGAGTTGCTGCGGCCGCGGAAGCAAAGGGCTGTGTTCCGCGCAAGCAAGACCTACGGGGAAAATGCAAATGAAAAAGGCGGTCAAGTATTTCCGTGCCATTCGGTTCCTCTCTATCCGATATTGCTCGCTGCGTTCTATCCTTTAGGGTGTGATTGCCGGCACTACAACAACCGAGAACTGGTCTGAGCAGGCCGCGGCTAGTGGTCGCGGCATTTTTATACCAACCCAGTTTCACTTCACGTTTTGCTCAGATCAAGCGCAATCGGCGGATAACGGACATTCACGTTCAGCATATTGGATGGCACGGCCGGGGGCAGCAACTAGAGCAGTTCCACGGTAGGCTTACACAGCGAAACTGGACTTTCGCGCAGCGTTCCCTTCAAGGAAAGCTGCACCTCGTGATTTTTGTCCGGGATAGGAACCCTGAAATGCTCTACACGACTTTTCCACGGGCGGCAACCTTCCATTGATCGACCACCCTCTCTCCGGAAACGACAAAGACCTGGTCATGCAGGTTGATGCAAGGGCACACATGGTTAGGAACGATCCGGAGGCGATCTCCCACCCGTACCTGCGAATCCGGGGGAGTCAACAGGTGCCCATGTTCCTCAGAGAGGCCGTCCAGTATCAACTCGGGATGGTTCTGAATATAGCCGAAATGCTTTTGCTTTCCGGAAAGCAGCATATCTGCCGCGAGCGTCTTGCTGCCGGAATCGACGATTGCCCTTCCCGGCACGCTGGTGCTGACCACCGTTACCAGCGCCGTCGCAGCGCAGTCGGAATAGCTTGCGGACTCCGCATCCACCGTATTGCGATCATTAAAAACGTATGTTCCCGGGCGGATCTCAGTCATTCCGTGAAATCGATGGCTCTCAAAGGCAGCCGGCGTGTTGCCGCCGCTGACCACAGGGTAGGGGATACCAGCCGCATCCAGCCGCGCGTACAGGCAGTCAAGCTGCACGTTCTCCCGAGCAATATCCTGCTCTCGAATGCTCTCGTTGCCCATAATGTGGCCGGGATAGACGGAAATGCCTTCCCAGCGCAGATTCGGAAGTTTCATAATCTGTTGCGCAACGGAAGTTGACTCCTCGTCCGCAGTAAGGCCACATCGCCGAAAGCCGGTGTCGAATTCCAGGCGAACTCCAACTTCCACGCCCACGGCTTTGGCCGCTCGTGAAATGCCCGCGGCAACGGCGAGAGAATCCATTGCAACGGAAATGCGAACCCGCTTTGCGAGTTCCGCTAGGCGCGCCCACTTCTTCTCGCCCCAGAGCGGATAGACGATGAGAATGTCAGTGATGCCTGCGTCCGCCATTACCTCCGCTTCACCAAGCTTTGCGACCGTGATGCCCGGCGAGCCGTATTGGATCTGCAAGTGTGCGATCTGCGGTATCTTGTGCGTCTTCGTGTGGGGACGCAGAGATAGATTGTTCGTGCGGCAATAGCTTGCCATTCGGCTGAGATTGCCGTCCAGCGTCTCAATATCGATCAGGATTGCAGGAGTGTCCAGGTCATGAATATTCATGAATACTCAATTGCGGAAGTCTATACGACCATACCTGCATCGACCGCAATTCTGCCATTTCGAAATACTGATTTGATTCCGATCGGCGGTACTTCGGGTGCTTCGTAGGTGGAGTCGGTATGCACGGCCTTCGGATCGAAACCTGTTTATGTCCGCGAGATATCCGCCCGCGATGCGGCCTCTCTCGCGCAGGTGGAATGTGGCGGCGGGTTTGCCTGTGACTCTATGGACAGCTTCTTCCACGGTGACTCATGCGGACACTTTGGTGGACAAATTTGTTGCCGTGCGCATATTCCGGCGGCTGTGCAGCAATTGGAGCACCTTGCGATTCAGAAAATCGACGTGCGCGCGATCTATCTCGTTGATCGTCAGCGTGGCATCGCGAACCTCAGCATTGGGAAGTACCCCGCGTGCCGCGAGCAAAGATTTCTCCGCGTGATGAAAAAATTCAAGATTCTGCAGGCTGTATACGATTTGCGGCAAAACACCCTGAAACGTTTCATAGGCTGCGTCCTTTTTTCCGGCACGGGCGCCTTCCCAAACATTTTGCAGTATGTCCGAAACCGCCAGTCCCGGCATCACGCCACAAATTCCGGCATCGATCAATTCCAGCATATACATTCCGCCCCAGCCCTCTACCACGGCGACCGCTCCTTTTGTGCCATGGGCGATGGCTTGCACGCGAGCCGACATCAGCGGTTCTTCAAGCTTCAGATAGCGAAAATGCTTGTGTTGATTGTTGAGCGATCGCACAAAGTCCAGGCTCACGGTCGCCCCGCCGGGATTGAAATCCTGGATGATGAGCGGAACCGCGATGGCCTCAAGAATTCTGTCGAAATAGCGAAGCAGGTCATGCTCCGGTAAGCCGAAAAGTCTTGGGACCGCGACGGAAATCGCCGAAGCTCCTGCGCGTTCAAGCTCGCGTGCGCTCTCGACTACATACGAAGTGGAAAGATGATTGATTTGCGCGACGAACGGGAGACGGCCGTTCAGAATACGGATTGCATGGCACACCAGTTCCCGGCGCTCGTCATCCCGCAGCTTGTAGAACTCGCTGGCGTATGCCGGGAGACAGACGGCACACACGTGCGCATCGACTGCAAAGTTCAACAACGGTTCAAGCGCCCCCCAATCAATGCTGCCATCCGGGGTAAATGGAGTTGGAACGATTGGAACAACGCCATTGATCTCAAACATCGCCACGAACCTCCAGTCCGCGAAGGCGCTGCTTTTCTTCGTATACCGTCACCAGGAAACAACTGATGAAAATGAGCACGCCGCCGGCAATCAGATTAGGAGTTAGCTTTTCACCCAGCAATGCCGCGGAGAACAGTACGCCGAACACCGGTAGCATGTAAACTGACAACGCCGCCCGCATCACCTCCACCGCCTGGATCACGGAAAAATACAGGATCATCGAAAGACCGAGACTGAAGATCGCTACGAGGATCAAGCTCCACCAGACGGAGGGGCCCAGATGTGCAAGTTGCCTCCAGTCGCCCCGGCCGGTTATCGCGTAGATCAAAACGAGCTCCAGATCGGTCACGATGAAACTCCACACCAATACCTGTGCGGGAGAGAATCGCGAGAGGGCACGGCGGCTGAAGGAATTGTTGAACGCGCTTCCGGCGCAACTCGCCAGCACAAGTAAATTTCCCACCAAGTATCCGATACTGAACAACTGCGCGTGCTGAATGTCTTTGATCGAAATGAGGCAGACGCCCAGAATCGCGATCGCAAAAGATATCCAGCGCAGTTTCGTCATATGTTCATGCAGAAAAAGCGAAGCGGAGATCGCGGTCAGTACGGGCACGGTCAAGGAGAGCACGCTGGCATTGGATGCTAGGGTTCGCTGGACGCCAAGAACCAGGCAAAGCTGCGCTGGAAGAACCCCCACTGTGCCAAGCAGAAACACATCCAACAGAATGGTGCGGTTTGCCGGCCGGAACAGGTCCAGGTTGAGTCTTGCGAAGGGCATTACCAGCAGGGTCGCAATCGCGAGCGGCAGCAGCGTCACCAGCACGGCGCTCAATTCGCTGGTGGCAATCCGCGCGCCCGAGAATTGAAACGCCCACATGGCATTGACCGCAAGCAGTACGCCGAAAGCCAGCATGGGTTTCCGGGCAAAAGGGCTGTCGGAGAATGCTGAAACGGTGTTGCTGTCCGAAGGCTGAGGGGTGGCGACTTCCATCTAGACGACGATGCTACGGTCGCCCACGTAGCACGTCAACCCGCAAAGGCCGGCGCGGTGATGCGGTGTTCATTAGACTGGACAGAGATCGCGAATCCGTGGGCGAATCCCGAAGGCAACCAGAACCCCGATTATCGGGGCGCACCGGCCGGGCTGAAGGGCGTCGCTCCTTCAATGCGCTCAAGTATCTGCGCGACGGGGTGCAGGACTATGGATACTTCCAGATACTCAAGAACTGCGATCACGGGGCTGGGCACTTGAACAGTCCCGTAAGGTGGCGCCGGACTGGACTCACTGGACGCGCAGTTATGCACTGCTGGAGTCTGTGCGCGTCAAGGTGGGAATCAAATAGAAGCCCTCGGATGTTCACGATAGCGCAGCGGGAGAAAGCAACGTGCTTCCATTTAGAATTGCTTCGGAACGCCTTCGGCCGACCAGTCGTTCACCGTCCAATAGAGAAGCCCGGTCAGGCCGACTACGGGACCCTCATCGCTTGTCACTTATAAACGCCTGGGTAGTCGCCTTACGCATCACGCGGGGATAACCACATCAACCCAGAAAACGGCATTGTGAACATTCGCAACATTCCAGGGCGCCGCGATATAGGTGCCGCCTACTTTTCCCTTGGGGAAATCCGGACTAGAGTACTGGCCGGCACCCATGCACGGGGACCTTCCGCACGTCAGCTTTGACACGCGCATAAAATTGCAGCCACAACTACAGCGAGTAACGCTGCCTTCTTCATTACGCCCTCTCGCCCGCGACAATTGCTGTCTTCAGCGGCCGCGGTCTAATAGCGCAGAGAAACAGCAAACTTGCGACCCATTCAAGATTAGGCTCCCGAAACTGGCGGTCAATGGCAAAACCAGCAACCGCGATATGCATGTTCAATAGGTTGCACGCATTATCCGCGAGGGCATGTGTCGTTTGTTGTTTCGTCTCTCACGGCGATATTAGGGGGCTATATTAGAGAACCTATGCTTCCGCAGCCGCATAAGTCTCGGATCATTACGGGAGATTTGGGAAACGATATCTCGGACAGGTATTCGATCAAGTTTCGCGTCTTGAAACGGCTGCCCAGCCGCCCTATGTTTATCATTATTGGGGCTCGCAGCGGTCCCGCACGTTTCGCGCGCGGCAGCCTTTCCAGGTGCTGCCGTTTCCATCAAGCCGTACCGGGTTTTACTTGTGGTCGATCACTGGAGCGATCCTTCGGGACTTGTGGTAAACAGCAAGACCGACAACTTCCAACCTGTTGCCGCCCTGCTCAAAGCATGGTCCGTTCCTTTTGACATTTTGCGGTTGGATCAGCAGCATCTCGATGCCTCATATCTGTTTCGCCGGTCAGGAAGCATTCGCTACGGAACCGTCGTCTGGCTGGCTGATCCCTCCTCCTACGGCACCCAGGATATTGCATCGCTGGAACAGGCAACGCAGGCCGGAACCAGCCTGATCGCATTCAACTCCCGCTTTCTGGATCCCGTTCTTGACAGGCTGCTTGGGCTCAAGTTCAGGGAGTTCTACACAGCGACGGACGACCTCCACTTGACTGGGGAGCACTACATTACCCGCGGCATCGGATCGGCAGAGGATGAAATGCCGCCTCAGAAACATGAGTATGCGGTCCGCTTATGGGTCCAGCCAACAAGCGCGAATGTTCTAATCGCTCAGGGACAACATCCTGTTCTCACGGTGAATCAGATCGCGCCCGGAGTTTCCGCGGTATGGCTGGGCTCGCCCACGCAGCCGGAACTGGGCAGTTCAATCGTCTGGAGGAATCTTCTCTTTCGCTCGCTGGTTTGGACCATGGGGTATGCGGTTATGCCCAATGTGGATTTTGATCACCGCATTATTTTCGAGCTTGACGATTGGGGAACAGCAGATAAAGGATTTCTCTCCTATTGGCGATATGTCGAGCCCAGCGCGGAGACGATTAGTCAATATCTGGTTGCGCCGTTGCAACAGCATCACGCGGTGGCAAGCGCGATGGTGGACACGGGTTACGTTGACCGCAAATCCAAACGAATCGTGTCGCCTTGGAATCAGAAGTTCACTGATCTGTATGGACTGAATCAGGACTACGCATCGACTCGACAAGGCCTGAAACAGGCAGTTGCGGAAGGCTTGCTGAATATCGAAAGTCACGGATGGACCCATATGAACCAGGACCTGGAATCGCCTCCAGGACCATGGTGGACAGCGGATCTGGCGGGAGAAGGCTCAGTGGATGGCTGGTATGCGGAGTTCGACGACAAGCTGCGCGGCAACGAAGTCCCTGCGGTCACGCAGATCTATCACATGAAAAGATCGCTGTCGGAGATACAGCAGGATTTTGGAGAGCAAGCGCTGGAATTTAAGCCCGGCAACAATTCATGGTCGAAAAGCCAATTCAATAACACGGCGGAGCTGGCCGCGCGCGTCGGCTTTGGTCTTTTTCATGGCGACGATGCGACCTACTATCTCACTCGTGAACAGGTTTTAGATATGGCGGGTGTCATACCCGATTTCACTACCGGCTATGACATCCTCGATCGTCTCCATTCCGAGAGATGGCCCGATCATCCGGACGGTCCCGTCATCATCGGATTTCACGACAGGGATATCGCTCTGGATCATGACTTCATGCAAAAGTTATTCGCTGCTTTGCCGTCCAACTACAAAACCTTGGGAACGAATGAATATATAGGAATGCTTCATACGCAAGTTAGCTCCTCCGCGAGCAATAACAATCTGCAATTAACCTTTGCTCAAGACAGCCATTACTGCATGTATTTCACGACCCATCCCTCTTCGTGGCAGCTCTGGCTTTCCGACCCTTTGCGGCAGCAGTTGATGGTCTCCCATACGGAAGTCTCGGTTGATAACAAACCGGGCCGTAAGATGAATGCGTCGGACTCCCACCGCGAAATGATGATTATTGATCTTCCTCCCGGAGGGGGGAGCCACACCTGGGGATTGATTCCGGCAACACACGGCAATAACCCATGAAGGGAGGTTTGTCATGGCGACCAATACTTCACCTTTGATGATGGAAACGTCTACCGCCCGGGAGAAACCCGGCCCAAGCACAGCAGCATCGTCTGGCACGGACCGCCTGGTCTCGCTCGATGTCTTCCGCGGCTTCACCATGTTCTGGATCGTTGGCGGTGGATTGCTGATGGTTGGTCTTAATGCGTGCGGTCATAATTTCCTCATCGATGCCATCGTCCGGCAACTGGATCACAGTCCATGGTTTGGATTGCGATTTTACGACTGCATCTGGCCCTGCTTCATGTTGATGGTGGGCGTTTCCATTCCGCTTTCAATCGCCAAGCGGGCTCTGACTGAAAGCTATCGCCGGCAGTTGGCGCATGCCATACAGCGTGCCGTAATCCTGTTTCTCTTAGGCTCGGTCCGCGAATCCGTTTCACTCGGTTCGCCGTATTGGGTGGAACTCAGCAGCGCGCTTCAGCCGATTGCGGTTGCGTATCTCGTAGCTTTTTGCGTCGCAAGAAAATCGTGGCGATTTCAGGCCTTGCTGGCGGGAATCATCCTGACCGCATACGCTCTTGTTTTGGCCTTCGTGCCCGCGCCTGGAGTCCGGGCGGGTTCTTATGTCCTCAACCACAACCTGGTGCATTCCGTCGATATTGCGGTCCTGGGCCAGAAACACTGGAACGTTTGGCCATTTCGAGATGAAGGGTGGGGAACAGTTCTGGTGGTGATCCCCGCGATTGCGACCACATTGATCGGGCTGCTCATTGGAGAGTTGCTGATGACCGCGCGTTCATTGGGCGCCAAAGCGAAAATCATCGCCGCCATGGGAGTGGGACTTCTTGCCGCCGGATTCGCTCTAAGTCCGGTTATCCCGATAGAAATGAAAATGTGGACAACCTCGTACGGCCTCGCAAGCGCCGGCGTCGCTTGTCTTGAATTTCTATTCTTCTTCTGGCTGGTCGATATCGTTCGCTACCGGAAGTGGGGCATCGTGTTTGTGCCATTTGGCATGAACGCCCTCTTTATCTATGTGACGGTCAGCCTTATATCGATCAAGGCAGGAACGGATATCTTCACGCAGCCCATTGCATCGCATCTGGGCAGCGCGGGGCTTCTCTTTGAGGCGCTTGCAGCGCTCGCCTTGGAATGGCTGATTCTGTTTTGGATGATGAAGCGGAAAATTTTCGTGAAGGTTTGAACGCGAGCTCGTGCCGGAGCGACAAATTTATGCTGAAACATTTCGCACGAACGCTTTTCTTCATTTCCGTTGCTCTGCTAATGCCAGCCGCGAACGCGGGTGCCGCGCAGAACGGGTACCCAGGGCAAAAGTGCAATGCCGATGAAATTCACTGGACAATTATAGGGCCGACATCCGTTACCTTCGACTGGCGAGGTGCCGCCGATAAGATTCGCTATGGAGCGACTATCGGCTATGGGCATACTGGAACCGGAGAGATTCCGAAGCCGCTGCCGTTTTCGTCTGCTGGCCCGTTTCGCCAGGTTCCTCTGACAGCGCTGAAGCCCAACGCCCTATACCACTACTCGATTGGAACCTGTCCAGATCACACATTCAGAACCCCGCCTCCACCGGGTAGAGCAAATTTCATCATCGACGCCGAAGGCGACATCGGCTCCTCCCGCGATTACAAAGATGTGCCACCGGATCAGGAATTAATTGCGGCGCACGTGCCTGCCGCTGTGCTGGTTCTGGGAGATCTCTCTTATGCGAATCCAAATGGCCAGGCATCTGTCGATCAGCACTTCAATGACATGATGGTTTGGGCGCAGGATGTCCCATATATGCCGGCATGGGGCAATCACGAATGGGATGTGCCCCGCAATGACGATTTAAGGAATTACAAGGGGCGCTTTGGTTTGCCCAACCCGCAGACATCTCCGGGAGCTCCGAATTCAGGATGCTGCGGCCAGGATTGGTCGTGGTTCGATTACGGCAACGCGCGCTTCATCGCATACCCGGAGCCGTACACGTTGCAAACCTGGGCCGACTGGTATACGAAGACGAATCGGCTGATGGATGAGGCCCAGCGCGATCCAAATATTACTTTCATAGTGACCTTCGGCCACCGCGCGCCTTTTACCTCCGGCTATCACCACAGCGATTTGGATCTGCGGCATTACATCGCCAGACTCGCGGTAAAACATAAAAAGTATGCGCTGAACGTGAATGGCCACAGTCATGACTACGAGCGCAGCTATCCAGAAAATGGCGTAGTGAGCGTAACGGCCGGAATCGGCGGGTCCGAGCTTGAGGAAAGCAACACGGCCTGCCTCTTCCGTTTGTGCCCGAAACCTTCCTGGTCGGCATTCCGGGCCATGCACTTCGGCATCCTTCAGATGCGCTTCACGCCGACAGTAATTGAGGGCGCCTACATTTGCGGCCCAGAGGGCGGAGGCAAGAACGACATCAGTTGCACGTCGGGCAGCGTGGTAGATCGCTTTACCATCCGCGCCGCGGAGAAGTGAGATTCGATCTCAGAGGGACTCTAAACGCGGATCGGATCCGTCGGGCTAGAATAGTTCCACTATAGGTGTACTCAGCGGGACTAGACTTCGCGCAGCTTTTCCTTCACTTCGTGATTTTTGGCCGGGTATAGTAACCGTGGAATTGCTCTAGATATGCAGTTGTGTCCCGGTCACACCGGGTTTCCCTATCGACGGGGATCAGGCTCGAAGGACATCGTTCCGCGAACATTCATCGACTTGTGCGGAGTAGTGCAGAATGCGTCTGATCCGTTTCGGACCTCAAGGCAGAGAAAAACCTGGAGTGTTGCTTGATGGGAAACGCAGGGATTTGTCGGCGCACTTTCAGGATTGGAACTCGCTGTTCTTCGCTGAATCTGGGTGGCAGAGACTCTCCGCACTTCTGAAAACGGATGAAGCAAGTCTTCCGGAGGTGAGTGAAGGCGACCGTTGGGGCTCGCCTGTTGCCAGACCCGGCAAAATCGTGTGTGTAGGACTGAATTTCTCGGATCACGCCAAGGAATCCGGGATGTCCGTGCCGACAGAACCAGTGCTGTTTCTTAAGGCGACCAACACTGTCGTAGGCCCGTTTGACGACATCCTCATCCCACGCAATAGCAACAAGACCGATTGGGAGGTTGAACTTGGCCTCATCATCGCACGCGAAACCCGGTACCTCAATTCGGCCGGCGACGCAAGTGCCTGCATCGCCGGGTACTGCATTTCGCACGATGTCTCCGAACGCGAATTCCAGCTTGAGCGCGGAGGACAGTGGAGCAAGGGGAAGAGTTGTGACACATTCAACCCGCTTGGGCCTTGGTTGACAACGAGCGATGAATTGCCGGACGTTTCAAAGTTGCGAATGACGCTCAGCGTGAATGGCCGGTTGATGCAGAATGGCAGCACGGAAACCATGATTTTTCCGCCCGTGCAGATTGTGCATTACATTTCGCAATTCATGACGCTTGAGCCAGGAGACCTGATCTCGACTGGCACACCCCCAGGAGTGGGCTTGGGCATGAAACCGCCTCGCTATCTTAAGGATGGTGATCTTGTCGAGTTAGAAATTCAGCACTTGGGGAAGCAACGACAGAGCTGCAGGCAGGCTTAAATCAACGGACGGGTGGCCGTGTGACAGACGTGAATTCTCAACGCGCATCGTCCGCTTCGAGCCGCGGCTGTGTTGTGTGCAGCCGGCATGCTGCTCGCACTCGCCGGGTGCGCCAAGAAATCGAGTGAGCCGGCATCTTCGGTGAACTTGAAACTCAACGTGAAAACCCCGTTTTTTCGTCGCTCTACGAAGACACGCGCTTTCACGATCCAGAGACACAGAGGCTGCGAATCCCCGCGTACGTCTCGCGCTGGTGCAGGCGATCGCCGAGCAGAATCCCGCGTTCGTATGTTTTACAGGTGACATCGTCTACAACGGCTTCGATGACGACGACTGGAAAGTGTGGGACAGCGAAACCAGCATTTGGCGTGATAAGAAAATCCCCGTCTACCCGCGCTAGGAAACCACGATCTGCACGGGGAGCCAAGGGTCGCGTTGAGCAACTACTTCCAGCGTTTCCCCGATCTAAAGAACAGCCGTTACTACTCCGTGCACGCAGCCAATGGGCTCGTGCTCGTGCTGGACAGCTCTATGGGAGAAGTAACCGATCCTCAAGGTCAATGGTTGGCTGACAAACTCGATCATGTTCCTTCTGACGTGGATTTCGTTTTCTTGATGCTCCACCATCCGCCTTATACCAGCTCTTCCGACGAAAAGAGCCATGGCGGTGGGCACTCAGCCCGGGCCCAGGAGCAAGCACTGGCGAAGGTGCTGGAAGAACGCCAGGCCCATGCTTGTTTTCGCACTGTGGTGTTCTCCGGGCACGTGCACAATTACGAACGTCACGAGCATGGCGGTGTCACCTAACTTTGTGACCGGCGGAGGAGCTGCCCACGCGTATCCGATTGATCGCGCCGCGGACGATCCGTTCCAGAGCAAGCAGGTGAACTACCACTACCTGCTCGTCGAGGTTGAGTACCAGCAACTAAAAGTAGCGATGAATCGCGTGGACCTGACCCAACGGTAAGGCGGTTTGGACTCAACCCGACTCGGTCAAGATTTCGGCTTCAGCCACGGCCACAGTACAGGCGGCCGGACGCCGGTTCCATTTCCCTTGATCGCTCATCGTTCCTGGAAGAGCCTGTCTTCATTTTTTGTGGCCTACCCAGCGAGCACAATGACTCATGTCTACCTTGAGCCCGAGGTTCTGCTCTATACGAGAATCCCACGCTCATTGGGCGATTTCAGAACCCGTAGCCCGCAATCTTGCGGTTAATCAGGCTGGCAGAATCAAGCCAGGTGGTGGGCGATCGCTACTACAAATCCGTGATTTGGACCCACTTGGCTGCTCCCTAAGCTATTAGCAAAAGCTCCATGGCGCTCTGCATTCGGGAGAATGCTGATACCTAAGAAATCTTAAGAAAATGCTTGACAACTATCTTCTTATTGGTATAAATGACGCCAATTGGTTCTTCACGGAATAATCTAAGCGTTTAGCTGATCGAGCGATTTGCGACCCTCTGGCTCATTTTTTTGTGGCGTTTCGGCAACAGAGTAGTTTGGAAGAGCCTTAATCGGCTTGCTCATTGAACTGTTGGGATGAGCACCAAAGGCAGTCTCAAGAACAGCAGAAACGAAAACATGCAGCGCGCACATCTTGATACCGTCGGCGTGTTTTCTGGGCGGACCGATGCTTCTTCTGTTGCCCGGGTACGCCCCAGCTCAGATCGCGCGCCTCGCTAACCGAAACGCATACTGACACCTCGGCTCGATAACGGTCACTGCCTTTCGGGCGGAGCCGGTGGAAACGCCGTTTGCGGTTTACCGGTCTGAAACTTCGTCTGATGACAGAGTCGATCGTGAAGATCTTTCAGAATTCTGTCGGGGGTTGATACAAGGAGGCGTCGATGGAAAAGAACCGGCTCTATTCCTTTAACTGTATTCTCCTGGCTCTCGCGTTGTGCTTCCTGTGGACAGTCAACGGCATGGCGCAAATTAACGGGGCCAACCTTAATGGAACCGTGACGGACACGAGCGGGGCGAGCGTTCCCAATGCGAAAGTCGAGCTCGTCGAGCCTGACACCGGTTTCAAAAGGCAGACGCCTCACCGGGGCTAGCGGAGTTTACAGCATCAGCAGCCTGCCAGTGGGTAAGTACAGATCTCATCGATCTCCCATGCGGGATTTAAGACCTTCGAGGACGATCGGCATCGAGCTTCTCGTTGGCCAGACCCGCACCGTCGACGCGCAGCTCGAGGTGGGCGCGACCACAGCGAGGGTCGAGGTGCAGGCTCAAGCTCAGGCGCTCGATTCGAGCAACGCCGAGATCGCAAGCGTCGTGCAATCACGACAAATGGAGGACATCCCCCTGAACGGGCGCGACTGGTCCACTCTCATGACGCTCGCCCCGGGCGCGTCAACCTCGGCGGCGGCGGCCAGAGGGACCTGCGATTCGTCGGGCGAGGCATCGACGACAGCAACTACACCTTCGATGGACTCGATGCCACGGGCGTCCAGGAGCAGAGCCAGAAGGTGGGTGTGCGCTTGGCCATTTCGCTGGAATCGATCGAGGAGTTTCGCGTGGCTTCCTCGGTCTATACCGCGGATAAAGGCGGGTCGGCCGGCGCCCAAATCAGCGTCGTTACAAAAGCGGGGACGAACGAGTTTCACGGCGCGGCTTTCGACTTCTTGCGCAACAACGTATTCGACGCGCGCGCGCCCTTCGATTTCGACCCGCTCACCGGCCTCGCCTATGTGCCCCCGCTCCGGTGAACCAGTTCGGCGCCAGCATTGGCGGGCCCATCAAGAAGGACCGCACTTTCTTCTACGCCGATTACGAAGCGATCCGGCAGCGCCAGAACATCACCGTGATCGGGTTTGTGCCGAACGCCGCGTATCGGGCCAGCGTGACCAATCCCGCTCTCACACCCTTCCTCGCTTCCTGGCCCAGTTGGACAGACGCCCACCTCGATGATCCCAACGTCGACCAATGGACTTCGCCAGGAGCGAACAATCAGCCGCGAAGATAGCGGGATGTTCCGTTTGGATCACACCTTCAGCGATAAAACCTCCATCTTCGCCCGCGTTATCATCGACGACGCCAACATCAGCTCACCGTTGGACACCCTGGGTGGCCGCGATAACCCTCTCATTCGCCCCTCCGAATTATGTTGTCCAGTTAACGCACCTTTCTCGCCGACAATCATTAACGAGCTCAGAGGGGGAGTCAACCGCTCCGCCATGCACCATTACCAGTTTGGAACGTCTCCATCGATCACGACTACTGCCAATGGACCCGCCTATGTGCGGGCGTGAGCGTGTCCGGCTTCGATACTCCCAGTGATAACTCACTCGACGAGGAAGTCGGCACGACGATTGATGCGTACGACGATCTGACCATCGTTAGGGGCCGGCACACCATTAAGATGGGGATCGGCGTGGAGCGCCACCGGCTTAACAATTCCGCGAAGCGTAGTCGGCTGACGGGGACCTCACCTACGACAGCCCGGACGAATTTCCTTAACAACGTCCGTTGATGACTATTCCTTCGTCGGGCCGTTGACCCTCGGCGGCGATCGGCGCACGTATATCATGCCTTACGTGCAGGATACGTTTAAGGTGCGCCCCAATCTCACCCTCAATTACGGATTGCGATACGAGCACTACACGGTCTTGAAAGAGGCGTTTGGCCGCACAGGCCGTGGTGAAGATTGCGTGCGGAGGCTTTTGCCCGAAGGGCACGCCGCTGTATTCGCCATACTTACAGGACTTCGCGCCACGGTTGGGCTTGGCGTGGGCTCCCGGGGGAACCGCAGGAAAAACGGTCATCCGCGCCGGGTTCGGGATGTACTTATCAGCCGAACCAGATGGACGACTTCACCGACGGGCACGAGAGTACCGGCCAACGGTTTGATGTTTCGTCAGCGGATGTGCCAGGCCTCGCGTGGCCGCTTACTTCCGTCCCTGCTGCCCGCCCCATTTATACTCGCCCAAGGCGTGGGATCCGAATCGCCAAGGACGGATACTTCGAAGACTGGGATTTCACCGTCGAGCGGATGCTCCCGCGTAACTTTATCGGCCAGATTGCTTACGAGGGCAGCGAGGGGCATCAGTTGTTCTCCGCCGTTCGGTTCAACCGTTGCGAAGGCCAATTCATGGATCTCACCAACTGCATGCGTCCCATCCCCACCTTTGGCGAGTTCGACCAGAAAGGTAACAACGGCAACAGCAACTTCCATTCGCTTCAGGTATCCGTGAAGCGCTCTCTCACCAACGGATGGCTGTGGGGGACGCAGTACATGTGGTCGCACGGCTTGTCGGACGACGGGTTCGGAGCGGGCGAGTACCACGCACATTCAAAACTATGTCCTGTATCAGATGTTCGACTATAGCAGCACGGACATTGACATTCGCCAGATCCCTCTCGGTCAATTCGGTCTACGAGCTTCCGTTTGGACCCGGGCAAGCGTTTCCTAACATCCGGCGGCGTGGCGGGAAAGCTGCTGGGCGGCTGGGAGCTGAGTGGGATTGCGTCCGCCTCCAGCGGCCGGCCCATTGATATCCTGGTAGACCGGAGCCCGTCGGACCGGCCCGACGGCGTAACCAGGAATCAGCGGCCGGACCTGGTCCCCGGCCTATCCATTTACCCGGCCCCCAAAACGATCAACAACTGGTTCAATCTAAATGCATTCGCGGTGCCGGCCGATAGGCACGTGGGGGAGCCTGGGACGCAACGTTGGACGCGGACCCGGGTATTATGAAATCGACACGGCGCTCGAGAAGTCAACGGCCCTTACCGAACGGCTGAAATTGAAGTTCCGCGCCGAGGCGTTCAACCTGCTCAACCATCCGATTTACGGCGATCCGGCGTCCGATATCTCGGACGGCCGGCCAGCTTCGGGGTCATCACCAGTCAGCTGAACAACAGCCCCACTGGGATCGGCTCGTCGCGGCAAATCCAGTTCATGCTGCGCCTGGAGTTCTGAGCAGCAGGGCGGATTCGTGCTGTAACAGAACCGCGTCCGGCCGCGGCTCAGTTTCGTACATGGACTCCAATAGGACAAGAATGCCAGGCCAGGAGTGTCAGGACCGCGCAGTACAATTCCGGCGCCCTGCGAGAATCCAATGAGGGAATCTCTTCAGCGATTCAACACCGTGCAGGTTCGGATAACTCTTCTCCCTGGTGTGGATCGTTTTTGTATTCGCCAGTCGCACCAAGCGGAGGCTATGGGATCATAAGTTCTACCGTGAATTTCAACAACAACAACGACAATAAAGCATCCCCGAACACGGGCACCGGCTTGCCGCGGCAGATGCAATTCATGGTTCGCCTCAAGTTCTGACTCGCGGCGCGGAGGTCGAGGAGCACAGTGATGGCCAAGCTAGGTGTTGGAGTGGTGGGCGTTGGACGAATGGGCAGGTGTCACGCTGAGAATTTGCGCGCGCTCGTTAGCGAGGCAAAGCTCATCGCGGTAGCTGACACGGATTTCGAGGCCGCACGCCGATTGGCGGCGGACCTGGAAATCGAACATTCCTACGCCAGCATTGAAGACTTGGTGGAACGGAAGGACATCGACGCAGTAGTGATTGCTTCCCCGTCAAAGTTTCATTTATCCGGAGTTCAGACAGCCGCTGCGGCGGCCAAGCATATCCTTTGCGAAAAACCGCTGGCCCTCACAATCGAGGGTGTAGATGATGCCATCGCAGCCGCCCGCAGCGCCAAAGTCCTCTTGCAGGTCGGCTTCATGCGTCGGTATGATCCTGCCTACGCCGAGGCTTACAAGCGAATTGAGGCAGGCGAAATTGGAACCCCGGTCATTTTTAGATCGATTGGCCGAGACCGCCAGCCACCTCCTCTTAGCTTTTACAAGTCAGGTAGTGGCACATTGTTCTTGGATTCCACCATTCATGAGTTTGATCTCGCGCGCTGGCTCATGAAGGATGAAGTCTCACAAGTTCATGCATTTGGTGGCACCCTTGCCTGCCCGGAACTGGTCCAGTTCGGTGAGCTCGACGCTGGAATTGTGAACCTGCGGTTTGCTCACGGTGCCATTGGCAATGTTGAATCCTTCCGCCAGAGCCGGTATGGATATGACATTTACACTGAAGTCGTAGGATCGAAGGCAACCCTTCGCATCGGCTATCTGCGCCAGACGGCCCTCACGGTTCTGAGTGGTGAGGGCGTCGGCCACGACGTGGTCGATCACTTCCTTGTGCGCTTTGCGGAAGCGTACTTGAATGAGCTGCGTGATTTTGTGCGGAGCGTTCTGACCGCTTCTCCAGCTCGCGTGACGGGGGAAGACGCCAGAAAAGCTCTCGCAATCGCTTTGGCGGCCGCGAGATCTTGTCGCGACTCCCGCAGCGCGCTAGTGGCGGACGAAACTCGAGCGGAAACGCCGCACTCTGCTTCGTGAAGCAAATCGGGTCAGGTCGGGGTTATTGAGAATACATATGAAGATTGGAGTTGCCAGTGCGCCGGTGAGCTGGGGGATTATGGAATCTATTCCATTCCCTCAGGAGTATCCCTACTCCCGTGTACTGGACGAGATTGCGCAAGCAGGGTACGTGGGCACAGAGCTCGGGCCTTATGGCTTTCTGCCTACTGATCCTGTAGCACTTTGCAAGCAGCTTGAACAACGCAAATTGACGCTTTGCTCAGCTTTCGTAGAAGTCCGTTTGGCGGATCGCGGTGCGGCTGAGGCTGGGCTCAAGGACGTGGAGCGCACGGGAAAGTTGCTGACTGAAGTTGGGTGCCACCTGCTTATTCTTTCCGACGAGAAGACCGCTGACAGGTGCGCCCTCGCGGGTCGTTGCTCAGGGACGCAGCAATATTCCTACCGAGAGCCGCAGTGGCGCGTGGCGGAAGAGACTATCCGCGAAGTGCTAAGCCTCTGTGACACATTGGGCATGAAGGTAGCCTTCCATCACCACGTAGGCACACACATAGAGACCCCTGAAGAAATCGATCAACTGTTCTCGCTGTTTTCGACAGAAGACTTGGGCTTGTGCCTCGACACTGGTCACTGCCTTTACGGGGGCGGTAATCCGGCGGCTGTGCTGGAGCGCCACATCGGCCGACTGCGTTGCTTGCATTTCAAAGATGTTGACGGAGAGCGGCTTGCGGAAGTGCGGCGCGAGCAACTTGATTTTCATTCCGCTATCCGACGTCAAGTGTTTGCTCCTCTCGGGCGCGGTGTGGTGGACTTCTCGCGGATCTTGAACTTGGCCCGCAAACATGGTTTTGAGGGATGGGTCGTGGCAGAGCAGGACGTACTCGAGGGTGGAAGCAACGGTGCTGCACCGCTGACGAATGCAGTGGCTGCGCGGAGATTTCTCCAACAAATGGGGGTTTGATTGGCAACCACGAATTCACAGTTGGCTGTGACGACAATGCAACGGGAGCGCTTTGATCCCGAGAACACTCTAGCCACCGAGCTGTTTGAAGAGATAACCGAGATCCGGGTTCATCACCCGGAAGTCATTGAGCGAGAGGCAAAACGACGTAGAAAACGGGTGAAGCTCACTGTTGACGGCAAACTCGCACTGCTGGCAGCCGATCACCCCGGGCGCGGCGTCACCAAGATTCGAGACGATCAGCTCGCGATGGGCGATCGCTATCAACTCATTGCCCGAGTGCGCCGTCTGCTCGAGGATTCAAGTCTGGATGGAATCCTCGCTACGAGTGATCTTCTCGAAGAGTTGCTCATCCTCAGCCATTTAGAGCGGCGCGAGAAAGGAGAAGGTTTTCTCGACGATCGGGTGCTCGTTGGCAGCATGAACCGGGGCGGCCTGTCAGGAACCGCGTTTGAAATGGACGACACCTTCACAGGCATAAGTGCGGAGCGGCTGGCAGAACTCCGCTGTGACGGTGGCAAGATGCTCTACAGGCTGGATCCCGAAGACTCAGCGTCGGGCCACACCATTGAGGCATGCGCCAACGCGCTAAACTCTCTTCGCAGGCACCGGCTGACAGCCTTTGTCGAAGCTCTTGAAGTTAGGCACGGAACGGATGGGTATCACACCATCCAGGATAGCGCTGCCCTGATACGCCACTGCGGGATCGCGGCAGCCCTAGGAGATTCGTCCGCCCATCTCTGGTTGAAACTACCCTACTGCGACGATTTTGGTCGCGTCTGCCGTGCGACGACGTTGCCTATTCTTCTGCTCGGGGGACCCGCCCGTGAGAGTCCGATCGAAACGCTGAGAGACTTCGCCGCCGGGCTGGGCTCGGGCCCTCGCGTCCGCGGAGCAGTCATCGGGCGCAACCTGCTCTTTCCGCTCGATCGGGATCCTCTGCCCATGTGTCGAGCATTGACAGCCATGATCCATCGTGGCGCCACTTTTGATGAAGCGGTCCAGTTGCTCGCGGAGGCTCCGGTCGTCGCCAGCCACCGATCAAATACAAACTCGAATCGGAGGCAAAAGCGGGCATGAACGCGGCGAAGTCATTCGACGTTTGTGTGCTGGGGCGCATAGGTTATGACTTGTACGCGGTCGAACAAAATCGCGCATTGTCCGAGGCAGAACATTTTTCTCGTCACTTGGGAGGTTCCAGCGCCAACGTCGCGGTTGGGTTAGCGCGGCTGGGCCTTCGTGTTGCAATGATCAGTTGCGTCGGCAAGGATCTACTCGCCGATTATCTGCTCAGCTTTCTCAACCGCGAAGGGATCGATACGATGTGTGTGCGGTTATTGCAAGGACACAACACATCGCTTTGCCTAAGTGAAGTCTCACCGCCGGACAGGTTTCCCCAGGTCTTCTATCGCAGCAATCCCGCGGATAGCCAGGTGGTGCTCGGTGCCAGTGAGCGGAATCTCGTATACCAAGCCCGCATGTTTTTGACCAACGGAACGAGTCTGGCGTCTTCGCCTGCACGCGAATCTACGGTTGAGGCTTTGAAGATAGCGCGCGCTGCGGGCCTGCGCACCATATTTGATGTGGACTACAGGTCCAGCTCGTGGACCTCGCCCCAAGAAGCAGGACGTGTCGCGCGTGGCGTTTTGCCCTGGGTGGATGTCATCCTTGGAAATGACGAGGAACTTAGCCTCCTGACCGACACAAACGATACCAAAGGGCAAGTCGCGGCTGTTCTGGACGCTGGCACAAAGCTCCTGATACGGAAGTTGGGATCAAAGGGAGTCGAAGCCCACACCCTGAATGAGTCCTGCTCGGCCCCTCCCCATCCCATGCGCATAACATGCGCCATCGGTGGCGGTGATGGCTTCGCTGCTGGTTTTCTGTATGCACTCTATCGAGGCCAGCCTCTGCGAGAATGTTTGAAATATGGAAATGCGGCAGCGGCAGTTGTCGTAAGTCGCGTGAGCTGTGCGGACTCGATGCCTCGATTGGAGGAGCTGGAACAGTTGCTTCACGCGACCGCAGGGGTTGCCGACGTTTAGATTTAGGAGATCCGGATGAAAAGTAAGCGGCCCCGAAAGAAAAGGCTACATAAAGCATCAAACATTTACGATGTCGCCCGGCAGGCGCGTGTTTCAGTCTTTACTGTTTCGGCTGTCGTCAACAAGAACGGTAATGTAAGTCCTACATTGCGGTGCCGGGTTGAAGCGGCGGTGCAAAAGCTGAACTATCGTCCCAACCTGCTTGCGCGTGGGCTCGCAATGCGCCAGACCCACACGATCGGCATTGTGGTAAGGGATATTGTCAATCCGTTTTTCCCTCTGCTGGTCCGGGGTGCTGAAGATGCGGCTCAGAAGGCGGGATACAGCGTTTTGCTGTGCAACAGCGACGACCAGCGCGAGAAAGAAGAACAATATTTGGAGTTATTGCTGTCCAAACGTGTAGATGGGATTTTGCTCAACAAAGCTCCTGGCATTCTAAGTGCACCCCTTCGGAACCTGCTCGCGGGGTCCAGGGTTCCTGTGGTCTCCTTGATGCGCACGTCTCCCGATTTGAAGGGTGACGCTGTGGTCACCGACGATGAAAAAGGCGCATTCGAGGCAGTATCGCATTTGGCGCGGGTTGGTCATCGCCAGATCGCGCTGGTTAGTGGACCGTTGAGTGTCAGCAACGGAAAGGCACGATGGCGTGGTTTTCGCAAGGCCCTGCAGGCCAGTGGCCTGCAATACGAGCCGGACTTGGTGATAGAAGGCGATTATCACGTTGAATCGGGGTACCGCGCGGGACTTTTTCTGCTGCCGCGGCGGCCGGATGCGGTCTTTGTAGCCAATTACTTGATGACCGTCGGATTGATGATGGCGGCGGATGAAATAGGTTTGAGGTGTCCTGAGGATTTTGGGCTGGCGAGTTTTGACGACTACCCGTGGCTGAGCTGTTTCCGGCCGCGGTTGACGACCGTAGAGCTGCCGAAATACGAAATTGGCGCCACGGCAGTACAGATCCTGCTGGAACGCATCTCTGGCAAACGCGGCCGCCGCTCTCTGGTTAAATTGATGCCCGAACTGCACGTACGAGAATCCTGCGGCTTCATGCTCAGGAAAAGAGATTCTAAAGAAGATTCTTTGACACCTCAGGAAAAGCCGTACGCTGCAAGTGCGGCTCCAGAGCTTCAGTGAGTCTGGCGAATATGACTCGACGAATGACGATGGCGCAGGCCTTGATTGAGTTTCTGAAGCAGCAATATGTCTCGCGGGATGGGACGGAGAACCGGTTCTTCGCCGGCTGCTTCGGAGTCTTTGGTCACGGCAATGTTGCCGGCATTGGCGAGGCTCTTCAGGAGAATCCCGACTTTCGTTTTTACCTGTGTCGAAATGAGCAGGCGATGGTGCACACGGCCTCAGCCTTCGCAAAAATGAGCAACCGCATGCGGGCGCTGGTTTGTACCAGTTCGATCGGCCCAGGGGCAACGAACATGGTGACGGGTGCTGCCGCAGCCACAATAAATCGGCTTCCGGTGCTCTTGCTACCCGGTGACATATTTGCGCGACGCAATGTAGCGCCGGTGTTACAGCAGTTGGAGTCGGTCTCGTCTCAAGACGTCTCGGTCAATGACTGCTTCAAGCCCGTCTCGCGCTATTGGGACCGAATTCAGCGCCCGGAGCAGATTCTTATGGCCTTGCCGGAAGCCATGCGCGTCTTGACCTCTCCTGCCAATACCGGGGCAGTCACGTTGGCCTTGCCGCAAGATGTCCAGGCCGAGATGTTTGATTATCCCGAGGAGTTTTTCGAAAAGCGAGTGCGGATTGTTGTCCGACCCAGAGCGGATGTTGAAGTGATTCACACCGCGGCTGAATGGATAGGTTCAGCGCAGAAGCCATTGATCATCGCCGGGGGCGGCGTCATTTACTCCGACGCAACCGAGGCGCTCGCGAGTTTCGCAAGCCGTACAGGGATTCCGGTAGCTGAGACCCAGGCCGGAAAGGGATCGCTCTCCTATGATCACTCTCAGGCGGTAGGAGCAATCGGTGTTACGGGTACGCCTGGGGCAAACATTCTCGCCCGTGAAGCCGACCTCATTATTGGTATTGGCACGCGCTATACAGACTTTACTACTGCCTCAAAAACCGCTTTCCAGAACCCGGACGTGCAGTTTATCAATATCAATGTCGCTGAGTTTGATGCCTACAAGCAAGCAGGATTACCCGTCGTGTGTGACGCGCGCGTGGGCATAGAGGAACTGGACTCGGTGCTCGAAGATCACTCGATCGATAAATCCTACGCCCGGCGCATCCAACAGTTTCGTGACGAATGGACTGCTGAGGTCGAGCGGATTTACAGCCAACGTCATGGACCACCGGTCAGCCAAGCGGAAGTGATCGGGGCGGTCAACGAATTCACCGGTCCGCAGGATGTCGTGGTTTGTGCAGCCGGAAGCTTGCCCGGTGACTTGCACAAGCTGTGGCACACTCGCGATCCAAAGGGTTACCACCTCGAGTATGGCTACTCCTGCATGGGGTACGAGATTGCTGGCGGCCTCGGCGTGAAGATGGCGGATCCCAACCGCGAAGTGTATGTTCTCGTCGGAGATGGGTCGTACCTGATGATGTCACAGGAAATCGTTACCTCAATACAAGAGGGATACAAGCTAAACATAGTTATCCTCGACAATCACGGCTTCAGCAGTATCGGTGGCTTAAGCCGGTCGTGCGGCGGTGATGGTTTCGGTACGGAGTACCGATATCGTAGAAACGGTCGCCTCGAAGGCGAGGTCATTGAGTTGGACCTTGCTGCCAATGCCGCAAGCCTCGGTGCCTGGGCCATTCGCGCCAAGACTCGACAGGACCTTGTAAATGCTCTTTCGGAGGCGCGCGGCATTGATCGTACCTCCGTCGTGGTTATTGAGACAGACATTAATGAGCGAGTTCCTGGATTCGAGTCGTGGTGGGATGTTCCGATCGCCGAGACATCGAAATTAGAGTCGGTTCAAACAGCGCGAGCTGTCTACGAGAAAGCAAAACGCAAAGAGCGGTATTTCTTTCAGCAACGGAACGAAACAAAGATTCCGGAAGCGTCGGCCGCAAACCGCGCCGAACGAAAGAGACCATGACCTCGCAAGAGTTTTTGGTTCATTCACGCCAATCGGGAGATGGCAGCGGTGATCTGCTTGCCCTGCCACGTGAACTTGCGAGCTGGGAGTGGATGAGTTTTTTCGTGCATCGGTTGGCTCCGGGTCAATCTCACAGCCTGCACGCCGACAACGAAGAAGTGGCCATCGTTCTTCTTGGTGGCAAGTGTGTCGCCGATTGGGGTGAAGGACAGCGCCAAATCGGGGAGAGGACCCACGTCTTCGACGGCTTGCCATATGCAATTTACCTGCCGGCGGGAAGTCGGGGTCACCTGCGCGCGGAAACCACATGCGAGTTGGCGGAATGTCGCGTGCCATCGACTGCGCACCTGAAACCGCAATTGATCACTCCCAAAGACGTAAAGAGCAGTTTGCGAGGCGGCGGCAATGCGTCGCGCCAGATTGTAGATGTGATGTCTCCGGATTTCCCGGCAGACAAATTAATGGTGGTTGAGGTTTACACTCCGAGCGGCAACTGGTCCAGCTATCCCCCGCACAAGCACGACGTCCATAAACCTCCGACTGAAGTCGACCTCGATGAGATCTATTACTACAGAATCGATCGTCCCCGAGGCTATGCGCACCAGCGTCTATACACTCGGAATGGACAACGTGATCTCACGCTTACAGTGCGCGATGGGGATGCAGTGCTGGTGCGAGATGGCTATCACCCAGTGGTGGCCGGGCACGGTTACAATGTTTACTACCTGAATTGTCTGGCTGGGAGCGCCCGTCAGCTCGCGACTACGGAGGATCCCGATCACGTTTGGGTACGTTCTACGTGGAATCAAGTCGACCCACGGGTCCCGATGGTACGAGGGCGCGGTGTGTGATTGTGATGGGTGAGATCAAGTGAATGACAACAACCTGAGGACACGGACGGACAGTCTGTTCAACACGATCATGGGCGACATCCATTTCTGGATTCCGCTGATTGTGCTTTTGGCGGGTTTGCTCCTTTTGCATGAGCTCCACTGAAGTAGGAAAGGGGGACGCTTGGAATCTGCCGCCACCGTTGCCGTTCAAAGTCCAATGCAGGCAAGCCGTCTGCGAAGTTTGCAGGGACTGGGAGTATTCTGTGGGTTCGCTGCCGGTGCGTGGCTTGGGGGAGCCGAAGCACCGATAAAGATAGTCAACGCGGGTATCTCCCCAATCACGGTTTCACTCATCATGGTGGCGGGTGTCTTTTTAGCTCGCTGGAGCATACCCGCGTTTATCCGGGGGACGTCATATGTTCGGAACGACGTGCGTCAGGCGCCTCATCTTATTATTTGGGCGGTACTCGCGGGATGCATGTGGGCTGTGGCCAACACCTTGACCATCTACGCCATCCGCGACGTTGGCCTGAGCATCGCGTTTCCTTTATGGAATACGAACAGCTTACTTGGAATCTTCTGGGGCTTCCTCTTGTTCAACGAGCTGCACCAGGCAGGATGGAAGCGCTGGCTGGGCGTGCTTGGTGGAGCGTTGTGTATGCTCGGAGGAGCAACATTGCTAGCTTTTGCATCGTCCACCCAAGCCCCGGCGGGCAAGGCCACTCTCGGAGTGATAGCTGCCCTTGGCGCAGGAATCTTGTGGGGGACCATGTATATCCCCTACCGAAAGGCTTATCTAACCGGCATGAATCCCCTTTCCTTCATAACGTTTTTTACTGTCGGGGAGTTAGCCACAATGACATTTCTCGCCCTTAGCTACAGGGGAGCCGCCCCTTTGTCGCATGAAATCGTGGGTGCGCGAACTATACTCTTTTGGCTGATGTTGGGTGGCTTTGTTTGGGTGATTGGAGACCTATTTCAGCAATACGCCGCGAAATACGTTGGAATTAGTCGCGGGGTTCCACTTTCTAACACCAATCAGCTCTGGGGATTACTGTGGGGCATCCTGGTCTTTCATGAGCTGCAAGGGGGGAGCCAGAGAGTCTATACCCAAGTGATCGGTGGATCGATTTTGATGGCTCTGGGCGCCGTTGCAATTGCTCTGTCTTCGGCAACTGGCCGAGAGCACTCCCGCTGGCAAGATGCAGCAGAACGAGAGGGCAAACGGTATGGCATTTCAGGCAGCTACGTTCGAGCCAGTATGGAAGGTAGGGAGTTCGAGGCGGGGCTGAGCCGCCGATCCTTTGTAGACTGGCTGCTGGTCGGTGGGGTCACAGCTATCTTTGTTGCGCTTGCGGCCATGGCGCGCCTCCCGCGAATGGATATCAATCTAAGATGGACAGCCGCTGTTTCGGTGGCTATGCTCTTCCTCTTGGTCGGGTGTGGGATCGCCCTCTGGCGCACGACTCGCTTCAGCTAACGCTTACTGCTACTGCGAATTCGTCATCGGAAGGAAACATTGTGGCCTTGATAGGGAGTGACGCCGTGTCGGATCAGATATTACGGCAATACGCAGCATTTGGATGCGGGGGAGACGCCAAGCGCGTCGCCAGGCAGCAGGATCCAAAGGCAAGAAGCGTCTCTGGCAGAAGATCAAGAAGTGGTTTTCGTGAACCTGCCGGACGGCCCGTTGCAAGCGCTTCCCGAGCAGTATTAATGCGCCCTGGGAAGCGGATTTTAGCTTCTCGTCTCCGCCCGCGCACGCATCCGAGCACCCGATATGCAGAATTGGCTTCGTAAGTCCAACCGAAAGTGCACGCTTCTGGCACATACTCCAAACGGATTAGGCGTTGAATCTGGTGTTTGCAGCGAAGATGACCATTGGAATTTCAGTCGTGCCATACGGAATTTTCTAGACGCGAGTCGGCCTCACGCCGAAATCAACGTCCCGGGCCTCATTCTCGTTGGCCTTCAAGTGACCCTCATTGGCCGGTTTTGGGTGACCCCTGAGGCCGAGCCGCAAATCTAAAGAAATCCGCGTGTCCCCTACCGTAATATGTGGGAACCATGAGCAAGATTAGACTCGTTATTTTTGATATTGGCGGCACCATTATCGAGGACCACGGAGAAGTAGTCGCGTCTTTTTGCGCTGCACTGGCAGCGAATGGTTTGCCCGCAAGTGAGGCGGAAATAAGAGAGTTGAAGGGGTCCTCGAAGAGAGACGTCATCAAGAGATTTGTCGAGCGTCAGTGGGGGAAGGAAGACGCTGGCAACGACGGTCGAATTGGTAAAGCCTATGGGGATTTCAGAACAGAACTGGAAAATAGGTTTTCGAATGGCGGAGTCAAGCCCATCCTTGGGGCGGAATCGGCATTTGCATGGCTGAAGGCGCACGACATTGTGTGCGCCACGACAACTGGTTTCTACCGATCAGTGACTGATCGCATACTCGCTTGCGCGGGCTGGCAAAAGACGTTTGCTGCCAATATCTGCAGCGATGACGTCAAGGTGGGACGTCCTTCTCCCTACATGATCTTTCACGCGATGGAAGCAAGTGGAATCGATAACGTCCGACAGGTTCTGAACGTGGGCGACACTCCGCTCGATATACAAGCCGGCACTCGAGCCGGAGTGCTCGGAGTCATCGGAGTCCTCACCGGAGTACACAAAGAGGCTCGCCTTTCGCAGGAACGCCCTTCGTATCTGATTCCAAGCGTTGCGGACATGCCGTCGCTCATTGAGGCTCATTATTCTTGAGATTGTGGCTTCCGATGGAGATGGAAGTTAGCAGAACCGATCGAAAGGCAGACGCCGGTCGGCTGAGAGTGTGGCCTTTGCGGGACACCAGCGTGAGGGGACGCACCAGGGCGAATCCATTTATCTTTACAAAACTCAACCTTCCCGCCAATACTTCCGTTTCGACGGTTCGCCAGGAAAGAATTGCAACGCCGAGATTTGCTTCAACCAGAGCCTTTATCACTTGATTGTTGTTAAGCTCCAGACCGGACACGAGACGCAGTCCTATTTCTGAGAATTTACTTTCAATGAACAGACGTGTACCGGAGCTCGGCTCGCGCACAAGCAGCGTTTCGCCCGCCAGCACTTTCGGATCAACCGTGGTCTCACTGGCGAGACGATGTCGCTTGCCCACCACAACCACAAGCTCATCGACACCGAATTCTTCGACTTTTCGATTGTCAGGACGGGAATGGGAAGAGGGAGATGCCAAGCTCGTAGCTTCCTTCCGCAACAGCTTGTTCGACTTGTCTGGAGTTGAATACCTGAAGATTAAGCGCGACCTCGGGGATTGTGCGCGAAAATGTCCCAAGGCCGATGGCAGGATGTGCTCGGCTGGGATCACGACGGTTGCCAGATCAAAGCGTCCTAGCTAGATTACTTCTCTCGGGTCGGCCGTCTCGCGTTCCGCGGCTGTGATTCGATCGAGTAATTCATGCGCGTGACGATTGAGAAGAACGCCAGCTTCCGTCATTTGATTCGACACATAGGGCTGGCTGACATGAAGTTCCTCGGCGGCCCGGGAGAAGTTCGCATGTCGAGCCACCGACTCGAAAATCCTGAGACCTGCTATCGTGATTGAAAAGGGCGGGTAAGGACCTTGTGGCTTTTCATTTTCGGTCATAGACATTCGGCGGTCGGAAACCATGCATCCGGCGGATAAAGTCTACCTCACTCCACCGGCGGAGATTTGGATGTTCGACTGCCTAAATCAACGCCGGGATACGTGTGCAGCAGGGTTCGTCAACTGCAAGACTCAAGTAGAAGAATGGAGCGTCACAATGTGCAAATGTCTGTTGGCGATCCTGTCGTTCCTGCAGCTAGCGCTCATCCTTCATGCGCAGCAACCGGCGCCGCAATATTTCGACGGAAAGACCTGGTGGGATCACGTAGAGGTAGTAGCTGATGATCGTATGGAGGGCCGCGATACTTGGAGTAAAGGCCTGCTTGAGCCAGAAGCATACGTAGTTGAGCAATTAACCAAAGCTGCTCTCCAACCTGCCGGCACACAAGGTTTCTACCAACCAGTCAAATTCATTTCGAGACAGATTGTGGAGAAGGATTCCACTATCGCACTGCTCCGGAATGGCCTCGAGGAACCGCTCGTTCTGGGAGACGACGCGTACTTCAACACGCGGGTCGATCTGGATCCCGGGGTATTGAAAGCGCGCTTAGTCTTTGCCGGCTACGGACTCAAAATTCCCGAGAAAAACTACGACGATCTCGGGGGATTGGACTTGAGAGGAAAAATCGCAGTTATCCTGGTTGGTTCTCCAAGCAAGATCCCAACGGCGATGGCTGCTCACTATCAGTGGGCGGGAGAGCGCTGGAAGGTATTTCGGGAAGCGGGTGCGATCGGAATCATCACGATTCCGAACCCGGCCTCCATGGACATTCCGTGGAGCCGCATGTCGCTGAATCGGGCACATCCTCAGATGGATCTTGGCGACCCAGAATTTCACGAACTGGCAGGCCAGAGAGTTGCGCTCACCTTTAACCCGGCGCGAGCGGAAACTCTATTCACAGCCACCGGTCACACATTCCGGGAACTTGCCGATTTGGCCAACGACCAGAAGCCGTTGCCGCGATTCCCGCTGCTCGTCTCGCTTAGAAGCCAGGCTCGAGTGCAAACCCAGCCACTCGACTCTGACAATGTGATCGCCAAACTGCCCGGCAGCGATCGGCAGATCAAGAATGAATTCGTTGTTCTCTCCGCCCACTTGGGTATCGGTGTGCCCATCAGTCGCAGATGCTGATGCGCGTCCTCAATGGAAAGCCAATAGCTTCTTCCGCCGGTACGCAAAACAGTGAATCTTCGTGACCCTCGAGGGTGACTTTGAAAAACGGCTGGCTACAGACGACGGGTCCGTTCATATAACCAGCATTGTGATACAGACTTCTCGTGCCGACTGACAAACCCAACCTGAAGCGCGCGATCGGACGATGGAGCCTGATCGCGCTCATGGTGAATTTCACAATCGGCGCCGGCATCTTTGGGCTGCCCTCGGCGGCCGCCGACCTTCTGGGAAGTCAAAGTCCCCTTGCCTACCTGATTGCGGCCGCTGGAATCGGAGTCGTTGCCGCTTGTGTCGCGGAGGTAGCTTCGCGCTTTCACCAGACCGGGGGACCGTATCTATACACAAAAATTGCCTTCGGACGTTTTCTTGGTCTGCAGACCGGTTGGCTTTTATGGCTGACGCGGGTTAGCTCTGCAGCCGCGGTTGCGAACGTCTTTGTCGACTACCTGACCGGTCTCTGGCCGCAAGCAACGGTACCGATCAACCGCTTTACAATCCTGACGATTCTGATCGGTGGACTGGCAATCGTAAATATTCGCGGTGTGAACGCGGGAGCACGAGTCAGCAACTTCCTCACTGTCGCCAAGCTGTTGCCTTTGCTCCTTCTCATGACTGGCGGCCTTTTCTTTATTCGGTTTTATGGCAGCCCGGTCCCAGTCACCTCTGAGTCTCACCCGACTGGAGCTTGGCTAAGTGCGGTCTTGCTGCTCATCTATGCCTTTACCGGCTTCGAGGCTGCCTTGATTCCGGCCGGAGAACTCAAGAACCCAAGTCGTGACATACCGAGCGCGATATTGGTCTCTCTGCCTCTCGTCGCGATGGTCTATTTCCTGGTGCAAACGGTGGTGGTAAGAATGCTTCCCAACTCGGCGCAGACTGACCACCCTCTCTCGGCGGCGGCGTATGTTTTCGGCGGTAGCACCATGGCCAGGATCCTTTCCGCGGGGGCACTGCTCTCTAGCTTCGGGAGCCTCGCGGCCAACATGATCGCCAACCCGCGCGTGACTTTTGCCCTTGCCGAACAGGGCGATTTCCCCCGCTGGTTCGGCGCCATTCACCGTCGCTATCAAACGCCCTATACATCGATTGTTGCCTTCGCCGTTCTGCTCTGGGCGCTCGCCCTGATGGGCACGTTCCGTTGGAACGCCACGCTCTCCGCCCTGTCTCGTCTTTTCGCTTATGGAATGATATGCGCCGCGCTGCCGGCGTTGCGCAAGAAAATGCCGGGGCAGCAAGCCTTCCACTTGCCCGGCGGCATTGTCTTCGCGGTCCTGGGAATTTCGTTTGCCCTCGTGTTGGTCAGCCGTATGGGACGTGCCGAACTGATCGTTCTTGCAGTCACGGCAGCTGTTTCGTTCCTGAACTGGCTTGCTGTTCGTCGAAAGGCTGGAAATAGTTAAGCGAAGACGGCACAACTGTCCTTACGTTATACCTGCACCGAGGGTGACAGTCCGCCTCTCTGGATCAAGTGCAGTCACTCTATCCATCGGTTTCAGCGACAGAAACTCATCCCTGCTGTCGGCAATATTATTGAAGCAGTGTCGTGTGCCAAGCACTCTCTAATTGTGCTCCACCTTGACACGTTCCCGCACCTGCTCGAGCGACGTGGAAGTTTACACGTGGTCGGTGCTGTACTCGAGATTGCCTGCCCAGTTTCTGAGTCTCATTCCCGGCAACCGCAAACAAACGCATTACTGATGAAAGTTCTCTTGTTCATGGGTGAAATTCCCCGCTCATTATGGCTTCATACCGCAAGCCGAAAACGTTCACGACTCGCCCGAACCATAGCGCTAATCGCATTGACTCGAAAAACCTGAGGGAATTCTGAAACCCCACAGCTCGGATTCCGCGGGAACGTCCTTCATCTGCCTGTTGGCTCCTTTCATCACCTCCTCGAACATCGGTGACTCGCCACACTTGCTCCTGAGGTAAGCCAAAGCCTGCGTCCATGTTCCGCAATTACTTTTGTCGGCGCTCTTTGGTTTTCCTTCGTTCCCCTATTTGGCGTCCTGCAATTCGACCTTGTTGCTTCGATAGGGCGCAAATCCTGTGCCCCAATCCACGCTGACGACTTCCATATTCAAACGGTCGCCGTCTATGCGAACGATTACGTAGTGGTAGGGATTTAATCCCCGGTCTACGCTTGGCTTCACGAAATGATCCAGCGTCACCTTGCTTGCTTGGTTGGCTTTCAAATAGTCGCGAAGATCGGGTTCGCCCGTGTATGCATAAATCGGCGCTCCTCCGCCACCGGACACGACTAAATCCATCCGGTGTGTCCCGGTCGTGTCCGTGTAGCGCTCGATCCAATGTTCAAACAGATGCTCGTGTCCCGAGAATACGATGCGAACGTGGTTTGCGTTGAAAAGCGGCATGTACAGATCTCGCAGCGCGACCGTCGGCGGCTCCACGTTGACGCCTCCGTGCGGGCCGGACGAGAATGGAGCCTGATGGCAGAAAACGATGACATTGATGTATCGGGTTCGGTCGATTCCCTCTAGTTGGCTCTTTACCCATTCATACTGCTTCTGGTCGTCGGCAATATTCGCGTCCAGTGCTATGACGAACGTATTGCCATACGCAAAAGAATATGTCGCATAGCCTCTTAACCTCCGCGGTGACCCCTCCGGCGGAATGAGTGTTGATACGGCATCAAGATAGTTGCGCATTCCGGTTTCCGTCGTTGTCGCTTCGTGGTTTCCCGGAACGAGAAAGTACGGCATACCACCTTCTGTGGTCAGGCGATTGATGAGCGGAACGAAGCTCACATTCCATTGCCTCGTCTCGCGTCCATTCTGGACGGCATCCCCCGACTGAAGGACGAACCTCATCGGGTAGTCCGTGGTCTGGAGTTTCTTGATCTGGGCAAGGATGGAATCGATGACGAGCGAGTGTTCGTACTGAAGGGCGACTCCATCGCGCCGCCCCCTTGTATCGCCGTATACGATGAAAGAAAACTTCGTCACCCCCCGCGAAGTGGCTTCATCCGGCAGAAGCGTGGCCGGAGGCTTTATTGCTTCGACGTGCTCCTGCGGAGCAGTCTGTCCTCCTACTGCCGCACCGCCTCCGAACAACCCAAGAGCATAGATCGATGACAATACAATTCGAAAATAAAGGTGCCTCATTCTTCGATTGTCCCTTCACCTTGCAAAAGTGCTCAGCACTCAATGATGTTTAGCACCCCGGCCGACCTCCCGAACGACAGTGTAAGAGCCGATGGTCAGGGCGTGATTTTTCGACACTGCAATAGTGCTGGAACAGCGGGGGGCTTGGGTATTTGCGTTGAGTCCCCTCAAAAATTGGAGGTGAATTATACACCCACCCTTCTCTTGGGATGCCCACTAATAGGAGGAGCCTATCTCATCCCCGCCAGATTAGGGTCGTCCCTACCGCGACAAATACACGGGCTGTTGGCAAAAAAATAGCCTCTCTACACTGTAGCGGGTCAATCAACGACTTTAACCCCGAGACCACGTCAACCCGTCCAGAAACTCCATCGCGATGAACGAATACCCGTCGTGCTGGCCGATTTCATAGATCGTGCAGATGTTGGGATGGTTGAGCGCGGAGGCAACCCGAGCCTCACGTCGGAAGCTTCCAAAGCCTGCGGGTCTTGCGCCACATCGTCAGGGAGGAATTTCAGGGCGACAAAGCGACGAAGCTCTGTGTCTTCAGCGTTATAAACAACACCCGTCCCTCCACCGCCGAGCTTTTCGACGATGCGACAGTGAAAGATGGTTTGGTCGATCATGGGTAGGCAGGAAACTCAGGGTGCAATGGTAGGAGTGCTGCGAAGGCGAAGTCAACGGGGACGGCACACCGATGGACGCAGGAAAGGGCAAATCTCACGACCTACGGCTTTCTCAAGCCCTGCTCGCCCGATGGTTAAGAAGGGTTCTTCCGCAGCAGCCGCAACTCGTTTCTTGTCAACATCGAATTTTTGGTATTCGACTCGTCAGCCAGCATACCGTTTGGGCTGGTATTTCCACAGCTTACGACCCCTGCTCGCGGAATACTACTCAGCACCTTCGGCTTCTTTGCTGTCGAATCAGGCGGCTACCCACCCGCGCGTGCTGGCTGATGGGAGGGTGGCAAAGATCTATCGGTGCTACCTCGACGGTGTGCCGCGTTCGAGGTCGAAGAGCCTTGACACCTGGTCTTGCGCCTCGGCTTACTATTCAGCTATTCGGGGGACGTCAGGTTTCTAGTTGTACGAAACGGGCTCCGCCCCAAGTTGAATCGCTGTTGATGGCAATTGTCCTTCTTACACAGCGAGACCGTTCAGAAACCGCTGTCCTGTCGAATGAGATCTGGGACTGGAGAAAGACGAGTTCAAACAAGCATTCTCTTACGAGCATGAGAATCATTACTTACAGCGACCTGCATCTTGAATTTGGCTCGAGCTGGATGTTGCCGCCAGATGCTAGCGGAGATGTGATGATTCTGGCAGGGTCGCTAAATGCGCACCCTGAATCTGTAGTTGACGAAAAATCGCCTCTCTGACAACGCCGGCTGTGTCAAGTACTTTTTCCCCACACGACTCCATCCGCTCGGGAACAGCGCCATTTCGCTCTAGTTGATGGTTTTGCTCTTTGCTCTACCAACCAAGGCTCGCTCGTAATCAGTTTCAAGTCAGATATCTCGATCCGACCCATGCATCTCTTCGGTCGCATGCGCGATCATGATTACTACTTCGGACTCCTCTTTCGAGAGGAGCGGAACGCCCAATCAATTACTCGGTGTTCGACTGCACACCATGGCGATGTCCGGGCCGTTCCACGTGCGAACCGAATTTTATAACTTGCTGGTAATTCCATCCCTGGCGCATCATCCAAAATAGACGCATCGCTAGTTTCCTAGCCATGGCGACTTTGGCGATCTTTCGCCCACGCCGCATCGTCAAGTGAATGTACTTGCTGCGCCATTTGGAATCGTACGACTACTGACTTGCGCCGCTTCGACTAACAGGAAGCGCAGCAGAGTATTGCCCTGCTTCGTGATATGTCCCGGCCGACGCTTGTCTCCGCTCGAGTCCTCCAAGGGTACCAATCCCAAATAACACCCCACTTGTTTGCCGCACTGAAAGCGTTCTGCTTCCCCGATAATCAGCACGAAGGCTAACGCCGTCAGCGCACCCACCCCGGGATGGGTCATCAAGCGCACCGCCTGTGGGAATTTCTCCGCTTCCTGCTCGATCGCCTGTGTCAATTCGGCAATCGTCGGGTTCAGCCGATCCAGTAACTCCAGCAGATCTTTCCGTCGCCGGCTGGCCCAGGGGGCTAAGCGAAATGCTTCCAGTTGTTCTCGTCCGTGCTCTCTCCACAGCTTCTTCTTGCACCGTAGCCCTTCGTTCAGAGCTACCGCTTGCAACTGGTTCATCGCTCGCGTGCGCGCTTGCACCATCCGGTGTCGGTGCCACAGCAGTTGCCGCAGATCCCGATTCTTCCAACTCGGTACCCAGATCTTGGGAAAATCACCCGTGAGCAGGAGATTCAGAATATGCAGTGCATCTTCACGATCCGTCTTTGGCTTGCGGCCTCGCTTGGCTCGGATCACCGCTGCATCCCCCATCCACAGCTCGATTTTCAGTTCTTCCAGCAGTCGCTCGAACCAGCGCGCGTGTCCACTGGCTTCGATCCCCACCTGCACCCTCTTCCCCTGGGTAGCGAGGTCGCGATAAACTTTTGCGCTCCCTCACTGTGTTCCAGCCGCTGCTCTCCACAATCTCCGGTTTCGGTATCCACAAACGCAATTTGTTGGCAGCCCGGGTGATAATCGCATCCTATAATGATCATTGTCCGGCTCCTTCTACCCGAGCCTTTTTGGTTGGTTGGCACCACCAAAGTTTACTCGGGTGTAGGAGCCGGCGTTGTCATGGAATCAATTACGCTCGTTGACCGGGAAGCGGACTGACGGTGGTCTACAAACCCGTTTGAAAATAGGCCTTCACTTCTTTCCGAGTAAAGAAAAATAGCCACCGGCGTCCTACCGCAATCGGAATCAGAAACACGAACGTCGATGCAGTTCTTAAGATTATGAGCGTCCAGCCGGAGACATCCCCTGCGGGCATGAGCAGAAATACTACGATTCCGAGGATGCCGATTGGAATCAGAAGTCCGCTGAAGATCAGAGTGGAGACGCGAGCCCACCGCCACGCTCGCAACAGTCCGATCCCGGTAGCCAAACCCCAGCCACAAAAGAGAAAAGTCCAAACCATAGTATCGTGGTAGAACCTTCCTATTTCTCCATGTCCTCCCGACTGATATTGGACCGAATAAATTGCGAACACTGCGAAGGCATTGCAAATGATCGCCAGATAGCCCGTTCTCCTGACTTTCCCGAAGTAGTCGACCGTCGCCTTCATCCTTCATCGGAGATTGAAGCGCATAGTTCGAGGAAGTTTACTATGCGCTGGAACGATTGGGAATGCGGGCTAATTCTCCAAATTCTCCAACTGTCGAAAAATCCCTATAACGCGTTTTGACCCTTGCCCGAAAGTCATTCTGAACCTCGGTGAGCGTTATGGCCCGATAACGTCGGTCTGACTGCCGCCTATCAACCCGCAAGAAAAATGTTTCAACGTAATGCGAACCCTTAACGAGGGGCTGGCGGCAGTTCCGCGACGGTTGCCTTCATCTTCTTCAAAGTGAGCGTGGGTCCGTCTGGGAAAACGGCCATTCGCGCAGAGTTGCCTTTTGAATCAAAGAGGTCGAGGTGTACGCCTCCCTTTGGGTTTGCGAGAAACAGGACTTGCTGCTCGTCTTCCGAGTCCAGAGAAAGAAATGCCTCACCGAACTGGTCAGAGGTAACGTATCCACCTCGTTCGCTGCCGTCGGCGTCCGAAATGATGAGGCCGGAAATAGGTCCGCTGCGCTTGTAACGAACGCCGTGGATCATTGGGTCCGGCAATGGAGCACCTAGTCGAACGCGCTCACGCTTGTTTACGTCCTCGACAACCAAGCCGCGCAAATGCACGATGCCGTCCCTGTCGGTTGTTGAGGCAAGGACAGATGTAGAACGTCCAACAATGATCGATGCGAGCAGCGCGATCATGACAAATGAGGCGGCTAACAGCCATCGTTGTACTCGATACGCCTGCCGCAATTCCTGAACATCCCGAAGCAACTGATTCGATTCAGATTCGCTCATTGTCTTGAACTCCTTCTGTTCACTTGAGGAGATCGTAGCGAAATAGTTTCCTTGCGGACATTATCTGGAACAGCCACGGGCGACAACTGTTGAAACATCGCTGTTACCCTCATCATGCCGACTAAAGGGTTCTGAGTGTTTAACCGGGCCAGCACCCACGGCTGGAGCCCATGGTTGAGTTTCGTGAGGCTCCGGTAGAATGAACGCGTGAGTCCTTACAAGCACCGGATGGCCGATTACCTCCGGCCCAAAACGCTTGCGATGTTGTTGCTCGGATTTTCTTCAGGCCTTCCCTTTCTCCTGGTCGGCAATACGTTCGGCTACTGGCTGCGCGATGAACACACCTCTCTGACAGCGATCGGGTTTCTTTCCTGGGTGGGCATTGCCTATTCGCTGAAGTTTCTGTGGGCGCCCGTAATGGATCGCGTCGATTTGCCGTTGTTTAAGCGGCTTGGACATCGTCGCGGATGGATGATGTTCTCGCAAATTCTCGTCGGGCTGGCGCTGTTGGCGATGGGCGGAGCTGGCACGCAAGCCGGACTCGGCCGGCTCGGCGCTCTGGCGCTCGTCGCCGCGTTTGCCTCATCGACACAGGACATTGTGGTCGACGCCTGGCGAATTGAATCGGCAGACGATGGAGAAGAACAAGGCCTGCTCGCGTCTGCCTATCAGTTCAGCTACCGAATTGCGCTCCTGGCTGCGGATTCCGTCATCCTTATCGTGGCAGCCGCCGTGGGCTGGCGCATGTCCTACGGGATTTACGGCGCTTGCATGGTCGTTGGAATTATCGCGACCTGGCTTGCAAAGGAACCGGAGCGCGCCGACGCGGTGATGCATAAAAAAGAGCGCGAAGGGCCGATTTGGACCGGTCGCGGTTTCTTTGACGCTGTTGTGGGACCGTTCATCGCTTTTTTTCGCGCACATGGCTGGCTCGCGCTTGTGATGTTGGCGGCGATCAGCCTGTACCGGTTGCCGGACTTCATCATGGGTCCGATGGCGAATCCCTACTACCACGACATGGGTCTTTCGAAACAAACAGTCGGTGCGGTGCGCGGCTCAATCGGACTCATCGCGACGTTTGCAGGCATTGCAGCGGGAGGATTCTGCTCGCTGAAGCTTGGCTACATGCGCGCACTCATCATCGGGGGCATTCTGCAGGCTGCAGCGATTGCCGCGTATGCGAGCTTGGCCTTCGTGGGCACGACCACCACTCTTTTCGCTCTGGTCATGGCAGGTGATAACTTCGGCATCGGCTTTGCAGGCGTTGCGCTAGTGGCATACATGTCGAGTCTCACCAGCATTGGATACACCGCCACGCAGTATGCGCTGTTGAGTTCAACCTATGCCTGGCTGGGAAAAATCTTGAAGGGATTTTCGGGCGCTGAGGTCGAAAGTCTGAGCGCCACGTACGGCCTCATTCATGGCTACGGCATTTTCTTTATCGCTTGCGGACTGACCGGCTTGCCTGCCGTCCTTCTTTTTGCGCTATTGGGTTACTGGCACACCCGGAAGCAACCGGTCGCAGCCGCTGCCTCGCAAAGTCTTCACTCCTAACCCAACGGTGGAGATACTTGCTTGTGCCATTCCGGCAAACTGCACACCGTGGTTTGGGCCGCTTCTCATCCAAGGTATGTACGACTTTCAGAAGGGGCCTCGTAGACTTCCCCATGATTTGGTACCAGTTCCTGTTTCTTTTCCCACACTGTTAACCAAGTCCTTCGCTACACGTTATAACGAATAGGGCGGACAAAAATCCTTCGTATTCAATGCCCGCATCTGCCCTCAAAGGAGCAAGACGATGAATCAAGACGTCGTTCTGGCGTTAACGGTTCCAGGCATGTTCGGCTGGTTCGCCTGGCTCATCTTCAACACCATCCGGCGTTATAAGATCGCCAAGCTGCAAGCAGAAGTGCAAACCAAGCTGTTGGAAAAAGTCGGCTCCGGCCAGGAACTGCTGGCCTACGCACAAACCGAAACCGGAAGGGAGTTGCTGGAATCTCTTAAGGTAGAGCGCATTGCCCCTCACGGACGAATCATCGGCGCGCTGCAAACCGGAATTATTCTTCTCTTTGTCGGCGCAGCTCTTCTGCTGCTGCACCGTCATGTGTCCGTCGCTGACGAAGGCTTCGTCGTCTTCGGCACATTGATCTGCGCGCTAGGATTGGGCTTTGCATTGTCAGCCGCTGCGTCCTACTACCTCTCAAAGTCATTCGGGCTGCTGAACGGTGCGGCCAGTCACGGCCGATGAGCTGTGTTGATGCGATGCGAGCCAAACATCGCCGGATTGGATCTGGATCTTGCCCACTGCATGCCGGGCGAGAGTGTCCGTCCCATCACAGAGGGTGAACCAAGCATGGATGAGGCGGCTTTTCGGGCCTTTTACGAGGAAACGTCTCGTCCGTTATTCGCTTATCTTCTGCGGGTGTCGAGAGAACGCGCTCTCGCCGAGGACTTATTGCAGGAGTCTTACTGTCGTCTCCTTTCCACCAAGGTTTCACCCATGGACGAGGCTGGCAGGCGAAGCTACCTTTTCCGCATCGCGACCAATCTCTTGCGCGATCGTTGGCGTCGTCATAAAGAAGATTCCCTGCCCGATCCAATTTCCGAGGTGGCGTCTTCGGCTCCCCATCCTGACCTGAGAATCGAAATGCGGGAGGCTTTTCGGCGGCTGAAGGATCGTGAACGCCAGTTGCTCTGGCTGGCATATGTGGAAGGCTCAAGCCACAAAGAAATCGCGAATTCCACGGGGCTGAAAGCGGGCAGCGTCCGACTGCTGCTCCTCCGGGCCCGCCGCAAGCTTGCCGTCCTCATCGGCAGCCCACGAGGTTCTGGTCCAGAGGTGGGTGTATGAATGAACGCTTTTGCGAGAAGGAACAACAGGTAGTTGCCGGGCTCTGCGGTAGCTCGCGTGACGCCGAGATTCTCGGTCACGCTCGCAGCTGCCCGGTCTGTTCCGAAGTCCTGCTGGTCGCCGAGTTTTTGCGGGAAAGCGCGCAGCTCGCAACGCACGAACTCAGCGCCCTGCCAGACGCGACCCTGATCTGGCGGAAGGCGCAGAACTTGGCCCGGGAGAAGGCGCTGGTGAGGGCGACTTTGCCCATTCGAATCGCTAGGATTTCCGCCCTTGTCGTCACCGTCTTTGCGGCTCCCCGGTTGATCCTTGAGTCCCATCAACTCTGGCCCCTGATAGCGGATCTCTGGCCCAGACATCTTTCGTCCACAAATCGGCTCTGGCCGTCGGACTTGAATGAGACTGCGCTTGTGCTCGCCATCACCGGTACGATTATCTGCATCGGCCTGAGTTCCTGGTACATGCTGCGGGAAGAGTAAGCCTGACGACGGCTCGCGAAACCTAAATGGTCAGTTCATCGCTGCGCCGAGGATTTAACGGCGCCGAAGAGAACGTTTCGAGAACTGACCTCCGGCAGCCCGGGACGAAAGCCGACTCGGACATGGATAACGGTCATGCCGGTGGCACGCGCGTTGCTCACGGACGATTCCGATTCGAGCGGTGGCAGTTCGTAAAGACGCCTTCCTTGACTCGTGCCGCAAGCGTCCTTAACCATGAGTTTACTCCGCCCACCACTGAAGAAATTAGGAGTGCTCGTCCACTCGCAATGGTCCTACCCCAGGATGCCCTCACCCATGCCATGCTGATTACAGCGACCCTGTGTGCGGATACAGAAGATGATCGCGCTCTGTCGTAAGGCCGGCACTCAATCGTTGTCCGAACGTTTTGGACACGGGTGGACTCTGCCGAGAAGAACCAAATTCCGAGGTTAACGGACACCATGGACACCAAGCTAAACCGCCGTCCAAAACTGTTGCGCAGGCAAACACGTTTGCTTGTGTATGACGTTTTGGCGAAGCACCAGTTGACATGTATATAACATGAAAGTATGCTTGCAGCATGGCAAAGATGATTCAGCTTCGTAACGTACCCGACGCCCTGCACCGCGGCCTGAAGGCTCGCGCTGCCATGGCAGGTATGTCGCTTTCGGACTATCTTTTGGCCGAGATCAAGGAAATCGCAGAGAGGCCAACGCTCGCAGAATTGCGGGAGCGCTTGCACAAACGAAAGCCGGTTTCGGCGCGGATCGATACCGCTCACTTAGTTCGAGAAGAGCGCGAGGCGCGATGATCGTCCTGGATGCGTCTGCCGCAGTTGACTGGCTTCTTCAGACATCTGCCGGGCAGCGCATCGAGAAGCGAATTTATTCACGTAACGAAACCCTACACGCCCCTCACCTCCTAGATCTTGAGGTCACGCAGGTATTGCGGCGTCTAGCATTACAAGCAGTGGTTTCTGTACATCGTGCTGACGAGGCGGTCCGCGATCTGCTGGATCTCCGTATTACTCGATATCCTCATCTCGTGCTCCTGCCCCGGATTTGGCAACTCCGTCACAATTTTTCTGCCTATGATGCTGCCTACATCGTGCTTGCAGAGAAACTCGGAGCTGCGTTAGTCACAAGGGATGCTCGACTCGCTTCTGCTTCGGGCCATGCGGCACCCGTCGAGCTCTTTTAATTCAACGGACCGCTAAATGCGCTCCTGCGTTACTGGTATATCCCTTCCGCGAGCCGTGCGCGGCCTCCTCATTCCGACCGATCGGCTGTCAGTGGCCCATGATCGTTCGCTTTTTTCCCTGTCACTGCCGAACTGCCCCTGGATGTCGCACGGATGATCACCACGCCCAGCCACTTCCCTGCCCTTGGAATCCCTGCGGGTCTGCCACTTGCTGTGTCTCTGCTAAACAGAGTGTAGACATTGTTCCTGTAAATTATTGATTTGGCGTCCCCGACGGGATTTGAACCCGTGTTACCGCCGTGAAAGGGCGATGTTCTGTCGGATCACGTAGTAATTACAAGGCACCGGTCGCACCGTAATGCCCTGTAAATAGCAGTAGGGAGTACAAAGGAACCGACGCTCTGTGTATCGTCTGTGTATCGCGAGTTTTGAACCAAAACTCTCGAATAAGGTGAGCTGCGATGCTGGAACGAAGCGCAAAGACGATTTCGAGCCCTACTGCAAGATGAGAAGGACCCTGTCATCGTGAATTCTTGCCCACCGATAATCTAGAGGCTCGGCTCTTTGCCGCCGACATAATCGGGTACCTCGTTGGTTATGCAAATCTCACGAACACACGCTCGCTGGCACTCCTCGGCGATCCTGACGCCAACTTTTACGAGCTTCTATTTTCCTTTTCGTCTCCTGAGGAGAAAAACGAGTTCCTGAACTTGGTCCGTTCAAATGAGAACATGGGAAACGACTACATCGTTGAGCTTACACCGCCCACCGCTGAAGAAATTAGGAATGCTCGTCCACTCGCAACGGTCCTACCCCATGATGCCCTCATCCATGCCATGCTGATTGCAGTGACCCTGTGTGCGCGCACAGAAGATGATCGCGCTGTGTCGTAAAGGCGGTGCACAATCGCTTCAGAACGTTTTGGACATGGGTGGACTGGGCTCAGCGATGATCAAGGTGTCGGCGGAAATCTTCTTGATACCATAAGGTATTGCACGTCACTTCTTATCGTCCCTTAACGTCCCCAGATTTGCTGGCGAAATTGGTCAGTCTTCGAGCGTTGGCAATGTTTTCAGGACTTCGGTGGCCTGGGGCCGACTCAGAACCGGATCGTCCTTGCGGATTTTCCCGTCCCGGAAGACCAACACACGCTTTGCGAATTGTGCGATGTCATGCTCGTGAGTGACCAGCACGATAGTCAACCCTTTGTCGTTTAGATTCTGGAAGATCTCCATGATCTCGACGGAAGTTCGGCTGTCGAGATTGCCAGTGGGCTCGTCTGCCAGCAGGATGGAGGGGTGATTCACCAGTGCTCGTGCAATGGCCACCCGCTGCTGCTGTCCTCCGGACATCTGCGAAGGAAAATGCTGTGCCCGTTCTGCCAGACCGACCATGGCCAAGGCATCGGCGGCACGTTTTCGCCGCTCGGTTTTATCGATTTTTGCGTACAGCGTGGGTAATTCCGTGTTTTCGAGCGCCGTTGTGCGGGCCAGTAGGTTGAACCCTTGGAAAACAAATCCAATCTTCTCGTTCCTGATCAGCGCCAAGGCCCTCTTGTCGTGTTTGGAAACATCAATCCCTTCAAGTAGGTATCGTCCGGAGCTGAGGCGGTCCAGGCAGCCAAGGATGTTCATGAAGGTCGACTTGCCACTGCCGCTCGCCCCCATGATCGCCACGAATTCGCCGCGATGAATTTCGATGCCTACTCCGCGGAGCGCATGCACCCGCGTCTCGCCCAGTTCGTAATATTTGTGTGCGTCCTCCACGCGAATCACTGCGCCAGCCGCAGAGGCGGCTCGCGTAGCGTCGAGTTGGTCGACAGTGGGGATCGTTTCCATCATTGACTTTTACTGCGGCCCTAGCGCCGTAAAGCACCAAGAGCCTGGCCTTTGGGCACCACAGATCGAATGATCACGTCGTCCGATTCTTTTAGTTCCCCTTTGAGAACTGAATTAACCTCCGTGTACGCATGATCTGTGATTCCGAGAGAAACCTTGACCGGTTCCATCGTATTGTCCGGATGCAGCTTCCAAACAACGGCAGTCTCAGGTTTCGGTGCGCGGGGCAGATTTTGAGCGCCAGTGCTAGGCAGTTCCCAACATCGGCCACAGCAGAGCTAGCACTGGCCTGTGGCCCTTCAACTCCTTCGATCCCATAGCGCTTATACAAAGCCAATATCTCCTCGGGGCCATCGGGGGTTTGTATCGTAGCGCAGTATTTGGCAATTTCAATACGTTCTGCGCCGTAGCCACCGGAATTGTTACGTATGCCGTCATGCCCGGAAACAGTTTCAACTCCGGGTTCGCAAATTCGATTATGGTGTCGTATGTGACCACGCTTTGCACGGTTGTCGGGTTCATCCGGATCTGGCTTACAACTCCCTGAAATGTTTGCTTGGGGAGTGCGTCGACCTTAAAGGTGACTGTCTTGCCAACCTTGATGTTGTCCACGTCCGACTCGTCCGTTTTGGCATACACCCACATCTTGGTGAGATCCTGCGCGATCGTAAAGATCGTCGGGGCCTGAAGAGACGCCGCCACGGTTTGCCCGACATCCACATTTCGCGCCACAACGGTACCGTCGATCGGAGAGCGAATGACGGTGTAATCGAGATTGGTTTGGGCCACTGTGACAGCAGCCTCTTTGAGACTGATTTGTGCCTCGGCCTGGGTGATATTGGCTTCCGCCGCATCTACCGATGCGTTGGCCGCCTCATAGTTCGACTTTGCAAGGTCCAGTTGCTGCTTGCTCATGACGCCATCTTTGGTCAAGCCGACGGCACGATCGTAGTCGGCCTTAGTCTGCACTAAAGCGGATTTCGCTTTTTCGAGATTCGCTCGGGCCGCTGCCAGGTTGGCTTCTGAGTTCTTCAAATCGGCGGTTGCCTGCAGCAGAGCCCCTTTGAATAATGCAGGATCGATGAGGGCGACAATGTCTCCCTTATGTACGCGGGAGTTGAAATCGGCATTAAGTTTCGCGATAGATCCGGATACCTGCGATCCTACTTGGACCGTAATCACCGAGTTGATGGTTCCAGTGGCTTCCACAACATCATGGATATCACCTCGCTCCACTTTCGCGGTGAAGTGCTGCGCTTGAGTGTCCCGGTTAAGCCCAAAGACGACGAATAATCCAGCCACGACCACAACAGCCGCTAAGATGAGCCACTTGCGTTTTGTCATTTATCTCTGGTCCCGATAGTCAACAGACACTTCACTCGTATCGCAGTGCCTCGATCGGATCAAGTCGAGACGCCTTGCGCGCTGGGTAGTATCCGAAGAACACTCCGACAGCGACGGAGAACATTGCGGCCACAACGACCGCCTCGATGGACATCTCGATGGGCCAACCCAGAGTCTGTCCGACCAAATAGGAACCGAAGACTCCCAACAAGTACTCCCGCTGCGCCCCCGACCAGGCTCAGCATGATCGACTCCCCCAGGAACTGAAGCTGGATGGCCGCTTCGGTGGCTCCGACGGCCACTCGTACTCCGATCTCACGCGTGCGCTCAGTTACGGAAACCAGCATCACGTTCATGATCCCAATTCCCCCGACGATCAGGGAAACGGAGGCGATTGCGATCAGCAGAATGGTCAGAGTCTTGCTGGCGTCGAGTTGGGCCTGAATGATGTCCTCCGGATTCCGAATATTAAAGTCATCCTCTTCCTCAGGGCGCAAGTGGTGTCGATCTCGTAGCACGGCGGTTGCTTCCTGTCCGGCCATCTTGACCACGTCTGGTGACACTGCCGAGCACAGAATGTCGTCCAACCACGTGATGCCCTTGATCTTCTTCTGAGCCGTCGTGTAAGGCAGGATGATTGTGTCGTCCTGATCTTGCCCGGAAAGGGAGAGTCCCTTGGGATGAAGGGTAGCCACCACCTTGCACGGAAGGCCACTAACTCGGATGACTTTACCAACTGGATTTTCGACGCCGAACAATTGTTCCCGAACCGTTCGCCCGATCACGCAAACGTCGGCCGCTCGATCCGTATCATCCTGTGAGAAATATGGCCCCCTGATCCACGTACCATCGTTTTATGTCGAAGTATTCGGCGAAACGCCGCGGTAAGATGTGTGCCAATTCTGATTACCGTAGATGACCTGAACCGGATCATCCACGTTCGGCGAAACGCTCTTGATTAGAGAAATCTGGTTCTTAATCGCGACGGCATCGGCCATGACCAAAGTCTTGGTGTCATGCGTGCCCGTGCGCACTCCGTTCACCGCGCGACCGCCAGCTTCAATCCAGACGAAGTTGTCTCCAAGGTTGTTCAGTTGTTGCTGAACTCGCGCCTGACCTGCTTTTCCGATTGCCACGACACAGATCACGGCAGCAATCCCGATCGTGATTCCCAGAACCGTCAGGATGCTTCGCATCTTGTTTCTGAGCAGCGCCACCAATGCCGATCGAAAGAGCGCTCCATAGTTCACAGCTCCGATACCTCCTGTGTCTGGGAGATCATAAAGGTTAAGATAAACTACACCATACTGGGCCATGGCATTGACAGGCTGCGCCCCCCTTCCTGCTCTCCCCTTTGGATCGAGCTGTGTGGCCCGAGCTTCTCGTGCGACACAGCATCTAGAACAATATACTGGTGTCTACCTGAAAGGCGGATGAAAGCGAATTGACTGAGGGGCTTGCCATGGGAAAACAGTCCGGTCTGGGTCATGTTGGGGCACTAGCAATATTGATCGCGATACTCAGTTGCACGATAGCTGCGGTTCCCTCGGACAAAGGGGAGGCGGCACCACTAAAGCAAGTTGCGGACGTACCTCTGCCAGGTCCCGCAGTCCGCTTCGATTATCAGAGTCTCGACGCCTCTCATGGCCGCCTTTACATCGCCCACATGAACGCCGATCAGCTCGTCGTTTTCGATACGAAGAAACGCGAAGTTGTGGCGAACCTCGATGGCTTCCCGAACGTTCACGGTGTTTGGGCAGTTCCGGAGTTGGGCAGAGTCTATGCATCGGCCACCGGAGAGCACACAGTCGCCGTTGTCGATATGGAAACCCTCAAGACCATCGCAAAGACTGGACCGGTCAAATATCCGGACGGCATCGCCTACGCTCCCGGTGCGAAGCGAATTTTCGTATCCGACGAACATGGAAACGCGGATGCGGTGATCGATGCGACGACCAACTCTCTGGTAGCTACCATCCCTCTCGACGGCGGTGCGGGTAATACCGTCTATGACCCTGGCTCCGGGCACATCCTCGTGGCGGTGCATGAGAAGAACGAACTCGTAGCGATTGATCCGGCTACGGCCAAGATTGTCGGGCACTATCCAGTTACTGGAATCGAGAGCCCGCACGGGATTGCCCTCGATGTCAGCGCGAGACTGGCTTTTGTTGCGGGAGAGGAGAATAACAAGCTGGCAGTGGTCGATCTCACAAACATGAAGGTGCTGGCCACATATCCAGTCGGAAAAGACCCGGACGTGCTCGCGTTCGATACAGGACTCAAGCAGTTATATGTCTCGGCGGAATCCGGAAACGTTACCGTTTTTCGTGAGGACGGGAAGACCCTTGTCACCGTGGGCTCGTTTTCCATTCCGCACGCGCACACGGTTTCCGTCGACTCGGATACACATCTGGTTTATTTCCCTTTGCAAAATATCGATGGCCATCCTCTTTTGCGGATCATGGAGCCGAGCCGAAAAAAGTGAGGATCAAGGTGCTTGTTCTTTTGTCGCCAACAAAGGCCGTCCACCTCCGAACCCAGACCTGAAGAGGGAGGGTCACTCCTTCAGGTTCTCTTCAGGCATGCCACCAGCCGTAAGTCGCATATCAACACCTGCAATCGATTTGGAAACCGGCAATTCGCGCACCGTCACCTCGCGAGACCATCCTCCCAGGTGAAGCCTCTTGTGCGAGAGTGAGAACGGGTACTTGAATGTCGGAACCGATCCCGCGTCGGTGACGGGCGGCGCGACTGAACTCGGGTTTTGGGCGTCTAGTGCGGCATTTGTCGGGCCTGGATCGCTCTTGCTTTTGTCAGTTATTGTCCAGGCGTTCTGCCTTCCGTCCTGAGCCACTGCAACATCGGAGAGAGCGCCGACTGCCGTCGCCAACGCGGTTGAGTTCGCCAAGAATGTGCGGCGGGATATCTTACCTTGGCCATTCGTGCTACTGGATTTCATTCTCGTGTCCTCGCTCTCTCAGTGAGCTAAACTGCTAAATTTCACATTTCGCGAGATTCCGCGCTACTATTACTTGCTTGCGACGCACAAAATCTACCAAATCAAGGGTTACTCCGAGTTCGAAAAGTGCCCGGTTTCTGACCGTGGGGCAGACCGCGCGAATTCTGGGAATCAGTTCCTCAACATTGCGCCTATGGGAAAGCGTTGGTCTTGTAACCCCGGCACGAAGCGCAGGCAGTTATCGTCTGTATACTCCAGAACTGCTCGATGTTCTGAAACGCATCAAGTACCTGCGAGACGTTAAAAAGTTAAATGTGCCTGGGATCAAGGAGGCTCTGGGAAGCAAATTGCGTGCCGACCAATCAACGCCCGCGCCCAAGCCCACTCCGGATTTGGGTGACAAGCTTCGCCGACTCCGAAGGAAAAGAGAGTTAACCATCACGGAGGCATCCCGACAAGCCCACATTTCCGCAGGGTTTCTCAGCGCCATCGAATTGTCTCGTGCGAACCCTTCTGTTGCCACCATTTACCGGTTGGCGGCGGCCTATGGCACCACGGTACTGGAGCTTTATGATTTGCCGGTTCGATCGAATCGAGTACTTCGGCCACGCAACCGCAAGAGCCTGGAAACAAAATCCGGCGTTCGCATGGAACTGCTTTCTACCGGCACGAAGATGCTCGAATCCATGCTGATTCGGGTTCCACCCGGAACCGGCAGCGACGGCGCGTACATGCACCAAGGCGAAGACTTCCTTTACATGCTTGAAGGCACGTTGGAAGTCTGGCTTGATGAGGTCGAATGTCACCTGTTGCAGCAAGGTGACAGCTTCTGGTTCGAGAGCAACCGCGGCCATCGCTGGTTTAACCCGACGAACAAGCAAGCGGCCGTTCTCTGGGTAAACACTCCGCCAACGTTCTAACTTACTAGTGCGGCTCGTCACCCTAAAAAGTGAATCTCAAAGAGAACTGCTGCACTCGCGGAACGGTAAGGGTTCTGCGGTACAAACCGAACGAGCCGTCATCAGAGCCATTGTCGAGCGATGTATTCGTATTGGAGTCGAAGCGAACGGAGTTGGTCACGTTGAAGACCTCCCAGGCAAACTTCAGACTCATGTCTTCGCGGATCTTCCAGCCTTTCGCCAGCCCCATATCAATTCCGAAATAACCTTGCCCACGAAAGTTGTTTCGGCTGCCAGCTTCTCCCGGATACGCAAAACGCATCGGCGTTAGCGTAGCCGGAACGTCGGGGGTGATTTGAACACCCGCCACCACGGCGCTGGGATCCGAGAACGCATATGGTGCTCCACCGATCATGTGCAGACCTGAGCTGATCGGGGCGGTTTGCACCATATTGCTGTTGAAAAGGAAGTTCTGAGTGAAGCCCCTTGTGTCAATCACGCTAAACGGAAACGCACTGCTCCAACGATTCAGACCTGAGAGTTGCCAGCCACCAATCAGCGCATCCAGCACATTCCCTGCTCCTCCAGCAAAGGCTTTGCCGCGCCCGAAAGGCAGTTCGTAAACCCAGTTGAACGTGATCACATGGCGCAAATCGAAGTCTGACGGCGCACGATTCAGACCAGGATTCCACGGGTTCGCGATGTAGCTGAGGACGGTGCTCGTGCCCAGTGGGATTGCCGAGGTCGTGGACGTTGTGCCCTGCGAGTTCACGCGTTCAGTGTCGGATCCCAAGTCGATAGACTTCGAGTAGGTATAGCTGAAGTCTACCTGCAGACCATGGCTCATCGGATGGCGCAACAATGAACTGGCCTGCGTTGTAACTGCTGGTTCCGAGGGATGACCAAGCGAACAAGCGACGAGAACTGCGGATCCCAGAAGGGTACCGGCGGTAAATTTGCACAGACAGGTGAAACTCCACCATTGGCAAGTTGCGGTCGCGAGCAAGCCCAGCCGATAGGGCGCGCCGACTTCGCGCCCAGGACGGTTCGCCCACGAGAAACCGGAAGGACAAGCGTTGGAGCCGCCGGAACCCGTATAGATATTCTGCGTTGCGCTGAACCCACCCGCAGCCGCAGTCGGAAACAAGTTTTCGAAGTAAGGGATCGGGGAAATGATCGCGGCTGAATCCTCACCTTGCGACAAGGCAAACTGCGACATCAGGCGAGCAGCCTTGTAGTAATCCGTTCCTGAGCTGGGATCCACCAGATCGGTTGACGCAGCCAGATCGCGCTGCTGCAGCAGGTGTCGTCCAAACCGTCCCACATACGCCGCTTCGAACGTCCAGCCTTTGCCAATCTGCCTTTGAATCGAGAAATCAGTCGCAATGGAATACGGCGTTTTGATTCGACCATCGATTCCATTCGAGTTGAAAGTGAATCCCGTGGTGTTGGGATCGTTCGGCGGAAATGCGGGGTAGGTCACCGTGGATGGCGGGGCACCGCCCGGCAACGCAGGAATATCATTTCTTCCGGTATAACGTGGCGCATCGTCTGGTGTGAAGATATTCGATGGAGCTGCCTGTGTGCTGGTCAATCCGAATGAGCCGAACTGGCTGAAGCCGTCAACAATTCCTTCCCCAAAATGGTCGTAGTACATGCCCGAAGCCCGCACGAATTGAAGTCTTGGAATCGGGGGAGTAGGCGATGGCAACGCGCGGGGCAAAATTCAGTTTATTCATGGGCCAGTAGGGCTTTCCGCCGCGGCCCTGGCCGGAGGGTGCAAAGGAGAATTCGGGCTGGTTACCCGTTCCTTGAGCAGCCGCAATGGCGCGATTGATGAACCATTGATGCAGGTCGATCGTTGGGGCCACTTGTTGGCCATTCACTTCATACGGAGTCTGCAAAAGGGTGTGCCGCAGACCCGACGGTAACTGTGAGATTGGGTTTTACACGCCAGGAATCCTGAACGTACCACTCAAATTCGTTGGCTTTGAAATTGCGAGGGATCGTCGATCCGGTCGTGAATAGCGTAGCGCTGGTCGCGCTGGCCACCCGGTAGTTGTTGTGAACATTGATTGTGCTTAACAAACCTGCAATGGCCGTTATAGCGTTGTCGTAGCTCGTGGAGAAATCCCCTGATACTGCGGGGAACCCAAACGCACCGGGATCAAAGCTCTGGCCAGTTCCAGCGATGGCAGCCTGGCTTATGTTCGCATTCCCGGTAGTCGCTGAGCTGAAAGAAACGCTATTGGAAGATGCGTTGTTGTGGATCAAGCGGTAGTTTGCGCCGAACTGCAGCGTGTGTTTGCCCTTCACCCAGGTAAAGTCGTCGACGAAATTGTGCACCGGAACACTGAGCAGCGTGGAGGTGTTTTCCGCCGTCAGCGGGCTGATTCCCACAAAGTCCGAGAAAGAGTTGTTTCCGGCGCCGACGTTATTCAACGATTGCCTTATGAAACCGTAGCGGAAGTTATTGATCAGAGTGCTGCTTATAGTCCAGGTATGCCCGACTGCCACGCCTTTGGAAGTGCTCACGAGTGAGGCACTGGGGGGATTTCCGGGCAACTGAGGTGCCAGCGAGCTTCTGTCTCCTTGTAAATTGCCGCGGGCAAACAGTCGCTGTCCGGGCGTTAACTGATAGTCAACCTTGGCAATGTAAGTGTTGAGCCTGGCAGGATCGGGAGCGGACCAGCTAAAGCCACCAGTGTTCAGCCCATCGCCTCCCGGAGAATTGGGGTCGGGGTAAGCGTTGAGTGCAGCCACCGCGTTCGGGTCTTCGCCACGGCCCCAAGGACAGGAAGTGGTGCAATTGGGGTCCATGCTCACAACGTCCGCCGGGCTCAAATTGACAATGTTGCCGGCTCCGTCTGTGTATTGGACATTGCCCGCTTTGAACGCTGGTGTCGGCACAGTCAGGTTCTGCTGCTGGTTCTCCTGCGTCTTCTGGCCTTCGTAGTTTAGGAAGAAGAACGCTCTATCTTTCTTAATTGGTCCACCGAAGGTACCGCCAAAAGTGTTACGAATCAATTGGCCAGGCTTGTTCGGAAGTCCAGCAGAGATCTCCGCCGCCTTGTTGAACCAATCGTTTGCATGTCCAACGTTGTTACGGTTGTATTCATACAGGCTGCCATGAAATTTATTGGTTCCGCTCTTGGTAACGAGAGTCACCTGAGCACCCGACGAGCGACCGCTGTCGGCGTTGGAGTTTGTCGTCGTGACGCGAAATTCTTCCACGGAATCCAACGTTGACCTCAGCACGCCGGTGAACGCGTATCCCTGCCTTTGATCGTTGTCGTCGACCCCATCGAGCGTAACGTTGCTCTGATCAGAACGTGCCCCGGAAACTGAGCCACTCCTGCTGTCCTGATCAGGATTGGTTGCTCGCGAGTTCAGATACACTACCCCAGGTTGCAGGCTGAGCAGATCTGTCACATTGCGCCCTTCCATGGGGAGTGCCTGAATGGTTGAATTGCTCACGGCATTTCCAATGGTGGCGTCAGTGGTGTTGATGGTTTGCGCGATGTCGCTAACTTCGATCGTCTCGTTTATGGACTGGACTGACAGAGCAAAATTAATTGTGGCAGGCTGGCTGACAAGAAGTTCAGCAGATTTTACCTGCTTTCCGAATCCAGCTTTGGTTGCGGTAATTGAGTACCTGCCTGGCGGTATCTGGGGAAACTCGTAGGCACCGCTCTGGTCTGTGTTATGGGTGGCGTGGAAGCCAGTTGCCGTTTGCTCCAGAGTAACCTCTGCACCGGCCAGTAGCGCACCTGACGGATCGGTCACAGTGCCGCGCAGTGAAGTCATGCCCGTCTGCGACCACACAAGAATTGGAAAGCCGACCAGCAACCAGAGTCCCAGCCATTTCCAGCGAGTCATGAACAATCTCCTGTGCGCGAGTTTTAAAGATTGCCTAAGGCCTGAAAATCGCCACTCCCCAAAAATAGAATGAAAAAAAGAGCAGAGGGTCGCTACAACAATTCCTTGCAAACCTTACTAAATTTGTGTAAGCCTAGAGAAACTCCCTCGAGGCTGTCAAGAACAAATTGGCGGACATCTCGAGGAAACGCAGGATTCTCACAACGGATTTCCACTAAATCGTTTTGCTCACGATCAGGAGGGCTATGCGAGTTCAAACGACGATTGCTCCAATCGTAATGGCGTTAGCTTTCTCAATGGCTATCAGTGGACAAGAGAACTCCGAGAAGACGGTGAAGCATGTCCCAGTGAAGTCGACTTCGCCTGCTTCAGGGAAAGAGATGTTCGCAAACTACTGCGCTTCATGTCACGGTGCTGAAGGCAAAGGTAATGGCCCCGCCGCCGCGGCGCTGAAAACATCCCCGGCGAATCTGACCGTTCTCAGCCAAAAGAATGGAGGCAATTATCCGGCAATGAGGATTGCCTCGATACTGCGAGGTAATGCCGATTTGTCGGCCCACGGCTCCAAGGAAATGCCGGTATGGGGGCCTTTGTTCCGGTCGGTCAGCGGTGGACACGAAAGCGAAGTTCAGCAAAGAATTAGCAATCTTACGACGTACATTGAGACTCTCCAAGTAAAGTGAGCGGCTCGATTGCACATCGAGAGCGTTCGACTACGTTGCTCCAGACGTTCTGAACCTCTCCTTGCGGTCGTCGAAGAACTCGGGCTGACGATCAGGCTCCCAGCAGTTCGTCTACGGCACGATGAGCCTGATCGATCGCCGTATCCGTATACGCTGTCGCTGCCGAGTCAGTGTTTGCGATCGTAATTCTGCCAAAGGGCTTACGACCGATCACGTTGGGACGTTTGTCCTCAGGCCAATCCGGATCAAACAGGGGGTTGTACTCGTAGCCATAACCGTGTGGCCAGCGATTCACCGTGATCGCTGCGATGTCACGTGCCGGATCGAATCCGCCTGAACCGAGCGTGCGGGCAAGCTGGTCGCGAATGCTGCGCTCGAAGGTTTCGAAAGTTGTGGCCAAGAGTTCATATCTGCCGATTTTGTGCTGCTCGCGAGCTGGCAACCCAGGCTTATTGGGAGCGCGGCTCAAGTGAAGAAGGATGGGTTCTTCGGGGGCTGTGGGACTTCGATACTGGCCCATATTAACTGCAGCGTTAAGACCTACGTCCGACCAGTAGGAGCCCGGTGCTGAAACGTTGCTGACTCCCAGCTTTTGGAATGCTTTCCAGTTCCGAATCCCCACGCTAGCGTAGACCAAAGGGATTTTGACCAGGTAATGCAGAGCCTCCTTTTGCGTGTCCGGAAGCTCGGGACACAAATATGGAATGACCATATTCCAACAGGCGAGCACGCATCCTTTGGCAGACACCCTGTAAACCTGCTGTCCGCTGGCGCATGTGATTTCAACCTCCCTGCCAGACGCATTCCCTACGTTCCGCACGTTCACAGCCGTAGTGTTGAGACGAAGCCTGACGGAAGCGTCTTCTCGATCCAGGCGGCTGTAATCGATTTGCGTGGTGACCACATCTTCTGCGCTATGGCCCGGGACAGCGTCTGGAATCAGCGCCCGCACAAGCAATCGCGCAATCGAGGCGTTCCCATCGGGAAAATGAAAGCGGTAAGACCCCCCGCTCGCGTAGCCGGCGGCGGAATAGCTCATGTTTGGCGCGGGTCCAGGTTCCAGATTCATGCCTTGAAATCCAGGGAGGCCGAGAGCCCAGCAATCGAGGGCGGGCTCCGCGTCAATTCCGACGCCCCACTCACCCTCCGTTCTTCGCTGATAGAAAGGAACGACTCCAGGATTTGCTTTGACGACATTCAGCAGAAAGTCGCGATAGCTGAGTTTCGAAAGCCGTGATTTCTTCTCTGCGGAGGAAAGCCCGGGCATGTAGTCAACTTTGACGTCCTGGATCCGCGCAATGTCCCGCTGAACTTCCCGGGAGAGCGGAGTCTTGGCTAGAAAATCTGTCCAAGTGTTTTTGTTTCCCTCCCCGTCCTCGGTCCCTTCAACCTCCCATCCTCGGTCAGGCGTGCCCACCACCAGCCGATCGTCGCCGAATGTCTCCTTGTCAAAAAAGATTGCAGACCCCAACCCCAGTTGGCGATAGAGTTTATGATCCGTGAATTTCGCGTCAAACTCCGGCGGGTAGATTCCCAGTTTCTTGAGCAACCCGTCCGCTACTGTGCTGTACGGAGTCGGGCTGTCGATCAGCAGCGTACCCCCGTTTAGCAGCTGTAGCCGTCCGTCGAGATGAAACTCGTTCCTCTTGGCATGCCCGCCAAAGTCGTCGTGGTTTTCAAGAATCAGGATGCGTGCCGAGTTGCCCGCCCGCTCACGGAAGAAATACGCCGCCGCAAGTCCGCTGAGTCCTCCCCCGACGATCACGAGATCATAGGTTTCGTGGCTCTCTGCGGGCTTGCCAGCATTCCCCCAAAATGTACCATCGCGCAGACTATGCGCGATTTCAAATGAACCAGGATGACTGCCACGCAATCCAGTGTTCACGGGCGGGTCGTAGCCCTTCTTGTTTTGTGGTTCGCTGGAGTCAGTCGCACCGAAAGCGTGGCTACCAGGAAGCATCGATGCCCCAATGACCATAGCAGCGCCGTTCATGAAATCACGGCGCGTAATGGAGCGATCCAGTCCTAGATATCGATCGTATGACTTGCTCATCCAGAAATCTCCAGACTGATGTCGGGAATCACTTTTTCTTTGGGGCAGGAGAGTAGTGCAGATGTACGACCTTCCAAACTCCGTCGCGCTTGAACCAAACGTCGGATTCCTGGAAGTCCTCATCGCTCACCTTGCCCTTTGGGGATCGGGTCCTGACATGTAAAAGGTAGCTGGCGACGACGGTGTCTCCGGCGGGATTGACCTGCACGTGCATGTCGGAAATCTGGTCCGACTCGATCTTTCCTCCGTTGTGGATGAACTCCGTCCACTCCTTCTTGTATTGCGGCAAATCGGTTCGCCCTTCCGGCAGCCATTGTGTGAAATCGTCGGCGTAGTAGGCGAAGTATGTTGGAAGATCGTTGGCAGCGTAGGCCGCGTTCATCTTCTCTTCCAGGTCGAGGATTTCCTTTTCTGCCGACGATTGTTGCGCAACACATGGCACGCTCAAGGTCAAGCTCATGAGGACGAACAAAACGGCAAGGAGACTGCGGTTAACCATTGTTTCCTCCACTTTTCTCTCTCGATTCGGCTATTTTGAAAACAACTCCTGTACCGCTCGGTAGGCTTGATCTATAGCTTGATCAGTGTAGGCGGCTGCCGCGGAATCCGAATTCGCGATGGTAATGCTTCCGAAACGTCGGCGAGCGATGTCGCATGGCCGCTTGCCTTCCGGCCAATCGGGATCCCATAGCGGGTTGTATTCGTACGCATATCCGTGCGGCCAGCGATTGACCATGATGGCTTCAATGTCATGCGCGGGATCAAAGCCGCCGCTGCCTACCACACGGGCAAATTGGTCGCGGATGTTGCGCTCGAAAGTCTCAAACGAAGTAGCCAGCAGGTCGTAATGACCGGCCCGCTGCTGCTCCCTGGCAGAAAGGCCCGGCTGGCAGGGAGTACGCAGCATATGGACCAGAACCGGTTCATCCGGAGATTGGGAGGGTTTGTAGTCGCCGATGCTCGGCCCCTGATCCAGATTCATAGAGGTGTGGTACATCCCCGGACAGGAGACGCCTCTGACTCCGAGCTTGTGAAAAGCGGCCCAGTTGCGCAGTCCCACAACGGTGTAGACAAGCGGAACCTTCACACCGTAGTGCAAAGCTTCTTTCTGCTCGGCAGGCAGGTCTGGACAAAGGAACGGGATGACCATATTCCAGCAAGCCAGCACCGCTCCTTTTCCACGTACGCTGTACGCTTTTTGATCGCGTCCGTACACGACTTCAACTTGCTTAGCGGAAGAAGAATCTCCAACATGCCGCGCCAGCACCGCAGTGCTGTTCAAACGTATGCGGATCGGAGAATCTTTATGATCGAGGCGGCTGTAGTCCACCTTTGCCATCACAATATCTTCAGCCGTGTTCCCGGGAGCGGCGCCGGGAGCCAGCGACCGCACCAGCATGCGCGCAATCGACGCATTCCCGTCGGGAAAGTGGAAGTGATATTCCTCTTGCGGCGTTACCTCTCCCAATGCGGTAAAGCTCAGCCCTTTTGAGGGCACGCGATCGAGGCCCATGCCTTGAAATCCGGGGAAGTGAATGGCCCAGCAATCCAGTGCGGGCACCGCGTCGATACCGATCCCGTACAGGCCATGAGTGCGGGTCTGGTAAAAAGGAATGACATCCGGATGAGCCTTCACCACATTGAGCAGAAAATCTTTGTAGCTCATTTTCGAGAGCCGAGCCTTCTTCTGCTCCTGCGGCACTCCTTCCATATAGTCGATTTTGGCTTCCTGAATGCGGACGATGTCCTGCTGAGCCTGTACCGATAGGGGAGTACGTGCGAGAAAGTCTGCCCATTTCCCGGACGTTCCTTGCCGACCGTAGAAGCCTCCGGGAGCGTTCGTTACCAGTCGCTCGCTTCCAAAGGTTTCTTTGTCGAAAAAGTAGCCGAATCCGAGACCGCCAAATGCCGCGATTACCCGAGTACTTCTTTTGGAGTGCCGGAGGATCGATGCCAAGTTCAGTCAGCAGTCCGCGCGCCTCTTTGCTGTAAGGGAAAGGAGATTCGATCGCAACCGTGCCACCGTTGGTCAGCAGCATCCGCCCATCGAGATGAAACTCGTTTCTCTTGGCATGCCCGCCGAAATCATCGTGATTGTCAAGGATCAGAATGCGGGCTGACGGCCCGGCCTGCTTACGATAGAAATACGCCGCCGCCAAGCCGCTGATGCCCCCACCCACTACCACCAGATCGTATTCCTCGCCCGTCTCCACCGGCTTGCCTGCGGTTTCCCAGAACGTGCCGTCACGCAATGCGTGGGCGACTTCGAAAGCGCCGGGATGACTGCCGCGCATTCCGTGTGCGGGTTGGAGGATAGTAGCCTGGGCGGTTCTGCGCAGAGGGCGCGGGCATTTGGTCCGCGAGCAAACCGCCAAGCCATGGACTGGCAAGCGTGCCACCCACTCCGAGTGCCATGCCGTTCAAGAAATCCCGCCGTGTGATATTGCGGTGCATGCCAAGCTCGCGGTCACGGGATCGACGAGCGTTTTCGTTGTCGAAATTAGACATTTCTAAGTACCTTTCACTTGTTCCTGAACGGCCCGATAGGCCTGGTCAATGGCCGCGTTAGTGTAAGCGCTGGCCGCGGCGTCGGAGTTTGCGATGGAGATTCGTCCAAACTGCTTACGACCAATCACGCAAGGACGCTCGTCTCGCGCCCATTGAGGATCGAACAGAGAATCGTATTCGTAGGCGTATCCATGTGCCCAACGATTCACTGTGATAGCAGCAATGTCGCGGGCTGAGTCGAATCCGGCCGCCGCGAGCATGCGATTCAGCTGTTCGCGGATATTCCGTTCGAATTCGGAGAAGGGAGTGCTGATCAGTTCGTACCTGCCCATGCGGTATTGCTCGCGGCGCGGCAGACCCGCCTTGCAAGGGGTCCGCAGCATGAACAGCACCATGGGCTCTTCTGGTTTGCTGGGAAATTGGTACGCACCCAGACTGACCGGGAAGTCGAGCATGGTAAAGCGTGATAACTACCCGGCGAAAGATTCTGTCGTATACCCAATTTGTGGAACGCAGACCAATTGCGAATGGCGACATGCGTATAGATGAACGGTTCCTTGACGCCATAGTGCAGAGCTTCCTTTTGCTTCTCGGGAAGCTCAGGGCAGAGATACGGAACCATCGTGTTGTAACAAGCGAGAATGCAGCACTTCGCTGTTACCTTCTTCAGCTTTCCTGACTGCACGTACGAAACTTCTACTTGCTTTCGCTGACTCTGCTCACTCCGCTGTTCTGGGCGCGAACCGCGGTTGAGTTAAGACGAAGTCGGACGGGGGATGACGAGTGATCGAGCTTACTGTAGTTGGCAGCGGCGGTCACAACATCCTCCATGGTGTGACCTGGGAGGGCTTCAGGAATCAGACTTCGGACCAACAAGCGGGCAATCGACGCATTCCCGTCGGGAAAGTGAAAGATGTAGGGCTCTTCTTTTCCTTCGTCTCCACCTAGATCCAGCCCTTTAAACCCAGCGTATTGGTATGCCCCGTAGTCATCGGGATTTCGATAGCAAGCAAGAGCTGACACAGCATCAATTCCTACCGCAAACAAGTCGTTTGTGTAACTTTGGAAAAATGGCAGAACGGCAGGGTCCGCTTTACAGATTTCAGTCAGGAACCCCGCGTAGCTGATCTTGGCCAGCCGCGCATGCTTCTCTTCTTTTGAAAGGCCGGGAAGATAATCTTTCTTTTCGTCGTAAAGACGCGCGATCTCCTGCTGTAACTTTTCGGGCAAGGGACTCTTCTTGAGGAATTCGGGCCAGGGAGTCGAGCCCATTGCGGTGACCAGGCGATCCGCCCCAAACGTCTCTTTGTCGAAGAAACAGGCAGTGCCGAGATGCGAGTACAGCTTCTGGTCGTAGGCTTTGTAGAATGTCTTTGTTTCAATCCCCAAGTCTCTGAGAACTTCTTTCGCCACGTCACTATATTCCGAAGGGCTCTCAATGGACTGGGTTCCGCCGTTGCTCAGCAGCAGGCGTCCAGCGACGCGGAATTCGTTGCGGCGAGCGTGTCCGCCAAAATCGTCGTTATTATCAAGGATCAGAATGCGCGAACTCGCGCCGGCCTGCTTGCGGTAGAAGTAAGCTGCCGCAAGTCCGCTGATGCCGCCTCCGACGACGACTAAGTCATAGGTTTCGTGCGTGTCTATCGGGCTACCGGCGGTTTCCCAGAAGGTCCCGTCGCGCAGTGAATGGGCAACATCGAATGAGCCTGGCGCGCTGCCTCTCATTCCGGTCAACGCAGGCGGATACGTGTTGACCGAAGCGGCTCGTAGCTTTGGAGTCGCTTTGGAGAGTGGAGGCTAGGCCGGGCAGGCTGGAATAGCCCAACGCTCCGATGCCGACGGCAACGCCGTTGAGGAAGTCGCGGCGCGTGATGCGGCGATGCATCCCCAACTGCCGGTCACGTTTCTCGTCGCTCATTGAATCAAGTTGTCAAGCATTCAGGATTCCCCAAGCCTATGCGTTACGTTGTCATAGCTGCTACTGTGCCGCTATCGGTTCCGGCTCCGCCGAACCGTCGGCCCTCGGATCAGAAGCAGCAAAATTCGTACCAGTTTTCGAGTTGTGAAGCACAGCTTGTCCGCGTCCCATCAACGCGGAATAATCCTTCCGCATTTTCAAATCGTGGCCCTTCTTCCGCAGCTCGGACTCCACTTCCGGTGAGACGCGCGATTCCAGAAGAATCGTGCACTTGATTGCCTCGCCGGTGTCGCGGATCGTGAACCGTGGAGCAGAAAGCGCCGCCTGGATGTTCCATCCATAGTCTGCGATGTTGGACACGAATTGCGCGTGGGCAAGCGGCTGATTGGAACCACCCATTATTCCGAATCCGATGTGTTCGTCGCCTCGTTCCATAAACGCAGGAATAATCGTGTGGAAGGGGCGCTTGTGCGGAGCCAACGCATCGGGATGGTTGGGATCGAGTACGAATAGTCCGCCGCGATCCTGAAGCAGAAAGCCCATGCCCTTGACCGCAACGCCGGAGCCGAAGAAGTCGTACACACTCTGGATCATCGAAGCGATGTTGCCTTCTTTGTCGACCACCGCCAGATAGGTCGTGTCGCTCTTGGCCGGCGTACCATTGACCGCAGCGCAGTTTGCCCTCTGTGGATCAATCAGCGCTGCACGTTGTTCAGCGTACTCTTTGGAAAGCAGGCCCTTCACCGGAATGGTCCCGAAATGAGGGTCGCCGTTATAGCGATACAAGTCGGTGTAGGCGAGTTTCATCGCCTCGATCTTTTTGTGTAGCTCTACCGTGCCCTGAGGACCGTCCTTGTCTGGCTGCGAGGTGGCCATAATATTCAGCATTTCCAACGCCGCCATGCCTTGCCCATTGGGCGGAAGCTCGTAAACTTTCCAACCCCTGATAGTCGATCGAAAGTGGCTCAACCCACTCCGACGAAAATTCTGCCAGGTCGCGGGCCTGCGTCGTTCCGCCCAGAGAGGCCGATGTCTTGAGGATCGCTCGCGCAATTTCGCCCTCGTAGAACTCGCGAGGTCCCTTCTCTGCCAACAGTCGCAACGTCCTCCCGAGGTCCGGATTAGAGAACTTGTCGCCTACGTTGAGTGGTTTTCCGTTGGGCAGAAAGAGACGCTGTGCCTCCTCGGTTTGTTTCAGCCGCGCACTGCCGATAACCCAGAAGTCATGGATGATTTCGGGCACGAAATAGCCGTTCTCGGCGTAGTAAATCGCGGGTGTAAACAGAACCTTCCAAGGTAATTTTCCAAAACGCTGGTGAGACTTTGCCCAACCATCTACAGCCCCAGGCACTGTGACACTCTGGATTCCGACCTCAGGCATAGACGTGATGCCCTGTTTCTTCAAGAAATCAATCGTCAGCCCTTGCGGCGCCCAGCCACTGGCGTTCAACCCGTAGAGTTTGCCGCTCTTCGCATCCCAGTAGAGAAGGAACAGATCGCCGCCAATGCCGTTCATCATAGGCTCGGTCACCCCAAGCACAGCATTGGCAGCGATCGCCGCGTCGATGGCCGAACCGCCCTGGGAAAGAATTTGCGCCCCCGCCTGCGAGGCCAGCACGTGGCTCGTTGCGACAATCCCGTGGTCAGTGATGACCATGGATCGGCCATAGTCACGATCTTGGGATAAGGCGGGGTTCAACCCGAGGCACGACAAAGTAAATAGAAGCAGCAAGCGGCGCATTGACGGTCCTCAGCGTTGCAGTGGAAGCGATGACAGTTGCGCGCGAACGTTCAGAGATTACTATAAGTTCGCAAGGTTAGAAAAAGCGGTGAGGTCTGTCAAGAAGAATGAGAGACCATTGCGGGGGGTTCACTCCCGCCGCTGGCTCTTCCAGGGAAACACACCGCACCCTGCCGCAGTCCAGAATTCTGGCAGTCGGGAAGCGCCGCGCCATTAAAGAAACGCATTTGCCCCTATAGGAATTTTTTGCTTGACACTGAGTGATTCACTTTTCTAACCTTCCACAATTCTCGTAAGGTCTTGGGTATCTGCAAAGGATGAGGCCGGTAGGATCCCGAGGTGCCGTGTATGACGCGCGAGATCTTTTGTGATGGTGCTCGTGCCTCTTCCCCATCAAGGGCCCGTACCCGGGGCCCTATTCCTACTTCGATTTTCATCCGTGCTAATTTCTGCGGTTTGGGCTGGCAATCAAGGAACAAACTTCTCCGGAGGGCATTGCATGGCACTTCGCAGCTGCAAGCGTCTTTTTCACTCACCCTGTGCACGGCGGGTGGCAATCGGTCTGTCTCTCGCCGTGGTCCTCACTGTTTTCGCTGCGGCACAGAACACGAACGGAGAGTCATCGGCATCGTCACCGATCCTCAGGGAGCGGCAGTTTCTGGCGCCAAGGTGACCGTCACCAACGTCGGCACGAATGTGAGCTCGGAACACCGTGACCGATGACAAGGGGAACTACCAGGTGCTCGACGTCCCCATCGGCATCGTATACGGTGACGGTCGAGAATCGCAGGCTTCGCCAAGGCCAAGACCGAAGCCTCAGGAACTCACTATCAATCAGGCGCTACGCATCGACATTCACATGAAGGTGGGAGGCGTCAACGAAACCGTGGAAGTCCAGTCGCAGGCCGCCCAAGTCGAAACGGTGAACCCCACGATCGGCGGAACGGTCACCGGCAAGCCCATCCAGAATCTTCCTCTCAACGGACGCAATACTCTAGATCTGGCCTGACCCAACCGGGAGTCATTCCCATCGCCGACGACATTGGGACGTACGGTACGAGCAATGGCGGTTCCCCGAACGGCTTAGGGGCATCAGCGTGGCCGGAGGCCGCGGGGACGCCGTAACTTACCTGCTCGATGGCGGCATCAACAATCGGACCACGAGCAACCAGGTCGTGTTTAATCCCAATCCGGAGGCGGTCGAGGAATTCCGCCTTCTGGAAAATAACTACACCGCCGAATACGGCCGCAACGGAGGCGGCACGATCAGTGTAGTCCTCAAGTCGGGCACCGAACGCCTGCACGGAAGCCTGTTTGACTACTTGCGCAATGACGCATTTAACGCCAACGACTACATTGATAACGAGACTGGGCAATCCTCGCCCGGTGCTCAAGCGCAATCAGTTTGGAGGCACGGTTGGCGGCCCAATCAGCATCCCCAAGTTAGTCGATGGCAAAGACCGGTTCTTCTTCTTCTTTGGCTATCAGGGGCAGCGGCAGACGCACAACCGTGAACCAGGGGTTTGTCACAACCTATACACCCCCGCACAGTTAACAGGGGACTTCTCAAATTTCCAGGGCGCGGGTCCAGATCCGGGAGTGGTCGCCTTCCTTCAGTCTCATCCCTATTACCAGTCTGACCCAACCAAAGCAAGCGCAGGCGATCATCGATCCCACGAAGATCGATCCGGTGGCGCAGAACTACATCGCCGCCGGCCTCATTCCGACCTCTCCCAGCGGGCAGGTATTTCCTCAAGCGTCAGCAAAAGGACAATGTGAACCAGTATCGTGGGCAAGTTCGACTTCTACGCGACCCGAACGACCGCATTGCGCTGTCGCTTCGGCTATAACAAAGAGCCGATCATCAATCCGTTCTTTGGCGCCAACGTCACCGGCTTCAGCTGCCGCTACGACACGACTTGGGACTACTTCGGAAATATCGGCTACACGAAAACTATTTCGGTCTCCACCCTGAATGAATTCCTGGTGACTGCACAGCGTTTGTACTCAGACCGCCATTCCCACCAGCCATCCGCCCACACCTTGCGCAATTGGGAGTCAACATGCAATCGGACGATCCGTTTGGGCCCGCCGACGCTGTCATTTGCCAGCGGCATGACGGTGGGTTTTGATCCGAATGTGCACTGGAAGGCCGACAACAACTACGCGATTTCCGACACGCTGACCTGGAATCGAGGGCGCCACACGTTTCAAGTTCGGCGGCCGCTTCGGGATCATGCAGGAGAATTCCGTTTACGCGTACCAGACCAACGGAATCTTCTATTTCTCCGGACCCGTTCGGGATTGGCTCCGGAAATGACCTGGCCGATTTTCTTGTTCGGGGCCTCGGACGAGTTCAGACGAATACTCCAAAGCACCCAGCAACGAGCACCAAAAACAATATGCGGTATTTGCTCAGGACGAATGGAAAGCAACTCCACGCCTTACGTTGACCTACGGACTTCGCTACGAGTACACCACCCCCGAAACCGATACCCATGGCTATAGTTTCAGCATTCTTCCGGGCGGCCAGTCGGTAAAATTTCCGGGATGCGCCGCTGGGTTTCGTGGTTCCCGGCGATCCGGGGGCGCCGCGAGGCTGGTACTTCCCCGACCACAGGAATTTTTCGCCGCGCATTCGGCTTTGCCTGGGATCCCTTCGGAGACGGAAAAACCAGTATCCGCGGCGGCGGCGGAATGTTCTTTGACACGCTGAACGGCTGGATGTCGGATTGGGCGACCGACGAAGCGCCTTGGGCTGGCGGCGCCGACTGTAGCTTCGATCCCACGCTAGCAATCCACTTCCCGCGGACGCGGCCGAGCACGATCCTCTCCCATCCGTACGAGACGGCTGGCTCAGTCGATCCCTTCCCTTCGCAGATACCGCCTCCTTCGAACATCAACTTTTGCCGATGCGGGGTTCCTTCCGTTCCTGGGCTCCGGCAATAACTTTGTCAACATTCACCTGAAGACTCCCTACATCTATCAATACAACCTGAGCGTCCAGCGTCAGTTGGCAACGGCCTGATGGCTGAGATCGGTTATGCCGGAAGTTCCTCGCACAACCTACTGACGTGGGTTGACCAGAACCCCTTTAGTCCTGGGAACCACCAACCGCATCTCTGAACCAGCAACTGTTGGCTTCGAATCCAATGCCGATCCCAACACTTTCGGGTTTGCTGCCAACCTTTGACGGCCTCAACAACGCGAATTACAACGGCCTGCTGACCAGCTTGACGAAGAGAGCACAGCGATGTGCCGCTATCTCGGAAATGTGTTTTTTACGGCCTCGCTACACCTGGTCGCACAACCTGGACAATGGATCGGGATTCAATTCGCGGATTTCGTCCATTCCTTACTACAATCACCATCAGTTCTACGGCAACTCCGATTTCGATCTCCGGCAGCGATTTACTCTCAGCGGAGGCTGGGAGCTGCCCTTCGCCAAAGCCTGGGCCAACGGCCCGAAACGGCTGACCAGCGGTTGGAGCCTGTATCCCATCTTCTTCATTCAATCGGGAATCCCGCTGGACTTTCATTGCCGGCACGCGCCAGCATTCCACCGATCCCGGCCCATCGGGAGCCGGGGATGGAGAGATTGTAAGAGCAGACCAAATGGTCAGCTTCCGTGCAAACCTTTAATCCGCGTCAGCGTGCAGAACGCTTAACGGAGACTCACCGGAAACTTTTGGTTCGATCCCAGCTCATTCCAGCCGGACCCCTGTATCGGCGCAGGTACCTGTCCGTTCGGATTCTATGGAACCTATCGGAGAAACTCGTTCCATGGTCCGCGGCACTCCAATCTCGACCTCGCACTGGAGAAGTCAACCAACCTCGTCGGGGAGCAGACCAAGCTCATTTTCCGTGCCGAGGCATTCAATATTTTCAATCACGCAGAATTCCGGCCGCCTGTCGGCATCGTCCGTTACTGTCGGGAACGTTCGGCCAGATCAGCGGAACCTACGACCCCAGAATCCTGCAGCTGGCTCTGCAAGCTGACCTTCTAGGCTGGCACTGCGCGATTGCTAGTTTCAGAATGAAGCAAGCCGGCTTACGACGCTCACCGGGGATCATGTTTCCGATATCGATGCGAATCGTAGCGGACAAGACGTCTGTCTCACCGGAGAGCCGAATGAGCAAGAAGCGGGACCGGCACTGGGAATGGGCAGCAACATCACGCGGCGTGATTTTCTGAATGGCTGCGCAGTCACCGTTGGGGCTTCGCTGGCAGCCAGCCAGTCCCGCCTGGCTGGAAGCGATGGCTGCGGCCGAGACCGCTCCCGAAAAAGATCCGAACTACTATCCTCCGGCCAAAACCGGCATGCGTGGGAGCCACGACGGATCCTGGGAAGTGGCGCATGGCATGCGCGATGGCAAGACCTGGCCGGATGCGGTTGATGACAAGGAATCCTACGACCTGGTCGTCGTGGGCGGCGGAATCAGCGGCCTGGCCGCCGCCTACTTCTTCCGCAAGTTCGCCGGATCAACGTCCAAGATTCTGATTCTCGATAATCACGACGATTTTGGCGGACACGCGAAGCGCAACGAATTCCAGATGGTCAGCGGCTACTGATCGGCTACGGAGGAACTCAGTCGCTGGAAGCGCCTCATCACTACAGCAAGGAAGCATTCGGCCTGCTGCAGGAATTGGGCATCGAGGTCGATCGCTTTTACAAGTACTTCGATCAGAATCTCTATAAGGGCATGGGTCTGAAGCGTGCGACCTTCTTCGACAAGGAAACGTTCGGCGTCGACCGCCTCTTGCCCGGCTTCGGGACGCACTACCTCGGCTTGACCTACCCGCCGGAGATTCTGGCGCAGATTCCGATTTCCGAGGCGGCGCGCAAAGACCTGGCGCGCCTGCAGGAAACGAAAGTCGACTATCTGCCGGGCCTTTCTGCGGAAGAGAAGCGGCGCAAGTTAAGAAAGACCAGCTACAAGGATTTCTTGCTCCAGTACGTAAAGGTCGATCCAGAGGTCGTGAAGATTTTTCAATCAGCGCCTCATGGACTGTATGCAGTGGGCATCGACGCCGTCTCCGCGCTCGACTGTCTGGAGATGGACTATCCAGGCTTCAAGGGAATGAAACTGGAAAGCCACTGAAGACTCGCCAGAACAGGCCGAGCCGTACATCTTTCACTTCCCCGACGGCAATGCCTCCGTAGCCCGGCTGCTGGTTCGCTCCTTGATACCGGGCGCGGTTGCCCGGCACCACGATGGAGGACGTAGTCACTTCGCGGGTGAACTATGCGCGTCTCGATGACTCCGATTCCGCAGTGCGAATCCGGCTGAATAGCACTGCGGTGCGGGCGAAACATGTTGGCGATCCGCAAGACGCGAAGCAGGTCGAGGTCACCTATGTTCGCGGCGGCAAGGCGCACAAGGTGCGGGCGGCGCATTGCGTTCTCGCCTGCTACAACATGGTGATTCCTTATCTCTGTCCGGAAATGTCGGAGAAGCAGAAGGAAGCCCTGCACTACTGCGTAAAACTTCCGCTGGTGTACACCAACGTGCAGATCAGCAACTGGGAATCGTTTCCAGAAACTGGGCGTGAACTCGATCTACGCGCCGGGCGGCTACTTCAACGGAGCATCGCTGGATTTCCCGGTTTCCATCGGCGAGTATCATTTCCCCAGCACACCGCAAGAACCCTGCCTGTTGCATCTTTTGCGTACCCCATGCAAACCCGGCTTGCCCGCCAAGGAACAATATCGGGCAGGACGCTATGAGCTGATGACCACACCGTTTGAAGTTTTCGAACGCAACATCCGCGATCAACTCGGACGCATGCTTGCCGGTGGAGGATTCGATTCGGCTCGCGACATCCAGGCCATCACCGTGAACCGATGGCCGCACGGTTATGCCTACGAGTACAACCCGCTCTTCGAGCCGCTGGACCGTCCGGATTCCGAGCGCCCGTGCGTGATCGGCCGGCAGCCTTTCGGACGCATTCACATTGCCAACTCCGATGCCGACGGCCACGCCTACACCAATATCGCGATCGACCAGGGTTACCGCGCAGTTCGGGAGATCACAGTGGGTGGAAAGCACGAAGCTTAGGTGCTGGCGCCTGATCCATTTGCACTCCGGCCCACGCCGGATCGCCTAAGCATCGCAGAATGTGGGCATCTCGAACTTCTCCGAGTTCCGCGTTTGGTGGAGCGGTCTGCTCGGACGTCCCGCTCGCAATGCCGGTCAATGAGGAATGGCGTGGATATCAATGATCTTTGGGACTTGCGCGATGAGAACAAGTGGCTTGATGCACTCGATCTCTATTGGGTAAACCTGACGGTTTACAAGAGCCACCCCGACACAGAACAATTCATGAACAAGGTGGAACTGGAATATATCCAGAGACTTGGTATGCAGCAATGGTATGACTTCCTTAACAAATATTTCCGCTGGAAGTTCACGGGCAACCATCTCCACGAAAGGCTGATGGACCTTGACAAGAACAGCTTTGAACATCTTTTTTCTGTGAAATGCAGTCTCGTAGCCGTCGATGAACTTGATCTAGCGGACTCTCGAAAATGCCTCAACCTTGTTAATCGCCCGGATTAGAGGTTTGGACTATCCAGGTGCATCGGGTCTATTAGCACTGGTATTCAAGGAATGGTTTGGAACAGTTGACAGGTGTGTTCTTGAGTCCTTGTACGCGATTGAGTCATTGCCGGAAAAGCAGGGATCGGAGAGATCCGTCGCTGGCTAAAGAGAAATAGAGACTGGAGAGAGTGTGACGTTCTGTTCCTCATTGACATAATGCGAAGAAAAGCAGCCCAACTAAACGGTTGGTTCGGCACAAACAAGTGGACTCCCGCACAAGATCGCGATGATTCTTCGGACGTCCAACAGGCCGGTTCGGGCAGAAGATCATGGGGCGCAGATGGTTAAGAGGAGGAGCGATGAACAAACACCGCCACAGTCGTAGGGAATTCCTGGGCCTGACCGGAGCCGGCTTAGCCGGTCTTGCCAGCGGTAGTCTTCTGGGTACAACCGCATTCGCGAAACGCAGAGCGCCGACGCCGATCCACGCCACGCCGATCTGGTGGTATTCAACGCCAAGATCTACACCGTCGATTCCCGCATGCCGAAGGCGGAGGCTTTTGCCGTTAAGGGTGGACGGTTCGTCTACGTTGGGAGCACAGCAGAAGCCAAGGCGTTCATCGGCAAGGGGACGCAGACCTTCGACGCCAAGCAGATGACGATCGTGCCCGGATTCATCGATTGCCACAATCACGCGGGCGGCAACATCCTGCTCTACGAGGTCATCGTCGGCAACCCCTATGAGGTCGAGTTTGTCACCATCGCCAGCATCATCGATAAACTCCGCGCCAAAGCCCAGAAGACGCCCGCGGGCTTTTGGATCGATGGATACTTCTTCGACGACACGAAGGTGAAGGACAACCGCCAGCTCAACGTGCACGACCTAGACCAGGTCTCAAAGGAACATCCGGTAGTGCGTCCATCATCGCGGCGGCCACACCTCGTACTACAACAGCAAAGCGCTGGAGTTGGCTGGAGTAACCAAGGACACTCCCAACCGGATGGGCGGAACTTACGACCACGACGAAAACGGCGAACTCAACGGACGAGTCACCGATCGCGCGCGTGACGTATTCAACAACGTTGGCAAACGGGAGACCTTCACGGCAGAGCAGAAGGAGCAGCGTGATCGCGACGGGCTGGCATACATCTCCAAACAGTTCGTCCGCTATGGACTGACCAGCGTTCACCACGAAGGCGGCGATTTGTTTGCGCTCCAGCAAGTGCGGGCACGCGGCGAACTACTGCACCGGGTGAGCTTTGAGACCAGCGGGGACATTTTGGAGGCAATGATCAAGAACGGGATCAGCAGCGGCTTCGGAGACGAGTGGATTCGCTTCGGCGCCACCTCGGAGCACACCGCCGATGGCTCATTCTCGGAGCGCACCATGGCGCTGAGCCAGCCCTATGCCGGGCACCAATCCTCCTTACAGCGGCAATATCACCGAGACACAGGAGGATCTCAACGCCTGGGCGGAGCGCGTGCAGCGGGCGGGCATTCAACCGAACTGCCACGCGAATGGGGATGTGGCCATCGACATGGTGCTTACCGCGTACGAGCGGGCGCAGCAGGCTGCGCCACGTCCCGACGTGCGCCCCAAGATCACTCACTGCACGCTGATCAACGATGATCTCCTGCGGCGCATGAAGGCGCTCGGCGCGGTTCCTGCCCCCTTCACCACGTATGCCTACTACAACTCCGACAAGTTTCATTTTTATGGGGAAGAACGCATGAAGCGGAGCATGGCGTACCGTTCCTTCTTCGACGCCGGAATTCGAGCCGCGGCCGGCTCAGATTTCAGCCCCGGGCCGTTCGCCCCGCTGATGGGCATTCAGGGCATGGTGACGCGTACCGGCTGGAATGGAGAGACCTGGGGAGCCAACCAACGAATCAGCGTAGATGAAGCCCTGCAGGTGAACACCATCAACGGTGCGTACAACTCCCATGAGGAAGCGATCAAAGGATCCATCACACCTGGCAAGCTGGCGGACTTCGTCGTGCTGGCAGACGATCCTCACACCGTGAACAAGGAGAAAATCAAAGATATCGAGATTGTGCGCACGGTCACAGGCGGCTCGACGGTCTATGAGAAATAACCGCGGCTCGCGCGTAGAATCGAACGATGTCTCTGTACCGCAAACTCAGTGCGTCAAACGTCCTACTGGGGACCCTGCTGTTTACTCCGATGCTCCCCGCGCAAAACCCCGCCGCCGACCTCGTCCTAATTCACGGCCACATCCTCACCGTGGATGCCAACGATTCGGTAGCCCAGGCCATCGCCATCCGCCGTGGCGTTATCGTGAAAGTCGGCACGGACGCCGACGTTCTGGAATTCGCCGGCAACGCTCCCGGCACACGCGTCATCGACCTCCACGGTCATACCGCCACCCCAGGCCTGATCGACACCCACGCCCACATCGCCGAAGGAGGTGTCGAGGAACTCTACGGCGTCAAGCTCTCCGATGCCACTTCGGTGGCTGAAATCGTTGCCCGTGTAAAGGCCAAGATCGCTCTCGTCAAACCTGGCGAATGGGTCACCGGCTCCGGCTGGGACGAGGGCAAGCTCACCGAACACCGCTACGTCACCGCCGCCGATCTCGACGCCATCGCCCCCAACAATCCCGTCTGGCTCATCCACACTACCGGCCATTATGGAGTCGCCAACTCACTCGCGCTCAAGCTGGCCCACATCAACGCCCGCACAGCAGACCCCACCGCAGGCACCATCGACCGCGATCCCCATGGCAACCCCACTGGAGTCCTCAAAGAAGAATCCGCCATGGAACCCGTCACCAGCCTCGTCCCGCCAACCACCCCCGAGCAGATGCGGCAGGGGATTCTCTACATTCAGCAGGTGCTCCACAGCGAAGGCATGACCGCCGTCAAAGACCCTGACATCCAACAGATTCACTGGGATGCCTACAAATCCCTCCTTGATCAGGGGCAGCTCAAGGAGCGCATCTGCGTCCTGTGGCACGCCGGTTCGACACTGGAGTCGGCTCGCAAAGCGCTGGCCGAGATCAACGCCGTTCCTCGCCTGCCGTCCACGCTTGGCGATGACCGCCTGCTCTCCTGCGGCGCCAAAATCTACATGGATGGCTCCGGTGGCGCCCGAACGGGCTGGGTCTATGACGATTGGCTGCGTAACGCCACGACTCCAGATGTCACAAGGTCAGGCGCGGGCAATCGCGGCTACCCGCAAGTCGACCCCGCCGCTTATCAGGAAATGGTTCGCCTCTTTCACAACAACGGCGTCCCCGTCGGCACCCATGCCGTCGGCGATCGTGCCATGGATTGGGTCGTCGATACTTACAGCCTAGTCGAGCAGGAGCAACCCCATCCCGGCCTACGCCACAGCATCATCCACGCCAACCTGCCCACTTCGCACGCCCTCGACGTGATGGCTGACTTGCAAAAGAAATACGACTCTGGATATCCGGAAATGCAACCCGGATTCCTCTGGTGGATCGGCGACATCTATGCCGCCAGTTACGGTCCCAAGCGCGGCCAGCGGCTGGAGCCCTTCAGGACCCTGCAATCCCGAGGTGTTCTGTGGTCCGGTGGGTCGGACTACTTCGTCACCCCAGTGGCGGCCCGCTTTGGACTCTGGGCCAGCATAGTGCGCCAAACTGCCAAAGGCAGTTATGGCCTGCAACCCTTTGGGATCGCCGAAAGTGTGGATATCCACACCGCCCTCCGCAGCTACACCGACTGGGGTTCGCGCCAAATGTTTCTCGAAAATAAGATCGGTACCCTCGAGGTGGGCAAAAGAGCCGACATTGCGGTGTGGGACCGCGACCTCTACTCCGTCTCCGCTGAGCAGATAAAAAACCTGAAATGTCTGATGACGCTGCTCGATGGCGAAGTAGTCTACACTTCGCACGACTCATCCGTAACAACAGAAGTCCGCTAACCCAATCGCAGTCTTGGTCAAACGGCCAGGAGCGCAATCGCTCCTGGAAGCTGGCTCGTTGGCTCGTGAGGGACGGGCAAGCCGGAAGTTATCGGTTCGTCCGTCGGATACGCTCTAGTGTTAACCGAACCGACAACTCCCGGATCGTCGGTTATAACCGGCCAAATTTACTGAATCATGCTCCTAAGAGCTGTAGGTGAGAGCTGTATTCTCTTCCAGTTGGATTTTGCTTTGGGAGGGGGAGCTCCGCTTCCGGCTCAGATCTTGGCGGGTCTACCGGAGGCAGAGCCCCATGAACTACGATTCTCTTTATCCCACTTTCTGCCCTGCCGCACAAGCTTGAAACTGACTGGGCTAGATACTGTGACAAGATCATCCTACGGCGCTGTCCGATTTGTAGGCGCGATTCTATCGTCGGTCACGGACGCCGCCGTAAGCAGGCGCACGATGAGCATCACGACTGGATTGGGATTCGGCGCGGTCACTGCCTTGGTTGCGGCACCACCTTCACCTTTCTCCCGCTGCTTTCTCTTCCTTACACGCATTACAGCTTGCTGGCGCGGGTGCAGGCATTGCGGCGGCGCTTTGAGGAGCACTGCTCCTGGGAGCAAGCGACGCCTACGCTCCAAGACTCTAACCGTGTGCCCGATCCCTCTACGCTGCGCCGCTGGTCGCACGATCTGGACTCCTCCCAGCCGGCCCTTTCCTTTTTGCGGCAAACGCTTGCCCGCCTAGTTTACTGGTTGACGTGTGGTGATCAGGCCGACGATGAAGCTTGCCTTTTGTCTTGCTTAACTCCGGTTCTGCAAGTCCTCTGGCCCCTGCGCCTATAAAAGTTTTTCCACCCACCATCCTTGCCTGGAAATGCTGTTGGCCTTCTCCTACGCTCGGCGTCCGGAGGCAAAAACCGCTGTGGACGAGGAGGCCAAAAAACTCAAAGAATGCCGGCCGCTACTGGATTATTTGCGACAGCAGAACTGGACTGCTCAACCAACGCGTCCCAACTGCTCCGAGTTCGTCGGGCTCTGTCCCTTACACCAGGAAACCCAGCCTTCCTTCTATGTCAATGCCGATAAAAATCTCTTCTACTGCCATGGCTGCGGCCAAGGTGGCGATCTGATTCGCTTTGTCCAGTTGTCCCGGCATTTGTCCTTCCGCCAAACCTTGGCTTACCTTCAACAGCTCGGTGTTTCTCCCGCGAGTCCTTCCCCCGCACCCCGCAAGCCGCCCAGCGTACTACCCGCCGATCGGGCCAACGTGCTCGAGCAGGCCGCAACTTTTTATCAATCCCAACTCGATTCCCACCCTGAGGCGCTGCGTTACCTTCAGCAACGAGGATTGTGCGATCCCGCCCTGCGCCAACAACTGCGAATCGGCTATGCCCCTGGGGGAAACTTGCGCCGTCATCTTATGGCGCAAGATCATCCCTTCGAGCTGCTGCAGCGGCTCGGCCTGCTTAATTGGCAAGGCCGCGATACCTTCTACGGCCGCATCGTTTTCCCCTTATTCCAGGACGAACACATCGTGAATCTCTACGGCCGCAGCCTGTGTGACGACTTTGCGCATCGCTTCCTCCCCGGCCCCAAAGGTGGCTTGTATGGCTGGGAGCGAGTTCGCCAATCCCCTGAGGTGATTCTGGTCGAAGGGCTATTCGACTATGTCGTGTTGTGGCAGGCAGGTTTTCGTCACCTCACCTGTTGTTTGGGCACTCATCTCAATGCCTCCCAGTTTTGTCAGCTATGCGATCGCTCGCGCACCGTCTATCTCACCTTCGATGTCGATGACAATGGCTGCGGCCAAGAGGCTGCGCAGCGGCTAGCCCATCGTCTCCGTGCGCGAGGCATCAACGCACGCTGTGTCCTGTTGCCCCAGGGCCAGGATCCTAACTCCTTCTTCCTCCAGGGCGGTGACGCACGTCAGTTCCAGTTTCTGCTGGAGGCCGCTCAGCCATGAAGTTCCGCGTAATCTACCGACCACCCTCCCCCAACGCACAAAGCCCCATTCGCGTGGTCGAGCAAACCACGGGCCAGCAAGTCGCCTGGATCAATCGTTACTTGGACCGTGAATATGTCCGTCGCGTAGCCGATAGAACTCTGCGCACCTATGCGCACAACCTGCTGCACTTTGTTCGCTGGTGGGAGAGTATTCACTACTCCGGCAACATCGTGCTGGCCGAACTTTCCGAGTCCACTCTGCTGGATTATGTGCGCTTCCAGTCCAGCCAACAACCGCCGCCTGCCAGCTCTACCATCAATGACCGCGTCGCCGTCGCGGATCGCGCCCTCCACCACTCATTCCCAGAGGCTCCCTGTCAGATCGCTCGCGGGTTTCATCAGGCTTTTTTGTACCGCAGACCCATGGGTTTGGGCCGCCCGCGGCTGGCTATGAGCCGCTTGCGCGTGAAGGTGCCTAAACTCAACATCGTGCCGCTCTCGGTCAACGAAGTCGCCCGCTTCTGGTCAAGTTTTCACACCACTCGCGATCTGGCCATCGTGGGCTTGATGCTCCTGCATGGGCTCCGCTCTGCCGAAGTCTTGGCTTTGAATCTCGATGACGTGTTGCTTTCCGAAGCCCAATTGCGCGTTCGCGGGAAAGGCAACAAACTTCGCATCCTCCCACTAGCGCCAGAAACCATTCAACTGCTCGAGCACTATCTGCACCTGGAACGCCCTAATCCCTGCACGGCTGCCTTGTTCGTCTTGTTGAAAGGACCCGCGCGCGGTGCCCGCATGACCTCAGCAGGATTACGTTCCTTGTTTCGCTACCATCGTCGGAGTACCGGCATTCAGCTCGCTAATCCCCACCGCTTTCGACACTCCTTTGCCTGCGATATGGTACGCGCCGGTATGAGTCTGCCCGCGCTTATGCAGCTGATGGGGCACGCTGATATCCAGACTACCCTGCGCTACGTGCAAGTCACGCCGCAAGACGTCTACCTGGAGTATGCACGGGCAGTGGCGCAGCGTATTCGCCCTGTTCCCAAGATCTCATGAACCGTGCGCGCCACGCTCCGCTTCTGCACCCTCTAGCCCCAGTCTTCGAGCGCGCGGTCGATTCCCTGAGTGCTGCACTCAGTCCCGACACCACTCGTCACTACCGCGGAACCGTGCGCAACTTCTTAAGCTATCTCGCTGATCATTACCACCAGGTGAACTGCCTGCGCCAATTGCGTCGTGAGCCCCACATCCTCGGCTGGATGTCCCGTCTGCACTCGCAAGCGCCGCCCTTGACCACCGAATCCTATATCAACCAGCTCATCGCTCTCCGTTCCCTATGCAATGAGCTCGCGTGGACGGAACAGCTTCCTGAACTTGCTCATCTCATCCGCCGTGAGGATATTCCGCGCGCTCCTCACCGGCTGCCACGGCCGCTCCCAGCCCAGCAAGATGAGCTCCTGCAGCAGGAGTTCCTCCGCCGCAACGACCTCGGGAGCAATGCCTTTTTGTTGATGCGGCACACGGGTATGCGCATCGGTGAATGCGCTGACTTGTCCTTCGATTGCTTGCGCTCCACTGGCCCAGAACAATGGGCGATTCATGTCCCGCTAGGCAAGCTGAAAACCGAGCGCATGGTCCCCGTGGATGCTTTTGTGGCTCAGCTGGTCCAACGCCTTCGATTCTTTCGTTTCCTGGATCCTCTGCCTGGCGACGGCTATCTCCTGGCCCGCCACAGCGGCAAAGCTGCGCTCGTTCGTCTACTTCGTGATTACCTGCACCAGGTCTGCTATTCTCTCAATCTCTCAACCCGCATTGTCCCCCATCAGCTTCGTCATACCTATGCCACGGAGATGCTTCGAGCCGGGGTTGGTTTTCCTGTCCTGATGAAGTTACTGGGCCACGCCGATCCCGACATGACCATGCGCTACGCCGAGGTCACGTTGACTGATCTCCAGAGAGAGTTCCAACGCGCTCGTTCCCACCCGCGGCATCTTGTGCCACAGCCGAAGGCTCCCTCCTCTCGCCTTTCAACCGGCCTCGACGGCGTGATCGATTCTTTGCTTGCCGCTCAACATGTGCTGGAGATGTTCCGCCGCACGCTGCCGGAAGGTCTTTCCCGCTCTTGTCTCGACCGGCTCTCAAACCGTCTTACCAAGATCCTCAGCGAAGCACGCAAACTCCATGAACCCTAACGGCGGGCAGAGATTGGCCGGTTATGTCGGTGACTCTCACCTAATCCTGCGATGCCCGGCCGGTTTGGTATTCTCCGGTGCGAACAACGGTCATGGCACGATAACTGTAGATTTCGGTACAAAGCTTGGCTATAGTTTTCCGCGGTAAGTTGCATGTTTTCAGTGCCCGTGGAAACGCATGGAAGTAACGATTTTGGGACAAGCTTCCAGTCGACATCTGGCCCACAACCAGCACACTGAATCGCTGAAGGCCTCAGGAACACTACGGATTCCGCCTGCTTGGCGCCAATAGCTTGTGTCCACGGTCCTTTTTTGCTAAGGTGCAAAGGCAGTGTGGGGTTCTGGGGTGAATCGCTTAACAGCCAAACTACTTCTGTTATTCGCCGTGCTGGGGAACATCGTTCCTGTCGTGCAGGCGGCGAATTCCGCACAGCCCCATGCATGCTGTGTCCGTAAGGCCACTCACCATTGCCACGAGTCGACTAATCCTGATTCCTCCCACGCAGTGATCCGTGGTCCCAGTTGCTGCGGGCACGACTGCTGCCGAGCTGTGACCACTGCCCAGTGGGCTTATCCCCAGCCACGAGGAGTAGGCTTTTCACAGCATCGGCCCAGAGCGTTGGTTGCCGAACGAGTCTTGGATTCTCACGCTACCGAGCTTTCGTCGTCCCAATCCTCGCGTGCCCCGCCTCGATTCTTCATCGGATAGACAAAGCCACTAGTCCGCACGACGTGTGCGAAGGCGACCCATTTGTTGGAGTCCCGCCGAATCTCGCACGGCGAAGCTTGCACCCGGCTTGAATATGCATTGTCGGCGGTCTACGAATTTACTTGTGTTAACAGAGACCTTCAGGACTGCGCTGCCTGGAGGGACTCATCCATGAGGATCTTTCCATGCGTCTCATTCGCATAGCACTGCTTATCTCGATACTCACAACGGCCGTGACCGCCTTTGCGACTATCTTCGGCTCAGTCCGAGGGGTCATTCATGATCCGCAGCACCGTCCGATTCAAGGTGCAATGGTGATGCTGAAGGCACAATCGTCCGACTGGACGAAAAGCGCGACCACGGACGCCAACGGCGAGTTTGCATTCAATGCTGTGCCCATTGGCGAATACTCCATTAGCGTAGCGAGTCCAGGATTCGTCCAGACAGCACAGAACCTGGTCGTCAATTCAGGTACGGAACCAGTGGTGCACTTCCAGCTGAGTGTAGCTGGCGCGAAGGAAAAACTGGAAGTATCAGGTGTACCTGAGGTTGTGCCAACTGATTCCGCGACACCCATCACTCTGGTGAATCGCCAAGAGATCGACAGAACACCGGGAGCGTCCCGCAGCAATAGCATGGCAATGATTACGAATTTCGTCCCGGGCGCCTACGTCACGCACGACCAGTTGCACATCCGCGGAGGCCATCAGACAAGCTGGCTAGTGGACGGAGTTCCCGTGCCCAACACGAACATTGCCTCCAATCTGGGCCCTCAGTTTGATCCCAAAGACATCGACTACATGGAGGTTAACCGTGGAAGCTACGGCGCGGAATTCGGCGACAGAACGTATGGAGTATTCAACATTGTTCCGCGCTCTGGCTTCGAACGCAACAATCAAGCAGAGCTAGTTCTCAGCGCAGGCAACTTCCATCAAACCAATGACCAACTCAGCTTCGGGAGTCACACAGACCGTTTTGCTTACTATGCCAGCTTGAACGGGAACCGCAGCGATCTTGGCCTACAGCCGCCCGTTGCGAATGTCGTCCACGATGCCGTCAATGGGTACGGCGGTTTCGGGTCGTTTATCTTCAATGCCGATCCTTCCAATCAGTTGCGACTTGTGACCTCGCTGCGCAAAGATTACTATCAGATTCCATACGACCCGTTTCCTAACGACCTTGAGAACGGATCGATTCCGGGAAACGACTTCACTCCCCAGTACCCCACCATCGGACTTCGCGACGGCAACCACGAATCCGACGCGCTGGTAAATTTCTCGTTGGTGCACACGTTCAATTCCAAGGTTCTGCTGACTGTTTCGCCCTTCTATCACCGCAACGTCGCCAATTACGACAGTTCGCCCGCCGATGTTGATCTCGCCACCACCGATCACCACACATCGGCTTACGCGGGCGGTCAGGTGAGTTTCAGCGCCAACTTCGCTAAGAACAACCTTCAGGCGGGTTTCTACGGCTTTCACCAGAGCGATATCCAGTCCTTCGGAGTTATTTTCAATGACGGCAGCGGCACTGCGCCTCTCGCTGAGAGCGATCTCGCATCGGGCGGACTGGAAGCCTTCTTCATCGACGACAAGTTCAAGCCATTTTCCTGGCTCACTCTGTCCGCCGGAATGCGCCCGACGCACTTCAGTGGCGGAACGACGGAGAATTCCGTCAGCCCGCGATTCGGAGCAACGTTGAATGTCCCGCGCCTGAATTGGACATTCCGCGCATTCTACGGGCACTATTACCAAGCACCGCCCTTGCTCACGGTGGGAGGTCCTTTAGAGGAGTTTTGCAATACGAACAGCTGCGGTTTTCTCCCGTTACAAGGAGAGCGGGACGAAGAGCATCAGTTCGGCGTCACAATCCCATATCGTGGCTGGGTCCTAGATGTCGCCAACTTCCAAACGAATGCCAGCAACTTCTTTGACCACAGCTGCATCGGTTCCGGACTTTGTTTACCGATCACTATTGATGCAGCCAAAATTCGCGGCTGGGAACTGACCCTCCATTCTCCCCGTATCGCTCACCGTGGACAGGTTCACCTCGCGTACTCCAATCAAATCGCGGAGGGCAGGCTGCCTATTTCGGGCGGGTTTACGAATTTTTCGCCACCAAGTGATTTTTTTTCGCTCGATCACGATCAGCGAAACACACTTAACGTGGGAGGCGACATCACTCTACCGTGGCGTTCGTTTGCTTCCACCAACGTTTATTACGGCTCTGGCTTCAGCAATGCCTTTCCAGGACAGCCATACCCAGGGGACCACTTGCCGCAACACACAACCTTCGATCTCTCCGTGGGTAAGGACTTCGGCGAGCGGTTTTCCGCATCACTGAATGCCCTGAATGTGGCCAACCGTCGGGTGGATCTTGACAACAGCCAGACGTTTGGCGGCTTCCACTGGAACAACCCAAGAGAGATTTACGTCGAGTTCCGCTATCGCTTCCATTACTGAAGGGTGAGGAAACAATGAAGGAACGTAGAAAAGCTTCCGGCGTCACGAGATCGGCGTGCACATGGACGATTGTGGCCACGGCGATCGTTGTCGGCGCTGGCATCTACAGCGTCCGACTGATCCAATACGGATTCAGCGCGCGGGAGAAACCTACTGCGCTAGAGGCATTCTTGGTTCGCAGGGCGCGACGTTGGGCGATTCCCACAAAAGCGAAGCAGCTCAAGAATCCGATGCCCGCGAATGCCGAAATGCTGGAGCACGGACGAAATCATTGGGCGGATCACTGTGCGAGCTGTCACGCGAACAACGGGAGTGGGGAAACGGAGATTGGGAGGAACCTCTATCCGAAAGCACCGGACATGCGGGGACCGGAAACGCAGTCTCTTAGTGACGGCGAACTCTACTACATCATTAGCAATGGGGTACGGCTGACCGGTATGCCCGGCTGGGGAAGCCCGCAAGAGGGGGATCTCGACCACGAATCTTGGATGCTGGTGCTGTTCATCCGGCATCTGCCGCAGTTAACCGCGGACGAAGAAGAAGTAATGAAAAGGTTGAATCCGAAAAGCGAAGCGGAACGTAAGGAAGAACAGCAAGAAAACGACTTTCTGAACGGGAAGACACCAACGAAACACGAACAAAAACAATAGGAGCTAACTATGAAGCGAGCGACTCTTGCAGTTTACGCAGTGCTAATTCTTGGAACTATGCTGTGGGCACACGGCGATGAGCAGCATGTAATGGGGACGGTGACCAAGATCGATGCAATGTCTATTAGCGTAAAAACAGTCGAGGGCGTAGTAAAAACGGTGATGGTTATGCCAGAGACAAAGTTCGTGAAGAATGGATCGCAGTCTAAGCTTGAGGATTTGAAGGCGGGCGACCGCGTAGTGATCCATGCCAGGGCTGTGGGTGAGATGCTCCATGCGACCGAAGTAAAGTACGGGGAAACATCGAAAGAAGGAGCGCACCAGCACTGAGTAGGTGGAGAAAAATAGCTTTGAAAAGGGAGGAGCAGTGAAGAGGCCAATATTGTGTGTCAGTTTTGTCTCTGTCATTTTTATTTTTGTCACTCAGATGCTTGCCCAAGGCCCAACAAATCCTGACCCAGCTTCCAGCAAGGAAGTAGAGCTACTCTGGGGAGTGAGAATTCCATTGCGCGATGGTGTGTCTCTCAACGCGACAGTATACAATCCTAGGCCGATGGGCGACGCACTCCCTGTGATATTCACACTCACGCCATATGTTGGAGACACTTATCACGACCGTGCTATGTACTTTGCGCGACATGCTTACGTATTCGCGCTGGTTGACGCGCGTGGGCGAGGGAATTCCGATGGTCACTTCATTCCTATCCACAACGAAGGCAAGGACGGCTACGACGTCGTTGAGTGGCTAGCAGAACAGCCTTGGTGCAAGTGGCAAAATCGCAATGTGGGGCGGTTCGTACGCGGGGTTCGACCAGTGGTCGACTCTGAAGGAACTGCCGCCTCACTTGAACTCGCCGGAGAACCCGTGACCATGAGGCATGCATAACCTAGAATATCGACCGGGAGGGGATAGGCATGCTCCGTCGGCGTCCCGTGCGAGTGCTGGTCGCATTAAGTGGCGTTGTTATCGTGACGTTTGTCGGCTATCGCGTGATTCCGGTGAATGCCACGACGGTCGGGTTTGCCTACTTGCTCCTGATCCTGATTGTCGCCAGCACCTCGGGATTTCTTGAGGCGGCCCTGTCCTCGTTACTCGCCACGCTTCTGTTCAACTTCTTCTTCCTGCCGCCGGTCGGAACGTTTACTGTCGCCGATCCGCAAAATTGGGTAGCGCTATTTAGTTTTCTGGCGACCTCCCTGATCGCGAGCAGACTATCCACGACCGCTAAGGCCAGAGCATCGGAGGCCATCGAGCGCCAGAGGGACCTCGAACACCTCTACGCATTCAGCCGGGCAATGTTGCTGATCGACAGGAGTGCTCCCTTTGCGAAACAGCTTGTCGAAAAACTGGCGGAAATCTTTAACATTGAGGCAGCCGTGCTCTACGAACGACATACTGGTGAGTTTTATTGCGTCGGAATGCCAGGAGCTGAAGGATTTGAGGACGACCTTCGGCTTGCGGCATTGCCCGATGGACCCTCTACGAAGAGCCGTCCTCCCAACGTGATCGTGGGTGTCCGAAGCGGCTCGGAACCGGTGGCAAGTATGGCCTTGCGTGGCGTGACCATGGCGGACTCCGTTTTGCAGGGCGTCGCGAATCTGGTCGCCATCGGCCTCGAACGGGCACGCGCGCAAGATCTAGCTCAACAGGTCGAAGCTGCGCGGCAGAGTGAACAGCTCAGAACAACGCTGATTGATGCCATGGCACACGAGTTCAAAACACCATTGACTTTGATCAAGGCTGCAACTACGTCACTTCTAGCCAATCCGAACGTGCCGACAGAAAGCAGGCAGGAACAGCTTACGATCGCGGATGAGGAGGCAGAACACCTGCGGGAGTTGATTGATGACGCGATTGAAATGGCGCGTCTCGATACTACTCGCATCGAACTTCATCCAGAGATGGCAAACCTCGACGATACACTCCGAGATGTGCTTGCTTCCATGCGGACGGAAATCGATGAGCATCCTGTCGAGATACTCTGCCATGGCCCAGTGCCGTCGCTGCCTTTCGACAAACGACTTATGAAGCTCGCCATACGCCAACTTCTGGACAATGCGCTGAAATACACGTCAGCGGAAACCCCAGTTGAAATGGGGGCACAAGTGAAAGACGGTGTGTTGAGCGTGGAAGTCACTGACTACGGTAGGGGAATAGGAGCCGACGAACAGCTGCGAATTTTCGAAAGGTTCTACAGAAGCCCCTCGGTCAAGGGTCAAATACCGGGTTCCGGGCTTGGTCTCAGCATCGCTCATGGCATTGTGCGAGCTCACAACGGCGAATTGACGGTTTCGAGCAGGCCAGGGCAGACGACCTTCCGAATCACGCTTCCCGTTCTCCGGCAGGAGGTCGCTTGAGCGCGGGCCGCATCATCGTCGTCGACGACCAGCCGAAGATTCGCCGGTTCATGCGCACAACGCTGGTGGCGGAGGGATATGAAGTGGACGAGGCCAAGACCGGCGAAGAGGCGCTCGACAGCATACGAGAGCTGCGACCGGACCTCGTGGTGCTCGATATGAATATGCCCGGTATGGGAGGTTTGGCAGCGTGCAGGGCCATTCGGAAGCACAGCGACATAGCCATCGTGATGCTCACTGTCCGAAATTCCGAAGAAGATAAAGTGGCTGCGCTCGATGCCGGAGCGGACGATTTTGTAACCAAACCATTCAGCACTCCAGAGCTTATGGCGCGCATACGCGCTGCCCTGAGGAGAGTGCCCAGTGCGCAGTCCTCGCCCAAGAGAATTCGTGTGGGCGAGATTGTGATCGACTTCGGTGAACGCACCGTATCCAGGGAAAGCATGAGCACGCACCTTACGCCGAAAGAATTGGATCTGCTGCGCTATCTGACCCAGCACCCCAACCAGGCTTTGTCTCATCGCGAACTGCTGCAGGCAGTCTGGGGTCCTGACTACGGAGACCAGGTCGACTATCTGCGCGTCTTCGTGAAGAACTTGCGCAAGAAGATGGAACCGAATCCCGAACAGCCGCAATACATCACAACCGAGCCGTGGGTTGGCTATCGTCTCAGGGGCCCGGTGGAATCTTTATAGAATCTTCATGCTTTATCCAGTACTTCTTTAGGCCTCTTGCCTCATGATCAGTGAAGAAGCCTAGAGGAGAACTGGTCCATGATTGCCTACGCGCTTGCTCTAATCCTGGGTATTGGAATTCCGTTTCTCCTATATTGCTTGTGGAGTTTCTCCCGTGAGCTCAGGCCCCGCAAATCCGCCGCGGTCTTGTCCTCCAGTTCCCAGCGTCATGCGACGCTTAGCGCCATACCAATGTCCCGGTTCAGAACCCAACCGCACACCGTTGAGTTGCGACACCAAGGTCACATCGCCTCCTAATCTGGATCTCTTCTGCGGAGCGCCGGTATTGCAAGGTTTGGCTGTGAGACTATTCCTCTCACGCGCATGATTCCGGTACCCGATAGCAGAATCCAACGAACGTATCGCGTTCGGGTAGCGCTGTTCTTGATGGGAACTGTGCTGCTGCTCGTCCTGCTGAGCTATTTCTACCAGGGCATTCGAACTCTCTATGCGTTGGACCGAATCGAACGCGAAAGAGACCGTTGGCAACGTCCATCCGACGTAATCCAGGCGCTGAATCTCCGCGAAGGTAGTGTCGTCGCGGATTTCGGTTCCGGAGTGGGTTACTTCGCACTCAAGCTTTCTCCTGTCGTGGGTAAGAGCGGCAACATCGTAGCGGAGGACATTCGCAACGAACCGTTGGTCTTCCTTCGCATCAGGGCGTTCTTGCGAGGCCAACACAACCTCACGACTATTCGCGGAGAACCGGATGACCCACGACTCCCTGTGCGATTTGCAGACGCAGTCCTGATTGCGAATACTTATCACGAACTAGCAGCACCAAAACCGATCCTGCGTCACTTGGCCGAATCGCTGAAACCAGGCGGGTGTCTGGTCATTGTCGATCGAGCTCCGCGATCTGGCCACGCGGAATCTCGCGAGGCCCAGGCCGAACATCACGAACTGCGCCCGGATTTGGTCGAAACGGAAGTTCGCAATGCAGGTTTTGAGATCATCAGTCGAGACGATTTTTTCATTGACCGCCCAGTGGATGACCACATTTGGTGGCTGCTTGTCGCCCGCAAACCATGAGCATTTCCGCCACGCGTTGATTCAGTTGGCTTGGAAAAGGCTACAAGCAAGAGACTCTAGCCCGCATCATTCATGAAGAGTGGAGTGGAGTGTGATTGTTCGCATGAGTGATATGAAATTGCGACAAGGGCGGAATTTTATTCGATCGCGTTACTGATTCCAAAAGAATTAGTCGGGTTCAAGCGTCAATTTTGACAAGTGGTGACACACCTTCGCCAAGAGTGCAACCAATCTGGTTTCGGATTGTAAAAAGTGGGAGACTTATCCGCTCTGCGCGCCCAAACGGCAGGCGATAAGACGGAAGGCAGATAGAAACGGGAACGACGTGGGCAGGTGAATGACCCAGCGCCGTACCGAGACCATTACCCGAGCCCCGAGCTTGAGCAAGCGCTCGCGCAAGGTAAGGACCTGGGCCCGGGCACAGGCTGTACCCGCCGCTCGCAAACGTATTTCCTGCATCAAGACGTAAGCCGCAGCGGTGAGCAGAACGCGAAACTGGTTGGCCCAAAAACTGGTGCAACTGGTGCGATCAATTTCCAAGTCGTGCAACTCTTTTATTCGATTTTCAACGTCGCCACGTTGGCAGTACACCCGTTCGTAAATCCATTGCGGACTCTGCTTCATGTTGGTAATCACGAAGCGGGGATTGTCTTTGGGATCTTTTTCCGGCGCCCGGACGACTTCCGCTTTGATCACCACCCGGCGTCGATGAGGCCATTTGCCAGCCGCGTAGTCAACTTCTCCGTAGATATGTTCCGTTTTCCCGCTGCTTTCTGACAGCTTACGAGCGCGACCAATTCCCGGTGCCGCGATCCGCTTCAGGACTGCGTTTTTGGCCATGGCCACCACATATTCCAGTTTGCTCTGCCCATCCAAAAACTCCAGCACCGCGGGATTGGCAAAACCACCATCCAGGCGAACCCGAATGGTCACTCCAGGAAAATGACCACGAAGCATCCGGATCAACCGCCGCAGCAATCCTACGGCGCCCACCGCGGCGGGGGCGTTGCCAGGACGCAACACCGCAGCGCACAAATACTGTTCGGCTTCCTCATTGAAACTGATAAAGCCCAGCACCGGTAAATAGCACCAGCTGTCATAATGCCCGTTAAAGAAGGAGAGTTGCTGGGCGCCATGGGTGGGATCATCGGTGGGATCCAGATCGATGGTGACCCGGTAAACCCGGCGCCGTAGTCGCTTGCCGTGCCGCCGGATGACGCTCCGGGCCAAAGTCTCACCCATGCGATACAGTTCCTTGACTCCGACCGCATTCTCGAAACGCGACACGGTCGGTTGCGAGGCCAGGTCGAGCCCTTCTATGGGATCGCGACCGAGAAGCAGCTTGTGAATGGGGTCGCTGCCCAATCGGGCCGAGTCATTGCCGTCGGGATAGCCACAGGCAATTGCGAACACGCGCTGTGCGACTAAGTCCTGCAACGTATGATCGACCTTGCCGGCTTGTCTTTGGTCCTGCAGACATGCCGTTAGTTCCTCCACTAATCGGTAGTGACCATCGGCGGCCTTCAGCAGCAAAGCACCGCCATCGGAACTGCCTTCTCGCTGATCAAATTGGGCAACGACAGGCTTGAGAAAAATTCCTGGGAACAACAAACACTCTGTTGTGCTATCGTCTGACATTAAGGAAGCCTCTTTTGTTGCGCAAACATTGACTTGTCATCATGTTTGTAACAGAGGAGGCTTCTTTTGTCTTAACAATCACGAATTATTCAGGCTAGCACTCGCAATTACAAGCTCAGAGCAGATTGCTTTCTGTTGACATTGAGTGTCTTGCGCGCGGCAATCGGTGCCTTTCTGCTTTGGGGCGGCACGGCTATTCTCGCCTTGAGGAGGAGAACTTGAAGCGTGAAGGACTCACTCGAACCGGTCTGATGCCCCCTATCCCGCACGGCAGGCAGCCTCTATCGTGGCTTTGGCAGCATTCAATGTTGCCTGGGTCTCGCGAGCGATCTTACCTTTTGCGATCAAGTTGAGGAGCTTGGCTTTCAGGGTTGTCGTCGATTAATAGTGGCTAATTTCCACCTTGGTTGATCGATGGCCGACCGTTTGGAACGTCGTTTCCACTCTGTAATCGGTGAGAATCTTGCTGATACCGAATGTGTCCTCCGGCAACGCAGTGACGATCTTCTGCAGCGGGATAATCTCGATGTCCTTCTCGACGCACGAGTGCTTTCCGCCCGATAGATGACATTGGTATGACGCGCCTGGTTCGCGGAGGGTCCTGCCAGAAAGAAGATCAACCTTGACCACGCGAGGATGGAAATCCGGGATCTTCGTGAGATCCATGCTGAACGACCACACCGATTCCAAAGGCGCGTTGATGATGACTTCCTGCTTGGAACGGAACGGTGGCTGCAAATCTTGCCTCCAAATTAATGGTAAGCTTTCGTTTTGGGTGCGATTCGCCTTGTCGGCTCCGACACTAACAACACTTTCTCTCAGGCTGCCAGATCGATTCAATAGCACGACGGCGTCGACAAGCCCCAACTACCCGCTCATCCGCGAGAGGCGTGTCCTCGTATTCAAACAATCATTCTGGAAAATGCAGCTCTGACTCTGGGCGTTAAGAGGTAAAGCAACAACGCACCAGCGATCATGACGCCTGTGCCGCCGCGCAGCCAATCGCCCCTCACCAGGTTTACGATGTCTCCAATCACTTGCGTGGCGATGATAGCGACAGCAAGTCTCCACCCCCAGAGACAGCGTTGGAACCATGCCACTCCCGACACGACGAGGAGGACAGCGAGGAGCAGGAAGAGAATGCCGAACTTGCTTCCGAGAGGAGAGAGTTGCTTGTAGGCCGCTGGATTGAGAGTCCAAGCATGGTCAAGTGGTGTTCCGGGCAACAGCAAAGTTGTAGCTGCGAGACTCGCCATCATCGCGCCAAAGAATAAGAAAACGCCAATCGCAACGAATCCGGGTGGTTTACCTTTGCCTTCGATCCTGTCCTCGCAATTCATCCCTTTGACTATAAACTGGAAGATCTAAGTGTACTTCGAAAGCGATGAAACCGATCACGGCAACCTCGGCTGTAGAGTTTCTAATCTGGCTGCTCATCGCCGCCTCTGCCATTGCGATTTTGGCTAAACGCTTGCGGGCTCCCTACACAGTGGCACTCGTGGCAGGTGGGTTGATGCTAAGCGCACTGCGCTTACCCCGCCTGTCGCCACTCGATCCCGGCCAACGTCCCGACTGGTTGACTCCCGATGTCATCCTTATTGTCTTCCTGCCCGCACTTGTGTTTGAGGGTGGCGTCAAGTTAAACGTGCGCGACCTTACGTGCACGTCAGCATCGCAGTGCCGCTTACAGTCGGATTGGTGCCTGCGACCAGATGAACGGGCACAGTTGCCGCGATAGTTACTTCACCGGGAGCTTTGCAGGACGCGGTTCCGTCCGTAGTGATGTCCGCCACGCCCGTCTTGGAGGATGTCCAGCTCAGCCCGTCGGAAGCCTGCAAGATCCGCGACGTGTGGTAGCCGAATATTCCCGTAGCCGTAAACGTTGCCGTTTGTTGCGATCCCGCAGCCAGTGTTTGCGCCGCAGGCGTAACCTCAATTTGATACACAGTCGTGCGAACGTCTCCGCAGCTGGTCAAGAGCGCAACCAGCAGGATGGGGCGAAGACTGCGGCGCACACTGCCATGCTGCCGACCCCAGGTATCCAAATTTCTCCGAACAATCATCGGTCCAGTGCTTTCACCTCTCCTAGAATGTTCCTGTAAGTGTCTGCAGTGTGGCTAACGATACCCGGTAGCGGGTCTGCCCATCTGCTAACGCATTGAGCGCAGTGGCTAGTGCGTTCTGCGCATCTACCACTTCGAGCGCGGTAGCCTCCCCCGCCCGGTAGCGCAACGTGGTCAGGCGAACACTTTGCTGCGCCAGATCAGCTGCCTCGCGCTGCGTGGCCAGCTCCGAACGGGCCGTCACCGCCCCGTTGTAATACGAATACAAGTTGCTCAGGGTTTCCCGCTGAGTCTGCGAAAGTTCCACCTCTGATTGCTGCCGCTTGTACTTAGCCTGGCGCAGCTTGCTGAGCGTCGTGCCCCAATTCCAGATCGGCATGTTCAACGATGCCGTGACGAAATACCCGAGGTTTGGAAGAGGGCCCAGTTGGGGGGCAGCAGCAATCGGGCTATGCAGTGCCAACTCGTTGGCTTCGATGCCGTAAACCCCATCAAGAGTCACTGTAGGAAAAAACCCATCGCGAGCGATGGTCACCTCGGACTGGGCCTGCCGGACCGCCTCCAGCGCAGCTTTGAGCACCGGGTTTGCCTTCGTGGCCATCCCTTGAACCTCGTGAAAACCAGGAATGACCGGCACCTCATCTAGGTTAGCGATCGCAGTGAAACGCTGATCGAACTTGCGCGAAATAAGTACGCCCAGCGCGAGATGGGCGTCGTCCATGGCCAACTGAGCATCCTCTAGCACCACTTTCTGCTGGTCGAACTGGAGTTGTGCCTTGATCACATCACTGTGAGCGACCTCTCCCCCGGATTCCAGCCCCTTGGTTGTATCCACAAACTCCTGTGCCTGACTAAGCGAGCGCTGTGCAGTAGCATATTTCTGCTGTGCAGTCAGCAGGCCATAGAATGCATGCGTCACTGTCACCACCAGGCCGCGGCGTGCAATTTCCGCTTTGGCTTGAGCAATGGCCGCTGCGGCCCGCGCTCGCTTGTAGGGCGAGAGCGTGAAAAACCCAGCAGGGATGTCCTGATGTACCACCCCCCAAACGCGGTATACATGAACGCCGTCATTGGTGACGAAGCGCCCATTCGGGGTGGTGTCGTTGCCTTGGGTCCCGAGATATTGCTGGCTGTAACTGAGCGATGGCAGCAGCGCGGCACGTGCCTGGACGAAATCCTGGTGCGCAACCTTGGCATCGGTCACGGTTGAAAGATACTGCGCATCGTTCTGCTGCGCGAGCCGGATCGCGTCGTCAAGGGTTATCGGCACCGGTGGCCCAGACGATTCAGGCTGCGACAAGACCGGCGGCAGTTCCACTTGAGCGGTTTCGGAGACCGCAATCTGAGCGAAACTGGACAAGGGCCATATCACTAGGAAGACGAGCCCGGCCACCGCGGGCCAACTTACGGTGCGCAAAGAACTCACAAGACTACAGTTCATTAAGAACCCGACAGGAACACTGATGGAAAGCTGATTGCTCTGGGTCGTAGAAATTGGCGAAAATGATGAGCTCATCGGTGTCATCGTCCGTTGCCTTTCTCGAAAAGAATTTGCGCCACGAATACATTGGCATTTCTCGGGCCCGATTTCCTGTCGCACAGTTCCGCTATGTACCATCCCAACCGAAGTATTATGACACTGCAGGCCGACCACTATGGCTATGGGTCAAATTTTGGGAAACAGTCCAAGCGCCTTAGGACTGATCAATTCATATGATCGGCTGTCATCTCCGCTTTCATTGAGCCGACCGCTGTCAAGTTTTTAGACGGACAGGTAAGCTCCCGGATCATTGAACTGATCTCGCTGTCCCTTCGGCCACGAGTAGAGCCGACCTACGTTGACGACGATCTGGCCGTCAGGGCCAAGGTTCACACGGGCGCGATCCATCGGTCGCGGCGCTGGACCCTCAAAATTGATGCCCTCACTGTCGTAACCGCTTCCATGGCAGGGCACTTGAACTTGTTTTCCGCTGGTTTCCAATCAGGGGTGCAACCCAAATGAGTACAGCGCGCATAGATGATGAACAGCCGGTCAGGCGTACGATCGACCCAGATCCGATACTTCTGCAGCCATTTCTCGTCGATTCCCAGCCCGTAATCCCCGGGATAGCCAATCTTGAAAATCGTGGCCGGCTCAAACAACACACGGGGTAAGAAGAATCGAAAGAACGCGATCAGCCATGCGGATAAGAATGCTGCGACGCAACTCCACGCAAACCTGCGCCGATGCCTATTCACCAGCGTGTTCGGGGGTCCAATCGAGGAGATCCCAGCTGCCGAGACAGCTTTTGAAGTGCCAAGAGCTGGTGTCCCGACATACCTCGATGCATTGGGCAGCGGTTGGGGAGTATTGTCGCTTGCTCTCGGAGCCTGTGAATCCGCCCGAGTTTCGCCTTGCTTCGGCTCCGCTGTTGTCTCCTTGGACATTTTGGACCTCCTTCCTCGATTGCACCGTGGACCCGCGACTCAGGAAAAGAGATCTTCGGATCGCCAGGTCGCGGCCGTCAGTTGAGCTTGGCTTGATAGCCTGTTGCCAACCTCGTCCTCAACCGCCTCCTGACACCTAAGACAGTATTGCGTCCAAGGTAAAGCCCCTAACCGGCGATCCGGGATATCATCGCCGCAGGCTACGCATACTCCAAACGACCCGTTGGCGATTCTTCCGAGGGCGCCTTCAATGAGGCGCAAAGCTAGTCTTTGCTGGCTGCTCCGATCGTCATTGTTTACCGGGTAGGCGTGCTTTTTGATGTATAGGCCGGAGCAATTGAGGAAAATCTGGCGAGTACACTATTGGGCGTGAAACCTGGCAAGTATGACCGTAAGCATTACTTTCTGATCCAGGGTGCCGAATTGCGAGAGTTGAAGGCATTAGATCTGCCGGAATCGTATGGACTTGATCGTCGGATCGAGCGCTACCAGGGGAAGCGGCCCTTGGGTTTGTATCGCTGGGATCTGGACGGCTTGTTGGCGGCGTTGTCGATCGCTTTCGATGAGCCTGATGACTACTACACACCACCGGCCAATAAGCGGGCGATTAAGAAGCTGCTCGACCGGATGCAAGCCGAGTACGACTCCGCCTATGGCAAGAGTAACGGGTGAGTCGAGCTCCACGTGCAAGAGTCAAACCGGGCCGCGGCGAGCGGTTGGGTGGGAACCACTGCACGATTGGTAGCTGAACCTGCACGGAACAATTCAGGTGTAGGTGATCAATCAGTAAGCACACCAGTACATCGGCGAGGCGTTCCAACCAGCCTGATCATCGATCTTGGAAAACCAAGGCACCGCTTCAGTCGAGTCAGAGTACCTCCGCCCGTACCCGTTTCAACCTGGAGAATGTAGGCCGGCGGGAACCACGGCTGCGTAGGGCATAGATGGAAGGGGCGAAAGGATTTGCGGCTCGGGACGAGAAACCGGAACCGGCGCAGTCGGTTGCAGGGTTGTCCCAGGCAGCAGGTCGAGAATCTTCTCCGGGTCCGAGCTACAAAATAGTTGGAGCAGAAGCTGGAACGGATCCTTGCCTTGCTGTTTGCCCGTCTGAATCACGGAGGTGAGAACGGCTTGCGCACGGGCTCCCTTCCAGGTGCGGTTTCCGCCCCAGTTCTTGCGCGCCCCGATCAGGGCGCGTACGGCACGCTCAGCGCGATGATTGGTGGCGTCTAAGCCAGGGCAATAGAGAAAGGTGAGCAGATAGGGGCGTTCGCGCCACAGATGATTAGCCAGGCGGCGGTTGTCCGGGTCGAGATGCGGGCGTAGTAAGAAGCGATCCAACTTCGCTTCCAGCCGTCCGGTAGCGGTCCACAGGCCGTGCACGGAGATTTCCTGCTGGGCATAGCGGTCGCGCAAGGCCAAGGCTTGCTGGAAGAGATCTTTAATCGCCAAGGGGAAGCGCGCGGCTGTGGGCGAGGCAATCTCGATCATCTTTTGACAACGGTTGATGATATGCCCGGCGCAGCTCTGATGGGCCGCCTTCACAAATTTCATGTAGACTCGCCAGCCATCGCGCACCAAAAAGCCGTCGTAATCGGCCCCCAACAGGGAGGCGGCCTGCTCAAAGCCGCGGCCGGGCAAGATGTCGCACACCGTGACAATCTCATTGGCCACGACCCACAGCCACTGCAGCTGAGCCTCGACCTTCCACCCGGTCTCGTCCATGGTGTTGACGTAATGTTTCTGGGCCGCTTGGCGCAGGGCCTGCCAAGTGGCTTGGCCGCGACCCGCAGCCCGCTCCACCGCCCGGCAGATGGTACTGCGATTCACCTGCAGACCGAAGCCGGTTTGCAGCACCGCAGCTACGTCGGCATGGGGCATGCTCAGGCCTTTATTCATCTGCACCGCCAAGGCCAAAGCCTCCGGCCCGATCTGCACCGCGGCCGCTCCTAAAGCATCGGAGGTCTGGCGGGGATCGCGCCCTTGTACCCGCTTGTTGCATTTGCGGCAACGGCAGATGGCAATATCGAACCGGCGCCAAATCGTCTGGCGTACAATTTCTTGCTGAAACTGCGACGCGATCCTTTCCACTTTCAGTTCGCCGCCACAGTCACACTGCGTGGGCGCGGGCACGGCGATGACTTCATCGACTTTCTTGGGAATGGGTTTGCGACGGTGCTGGCCGTAGGCCGAACCGGATTTGCGTCCTGGAGGCTTAGGATTGAGGTTGCGCGTACCGCGGGAAAATGGCGCGGCTTGTCTTTTGGCTGCCCGTTGCGCTTCCTCCAGCTGCTTCTTCAGCTTCTCGTTTTCTTGGCGCAGTCGGTCTCGTTCCCGCTCCACTCGCTCCCGCTCTTGCTCCAATCTCTCGTTCTCTCTGCGTAACCTCTCGATTTCCTGGCGAGCGCCACGCCACCGCTCTCGCAGTTCCGCTAGCTTCTCCTTCCAATGTCCCACAGTATCTAGGGGAAGAAACGCCATCGTACCTACTCGTGCGACTTACCGTAGCCAAGAGTAGAAGAATTGTCCAGCACGATTTCATACCTCGGACTCTAAGTTGTTAACTTTCGGGTGTGGGGCCTCGTCCAGAAGCCTATTTTTGAGCGTTCCAACACGGTAAACATTGATCTCCGATCAAATAACGACTCCTTTGACATGCTGAGAGCGCACCGGTCAGCGACGTCCCGTCCCGAGTCAACATCGAGCGAACGAGTTTCATTTTCCAGGCGTCTCAGAAACTCCAAAATCTCGTCACGCTGGAGTTGAAGTTTTTGTCTGATCGCTTTAATGTCTGTACGGTTCATAGTCCCTTCTTTTCGTAACGGTCTGGTGTATAGCTCTTGCATCTCCCGGTACTCGTCGTTCTTCCGTTCGCGGCTGGAAATACCGATCTTCATTTTGAAGCGGCGCGTTCCTGGGTAACACCTCTCGCAGAGCCCATTCGATGCGGTTGACGCTGTCAGAAATCACACGAATGCATTCATGGTTCTCGATCGAGTCAGTTGTTAAAGAGATCGCCGCCAACGCATTCCGGATGTGATGGTTCATCTCTTCAATTACCTGCATGCGCAGCAGCTCAACTTCCCTTCTTTGATTCGCTACATGCATTAGTCCCGCGGTCAATACAAATAACGACTCCTTTGACATGCTGAGAGCGCACCGGTCAGCGACGTCCCGTCCCGAGTCAACATCGAGCGAACGAGTTTCATTTTCCAGGCGTCTCAGAAACTCCAAAATCTCGTCACGCTGGAGTTGCAGTTTTTGTCTGATCGCTTTAATGTCTGTACGGTTCATAGTCCCTTCTTTTCGTAACGGTCTGGTGTATAGCTTTTGCATCTCCCGGTACTCGTCGTTCTTCCATTCGCGGCTGGAAATACCGATCTTCATTTTGAAGCGGCGCGCTCCTGGGTAACACCTCTCGCAGAGCCCATTCGATGCGGTTGACGCTGTCAGAAATCACACGAATGCATTGATGGTTCTCGATCGAGTCGGTTGTTAGGGAGATCGCTGCCAACGCATTTCGGATGTGATGGTTCATCTCTTCAATTACCTGCATGCGCAGCAGCTCAGCTTCCCTTCTTTGATTCGCTACATGCATTAGTCCCGCGGTCAATACGGTGACAACAATTCCCGAAAGGCCTTCAGCCAGCAGCCTTTCCCAGAGGCGACCAATGTCTGGAACAAGCAAGTAATGCATGAATTCAGTCACCAAGAAGGAGGTCAGCCCCACTCCGAGAGATACGATTTTGGCGCGAGGACTAAGGCTCCACGTCATGGAATGACGAGCACCTGCGACCTTTGCGGGTCTCACGAGATCATTCATCGAGAACTCCTTATTTTGTTGGCACAGAGTTGAGAGCTGCCGGGCGCCCGTTTGTGGTATGGGCGCACTCGCTGCAAGCAAACCGATGAACTGGCCACGACCAGCATTGCCTTTGTCGTGAACGTTCTTCAGCACAAGGTGTTGCCAATGGCCTCGAACGGGAAGGACTAGCAGGAAGGAGGCGGACGGTTGTAGTGGAAGCCATCAACCTGTAGTGCCGAGAGCAGCCGAGGAGTGAACGTCAAAGGTGCAGATTCCGTTGCTGGTGGAAAGGGCAGAACAATATCAACAGGAGCGCTCCACTGCGATCCGTCACAATCGAAGCGAGTTCTTGGACCATCAGCCCGAATCGCCCGGATCGAAGAGTGGTGAGACGACGACGCCTGTGGAAATTGCCGGAAAACGTTCTGCGCTACCAAGAGCGCCAATAACGCTGCCACCGCAGAAGTCCCGAGCCAGATCGTCGCGATCCTGGTTGCGCGAATATGTCGTTTAGGCGACATCTTACAGGGCCATACTACGGCTGATGAATATACGAGACTCTTGGTTGTCCAACAGTCTTTTTTTCATTGGCATTTTTGTTCGTTGCCACGAGCCATTCTCTCCACGGCTCAAGGTGAGCAGAATGCCTTGCTCCTCGATTTACCAGGGCAATATCCATCTGACGATTCCTCGGTGCAGAGGTCGAGACCCGACATCCGCTCTGTGAGTCCGCTTCCCACTGCACCCTTTACTGCATTCATTCACATTCCGCTGCATCATTTCTTGAACGCATCCCGAAATCCCTTCGATTGCCTCGTCTTTGGTTATAAACATTCCCGCTTCTGCATAGATTTGGAATGGTAGTTCTGCTCGATCTGACACAAAGAGTATTCGAAGCCCTGGCCAGGCGCGTGCAATTTGTCTCGCTATGGACATCCCGTCTTTCTCGTGATCGATTACGGCACAGTCAACTGCTCTAGCTTTGCTGGCTCTAAGAGCTTCTACAGCCGATGAGGCGACCAACACGGAATGCCCGTCCAGTTCCAGCATGCATTGGTAGAGCAAGATTCCGGAAGGGTCATCACCGACGCACAGAACCGTCCAACTCATAAACTCGATCCTCACACTTGTGACGCGAAATCGGCGGAGGTTTTACTTCTCTTGGAACTCGGCCCATGTGCCGTTCTTACCGTAGTAAATGCGCATGTTGCATTGCTTTGGTTCCGTATGCCCAAAGAAAAACGTGAATTCCTTCTGCGGTTCGCTGAGCTGACCCTTTAGCATGCCCATCCGTACTACGTCGAGGCCTTTATCGTACTTATTTCCGGTGCTTACATTCTTGTTCACAACCAAAGTCCAATCGTCTTTTTCGCGCACGATGTACATGCTGTAAGCACCCATCGGGATGTCTGTATTGCCGGCGACTAGAGGCGCCTGCGTGAAAAGCAACATCGGTTGACCTCCTGGTGTCCACACCTTCCCCGATGGGAGATCGCGGCCCGTGAATGTTTCGTTGCCGTAACGAACCGTAATCTGCTTTCCGTCTTGGAAGCTGCAAGAGGCAGTCGGTATGCTCTTCGGATCGTTCTGGGCTGCCGCCATACCGATCAGGGTGAACAACAATACTGATGTCATCATAAGTTTGTGCATCGCTCCCTCCTCTTCCCCAGTTACAGATCCACACTCTTTTGTTCCGCAGAACGCGCCGGTGACAGCTGCGGACTCCGCGTGGCAAGTTCTCCGCACCCCCAGAATGAGTCTCGCCAATGAAAGATGTCCTCTTGGCGAACGCGCGCCTTCAGTTTTCGAATTCTCTTCTTCTGCTCAAACAGCGGCATATCACAGGCGATCTCTATTGCCTCTGCCACAGCCCGCGTGTCATAGGGGTTTACGAGCAAAGCGCCGCGATTTAGCTGAAATGCCGAGCCAGCGAACTCACTTAAGATCAGTACACCATCATCGTGGACACGAGCGGCGCAATATTCCTTGGCGACCAGGTTCATGCCGTCCTTGAGCGGGGTGATTAGAGCTATGTGGGCAGCCCGATAATAGGCAAGCAACTCGAGCCGATCGAGTGAGCGGTGGATGTAGTGAATCGGTACCCAGCCGGGCTCTCCGTATTCTCCATTGATCTCGCTCACTTGTCGCTGAATTTGTGTCTTCAATTCCAGATACTTCGGAATGTCCTCACGACTCGGGACGACAACCTCAACAAGGGCGACTCGTTGACGCCGCTCCGGATGTAACTCCAGAAAATAACGATATGCAGCAAGCCTCTCCGGGATGCCCTTTGTGTAGTCCGATCGATCCACACCTAGAATGACGCGGCATTCGTTCAATCGCTCAACGATCTCGTGTGCTCGCAAGGTGACCTCGTGATCCGAGGCACGTGAGCGAACTCTTCGTAGTCAATACCGATGGGAAAGGCCCCCACGAAGGTTGTGCGTCGCAGAGAATGCACTACGAGGTGCTCACCGTATGCCGCTTTGGTCTGATTCACCCCGCTGCCTCGGGTCAGGGGAAAGAGATGAATCACCAGCACAGCAATGACCAGGCCAGCAAGTGTAGGCGCCAAAATCAGGCGCAGGGGCGTCAATGTTACCGCGGAACCCAACAAGTAAATCCGGCACCAGTTAATCGCAAAACGAAAAAAAACAACCGCGAGCCCGGAAAAGATTCCGATAAATACCGACAACACAAGAAAGAAACGTTCTTCTCGAAATACGGTACGCAGGAGAGTTTTTGAGGGGTGCTCAGGAGTTGAGACTCCGGGCAGAGTCTGTTCGTCCAGTACGATTTGGCCTTCAAAGTTAGGCGGCTGCCCCATCTTAGCTTCCCTCATGTGACTTCGCTGCCCGGAGCAGAACAGTATCTGTTCCACTCGGCATTTCGCACGACGCGACGGTTTCGAGCTCACTCTGGAACACCAGATTCATTGCCATTTCGACCGGCGTTGTGACGGCCCGACTTCAGGGCCATCTGAAGTGCACTGAGTGCGTTTTCATCTAATGCCGTTGCTGCGCCGGCGCCTGAGCGGCGGATTTCAACCGACTCTCCGAATCCACCATGAAGGTTCCCTCCCTGACCACACGTTCACCCTCCGCCAACCCATGCACTATCTCGACACGATCGCCGAATCGCAACCCGGTTTGCACCTGGCGGGGCTCAAACACTCCGCTGCTGCGCTCGACGAACACGCGCTGCTCGCGTCCCGAGTCAATCAGGGCATCCACCGGAACCGTGAGCTTGGCCGGCATCGTCACTGGCAATTCGACATCCACGAACATGTCAGGACGAAGCGTAAAGCTGGGGTTATCCGCCTCCAAGCGAAGTTTCAGAGTGCGCGTCTCGGTATCGACCTGCGGCAAAACGTCGCTCACGCGAGCCAGAAAGGTTTGGCGCTGGTCAGGCAGCGTGACACGAGCGACGGTGCCGGGGCGGACATTTTTGCTTCGGTGCCGAAAATATTCGCGAAGATCCAAACGTGACTCAGGTCGGCGATGCGGTAGAATTCCAATCCGCGATCGAAGTGCTGGCCAGGTGTAATGTTTCGGGCGAGAATGAAGCCGTCGACGGGTGAGACGACGTCAATGCCCTGAGGAAGCGTGCGGCTTTTGGCGATCTCTTTGAGCTGCTCGTCGCTCATGCCGAGGTTGCGCAGGCGATCGGTATACCCCTGAAGGCTGCTGTATCCTTGCGCGTAGACAGCACCCGCACGTGGTGCCGTGTGATATGCATCATTCCGAGGTCCTGCCACGCCCACAGTCGCAGCCAGGAACCCGGAGGCCACGGGCAAGTAGTCAGGTCCATAGGAGGTCGCTAGTTTTTGGTCTTTCTTGACCAACTCTCCGACTGAATCGTTATACGTTTCGCGGATGTAACCCTCCGAACCTGCGTTGACGCGATACACTCGAATGTCTTCCGGAACCACGCGGCCAAGGAGACGAAGCTTTTCTTTTCCCGCCGTCTTTTCCGCGGCGGCGACGCGGATACCATATACCTGTTGTTTTTCCTGGTCGATGACGATCGCTCTGCGCCGCAGCGGCGATGCCGCGGTGGATTCAGCCGCCTCCGTATAGACCGGCTCCAGTTGCATACCGCAATCGGGAGCAATGCCGGGATGGTCCGACTTGTAGGCGGGATGCATCGGATCCACCCAGTAGAGCACGCGTCCGGCACGCGCACTCGCCGTCGCGTATCGCGCGCTATGCCGCCGTCCGACCGCGTAGGACAAGATCATCAGCAGGGCACTCACAACCGCAATCAGGATCCTTCTCATCGAATTCCGACCTCTAGACAAAGCAACGCCTTCTCGATCCGAAGGGTGTTCATTAGCTGAGCCTACGGGCAGCTCCTTTCCATCCAACAGCGTTTCGTTTTGCGAATTAGCTGGCTGCTCCACGTCAGCTCCCCTCGTGTGATTTCGCTATCAGGAGCAGAGCAGTATCTGTTTCACTCGGCATTTCGCACGACGCGCCGGTTTCGCGTTCAACCCTGAACACTAGATCCATTGCCGTTTCTGCCAAGTCAGGGTTGCGCCGAAGCCCCAATGGGGTAATACGGGGTTTCATCCGCTGCCAGATTTCGGCCAGACTCGGTTGTGCAACTCCCGGGGTAACTGAAGCACTCTGCATGTTGCAAGACTTGAGCCGCTGACCCGCCGCGGCAAAAGCGTCGACCACAATCTGATTCCTTTGAAGTTCCGAGAGCCCACGTTGAAAGGGGTCCATTCTCAGCACTAGCTCGGCGGTCTTGAGTCGTGTAGCACTCTCTGCATCGTGCGGATTAGCAGTGACCGCTGCCTTCAGATATCGCTCGGCAAGGGCATAGCGACCAAGGTCAAAAGCGGCCAAGCCTGCTCCTCTCATGGCGTCAATATCGTGGCGATCCGATTTCAAGACCATCTGAAATGCATTGATTGCGTCTTCATAGTCCTTCGCTCGGAGAAAGAGGTTTCCAACCTGTGTCTGCTCCGCCGGGTGGTTGCCAAGATTCGCAGCGAGTGCGATCAACTCAGATTGGGCCTGGGCTCTGGCATCAATCTTCAAGAGGTAGTTGATCAGTTCGAGGCGCGTTTGGCGGCGTTCTGCCTCCTGATCCTCGGGCCAGGTGGCATAAATCGCATTGTGGTAGTAGCGGAGAGTCTTGTCTGTCTCCCCATTTTGCGCGGAGATGCGCGCCAGCTCTCGGTTTACGAATCCATTCTCCGGCTGCCGCTCCCACAGATTGATGAGGTAGGCCTGCGCCTCGTTGGTCCGCTTCAGCCCAACGAGGGCCTCTGCCAGGTTGAATTGGTAGGAGTAGTCGTCACGCGAGTAGAGCAGCGCGGCACGAAAGTCGCTGACTGCGCCGCCAAAATGACCAGCGTTAATTTCCGTCCTACCGCGCGTAAACCACCGACTCCCCAAAGCCTCCTGCTGGGCACGATAAATGTGGGAAAGCCCAGTGACAGCCAAGAAAAACAACACTGCGAGTGTAGACAGTACGGCTAACATCACCGGCTCGCGGGCAAGATACGGCCGTAAGTTCAAGCTTTTTCCAACAGCCGTCAACCTATCTCTGATCCAGTAGACGATGGAGCACCTCTAAGTGAGACAACAACGCTCCAAATGTAGTTAAGTGCAGGAGGCCTCAGGAAGCTGGCGGCTCGTCGCAACCGAGCCGCCTTTCAAAGCGCTCACTGCGCAATGGCCAAGTGGCCAACCCGATTCTGCTGCCAGCACTGGTCATTATCTTGCGTGCAGAATGGCTTTTCCTTTCCGTAGCTGATCGTCTTAATACGGTCTGCCGAGATACCCCGTTGTAAAAGTGACTGCCTCACCGATTCTGCTCGGCTCGCTCCCAGTGCAATGTTGTAATCATCCGATCCCCGGTCGTCACAGTGGCCTTCAACCAGAATCTTGATGCTCGGATGCTGCTGGAGAAAAGAAGCATCTCCTTGTGTTGCGGACACTTCATCCGGGCGATCTTGGATTTGTCGTAGTCGAAGAAGACATCCTTGACGTTCTTGCTGAACAAGT
>CAVZFP010000010.1:0-107088 GCA_963774565.1 uncultured Acidobacteriaceae bacterium | reverse complement strand
GACATACAACGAAGGTAGCGCCGCGCACGGTGATGATCCACTTCTCATTAGTAAAGACGGGCTTGACTTAGCGAAGATGAGCTCTCAGAGGGTAAAGACGGCCTCGACATTAGTGAGGATGAGTGTTACAGATTCAGGGCTGCTTCGGAATCGGAATCCCCATTTTCTCAGCCATCCTGACCAAGTCAGCTACGGAGTCCGCAGCCATCTTTCGCATGAGTTGGCTACGATGGACCTTGACGGAGGCTTCGCTTGTTCCGATCGCGTCGGCTATCTGTTTGCTGAGGAGGCCGGAAACGACCCAAGGCAGCACTTCTCGTTCACGGGGTGTCAGCGATTCGAAGCGCCCCCTTAACACTGCAATTTCTGCCTCTCGTTGGCGTCTTATCCGATCCCTTTCCAGCGCGAGCTGAATGGCATCCAAGAGATCCTGGTCGTGGAAGGGCTTGGGGAGAAACTCCACGGCCCCCGCCTTCATGGCCCGTACCGTCATCGGGACGTCGCTGTGCGCAGTGATGAAAATGATTGGAATCTGAACATTGGCTTCGACGAGCTGGCGCTGCAAGGCGAGTCCGCTGATTCCCGGCAATCTGACATCGAGGACAAGGCAACTGGGCACGTTCGGAAGCTTGCTTGCTAGGAACTCCTGCGCGGATCCGAACAGCTTGACTTGCAAGCCTACCGTTCCGATGAGGCGCTCGATCGCACCACGAACCGAGGGATCGTCATCGACAACGAAAACCATGGACTTGGCTTCGCTCATGAAACACCAGCGTCTCAATCGGTGGGCAGAGTGAATTCGAACAGCGCGCCAGTAGAACCGGGCACGATCCCTAAGCGACCACCATGCGACTCTATTATGGAATGGCTGATCGACAGCCCCATCCCGATGCCTTCCGCCTTCGTGGTAAAGAATGGTTCGAAGATGCGGTCGGCCAGATCCGGCGCGATTCCCGGTCCAGAATCTTGAACCTGAACCAAAACACCATCTGGGTTCTTTGCCGACCGGATCAGAATTGTCCGCCTCCCGTTCGTGGACGAACTCGTTGCTTCAATGGCGTTCATGATCAGGTTAATTAATACCTGTTGTAATTGAACCGGGTCGCCGGGCACGCATGGCAGATCAGATTCCAGTTCAGTACGCAACGAGACACGGCTTCGCGTGAACTCGTGACGCAAGAGAGTGGTAACGTCTTGAATGATCTCGTTGATGTCCAGTTCCGTTCTGTCAGGAGCCCCCTTCTTCAGCAAGCTACGAATCCGCGAAATGACGCCGCTTGCGCGAGTGCCGTCGCTCGCAATTGCCGTAATCGCCGCCCGTAATTCATCGGGTTTCGAGGTCGCACCGTCGAGCCGGCGCAAGCAGAAATTGGCGTTGGTGACGATTGCAGTGAGCGGCTGGTTGACCTCGTGAGCAATCGTCGCAGCCAGTTCTCCCATAGCAACCACGCGGGTCACGCGGGCTAGGTCCTCCTGTGCGTGACGCAGCTGCTCTTCGGCTCCCCTCTGCTCGGTCATATCAATACACGAGCCAATGTAACCGGCAAAAGACCCATCCGGATTGAATCGTGGCACCCCGATGTCGAGAAGCCATCGATATTCTCCGTCGTGCCGTCGCAGGCGATACTCCATCCTGAATGCCTCCCGGCGATCAAAGGCCTGTGTATACGTATCCAGGCATCTCTGTAAATCCTCAGGGTTGACCGCCTCCGCCCAGCCGTTGCCAAGCTCCTGCTCAAGGGATCGGCCGGTGAAGTCCAGCCAGGGCTTGTTGAAGTAGGTGCAGAGTTTGTCAGTCCCCGACATCCAGATCATTACCGGAGCACTATCGGCCACTAGCCGGAAGCGTTCCTCACTCTCGCGAAGTTCTGCCTCCGCCCGTTTTCGCTCCGTGATGTCGCGGACCACGACTACCAGGCTGTTGATCTGGCCAGCGGCGTCCCTCATCGGCGCGATGCTGTAAACCACGTCGAAGAACATCCCGTCCTTGCGGATGAACACATCCTCATAGTTTTTCAGCGGCTGCCCATGCGTCAACACCTGGAAGCCGGCACATTCGGAGGAGGGGAATGGCCGCCCGTCCGGGTAGTGGTGATGCGTCATTTCGTGCATCTTCTTGCCGCGCAATTCGGCGAAGCTCCATCCGAAGAGTTCTTCGGCAGCTGGGTTCATCGAGGTGACCAGCCCATTGATGTCAATCGTGTACAGCCCTTCACCAAGGCTCTTCAACGCGGCTTCATCAAACTCTGCGGCGCCCCGCAGGGCCTCCTCCGCGCGCTTCCGCTCCGTGATGTCCCGCCCAATGGCAATGCTCGAGCCGTCCGAAAGATGCACGGCGGCAACAACCAAATCTATGACTCTTCCGTCCCTCACCCTCACTTTGCGGTCAGTCCACTCGCCAGTTGACGCGGCAATGTTAGCCCGCATTTTTTTGCGATAATCCGGGTCGGGGTAAAACTCAGCAAATAGGTCGAGATTTTGTTTCCGTATTTCTTCCAGGGTCCAACCGAGCGTGCGCTCCCATTCTGGATTGACCAGCTCGACGTAGCCATCCTGTCCTATGAAAGCTATCGTCGCGGGGATATTCTCGAATATCTTCTGGAAGACCTCCTTCTGCTTTCGCAATTCATCTTCGGCGCGCTTCTTTTCGCTGATGTCGCGGATAAAGCCGGTAAATACCTTGTGCCCGTTACTGATCATTTCTCCGAACGACACCTCCACCGGAAACTCCTGGCCATTCTTGCGCAGGCCGGTAAGCTCGGTACCTTGCCAGTTGAGATGCCGCTGGCCAGTCGCCAAATATCGTCTGAACCCAGCCTCGTGCAGCTTCCGCATGAATTCCGGCATGAGTACGGTCAGGGGTTTCCCGATCAACTCGACCGGGTCATAACCAAAGATTCTCGCCGTGGCGGGGTTAGCAAGCAGGATGCCGCCATTTTCATCCATGCTGATCACAACATCGCTGGCTGCTTCGACAATAACGCGATGCTTCTCTTCGCTGACCTTGAGCTCCTGCTCGGCGCGGTTGCGATCCTCGATATCGGTAGCGGAGCCGTACCATTTGACTATGCTGCCCGCTTCGTCGCGTAACGGCACTTTCCGAAGAAGCAGCAGGCGGTATTCTCCATCAGCCCGGCGAAGCCGCGCTTCGGCTTCGAAGGGTTTGCCAGACGCTATCGACGAGCTCCACTTGCCTACAACATCATCGACGTCTTCGGGATGAATTATATTGGTCCATCGCCACCCTGAAATGTCTTCCAAAGAAACACCCACATATTCCAGCATGCGCTTGTTGAAGTAATCGGCATAGCCGTCCCGACGAGCACTATCTATCAATGCGGGAGTGGTATCGATCACCAGACGCAAGTGCTCTTCACTTCGGCGTACAGCTTCTTCGGCCCGCTTGCGCTCGGCAATCTCGAGGTTCAGTTCCTCATTAGCGGCTTCCAGCTGTAAGGTACGCTCGAAGACTCGCTGCCCCAACTCCTGGTTGAGACTCTGAATTTCAGCGATGGAGCGCCTGTCGACAGACGATGTCATCATTGCGCAGACGAATACGAGAAAGGTCACAATGGCAATCGCGTTGTTGCCGACGGGCGAGATGTTCACAGCATGGGAGAGATCCGGAGGCGAGCCGGGAATGAAAGTGGCAGCAGCCATTCCGGTGTAATGCATGGCGGAGACGGCGGCTCCCATAACGATGCCACTTCCCACTCGTCGTGGAATAGTCCATCGCGTCTCCTCTCGTAGATCGAATGCCATCAGCAGTGCGATTAGGGAAAAGAGAATCGCCAGCAAGATGGAAAGGATCACGATAAGGGGGGAGTATCGGGTGGTGGCTGGCAACCTCATCGCGGCCATGCCGACGTAGTGCATGCCTGCTATGCCCGCGCTCATAATGGCGCCGCCGGTCACAGCCTCAACCCAGCTCATGGTTCGGCGGCTTGCTACATACAGCGCGAGTGCGGATGCAAGAATGGCTAGGAGGAGTGATGTCAGCACCGTCGGCCAGTGGTACTCCACAGGGACAGGCAGGTGGTAGGCCATCATCCCCTCGAAGTGCATCGCCCAGATGCCAAAGCCCATGGCAATGGCACCCCCGCTTACCCAAGCTAGCCGAGCCCTACCCTTCGCAACGGTAACGCGTCCTGCAAGGTCGAGCGCAAGATAGGACGCGACGATGGCGATCAACACTGAGCGCGCCACTTCGTTGTAGTCGTAGGAGCCAGCTAAAGCCGCGCTTGCAGAGATCATAATGAAGAATCTCCTCTGCCGGTTTGGGAGAGCCCCTTAAGTCGTCGCAAATCAGCAGCTAGATTCTCTTACAGCATGCGCTCCCAATCTTGCACAGGCCAAACCCACGTTGGGGACAGTTTACGCCTCGTCCATCGGGGCTGCATCCAATCCGGGGATTTCAGGCGCAGGTCGCCCACGAGCGAAGAGCTGGGAGTTGAGACGCTGTGCAAGGGACGCTTCAGATACAGCGACTTGAAGGAAATGATCTCCCCACTTAGCAGCGCAGCAACCTCCTCCGCAACTGGGCGATGCCGGCCCAAGAAAAATCATGGCGGTTTGAAGTCGCTAAAGCTCAGGCCGCAGGCAGAAGCGGACTGAAAGCGGACTGAGCGAGAGGCAATTCGAGTTTAAGTCCTTCACCATCATCGTAGCCAGGAACCGAACCGGATCTCGCCCAAAAATAGCGGACTGAGAGCGGACTGGGAGGGTTAGACGCGATTCCGCTAAGCTCTTTGAAATGTGGTGGCCAGGGAGGGAGTTGAATCCCCGACGCCAGCCTTTTCAGGGCTGCGTACTACCAGCGTATCCCCCTTGTCCTTCAATAACTTAACTTTGCAGAGTGGCCCCAGTTTTGTGACCATTCTGTGACCAGCGCCGATGTTCGCCTAAGCGTCGGCAAATGAACTGGAAAGTGCGAGCTTCAAGCAAGCAACAAGAAACGTCGGTCCGAATAACAAGACTATGCATTTGGCTAATGTCTCAGATATATGATTCGGTATTCCGACGCGCGGATCCAAAGTGGCCTTTGGCCTGGATGACTGAAATTACATCGCGCCAATAGGCTTACGCAGAACTGAGCTTTCTTCGGATGCCTTGCGTGCAATCAATCCGAATCCTTTGGAACTGGCTGCCTTCTGCAAAGCACGTAACTCCATTTGGGCCTGCGAACCGTGCTTTGTTTTGTTCGCAAATTCTGCTAGCGCAAGGTCGTCCGCAAACTCGATACCGACGAATCCATAGCGGTGTGCGTCACCTGCTACTCGCTGAAATATTGGGCGTGACACGTCCGGATGATCGGACGCCAGGAGAACTTGGCCCGAGGCCAACTCGAACTGTAAACGAAGAAAGCGGTTCTGGCTCTTGTTTCCAAGCGGTTGAGCTGCTTCCATTTCTTTTTGAGCTTCGCCTTGTTTGCCCTGTGCGAGTAACGCATCAATCAGTGCAATGCTGGCACTGAGTTCATCGTCAGCTTGTTGCTCCCTGTGAAACTGCTCTTTGCACTCACGCACCGATGCTTCGGCATCCGACGCGTGACCTTCCTCAATGGCAAGTTTTGCCATAGAGACGCGGCTTTCAGTTGCGGTCTGTTTTTCTCCGGCTTGATTTCTGAGCTCAAAGGACTCTTCGTATCGCGTCCGCGCCAAGGCAAGATCACCCCGATCCAACGCTACATCCCCCATCCCGCTGAGCACATAGGCAGTTGCATTCTTGTCTTCAATTTTCCGCGCAATCACCTCCGCCTGATGGTACGCCGTCTCCGCTTTGTCGAGCTCGCCATTCTGTCTCCAGATGTCTCCCAAGCTGTCAAGATTAAGGACTACGCCCTCCTTGTCATCGACGGCTTGATACTCTGGAATGGACTCCTGCAACAGTTTCTTCGCTTCCATCAGATCGCCTTGAGAAAGACGAGCGTCAGCAAAATTGCTGAGTGCGGTGGCGACGCCATCCCGGTTACCAACCTGCTTAAATTTTTTCACTGCCTGCTGGAGCATTTCTGCAGATTGTGTGATGTCACCCCGCTGATAGTAGAGGGCAGCGAGATCGGTGCGCATCATGGCCTCGCCGTTCGGGTCTTTCGCGGCAATTGAGGCCTCAAGGGCATTGCGGCAGATATCGATGGCTTCAGTGGATGCGTCTATGGAGGGCTCTTGCTGACAGAGGATGCCGTAGGTTCGACTGACAATAACCGGTGATCCTTGTGCCGTCGCTTTTTCGATCGCTAGCTTCGCTGCGGCATTAGCTTTGGTGAAGTCTCTATTGATCCATGCGGAAGCCTCTGTCATGTCAATTCGCGCGTCGTCGCCAAGAGGCGGTGGGAGCTGGCGCAGGACTGCTAACGTCTGCAGTGAGTCCGCGGCGCTGAGATGCATTTGCGCTGAGGCGAATAGGAGGCCATAGTCCAGATTGTCTGGGAAAAGCCGGAATAGAGAGCGATACGTCTCAACGGCTTTTGGCCATTCCTCAACGGTCCTCTGGTATTGTCCTTCCACCAGAAGCTGCTGTTCTTGTGAAAGATGATTCGAGAGTTCCAGCGCACGTCGAGCTTCTAGACGAGCTTTGGCGTCATAGCCCGTGTGCCACCACACATCAGATAGAGCGGCGTGAGCGAGCGGGAAATCTGCGTCAGCAGCAATTGCTCCGTTCAGTAAATCGCGAGCCGCGAAGTAGTCGAATGCCCACAATCTTGCTTTTCCCTCGGCGTAGAGGCGGGCCGCCTTTTCATTCGACGGAAGAGCTGCTCGTGCGACATTTTCAATTCCCTCCGAGGGTATAGCCACACCGAGACTTCGCCGCAGTTTGCCACCCAAATCCGAGACCAAGGTGAAAAGGTCACTCTCATTGCCCGAGACGGATTCTTCCGCGATCGTTTCCCCGCCCGCCGTGTCTTGAAGTCGAACATCGAGACGAATTTTCCGCTCAGCTGCATTGGGCAGCATCGTATACGAACCCAGGATGACCACGTCGGCACCCGGGTTGGTCCGCAAACGTTGCAAGGTAGATTTGCCAAGAGAATCTTCGTCGCTTAACGGCAGTTCACTCTTGGCTCGCGCCACGTCCTCGCCAGCGACCATGCGAAGCTCTCCGCCGGCGGCGAGTTCTGTATTCAGCATTTCGCAGAAAGCGGAGGAGAGCCAATTGTCCTCTGTCTGGCCTGGCAAATTGCGGAAGCCAATCACTGCGACCGAACGACGGACGTGTATTCGCGGAAGTGAGGTCCCGGCCTGGGCTGTTGAAAGCGGAGATCTATGCCTCGGGCGGGAAACATAGAACACCATGCCGACCAAAAGCAATACGAGGGTCGTGATGATCAACCAGTGCTTCGTCGCATACAGATTGGGTTGGGACGCGGAGACCCTTGGTGGTGCAGCGGTTGATGGGGCGGAATCAGCAACATGTGCGGTCTCGACCCTAACGGGCGCGATGAACCGGTAGCCCCGCCGAGGAATGGTTTCGATGAATCTGGGATTACTCGCATCATCCCCAAGAGCTTCCCGAACCTTGAGGACCGCCACTCCGAGGCTCTTGTCGAATTCGACAAAGGTATTTTGTGGCCAAAGTCGATTCCGAATCTCTTCCCGCGAAACAATCTGTCCGGCGCGTTCCGCAAGTAACAGCAATAGCTGGAAAGGCTGTTCTTGCACGCGCACCCGCACCGAATCGCGCGTCAGTGTGCCATTAGCCGGGTCGAGCACGTAAAGCCCGAAACGGTAGCTGATTTCCGGGGTCGCAGAATGATCTGGAGCAGATGCCGTCATACGTAAGGCGAGATTTTGAGGGTCGAGTTTAGCACGAAAACAAGCTAAGACGAGTTAATCAGCGTTCGTAAGCCCGCAGAAAACAAAGAATTAGCGGTTAACGCACAATTTGCCCACAGTTGGTTTGCTAATTCTTCCCCTTGCAAGCAAATTCCCGTCGTTGCAGCCCATCGACCAAATTCAATTTCTGCGGAGGGCGAGATGAGCGCTTGTCAATCTTGCGGAGCAGCTTTAGCAGCTGACACTCGCTTCTGTCGGTCCTGTGGGTCACCGACAGAAATCAAAGTAGACGTCTCTACGACGGCAGCCGAGGGTTCGGCTGCTGTCGCTGTCATGTCTCCGGCCGGGGAGACTGGATCAAAAACGATGGATACGAACGTCGTGGGAGCGCTCACGTACCTCGCCGGATTCCTGACCGGGATTATTTTTCTTGTCCTAGATCCGTACAAGTCGAACTCCTTCGTTCGCTTTCACGCTTTCCAGTCGATTTTCTTCAATGTCGCCTGGATCGCCTTTTGGATTATCTGGATGATTCTCTCAGCGGTGCTAACGCCTTTGACGGCCGGAGTCTTTGGCTTAATTGCTCTGCCGTTGATGCTGATTTTCACCCTCGCAGGATTTGGAATCTGGATCTTTCTGATGTACCAGGCGTATCAACAGAAGCTTTTCAGGCTGCCGATCGTTGGTAAATTCGCCGCGGAGCATGCGGGCGTAAGACTTTGATTTGCGGTTCGTCTCGCAGCGTTGAAGAGGAGAGAAAATGACTCATTGTTTCAAAGTGGCGGCCGTGTTCGTCCTTTTGTCACTCATTGCCTTCGGGCAGTCTTCTGGCAAAACGCGTACCTATTACATCGCTGCTGACGAAGTGGACTGGGACTACGGTCCCGACGGCATTAACAAGATGATGGGCATGAATTTCGACGGCTATGCCGCCACCTTCATGCAGAGCGGGCCCCACAGCATCGGCAAGGTGTACCGGAAGGCGATTTATCGCGAGTACACCGATGCCTCCTTCACCCAACTCAAGCCTCGCGCTCCGGAGTGGGAACATCTCGGAATTCTCGGGCCTGTGCTGCGCGCGGAGGTCGGAGATACCATCCGTGTCGTTTTTCGCAACCATGCCACGCGGCCTTACAGCATTCATCCGCATGGAGTGTTTTACGAGAAGGCCTCGGAAGGTACTGTCTATCAGGACGGTTCTTCCGCCTCCGACAAGGCCAACAGCATTGTTCCGCCCGGCGAAACTCACACCTATAACTGGGAAGTCACCGAACGTGCCGGTCCCGGGCCCGCCGACGGCAGCTCAGTCGTGTGGCTCTATCACTCTCACGTTAACGAGCAGCGCGACGTAGCCAGCGGCCTCATCGGGCCTATCATCATTTCCGCGCGAGGCATGGCCGGCCCCAACGGCCGCCCCAAGGATGTGGACCGTGAATTCATCTGTCTTTTCCTGATCTTCGACGAGAACGCGAGCTGGTACCTCGACCGCAACATCCAGACCTTCACCAAGGATCCCAAGGGCGTGAACAAGTATGAAGGCAAGCCTATGGATAGCGATGGAGTGTTCTCGTTCTTCGGAACCGGCTTTACCTCTCAGAACTTCCGCTCCACCATCAACGGCTACATGTACGGCAACGGGCCCATGATGACGATGAAAAAAGGAGAGCACGTGCGCTGGTACATGATGTCAATCGGCGGCATCATTCAGGGTCACACGCCCCACTGGCACGGGAACGTCGTCCTCGCCAAAGGACATCGCACGGATGTGGTCACCCTCGCGCAGGCGGAGATGATCACCGCCGACATGATTCCGGACAACCCCGGTATCTGGATGTACCACTGCCACGTCGACGAGCACATGGTGACCGGCATGGCCACGCTGTACAAGGTCGAGCCGTAAATGCGATGGCAGCACCGAGAAGAGTAAACACGGTCAGTTTCGATTAAGGAGAACTTCATGTTTCGCAATTACGTTTTTGCGTTTTCCGTTCTTTCACTGGTGATGGGACAGCCAGGGACAGTACGCGCTGCTGATTCCTGCCAGCCTGTGTTCGATGCCCTCAAAACCCTCATCACGACTGCCAGCCATAGCTATTCCACAGGTGTTGTGAATGGTAAGCCAACCAGCACCGAGACCATTTATGTTCAGGGAAAGACCTACATATTCGCAAGAGGTAAATGGATGGTTAATCCCGTAACTCCGGCTGAGGTCTTGACACAAGAATTGGAAGACGAAAAACAAGGGAAATCGACCTGTCAATTTGTGCGCAATGAATCCGTCAACGGAGAATTCGCGGCTGTTTATTCCGTGCGCCGAGAAACCGAGACTAGGAAAGAAGACGGCCAGATGTGGATTTCCAAGTTGACGGGTCGCGCGTTACGTGAAGAGGTTGCTGTGGACTATGGTGGATCTTTGGGGAAGGGCCACCTCTCGGCACGCTTCGAGTACAGCAATGTGAAGCCCCCAATGTAATCCCACATTCTTAGTGAGAACTCAAGGCTCGTCGATAGGAGGCCAAGTCATGGGGAAGTTCTGTGTCAAATGTGGCGCATCACTCAACGGCGGACCGTTCTGCGTGAAATGCGGAGCAGACATGCGGAACGTCGCGCCGCCAACGCCGCAATCACCCGGTTCAGTCGCGCAAATGCCAAACACCCAACCGGCTCCAGTGCCGAGCCCGGAGCCCTCAAAGCAAGGGATAAGTGCTCTCGCCAAGCTTGGCATTGCAGCGGTCGCGATCATTTTTGTGGGTGGCGCGGCGGGCGCGGTTGGCGTGTACTACGTCGCGCATCGCGTCAGCCAGAAGATCCATCAAGCTGCGGACGGAATTCTTGGATCAGATTCCACTTCAGGCACAACTTCCGACGGGAAGGGCTCCGGTTTGGGGGAATCGGAGTCTGGGCGCTCAGCAGAAGGCGGCACCATGGGGGATGTGTGCCGCTTGCTGAGCAAACAGGATGTGAGCAAAGCCGTTGGCGTCGAGATTGTCCGGACGGAGTCCAAAGACAACGGCTGTTCCTACATGGCGAAGGGCACGCAGCAGGACATGACCGCGAAACACCTGAAGGCGATGGTGGCTGACAAGGGCGCCGACAAAAAGACGCAGGAGATCGCGGAGAAATTGGCCGGCGGGATGATGAACATGTTTCAGGCCGAGAAGCCCGCGTCCGAGCGGGACACATCAGGCGAAGTGCCGGTATTCGTTTTCTCGGTCGATCAGCATGGGGCAGAAGAACAGATGCGGCTCAACGCAAAAGTCTTTGGCAATCTGGGGAATGAGCAAGGGCTTCCGGGCATTGGCGACCAGGCCTTTGTCTCAGCGGACGGCATGATCATGGTCCGTAAAGGAAAAACACTCGTTCGAATCATGTACCTCGCCTGTCCTTGCGGCGTAGAGCAGGTGAAACCGCTGGCCAAAGAAATTGCTGACGCCCTGTAAGCCACGCACGGAAACGACTATGCGCGAAATCATTCGTCCATCGCAACAATTCGGAAAGAAAATGCCATGTCCAGGGCATTTGAAGGTCATGAAATGTCTGATCCTGCTCATGCTCGTGATGGTCTTCGATGGCGCGTGCCGCAAGTCCTCGGAGGAATCTTTCTCCTCACACGCCGCTCCCACCCCATCTTCCTCTTTCGGGGCAGGCTTCCTGCTGAGTAACGCCCCAGTCCAGGTGGGCCATGCCATCAAGCTCAGCGACCTTTCGGAGAGCGAGATTCGTTTCGGAATTGCTCCGAAGCGAGGACCGGGAGTGACTTACCAGGACAACATCATCCTGATGGAGCAGGGCGACAAGGCAATCCAGTCCTTCGCGTCGGATGGCATGTCCTGGACTTTCGACGCGAACGCAGCGCAGGTCAATGACATTCAGGTTGGAAAGGTACTCTTCGCCACGGATCGTTGTGCCGGCAAAGTCTTGGCTGTCCAACATAACGGTGGCAGCGTCTCGGTTGTACTCGGTCCGGTGCAACTGAACGAACTCGTCAAAGAGGGGAATTTCTCGTACGACCAACCCCTTGACCTCAACAACGCGATCGCTGTGGTTGCGCCTTATTATGCGGGCGCGGTGGGATCGAAAGCGTTGCAGGAAGAAATCAAGAAGCCGGCCCAGACGTCGCAAAATGTGAAGCCGCACAGCTACCATCGTGCGGTCAGCTACTACGTGGTATCTGACCACGGCAAGTGGACGCCGATGCGCACGGTAGTTTCGGGTAGTGTGGGACTACACAGCGCGGTGTACCATCCAGAACCTCCGTCAGTGAAGCGAGCCGCTTTTCAAGCGCAGATTCCGGTCCCCGGAACTGGCTCAACTACGCCCGGCGTCGGTGGGACTGCGGCGCCGATTCCTGTCCCTTTACCGAAGCTCAAGCAACTGGACTTCAATAACCTCCAAGCCACTCCCTGCGCGCTTGATTGTGGAGGTATCGGGGCAAAGATTTATCAGGAAAAAGATGGGGTCAAAGTCTGGATCTCCATCGTTTTTCACCTCAACAAACCGCACCTTGTTTTCGGCGCTTCCGTAGGCGGCGGCGGCGTGAATGCGAACGTACAGTTGTTTGGCGGAGCAGGCGTGACGCTCACTCTCGATGCCGCCACGGGCAGCGACTTCACGAATATCCAGGGCAACATCAAAGAGCTCGGCATAGTCCCGGCTGAAATCAACGTTCCGATTGGCGGACTGCTTGTTCCACTTACCGCAAAACTGAGCCAGGCGCTCGATATCACGAGTGGATTCAGTGCAAAGACATCCCAGTCTTCACGGCGAGGGCTCTCTTGATCTGGACGGCGAAATCTCGGCCTCATACACGACCGGCAAGGGCTGGGACATCCCCAAGCCCACAGCAACTGTGAAGAACAATCTAGCTGGCATGATCAGCGGCGTGTCCATGGGCATCAATTCCTTCATCTTTGCTTTCAGTCAGCGCTTGATGGTTGGCGTGGGCACGCTGGGATTTGCCGCTGGACCGTACGTGGATCTTCTCACCACTCTCACCATTCTTAAGCAGAGTTCAGCAACCTGGGCCGATTGCAGGCAGGCCACCTTCGAAATGTCACTCGGTGCCGGGATTGGCTACAGCATGCCGAAGGTGGTAGCCAGCGTGATCAATGCTATTCTCGGGCTGTTCGGGGCCAAACCGATTCCGTCATGGGGCAGCATTGTCGCGCTTCCAAAGCGAGTGGAAATCGTGGGCAGGAGAGACTCGGCGCCGGCTAATTGCGCGGGCGGGGGTAGCTAACTCATGAGCTACTGCGGAAATTGCGGAACGCAAATCCAGGACGGCCAGGATTTCTGCGCTGGTTGTGGTGCTGCGGTTAGGGGAGACGCTCTTGCGGCCCAGCCTGTTGCTCCAGTGCAGTTGTCCTCGTCTGAAGTTGCTGGCGGGCCGCAAAGCAGCGAAGCCGCATTGCAGAAGCTCGCTGCCCTCAAAGCGCAGTCGCTGCCTCCTCCGAAAAGTTCCGGCAAGAAGATTCTGATGGCAGTGCTTGCAGTTTTACTGGTTGGGGCAATCGTCGCTGTCGCGGGAGTCGTCTATTTCGGGTATCGCGTAAAGCAGAAAGCCAGCGCGGCGCTGAACAATCTTGAAAGCGAGTCAGGTGTGCACAAAGTCATGGGACAAGCGGGCTCAGGCGATTCAAGTAAATCCAATTCTGAAAATAACGGTGGTGGCTCATCGGGCAACGACGCCGATAGTCCGCTGGCAGCCGTGCTTGGCATGTTGCAAGGTGCTGACGCTCGTAGCTCGAGCCCGATGGGCAGCATGGCGAAGAACATTTTTGAGGATGTTGGGGTCAAGAATCCAGAGATCCCCCCGGACCTGTTTCGCAATATTCTGTATTCGGCATTGACCAACCCCCTGCCTTGTCCAGCGACTACCGATCAGATTGATCCGGCGAAATTGGCCAGCGGAAGAATCCTACTCAAGCCCGGTACCATCCTCATTGACTCGTGGTCGCTGCCATTAGCCGACGCGGAGAGCGACAACATCATCCGTGTCGGTGTCTCCCGCATCTTTTATTTTTGAATACCTCGGCGTCGGAGCCACTGACATCGCTATGACAAGAAAAATCTATCCCGATTTTAACCAGACTGTCTTGCGCGAAAGACATCGTGGAGGGCGAAGCTTATGCCACAGGCTGGACGTTCAAATCCGCCAAAGAGCCGGCTCCCGGGCTCTATCCGGGTGTCTCCTACCTTCTTGTCCCTGGCGCGAAGTTCAATGAGCTGAAGTCTACAGGTTCCACGAAATTCGTTCATTCCCTGTACGACTACACGGATGCCCTTAACGAATGGGAACTGATTGCGTGGAAGGGAACTCTCACCTGCGTTGAGCCGGACGATGTTCCATTCCCGCTGATCATCAATGACGAACGCGTAAATGTGCCCTCGATCCATGTCCGCGCCAACATGAGGGTGATCGAGAATGCGGGGAAGATCCGGGCCCGGACGACCCGGTCCCCGTGATCAGCCCGCCGAGGCCTACATGCTGGACGATCCCAATACACCAGTCATGCTGTCGTGGATGCTGGGCGCGAATATTAAGGAGTACGACTCGTTCAAGGTGCAATTGGTTCGCATCACTTATCCGCGCGACAAGCCGACGATCGAGCAGCAACTCGAGAAGAACCGTAAAGCGATCACGTGGGGAATCAATTTCGATTTCAACAGCGACACGATCCGGTCGGTGTCTGAACCTGTGCTCAAAGAAATTGCTCAGGCCATGGCCGACCGTCCCGGCTGGAAGCTGACCATTACCGGCCACACGGACAACATCGGCGGACATAAATACAACCTGGAGCTCTCGCAGCGGCGCTCGGCTTCCGTGAAGAAAGCGCTGGTCGATCGATATCACGTGTATCCGAGCCGGCTTTCCACCTCGGGGGATGGCGATTCTGTTCCGATTGATACGAACGACACGCTTGAAGGTCGCGCGCGAAACCGGCGCGTGGAGTTGACGCTCGACTGAGCGGTGTCCGTTGCCTGAAAAGTGCAACGGTGGTGTAGGCATTTCTGCCAGACAAAGGAATCTATCGTCTGACACGAAGGAAATCGTATGCCAGTAATTGAAATGGCGAGCCAATCGTTCCACAGGGAGCCAAATATGAAAAACGTTTCCAGAGCTGCTTTAATTTCACTCGGTTTCTGACTGTTTGTGGAGCAACGATCGCTAGCGCAAAGGCACAGTCACTAACATCTGCGCCGAAACCTTCGACTGAAATTGAGAGCCTCACCAAGGCCCTCACAGGAGAATGGTCGCTCAGCGTCAAGTTTGAGCCCAGCGCGTCGGAACCGAATGGCCTGGCCAACACCGGAGAAGAAACCTGGCGCCCAGGGCCAGGAGGATTCACGTTGTTGGAAGAAGAGCACCTGCGCATGCCTGAGGGTGATCTCTCTCTTCTCGGGATCGTCTGGTGGAATACCGCGACGAAAAGTTTCCACGGAATGGAATGCCAAAACCTGCTGCCGTACACATGTGATGTCAAGGGTGCGCAGAATGACATCACCATGAATTGGGATGGCAAACAGTTCGTCATCGATGAAATTGAAACCTCGAAAACTGGCAAAAAATCTGTATGGCACGAGGTCTGGTCAGACATCACGCCCACTTCATTTGTTCAGACTGGCGAATATGGAGACCCCGGCGGGCCTAGAAAACGGTTGTTTACGATTCATGCCACGAGGGTTACGGGGGCGCGCAGTGAGAGCGACATTCATGCGACGAACTCCGGGGACCATCGAGCGTCGAGTTCCGCAGATCCAGCGCCGGAACTGCAGAATCTCGAAAAAGCGCTCGCCGGTAACTGGACCACATCTTATGACTTTGCGCCCGGTGGCATGTCTCCAAACGGAGGCACCGGAACGGGCGAAGAAAACTGGCGAACCGGGCCCGGTGGATACGTTTTGATGGAAGAAGAGCACGTACGTGGCCCCTCGGGGGAGATGTTTCTTATCGCACTGCAATGGTGGGACAACACCACGAAAAGCCTCCGCGGAATGCTCTGCAACAACTCCGGTCCGGCAGCTTGCGATTTCAACACCTACTCCAATAGCTCTCTGAACTGGGATGGAAAACAACTAACGATCGACATGGGCTTCCCCCAGAACGGTAAAAAGATGACCTGGCATGAAGTGTGGTCCGGCATCACTGCCACTTCCTTCACGCAGACCGGCGAAATGGGAGAGGTGGGCGGCCCGCTGAAGAGGGCCGTCACAATTCACGGGAGTAGGAGCGGGGATGCCCACTAAAAACTCCGCGAACTCATCCCTTGAAGATATTCATGAATCGCAGAAGCCTACTCGCAGCTGGGGCAGGATTGATGCTTGCCGGGTCTCCTTTCTGTCTTGCATCTGCACTCCAAGATTCGGGCGAAAAAAATCACGCCTCGGATCAAGGATCTGTTCGACATCCAGTTTTCGTTCGCTCTGGCTTCACACGGAAACCCAACGGCGCCGATGACCGCGCGCCCTCGCCGTCAGGGATGTTCGACACCGAGGTTGTCCGCTCCTCCGACTCTGAGGGGCGCCTTGCGGTCTTTGTCTTTCCCCCAGGAGACCATCACCCCTATCGAGGCGCCCCGCTTCACGTGCATCACGAACAGGATGAATGGATCTATGTCATGACGGGTGAATTCGTCGCCGAAGTCGGCGGCGAGCGCATGCGTTTGAAGCCTGGCGATTCCTTGCTGATGCCGATGAAAGTCCCGCACCGCTGGAGTGTGGCGCAGGATCCTCATTGTGGCGCAATTCATCTCTACACACCCGCTGGATTAATGGAAACACAATGGGCGTCGGTTGCACAAAGCGAAGATCCAAAGAATCAGGAAGCTCGTAAAGCAGAGTTCGAAAGGCATGGATTGACTCTTCTTGGAGAGTCCCTCAACAAGGAAGAGATCGATCGAATCCTCTGATGATTTAGGCAACACTGTGACTGGACAAAACCGGCAAAGTAGAGGACACAACAATGAAACAATTTCCCGTCTTTAGAATGTTCATTTTCACCACATGCCTCCTACAGGCGATCTCTCCCCTCTGTACAACTCTGCTATGGTCACAGACCAATGCCGAGCCGATCATCGATATGCATCTGCACGCCAAACACGCCGATGAACTTGGACCGCCGCCACTTTATATTTGCGCTCCTTTTCCCGTGTGGCCGATCCGAGACCCTCTCGAAGATCCGCATGCCTGGTTTGCCGGTCTGCAGAGAAAACCAGCCTGTCCTTCTTTTCTGCGCTCCGGAACGAGCGACGAAGATCTGATGCGTCGCACGCTCGAAAACCTTAAGTCGCGAAATGTGACTGTCGCAGTTACCGACGGCGACCTCGAGGTCATGGAAAAGTGGAAGCAGGCATCAGAAGGCCGCATTCTCCCGGCGCTGCCGTTCGATCCGGAGTCGGGAAAACCGAGCGTGGACGAATTACGCCAATTGGTGAAAAGCAGGCGAGTAATGGCGTTTGCTGAAATCAGTTCCCAATACGAAGGCATTGCCGTCACCGATTCACGGATGGAACCTTACTTTGCGCTGGCCGAAGAGCTGGACATTCCTGTCGGCATTCATATGGGACCTGGGCCGCCGGGAGCTTCCTATGTGTTCGCGCCTAGTTATCGCATGCGAATGTCCAGCCTGCTGACCCTCGAAGATGTTCTTGTGCGCCATCCTAAGCTTCGCGTTTGGGCCATGCATGCCGGCTGGCCCTTGGCAGACGATACCATCGCCGCGCTATACGCCCATCCTCAACTTTATGTAGACATCGGGGTCATCGACTACGCTTTTCCCCGAAAGCAGTTCTACGATTTCCTGCACCGTTTAATTGATGCCGGATTCGAGAACCGCATCATGTTTGGCTCTGACGAAATGGTTTGGCCAGATGCGGTGTCTGCGGCCATCGATACGATTCAAAATGATCCCGCGCTATCTTCCGGGCAGAAGCGTGACATTTTGTACAACAACGCTTCTCGATTTCTCCGGCTCAAGCGATGACAGCCCGGTCTTGCCGGGAGACTTACCCAGCGCGCACGACCGCAGTAACCATGGAAGATCTCGGATGCAGACGCGAATTCTAGTTTGGGCTCGGCGCGTAGCGGCCGTTTTGATAGTTCTTCTTGCAGGTGGGGCGGCCCCGGCCGCAGGTTTGCTGGCGCCCTATTTTCTAGCAGCACAGGCGGCAAACATTCTGCTGCCCACCATCAGCGCCGTCGCCTCTTTTGCGCTGTGGGCGTGGGCAGGTACGAGGCTTGCACTCTCCTGCTGGGGAACCATGTTCGACAATCGAACACCGTTCTGTTTACCGAAGGAGAGACGACAATGGCGGAAAGACATCAACGCGGCTGGCTAAAAAAGGAAAAGCGTGCTCAAGGCGAAACCTGGGTATTGTTTTTCCGCACTACTCGAAAATCTGATGGCAAACGGGTGGAAAACAAAATTCCTATAGGCTCCCATCAGAACGCAAATCCGCGCTTACTTCCGCCTTGCCCGCCATACATCCGGCTGAGGGCTGAAGGTAACAGACGAAGTCCACCGAAGGTATAATCGCGGCCAGTATGGCGTTGGCTTCAGGTACCCGACTCGGGCCCTACGAAATCCTTGCACCGCTCGGCGCGGGTGGCATGGGGGAAGTCTACCGCGCCCGCGACACGCGGCTGGAACGAACCGTCGCCATCAAAATTCTACCTGCACAATTCTCCAGTGATCCTGTCCGGAAGCAGCGGTTCGAGCGGGAAGCCAAAACGATTTCCAGCCTGAGTCATCCGCACATTTGCGTTTTGTATGACGTGGGTAATCAGGATGGCGTGGAATATCTGGTCATGGAGTGCATCGAGGGCGAGACGCTAGCGAAGCGGCTGGAGAAAGGACCGGTAACACTCGACCAAGTGCTGAAGTACGGAGAGCAGATCTCGGGCGCATTGGATAAGGCGCACCAAAATGGAGTAATGCACCGGGACTTGAAGCCGGGAAACATCATGCTGACTGCCACCGGAGCGAAGCTGCTGGATTTTGGACTGGCACGGCCGTCGGCGACACCAGCCACGCTTGCGACGATGACAGCGATTACGCCTGCGCAGTCTCCAATGACGCAGGAAGGAATGATTGTCGGAACGTTTCAGTACATGTCGCCGGAGCAAGTTGAGGGGAAGGAACTGGATGGACGGAGTGACATTTTTTCGCTGGGTGCAGTGCTGTACGAGATGTTGACCGGAAAGAAAGCTTTCGAAGGAAAGAGCCACTTGAGCGTGCTATCGGCGATTCTAGAAAAAGAGCCACAAGCAATCAGCTCGATGAAGCCATTGACCCCGCCCGTACTCGACCACACCATTCAAAGGTGCCTTGCGAAGAATCCGGAGGAACGATGGCAGCGAGCCCTGGATCTGGGGCTTGAGCTGAAATGGTTGGCCGAATCTGGTTCAGGGAGGCGGGCGCCGACATCGGAAGAGTCGCTGAGGCCGGGTTGGCATCGGCTCTCCTGGGCCCTCGTAGCAAGCCTGGCCTTCATTGCTGCGGTTCTCGCGTTTACGCACTTCAACAACAGGCAGTCTCCCGAAGCGCACGTGGTTCGCTTCACGATCCCTCCACCGCAGAATGGAACCTATATTTTCAACGGAGTGGAAGGTGGTGCAGTGCTTTCGCCCGATGGGCGAAGTGTAGCGTTCATTGCCAGAGTGGATAAAGATCACGCAGCTCTGGGTCCGGGCGCTCGACGCATTCTCCAGCCGGCCATTGCCTGGCACGGAAGGTGTGGTTTCTGCGTTCTGGTCTCCGGACAGTTCGAGCCTCGGCTACTTTACGCAGGACAAATTGAAACGCATTGCGACCAGCGGGGGCCCAGCTCAGATCCTCTGCGAGGTCCATGACAGCCGCGGTGGGAGTTGGGGCCAGCTTGATGTGATCCTTTTTAGCAGGGTGGTCGGTGGGGTATATCGCGTATCCGCTTCCGGAGGTATCCCGGAGAGAGTAACCACTCTGAACGCGAGCCGCCTGGTGGTAACGCATCGCTGGCCTTTTTTCCTTCCTGATGGAAAGCACTTCTTTTTCATGGCATCACCCCTGGGGAGTGTGAGCCCTGAAAACTCTATCTACGTGGGTTCGCTCGACGGAAAGGACCCTAAGCTCTTATTTCAAGGGAGCTCGCCAGTCGCGTATGCAATGGGCCACGTTCTTTATATTGAGGATAAGGTCTTGATGGCGAGACCGTTCGATCTTAAGAAATTGGATTTCAGCGGGAACGCTTTTCCTGTTGCAGAAAACATCTTATTCAACCCAATTATCAGCAATGGAGCCTTCTCCGCCTCACAGAACGGTATGCTTCTTTATCAGCAAGGAAGCCTTACCGGCTCCGTTTCACAACTGATGTTCGACCGCGAGGGAAGGCAATTGTCCAGCATCGGCGACCCAGGAGCATACACAGGGCCGCGTCTCTCTCCTGATGGGAAGAGGCTGCTCTTCGTTCAGACGGACCCGCTCGGCGGCAGGAGAGATCTCTGGATTCGCGATCTCACGTCCGGCCAACTCAGTCGTCTGGCCAGCATTTTTCGGCCCCTTGGCCCAGCGTGGTCACCGGACGGCCATCGCGTCGCTTACTCGGGGGTGAAAGGCAATGAAGCGGCGATCTATATTAAACCCGCCAATGTCGTTGGAGCGGATCAGGAACTATGGAGACTTACCGATTCGTTCGTTTACTCGATTGACTGGACATCCGATGGGAAGTTTTTGATATTTTCAGAGTTCCTGTCCAGCACCGGCAAGTCACGTATCGCGAAGCTTCCGACTACCGGCAATGCTGGTCCCGTACCGGTTCTGGAGGCATCAGGCACGAACTTCGGATACGCCCGAGTCTCGCCAGATGGCAAGTGGATCGCCTATCGCTCGGACGAGTCAGGAACGGATGAGATCTACGTTTCGTCGTTTCCGAATGTGGGGGGAAAGTTGCAAGTGTCAGTCGCCGGTGGCTCTATGCCTTGCTGGAGAGGCGATGGGAAAGAACTCTATTACCTGACACCGGACAATAAACTGATGGCCGCTGAGATGAAAGAGGCCAATGGCTCATCGCAGGTTGTGGCCACGAAAACTCTTTTTCAAACAGCTGCAGCTCCGACGAGAACGGGCGGCAGCCCGTATGATGCGACTGCAGACGGGAAACGGTTCTTGGTGGAGACACAGACATCTGATCAAACGTCCGCACTGCTCAATGTTGTGGAGAACTGGACGGAGGAGTTTAGGAAGAAATGATTTTCGTGGCGGGAAGCAAGCTACCCGGTCTCGTTCCGTTACTCAGCAAAGACGTAGTACCCCGCGAGCGGGATCATTTCTTCATCAGGTCCAACCAGTTCGTGGTCACCGTGAAAGGTGCCGTGCTGCCCGGTCCATAGCTGGCCATGTAGATTTTCTGCCCGTCCCGGGTGACGGTGTAATAATTCACGATTGGATGCGCGTCGACATCGAAAAGAGATTGGGGCTTGTCGCTCTGAAAATGGTCGCCGGCGATGCTGATGCTGGCGGACATCAGCGTGGACGCTGAGCTCTGGGTGAAGAAAAGCTCTTTTTCATCACCTCGCCAGACGGGCGCTATCCCGCCCCCGTTTGATACCTGCCATTTGCCGCCCGAGATGGTTGGAGTTCCGTCCGCAATGCGGAAAGGTACGACGTAAATTTCCGCCAGACTGGATTCATTGGAAGAGTACGCCAGCCATCGACCGTCTGGAGACATTTCCACACCCAGGGTTCCCACACCCAGAGTTGCCAGATTCGCAGGAAACAGAGGAGTCGTCTTGCGACTGCCATCGAGGGAAAGCGCACTCACCTCGCCCGGACCACGATAGATTAGGTATTTTCCGTCCGGGGTCCAGCCGATGGGGTAAAGTTCTTGGAGCTTGACCTCGCCGCCCGCGTTTTCCTTCTGAACGCGGAGCTTGAACAGTACCTCCTCAGCGCCACTTCCCGAAACGTCCTTGGCGATGATGGTTTCTCCATCGGCTTCGATGCGGTCGAATGCCAGTTTCTTGCCATCCGGAGACCACACCGGGGAGAAGGAGTGTTGGTCAAACGTAAGCTTTGTTTTGGTGTTCTTGCGCAAATCGAAAACCCAGATGTCATTCAACTGACCGGAGGTGAGCCCCAGGGAAGCGGCCAACTGATCTTCCTTCGGGGAAAGCACGACCGTCTGAAGCAGGTCTGTTTCCTCACTCAGCGCGGTCTGCTTTCCGCTCCGGTCATAGGAGACGAGGCGCGTTCCCGGCGTCACTGCACCAGCTTGGTAAATCAAAGTGGAGGCCGATACGGAGAACGCGGCGAAGTTGAACTGAGGATCATTCTGCACGTGCTCGGCTACGAGCTATCCAGAGCCGATTTTGATACGGAGGCTTTCCTTGCAGCGGTCTTCTCAGCGATTCCAAGGAGTGCTTCGGAGCGCGGTGACGATGATTCAGACGGCCCGTGTACGGGCAGCGTAACCGCACTTGCCAAGGCTCCTGAAGGATCCGTATCAGCTCTTTTTAAGATCTCTGCAATGCGCTCCTGCATCTGGGCTTCGATCGGCTGCTCAGCAGCTGCATCAGCTATGCCCGAGCCATCGACGCTAATGCCATAGGAGAGGCTGGTGTTCTCAGACGTGAGCGACTGTGTGCCTCTGGGGTAAGTCTTCAGCTGTCCCGCAACTTCCGTCTGCTCACGCAAAAGTGCTTCCGCCTTGTCTCTGTCCAGTTCCGCAAGAGTCGGCAAAAGCTGAAAGAGGCGCAGGGCGTAATCTGAGTTCAAAACTACGCTCCCTTTGGCTGATGATATTACGTAGTGTGAGTGCGAGCCGCGTTCTTTTGCCGCATCCAAAACGTTCTCGATTGCTTCTAGCACCAACCCCGGAGGAGCGTCCTTCCATGTGCGTTCGATGAAGCTGCCAATATCATCGCCGCCGAAGCCTTCGGACCCGTGGTGCTCGAAATTTCTTAGCGCCTGATTGAAAATGCTGGACCATCGATACCAATAGTTCACTGAGGAGGTTCCCGATGTTTGGCAATCGCTTCTTCACTCGTTCTCTTTTTGTATCGCTCATGATGGCTGGGCTTCTTTCATCGGCACATGCGGCAGACTCCTGCCAGCCCGTGTTTGACGCCCTTACGAAATTGATCACGACTCCCAGCCATAGCTATACGGCCAGCACCGCGGCAAATGGAGGCAAGACTCGAACTGCGGAGACGATCATGACGCAGGGAAAGAAATACATCCGCGCGAATGGAAAGTGGATGGACACTCACGTCACCACTGCGGAAGTGCTGGAGCAGGAAAGGGAAAACGAGAAAAACGGCAAAGCGACCTGCCATTTGCTCCGCAGTGAGGCAGTCAATGGCGAGGCCGCCGTGGTTTATTCCCTTAACCGTCAAATCACGGGCTTCAAAGAAGATTCCCAGATCTGGATCTCGAAGTCGACCGGGATGTCATTGCGCGAGGAGCAGGACGCGGACTTGGGGAGAAAAGATCGGCAAAGCGCACAACTCCGCACGCTTCGAATATGGAAATGTTCAGCCGCCGATGTGAGGCCCGGGCCAGCACACGAAAAAGGAAAAGCTATGAACCGTCAGACAATTTTGAGTTTGCTCACATGTCTCATCGTCACAATGGCACTGCAGTGGTCCCCAACTCTCCAGGCACAGGACTCCTGCCAGCCGGTGTTTGACGCGCTCACTAAGGTGGTCACCACACCAAGCCATAGCTATTCCACCCACACTAGCCGGAACAGTCAGCGGGGAATTCCGATGCGGCGAACGAGATCCTGAAATCTCGGATCGCCGCGGAGGGGGTTGAGTCGGGGATCCACCCCGATCCATGGCATTCAAGTCGATCGCTGGAGGTATCCTTGCTCAAGCGACTCCAAGGCCTGCTCCTTTTCGCCGAGCTCGGCATAGGTGGCCCCCACGATGAAGCGGCAAACATAACGTTTCTTGGCCATGTCCAACGCTTTGCTTAGAAGCCGCTTCGCATCGCCGCTCTGGCCAACGTGCGCGAGGGCCGAAGCCGTGGTGGTGATTACTGAAGGGCTTTTGGCAAAACGAATGGCGTTTTCTGCGGCCCGGAGCGTTTCCGCACGTTGTCCCATTTGAGCGTAAGCCATGGCTAGCATCGCGTAAGGAAGACCAGCTGCCGGTTCCAGCTCAATGGCTTTCTGAGACTGCTGCACGGTTTCCGACATTCGCCCTGAGAAGTAGTAGATCCAAAGCGCGTCGTTGCGACTGTCTATTGCGAGCGGGTCAAAAATGTAGGCCTGCTGCACCCGTGACAGCGCTTCCTCGAACCGGCCCAAAGTCGCAAGGTAAGTGGCATAACCCAATTGAGCTTCTGGCAAACTCGGATTAATTTCGAGAGCCCGGCGATATTCCGCTTCTGCGGCAGGCCAATCCCAGTCGAAAAGTAAGTGCACGTCGCCAAGCAGAACATGCGCGCTGGCCAAGTTGGGATCTATCTGTAGGGCTTGTAGCGCCGTCGCTTTTACTCGCGGCATCACCTCGGTCGGCGAACTGTAGTAGGTGTTCAATGCCTCGTAGGCTTCGCCCAGGGCAGAATAGAGGCGAGCATCCTTTGGATCCTTAGCGATGCCTTCCTGAAAGTACTGAATCGCCTTGTTGACTGTCTCTCGCGTCCCTTCTCCGAGCTCATGCAGTCCCAGCAAATACCTGTCGTAGCTCTCGACGTTGACATGAGAGCTTGCAGAGGTATTCGCTGCCACCGGCAGCAATTGGATGGAAAGAGAATGAGTGATTTTCTCGGCGATCTCTGTCTGAATGTTCAAAACGTCCGTAAGCGGCCGCTCATAGCTTTCGGCCCACAAGTGAGTCTGTTCACCTGCCTGAATTAACTGAGCCGTGATGCGAACGCGTTCTCCGCCGCGGCGAACGCTCCCCTCTAGCAAATAGCGTACGCCCAGTTCCCGGCCAATTTGGGCGGCTGTCTCTTTGGTACCTCTGTATCGAATAATTGAGGTTCGCGCGATGACTCCGAGCTTTGCAGGCTGGAACTGGCCCAGCTGGGCAATCATCTCCTCCGTGAGACCATCGGCAAAATAATCTTCGTGTGCATCCCCACTCAAATTTACAAAGGGAAGCACCGCGAGCATAACCTCTTGGGAGGGAATGTTCCGCGGCGCCCAGAAATGCCGCGATGTCAGTACTGCCGTCGAGATTAGCCCCACAGTCAAAGCCACCGACCAGAACCAGAGATTTCTCCTTTGGGCGGTCCCTACCCCAGTCTGGGCCTGTTCAGAAGCCTGCAGAGCTGCGTGGGGAAGCGCGGCCGATTCGCCATCCTCGTGAACCGCAGCAACGAAGCGGTAGCCGCGGCGAGGGATGGTCTCAATGTATCTCCGTCCGTCCGGGCTATCACCCAGTACCTGTCGTAGGTTGAAGATATGCCGGGACAGATTGCCTTCCTCGATGAAAACACCTGGCCAGACTCTCTCCAGCAGTTCGTCTTTTTCAACGATGTGCCCGGCCCCCTGCACCAAGACGAGGAGAGTCTCCAGGTCCTTTGGCGGGAGCGTGACGGGCCGGCCGTTGCGAAGCAGCACCCGCTCCTCGGCGTCGAGCACGTAAGAGTCAAATCGGTATAAGTGCTTTGATTTCAAATCGAGCATCCGCCGGAAGAATCTCTCAAGAAATCTTTCAGAATTCCTCAAAGACATTCAATGCCCAAGACTGGCACCTTCCACAGAACACAAGCGGTCTTGGCGCCGCCCTTCAACTGTGGGAACTGATTCTAGCCCATCTGAGCCGGTTTAGGAGAGACGCCGTGGATCTTTTCATGTATCAGCAAAGGAGGCTTCTACTATGAAAATCGGACGACTTACAAAGCGATTCCAGCATTCGATGATGGCTTTCGTGCTAGTCGGCGTATGCCCGGCGGGCTTACTGGCGCAAAGCGGGAACTCGCACGCAACGACTGCGCAAAATCAACACCTGACGCCCGCCCAGGGCGCCCTTCTGAAGGTTATTCGAGAGAACACGGCGAAGTATAAGGACGTTTCCGTGGCCGAAGCTGATGGCTATGCCCTCCTGTTCGGCTGTGTCAGCGGACCGGACTCTGGAGCGATGGGGCTTCATTTTGTGAACCTGAACCTCGTGGCCTCCGGCGTAGTCGACGCCACGCGCCCCCAAATCGTGATCTACGAGGCGATGCCCGACGGCCACCTCCAACTGATCGGTGCGGACTTCCTGGTCATCGCAAGCGACTGGGACAAGGCGCATCCGGGACAAGGGGCGCCACAGCTCATGGGACAGCTCTTTCATTATTTCGAGAGCCCCAATCGCTTCGGCCTACCAGCGTTCTACACACTTCATGTGTGGGCCTGGAAGGAGAATCCCAACGGCGCCTTCGTGAATTGGCACCCCAACGTTTCCTGTCAGGCCTTCGCTGGCCAATAGGACAGATGCTTACACCGTTAGTGCCCGGGATCGAAAGGGTACATTGTCGGGCTCCGTGGAGGAAATCATGTGGTGGATCACAAGCAAGTTCAGGAACACGACCATTGAGAGGAAACATCTGGCGATCTCGCTAGCCATCGTTCTTCTTAGCACCGGAGGATTGCTTGCGACTGCGGACAGTGCCAACCGGATTGTGCCGCGATTGCAGATATTCCCGGACCCGGACGGAGCTTTTGCCACGCTGAACCGGGGTGGGCCCACGGACACGACGACCAATCCTTTCTTCCGGGACATGGGGAGCAACGGTCGCCGCTGCGTCACGTGTCACCAACCCAGTGACGCCTGGTCGGTCACGCCGCCGCATATCCAGGCGCGCTTTGAGAGCACGCAAGGTACGGACCCCATCTTTCGTCCGGTGGACGGCGCAAACTGCCCGACAGCGGACGCTTCGACACTCGAAGAACGGCGCCGGGCTTACAGCCTGCTTCTCAGCCGAGGTCTGATCCGCGTTGGAATCGCGGTTCCTCCAAACGCGGACTACCAAGTGATGAGCGTCTACAACCAGTACGGCTGTAACGCGACTGATGTCGTCTCAGTGTACCGGCGGCCGCTGCCGACTACGAACCTTCCTTTCCTAAGTGCGGTCATGTTCGATGGCCGGGAATCTTCCCCGGCCACCGACACGACCAAAATAGTTTTCAACAATTATCCGACTTCGCTGCTCAACGATCTGGCGCACCAATCGTTCGACGCGACCGTCGGCCACGCGCAAGGCGACGGGACGCGGCCAACGCTTGAGGAACAAAGGCAGATCGTGGACTTCGAAACAAAACTGTTTACGGCGCAGGTATTCGACTTCCAGGCGGGCTTGCTCAACGTGAGTGGCGCACAGGGCGGGCCCGCGTCACTTTCCACTCAGCCGTTCTTCATCAGCATCAACTCCAGCGTCCACTTTTTGCTTCCCGCTTTCGAGCAGCCGGGTGGGCTGGTGACCCCGGGAGACGGGCAGTTTACATCCAACATTTTCAACCTCTACGGCAGGTGGGCACCATTTGGTGACGACGTTGAGAGCGCCGCGCGGGCCTCCATTGCTCGCGGCGAGCAGCTCTTCAACACACTGCAAGTTCCTATCAGCAGCGTGGCCGGAATCAACGACGACTTGGCCGCCGGTGGACTGGTTGCAGGCGGCACTCCAACGCTTCAAGGGACTTGCGGAACGTGCCATGACACGCCGAGTGTGGGCGATCATTCCTTCCCTACGCCGTTGGACATCGGGACCGGCGACCCCAACCCGACCAACCCCTCCCTCAACCTGGGAGGCCTGGATGTGAGTTATCTGCCGGAAATCACCGTATGCCGAAAAGACATGAGCACAGGTCTACCAACAAACGAATGCAAAATAACGACCGACCTTGGGCAGGCGCTGATCGATGGCAAATTCGATCACGTCGGCAAGATCAAGGGCCCGATTCTTCGTGGCCTGGCTGGGCGTGCGCCGTATTTCCATAATGGCACGGCTTCCACCCTGGTGGATGTGGTGAATTTCTACGACACGCGTTTCAATTTGCATCTCTCGAACAGGGACAAGGACGACCTATCAGCATTTTTGGGAACCCTCTAGAGAGATTGCGAAGGAAAACGCACGCTTGGAAGTGCCAACACTTTCGTGGGAGAATATGGACATGTCCTTGATGCCGGATCCAACCTTTTACCCCTCGCCGGGCATGGCGATGAAGGCAGCGCCGGAACACCTCGCTTACGTCGCTCTGCTTAACGTCGGGAACAATGGGAAGCGCGACGCCATGGGCGTGATAGACGTCAACCCGCGCTCCTCCGCGTATGGTCAGTTTCTCGGTCAGGTGGATTTTCCCGACGGCGACAATGAGTTGCATCACTTCGGCTGGAACGCGTGCAGCGCGTGCCTCTGCCCGCAGAACCCACACCCGCACATGGAGCGCCGTTATCTGGTTGTGCCGGGCATCGGGTCGTCCCGGATTCACATCCTGGATACGAAGGCGGATCCAAATCATCCCAAGATCGTGAAGGTGATTGAGACTGAAGAGTTCGTTAAAAAGACGGGCTACACATCGCCACACACCATTCACTGTGGCCCCGACGGTATCTATGGCAGCGCCCTCGGTTCGGCCAGCGGCGACGGTCCCGGCGGCATCTTCCTGATGGATGCCAACACGTTTGAGCTCAAGGGCCAGTGGGAGAAAGACCACGGCCCACAGAATCTCGCTTATGACTTCTGGTGGCATCTCGGACACGACACCATGATCACCTCCGAATGGGGCACCCCGAACATGGTGAAGGACGGCCTGATCCCGGAGTTGCTGCTGGGCGGAAAGTACGGCCACAAGCTGCACATATGGGATCTAGATAAGCGCCGCCATCTGCAGGAGATTGACCTGGGTGCGGAGCAACAGATGGTACTCGAGCTTCGGCCGTCCCACGACCCCAACAAGACCTTCGGATTCGTCGGCGTGGTTATCTCGCTAAAGGACCTTTCGTCTTCCATCTGGATGTGGTATCGCGAGGACGGCGGTAAGAACGGGAAATGGGGAGTCCGCAAGGTGATTGAAATTCCCGCCGAGCCGGCGGATCCGGAGAACCTGCCCCCGCTGCTCAAGGGGTTTAAGGCGGTGCCGCCATTGGTATCGGACATCAACCTCTCACTCGACGACAAGTTCCTCTATGTTTCATGTTGGGGGACAGGTGAGTTCATCCAGTACGACGTCTCCGAACCTGCCCACCCGAAGAGGACTGGCTCGATCCACCTTGGCGGCATCGTCCGACGAGCAGCTCACCCGAAGAAGCCCGCGCAGGCTCTGAATGGTGGCCCGCAGATGGTTGAAATCAGCCGCGACGGCAAGCGCCTCTATTTCACCAACTCGCTCTACTCGCCGTGGGACGAGCAGTTCTATCCCGATGGTGTCAAGAGTTGGATGGTGAAGATCGATACCAACCCCAAGGGCGGGATGAAACTCGACGAAAACTTCTTTGTCGAGTTCGAGGGGTTGCGCGCCCACCAGGTTCGGCTGGATGGGGGCGACGCTTCGTCAGACTCCTATTGCTATTCGGACGACAAATGACCCATGCGGGACTGACTTCGACGACGTTGTGGCTGATGCTGCTCCTTGGCGCCTACCACGGACTCAATCCTGGGATGGGCTGGCTCTTCGCTGTGGCGCTCGGGATGCAAGAGCAAAGCGGGAGCGCAGTAGGGAGATCGCTCGTCCCCATTGCGATCGGCCACGCCCTGGCCATCGGCAGCGTGGTGCTGGCTGCCGTGTTTCTCGGCATGACTCTGCCGCTTGTCGCCATCCGCTACTCCGTCGCCGCGGTCCTGGTCGGCCTTGGCATCTTCTGCCTGGTGCGACATCAGCACCCGCGGTGGGTCCGTATGCAGGTGGGCTTCCGCGACTTGACCGTCTGGTCGTTTCTGATGGCCTCTGCGCATGGCGCCGGTCTGATGGTAGTGCCGGTGCTGCTTGGGAGCACCACTGTCGACGCGCAGGGCCGAATGGCAGGCCACAATCACATATCTCCGACCGCCAGCCCGCTAGCTGGGATGCTCGCCACCGGTGTCCATACGGTTGCCTATCTTGCAGTCACGGGGCTGGTCGCTTGGGTGGTCTATCGAAAGCTGGGCCTCGCGCTTCTTCGTAAGGCTTGGTTGAACTTCGATTTGGTCTGGGCGGCGGCGCTCGTCGCCACGGGTCTTGTCACACTCCTGATATAGCCTGTTGTGTGCCCTCGGCCTATGTATCCGCGATCTGGATGAAAACGGGCAGTGGGGTCAGCGCCAATTGTCTTGAGAAAATCAGAGAGACGTGAACCGCCAAAGCGGCCAATCACGTCCCATCCCTCCACGCACACGTGTCGGGTGTTCTGGATGATCTTGGGTAACGCCCGAATCTGTGCCAGAGTGTAATCTGCTGGCTTCTGTACTGCCCCATTAACACTGAGAGTCCATTTTTCCAAATCAACTTCCGGGTCATCCACATCGTAGTCGTTGATCGGGAATTTGCTGAATGGAGTCAGTTCCGAGTCCGCAAATGTTCGTGCCAAATGGCCGGAACGGAAGAGTTCTTTGGAAGCCCAGTCACTGAAGCCAAGACCAGCCTTAAGGAGCGGCATCTGAAACTTCGGGATGGCAAACGCGCCCAAAGCTATTACCGGTGTGAGCTTGAGTAACTCGCGCCGGGTGATGCTCTTGAAATTGCGGCCATCGGTTCGTAAGGTCATCGTATCTCTCTTCGACCGAACCGCCTTTCGGCACACATGAGATTCACGAATTGTAAGAAAGTTACAGAGCCAGAGGGAAGCGCAATCGATCTACGAATGCAATCAATCGGCCGGTCATTTTGGATGTGAATTCGCCACCGCGCTGCGGCACACGGCCAAGGCCGCAATTAGCGGTGATCGGCGCGATGCCCGTTCAACCGGTCAACCTAGATGGGACTCGCATAGCGTTCAAACAACCTCTCGGCCGCGATCCTGGGAGCTTCCCATTCTGAGATGGCTTTGGCGAAGGCAGCCGCTTTGGCTTTTGCACTTTCGTCATGTAATAGCTTCTGGATCGCGTCCTGGACTTTTGCCGAGGGGTCTCGCGACTTCGGTACTCTGATCGCGAATCCCAATCGTTCCAGCGCCGCAAGGTTGGCAACCTGCTCCATCTGCATGCCGACGCCGACAACCGGTTTGCCGGCCAAGGCGGCCGTCATAACCGTTCCGATCCCGCCATGAATGACGGCAAGATCGGCCATCTTATTTACAGTGAGCGCGGGAACCCAATCAGTGACAGTAACGTTCGTCGGTACACGAACTCCGTGAACTTTGGCGAGCTGAAACTCAACTGGGGCGATCACGTGGTATGGCTTTCCTTCGAAGCTTTCAACGATCTTGGCGACGATCCTTGGTGTTCCAGAGCTGCCCATCGCAAAGTAGATCAGCGGTTTGTCGTTTGGGACGTCAGTAAATCCTTGCGGCATCGGAAATTCTTCGTGAGGTATTAAGGGACCGATGAAATAGTGATCAGGCGGCAGCTTGATCCCGGTAAATTCCGGAGGTTCCGCCACGAGTGTGATGTCTCCTGTCCAAAACTCGAAGATGGAGTCATAGCCTGAAACCCCGAAGTGCCTTGCTGCGCGATTGACCGGGTTCAGGAATCCGTATTTGACCCACAAGTTGATGAATTGCAACACGAGCCAGTCAGCAAGTGGTTTAATGACGACTGGGCGGATGTTGTCTGTCATGCCTGCACCATGGCAGAAGAAGTCCGACAGCCACGTGGATTGAACAACCCAAACAAGCGGGATCTGCAAAACCCGGCAGGTGACCGGGATCGTTACGTACGACCCCGTCACAACTGCGACCGGCGTTAAGTTCTTGAGACATACAGTCTCGTTCTCGACGCGCTCGATCATTTCGCGGTCAGTGAACGCGGGCGCAAACTTCTCCCCACGATCCACCTTGGCGATGTGTTCAATCTTTTCTGGAGTGAGACGGGGCTCCAGCCGAGTCAATGGAAAGCCGTGCCTTTCGATCAGCTGTTCGAACTCGCCTCCGTCGGAGATGAAGTGAGCGTCGAAGACCTGGCTTGCGATCGGGTGATGTCTGACGCCTTTAGCGATCTCGACCATGCGGCTGGTTTCGGCCAGGTTGAATGCGCAAGGGGCAAAGAGGAGAACTTTCCTGGACATTAGTTTGCTCTAGGTATAAGCCAGCGGAAGGCCTCACGCACAAAAGGTTTGGCATCTTTCTCGATGCAAGGACCGTGGGCGATGATCAGTTTGTCGAAGTCCCACGAGAGTAGCGTTTCGAGTGATCGCCGCGCGAGCTTTCGATTCGTGAAAGTCATCCTGATGTCGTGCGCCACGCCGCCATTCGGAGATGCAACGCCCGCTAGTTTGAACAGAGCATTACGAAAGGGCTTACCCTTCAGGATCGGATGAATTTGGATTAAATCATCCAGGATGACGGTGCGAGACTCTCTTTGAAAGAAGAGGACTTCTTCGATGAGGGGGTTGCCTTTGAACACCAGTTGATCAAGGTCGTCCGCCCAGCACTGTGGTGGCCCGTCCCCTAGAATGCCGGTCAATGGCAGGTGCCCTTTCTTCAAGGTAAATGGAGTAGATCGTGACGTCCACAGCTCTGCTTCGGGAAATAGAGTGTGCCACATTTCCAAACGCCAGACGTGCCTGGGGGTCGCTGCAACGAGGTACCTAACCGGCCCGAGTTGATTCATACGTTGGAGTGTATCGAACGGCACGGTAATGGGAGAATTCACCCATAGTGACCCGTCGGAGAGCTTCACAACCTACCATGCGGGTAGTGAACATGACTCCGAAGTCGCGGACATTCGGACCGTCGGCGATCCACACGTCTTTTGCGAAGGCCTGAAGATCGGGCATTGATCTACTTTTCGAGAATAGCAAACGTTTAAATAGTTGAGATCCTTATCAGTTGGAAATGGCAAATCTCATCTGCGCGTCGCTCGACTCAGCATCCTAATGTGGGAGGAGACCCCATGAAGAATTTCTTTCGAGGAATCGTCTTCGCTATTATCGCGCTGGCTTTGGGTGGCTGGCTTTACCTCCGTTTCGGCTTTGCGGATGTATGCGCCAACGTCCCGCTCTCCTGGCTCGATTCGGAGGTTGCCAGTGCCGCCATGCATGCTTCGGCTGCACGCCGCGCGCCCGAAGAGAAAAACCCGATCCAGCCGACCGATGCCAATCTACTCGACGGTGCCCGCCTCTACCGAGACAAGTGCGCCGATTGCCACGGCAGACCTGATAACCCCGAGAGTGACTACGGTGAGTCTTTCTATCCGCCGGCTCCCCAGTTCATGAAAGTACATCCCCATCTGTCCGACAGCCAGAACTTTTACATCATCCGTTGCGGCGTGCGAAGGACGGCCATGCCGGCATGGGGCAAGATCATGGCGGACAGCGAAATCTGGCAGGTGGTTGCGCTTCTCGACCACCTGGACAACCTCCCGCCCGCGGTTGGCCAAGAGCTTCACAGGCCAGCCTTGAGCAATCCCTGACCTTCGTTGCTAATGTCGAACGCTTGCAGAGCCGACGCTGTTCTGCTTGGCTTCCTCGACTGATAAGCGGGATCGCTCGCATGTTTCATCATCGGCTTCGCAGGCCAAATTGTTCCGTTGGCGTCGCACGTCGGCGACCTCCCTCGAGTCGCTTGGACTGAGGAGTGAGTCGTCGCAGTAACCATCCCCCGACTTACAAGCTAAGGATTGACGCAAAAACAACTTGTCATCTGTAGTCGTACCTGGATCATTAAGAAATGGTTTAGACACACATGGTGGCGGACGTCTTCGTACGTCTAACCCTATAATCATTGACGATGCTCCCCGTCAGATACCCGTCCTCGCTGAGCCGTTGTTTGTGTTATAGTTCCGAGTTGATCGTTAGTTTGATCGGAACTATAACATTATGCGAACCCTCACCTTCGACCCCCAAGTCCTTCGCAAATACTTGCTGCGCCACAAAATCGCTACTTTGCCGGAACTCAAAGACGTTCTCGGCACCACCGCTAACCTGACCGTCTTTCGCAAGCTCAAGCCGCTCGACTACCTTACCAGCTACACTCATCGCGGCCGCTACTACGCCCTCCGTGAATCTGCCCGCTTCGACAACGACGGTCTGTGGTCCCATGAGGCGGTCTGGTTTTCCCGGCACGGCACGCTCGTCGCCACCATCGAGTCCTTTGTCCATCAGTCACCACGTGGCTGCTTCGCCGACGAACTCGCTGACTCACTCCATGCTGAGGTCCAAGATCCTCTCCACGATCTGGTCCGCGCCGGACGTTTAAGCCGCTCGGAGGTGGCCGGACGCTTCCTCTATACTTCTCCCGATCTGCGGCAGGCACGGATTCAGATGCGGACTCGACAAACCGCGCTCTCCGTTCCTCTGCTCGCCGATGCCTCCGCTCTTCAGGTGTCTCCCCGTGAACTCCAGGCCGCCATTGTGCTGTTCTACAGTTTGCTGGACGAGCAGCAACGACGCCTGTTCGCCGGCATGGAATCGATCAAACTGGGGCACGGTGGCGACCGCGTTTTGGCCGAATTCCTCGGCTTGGATCCACACACCGTCGCCCGCGGACGCGAGCAACTGCTCGAGCAGAAGGTCACGCCGGGTCGCGCCCGCCACGCCGGCGGCGGACGCAAACCCGTAGAAAAAAAACGCCGACATCTTCACCCTGATCGAGTTCCTACTCGAATACGACACCGCCGGGGATCCCATCACCGGCCTGAAGTGGTCGCGCCGAACCACCACCAAGGTGGCCATGGCGCTCGCTGACTTCGGGGTCCGGGTGAGCCCCAGCACCGTCGCCCGCTTGCTCCATCAGATGGGCTATTCTCTTCGCCTCAATCACAAGCAGCTTTCCACCGATCACAGTCCCGACCGCAACCATCAGTTCCTCTACCTCGGTGATCTTCGCGACCGATTCGCGCGCCGTGGTCTCCCCATCATTAGCGTCGATACCAAAAAGCGCGAACTCGTCGGCCTTTTCAAAAATTCCGGCACCCGCTGGGATCTATCTCCCCGCCTGGTCAACGATCACGACTTCCGCTCCGACTCCACGGGCGTCGCCATCCCTTACGGCATTTATGATTTGCTCGCCAATCGAGGCTCCGTTGTGGTCGGCGTCTCCCATGACACACCCACCTTCGCCGCTCACGCCATTGCTCATTGGTGGCGAGAAGAAGGATCGCTTCGCTATCCGCGCTCTCGACAACTTCTCATACTCAGCGATACCGGCGGCAGTAACGGTTATCGTTGCCGCGCCTGGAAAACCGAACTCCAGTCCCAACTGGCCGATTCCCACGGCCTCACTCTCACCGTCGCCCACTACCCCACCGGTGCTTCCAAATGGAACCCTATCGAGCATCGTCTCTTTTCCCAGATCTCCAAAAACTGGGCTGGCGAACCGCTCGACAGCTATCACAAGATCCTCCACTTCATTCGTTCCACCAGAACTCAATCCGGCTTGTCGGTCAACGCTCATCTCGACCGTCGCCACTATCTCACCGGCACCGTACCCACACCGGAACAACTTCAAGCTCTCCGCATCAAGCCCCACGAATTCCTGCCCAAGTGGAATTACACTATCTCACCCAATCTGTGAAATTGTTTTTGCGCCGATCCTAAGAGATTCCGCTGAGACTCGACATTGGCAACTTGCTTCGCTTCCATCGGGGTCAGCAAGGATTTGTCGCACAATTCAGGGTCCGTCTGACAGGTAAGCAGATTGTGCTGCCGTTCAAGTTCATGAACCTTCGCAATCCCCGCGGCTGTCAGTAGAGAATAATCGCAAGCACTCGCCCCGGTCTCACAATTCACCTTGTTCTGCTCTTTCTGGATTTGTGCAACCGTTTCGGCTTGAGATGGTGTGAGGAGAGCTTGATCGCATATACCGATCGTTGTTTCACACGCAAGAGCATTGCGGCGATGTTCCAGCGTAGCGACATTCTTTGACTCCTCTGTACTCAGGGCCGAATGGTCGCACTCGCCATTTCCGGTGAGGCACACCCAGAAGTTCTGATCATGCTGCAGGTCAGCGATTTGTTGTGCCTGTGCGTTCGTAAGCAGTGATCGATCGCAGGCCTCGAATCCATCCAGGCAATCGCGAAGGTTCTGCTCTCTTTTACTGGGTGTCGGCGACGTCTGGCCGGACACTGTATAGACAAGACTTCCGAAGAGCACAAAAAAGATCAGCGAGCGCAGCATGCCACATCCTTTCACATTTGGGAAAACGCTATGTTTATCTGTTTACCTCTATGTTTGCCTCGGAAGCCCGCAGAAGGTGTTGTAGAGCCAAGCAAATAGAAGGCCTGCAAGGGCTCCATCCACGAGTCCATCAAGTGTGCCCACCAAGATCTCCGCTATCGTATGCGACGTATGGAACCAGGGATAGACCGAACGCATCATCTGCAAGAAGCTCAATCCGTAATCTGGTCGCTCGTGGTTGATCAGCGAGACCATGAGAATGGCTCCGCCCCAAGAAGCCCTCCGGCAAGCGTCGTAGCTCTAAGTGAAAGTCTCATTCTTTTGCTCCTTTCAAGAAGCTAGCCAATCTGAAGACTTACCTTCCACACAGGAAATCTAACCAACGGCTGCATTCAGTTCTTCTTGAGTGCCGCGTGGAGTGCCGCGGCAGTGGCGGCCGAGTTAGCGGCTACCTCGACCTTTTGCAACCTCGGTTCGGGACGCTGCCACAGAATCCGTGCGTCGGGCGCGTCGTTTGGAAATGCCTTCGTCGATTGCTGCCCGGAAGGCTCTAGAACGATGTCGACCCGACGGTTGTACGCGAACCACGTAACTCGCGGGTGATGCATCATCCATTTGTCGGGCTTCTGTACGTCCACAAGCTGGAGCTTCAGAACGTCGCTTTTGCTTAGTTGCTCACCTTTTCCGTCAGCCCGAATCTGCATCTCGTTCGCGGGAATGCCCTGTGACACGAGATAGTTCTTGACGAGTTCAGCTCTCCTTTCGCTTAGTTTCATGTTGTATCGTTTCGACCCGCGAACGTCAGCGTGTCCAATGATAAGGAGACTCGCGTGATTGTTGTCATACTGCTCGTGCAGCTTGAATCGGTTCGCGGCGTTCGCGAGCACCGCTCGCTCGCTGGCCACTAGTCCAATCTTGGGGTGATGTGCAGTCGGATAGTTTGTCGGGTAAAAGAGACTGCCGAGCGTCACCGAGGGGGCCGGATCAATCGCACCTACAATGTGCAAAGCAGCCGTCCGTGTTGTCGTTCCGCCGCAGCCATTGGACGCAGCGAGCGTGTAATCAACCATCTCATTGACGGCGACCAGTACTTGTCTGTTTTGGCTGGACTTCGATTTTCTTGCTTCCTGTCAAACTTTCGGTGCCGAACGGCGTGATTTTCACCTGGGTAGCGTTCGCATGCCGCCCAATTCAAGGTCGTGGGTTCGTCTTGGACCACCTTGTCCCCGATTTTGTGATAATGCACCTCGGGCTGGCTTAAGTTCAGAGTGGCAGTGGGCTGCGCATTGACTTTCACCGTCGCTGATTGGGAAGCTTCGCCACCCGGACCCTTTGCGATCAACTCATAGGTTGTCGTTTTCGTGGGATTGACGGTGCGGTCGCCACTCGCCGATACGCTTCCAAGGTTGGTTATAGAAACGTCCGCTGCATCGGCAGATTTCCACTCGAGTTGAGTGGGTTGTCCGCAATCGAGGTAAGTTGAGTGCGCCGTCAATTGGGCTGTCACCGGAGCGATTGGCACGACTGCACTGGCGACTCCGGCGTTGAAGCGTGGCTGAGGGCCTAAAGTGTCGCCCTGAGGCCAATCCTTCGTTTTGATCTCCCCGTTCTGATCTAGGTTAACGATCACCCGCTCACCCGCCTTGACGTCTACTGGCCCTGACCAGATCGTGTTTCCCTTGCGCGTAACGGCAACTTGGTACGTACCAGGCTTTACAAGAAGGCGCTGATGCCAAATCCAATTCCAGTCGAACTCATCGACGTGACCGACGAAGTAGTCTGGAGTCGTTCCGTTCAGAAGCACCGCGGCACGTGGATGGCCCTTGAACTCGATGTCTCCGAACGGTCCCGATACTTTGTCCCCCGAGTTCTGCAAGGCCACGGTGATGTCTGTAGTGGTCCCAGGATCAATGTGCACCTGGCGGGTGTTCGAGGGATATCCGTAATTGTGAACACTAACTTGGTGGGGGCCCGGCGATAAACATAGCGTCTTAAGTAATTGCGCATAGCCTACGGAGGACATCGTTGCGGGTGGTCCAATTTGCGAATTCGGCTTCAACCGCGCTGATGACGTCTTCGAGTTTGTCGAAGTAGCGATTATGCAGGCAACGACGGCGGGTAAGCTTCCACGCTCGCTCGATCGGATTGAGTTCGGGACTGTAAGGAGGAAGGAAATCCAAGGCAAAGCGGGGGGCGTGTTCTTCCCGCCACGGTCGGTGCAGGCGGGAGTGGTGATAAGAGGCATTGTCGGTGATGATGACCACCCGTCTCCGAGTCCCGCGGCTGGCGGAGCAGAGTTGCTGGAGAAACTGAAGGAAGCTGGGCCCATTGAATTTGCCGGTTTCCCGACGGAACACAAAGCGGCCATCCCGCAAGCGCACGGCCCCGAAATACCCCACGCTCTTGCGGGTGGGAGCGTGCAGCAGGACAGGGTCTTTGATTTCTGGCGGGATCCACATGCGACAGCGCGAGCCATGCTGCTGAAAATGCACCTCGTCGATCGACCAAAGATCGACGCTGTCGTTCCGCATCAAACCTTGGAGTTTTTTTTATACGCTTTTTGCACTGCGGGATCGGCATGGGCCAACGCGGGTCGTGGCTTGCGCAACCGGAAGCCGAGCTGACGGAAGATACGCTGGCACTGGCGAACACCGATGGCAATGCCATACCTTTGCTCAATCCAGGTACTGAGTGTTTTTCCATCCCAGATGTTCCCGCTCAGACCGATCTTTCGCGGCGGGTAACGCAAGACTTCATCTACCCCCTTCCATTGTTTTTCCGTCAAGCGTCGGGGCCGTCCCGGTCGTTCCCCCTCCAACAATCCCGGCAGTCCGTCTCTTTCAAAACGACCCACCCAATACTCCACCGACCGCGGGGCATCGCCCAAAAAATGAGCCACCTCCGGACAGGTCATCCCCTGGGCTACCAAAAGCACTCCATGGAGACGATGATCGTAGCGAGATTCTTCCGAGCGGCGGATCTCATCCTGCAGCCCGAGAATAATGGTGGGAGAGTCAGCAATGGTAAGTGGTTTCATTCTTCTATCAAACCACGAATCCATTGAAATGCGCAATTACTTATGTCGTCGTGTTTAGAACGATCGTCTGGCTGCCATCGCGAATGGCCTTTCCATCCACGAAGACGTAAGCTTGCTTGGGGCTTACATGAATCTTCAACTTGCCCGTTACGCTTTGCGCGGAGGCCGGCAGAGTGACGAGTGAAAACACGACGAAGGTTAGAAGCGCGAAAAACACTGTGTGCTTAGCTAAGTTCATTGAGATCTCTCCTTTCTCAATCTTTGCCGAAGGTCGAAACATGAAGGGTTGTCGATGCTGATAGGGCGGGGCCGGACGGAGGCAACTGTGCGAGGTACCACTATGGATTCGATTGTGTTCACGACTGCGATTTAACAGCCGCCTCAGACAACTTAGATTCTCGACACTCAGATTCTCGTTGTATCGCCCCACGATATATATGGTTTCTCGCCACAACGCTTTGCAGATGATCAGAACATTGGCTCCATGAGCGCGAGCCAACTCAACCGCGCAGAAGACCATCACATTCCTTAGAGAAGCACGGGAAATCGCGAAAATGAAAGGGGAATTAGAGGAACACATCCGCCAACTCGCCTTTCGTCTGTACGAAGAGCGTGGCTGCGAAGGTGGCCATGCCGTTGATGACTGGTTGCGCGCAGAACGCGAGGTTCGAGGGTTCGCTTCAAGGAGGGGAGGGATGGAAGTGGAATCACGCCATACCGACGCCTCGCCGAGTAGAGATCCGAACGATGAGTGCCACTGTTCTTAGTCAGCACCGGTTTCTCCGCTACTTGCGTTACTGAGAACGCTCGAAACCTCGCACGCATTGGACAATACGAGTTGCGCCACCGGCACCTTTGCCATGACGATAGTGCCGGTGTTGTCCGACGCGATATCGAGCCAGCCTCCCAACTCGTGCACCCGCGCCCGCATACCAGCAATGCCAACCCCGGTGCTTCCTGCAGTGCAGCTGAGATGTGTTAGACGTTCTTTTGAAATCCCGCTGCCGTTATCCGCCACTTCAAGGTTGAGGTGGTCCGTATCGAGCCAGAGCCTAACACTCGCTATCGAAGCACCTGCATGGCGATGTACATTCGTGAGGCTCTCTTGGAGGACGCGAAACAGGACAAGCTCACAATCACGGGTCGGGCGTTCGATCCCTTGAGCTATGTCGCAAGTCACTTGAATGCCGCTGCGCTGGGCGAAGCCCTCAACAAACCATCGCGCTGCGGAAGCAATGCCTATTTCGTCCAGGAGAGGCGGGTGTAGCAGGTAGGAGGTAGTGCGTATTTCCCGCAGCGCGTCATCTACAAGGGCATTGACACTCTTCCAATTGACGTGACAAGAGGGCGTTTCTTGGTTCTGAAAATTCAAGCAGACGCGACCGTCATCTTGATTGCTGCCAGGGTTTGCCCTGCACTGTCGTGCAATTCACGCGCTATGCGGCGACGTTCCTCATCCTGCATCGTCATTAATCGAACGGACAAATGGCGTAGCTGCTCCTCCCGTTGCGTACGCATGTCGGCTTCCGCCTGTAGGCTATGCAGCGCCTGAGAAAGGGCTATGGTGCGCTCCTCGACTCTCTGCTCCAGTTCGTCGCGCGCTTGCCTGAGCTCTTGTTCGACACGCTGTCGCTGTGCCCCTTCAATTGTCAGTGCAAGAACCGTCTGATCGAGTTCTAGGCGTTTTCGGCGGTTTGTTGCGCCCAAGGTGATCAGGACGAGGCACACAAGAAGAGATCCGACGACGCCATGAATCTCTGAGGGGCGAACCACGAGGAGTGAGTGGCGTGGATCCACAAACCAGTAGAAAATTCCCAGGAAACCAACCAAGCTGCTCAGAGCTGCCGGAGCAGCGCCGCATACCACAGCGTTGAACGCTACTGCCATGTACAGGGTGACGTAGAAGGCCACGTGCCCGAGAACTGGATCAAGAAGTCCTCGAAGCAAGACCGCCAATACAGCTGTCGCGACGGCAATCGTGAAGCGTTCAATTCCACGCTGCTGAGGTAGTGGAGAGAAAATCGCCAAAACGCGTGTGAGTGCGGGGTTCGTCATACTAGCGCCACTCCTGAGGCGTTGTGATTCTCGCTTCTGTCCTTCCTGGGATCTAATGAGATGGAAGTCCGCTGACTGAACCGAACTCCTGCGACGCTGGCTCGAAGCGTTCAGCGGAGTTTCGATCCCTCATCTTCTCTTCTGGATTAGCAACGAAGAACGGCAGCGTGCTCGGAATCAAACGATGCGGGAAAGAAAAGCCCGTCTAGCGGGATTCGGAGTGCGAGGTGGCAGACAGCCACACAACGCGCTAACAGATGCATAGCCGCCAACAGCAAAGCTAGACAGAGGAAAACTTTCGCTTTGAGGGAGAGTAGCGCGGTAACGGGTCCATGCACAGCGGAATAGGGGCCCTGGACCGCGGGAAAGAGGAACAGGGCAACGGTACACAGAATCGCGACGAGCGCGAATTCATAGCTAACCTGTCGGGAGAGTGTCAATCCAGCTCCTCGCAGTCAGGAGGATCTGACGGCCCTAGTAGCAACGATTCATAATCGATGTCGAAAGGTTGTCCGCCATCGGAAAAAAAGACTTTTTCGCGATTGCCCCAACGATCCAAACCCCTTTGCTGGCCGACAGCTTCCTTATGCTGGCCCTCCGACCACCGTTTACAGAGCAGCAGATCGTCCATCCTCACATTATATCGTGCGGCGATACAACGAAAATCGTCAAGCAAAGAATCTATAGACATTGAAGCAGCGGGTCAGTTCCTATGGCGGCTGGCATCTCGGCCAGAGCATCTGCCAAATGGAGGAAACTGCTTGGGGAAGATGATTGACACCGCATTCGTAATCTGTTTCCTGATTGCGTTGCTCGTGCTATCCATGCTTGGCATTGCGCAAGCCTTTCGCAAGAAGCCCACGGGCCAAGGCAAACCAGCAGCTCTCCCTGACAGTTGGAGCCGCTGGATTCTCGAAGAGAAGAAACCGAAGCACTAGCGAGTGTGAATTAGATCAGACGACCGACTCGGATGGGATCGGTACCGGCTTTCAGGACTTGCGGGGACGGGATTGGGTGGCACGTCCTCTGCGGCCTAGCGCTGTGGCCTTGTCCTCTGGCCAGGCCTCGGTCGCGCGGGTGTTCTGTGGGCCTTGCGAGGGCGATTGCGAGCGAATCCTCCCTGGCCATCTTTCCCGTGAGGCCGCGGCGCATTCTGTGAAGAGTTTTCTCTGTCTAGAGTTTCTGGGCACAGGTATTCATGCCTCGTATCTGTCTCTAATGGATATCTACTAGAGGATGCGATACACGAAATGAGTGAAGAAACCTACGGTGCGGCTACAGCAAGCCAGGTATAGTCCATCCGAGTCCGAGTCACAGAAAAAATGATTTTTTACCGAAGAGGCACAGAGCGAGACATCTCTGCACCATTGGAATGTATTCTTAATAGTTAAAGGCTGTCGCCTAGCGTAGGAGTCATTTGTCGTCTTCGTTCTGCCCGCAAGGCCATTTCTTCAAACTGGGCCAATTTTACAGCCTGTGGAGGAATACCATGCACGCAAAGTGGACGACGTTTGTCTTGACAACAGCTCTGGTGGCCACCGGAAGCCTGTTTGCTCAACAAAAGCATCAGTCAACAATGGCCGGGCAGAACATGCAGAACTCTGCCGACCGAAGCTTCATTAGCGGTGCAGCCGAGGCTAATTTAGCGGAGATCGATATGGCGAAGATGGTAGGCCAGAAATCCACCGATCCAGCGGTAAAAGACTTTGCGAACCGGATGGTTACAGATCACACCCGAAGCTAGCCAGAAACTGGCGAGCGTGGCTGAGATGATTGGCGTGAAACTGCCCGCAGAGGAGAGTGCGACTGAGCGTAACCAGAAGAGCGAACTGCAGAAACTCTCGGGTGCTCAACTCAACGACGCCTATGTCCGCGATGAATTGCAGGGCCACAAGGAAGCCATTTCTGCTTTTGAAAGCGAGATTGAGCACGGCCAAAATCAAGAAGCAAAGAACTATGCAGAGCAAACTCTTCCGACCCTGCAGGACCACATCAGGATCGCCGAGGATATTGCCGGAAAGTTGGGGCTTGCAGGCAAGACCGGCCTGAGCGACGAAACCAAGGCGATTACCGCGAAGTAGCGGGGTATCAAGTGGATCTCCGAGGATCGCAGTAAAATCGATGCCTCGGAGAGGACAAGTCTGGCAACAAAGGCCGCCCGATCAGAGTTTTCAGGAGTGAGAGGCCACAGCGGTTCTCTCGACCTGCAACACAGTCCGTGAGGTGAAGCGAAACTTTGTCGGCTCTAGTCTAGCGTGTTGCTAATCTGTATACCTGTGATTTAAAAAGATCTGCTATCTGCAAGGCCTCTTATAGTGTTACGTTGCGGGCCATGCAGCCCAACTCCGTTGGCCAGTGTCTCCCAACGAACGCTTCGCCAGGCTTATCAGATCCGCCTGGTCGCGCGACCGACGGCGGCACTTGTATCAGGAAGTCCTCTGGGCGGCTCTCTCGCAGTTTATATAATTCTTATCCCGGCGACACTGCAAGAGCTGTGGAAGCACATGGAAACGGTCCTTACGCCAACAAGGTGCGAACCAAGACGCCATCAATCGTTCGCCACGTCGTGGCGGCGCCCACCTCGAGTTCACGCAAGATCGTCTGGAAGCGCAGTTGCGGCATTCACCGCTGCCGGGAAGCATGTAGCCGGCGTCACCCATTCGTCCCCTGGGTCGGTCGATGCTACCGTGATTGGTGACCACAAGGGCAAGCTCGTGGGCGTGAGCTCCGGCAGCTTCTTGGCAGGTCGGCCAGAGAACTGTCGCGTGGCCGTGAGGTGTCGCTCAGCACCGCGGGAGCCTGTCTGCCGATAGTCTGTGGTAACTGTACCATTGACCTCGATGCTTTCATAAGACTCGTGCACACGAAGATGGTGAGTGTCCACGGGCATAGTGCGGGAATCCGCCTGCAGCGAGCGCGGTAGAATCGCGTTGATACACGTCCGCCGGCTTCGCCGCGAGCCGCCGCGTGCTCCGCGTACTGGGCCGACGCCGCTTATGGAACGACACCGCGGTCTCGCGATTGGCGTCCCGAGTAGGCTGTGTTGTTAAGCGTCGGCATCCAAGCCTCCGGTGAGCGCGTGGACACCGGCCATGAGCGTCCACTTCCAAGCGAAGTGGATCAAGGGATCCGGCCACCGACTCAATGTCATTGCAGCCTGGACTCCACGGACGTTCCCGCCTCTCTGTTCGTTAGTTATGCTATGATCACGTTCTCGGCCTGAAGAGTGTTGGCTGGCGGGTTGTATCTCGTCGGACGGCCCGCGCTTTCAACATTTGCCTCGCTTCGCATACCGTCCCGGCTCATCCGATGCTGGCAGTAGTGAACCTCGTGCCAAGGCTGATCCTCGTCGAGTGACTCCGCTAGTAACGCGATTGCCGATCAAGCGACTGGCTCTTCACTCTGCCCAAACAGTGGAGCTTCGAGATCGGCGCGTCTAGCCAACGGATCGTTGAGCGTCAAGGCGCCGACTACCAGGTTTACCTGAAGCTGAATTCGTGTTTACTGGACGACATGCTATCGACAAGACGACGGCTCAGGCGCGCGTATTTCGCCATCGACGCTCCCTCTGCATCGTGGCCCATCAGTCCCTGCTGACGATCGGGAGCCGATCTTCCCCCCCCGCTCACGCCGGGCACGTGGACTTACCCGTCGCCGAATAGGACACGTCAATACCGTTCTCGGGGTTCGAGCAGATGCGCGTGGAGCGGCATAATGCGCACCAATAGACACCCTTCGAGAAAATATTGCGAGGGATCTGCATCCTGCAACTTTCGGCCATTGGCCCTTTTTGCTGGAGCACCCTGTTTATAACAGCTAGCTAGCAGGCTGCGGAAAAAGGGGTGACGCGACTTAGATCATCTCCAGGCTCCGCGATTTCGTAACTCAGGGAAGGGTTTTGGCTGCATCCGCTGGTGACCCGCAGATCGTTTTTCTGACCTGCGAACATACTTCAGCTTTGGCTTACGTCGCTTGAATCACCAGATTCCGCATACGGACTAAGTTATACGCGGCCGCAGCGAAGGTGAACGTCCATCCCACTCTGAAGATTCCACGATGCCGAACCTTCCGCGGGAGCGCGATCGTCTTTAGCCAACCCTATTACTCGGGAGGTAGTGCGAAGGGCTGTTCATATCAGTTATCCGGCAGCGACAGCCTGCCCCGGTGAGCCTCGGCTTCTGAGGCCGGTAAGCTCAAGCCCGATCACGTGCGCTGACACCGTATGCATCCAAGACATCGCGCAGGGTCAGGATGCCTTCCAACTTGTGCACATCCGCACGGTTCACTACGGGCAGGATTTCGATCTGGTTTGTGCCCATTCGCTCGAGCGCCAAATCAAGCCCTTGGTCGGGGTGGACGTGCGGAAAATCCAGCGCATCCACGAGTTCACCGAGCTTCTTATCCGCACCTTCGGCCAGCTCTCGCTCCAACCGCGCAAAGTTGATAACACCAATGACACCTCGTCGATCCATCACCAGCCACGTTCGGAATTCACTCGATCGAACCTCCTCCAGCGCCTCCCGAACCGTGATCTCGGCCGGCAGCAACTGGCTCGCAATCTGCATGATTCCTACTGCCTGACGCTGACCAGATCGTTGGCGCGTCTTCGCCGTCGGCAGGTGTATGCCATCCTGCACGGCCAGCGCTTCGTAGATCGGCTCGTGCTGCAATCGTGAAGCAATGAAAAGGCTCACCAGATTCGCAATCATCAGCGGGACGATCACCGCATAGTCCTGTGTCATCTCGAAGATCATCAGCACCGAGGTCATAGGAGCACGCACGATCCCCGCGAAGACCGCGCCCATCCCGACCAGCGCGTAGGCGCCCGGCGTCGCGGTGTAAGCGGGGAACAAATGATGCGCCACCGTCCCCACCGTACCTCCCAACATGGCGCCGATAAACAGAGCGGGGCCGAAGATACCGCCTGCGTTGCCCGAAGCATAACTGGTGGTAACGGTGAGAAGTTTCAGAACCACCAGCAGCATCATCAGATTGAACGCCATCTTTCCGTTCAACGCGTCGCCGACAAACCCATAACCGACGCCCAGAACCTGCGGGACAAACCAGCCTATCAGGCCGACCAGCAACCCGCCCGCTACGGGTTGGAACCAGACCGTCTTCTGCGGGAAACGCAGGAAGCGCTCCCGCATGCCCAGCAAGAGCTTCGCGAAGGCCGCCGAAACCACACCGCCGGCCACGCCGAGCACCGCATAGACCGCAAACTCCGCCGGATGGACCAGTTGATATTGCGGAACTTTGAAGAGAGGATGATCGCCGAGGAACAGGCGTAGAACCATCCACGCAGTCGCAGAGGCCAGCACCACGGCACCCATTACCGGCGCATTGAGATCGCCCACGATCTCCTCGAGCGCAAACAGCACTGCTGCCAGAGGCGTGTTAAACGCGGCTGCAATCGCCGCCGCCGCCCCCACTGGGATTAGCTTCTTGACTTGCTCGGTGCGCAGTCCGAGGAAACGTCCGAGGACGGAACCAATGCCCGCCCCCACTTGAACCGAAGGCCCTTCGCGTCCTAGCGGGATCCCGCTGGCAAGCGTTGCTGACGTGCAGAAGAACTTGCCCAGCACGGTGCGCAGTAAGATGCGCCCTTCGCGCGCATACAGAGCAGCCTTCGTTTGCGGCACGCCGCTGCCTCGCGCATTCGGAAAATAGCGATACAGCAGGTAACCAATGCCGAGCGAGCCCACGACCGGAAACAGCAGGCGTCGCCACGGAGCGCCACCCACCGGGTACAGACGCATCCCCATTCGCTCCGTCAGCAAGATGAAAGCGACCACCGCCAAACCTGTCAGCGCGCCTATAACCAGCGCCAGGACCATAAATACCTGATCCTCACGCTGTCGCAGCTTGTCCCACGCGATGTAATAGCGGAGTTTCCCACCAGGTCCCGCTCGCCCTCTGCACACTTTCGCTCATCTTTCAGGAATGTCCTCCCCAAAAGCATATCTCACTGGAGGTACCTTTGGGCAGCGGAGGGGGGATACCGACGGCATCTGGTGCGCCGCCGCGCAAGGAGTCAGCCGATGGGAATCGAGGGGTTTCGTCACCAAGAGGACGGCAAGTCCCCTTTGCTCCAACGTCTCGAACAGAGTTTTTCCGCAAGCTGCTAGAGAGCCTAATCCAACACCTTTACACAGACTTTGGGACAGTGTCCGAGGTCATCCGCAATGCTAGAATGGGTGCGCTATAATCGTCATGTGACACTTCGATGATCTTGAGCCGAATCGGATGGGAACTGGCTGTTCTTGCCGTTTTGTGCGTCGCGGCCACATTCTTCTTTCCGGCCGTGCAAGGTCCCTATTCTGCGGTCAATGGTCCAGTTACCGCCCTTCAGTCTGCTCAAGCGGCCGCGCGCTTGCGGGTAGGCATTGTTCAGGCAGCCTTGAGCCTGATTGGTAACTTCCAGATTCCGTCGCTGGCTTGGGTGAGGTCTGCGACAGTCGTGTGTGTCGAGCCTCAGGCGCCTAGCTTCGTCGATGGCGGCACCATCCTCCGCTGCTGATATTCCTCCGGCAGTACCTCAGAAACAACAGGTTCACATGGATGTTCCGGAATTCGTGGCTCGCTCGTTGCAAGTTTGTGAAGCACGCGCAGCCAAGGGAATACGGTGAACAGATCATAGCGGACTCTCCGCGGCGGACAACTTTCGTGGGGAATTTTTCCCATCGGTATTGACTACGAAGAGTTTGCTCACAGTGCCTCAGATCACGAAGTCGCCAAGCGAGCAAAGGAGATCGTTGAGCGATTGAACGGATGCCCCGTCATTCTAGGTGTGGATCGATTGGACCATACGAAAGGCATCCCAGAAAGGCTTGCCGCATACCGTCATTTGCTGGAATTTCATCCCGAACTGCGTCAACGAGTCGCGCTTGTTGAAGTGGTCGTTCCGAGTCGTGAGGACATTCCGAAGTATCTGGAATTGAAAACACAAATTGAGCGACAAGTGAGCGAGATCAACGGAGAATACGGAGAGCCCAGCTGGGTACCGATTCACTACATCCACCGTTCACTCGATCGGCCTGAGCTTCTTGCATACTACAGGGCAGCCGATATAGAAGCTCTCATCACCCCTTTGAAAGATGGCATGAATTTGGTTGCCAAAGAATATTGTGCCGCTCGCGTCAACAATGACGGTGCACTCATTCTCAGCGAGTTCGCTGGCGCTGCCTTCCAAACTGAGTGGAGGCGCTTTACTAGTGAATCCGTACGATACTCGGGCCGTCGCTGAAGCCATCGAGATTGCTTACGAGATGCCGGCGACCGAACAGAAAAAACGAATTCGGCAACTGAAAGCCCGCGTTCGACGTGAAAACATTTTTCGTTGGCGGGAGTCGCACTGGTCGTGCGGTGAGCTCAGGGCTCAGACTTCGGCGAAGGGGACTGTTCGCCGTGCCGAAATCGAGAGACATTCCGACGTGCAACAAGGAGGAGGAAAAGATGCACAAACTGATAGCGACTGCAGCATTGGTGGCTAGTCTGATCGGTATAGGAGCAGCTCAAACCGACCCGAATACCGCTCCCACTGCGTCTTGCAGCTTCCAAGACGGAAAACTTATTACTGTTCGCTATAGCAGCGAAGCATCCACCGCGAAGGACCTTCCGGCGGGAAAGGTGTGGACACCCGGGGGACAACCGATGCTGCTTTTCACACAGGCAATTCTCTCCGCCGACAACACCGACATCCCTGTGGGCGCTTACAGCATGTACATCGTTCGGGACCGGGACAATTGGACCTTGGTCTTGAACAAGAATGTAGTCGCTGGAAGCAAGTACGATAAACATCAGGACCTCCTGCGGATGGGCATGCTAATGGGTCAACTGAGCGAACCCCAGAAGCACTTCACAATACTTTTTGGGCACGCCAAGCCGCGACAATGTAACTTGCGCATCTATTACGGTAAGAACGGAACTTGGGCGGAGTTCCAAGAGAAGTGAAACGTCCGCAGATTCGCGTCCAAATGTGAGGATGACTGTTTATGCGTTGGACGGTTTTGTGCGTCGGTGACGATGCTTCCAGAATATTGCTCTACCAATGATTTCTGGAATTGGACGGGCATTCTGTGCTGGTCGCGGCATCGGTTGCGGAAGCTCTTGAGGTTAGCAAGACCAGGGCGCTTGACTGTGCCGTAATCGATCACGAGAAAGACGGGACTTCTATTGCGAGCCAGATTGCACGCGCCCGGCCTGGGCTTCCAATACTTTTTGTGTCGGATCGATCGGAACTACCATTTCAAATCTATGTGGAAACGGGGATGTTCATAACCAAAGATGAAGCTATCGAAGGGATTTCAGGATGCGTTGGAGAAATAATGGAACGGAATGTGAATGAATTCATCGAAGGGCATAGTGGGGACCGGACTCACAGAACGGATGTTGGGTCTCGGCCTCTGCATCGGGGAATCGTCGGATGGATATTCCCCTGGGGGATCGAGCGGCAAGGCATTCTGCTCACTTTGAGCCGCGGAGAGAACCGCTCGTGGCGACGCTCATAAAATGTCGATGAAAAAAATGCTCTTGGACAACCAAGAGTCTCGTACATTCATCAGGCGTAGTGTGGTCTTGTAAAATGTCGCCCAATCGACATATCCGCGGAACCAGGATCGCGACGATCTGGCTCGGGGCTTCTGCGGTCGCAGCGGTATTGGCGCTTTTGGCACCGCAGAACATTCCACCGCAATTTCCTCGGGCGTCGTCGTTTCACCAATCTTTGATTCGGGCCATCCCAACTGATGGTCCGAGAACCCGCTTCGATTGTGACGGATCGCAGTGGAGGGCACTCTGCATTCCTTGCAGCACTGGTTCATCCGCTACCAACTGAACTCGGTGCCGGGAGTTGCGGAGGTGGGCACAGTCGGCGGTTTTTTTCGCGAGTACCAGGTAGACGTGGATCCGGTGAAGCTGCGTGCGTACAACGTCCCGCTGCGCATGGTCTTTGAATCGATTCAGCGAAGTAACACCAACGTCGGCGCGAAAGTGATGGAGGTCAATGACACCGAGATGGCAGTGCGCGGTATCGGCCTGATCGGTTCGACCGCCGACATCGAGAACATCGTGCTCACCGCGAGTGGCGGCACGCCCGTCTATCTGCGAAATGTGGCCACGGTGCACCTTGGTCCGGACTTCCGGCGTGGCGTGCTCGATCGGGATGGCAAGGAAGCGGTTGGCGGAGTGATCGTGATCCGGTCCGGCGAAAACGCGCTGCAAGTGATTGAAGCGGTCAAGCGGAAGATAAAGGACCTGGAGCCGGGCCTGCCTCCCGGAGTTCACATCACTTCGTTCTATGACCGCAGCAGCCTCATCCATCATGCGGTAGATACGCTGAAACACGCTTTAATCGAGGAGATTCTGTTGGTGACACTCGCCCACGTGATCTTCCTGTGGCACTTTCGCAGCATCTTGATTGTCACTCTGCCACTTCCGTTGGCGGTGTCGGTTGCCTTCATCTCCATGCACTATTTCGGGGTTTCGTCGAACATCATGTCGCTCGGAGGAATCGCGATTGCCATTGGCGTGCTCGTCGATGCCGGCATCGTCGTGACTGAAAATGTCTTGCGGCACGCGGAGGCCTACTCTGAAAAACATGGTGAGTATCGTTCGCACATCATCCAGATCACTCTGGAGGCAACTCGCCTGGTCGGACGCCCAATCTTTTTTGCAATGACCATCATCATCCTGGCGTTTGTACCGGTGTTCGCACTCACCGGCATGGAAGGAAAGCTGTTCCACCCACTTGCTTTTACCAAAACGTTCGCAATGGTGGGCTCGACCCTGATCGCGGTTACGCTGGTGCCGGTACTATGCACTTTCCTCATTCGTGGAAAGCTGCATCGGGAAGACGCCAATCCCGTGATGCATTTCCTGCAGCGTCTCTACAAACCTGTACTGGCTTGGGCACTCCGGCATCGCATTACGACCTTGGCGGGAGCATCAGCGCTGTTTCTGTTTGCGATGTTCCTGGCCACCACGATTGGCTCTGAGTTCATGCCACCGCTGGATGAAGAGACAGCCATGTTCATGCCGATCACCGATCCAGCCATTTCCCTCACAAAGGCCACCGAGATCCTGCGTGCGCAGGACCGGATCATCGCACAGGATCCGGCCGTAGAAAATGTGGTCGGCAAGATCGGGCGTGCCGATACCTCTACCGATCCGGCCCCAATCAACATGACCGAGACGATCATCCGCTGAAGCCACGCGATCAATGGCCTTCCGGGACCGTAAAGGAAGACATCCTGCAGCGGCTGGATGCGAAGTTGCGCATGCCCGGCGTCACCAATATCTGGACTCAGCCGATTCGCAACCGCATCGACATGCTCTCCACGGGAATCCGCACCCAGGTTGGCATCAAGATATTCGGTTCGAACTTGAGCACGATCGAGCAGCTCTCCAGTGAGATCGAGCGAACTGTGCACAATGTGCTCGGAGCTGTCGATCTCTACGCTGAGCGCATCACCGGCGCACCCTACCTCGAAATCAAGACCGACCGTGCAGAGGCCGCGCGGTATGGAATCAGCGTGGGCGATGTACAGGACGTGATTGAAACTGCGGTTGGAGGAAAGAACCTCACCACCGCAATTGATGGACGCCAACGGCTTCCCATTAGCGTGCGTTACGCCCGAGACTTTCGCGAGACTCCCGAGGCGTTACGCAACGTGCTGGTCGCCGCCCCGAACGGCGCACAGATTCCTCTCGACCAGTTGGCTTCGATCCAAGTCGTCATGGGCCCATCGATGATCAGCAGCGAAAACGGCCTGCTGCGTGGCTCCGTGTTGATGAACGTGAGAGGCCGCGACGTAGGTTCATTCGTGGCCGAGGCTCAGCGTGCGGTGGCCCGGCAGGTAAAACTACCTGCTGGCTACTACATCGAATGGAGCGGACAATACGAGAACCAACTTAGCGCACGACGGCGACTGATGCTGGTCATCCCTGCAGTCTTCGCCATCATGTCGATCCTGCTTTATAAAAATTTACGACTCCGTAAAAGAGGCTCTGCACGTGATGCTTGCCGTGCCCTTCGCCCTGACAGGTGGCATTTTTCTGCTGAAACTTCTGGGATACAACTTCTCGGTTGCAGTGTGGGTGGGCTTCATCGCGCTGTTCGGCACGGCCGTTCAAACGGGCGTGGTCATGGTGATCTATCTCGAAGAGGCTGTGGCCCGCAAGAAACAAGCGACGGGCACACTCACAGTGCAGGGATTGCACGAAGCCGTGATGGAAGGCGCATTGCTACGGCTGCGTCCAAAGGTGATGACCGTTTCCACGGTGATCGCTGGTTTGCTGCCGCTGATGTGGTCAGCTCGAACGGGAGCAGAGGTCATGAAACCGCTAGCCACTCCGGTCTTAGGCGGCATGGTGTCTTCGCTATTGCACGTCTTGATCGTGACGCCGGTGATCTTCACCTGGCTGCGCGAGCGCGAGATCCGACGGCAATAGAGACTTGCCACCTCCTGTCGGATGACGGGCAATCGGAGGTCATCGGTCATCCGCCGGATCAGTCCCGATAAACGCGCTTGTCGCTATCAACTTCAGAATTGTTGCCACGCCGAAGTTGAAACTCGGTCGCCGACACAGGCCATGCCGATTGGGCCCGTCTCAATTGACAATCTCAGGTTTTGTGGCCACCTTGGTTGGCACTTTTCAGATGGGCACGAGCCGTGATCCGTTTGTGATCCGTTAGCGCTGCTTACCATTGTCTTCCATTGCTTTACGGTGCCCGCCGTGTTCTCTATGTTGTTGAAAATACATCTACCCCAAAATTCGAATCCTATAGCGCCCACCATCACTTACGGACTTTTGACCTCTTCCGACTCCCGATCCGATGGGTTGCCGGAGCGGACGAGTTTTTTCAGCACCGCACCCTGAGCCTCAAGCTTGTCGGCTTTGAAGCAGTGGGTGTAGTGAGCCAACATATTCAGATTCGTCCAACGCAGCATGGCGCGGACGATCTGCGGGTTCTCGCCGTTCGCCATAGCCAGCTTGTCAACGAATGCCGGAACGTGTGGAAACCGAACCGCTTCACGAGTTCGCCATCGATCTAGACCTTGCCATCCGTAACCTCAAGGACTTCTGCCCGAATAGCGGCAGGCCGCAAGTAGTCCTCAACCATGACTGATCCGCACCGTGGCGTCTTTCCCGAAGTCCTCCGGGAGGCGAACATGTAATCGTTGTCCCCCGCGTATGCCGTTTGTGCACGCCAGTCCTTGAGCAACTGCGCAAGGATTGGGGGCAGCGCGACAGTGGACTTCGACAATTTCGTTTTCGTGCCCGGTTGGATTCTGCCGTGGACGAAGGTCTGCTTGGATGGCAGCCAGCCGTGATCGGCGGGAGGCGCAGCAGTGAGTTCAGATGGGCAGCGGCTCTTCTCATGACAAGCAGTTAGCGCAGTTTACTGTTTCTGAGGTTGTGTCCGACATTGAACTACGCCGCCACGTGGGACTTTTGCTATTGATGGCGTCAGTTCAGTCGTGGGAGGGTGGTCTGCATCCACTTGGATTCCTGAGTTCGCCACAGAACTCACTGCCAATGCACGCGTGCCACCCACGAAGTCGGCAAGCCATCCCAACGCGAGAAAGCCCGGGACCGATCCCGCCCCGAAAATCAGGCCAACGCTTGAAGAAGACAGTTGCATTGGGCTTTTTTTTATCCGGCAGCGGATCGCATTGCTCGTTATGGCAGGCACAAACGGTTTCTTCGCCAGGCTGGAAACTAAGGGAAAACCCCTGCCGGTTTGACCTTCCAGCACAGGTCAACGGATCGAAAGCTCCATGTACTCATCCGCACCCACGATTCTCAACACGACCCGCACCGGAATGGGGAATCGCCGCTGCGTAGGATCACGCACGACAGTCGGCGCTGAGAGCGTGTATTTCTTGCCGCGAGTTTTGAGTTCGCAAGCCCCTGCCGCAAGGACGTTCTTCACCCACTCCGATTGGCTGCTGTATGTAAGCGCGATGATGAAGCCGTTCGACGCTCGAAAGACGTTTATTGGTGTACGGTAGACCCTGCCGGACTTTCGTCCGACGTGGGTCAAGATGCCGAAGCCAGGGAGCCAGCCTGCGAACAGCCCGGTAATCCGGTTCGTGAAGGCTATATTGATCATCGCCAGCCATCGCTTGCGGAACCGCATCAGGAGGACGCCTGTGGCGGCGATGGCGATGATTATGATGGCTCCGATGTTCACGTCTTCGAAATTTCCAAGGGTTTCCCTGAAATCAGGTGCGCTTGCGGCGGTGTCGCGATGGCGAACGGCGTGCCTGACGCGAAGTCACAAACTGGTGAGCCATGCCGAGCAAGTCCCGCAGGACATCAGGTGTGACGCGGGACAGGCGAACCAGTACGGATGTGTAGTTCAGATAGTGGTCGGTCACGTAGTAGACGTCGGGAGCGGCCGCGAGCAGTTCGGCGCGGTCGTCGAAGCCGATTCCAACCGCAAGCGAACCCCTCTCCGCCGAGCAATGAGTAGGCACGCATGCCAAAAGTTTTCCGCGAACCTTGAGCGCGGGTGACCCGTAGGCTGTGCTCTCCTCCACGCCGGGCAATTCCAAGCCGATCTTTCGCACGGTGTCGAAGTTGATTGTGCCTCTTGCCATGGGCGATTGCGATTATCCGCAAGAGCAGGAACCTTTTCAAGACAGGCTGTTGGGGAAAATCTTAGAGTGTGGAGGCGTGAGTGCCGAGAGCGGGGATTCCTATCTTCCGTGGAGTGGGCGAACAAACGGTGCAAACTTGTGCTCATGCCTGATAACGACAGTTACGGGTCAGGACTGCCCGTTGATGAGGAGCCAGACTAACGCAGCCTTGTAAGGAATTCCCGAGTGTCCTTTAGCACGTCTTGCCCGTTCGAGAGGAAGACGAAGTGGCTGGCACCCCAAAGGTCCACGACACGAGCTCCGCCAGCAGCGCTTTCAATTCGCTTTATTCGATTTCTGGTCATGCCCACATAGGTGCCAAACACCGCTTCAATCGTTTCACGGACAACTGGGTCGCTTACGTGGTTCTCTCGAATTTGCTCCTGCGGAATGGGCGGGTAGCCGACGAATGCCAAAACAGGAACGCGAATTTGCGAGTAGTCGTGCTTATGGTCACCGGACATGATAGCTTGGGGGACAAAAGCTGGCGTGGTTCGAGCGCCGACACTTCCATCCGGATTTTCCGCATAATCAAGGCGCAGTTCGGCTTCGGGATAGTCGACGTGATCGGTCTCCATTCGCCAGTCGTGATATGCCCGAAACGAGTGCAGGTCGGAAGGCTTAGAGGAGGGCGCTTTTTTCATCGTGTCGGGCAGTCTCGCTGACAGAGTATCAAGTTCTGAGTAGTCGTCGCTTCCATCGTTGAGCGCGTCCAGATAAATCAAACCGCTCACACGATCTGCGTGGTAGATACCCAATTGGGACAATTCGTTCCCGGCCACGGAGTGACCCATCACGACGGGAGCAGCGAGATTGAAGGCTTTGAACACAGCGAGGTCATCTTCTGCAAGCCGTTCCTCGCTATAGCCAGTTTCAGGTCTGCTGGAAAGACCATACCCCCGACGCGTGATTCCGTAAACGTGACACGATTGAGCTAATTTCTCCGCAAAATCATCGAAGATATGGGCCGTGAAGCCGAGCCCTGCCAGCAAAACCACAGGTCGGCCATTGCCGCCCCAGTCGAGAACCTCTAGGTCGACACCATCGGCGACGGTGACGAGTTGAGTGCGATGGGTTGAAGGGTCGTGCCAACGAGGAGAGGTTTGCGACAAACTCACGGCCGCAAAAAACATCCCGATGAAGACTAAACAGAATCGAAATTTCCTCATGGGAACCACCGATCTGGGGCTATGCGAGATACATTCTGGCACTCGTGACGGGCGGCTACAGACTTCTCGGAAGCCGCCATCTGGCCAGCATCGGCGGGAGTCCGTCCCGTCTCACGCCTTCTGGTTAGCCCGTCACTCTGGAGCAATGTTGTTGGCGAATTTTGCGGTCTGGATCTAGCCAGCTCAACGGTCTTCTACGGCCCCAGCTTCGCAATGTTCTCGTATTTCTGTCGGGCTTTTTGAAAGATCGCCAGCACCGCCTGCTGCTCAGTTTCGGTATTCCACGTCGTGCTGCGCTGCACCGCCGTGATCAGCCGTCCCATCCATGCCACGAAATACGCTGCATCCTCCGTGTTGCGCAGCCGGGCGCCAGCTATGTCCACATAAACGGGACTGGTCGTCGCATACGGGTACAGATCTAGAATCGGGTACTCGGCCTTGTCACTGAACGTGCGCAGAATGCACCAGCCACTGCTTTCGAGCGGCAACTTGCCTTCGACGTAAGCGCTTGTGCGATTTGCACTGAGGTCCAGTTCGCGCACCACTTTCCCGTTGCAGACGATCTGCAGATAATCCACGGGGACAATGGACCCAAGAGCCGCCTTAAAAAAGACATCCTGCTTCTTGTCGAGATGGACCTCTCCTCCTGGCGTCTCCCCTCCCAGTTCAAAGCGCAGTAACGGCCCGTTGGTTGCGAAAGTCCGTCCTGCTTTGATGGACTGCAGCCACGGCTCAAGCTTCAGTGATCCAGCGGGAACTTCCGCATACACGCGGTTCAACCCAATCGGCCCTCGCAGCGAAGCGTAGTTCCCCATGAAATCTGTTCCGGCAGCGGTCGGCAGCCGGAAACCGCAGTTCAGCAACTTGTACCAAACCTCTGCCGTGGATTTATGGTCAGAAAAGCCGACAACCTCGATGTAATCCACTTTCCCAAGGGCCACGTCAGCTGGCAGTTCAAGCGTGACAGCGCCTTTCGCCGGATTCGGTACGCTTTCCAACGGATGAACATACCCTACCAGCGCTCCCTGTTCGTGTGCCAGATCAGCCACGTTGGCATTCGCCGGAAATAAACTGGCCGCCTCCGTGTTTGGGTACGCGGCATATCCCGGCAAGATCAGATTCCGCGTCAAATTCAGAAGGCCGAGATGTCCCCAGTAGCTGGTGTGAAATTCCTGCGCGTGCTGCAGCAAGCGATCTTCGTCGGAAGCCGGATCAAGCTTCGGCGAAAAGTACGCGATATCCGGGAAGCGCTGTTCTTTATTGACGACCAGATTTTCAATGATCGACAGATTCTCGGCGGCGGCCTGCTCAATCAGATGCGATGGTGTATTCCGATACGTGCCCGCATAGTTCATGTGGACATGCGCATCCCCACTGACCCACCGCGTGTCAGGACTCTTCCACTCGATTTGCCGAAGCGGAACCGTGGCTTCCAAGGTTTTGCCCGCCAGAACATCTAAGCTTAGTTCTTCGAACCGGTATTCGAAGCCGCGCATGACGCCCACTTGCAATTTTCCGGCTGGAACCGCAACCTCAGAGATTCCCTGGGTGACAAAGTAGTGCGCCTCAAACGGACGCTCTTTGCGGTTGAAACTGTCGTCCGCTTCCATCCACCCTTCATCCGGTGCATACGCCCGACCGTCTTCCGCCGTAACGAAGACTCGCGCCGCCACCGGCTTTCCGCTGTGGTCGGTAACTCGTAGAAGCAATTTCCCCATCGGCCTCAAGTACTTTCGCTCGCGGGCGACAATCTCGTTCTGCGCACCGCCCGGAATCGTTTGTATCGACAACGACGTATTGCCGGTGTGGTTCGAAATAAACGCAATCTTTGATCCGTCCGGAGACCATCGCGGATTGATATTGTCGTAATCTCCATACGAAATCGGAAACGCATCGCCACCCTCCGCCGGCATCACCCAAAGCTGGTGCCACGACCGTCCCAAATATGACGCGTACACCATGCGCTTGCCATCTGGCGAAAGGTCAGGGCGGGCTTTCCAGGTTGTCTCCTCATAGTGGATTTCATGGCCTGCCGCGCCGGGTTGCGCCTTCATCCGCCAGAAGCCCCCAGTACCGTGAATGTGCCCTCGATTCGAAATGAAGAGGATCTCGGACCCATCACGCGACCACACCGGGCTGATCTCATGGTCCACCTTGCTGTAGTAATAGCGAGGAAGTGAACTGACGATTTCCGGAGTGAGTTGCTGGACGTCGCTCAGTTCGCCATTCTCGAATCTTCCTGCAAAGATGTGGAAATGACTTTTGAAGGAAGTTGAAACAAACGCCAGCCGCTTACCGTCGGGTGAGAATCGCGGCTCGAGGTTAACCGCGCTGCCAGACGTGAGTTGTCGCGTCCGCCCATCGTGCAAGTCGAGCAACCATATCTCCATGGCATCGTGGTTGTAACGTGAAAAAGCGACCCAGCGCCCATCCGCCGACCAGTCCGGCTGATAGTCATAGCCCGGGCCGGCAGTCAGTTGCTCGGCGATCGAGCTGTTCACATCCTGCCGCCACAGCGATCCGGCCATGGAGTAAATCAGCGTCCGGGAATCCGGAGACCAGGCCGCCGCGCTTGGTCCCGTAGTGAGCTGAGGCAGGTACATCTCGCGATAGTAATAAGCGTGCGGGAGGTCAATCTGCTTGAGCACCGGCTCACGCTGCGCCACGCAATTCGTGCACCATAGGAAAACAAAGATGAAAAGCCGAATCATTCGGAATCGGAACACAGGTTCCTCCACAAACTCAGAAAACGGGACCGATTATACCGTCCCGAACCGAATCAGCAATTTACCTGACGATCGGGATAATGGGCAGCGCTACCTGCGAGAGGTGCTTTGCGTCGTGAAATACGCGAATGTAGGCCCTTTTCATCTCGACACTGTTCACCTCCGATTTTCCACTCTGGAGGTTGCGAGAAAAGTTCGGCGTGAAGCTTGCGGAGATTTGTAGGCGGATCCGGTGTCCTTGCAGAAACAGGTTGCTGGTGATCAGGTTCTCCAACTTCAGTTCGTAGATTGTTCCGGGAGACAACAACTGCCGGCCCCGGCTGAGGTCGCGATAGCTTGCGCGCAGGACATCCAGCCCTGGACTCATCAGGTTGATCGCTGTTCCATCCGGGGAGACGTCCAGAAGACGGGCCCAAAGATCGAAATCGCGGCAGTCGCAGGAAACAAAGATGCGGGCTGTGATCGGCCCTGTTATTTCGGTGTCTGCCTGCAGCAGAGCAGAATCAAAGGTCAAAACATCGGCGCGATCAGCCAGCTTGCGATAGTCGTGGGCGCCGGAGGAGTCGTATGTGTTCACGACGGGGGTTGCCGGATCGGATACGAATTCGCTGAAGCTGTCCGGATTGTCGAAGGGCGTTGTTTGCAGTCGCCCGGCACTTGTATTACCGGTCCCCGGCGCCAGGAAAGCTGCCATCGTTCTCCCTGCCGGCGGCCACTGATCCGCGTCGCGCCACTGGTTGCGCCCCATTACGAAGTAACGCACTGGCTCTTCGTGATCGACGCCGTTGTTTATGTGCTTCAGGTAGTGATCCATCCAGCGCAGTACGACCTCGTCGTAGTCGATTGCCGCGCTCGGGCCGAACTCACGCTCTCCGGATCGTGTTTTTTCGGTGTTGTCCACTCCATGAACCCACGGTCCAAGCAGCAGGTGAGTGCGAGGGTCCTTCTCGGCCTTCCTGGCCTGGAGCAGGCCGGCAAAGTTCGTAGTCGCACCTTCCGGGCCATAGTTGTCGTCGTACCACGCCGAAAGGTTAAGAACAGCTGCGTGCGTGCGAGAGTACTTGTCTCGCAGTTCGCTCCAGTTCCACCACGGATCCTCTGGCGGATGTTGTAGCCAGTCGAAATAATAAGGAGCGGATTGCTGCAAGGGCTTCACGTCAAGCAAGGGCACGGTATTCAACATCTTCGCCCCTTCCTCCTTCCAGGCGGCGACAGCCTCTTTGTAGGTGCGCGGGCCTGGCAGATTCTTTTTCGCGCGGGTATCCCAGGCAATGTCGTCCCAGATCCACTCGATCCATGACATGTCCCACGTTCCGCCTGCGTAAAAGAAGTTCTGCGGCGTCGAAAATGTCATGGCCGGAACCATGGCCTGCAAGTGAGGAGGGCTCTGAACCGCGGCGAGCCATTGGACTGCACCGGGATACGATAGGCCGAAGGTTCCCACATCGCCGTTCGACCAGGTCTGGGTCGCGGCCCACTCGATCGTGTCGTAGCCGTCCAGTCCTTCATTTTCGTAGGGACGAAAATCTCCATCCGAGTGGTGCCGTCCGCGAACGTCTTGGATTACAACGGCATAACCACGCTCGGCGGCATGCTTGAAAGTCGTGTAGTGCTGCTGCGCGGCATCTTTCCCGTAGGGCGTCCGATACACCAAGACGGGGAATTTGCCGGCCTCGGCTGGGCGCATTACATCCGCACGCAGAACCACCCCGTCACGCATGGATACGGGGACGTTTTTCTCCAGAACAAAATGCGTCTTGGGCGTCGGGGCGTCTTGACCGCACATGAAAACGGAAGGAGCAAAGATCAGAACCAAGACCCAGAGTTTCATCGGGCGTTGAGACTAACAGGGGCCGAGATATGGCGGCAAGCCCTGCGACTTCCCGCCATTTTGCTCCAGCTGGATTGGGAGTTGCATAGCCGTTTCAGATCATCTGGTTCCGGATCTACACGACCTCTGTTTGCGACGCCACCAACTCGATTCTTGCTATAAAATCCTTACGCTGAGATGACAGTAAACAAAATGTCAACTGCTGACTGATTGCATCACTGCCAGGTGCTGAGTGCTGAGCTCTAACGCCCAATCCGCTGCGACAACTCTACCGGCCCGCTATTACACAGATCCCGATCTCTTCCACGACGAAGTCGAACGCTTCTACTGCCAGACCTGGATCTGCGCCGGACGCGCAGACCAAGTTCCGACACCGGGCGACTTTTTTCTGCGAGAGGTTGCGGGTGAAAGCATCATCGTTACTCGTGATGGCAGTAACTCGTTGCGCGCGTTTTTCAACGTCTGCCGGCATCGCGGCACCCGGATCTGTGCCAGCGCCGAAGGGCATTTTTCCGGACGGATCCAGTGCGGTTATCACGGTTGGACCTACGGACTCGACGGAAGTCTCATCGGCGCGCCCCACGTACACGACGGCTTCTGCCGCGAAGACTATCCCCTCAATCGCGTGCATGCCGACGTCTGGGACGGACACATCTTTATCAATCTTGGCTCGGAGCCCGTCCCGCTGTCCAGTCAGCTAGAAGATCTGACTCAGAAATTCCAGAATTGGCAAATGGCCGATCTGCGCACCCATCGGCGCATTGGGTATGAGGTGAAGGCTAACTGGAAGCTGATCATGGTGAACTACAACGAGTGCCTGCACTGTCCCATTCTTCATCCGGCGCTCAGTGCCATTACCGATTACCTCTCCGGAGAAAACGACAGTCCCCATCGCGGGTACATCGGCGGCTCAATGGAGTTTCAGGGTGGCGCCAGGACTATGAGCAAGGATGGCAAGCTGCGGCGCAACTACCTTCCCGGACTCAACGCAGACGAGCGCGACAGAGTTTATTACTACGCGATTTTTCCTAATCTGCTGCTCAGCCTGCATCCGGATTACATGATGACCCACACGCTCTGGCCGCGTGCCGTGGATCGTACTGACGTTATCTGCGAATGGCATTTCCACCCCGACGAAATGGTCAAGCCTGACTTCGAAGCTGATGATGCGGTTGAATTCTGGAATGTTACCAATCGTGAAGATTGGGCCATCTCAGAGCTCTCGCAAGCGGGAATCAAGTCTCGCGCCTATAAGCCCGGCCCCTACTCCCGTTGCGAATCTCTGCCCCACGCCTTCGACCAAATGGTGCTGGATCGTGAGAAGCAAGTAGTCAAGAAGCAGGCCCGCTAAACGGCCAACGCCCACCCTCGCTCTGCGGTCTTGTTCCCCGGGACCCATGTAAGGTGATAAGCGTGGACGCATCACCGAACCGCTAGGCGCCCGTTATGGCGCTCGCCGACGACCACGCCGATGTTCGCTACCGTCTCACCCTTCTTCATCGAGAGTACGGCGCAGACATACAGGACCACGCCGTTCGAGGGCGCACGCGCTTCCCACAGGGTCCTGCCGAACAGATCGGTGACGTAGCCGATTTTCAGGCCTTGTTGTAGGTACCACCCGCGCGTCACCGCGGGATAAAAAACGCCAGCGGTTTCGCTAGTGACGCTCGCTATGCGCTCGATCCACATTGGGTTCTGCACCGGAGGCGCACTGCCCGGCAACATCTTCAGGTAGCGCATCACGTTCAGGCAGCCGTCGATCAGCGCCGTCACGTCTTCCAGCTCTACTGTGGCAGCGTGGCCAGCCTCGGCGGTGAGGGACGGCTTCCCCCGCAGGCTGGCATTGGTCTCCAGATAGCGAGCGGCGTTCGGGTCGCGGGGGCGCCGCCGAAAGGCGTGCCAGCCGTGCCACTCGACTGCCGAACCTTTGAGAGCCCGGCGAATCTCATCCCGGGTCAGTGCCTCCAGATTTCATCGCATCCCAGCGCGCGTTGGCAAAGATGAAACCACTGCTGGGATTGCCGCGGTTTTCTTGTGCCACCCGTGTACTCGTCGCCATTGTAGTTTTGCCACAAGAAACCGCGGAGTTCTCACCAGGATGGTGTCGCCATGGATGCGTTGGTTCTTCCCTGCGCTTCCGCGAGCTCGCGACTACCCTCCCGCTGACCTCCCGCGACGACTGTCTTTAGTCCCACGAGTCACGGAACCCCCCGTGAACCTGAAACGGTTTCTTAAGGAAAAGCTCAGGGAAAAAGAAGATCGGAAAATCGAGCCGGCACCGGCATCGCTTCGAGGCCTATCTCGACAAGGTGTTTGGCTTCTCGGATTTGGTGAGCGCTCTGCCCGAGGGACGGCAGTTTCCCCAGCACTCTTGAAAAAGGTGTTTGACGCCGTCTTCTTCGCGGCGGCGATGCAGATTCCCAGCCTGCTGCAGATCGAGGCCGAGTGTCACTGTGGCGCGCTGGCCCAGCGCATCGGACCGATCAGCGACGACACCCTGGGTTATTCGCTCGAAAGACAATCTCCCGAAGCTGTGTTCGCGCTCAGCTGTGAAATTGCCCGCCGCCTGAAACGCAACGGAGTTCTACGTTCCGATTGGTCCCGAGGGTTGGTGGTGGGGGCGGTCGATGGCATTGAAATCTGCAGTTCGTTTGCCCGCTGTTGCGATGCCTGTATGGAGCGCGAGGTGCAACACAAGGTGAACGGCGAGATGCAAACCGATATTCAGTATTATCACCGCATCGTCGTCGTGGTCTTGGTGAGCAAAAGCTCCCTATTCCCCTGGCTGTCCGCTTTCAGAAGAACGGCGAAGGCGAGGTGGCCTGCGCCCTGGCTCTGTGCAAGACCTGGTCGGGCAGTTGGGCCGCCGCTTCCTGGATGTGTCGGTGGGGGACGCTCTGTATCTGCAAGCCCCCTTCGTTCAAGAAGTGGAACGTCTGGGTCTGGTTTGGGCCTTCACTTTGAAAGAGAACCAGCCCGACTTATTGCGCGAGGCGGAGCGTCTCACCCAGGAATCTCCCACCGGCGTTCAGGTGGAACCGGACCGGGAGATTCGATACTGGCACTTGCCGGACCTCGATCGGCCGGTCGCTGATCGCCGGGTGCAGGTGGTCAAAACCGTTCGCCTCGAACACCTGCAACGGGTCAGGATCAGCGAAAAAGACAGTCTTCGCAGCAAAGCCAAGATCCCGGTGGCGCCACTCAGCACCAACTTCTATGCCACCAATCTCGAACTGGGCTCGATCTCGCCCCTGTTCATCCATCAGCTCAGTCGCAGCCGTCGGCGAATCGATACCGAAGTCTTTCAGACCATCACCACCGATCGTCATCTCAAACATCCGCGGTCCACCAAACCACCGCCCTGGTGGTGCTGACGATGATCCGGTTTCTGGCCTATACCCTGTCCCTGGTCTTCTACCACTGCCAAGTCCGCAGCCATGCCCGCCGAAAATGCGACACCTTTCATGTGCTGGCCAAGGCCTCGCCTACTCGTCCTCGCGGTTTCGCCCAACACCGTTATCCAGCCGCCCTGCCTGGCCTTGGTCGTGTCCGCAAATCTTCCGGCGTCCGTTCTGACACCCTGACGCTGTATCTCTTCCGACTCTAAAAATCAAGCGCATTCTCCATCCCCGAGCATCCAACTCGCTCCAGCGTCCTTGCCTGCCACAACCGGAGTCAAATCAGCGGCGTCTCGATGGGGAGATGGCACCTTACGGAACCCCAGTCACGCGCGGCGCTTGGTATGTACCCGAGTATAATCTCTTAAGTAAGAGTCCCATGAGCCGGATGCGCCAACACGGGAAAAGTCTGCGAATCGCGCTGGGGGTCTGCGCGCTGGCGGGCCTGGGGCTGGCGCTGATGCCGCTGGAGTCGAACGCGCAGCAACAGCAGCAGCAGCAACAACAACAGCAACAACAACAGCAACAACAACAGCAACAGCAACAGCAACAGCAACAACAGCAACAACAGCAACAACAGCAACAGCAGCAGCAGCAACAGCAACTGGTCATCCGCTTCGTGCGCGATCCCGATGCTGCGCCGGACCTCAAGACCAAAGACGTGAACGGAAAAGCACTCAGCCTGGAAGCGTACAAAGGCAAAGTGGTGCTGCTGAACTTTTGGGCCACCTGGTGCGGGCCGTGCCGCGCGGAAATCCCCAGCCTGATCCGAATTCAGGAGGCGTATAAGGACCGTTTGCAGATTATCGGCATGGATGTGGATGACGACGACGAGGAGCGACTGCGCGCGTTTGTGAAAGACCAGGGCATCAACTATCCAGTGGCGACGACCTCGGTCCCGGTGCGCCTCGCTTATGGAGGCATCGCCGCGCTGCCCACGCTGTTCGTCATCAATCAAGACAGCAAAGTGGTGCAGAAGCATGTGGGGCTGTTCAATCCGGCGCTGTACGAAATCGAAGCGCGCGCGCTGATGGATATGCCCGTTCCGGCGAGAGTCGAAACCTTTGAAGATACCGGTGAAGTGTTTCTGAAGCACGCGGACCGCGCAAGCATGCTGCCGGGAGTGGACACGTCGAAATTGACGCCGGAACAGCGCATGGCCGCGTTGCACAAGCTCAACGCGGAAACCTGCGATTGCGGCTGCAAGTACACGCTCGCGCAATGCCGCATCTATGATCCCGCGTGCAATATCAGCAAGGAACGCGCCGCAGCCATCGTCAAGGAAGCCGCGAAATTGCCGGCCAAGGATGCGCCGGAAAATACCGCCGCGCCGGCTTCGTCCGCACCATCAGGGCCTGCCGATCCACCGAGGCCACGCAGCCAAAAATAGAAATTAGAAAAGCAAAAAGCAGATCCCCTGCATGCTCAGCATGACAATCCGCGTAAGTCCCCACTGTATGAGGAGAATTTAGTACGTCAGATAATCTCGTTATGGGAACCGAGGACATGTCTCCCGGAGACGAATTCCCAATGCACAAGCAACTCGGGCAAGATAAACTTGTGTATGACGAAGAAGGAGCCGTTCACGTTCATCTGGGAGACCAGGAACGCGACCTGCATCCTGGAGGAACGGTGTTCATTTCGGCAAACACATGGGTCGATTGAAGAATCCGGAGCCGACACCGTCAGTGTGGTGTTCGTATTTTCAGCACCTGGCTTCGAGAATTACATGCGGTGCGACTCTGCGCTGCCAAACGCAAAGGTCACGCCGCTCGTCGATGTGAGATACAAGCCACGATCGAGTTTGGTGAGAAGACCAAGATCGACCGCCCTCTCACGACCTGATGGTGAATTCCATGCGCCCGCAGTTCTCCCAATGAGAAACGATCGTTTCTCCATCGAGAAGCATTCGCAGACGATTCACCTGCGGGGTTCTAGACATTTTGATGTGCGAAACCGTCCGCATATGTGAAACCGTTGTAAGACACGAGAGTCGACAATCAACTGCCCAAACCGCTCCAACATTTAGGAGGGTTCGAGGTATACGGTGTGCTCAAGAGATACGACGGTTTTTACCTCGGGAGGCCATTTAGTACCGGAGTCAGCCATCGCGGCCCCGCCTGGGCCAACGATTGTCGTAATGATCGAGATGTCGAGGTCGGCGTCGGGTCGCCCGGAGATTCTGGGCCCTTGATGGCCCCAAAACCATTTTGGCTGGCCCTCTATCCCACCGCCTCGTTCCGAGGTCCACTTTTGCCCCTTGCCCCCCATTTAGAACCATGCCCAGCCGCAAATCGAGCGTGCTGATTCAGCGGCAAGGAGTTTTGCCCGGTGCGCGGGTGAGAGTCGCCGTTTGGGGTGCATAAGGTTTGATCGCCCAAAGAACCGGGGTATTGCTGCGCTCTATCTGCGCTCTGTTTGTCTGGCTTACACTGCTTTTCATGGTCTTAGGTGTCATCCGCTGACCTGCATGTCGTTGAAACTACGTTTGGGTTTACTTTCGAATCCTATGGCGCCCACCATCTTTGCAATAGGTTAGCTGGACTCGCGCTCTGCTTGCGCTCCGTTGTCCCCGAAAGCTTAGCTCGGCTAGCTTCGTAGATGTCCCATTGCAAGAACTGGTCCACGATGGGAAAGGTTGGCGCGGTCGGTGCATCGGAGATGGAAGGCACCATCCCGCCTAGGTCCAGATTCTTGGGAGCGGCGAGACTAAATGCGGAAAATAGAAATGAGATTGGGCGGCTTTTATTGTCGTCCGCATACATGGATGGCATTAGGCTCCCCTCGCGATGCCTGGGGGCGGCTTTTCCTGGCTACGGTTTCTCGGTCTGCGTGCCGCGGGTGAGGCGGGTGAGGCGGGGGAGCAGGATCAGGATCAGGCCGTAAAACAGGAGCGAGACCACCAGCGAAGCGGCGTTGCCGAAGCGCAGGTCTTCGAAGAGAAGCTTTATCGTGCCGAAGGCGACGGCAGTGTAAGCAACCCAACCTAGTTCGATGCGCTTCCAGCTAGAGCCGAGATAACCAAGGGCGAGAGCTAGCGCGCAGTTCACTACGGTGCGGACCACCGAAAGGCGAGAGGGACTCAGGTCCGCTCGGCCTGCGGCCAACCACACGATTGCGACTACCGCCAGAGCCGCTGCTGCGAAACCTACGACGACGGCGGGAAGGACCCAGAGCAGGCGGCGCTTCGTTTGATTTTGTGCGGCTTGCGTTGCTGGCACCTCGCGCGATCCGAGGACATAGCAGACGGCTGCGGAGATGGCCACAATCCAGATGCTCCAGTCCGGAGCGGACGGCACGGTTCCCGCCAGCGCACTCGCAACCCATTGCGGGAGTGACGAGACAGCGGCTGCGGCGGCCAAGTAAGCCGATGCGTGGATGCCGAGGCTGAGTTTGTTCGTGCGCGCATACAGGAAGACCGCAGCCACCGCGGCTACGCACAAGAACGCCACCTGTAAATTTAGGGGGAACAGAAGGAACGTTCCGCCCAGGAGAAGCGCACCGGCGTAGCTGGCCGAGACTCGGCGATCGCGAGCAAAGGCTTCGGCGGTGAATCGAGAGAGAGTTCCCCAATAGCAGATGGCGGCGAGCAGGAGCGAAACCGCGCCCAGCGCAGGAGCGGCGGAGAGGTGAGTTGCGCGCATGATGCCAAAGGCCGACAGCACGAAGGCCACGACGCCCTGTCCGATTTCGAAGATCGTGATCGGGCGACGTAGAAAAAATGTGCGAACTGCAATACTGCCGCCGTAGATTCCAAACAAAATCAAGCACAGCAGAGTAATGGTGGAGAGGGCGGCTGGATGATAACCCTCGGGCACTCCTCCCGAGGAGGTCATTACATCGATCAGCAACCATACGGCGAAATTGGCGGCGATGGCGGGTACGGCGCGCAGGCTGAGGCGGTGCTCCATGCAGGCGGCGAATTCCGTGGCTAGTGCGACGGCGAGCAACGCGGCGGTGAGTGGTACGAGTTCGCGGGTCGCGATGATGAGCGCCACGGCCGTGATGACCGTCGCTAGAGTTGCGATCCAGGGAATCATCTGCAGGTTGCGCTGCCATGCCAGGGCCAACGCCAGCACGACGAATGCGACCAACACGACCGCAGTGGAGGCGGGCGCGAGGACCTGGAAGCGGACGGTGGATTCCCAGAGCAGCGGGGAGAGAATTAATGCCGCGGTGATGCCGTAAGTGGCACTGGCAAAGCGGTTGGCAGCGTGAGTGCGGACGGCCCATAACATCCACAGGCCGGTGTAGAGGATGGCCAGGATGAGGATGGGAAGTTTTGGGATGGCTCCGGATTCGGCGATGGCACGAAGCAGGTAGGCGCCGGCGACTCCCAGGACAGCTTTGCCGAGTACGGGCACGGCTCCGCCGGGGACTTCTGCGGGAGGAAAGCCGCGCCAAGTGGCGGGAGGACGCGGCCGTTGCAGGGCAAGGCTGGGCTCAGCGGGAGCGGTCTTGGATTTTTCTGGCTGGCCTTCGAGAGCGGAGACGCGCCGTTCGAGTTCGCGGACTCGTTCGCTGAGTTGCTCGACATCGGATGGGACGCCGTAGAGAGCTTGCGCCATGGGGTACTCCGCATCAACCCCGGAGGACTGGGGTTAGCTGGTTCCGCGGCTCGATTGCACCGGGGGCGGGAACGGGACCCGCGTCCGGCCAGGGCGGCAGGAGTTTTACCAAGACCGACAGGATGATAAAGGGAAGTATCAGGAGCGCGATTGCGGTAAGAAGTCCTTCGCGCGTTGCAAAAGCCATTTTATAAGTGGTGTAGCCGAGGAAACTCTTGGAAAAGAGCTGGCCGCCGATGACTACGTTCCAGCGCATAGCGAAGATGCCAATAACCGTGAGGCATCCGGCGAGGGCGTAGATTCGTTTGCGGGCGGCTTCAGTCAGCTTTAGGATTTGCGTGAGACCGAGCAACGCGATTGGGGTCACCGTGCCGATAAGAATTTGAATAATGACCTGCGAAGTCCAGAGACGAGTGTGCACCATGAAATCGAGGCTGCGGAAAGACTCGTCGGCTTCGTAGATGCGCTGCAGCAGGTCGAGCATCTCGAGACTGAAGTCGATCATGAAGATATAGAAAAGATATTGCGCGATCTTGTCGAGGCAGCGAATGTCGATTTGGCGGCCGCGCAGACGCGTGGTGGCCATGTACAGCAGCATGACGGCGGCGATGCCGGAGACCATGGCGGAGAAGATGAAGACGATGGGCATCAGCGGCGAGGACCACCACGGGTTCGCCTTGATCGATCCGAAGATGAAGCCTACGTATCCGTGCAGGAGGAAGGCGGAGGGGATTCCAATGACCGTGATGAAATAGCCGAGTCGTTCGTCAATGTGCAGCGAGCGTTCGCTGATGTTGCTGGAACCGAGGGTGAGCGCGCGGTAGATGAGACGAGTGGCGCCGGTTGTGGTCTGGGATTTCACGACGATGTCGAGGCGGTAGTCGAGCCAGATTTCCAACAGCAGAACGGCCATGAGGTACCAGAGGTAGACGAAGCCGAACATGGCCATGGCGGAAGAGCGGTGCGGAGTTAGGTACATCTCGAGGGAACGCTCGGGATGTCCCAGATGCAATTGTAGGGGCAGGGGAGCGACCAGCAGGAAAGATAGCGCAGTGAGGAGCGCGAGGCGATAGGTAGGTTTGACGGCCTCGACGCGAAAGACGCGTTCCAGAGAGGCGAGGATAAACGCGCCCGCGACCAGTCCCGTGATGAAGGGGTAGAGAACGATGAGGATGCTCCACTGGAGTTCCACTTCGTTGGGATACATGAAGCCTTCGACGGGAATTTGCACGTGACTCCTTAATATTGTCGCGCTTACTGCGAATCGGCCCCTTGCGAACCGGCCCCGGACGAATGCGTCCGGGGCTACTGTTATCGGACTGAACCATCCATGCCGTTGTAAAAAACTTTTGAACCTGTGGCCATGTGGGGCTTCAAGACCTGTACCGTATGAGTTTTCAAGAACTCGTGAATCGGGTCTTTGGGATTCTTCAGATCGGCCAGCTGGCGGGCGCCGGTGGGGCAGACCTCGCAACAGGCCGTGGTTAAACCCTTGGTGATGCGGTGATAGCAGAGAGAACATTTCTCCGCCGTGTTGGTTTTGGGATTGATGAAGCGGCAACCGTAAGGGCATGCCTGGACGCAATAGCGGCAGCCCAGGCAGTAGCTCTTATCGACCAGCACGACTCCATCGGGCGTGACAAAAGTTGCGCCGACGGGACAAACCTGGGTGCACGGAGACTCGGCACAATGGTTGCATAGTTTGGGCACGAAGAAGTTCTTGCCGCCGGTGTCTTGATTGGGCGGGAAGCCCTGCTTGCCGCCGTTCGGCGATTCCACTTCCGGGCGTTCAATCTTCCAGTCGGCGACGTGGTAGCGCTCAATCCAGGTGCGGTAATAGCCTTCGGGAACGTCGTTCTCCTCGGCGCAGGCGCGGACGCAACTGCCGCAGCCAATGCACTTGGGGACATCGATCAACATGGCCCACCAGTGCTCGGTGAGGTTGTAGTTAGGCGAGGCTTCGGGGGTGCCGGCTTGAACATACTTCCAGGCGACCGCGGCAGCGGGCAAGAGCATGAGCAGTCGACGGCGGGTGATGTCCATTATTTCCTGGCCTCTGTCGCCGGTTTTGTTTCAGGTTGGGCGTCAATTTTAGGGCGGTGGGGCTGGTGGCAGGTGTCGCAGGCCAGGCCTCCGGAGTGATCTGCGGTTGCGACTTGCGGAAAGGCTTTGGGCTTGGCGCTGTTGGCTTCGTGGCAGCGGGCGCAGACGACGGCGGTGTCGAGCTTCGCCGGCTTGACGGAGGCGGGATCGTCAGCATGCTTGGCCTGGGCTCCGTGGCAGGCTTCGCAGGGGACGACGACGTGCTTGCCTTGCCTCTTCAGTTCCACAACGTCCGTATGGCAGACCTCGCAGACGTCGTGGCCGGCATAGGCGATGGGACGGGCCGCGGCTTCGGCGATGGCGGCGCCGCGATAGTGTCCGTACTGGCCGAAGCTACGAGGAACGACGGCGGCGCGTAGGAAAAGGAATGCCACCAGAGCGATCGCCATGACTACTGCGAGCCGAACCAGGTGTTCGATGTCTTTGAACAAGTTGCCTTTCTGCGCCCAGCTGCAGGTGTGGCCGGCGCGGGAAAATGCCCAATGCTCTTGGATAGCTGGGATTTGCGCGGGTAACGATGATTGAGGTCACAGGGGCCTGTGATAGCGGTCACTATCAAACGCTCGACAGCGCATTCGTCAATAGATCCAACGATTTATGAAGTCAGCAACCAAGACTGGGCCAAGCAGGTCAAGCAGGCGTTAGGCGGCGGGCAAGGGTCAGACGGCCTTTTTCCCCTTGGCAATGGCGGAGGGAAAGTGCATGAGATTGAATTTCGAGATGTTCTCCACCTCATGGATGAGAGCTGGCAGCGCAGACTTGAGCTCCGCCAGGGCAGCATCTTGTTCTGCGCCGGTGGTGGCAGAGATGAGAGTACACAGCTCTCGCACTCGTTCTTCCAAAGGGGAGGGCACAACGCTCTAAGACTCGCAGAAATCGCGGAATTCCGCTCTACAGTATTACGGGTACATACAACCTACGTACAACCTAAGGGTTTTTGCTTAAAACCTCTCATTTGTTGGGTGGGTTGGACGGCCGTGGAGGCAACGTTTTTCCGTTGCCTCGAAGGGCGGGAACCTTTTCGCTCAGCACCTGGTCGAGCTCAAGAAGAAGGGCGTGGAATTTTTGGGGGTCGTTCTCGACCGCCACCTGGGCTGCCAGAGCCATCAAGCGTTCTCGCTGTTCCCCTTGCACGGGCGAGCCTCCGAGAGCTTGCGAGCAACACATTTATCACAAATCATAAATGGCGATCAAGGCATTTTTGTGGCCGTGGCGGCGATGCTTCCGGGGAGCGCCGCGAGATCCTTCGCGCCGCCTGAAAAACGGCTTCGCTCGGGATGACTCCGATCGGGCAGCGGATGATTCACGTGTTTCACCCAGCCGTGGATTTGACTTGTTTAACATAAATGGTAAATTGAGCCGGAACTGATTACCGGGCGCGGTGAATGCTCGAAGCCGTTTATGGCTGACGCTGGCGTGCCGCCCGAGTGTCAAGTTGTCGAGGAATCTGATCGGAAGGCCGGCACCTCGCTTCCAGTGGATGGAGCGGTCGCGGAAGTGTGCGGATCGTAAAATAAGGGGCGATTTGTTATGCTGCAGGGCAGATATGGCCCGACCCCGCCAATTTGTGGCCGCGCCCTTGCCAGCATGGGCGCGGCGGATTCGAGCACTGCGGGAGAAATCAGGGCTGAATCAGCTGGCTTTCGGAAAGCGGCTTAATTGCTCGTCGATGGTGATTTCTCGATGGGAGCGGGGTTTGCAGAAGCCGCCAGCGGACTGCCTGATTGGAATGGGCAAGATGGCTGGACCGCCCGAGGGATGGTATTTCTGGAAGATGGCGGGTATCACTCCCAGGAATGCGAAGCTAATGTTGAAGCAGGTCTGAGTGCGTCTGCCGTCGGCTGTTATCCTTTTGGCAGCGGTTCCTGGTTTTTTGGGGATAGTGTATAAGATTGAACAGTATTCGAAACGGGCAACGGGTAGTCTTGGCTTAGTTCCGACGGGAACGCGGTCATGGGTTAGTGGCGGAAAAACCGACGTTCGGACCCTCACGACCGCATTGCTTCACTGTATTGACTCAAGTATAAACATTTCAGGCCGGCCCTCCCGGGCTGGCCTTTTTCTTGCTCTAAAGGAGACTCTGAGCGAGAGACCGTCTGACGATTTTTCTTGGCTGCTAGTCTTCAATGCGATGTGGGGAAAGCGTCTTTATCCGGATTCTGGAAACCTCCAGTCTCAACTGGATTTTATTTTGTGAGCCTCCGCGCGAGATCCATTGCCCCGCTGGTTAAAGAGCGGGGCTTCGGGATGGCGGCGTCGCTGGGTGGGCAAGCGCGCTCGGCTTCGCCGTCGCGAGACAGCCGAGGCGGCTGTCGCTACGGGGTGACGCTGTCGAGGCGTCCTCTAAACCAGTTCACTTTGCGCGATACACGGTTTTTCCCGCCACCATTGTCCATAGGGCCTTGGTGTCGCGCATCTCCTCTGAAGAAACGGTCAACACATCACGGTCGAGCAAAACCAGATCGGCGCGTTTGCCGGGGGCGATGGTTCCGATGGAATCGAGATTCATGGCGCGGGCGGAGTTGCGGGTGTAGGCGTAGAACATGGCTTCGCGGGGCATGGCCTGGGAAGGATCGAGAACGCCTTCTTTCCCTTTGCGGGTTTCAGCCTGATAGATCGCGCGGAACACGTTGGCGGTGGAAACGGGCCAGTCGCTGGCTCCGGAGATGATGCCGCCGTTGTCCAGGATGGAACGGGCCGGATATTGCCACTTGTAAATGTCGGGATCGAGATAGGGCTTGAGGATCTCAATCGTGTCGTTGCCGGCGTCGGCCCAGAAAAGTTGTAACGCGCTGATCACCCCGAGTTCGCGGAAGCGAGGAAAATCTTCCGGTCTGATGAACTGTTCATGGGTGAGCGTGTGCGGCAAGTGGGATTCGGGATTTGCCTTGCGGGCTGCAGCAATGCCGTCGAGCGCTTCCTTGACGGCGCCGTCGCCGATGGCGTGCACGTGAATAATCAGACCTTGTTTGTCGGCGGCGACACATAACTCGGCGAATTTTTGCGGATCGAAGAGCAGATCGCCGTTGCGGCCCGTATTTTTGTAGGGCTTCGTGAGGTGCGCGGTTTGGGAGGGGAACTCCGCAACGCCATCGGCGAAGATCTTGATGCCGTTCACGTGCAGATTGGGGACGTTTTTGTAAATCTCGCGGGTCTTTTGCACGGTGGCAAGTTCGGCGCCAGGATCTTTGGAAAGCACCTGAGGAAAGGCGACGACCTGGGAGGTCAGCTCTCCATGGTCGGCCAACGCTTTATAGGCTCGCAACACATAGTCACTGGCCAGAGGGTCGAGCCATGCAGTGATGCCGAGGCTGTAGTTGTACTGCAGGGCGGCGCGTGCGGCGGCGAGCAGCCTGTCGGGAGTAGGCTTGGGCAGCAGCGGTTCGATTTTCGCGGTCCCGGCGTCGACCAGGAATCCGTTGGGTTGGCCGTTCTTGTCGATGCCGTAGTAGCTGCGCTCTTGCGGAGAAAGTCTCTGCAGAAAATCTGCGGTGATGCCGGCGCGCTGCAAGAGTGCGCGATTGGCCCAGGCGGTGTGGCCATCCATGCCACGCAAAAGAACGTTTTGATTCTGGTAGGCGCTGGTGCTGAAGTCGGCATTGAGAACGTCAGGGTGCGACCAGAACTCGAGGGGCAGGCCGAGGATCTCGAGGATGTCGCCGCGCATGCCCGTGCCGGTCTTTTTTGCGTCTTCGGCGAAAGAAGGAAGTTCGGTGAGGGAATTCCACTTTGTCGGTGGCGTCGGCCGAAATCAGGTTGAGTCCGCCGTCGATGGAGTGGCTGTGCGAGTCGATGAAGCCGGGGAACAGGCTCTTGCCTTCCAGGTCGATGCGTTCGACGTTTGGAGAAACGGACTTTGCTACGTCGGGAAGAGTGCCAACCGCGATGATCTGGTCGCCGCGAATGGCGACAGCTTCGGCGTAGGGATTCTGCGGGTCAGCGGTGAAGATTTTGGCGTGGAAGAAAATCTGCTCATGAGAGGTTGTCTGCGAGAAAGCCGGGTGGAGAAGAAGGAATGCTGTTGCTGAGAGAAAGAATTACATACCGGCCCAAGCTTCGTCCCAATGGATCACCTCTTCGAGTCAAAAACGGAAGACTTACTATACACAAATTTTCTTGACCCCGGTGCCACTTGACGCCCGGTCCACGAGAAAGCTTTTAACCGCAGAGTTCGCAAAGATTCGCGGAGATCGCTGAGAAGAACGATACGGCGTGCGAGCTACGTTATGCAATGCGGCGATAGTGAAAAAGACTGTAGGGTGTCGCTCTCGGGCACTTTGCATGGTGGAGATTTCGGTCCGCTTATCGGCTAATGGATTGGACCCAGGTGGCGAAAGAATGCCAGGCGTCTGAGTGGGCGATAGGAATACGTATTTGCTGAACGAAGATCAGGAACCCGCCGGCCCAGATTGTGGCGCGATGAAGCTTCCGCGTGGACCACAGGTCGTAGGTCACCAGGATGAGCAGGAAGACATAGGAAACCAGTGCAGCTGTGATCGGATTTCTGTGGCTCCAGATTGGCCAACGCGCGATGGCGGCGATCAGCAGTGCTAACGTACCGACAAAGATGAGGCGCTTGTGGACCGAGGGATTGGAACGGGCAAGGAGGGCGAAGAAGATCAAGGTCGCGAAGATCAGCATATCCGTGAGGGGAATAATGTAGAAGGCTTTCGCATCGAAGCCCGCGGGGCCGGCGTTGCGCACCAGTGAGTCGGTGGCAGCCAAAACACCGAGGATGACCATGAGACACGCCAAAAAGAAACCCGCTATGCCGAGACGGCGATGGATGTCGACGCGGCCAGCGGAGACCAGGGAGGTTTGGGTGACGAGCAGGAGGATCCAGCAGGTGAAGGCGGCTCCGTGCAGGTGAATGATGAGACTGGGCAGCGGGGCGCGGAAGACTCCAGCGAGATAGTAAGTGTGCGCAAAGCCGAGGAATACGGTGGCGAGCATCAGCCCGGCCATGGAAGAAAAAAAGATGTGGTCAAAACGACGGCCTGGCGCAACTCTGACTTGCTTCGCTGGCTGCATGGGGCGCACTGCAATTGTGGACATGGAGATCTCCGTCGCTAAATGCGGTCTGAGGATTACAGGGCCCCGGGGGAAGTTGAAAGCATTGTATGCCAAGTTGGCGCAAAGTGTGGAGGTAGAAAGCTGGCCGCGCATCGAGAGTCAAATTCCCCACCCTCTCGCGAAAGACCCGACGAGGGTGGGGCACCCTTTTTGACATCGCGCAGTGGTTCGGAGTTGGACATGTATCGAATAAAATCACATCGATCATGCGGACCAGGGGGGGAGTGGCCGGACTGTTGCTTGTCGCGCTCGTGAGCGTGAGGGCTGCTTCGCAAACGCAGGCCCAGAGCGCGAAGAGCGACCCGGGGAGCGAGGCTTGTTCGGGGTGTCACACCGAGATTTACAAGTCGTATAGCAAGACGGAGATGGCGCACTCGAGCGGGTTGGCCAGGGATGAGGTGACGCCTGGGGAGTTCAGCCATAAGACGTCCGAGGTGCGCTATCGGGTGTACAAGCAGGATGAGCAGAGCCGAACTGCGCTCGGCCCGTCCGGGTCAGAGACCCGGACCCACACAGTGTGGATGAGCTACGAGCGCACCAGCGAGAAATTTCGCGGGCAGCGCGAACTCTTGTATTTCGTGGGGGCGGGCAGAAAAGCGCGGAGCTATTTGTTTTCGGAGCGAGGATTTCTATTTCAGGCTCCGATCAACTGGTACGCGCAGGAGGGGCGATGGGGAATGACTCCGGGTTATGCGGAGGCGCGAGAAATTCCCTTGAACCTGCCGGCGTTCATGGACTGCATCAATTGTCACAGCAGCGGAGCGCAACCACCGTTGCCGGGGATTGACAATAAATTTTCTGGGGCGCCGTTTCAGCATGAGGGCATTGCCTGCCAACGATGTCATGGTGCGGGCGAAGGGCACGGGGAGTCGAGCGCGAATTCGTCCAGCGTTGTTTCGGCAAGTGCTAGCTCGCCAAGTACCAGTTTGCCGAGCGGGAATACGTCCATCGTGAATCCTCGGAAGTTGCCGCCCGACCGGCGCGACGCGATTTGCATGGAATGTCACTTTCAGGGCACGGTAGCAGTCGAACAGCCGGGCAAACATCTTTACCAGTTTCAGGCGGGGGAGCGACTCTCCGATTACGTCCATTATTTCTTGCTCAGCGGAAATCAGCCGGAGACGGCGCCGGCGCTCAGCCAGTTTGAAGCTTTGTCACTCAGCGAGTGCAAGCGGAGGTCGGGAGACAAGATGTGGTGCGGCAGTTGTCATGATCCGCACACGGAACCGGCGCCGGAGGACAGGGCAGCGTACTACCGAAGCAAATGCCTGAACTGCCATGGCGAGGGATTCGCCGCGAGGCACCATCCCGAGAAACCGGATTGCACGAAGTGCCACATGCCGGCATCGGCGAGCAAGGGCGTGTTGCATCTGGAGGCGACGGATCACCGCATCCTGCGTTATCCCAATACCCGGCCGCTACCGCGTTTGCAAGTGAGAGGAACGATGGGAGCGCCTTTGGTTGCGTTCCCGGAGAGCGATGCTCCGCTTGCCACGACGCGAGATTTCGCGCTGGCTTGGGAGAGTCTGGCACAGCAGAACATGGAAGGGGCTTCGCCGAGGGCGGAAGAGTATCTGCGGAAGACGGTAGCGGAGCGGCCGGACGATCCGGTGCTGCTCACGGCTTTGGGCTTGGCGGAGCAGAAACATGAGCATGAGAAAGAAGCGCGGGAACTCTTTGAACGTGCTTTAAAAATCGATCCGCTGGCCAATGACGCGGCGGTGGACCTGGGAGTCTTGGAGGCGCGAGCGGGAAATCTGGGGCGGGCGGTGGAGTTGTGGCAGGCGGTGTTTAATCGAGGGCCGTATCGCAGCGCGATTGGGTTGAATCTGGCAATGGCGTTTTGTGTGGCCGGAAAGAAGGATGTGGCGCGGGAGTTTCTGCAGCGGGTGTTGGAGTTTAATCCGGATTACTTGAAAGGGAAGCAGTTGCTGGCTCATTTGGGGGAGGAGCAGGGGCAGTGCCGGCCCTAAATAAAAAGGACGTTCTGGGAAACATTTGCACAAGCGGGTTAGGGCAAGGTAACGCGCGGGGGCCGGGCCCGAGATTACGAAGGATCAGTACCGCAAACGGTCGTGGTCCATTGCGCTTCGAGGATGGGCCGAAGGAAAGTGTGCGTGCTGTCCTTCCGTCATGGGGTAATCTGCCCAACCGGTCCGTATTCTTAATATATCTTTCCGTGCTGTTTTCTGGGACAAGCTTATGCAATGCCCGCATTGTCATCGGCAAGTTAGCGCACGCGTCAAGAACTGCCCATCTTGCGGTGGCCACATTCCTTCTGGGCAATATTTGTTGGAGGATGCCGGGATCATCGAGACGGCTCTCAACACGGCGACTGCGAAGCAGTCTGTCGTTGCGCGAAACCAGGCTTCGCCGCCAGTGGCAAAACTGGGGGCGCGGTTTACGGCATTTGTGCTCGACACGATGGTGCTTTTCGGTGTGTTCGCCGTGGTGGATGCCTGGATTTTTATGCGGTGGGGTACGGTCCAGGAGACGGAGTTGAATCTCACCACTGCTTCGCTTCTGCTGGCTTGGACCTGCAATGCCGCGCTGCTGTTTCTCTACGGTTGGCTGCTGGAGGCGGGTTTCGGGGCCACCTTGGGCAAAGCGCTGGTCGGAATCCGTGTGGTGAAGACGGGACCGAAGAGCGCGCTGGCGGCAGCGGCGATTCGAAACGCGATGCGGATCGTGGACGGAGCCGGTTTGTATTTGCTGGGAGCAATGGTTGCGGGCTGTTCCCCATGCCGGCAACGGCTGGGAGATCTTTGTGCCGGAACCGCCGTGGTGGAAGAAGAGTTCAGCACACCAAGGAAGGCGCTGGCCCTCGTTCTATGGATAGCGGTGCTGGGCGGGGCGGTGTGGCAAGTGCCGCGCATCTGTTCGGGAGATCATGCGCGAGCCTATAGCCGGTACTTCAATCGAGTCGTCGTTCAGGTGGGCCGAACCGAGAATTCAGCTTACTTCAGAGTTGCGCGGCTGCGATTTGATGTGGGGTTGGTCTCCGATACCCCGGTACCGGCTCACCTGTGACTACTTCTTGAGTACTTTTTTGAGCACGTCGCTCGAGCGTATGGCGATGTTACGTCAACAACGAACAATTGCGGTAATCTCGTATCGGTGCCTGATCTTCTAGCGCCCGATCTCTTCCCAGTCATCGGGTGGCAAGGGCACTCCCCAGATGTTTCGCGGCTTCTCCAGTTCGACTCCGCAGCGCAGTGGGTTCCGAGAATCGACATAGACAACCCGAGCTGCAGATCGTTTATCGGTCAAGTGGACGTGAATCGAGATTCGGGTGCCGACACTTAATCCAATTGCGGTTGCGATCAAAGCTCCGTGTAAGTTGACGACTATGGTCACGCCTTCGCATTCAGCGCCACCCTCAATGGCGATTATCACTTTGAGAGGCACCCGGGTACTCCGTCGAGACTCGCGAAAGGTCATGAGCGCAAGGTTAACAGACAGTTTCTGTCACAACCCGTCAAATGAGCACTATAGAGATTTGCCACCAACTACCCTCACACCGGTGCGACCTAGCTTCCCCATTCGAACTTTATTGCCGGGGAACAAGTCGTTCCGACGCCTTTGATCCTGGTGGTGCCCTCATGATGGCCAGACACAAAGGGCATTAGAGCGAATTGAAGGTTCCCGTCGCTATCTGTCTTCGTGCTGACCGGATGCTTCTCGCCATAAGATTCGCCATCGAAAGACACGTCAGTATGGGCAGGAAACCTGCTGCCCGTAAAGTAGGCCAGTTCGAAGTGGGGGAGCAGATGCTCATTGAGAATTGCATGAATCGTTTGCCGCTCCATTGTGCCGAGGATGAAATTCGGGGCGACCGGAACGCGGCCTACGTGAAGCCGCCGATGCTTTGGGCTCCGAGAATACCAGCCATCCCGGGCTTGAGAACGGCAGATACCGGATGTAGGGTGGAGGTAGAGTACCCTCCACCCGGCTGGCTGTCCCGCCAAGGCAGAACCTGTTCAGTGGGTCCCATCATTTTCACTGCTGCTCGTCGGGAGGAGGCCCCAGCTTGAGCCATCCCTGACGGGCGGGCATCGTTTCCAGGGTCGATTTTCAAAAGGCGGTCGAGAATTTCGTAAGCGTTATCAATATCCTTCGACATAAGATAGGCTCGCGCGAGGTCGAAGTAAGCCGGCCTATAAAATGGCTCGATTTGGATCGATTGTTTATATAGATCAATCGCTGCCGTAACTTTTCCCTGCTGGAGTCGAAGGTCTGCCAACTTACTTAGAACCTCCGGAGATTTAGAACCGAGGTCGATGGCTCTTTGCAAAGCATCGGCTGCGCGCGCTCCCTCGCCCGGTTGCGCGACGGCCAGAATTAGTCCATAGGCAGCTTGAACCTCTGCGTCGTCCCGAAGTTCCCGCGCAGCTTGTTCGAGCGTTGCAAAGCCTTTTTGCCTGAGTGCCGGATAATGTCCCGCCACTTGAGGATACGCAAGAGCCAGACTCCGCAGATCTGGTTTTGCATCTTGAAAGCCAAGTGGCGTGGCATCGTAGACAAGCTCTTCCGCGGGTGCCGGCAAAACCTGATCGCCGGTTTGGAGATTCTCCGAAGGAATGCGAAGAATCCGGTGATCTGTCGCAGACCCATGGCTGATATTCTGCAGTTGCTGTTTTGGCATGTGGCACATCACGCAACTGTCGGGCGGAGAAGTGGATTGTCTACGTGCTAAAGGCGCCCGGCAGGACTCGACCTTATGGCAAGTGAGGCATCGCTTGCGGAAGTCCTCTGCCGCCTCCGCCCCGTGCAATTGCACGTGTGGATCATGGCAGGTGATGCAACCCAGGCGCCCTTTGCTTGCGATCGCACACCGGCTCAGTTTTAGCTGTTCAAATTGATCCAGAGCGCTGAATTGGTTTCCCTTGAGCTTTGCCGGAACGGAAAAAATAGCCACCACTTTGTCCAGCGGCGTTCCGGGGCGGAAGTCGAGATTTTTTTTCCCCGGCCGCAGCACCCGTGCGTCGCCGAGGAAGTGGCACTGCGCGCAGACATCGTCACGGATTTCCGCGGGCATGGTCGCGGGGTTAACAATGTCATAGTCGATCGAACCCTCAAGGGGAGCGCCCTCCTTGCGTTGCATCACATGGATCGCGCCGGGACCATGACAACGCTCACAGCCAATGCTTAGGAATCGAAAGGGAGGTTGCTGAAAGTGGTTCGGTCTGTCTGGAACGAAGAGCGGTTGTCCGGTATGACAGTCCACGCATAATTCCAGAACCGGGCGGGTGAAGCCCCGGAACAAAGACGTTTCATATCCCGGAGAAAGATCCCATCCATTTATGCGCGTGTAGAAAGAAATCGGTGAGACGAAGAAGGCATCGCCCTTGCTGACCAGATAGCTCTTACCGACCTCGCCTGTACCCACAACATAGGCGATTTCATGTGTCTCGGAAAAAACAAGCTGGCCCTTGGGGTCGCGCTGCGATTCCTCGTGGTACATTTTGCCGTTGTGGGTGTAAACGCTATAAGTGCGGTCCAGGGTGCTGCTGGAGAAGGTAATGGGCTTTGCCAAAGACTGTAGATCGTCCTGAGAGGGAATCGAAGCCGATCTACCCATCGCAGTTTGTTTGAAACTCTTGTATTCACTGGAGTGGCACGATCCGCAAACCTGGTCGCCAACATACTCCACGCCAGTTTGCGTGTTCAGATAATGGGCTGGCGCGGGTTTTTCGGTCCCACGTTCCTGGGGCGCATCGTGGGCTGGACTGTGGGAGGCTGCAAATGTCAGGCAGATTGTTGCCACGACAAAGCTCCACAGTTTGCAAAAGTGATTGGAGCGCGGCCACAAGGAAATAGTCTTTGAGAATTGGCAAGTCGCCAAATCCTTGTTCAAATTGGGTGTCTTAATTCTGAAGCCCGACAGACGAAACTAGGAGATTCTCGATCTTGTTCTTGTCGGGAGACGAATGGGGCGGCATATATGGCAATCATGTGGATCACGTTCATTGCTACGCTTTGCACTGCTAGACAGCGAGAGCGGCTGTCCCTGCATGAGACAAAAGCCGGGGGGGTAAGAGAAGGGGGTGGAGGGTATTCCTACATTTGTCAAAAACCTGACAGCCGAGGCGGCTGTCGCTACGTGATTTGGTGCTTTTTGGCTAGGGCGAGGAGAGACCAGCACTGCTAGTAGGCCAGGCCGCTCCACAAATTCATGATGGGGTAGAGCCAGGTTTGAATCAAGGCTATGGTGACCAGGATCAAGCCTGCGATGGATCCCCATTTTCCTAGCGGAGAGCGCAAGGGGAGCGCTGCCAGGTCTTCGGGCTTGCGGCGGTGGCGGAAGCTGATGTGGGCGGCGAGGGAGACGAGCCAGGAGAGGATCATTCCGGTGAAGGCCGCGCCAACGATATAGCGGAAGGCGTTTTCGGGGGCCCAGAGGACCAGCGCCAGGGCGAAGAGGATCCCGAAGGAGGAGAGCAGAACGGCGTACTGCGGCGATCCTTCAGGATTGAGGCGGCCGAGGCGGGCGGGCGCCCATCCCGTGCGGGCCAGCGAGAAGATCATGCGCGAGGCGACGTAGAGCGTGGCGTTGGCTCCGGAGAGCGCGGCGGTGAGCACGACGAAGTTCATCACGCCCGAGGCGCGAGGAATTTTGACGGTGCGGAACGTGGTGACGAAGGGGCTTTCGGTGACCCCGGCGTGGTTCCAGGGCATGACGCCGAGCAAGATGACGATGGCGCCGACGTATACGAAGGTCAGAATCAGAAACGTGAGCCAGACGGCGCGGGGAGTTTCCTTGGAGGAGCGAGATTCGCCGCTGGTGACGGCGACCATTTCGACTCCGCCGAAACTGTAGACCGCGAAGGTCATGGCGACCAGCGGGGACCACAGGCCTTTGGGAAAGAATCCGCCTTGCGCGTTGTATTGCGGAGTGACGCGGCCACCGAGCAACAGGGCTGCTCCGATCACGATGAAGAGGGTGATCGTCGCGAGCTTGATCATCGAGAGCCAGAACTCGACGCGTCCGTAAGAGCCGACGCTGCGCAGGTTGATCAGGAGCAGCAGGGCGGCGAAAACTAAAATCCAGAAGTAGGAACGCACGCCCGGAAACCAGGAAGACATGTAGGTGGCGGCGGCGATCATCTCAGCGCCGATGGCGAGGGCGAGGCCGAGCCAGTACCCGGCGCGGGCGATGAATCCAGCGAAGGGGTTGAGGTAGAGGTCGCCGTAGACGCCGAAGCTGCCGGCGGCGGGATGCGCGCAGGCCAATTCGCCGAGCGCCATGGCGACGGTCCAGTTGATAAAGGCCGCGACCAGGAAACTCAGGATTGCCGCGGGGCCGGCGACTTCCATGGCCGCGCCGGAACCGAGAAGCAGGCCAGTGCCGATGGAACCGCCGACGGCAACCATGGCCATCTGACCGGCAGAGAGTTGATGGCGGAGACCTTCTTCGTGAATGAGAGGTGCTGCGGGGGGCGCCAACGGCATGCAGCACCATAGCAAAAAGGGAGGGATCGACCCAAGTTGAAGGAATGTAAGGGACGATTCGTCCGACGATATTTAGCTCAACCGAATCTTCGGATGCGGCGTGCAGCGCGGCATTGGCAAGTTCGCGGCACTATGGTACCTTCGTAATTTCCCATCAAGTCCCAGTTTTGTTTTTAATGAAGTCACGCTTCCGCGTTGGAATTGTTGCGAATGGAAAATTTGATTTTTTGCCTTCTTGTGCAGCTCAACCTGGTATTCGGTGTGGCCGGACTCATTTGGCCGGATAAATTGAAGCCATTTTTTGGCTTATTGATGTTTCCCTGGCCCGCGAGCTATCGAGCGATTCGTGTCCACGGCTTCGTTGCCATCGGAGCGTACGTGGTGGTTCTGGGCAAACTGCTGACCGTTGGCCACTAAAACGGCGGAAGCGGGATTCCACACACGCCCCGTTCGCGCGTGCCAGATGCGGCCGGATTTGGTTCAGGTGTTAAACCCCAGTTCGCCTTAAACGTTACGTGCCGAACTCACCGGGTTCAGTAGCCGCGTGAACCAGAGGCGAGTGAGTCATAGGGAACGTCGCGCGGGATGTTGTACCGCGCCATGATTTCCTGCATTCGGTCCTCGTCGCGGGCGACGTCATCGCGATCGTGCTTGCGCCGGTCATGGAGCCAATGTTCGTAGGCCTTGTCATACTTTTTCTGATCATCCGCTGAGAATCTTCCCTGAAATTGGCGCGCGTCATTGGGCCGCGCGTATCCATTCGAAGTTGCGATTGCCTGGAAGGGAGTATCCTGCGGAATGTTGTAGCGCGCCATGATTTCTTCCATGCGGCGGGCGTGCTTATCGATATCGTCGCGGTCACTCCTCGCATTGGCGCTCTGCCATTTGTCGTATTCCTTATTGAATTCGCGCTGATCGTCGGGCGACATCCTCGCCTGCGCTTGTCCGTACCCGCGATCGTAGTCACGGTCGGCGGGGTATTGAGACTGGGCTAACGCCGGAATACCTAAAGCCAGGAGTGCTCCGACAATCCCAAGAAGTCTTTTCATAATGAACCTCCAAGTGAGACCAGTGGCAACAGATAGGAGTCCGCTATTTCGGTGAAGGTTGGTTGTGAAGATTCCCCAGAAACGGACTAGGGTGATGCCGATCTACAGTTGAGTCAATTGCTGTAGGGACAGGAAAACCCTGTGGGTGGAAGAAAGATTAGATCCCCGAAGCAGCGTTGTTTTGACGCAATATTAATTAAATATTAAAGGATGCCCTCTTCTGCGGTAGGTGCGGTAGGTCGTTGCCATCGCCGTCCTGGCGGGGAGTCATGCTAACATGATCGATTCACGACAGTGAAACGCTTCGGGACCCTTGGGGATATGAATTACAGCCGTCGTAGCTTTGTCCGACTCGGAGTGGGGACGGCGCTTTCCCTTCCCGCGAATCGGTTGCTGGCGCAGCAGGGTATGGGAGGTCACACCGCCAAGCCTGCGCCGAGAGCTGCGCCCTTCCGGGCGTCCCTTCAACGCCCATTTCGTCGACGTTGCCGCCGACGCGGGCCTGCACGCGCCGGTGATTTATGGCGACGAAGAAACAAAAAAGTATATCGTCGAGTCCACGGGCTGCGGCTGCGCCTTCATTGATTATGACAACGATGGCTGGATGGATTTGTTTGTGCTTTCCGGTACACGCCTCCGAGAAGTTCCCCCAGGCACCACGAATCGACTGTACAAAAACAACCGAGATGGCACATTTACCGACGTCACAGAGAAAGCTGGTTTGCACTCGCTCGGCTGGGCCGGCGGCGTCTGCATCGGAGACTACAACAACGACGGTTTTGACGATATTTTTTTCACCACCTACGGGCAGAATATCCTTTACCGCAACAATGGCAACGGAACGTTCACTGATGTAACCAAAGAGGCCGGACTTTGGAGCGATCAAATCAGGTTCGGAGCGGGCTGCACCTTCGTGGACTATAACCGTGACGGACACCTTGACCTCTTCGTTTCGAACTACGTGCGCTTCTCGTTTGAAAATGCTGGCGTTCCTGGCGAAAATCCCTACTGCCGATGGAAAGGAGTCCCCGTCGAATGTGGACCTCGCGGCTTGGGGACGGGCAAGCATTCCCTGTATCGCAATAATGGCAACGGAACATTCACCGACGTAACTCAGGAAGCGGGTATTAATCGGGCTCCGGCAACTTATGGCCTGACGGTCGTCGCGGCCGATTTCGATGAGGATGGCTGGCAGGACATCTACGTCGCCTCCGATTCCACTCCCAGTCTCTTGTTCATAAATAATCGAGATGGAACCTTTCGTGAAGAAGGAGTGCTGCGAGGCGTAGCGCTAAGCGAAGATGGCATGGAGCAGGCGGGCATGGGAGTCGGGGTCGGCGATTACGATCTAGACGGACATCTTGACCTGTTCAAAACGCACTTTCTAGACGACACCAACATCCTCTACCACAACGATGGGAAAGGTAATTTCGATGACGCCACGGGAGCGTCTCGCATCGGCGTCGAAACCCGATATATCTGTTGGGGAGCAGGCATCGTTGATCTGGACAACGATGGTCTTCCAGACCTGTTCATGGTGAGCGGCCATGTTTACCCGCAGGTGGAACGAACCCTGCCGCAATATCCCAACAAAACACCGCGCGCCGTCTTTCGGAATCTGGGCAAAGGCGTCTTTGAAGAACTCATCCCGGAGGCCGGCCCGGGCGTAGCGGCGTCCCACTGTAGTCGGGGATGCGCTTTTGGAGACTTCGACAACGACGGAGATATCGACATACTCATCATTAATCTCAACGAGCCTCCTTCACTGCTGCGCAATGACCTGAGTGGCAAGACGAACTGGATCAAGGTGAAATTGGAGGGCGTAAAGTCCAATCGCAGCGCCATTGGCGCCAGGGTTCTCGTCCATTACGGCGGCAAGACCCAGGCGCAGGCCGTGTTGAGTCAGTCCAGCTTTTTTTCCTGCAACGACCCCCGTTTGCATTTCGGGTTGGGGACCTCCACTACCGTTGACATCGACGTCTATTGGCCCAGCGGACTCCACGAAACTTTTAAGCAAGCTCCTGCGAATCAACTCGTCACCATCAAGGAAGGGATCGGGCCAATAGTCAACCGCGGCTGGTCCAAAACCTGAAAAATCAATTGTTCCAAGCGCGCGAGGCCAACCGTCCGTAATTTTGTTGGTTTTCGACTCGCGCGACAGGTTGGCATCCGCAAGACCTACGGATGATGAGTTCCGTCGGCAGAATGACCTGTGCCTGGAGTGAGCTCGCGTCTGAGCCGCGCGAACGCCGAATCCAATCCAGCAACATGCGGGTTGCGCTTTCCCCCAACTCCGCGGCCGGTTGACGGACGGCAGTAACTGGCACTGCAAGCAATGGAGCTAGGTCGAAGTCATCAAATCCGATCATCGCAACCCAAACCGATGTTCTTTGAAAAATCGTTTTTTTGCCGATTATTACGCTTGACAACCCTCATGAGCGCGGCTTATAACTCCGCCGCAAGGTATGGTGACAATACCAACTCGCCTATTCCGGTAAATGAGGAGGGAAGTGATGCGTATCTGGAAGCTTGGGGTTCCTCTAGCCGCCGTTCTCATTTTTGCACTGACTCCTGCAGCCGTATGGGGGCAGAACGTGTACGGAACCATTGCCGGAACCGTCACAGACAGCAGCGGTGCCGCAATAGGCGACACTACTCGTGACGTTGACCGATTTGGACAAGAACGAGAAAACGTAACATGACGACGGACGCGTCCGGCAACTATGCGTTCGTGAATATCTTGCCGGGCCGCTACAGAATTGAGGCGGAGAAAAGTGGTTTTAAGAAGTTCGCGCGTGAACCGATCAATGTCCAGATCGAAAGCGGCCTTAAGGTCGACATCGCCTTGCAAGTCGGTGCGCAAAGCGAAACCGTCGAGGTAACGGGCACCGCCCCGTTGCTCCAGCCGGAAACGAACTCGCTAGGGCAAGTCGTCGAACAACGAACGGTCACAGATATGCCCCTGAACGGCCGCAACCCGCTTGCCCTGGTGGCGCTGGTGCCCGGCGTGGTGCCGCAGGGCCAGCCCTCGGGTGGGAACGCCTCTGGCGGCAACCCGGTCGGCGCGAATCCTTTCGCGCTGGGAGATTTTCAGGTGGGCGGAGGCATGTCCGGTCAGAGCCAGATTCTGATTGACGGTGTGCCTACGAATGGAGCGTATCTGAACGTTGTCACCGTGATCCCGACGCAGGACGCCATCCAGGAATTCAAGGTCCAAACCAACAACCTGGGTCCGGAATATGGCCGGTTTGCCGGCGGAGTCATCAACCTTTCCACAAAATCGGGTACGAACCGCTTCCATGGTTCGGCATACGAGTTTTTGCGCAACAAGATTTTCAACGCGAACGATTACTTCGACAACCAACGTAACATAGCGCGAGCTCCTCTTACCCAAAACCAATTTGGGGCCAATATCGGAGGGCCCGTTGTTCACGACAAGTTGTTCTTCTTCTTCAGTTATGAGGGCTTTCGGTTGCGCAAGGGGAACCCCTTCATCACTTGGGTTCCTACGGATTTGGAGCGCACTGGGAACTTCTCGCAGATTGGGTCAAGCGGCAACTCCTCCGCGTTCACCATTTACGATCCAACGACGAGTGGTTTGGTAAATGGAAGTCCGGCGGACTGCAGCGGAACAACACGCCATTTGCAGAACAGCTTTCCCCGGCAACGTGATTCCTTCGAACCGAATCGACCCCACCGCGAAGGCCCTTTTGTCGTTCTTCCCGGAGCCCAATCTGGCGGGCAGTACTGACGGCAACTTCGCGACGAGCTATAGCAGCGGCGGCTCCGTGAACCAGTACAATGCGCGCGTCGACTATAGCCTGGGTTCGAAGCAGAGGATTTACGGACGCTACACGCAGTCGAAAATTTTGTCGCTTCCCGATAATCCGTTCAGCCAAATCTGCACCGATCGCTGCACGGAAACCACCACTGCGAAACAAGTTTCCCTGGGAGACACTTTCGCTCTATCACCCAAGACGATCCTCGACTTGCATCTTGGCTACACGCGTTACGTCTACCTGCGCACGCCTCTAAGCCAAGGCATCGACTTGTCGCAATTTGGTCCCAACTGGGCGGCGTTAACCCCTCAGTTGACCTATACCCACATCCCGCAGGTATGCGTCTCGCAGAACCGCTGGGGATAACCGCTGGGGCGGCGGTTGGTGCGCTCAAGGTACCGGCAGCGGCATCGGCGCTCATGACGACACCTACAGCTTCGCCCCGGTCCTATCCAGGATTATTAAAAACCACACGCTTAAAGTCGGCGCAGAAATTCGCGTGCTCCGTAACAACTATTACCAGAGCAACGATCCTGCGGGCTTGTTCCAGTTCAACGCCAAGATGACGTCGGCAAACCCGCAGTCCCGGCGCAACGGCCGCAACCCGGGCGCGGATGCAGCAGTTGGAGGGAATGGCTTTGCCTCTTTTCTGCTCGGGTATGGGGATAGCGGCAGCGTCACTGAGCCGGCCAGAACAGCCGATCAAAATCTTTACTATGCGTTTTATGCCGGCGACACCTGGCAGCTCACCAGAAAGATCACACTGAATCTTGGGGCTCGCGTCGACCTGCAGGGGGATTGGACCGAGCGGTACAATCGCATTGTCGCTCTCAACACCAAGGAAGCCAGCCCACTACTGGCGCTCGATCCTGCTTTGGCTGCCGCTTTCCCAAACCTGAAGGGCGGTTTTGACCTGGTAGGCTCAGGCCGGCATTCGAGCCGGACCGCGTTTCCGTCCTGGAACCATGTCAGCCCACGTCTTGGGGTTTCGTACCAATTGGACCAGAACACGGTGATCCGATCGGGATACGGAATATTTTACCTGCCGGTGGACGTGCGGTGGAATGATGCGCCTCACAACTTGTTTATTAACTCGTTCGTAACGCCCTGGCTTACGACCGAGTCCGACGGAGTTACCCCGAAGGCTACTCTGTTTAATCCGTTCCCGGGAGCCGGGAGTCACCCCGCCTTTCGGGAGAAACCAATCGTTGATCGATGTGCAAGGCAATGGCAACGAAGCGGCCACTACTAACAATCCCGCCCCCTACGTTCAGCAGTGGAATCTGGACATTCAGCGCCAATTCCGTGGGAACTTGCTGGTGGACATAGCCTATGCCGGGTCTAAGGGCACGCATTTGCCCATGCACGATCAGACAATCGACCAATTGCTGCCGCAGGATCTGCCCAAGAACTGCTGCGGATGTGGCGGCAACCTGACGACTCTGGTCCCCAACCCGTTCGCGTCCGCCGCCGCGAATTGCACCCCCACGCCTTGCACCGGCCCAGTGCAATCCGGTGGTGTGGGAACCAATCAGACGGTAAAGGCAGCTCAGTTGCTGCTGCCCTACCCGCAGTTCGATAACCTTTCCATTGCCGAGCCGGATAACCGCGATTCGATTTATCACTCGATGCAGGTGAAAGTGGTGAAGCGGTTCTCAGCGGGCGCACAATTGCTTGCCAGCTACACCATTGCGAAGCTCATCGACGACACCAACTCGGAAATCAATTGGCTGGAGGCCGCCGCACCGAGTTGGAACGATGCCAACGCTTATAACCTCCGTGGCGAGCGTAGCCTGGATGGCTTCGACGTCCCGCAGCGGCTAGTCATTGGCGGCATTATGGATCTGCCGTTTGGACACGGCAGAAGGTTTGCCAGTAACGCACAAGGAGTTACGGATAAGCTGATCGGCGGGTGGGGAATCAATACCATCATCACTTTCCAGAAGGGCTTCCCGATTATCATCGGTGGCTGCCCGGGCGCGCTCAGCAACTCCGGCATTCCCAACGCAGGCTGTTCCCGGCCCACGAGAACTGCTCTTTCGCACCTCACTTCCGGTTCCAAACAAGACAAAGTTGGCTCATTGGTTTGACACTTCCGTATTCACGAGCGGCGACCCGAACGTCTACAACTACGGCACCGATTCGCGTACCGAACCAAACATACGTTCCGACGGAGCCAAGAACTTTGACTTTGCCGCCTTTAAGAACACGAAGTTTGGTCCAGAGGATCGGCTCGGCCTCGAGTTCCGGGCAGAGTTCTTTAACCTGTTCAATCGCACGCAATTCAATCCGCCCAACACCAGTTGCTGTGGCAGTTCGACCTTTGGCCAGGTGACCGGCCAGTACAATCTGCCACGCGTGATTCAGTTTGCCCTAAGGCTAACCTTCTAACCTCCACGCGTTTGTGTCCGGGCGGGCCCCGCCCGCTCGGACACATTGATTCTTCTCTCCTTCCCTTCCGCCATTGGCTGGTATTCTCAGTTCTGAGACTAAAAAGCGTTTGCACGCGCTCAATGAGAATCAGTATGTCGAAGCTTCTGCCTGATTCTGCTTGCCAGTCAGTTTATGGCCGGATATAGCTGTCCACAGGCTTGCTCGCTCCGAGATATTCCTACGTCAAAGCTAGCCAGCTTTCCTTCTCTCGCCTTACGTTGTCAGTGATAGTGCCCGGATTCGCGATTGGGCCAATCGTCCGAGCAAGAAGTCGAAATCTCTTTCCGCGCCGGCCAGGCAGCGCTGAGACAGGGCGATTTCGCCCGCGCGACCGAAGAATTCAAGAAGGTGCTGACCCTGGAGCCAAACCTGCTTGAGGCCCAGGTCAACCTGGGCCTCGCTTACCAGGGACTCCTCCAGTACGACTTGGCGGTCCGACTATCTGGAGAAGGCTCTGCGCGAAAGGCCAAACCTGCTTAGCCTCAATGTGGTTGTCGGAATGGATTACCTAAAACTTGGGTCTCCAGAAAAGGCCAGTCCGTTCCTCCAGCGTGCACTGAAGCTCGATCCATCCAACCGCGATGCGCATGAGGCCATGGCTTTGTATCACTTGAGTCAGGAAGACTTTCGAGGCGCGGCAGTGGAGTTCCGCCAGATCGCCGCCCTCGATTCCGATAAGGCCGAGGCCTGGTTCAAACTTGGACATGAATACCTGGATCTGGCGGCTCGTTTGGCTTATCGGGGCGCTCGTCTGTATCGCGAGTCGGCCTGGGGGCATCGTTTCCTTGGCGATACTACTCTTCCAGCGCAACCGTTGGGAAGATGCTGCGCAGGAGTACCGCAAGGCCCTCGGCATCGAGCCTCGGCAATCCGGCTTGCATACATTGCTCGGCGAAGCCTATCTGCATGCCGGAAAACTGGAACAATCAGAAACAGAATTTCGCCTCGACCTTCAGCTCGATTCGAGAAATGAGCTGGCGTGGCTTGGCTTGGCAAACCTGCAACTGGCCAAAGGCCAAGCCTCAGAGGCCCTTGCCTCGGTAGGCAAAGTCTGGCAAATCTCTCCGGAATTCCTGAAGTTGCGCCCGGAATTACCCTCGATCGAACTCACCAAGGAGGCGGCACAAGCTTCCATATCGCGCTTGCTGGATCAGCCCGAAGGGCCAGCGAAGCATTTTTTGTTGGCGGGTCTTTACGCCTCTATGAATGAAAACGCGCTTTCAGAGCGCGAATGGAAATCCTTCCAGATGCGATTTCTCGAAGTGGCAACAAGCGTCTCGCGCTACTCCGCAAGCCCATGCCAATCCGGATCCCTGCAAAGCCCATCTCTATTCTCGATGTATAGCCTCGCTGCAAACGGCAAAGCATTTGACCGGCTCGGCTCAGCTCCTCGTCGGAAAAACGTACTTTACATTGCAACAATACGAACGCGCGGCTGGCGCGTTAGCGCAAGTGCATGGCGACAGCCAACGTAAATGCCGAGGCCAGCTACTGGTTGGAGCGGACCTACCAGGCCTTGGGGGCAGAGGCCTACGGGCGACTCGAAGATTCTTTTCCCGACTCCTGGCGAACTCACCAATTGCGTGCCGAAGGCTTCGCCCTTCGCCGGGATATTGACGACGCGATCAAAGAGTATCGGGCGGCCCTGCAGTTGCGCCCGGATGAGGCAGAACTTCACGAAGCACTTGGAGAATTCTACCTCGATAATCACTCTGACAGACGCGCAGCGCGAGTTAGAGAAGGCCGTGGAGCTGGATCCCTCGCGCACCAAGGCGCTTTATCTGTTGGGACGCCTGTACGTGCTAAACCAGGAAAACGAAAAGGCGGTACCCTATCTACAGCGTGCGCTGCGACTTCAACCCAATTTGAATGAAGCCAGCGGTTTGTTGGGGACGGCCTATGTGCGCATGGGACAGTTTGCCGATGCGATCCCGAGACTCGAGAAGGCGGCTCCTTTGGACCATTACGGGAACGTGCATTATCAGTTGTATTTGGCATATCGGAAGCTCGGACAAACCGAACTCGCGCAGAAAGCTTTAGCGCGCTCGCAGGATCTCCGTCGAAGCTCTCTTGAACGGGACCAAGCTCTAATCATGGGATCTCCGCAGGTGGAACCTGAACCACAGTGAATCAAAGCGCAGGACTTGCGGCTATGGACGAAGGCCATAAATAACCTGACTCAGGGACTCGAAGCCGTGAATTGTGCCGATTCCAGGAACCACCAACCCACATCCATGACGAATGGACAAAGAAGAAATTTGATGAGGGGAAATACAAGTCTTCGGAGATTTATGGTTCACCAAAGGATCCTAAGCTGCGGAAGGAGTATCGGGAGTATCTGAAGAAGCGCCTGGACGAAATCCATAAACCAGAGACTCCACAATAGTTGAGGGTTCTCTTCAACGCCTGCTGATTATGACTTCACTGAAGATTCTCGCGGCTTTCTTTCTCTTGCTGTTTTCTGCGGCGACGGCCCAAGTGCGGGTATGGCAAAGTACGTTGACCTTGCCTACCTATGAGGAAGGTGCGCCCGATCCGAATCCGCCGTTCGATCAGTACGCTAACGGCCGCTTTAACTATCCCTATACTCTCCGCGACAACCTGACCAATCAGCGGACCGACCACGCCTGGCGAGCTGTCTTTTTGGAAAATGAATATTTGAAGTGTTCCGTGCTGCCCGATCTCGGCGGCCATGTCTACACCTGCACGGACAAAATCAGCGCCCAGCCCATGTTTTATCAGAACCCTTCGATCAAGAAGGCTGACATCTCATACCGGGGGGCGTGGGCGGCATTCGGCATCGAGTTCAATTTTCCGGTTTCCCACAACTGGGTCAGCCTTTCTCCGGTTGATTTCGCGTTCGGACAAAAAGACGACGGTAGCGCTTTCGTTGAGGTTGGCAACATCGACCGGGTGTACGGAATGCAGTGGTCGGTAGAGCTGGTGCTGCGCCCGCATTCCACGGTTCTTGAACAGAGAGTCACACTGAACAATCGCAGCGACGTCCGGCACCGCTTCTACTGGTGGAACAATGCCGGAGTTCAAGTGTGGGATGATTCGCGCATTCAGTATCCAATGCGGTTCATCGCGAGTCATGGTTTTCGAGACGTCCAGCCTTGGCCAATCGATGCGGAAGGAAACGATCTGAGCGTTGTGAAGAATCAGACCAAAGGTCCAGTCTCGTCATTCGTATACGGAAGCCGCGAACCTTTTATGGGCGTTTGGCACCCTCATACCAATACCGGCACGGTGCACTATGCGGACTACGCGCAACTTCCTGCGAAGAAGATCTGGTCATGGGGCAGTGATCCTGATGGCCTGGACTGGCGCAAGACGCTTTCTGACAATGACAGTGCCTACGTGGAAGTGCAGGCAGGGCTGTTCCGTAACCAGGAGACCTACGCGTTTCTCGAACCGCGACAGACAATCCGTTTCTCTGAGTTCTGGATGCCGGTTCGTGATATCGGCGGAATCTCAAGGGCGAATCTGGCGGGCGTGGTTCATCTGAGCCGGCGAGATGACGTCCTCGTCGCCGGACTCAACGTCAACCAGGCAATTCCACGAGCGACGCTGAGCATCTCCGCAGGAGATCGAATCCTCTTTCATGAACAAACTGATCTCACTCCACAGCACACCTGGAAACATGAACTCGCGAAGGTCGATTCTCAGCACAAATATACGTTCGAGCTTCGCGACCGCCATGGGGCGGTTATGCTGCGTCAGACCGAGGGCGAATACGATTGGACGGCGGTCGATCAAATTCACCTCGGGGATCAGCCGTCGTATCACGTTCCGGATCCAGAACATCGCACGGAAGACGACTGGCTTCAACTGGGAAACGGACTCGAACTCGATGGCAATCTTTTGGCTGCACTACAGACGTATCACGAGGCTTTGACCAAGTTCCCGGAAAGCTTTGAGGGGCGTAAGGCTGTCGGCCGCCTGGGTGCGAGTTTGTTGCATTTCAGAGAGGCCAGGACCTTTCTCGAACCGGTTTACGCCCGCAATACATCGGATGCCGAAGTCGCGTACTACCTGGGGATCGCCTACGACGGTCTCAGCCAAAATCGTGACGCCCGAACATCCTTCGAAGCCGCGGCGCGTATGCCTGCCTTTCGCGCGGCGGCCGGATTGCGATTGGCCGAGTTGTCTGCCCGCGAAGGAAATTTGAAACAGGCCGAGATTTATCTAGAGGCGGCGAGTCACGCAGCGCCAGACGATTTTCGTTCTGCTGAGGAGTTGGTGGCGATCCTGCAGAAGGAAGGGCAAAAGGAGCGATCTCAGACACTTGCCCAGGAATGGCTGGCGCGATTCCCTCAAAGTTACTTCCTGCTCGAGCAAGTGGGAAGACCTGACCTGCGTCATCTCGCCGACGACGCTGAGCGCGTGTTGAACGTCGCGTCAGAATATATGCGTCTCGGAATGTACGTGGAGGCGCTCGAAGTGTTGTCACGCGACTATCCCGCGTGCGGTGGCCGATGAGAGCGAGCCCGGAATGCTCCCTCCCGCTAAGCATCCGATGGTGGCTTACTATCGCGGCTACTGCCAGCAAAAACTGGGCAAGGCCGGCTCGGACGATTTCTCTACGGCTGCGACGCTGTCGACGAATTACGTCTTTCCTAGCCGCGCCGAAGACCTTGAGGTCTTGACAGCAGCCTTAGGTGCAAATTCGCAGGGGGCGAATGCACACTATCTGCTCGGAACGCTTTACTTCTCGAAGGGAATGACGGAGGAGGCTCTTGCCGAGTGGGAACAAGCGCGAACCTTCAATTCACAGATTCCTGTTCTACACGCCAGTCTGGGCCGCGCCCTGTTGCATGCAAGAGGAAATCCTGAACAGGCATTGACAGCCTTTCAAGAAGGCATTCGTTCAGATCCTCAGAATGTCGAACTTTATACGGGAATAGATCAAGCCTTGAGCATTTTGCAGCGTCCGCCGAAGGAACGTGTTGCAGCACTGGAGCGATATCCCGATCGCGCCAACCTGCCTTCTCCGCTTGCCTATGAACTCATTTTGAATTTAACCGAGTCGGGGGAATTCGAGAAAGCGGGCGCTTTGTTTCACAATCGCTTTTTCCAGCGGGCGGAGGGCGGCACGAACGTCCGAGAGGTCTGGCTTGAGGTGCAAATTCAGCATGCCCGCGCATTAGCGCAACATGGGCAGTGCTCCGAAGCAGTGAATATCGCCGATCATATTGCCGAGCCAGTATCCGATCTGGTGTTCACGCGTGACGGGCTGGAGCCTTTTCTGAGAACTGCAAGATTCGGTTATCTGCTTGGCAATGTGTACAAATCTTGTAACCTGGCGGAGCGAGCTGAAGTTAATTTCAAACACGCAGCTGAGCAATCGAACCTGCAAGACGCCGTTTGGTCCTGGAAAGCATCTCGAGAGATGCCCGGCTTTGACGAAGCTGCAGGAAAGCAGAAGTTGGAGAGCATCTTGGGACGCGCGAAGATCGATGGCGATGCGAGTGCGCGCACTGGATGGTGGTTCTACAATGTCGGATTGCTCGATCAAGTGGTGGGACACGGCCAGCAGGCAGTGGCGGAATTTCACCGAGCGTTTTTGTCCGCCGATCAGTTGTTGACATATCACCTTACCCGGCTTGCAGTCTCCGGCAGCAATCCTTAGTGGGCTGAGAACGTGGAGATCAAACGTACCTCAATGGATCCGTATCTTAGAATCTTGATCGTTTTCGTCGCTTGCTCCAGTTCCGTTGCGGGTGGTCAATCGATCGAGAGCACATGGGCCAGGTCTGATCCGCCTCTTGAGACGAATCCGACTTCTTCCTTTTGGCGTGGGTCCCAGCCGATTTACATGGACGCAGACACTCACGGCAAACATGACCCCAAATATCGGACGGAAATCCGAACTCGATGGACGAAGCAGAATCTCTATTTCTTGTTCGTCTGCCCTTACGAAGAACTCAATATGAAACCCAATCCGAATCCATCTGCCGAAACCAATGAGCTTTGGAACTGGGATGTGGCAGAGGCCTTTATTGGCGCGGACTTCAGCGACATTCGGCGTTATAAAGAATTTGAAATCTCGCCGCAGGGCGAATGGGTTGATCTGGCTATCGACCTCGATAAGCCGCACGACTCGGAGGCTTGGAAGTGGAATTCGGGTTTCGTAGTTTTGGCACGAATCGATAAGGCTGCTCACGTTTGGTATGGGGCAATGAGAATTCCATATTCAGCCATCGATAATCGGCCGGCCGCAGCAGGGAATAGCCTCCGCATCAATCTCTTTCGCAGCCAAGGACCCTCCTCCAGCCTGCATCAGATTGCCTGGCAAGCGCCTATGGGAGAAAGCTTTCATGTGCCAGAGCGCTTTGGCTTGATGAAGCTCGTGAAGTGAGACGACTTGCCTAATGAGCTTTTGCGTTGCCTGGGTTCCTTTCCGATGCAGTCGTGCTGATCACTCCCGTAATTTCACGCCGTGCGCCCAGAGTTCCATCAGGAACTACCAGTGCCACCCAGGGCGTCTTTGGCGACACAACGTGTGCATGCCAGACGATCTCGTGCGCACTCGCTGAGGTCAGATTGATTTCCTGCTGCCCCGTTTCCCTGAGCATCAGATTGTCGCTGCGCACCGTGAACCTGTGATGCCCTGCGCCCTCGGCAGAGACTCGCAGTGTTATGTCGCTATTTCCCACGTGCTGAGCGGTCACATTGAAATCGAGGACGCGGTCAGGACGCAGTTCGACATCGTAGGATCCACCCGGAAGAACGGTAACACTACTGTGTACTGAGCCCTGCCGCACATCGTAGCGACCTTCCGGCAAACGAGTGGTGAAGCCCCCGTCGCGCGAACTGAGAGGCGTCGAAGTGATCTGACCGGTTTTCTGTTCGCGGAATTCAACTGGATCGTGGTTCGCAGGATTCGCCATGCCTCGGACCGTGGCAGGCACGCTGATGTCGTCCATCAACCAGATCCACTGGCCCACGGGCTGAGTCCACACTTCTTTATAGGTCCAGCAAATCTGAGTGGGCCAGTAAGGGGCGTCGTCGAAGCCCTTGGTTTCAATGCCAACTGGCAGCGCGCCAACCATCTGTCCGGAGCGGACGCTGTACAGCGGCGTCCAGTCATAGCCCTCGCCGTACATCACACTGGCGGCGAAAGGATTGCGCCCGACCAACCACTGCGCTTGCTTCTGAGCCAGGTCTTCGGCTTCGAGATCGCCTCGCAACTGTCCGGCCGCCGAGAGTGCCTTGGCTTGGGAGAGCAAAACACTGGAGTTGCCGCGAAAATCGAACCACACGGGGAATCTGCGCAGATAGTTCTCGCCCCCAAGCGGAATTCCGCGGTGGACTTGTTGCACGTACGCATCGCGGTCGGCGGCCCGAAGAGGTGTCCAATTCTTGGTTTCGGGAATCAGGCGCGCTTCACTTTCGCGGTAGACTGCAGCTGGTAAAACCGCATAAGGCTCGTCCACGACGGAGGCGGGCTTCAAATAGTATTGCGAATGCAAAACCACCCCCGAATACCATCTCATCCATTTCGCGTGGTCGGGAAAGGCTTCGCACAGGCGAACCAGAGCAATGATCGGCTCCTGCTCCTGCCCGATGTGAAAGCGATGAAAGAGATTCTCGCGCTTGGGGCTGGTGTAGAAATAGCCGGTTAACGGGATGGTCCAAGGTTGCAAGGTACGCTCCTGCGAGCTGAGCACCTGATCACCCAAGATGATCGCTTCCTGCGCGTAATGATCGTCTCCGGTGGAGAGGTAAAGCTCGACCGATGCGACTACGCCAAAGGAGATTCGTTCCAACTCGTCCTGCGCGCCATAAACTTCAGCCAGCGGAGGTGCCGTTTTCAAACCTTCGACGGCGTACTTCCAGTCTTCTTCCGCGATCATGAGGCTACGGTTCGCCAACTCCGGATCGCTGTCTTTCAATACGCGTGCCGCCAGCGCCTCGACTCCGCTCACGCGGAAGTTCCATTCGGGATTATTGACGGCTTGTCCGAATCGATCGTCGGACGTGCCCATAATTCCATCGGTCCAATAACTCACTAATTGACCGGTGCTGCGATATCCGTCACCAAACCGTGTCTTCAGCACCCAATTCAGGCCCCAGCGAGCTTCTTCCAGCAGTCGATCGGAAAGAACCTTGTCGTCCCCGCGTCGCTTCAGACTGTACGCAAGGGATAACAATGCGTAAACCATTCCCGGAGTGTTTCCCGTCGCGGAGAGGTCGCCGGCATCGTGATATCCCCCATTGACGACGAGGCGCTTGTCGTCATGCACAGTGTAGATATCCTGATGACATCGGCCGTGTATGCCGGGAATTTCGGTGCCGCATCGCTCGCTGTACATGAAGTTGATCGATTTCCAGATGCTGTCGAGCCAGGCGTCATCTCCGATGCGAAAAGAGCGAGTGATCGTATCGCCAGCTTTGATCGCATAGCTTCCGGGCTCGCGTACGGCAGAAAAATCCAGCACTTGATAGTTGCCCAACGGAGTGGAAGTTTGCTCGATCGGTTGAGTCAGAACGATCTCGCCGGTCTGCTGGTCAATCACCGAGAACTCGTGGGCTGTGAGATCGCTGCCAATTGCAGATTTCGAAGATCCGGTTGTGTAGCCGCTATGGCTGAATGCAATCTTTCCGGAAGCCACGTCCCATCCTTCGACGTGATCGGCGTTCACGCTCTGTAATTCCAGTTGGTCGATGTCGAGGATTGTCTGGTCGCCCGGGTCGGGAAGTTTCTTGGGGAGCATGTAGGCAAAATCAATCGCCGTGACACGATCGCGATCCAATGGAGCGATTTCCCACACGACATGGTTCCAAACGTGGTTCTTGAGAATGATCGATTCGTGACGTCCCTCGTTGTATTGGTCCGGCAGTTTGTGGGTTCCGTCGTTGTGCAGCGTGAGGGAGCATGAAATGGCGGGCGCCCCAACAATATCGGGGTAGACCCACAGCGAGATCCGGTTGTAGCGGCTCCAGTCTTCGCCAGGGAACTTTCTCGTTGCCACAAGATCTTCCCACTCTCCGCTGCCGTCAACCTGGGCAACGTTCGTCGCAGAGCGAATTCGCAACGAATGCTGACCATCCTTGAAGTGAACGTCGGTCAACGTCATCTCGCCCGCACCCTGGAACGACCAATTGGACACGTCTTCCATGCTGTCCAGCCCGCGCGAATCGAGCACTTTCTTGTTCAGCCACCGGGACTCAGCGCCGTCTTCGTACTTGGCCTGCATCGGCATCTGGGGAACTGTTTGCTGTGCGGTGAGAAGGGCGGCCAAACCAAAGATGCTGAGGAGAGCGGTAGTGCCGCATCGGCATATCTTAATTTCCTGCGTACTCCATCTTGAAATCATATTCATGATTAGGCCCTGGTACTTTTGTGCGCTCCCACTCCGTCCAATGAGTGTTCCGAAGCTAACCTGTTTGCGTCGTTGCGTCCGAAGTATCGCAAACGCGATCGCTGGGCCGAGCAGGTCCCCATCATACAAGCGTCAAGCCGGGCAATACGGTTTGAAGCTGGGCTGTTGTGGTGTCTCTCCCGAAACAAGGAACGTAATAAACTACCCGCTATCCATGTAGAATGCGCAAAAGAAGCACGCCGCGATCGTCAACCGAACCATGTCCCAGCATTCGACTAGAAGTTGCAAGCCTCGCATTAGGCCAGGAATGGCGAATTTCGTTCGGATGCTGTTGCTTTCGTTGGCATCCGCGTGTTCCATCGTACTCTCAAAACTACCTGCACAGAATCCGCACATCGTTCCGATCGAGTTTACAAGTGTGACGCCGGCGGCCGGCATCAAGTTCAAGCATTTCAAAGGGAACAACGGCATTTCAATCAATCGCGAGGAATTTGGTCCGGGAGTCTGCGTCGCAGATTTCGATGGTGATGGCTGGCAGGATATTTATTTTGTGAATGGCAGGGACCTTTACGGCCGCGGCATTTCGGTTTCGAATGCGCTCTATCACAACAACCATGATGGCACTTTTACTGACGTAACGGAAAAAGCCGGTGTGCCCGGAACCGGTTACGGGTTGGGTTGTGTGTGGGGAGATTTCGACAATGACGGTTTTCCTGATCTGTTCGTAACCCAGTATGGCAAGAATGTTCTTTATCGAAACAACGGCAACGGAACGTTCAGTGACGTTACCGACAAGGCGGGAGTCGGTGGGTTGGAATCGGGCGCATTCCATTCCGGCGCGACATTCTTTGACTACGATCGAGATGGGTGGTTAGATCTGTATGTCGGCAGCTACGTTACTCTTGGCGACAAGCGTTACTGCAAGTTGGGTGAGATGTTGAGCAGTTGTGCGCCCAGTGAGTACAAGGGTAGTCCCGACGCGCTTTACCACAACAATCACGATGGCACGTTCACCAATGTGACGCAGGCGGCTGGGATTTATCAGCCACAAGGCAAGAATCTTTCCGTGCAGGCCGCCGACTACGACAACGACGGCTGGCCTGACCTGTTCGTAGCTAATGACGGGCTGAATGCGTACCTTTACCGCAACGAGCACAACGGTACTTTCAAGGAGGTCGGCCTCACCGCCGGTATGGCCGTGACAGCGCGGGGAACGGTCATGGCTGCGATGTGCATCGCTTTGGGCGACTACGATAACGACGGGCAACTAGATCTTTATATCTCCGACTTTCAGCGCTCCTCTGATCATCTTTGGCACAACGATGGAAAAGGGTTCTTCGACGAAGTGAGTGACGAAGCCGGAATTACGCGGCCAACACGCGAGGTGCTCAGTTTCGGAGGCGGATTCTTCGATTACGACAATGATGGCCGGCTCGATATCTTCATTGCCAATGGGCACGTATACCCTGAGGTGGAGCAGGCCACTCCCGGAATCCATTACCGGCAGGTCAATTCACTGTTCCACAACGAAGGAAATGGAAAATTTGTGGAGGTGAGCAAATCCAGCGGCACGGGATTTGAAACGCCATTGGTAGGTCGTGGAGTCGCTTTCGCCGATTTCGACAACGACGGATTTGTAGATGTAGTGGTGGCCAACAACGGCGATTCTCCGCTGGTTCTCCACAACAGCGGAGGCAATGGCAATCACTTTCTAAATCTCAAGCTGTCAGGGAAGAAGAGCAATCGGGATGCGATGGGAGCCCGCATCCGCGTTGTCAGTGGCACGATGTCGCAGATTCGCGAGATTGCCGGGGGTGGAAGTTATCTTTCACAAAGCGACCTGCGAGCGAATTTCGGGCTGGGCAAGGAGAAGCGTGCAGAAACGGTCGAGATCACGTGGCCCAGTGGGCAGCGCCAAACCTTCCGTGACGTCGAGGCCGATAAGTTTTATCTGATCGAGGAAGGGAAGGATCAGTTGGGGTTACAGCATCTTTCCGGTCGACAGCCGTAATGCCAACTTAGTCTCCCTTATGCCCTGCTTGCTTGTCGCAGAACATCGTCTAAACGCTGCGCGACGATTGTGTCTTCCCCGGGCTGCAACATCCAAACACCGACGACAATCGTATTAGCTCCGCCCGGCAATCCTGCACTTGCAGGAGTCCCGCCCGTGGATGGATTCAGCTCAATCCGCGGCTTGCCTCCGCGCATCTTTTGCATGACCTCAGCGCCCGAGATCTTGATTCGGCTCTGGTCGTAAGTGATGAGCAAGTGCGGAACATGGTTGGCAATTTCAGGAACAAAGATCTGAGTCTGGACCGTTGGAATCCCGCTCAAGTGTTTGGCGATACGATCAGCCCTCTGCCGGCATTGTGCTTCAATCGCGGCATCATCCTGTTTGAGGAACCAGTCCACGGCAGCGACCAGACCTACGATTTCCTCTTTCGCAACCTTCATTCCGCGCCCGATCGTGTTGGAGTTCGGGGAATTATTTTTCCTGGCTGCGTCGATTAGATCCTTTCTTCCCAATAGCAAGCCGGTGCACTGCGGTCCGCGAAGTCCCTTTCCTCCGGAGAACGTCACCAAGTCGAATCCCATCTCGGTGTATTTCCATAGGTTGGAAATCGGTGGCACGTCCGCCGCAGCGTCGTTGAAACAAGGCACTCCATGTTTGTGCGCCACTCGCACCCAGTCTTCGCGGCTGATCTTCCCCGGACCCGCATTGAAAAAGTGGGCCATGACTGTACGTTCGTTGAATGCCTGCTCGTATTGCTCGAGAGTTTCCACCTCCACAAAGAGAATGCCGCAGTTACGGAGAGCGTGGTCATACCCGTAGCGATGAGATTTCTGAACGATCACTTCATTCTTGAGTTGAGACATATCCGTTGGAATATCCAGAATGGCTTGATCGTTTCCCATGGTGATGCATGCAGCTGTTCCTACCGCGAGTGCCGCGGCAGCGCCGGAGGTGACGAGAGCCGCTTCACAGCGAAGTTTCTTGGCCAGATACACTCCTGATGCATCGAGAAGCTCATTGAGATTTACCGGCCGTTTCGCTGCGAGTTCCACCGCCGCCCGTACTTCGTCTGGCATTGACGAGGCCGAAAGTACTGTATAGGTGCCGGCCGCGTTGATAAACGGAGTTACCCCCAGCTTCTGGTAATAGTCCACGACTTTGGGCGCCGTTTTCGCTGATTCCTGAGCCTCCAGATTGGAGATTCCAGAAAGCGCTACGCCGCCCGCGAGAACCGCCTGCGCTCCGTCTCGCAGAAGTCTTCTCCGACTCATCTGTGGCATGATTCGTCCCCCCTTTCGAAAGCAACGACTGCTGACCGAGTTCAGTCCCGCGGAAAATCGTCGGCTCTGGCCGGCACAGACTCCCCGCGATCCGGAGTCGTGAAATACTGCGGACGCGCTTTTTCCCACTCGACCATGCTGAGGCCGGAAGGATCGTAAGAAATGCGTCCTGCACGGATCGTCATGCGGGCCATCAGTCGTACATTGGCATCCATTTTGGCGACGCCGCAATCGATGTAGCCGAAACGACCCTTCATGAGTTCTAGAACCGCAATATCAGCATCTTTGCCTACCGACAGCGTACCCAGTTCCGGTCTGTGAATCTCGCTTGCCGGATTCACCGTGGAGCGGCGAATGACATCGTCAAGGGGAACACCCATTGCCAAGAATTTGGACATGACGTTGTTCATGCTGACGGTCGTGTAATTGCCCGTATGCAAATCGGTAGAGATCGGAATCTGGAACAAATCCCTGTTTCTCGGCTGGGACCGCATTACGAAACCAGAAACTGCCGCTTCCATGCCCGACATCAAAAATGACGCCGCGGGCATGGGCCTCCGCGAGGGCGGGATTGAGTTTTCCGTCGGGAAGAATAATCGGAAATTGTTGAGCGAATACGTGAGTGTGAATGTCGCCCGGCCGCATTTTTTTGAGAATCAAATCTTCGTAAGTTCTCTCCGGTCGCGGCCAGAAATCGTACATGACGGGAACATTCGCCAGCGTGGCGCATTCGATCGCACGGTCAACCGCACCCCAAGGCACGTGTTCCGCATCCCAGGGTTCCTTCGTCCAGTAGTGGGCAGTTTTTACTCCCACAATGAGGTCGGGATATCGTTTGATCGTGGCGGCGCAAAGCTTCGAGTCCATTTGATCCAGGCTCTGCTCGAGCCCACCGCTCATGCCGTTCGCGACGATATTCAGAAAGGCCAGGACTCGGACTTTGGCGCGGTCGATGACTTCTTCCTTCTCCATGAGAAATGTCTCAGCACCCGCGGTGCCCGCGTCCACGATTGTCGTCACGCCCGATTGCAATGCCAGATCAGCCGGAATTCCCAGGGGCAACGCATGCGCGCGGGCTTCCGGCGCGAACCAGTTCAGTGGTGCGCCGCCATGGCCCACGTGGTAATGAATGTCGATGAGTCCAGGCGTGACATAGAGCTTGGATACGTCCACAACCTTGCCCGCCAGTTCAGCGGGATGTTTTTTTCCACGGCAGCAATTTTTCCTTGGGAGACAGCGACATCTCGCGCGTCGTCAATGTGATTGGCCGGGTCAATTACATGACCGCCCTTTAGCAGCAGATCGTAGTGAGGGGATTGCGCAGAAACTACGACAGGAAATACGAAGGCGATTGCGACTACCACGATGACTGCGGGAAACATTTTTATCCAGCTCTGCATGGGGGCCTCGTGTTCTTGGTAGAAGCGAAAGTGTATCCAGTGCGAATGAGATTGTCATCATTCCTTGGAGCATCAGGTCAAACGGGTTGTAAGAAGATTGGCGCAAGCGTAATCTGATCGCGGTCTTCGCTTCATCGACAAGAAAATAGATTTTATATCAGGGGCCCTCGTATGGATCGCCGTACTTTCGTCAAGGCGGGTTGTATTGGGAGCGCTTCGTTATTGGTGCAGGGGCTGGATCCCTTGATCCGTGCAGATTCGGCTCCAGTTGCTGAGCTCCGCCCATCGAACTCCACGGGCTTACCGACTTCAAACCCTCGCCGCTGGGCATGCCGGGACTGTATCCGGCGCGTGTCGTCGAGATCCGCGAGGCGAAAGCGATCGTTAGTAACCGCGTTTCCCAGCCCATCGTGAGTCGAATGCTCGAGCGCGCAATGAAGGAACTGACAGGTGAGAGTTCCGCGCGGGACGCATGGGCCAAGTTTATTCGAGCCGAGCGATGTCGTCGGAATCAAGATCAATCCATCGGGAGCGCCAGCTTGTTGTTCATCCCCCGAGATCGTACGCGAGATCATCAGCTCCGTTCAGGCGCTCGGAGTTCCTGCAAAGAACATCGTTGTATACGATCGGTATTCCTACGAAATTGACCTCGGAAGCTATCAAGCCTTGCTGCCTGCCGGAGTTCGAATTGTCGGTATCCAGGAAGCTTTTTCGAGCGGCGGCGGCTATGACTCGAATGTCTATTGTGACGCGAACTTTTTTGGAGAGTGGGAAACCCGCTCCTATATGGCGAGCATTGTAGTTCACGAAGTAACGAAGATCATCAATGTGCCGACGATGAAAGACCACTCGGCTTCCGGTGTTACCGGAGCCCTGAAGAATCTCGCTTACGGCACGTTCAACAATGTGGCGCGTACGCATCGTGCACCGCATTCCTTCACCAACCCTTTGATCGGATTGATGTGCACCGTCGAACCGTTACGGTCGAAATCTGTGCTGCACATCATGGACGGCATGCGGCAGGTCTGGCATGGAGGTCCCCTTACTCAAGTTCAGGAGTTTATTGATCAGGCAGGCATTCTTTTGGTAGGAACCGATCCTGTGGCGATGGACATCATCGAACTCGAGGCAATTGAGAAGAATCGTCGGGAGCGAGGCGCGCCTTCATTGTGGCAGCACGACTCCGACAGCATCACCGCGGATAGTGATGAATTTCATCACGATGCTTCGAAGAATTTGTTCTATCGTCAGCCCGCACACGTTGCGGCGGCTGGGCAGCTCGGGCTCGGCGTCGCAGACCTAAAGCAAATCGATCATCGTATCCTCTCTGTCTAATTCGACATGACGAGAGAAACAGATAATTCCAAAACTGGTGGAGACTGGCCCACCCTGCTCAAGGATAACGCCCGCACCGGAGGGCAGGGGCTGCGTCCAGCGCACCCGCCAGAACGAGCTGTATGGCAGTTCCGCGCCGGCAGTTCGGTGCGTTCGGCGCCGGTTCTCGGGGACGGCATTCTGTACGTCGCTTCCGTTTCGGGTACACTGCACGCGATTCGTGCCGACACGGGCACTGCAAGTTGGAAATTTCAGGCCGCGGGTCAGATTCATTCCACCCCATCGCTGTCTGCAGGCCAAGTTCTTTTTGGATCCGATGACGGCAAAGTGTATCACTCGACCGGCGGCAGGAACGAAGCTGTGGGAGGCTGCCACTGGAGCCGAAGTTTGGTCATCGCCTGTGATTCGGAATGGAGTTGTGTTTTTTGGAAGCGCGGACGCACAGGTCTATGCGGTCGACGCTGCGACCGGCCAGAAATTGGACACAGAGCTCGCGGGAAGATCTATTCGACAATCTATGCCGCCGAGCATCAACTCTATCTCGGCTGCGGGGATGGCAAGGTCTATTGTCTCGACGCTTCATCCGGGAAAATCTTGTGGAGTTCGCCGACCGGAAACGGAATCGATTCGTCCCCGTCCTTAGCCGACGATCTGGTCCTTATCGGCTCAGAAGATTTCTTTGTTTATGCGATGAAGGCGACACAGGAAAGTGCGCTGGAAATACGAAACGAGGATGGGCGTCGCTTCTTCACCCGCCGTTTCAGAGCGACCTGGCTGTTTTCGGTAGCAAGGATGGATTTCTCTACGCGCTTGAAACTCAAACCGGGCGCTGCGGTGGAAAACAACGGTCGGCGAAGTGGTGACCGCACCGCCAGTAATTGGCGATGGTGTTGTTTGCATTCAGGCAGGGGCTACGTTTGCGCTGGATACGGGACCGGCAAATCGTATGGAGAGCTGGCTCTGGCGGGCGCAATGCAATCTGTCCCGGTACTGGCGGGCACACAATTTATTTGGCGAGCCTGAGCGGTGAGGTTTATGCGCTCCGATAAGCGGCCGGTCGCATTGCTGTTCTTCTTCTTCGCTCGGCTCTTCATCGCACAGCTCAGACAATAGAGTTCTGGTTTACAAAAAGAAGTATGCCATGGGCACGGTCTTCGAAATCGCTGCCTATGACAACATCTCGAACATGCCGTCGGATTCAATCGATAAGGCTTTTCAAGAGGTCGTTCGGCTTGATGATCTTATGAGCAACTTCAAACCCGAGAGCGCCGCTGAGCCAGTTGAATCGATCCGGTCATTTTCATCAAGAGGAAGTTCCGTCCGACTTTATTGCGTCATTGAGCAGGCCGTGCACTTTTCAAGACTGTCCGATGGAAAATCGATATCTCCGTGGCGCGGCCCGGGAATTTGTGGAAGGCTGGGCTGCGTGGTGAAAGCACACCTTCTCGGGCGCAGGAAGAGGAGGTTCGAAACTGCGTCGGC